>CBDCKM010000001.1:0-770730 GCA_965218275.1 Alphaproteobacteria bacterium
CGACATATGCAGAAAACTTGGCAAGACGCGAGAGACGATTGCGGCGTGGCGGCAATGATCTCTCTCTTTCCCATTTCCCGAGGGGTGGTATTTCGTCGCCAGACGACGTTCAATAATGAAAAGGACATTAATCCAAAAGCAGTGGCTTGGGCACGACATTGTCGCTTGGTGCAACAATGAGGGGGCTATCTGCATAGCCCAGTCGGTATGCCCTCACCTGGGCTCCTCTTTGGGTCCTGCCGCCGGGGGACGTGTGCGCGATGGCCATCTCGTCTGTCCCTTTCACGGCTTCACCTACAATGTCGCCGGCAACTGCGTTGCGACCCCCTATGCTGCGCCGCCCGCATCCGCGAGGTTGAAGGTCTTCGATACACGGGAGATTCTCGGCCTCATCTTCGCCTGGTGGGGGCATCGATGGACGCCCGCCGCAATGGAACCTTCCTGATTCTGAAGAGCCGTCGGTTGGAGGTGAGTGGAGCGGCCTGGAATTCCGGACAATGCGATTTCCCGGCCATCCTCAGGAGACGACGGAGAACTCAGTAGACTTGGCCCACCTGCGGCACGTGCACGGCTATGACGATGTGAGAGCTGTCGGATCGACAACGGTGGACGGCGCACGTCTCGTGAGTCGCTTCGATTTCAGGCGTCGCCGGCGTATCGCCGGATTCACCGACATCATCTACGACGTTTCAGCCACAACCTACGTGCATGGACTGGGTTACTCGTTCGTCGACATCCACGAGCGCACAATTGACATAGAGTCTCGCCTGTGGGTTCTGGCGACGCCAGTCGACGGCACGTTCATCGATTTGGTTCTGGTCTCGCAGGTCCGGCAAACACGAAAGTCCAAACGTTCAATCGCCGGCCTCGGATTCTTGCCGGTGAAGCTCCGCGCCAGGATCATGAACAAGATTCTGATTTCTACACAAGAGCGGGATGTTCTACAAGATGTCGCGATCTGGCGACGAAAGAAGTGCCGGCCTCATCCGCGTTTGTGTCGCTCCGACGGAGCGATCGGCAAGTATCGGCGCTATTGCAGACAGTTCTATCCGTATGGCTGCGATAGTGGTCGCATTTAGCGCCAACGAGGATCCACCGCCACCTATTGATCCAGGATACTCGCCCTGCGGGCCGAGAACTTGGAAATAGATTTATCCGCAGCGTATGGCTTGCAGGAGACAGTTGGAATGTGAAGTAGCGAGCGACCACGAGGACGTTGATGGCCAGTTTCAGCTCGACCCATGTCGAGCCCAAGCATGCGAGTAGCCGAGCCCGAAAGGAGCGTATCCGGGGCTAGGATGCTGCTCCCGCGGATGCATGCAGGTAGCATCGCCATACTCCGATGGCCACTTTGCAATAAACCTTATTTCTGTGTCCGGTGACCAGGTTCTTACCCCGGCCCGCGCTCCTGTGGCGCGAAAGCGCCAGCCGGCGTGCGGCGTCGAACCTGCGGTGCCCGGTCAAGCGCAAGGAGATATGAGCCGGGATGGGTGTTCCCCACGCGATCAGCGGCCCATACACCCGCGGGGATACTGCCCCCGGTTCAGGCCCATTGCCGCTCCGCTCCAGCCAATTGCCTGTCGGCGACGCCGGAGGGCGAGGCCGCCGGTCCTCGCCCGAAACTACCGTACCCGTTTGAGCGCCGTCTTGGTGAAGTCGCCGATGTCGAGGTCCGTCTGGAACTCGAAGTCCGACCAGAGCAGCACGGTGCTCTTTCCCGTGAGATGGCTCGTCATCGTCATCGTGCCGCTCCGCCAGTAGCGATCGAGATATTTCTCGTAACCCTCCACGGCCAGCGTCTTGAGATGCTCGTCTCTGCGGTCGAAGAAGTGGACCTGCATGGTGCGAAGCTCCTCCCGGTCGAGCCAGACCAATTGACGGGAGTAACCCGAATCCTTGTCGACCGGAGTACGCTCCAAAACGGCGCATTCGAGATCGCCGCAGGGCTCGTCGCGCAGGTATCGGTGAGTAAATTTCTCAACCTCGATGGCGCCCATGTCCTCGTACGAGAATTCGCTCCCCATGAAGGAGCCGGACTGGTTCGAGGAGCTGATGCGCTTGACCCGTTTCAGGGCGGGAAGATAGAGCCACTGCTCGTCCGGTTCGTCCAAGTGGGCGTGGACGAGAAACGCGGTTCCCTTGACGTCGCGCGGGCGGTCGAACACGAACATGGTGCGATCGCCCTCTCCCGCGACTTCGATGACTTTCAGGCGGACTTCGCGCGTGCTTTCCTGCCCCCGTTTGTTACGCAGTATCATGGTCAAGCTTGCGGTGAAATTGCCGTAACCCTTCTGGCGTTCGCGGGCTTCGGTCGCGATCTTGAGCCCGGCTTCCTCGGCACTGTCGGCGGCGTGACCGACCGACGGCTCGACCGCCCAGGCCAGAATGGCGAGACAGATCCCGGCCAACACGAGCATTGGGTGGGGGAGAGGGACGCGAATCACCGTTTCCTCCTGTCGGCGGTCATCGGCAGAACGGGGAAAGCGAGAAATCGACGGCGGTATCCGGGCGGCGACTGGACCATGTCATCTCCCTCACCTTCGCCGGAACCTCTTCGCGCATGGCAGCACAATTCCTGCCCCGCACATGAGAAACCCGTCCGGGGACGGCCATTCCCTGGACCCTCGTGCGTTGGTCCGGTTCAGAAGCCGTAGTCCAGGTTCACCCCGATATAGCTGTCGCGCCGCACGGCGTATACGACGTCCTCCTCGTCGATCCCCACATAGGCGGAGGCCTCCACGTGCAAGGACAAGCTGTCCGAGAGGCGGCGCTTGAATTCGGCGCTCAGGACGCGGCTGCCGTTGTCGAGGGAGTTCAGAGCGCTGACGGAGAATTCGGAGCTCGGTTCGTCGTTCAGCCCGAGGCGCGCGGCAAGGAGCATGTCGTTCTCGAATGCGTTGGTCGCCCATTGGCCTCGCTCGTCGCGAGCCCATTCGGCGATCAGGCTCAGATCGGAGTCCGACTCCCACAGGGCATTGATCGTGTATTCGCCGCCCACGACGAAGGCCACGTAGTCCTCTTCCTCGTATTTGCCGCTGATTGGATCGAACTGGGTGTTCTGCGCGCCGGCGCGGTGGATGGCTTCCAGCTTGAGAAGCCAGGGGCCGGTGGTGAGCTGGGTATCCAGACCGAACTGGCGGATCTGCTCGTAATGCGGCGCCAGGACGATTTCAGTGCCAAACGGCGGCATTGTTTGCGTCGGCAGGAGGGTGGGCTCGCGGCTCGTGCCGTCGAACACGCTGAGCCCGACGTCGACCGGCCCGAAGCTGCCGCTGTACCGGCCGGCGAGATCGAGATGCCACTCTTCCGCCGCGGACTCGTACGAGGTCAGACTGGGGTCCACGACAAACCGGGGACGCAGGCGGCCGTGCCGGCCCGGAAGGGTGCGCTCGCGGTGCCCGGTCAGCCCGAACAACTCCAGCGCCCCCCAGTCCCCCGACCAGGTGAGATGGACCATCGGCTGGCCCAGCTTGGTCTTCTCGTTCGGGTGTTCCACGAGGTCGGTCTGGTTGACGATATCGACCAGGGAACGCGATTCGACGACGCCCCAGAAGACCCGATCGACGCCCAGACGCAGTTCCCATTCGTCGTCGCCGACATCGCCGTAGAGGAGAAGATAGGCCTCGCGAAGATCGCCGTGGGTGCGGTCCGGATCCCCGGCGTCGTATCGGTAGAAGGGCGTCAACGTAATGCTCCTGCCTTCGTCGTCCTCCATATAGGCCGTGACCTCCGCGGCAAAGCCGCTCGCATGGGAGCGCTGGCCGGGATGCGCGGCAGACGCGGGGTACAACCGGGTTTCCGTAGACAGACGCCCGGAAAACTCGATCCGATCGCCGATCCCGTCGTCGGCGTATGCGCCGGTGCCGGTCGCGAGCACCGAAACCAGCATCAACAGCGCCGCCGGGAGAATGACGGGGAGGCGCGCGATCATCACGCCCTCGCCATCTCCCGCACGCGGCCGTTATGCCGTCTCGGCCGTCCGCGGGTGGCCTTGGTCTCGAGCGATGAGGAATGGTCGTTTCTGAAGGGACAGGTTCGGCCGTGCCGGGTCGCGCGCTCCCTGTCGGATCGCTGTCGCATGATCCCGCGTTGCGGCGCGCACGGCTTGAGCAGCAACTGCGCGATTGCGGCCGCACGCGGCGTGCACGAGCATCCAGTTGGCAAGTCGCGCCGCCGCTTCCTCAAGGAACCCATCGACGGGCTGTCAGGCTCGCAGCAATCGATCTTTCCCCGACTGGCCACTGCTCTCCCCGCTCAACATGTCGTGCCTACTCATCGGCCGCTCGAATTCATTCAATTGCGCTCCGAACTCGTATCCCTGATCTCCTTACTCTTCTTCATTCCGTCGAGCAGCATCAGCAACGGCGGGAGGAACAGGAAATCCGCCAGTAGGGCAACGATAACCGTTATTCCCACTAGCAGACCAAGCGCCTGGTTGTTCGCCATCCCCGACGCTCCGAATACCATGAATCCCAGCGCAAACACGGCGGTGGTCGCCAATAGCGCCTTGCCCACTGAGCGAAAGGCGGATCGAACAGACTCCGACGGCAACAGTCCGCTCTTTCGGGCGCTTTGATATTTGGTCATGAAGTGGATCGTGTCGTCCACAATGATGCCGAACGCGATCGCGGTGACGATCGACGCTGCGACTCCCACCTGTCCTATCGCATACCCCCACAAACCGAACGCCATGGCGGCCGGAACGAAATTGGGTATCAAGCTGATCAGGCCGAGACGCACGCTTCTGAAGACGAAGACCAGGAGCAAGGAGACGATGGCCATTGCCGTAATGGTGCCGAGCAACATGCCTTCTATGTTCCTCTGCATCGAGTGAGCGCCGACGACCGCAACCCCGGTGGCCCCGGTTTCCAGACCAGGGGCGTTTTGACGGAGCCAGGCTTGCGCGCGATCGTCAAGTTCTATCTGTTCATTGGAGGAGAGTCTGCTCAGTACAACCGTCACACGCGTTGCCGACCTTTCGACGTCGATGAGGTTGTTCAGGTCGCGGCCGACGGGCAAGGACAGTTCGTAGAGCAACAAATACTGTGCGGCAAGATCGGAGTCGTTCGGAAGACTGTAAAAATCCGAATCCTCGCCATGCAAATTCTTGTTCAAGCGCTTCATGATGTCGGAGACGGCATTGACGTGAGCAACTTCTGGTTGCGCCCGAAACCACTCGGCAAACGCATCCACCTGACCTAGATAGTTGACGTCTGTGATACCGCCTTCCCGCCCTGAGTTGAGCGAGTACTCGAACGTTTCCAGGCCTGTGAAATTGTCGCTCACGAATTCCGTTGATCGCCGGAATTCATAACTCTCATCGAGAAGCTCCAGCCAGTTCTCCTTGAGTTCAATCCGCGAGATACCGACAACGAGCGCCACAATCAAAACTGCGAAGGAGCATAGGAGGGTCACGCGGTAGGAAACGACAAACCGCCCGAAACGATCGGCAAATTCCAATTTCCCGTCGCGCACGGGCCGGCTGCGCATGGGCAGGATCGACAGAAGTGCGGGCAAAAACGTCACCGAATAGACGAAGGCGCACAACGCGCCGAACGCGACGATGTTACCCATGGTCCGAAACGGTGGCGTCTCCGAGAAATTCAGGCTGAGGAAGCCGATTGCGGTCGTGAATGACGTAAGGAAAATAGGCCACACGTTGGCTTGCAGAGAATGAATGGCTGCTTGCTTGCGGTTCATTCCTTGACGCAGGCCCGATAGCATTGCCTCTATGACGTGCACGGAATGCGCAACGGTGACCGCCATCAAGACGAACATGGCGGCACCGCTCTCACCGAACAGCTTCATGCCGGTCCAGCCGGCGAAGCCCAGCGCGGACAGGATAACGGCAATCAGCATCGGAACAATCGCGACGGTCCCCCATATCGAGCGTAGCAGAAGAACCGCGACGAGCAGCATTGTCCCAAGCGCGATGGGCCCGAGGATGCCAAAGTCCTCGTCCAGGGCGTCGCGCATGGCACGATTGAGGGCGACGTCGCCGGTAAGGTGGTAGTCGATGTTCGAATACTTCGCCCGAGCCTCGGCGATAGTGGCATAGAGGAAGTCGGTAACCTCGACGTTGCCCAGCTGGCGATCCTCGGGAAGCGTCACACTGACGACCAACCCGGCAACGCGACCGTCCCGGGAAATGAAGCGCCCGGCAATTTCCTCGGTATCGAGCGCGATTCTCTGAATTCGTCCTATATCGTCGTCACTAAGGGATTCAGCGTCGTCGACAAGTGGCTCGACAACCAGCTCGTCGTCGAAACCTTCGCTATGCGAATAATTTGAAATTGAGTCGACCCGGGTGGCATACGGCGTCCGCCACAGCGCCTCGGTCAGCTCTTCTATGGCAGCGAGCGCTTCCCGTGTGAAAATGGTGCCGTCCTGAGGTGCCACGGCAACAAGCGCGGTATCGGCGAAAGAGTAGGTGTCTTCCAGCTCTTCAAGCGCGATAAGGTGTGGGTCATCCTTGCTAAAATGATTCCGGTAGTCGACACCGACAGCGACGAACTGGGCACCCGCGGTGAGGGCCAATATGACAAGTAGAGAGAGCAAAATGGTCAGCCACCGGCGACCCATGACCAGCGCGATGCAGGCCTCCAACTTCATATCAATCTGCCCCCTTAGCAGCGAAATTCTTCATAAAAGGCAGTTTGCAAGAGCCAAGCTCCACGTACTTGTAGCGAAGCTCCTCATGAATTGTGCGTACCTTGATGGACGCTACAGAACATTCCGCGATCGACGCCCTTTCGGTCCGGGCGAAAGCTTGCCGCTAGCAAGTGTTCTTTCAGCGGGCCCCCCGTTGTCATACTCCGGTGCTGCTCTTACAATGAACCTTAGCTCAGTGCCGGATGACTAGGCCGTCATGGTCCCCGGGGTGCCGTCCGCCTCGCGGACATCGAGGACTTCCCTCGGATACGACAGCATGAGACCCGTTGTCAAGGTCGCGCGAGTTGCCCTTGTACCTGCTCCGTCCGACGAATCCAAACCGCCATGGTTGGAATCCTCCTAACACTGGACAGATCTTCTGGCACATGAACGGGCATAGCCTGTGTTATCGACACTGAAATGGGTTCTGGCTTGCGCCGACCGGGTCGGTACAGTGCAATTGGATGCGTTCCAGCTTTTGGCAACGGCCGGTCTTGCGCTGTATGCAGAGGCTTCGGGTGAGGGGGCCAATGTCCGGCCGCGACTCTCACAACAGGAGCACGTCGCCGAACTTGCACAAAGAGCTGAGTCGACGTCTTCTTGACGACGAGATCGGTTATTTTCACCAAGTGCAGGCGATTCGCTCCCCTTCAAGAGCGAGGAAGATACCGCGCAGCCGCTTGAATGTGTCCGCGCAAGGGACCCACTCTAAAGACTGAATATTTGTGGTGCTAACGAGTCACGGCGACGGCGGGATAGTGACCCACGCCTTGACCCGCTTCAGGTGCGCTCGGGGTCGCAATATCGAGGAGAAAACATCGCGTACAACGCCTTTCTCGTCCACCAGGTAGGTTACGCGTCCGGGGAATCGCCATGAGAAGGCGCCGTACAGGCGACGAACGGTATCGTTCGGGTCGCTGGCGATCTGAAACGGCAACCCATGGTGTTCGGCAAATCGCCGGTGTGAGTCCACGCCCGCACCATTGACGCCGACCACCTCCACGCCGAGTCCCACCAAGTCTTCATACGCATCGCGGAGGGCGCAGACTTGGAGCGTGCATGCCATGGAGCCGTCTGCAGGGTAGAAGAACAACACCACCTTACGGCCACGCAACGAACTCAGCCGGAACGTCTCATTCTGTGTTGTCTTCAGAACGAAGTCAGGTGCCGTATCGCCGACGGAGATGGCCATCTTACCCCAGACTTTATCATACTGCAGAACCGTGACACATTTAAACCCAAATCCGGCAGTTGGGCGAAGGGCCGATCGCGGAAAACCCTTGTAGACTCGGGGATGAGCGAATCGAGAGAAGCCCGAGAGGGTCACCCTGCGGGTGATGATCCCAGCGCTGTGCGGGAGGTCGCCCGAGAGGCCGTGAAGGTGGACACCCGAGGATGTTGTGGCGGAGGGTCTGCCGTCGACGGGCCGGATGGAGGTCGTGCCGGCGGGCGAGCGCCGGGTGGTCGTCGACCGGGCGGTCGACGGATCTGCGCCGGCATGGGTGATCGCGATCCTGGAGCGGCTATGATCCCCGTTCCGAGCGGCGTGCGGGTCTGGCTTGCGACCGGGGTGACGGACATGCGACGCGGCATGAACAGGAGGCTTCCGCGATCCACGCGGGAATTCCAGCGCTGGGACTCCACCGGACCCCAGACTCTTCCAAACGAGCGGCTAGTTGAAAACGCCTGTGCCCAAGAGGGAACCGTGCAAGACGCAGCAACCGGCCCATGACGGCGGACAAGAGCAACGACGCCGCGCGCGAGTTCGGGGGTACGCTCGGGGCGGGCGTCATCATAAGTCTCTCGCACGCGTTGATGCTCTACCTTTGGATCGCGTGGCGCTTCCACGACGGCGCCGTCTTCTATCCGGCAGGACTCTCCGACGTGGGCCCGTTCTTCGCGCAACTCTGGGAGCAAATCGTTGCACACGCAACGCCGTCGTGGCGCACGTTCGCGATCTACTGGACATTCTTGCTGGTAGAAGGATTGATGGCGGCCTTTATTCCGGGATTGGAGATCAAGGGGTTGCCGATCCCATCGCGCGGAGGCAAGCGATTGGTCTACCGCTGCAACGGAATCACCGCCTGGTGGCTGACGCTGGCCGGCGTCGCCGCACTGCACTTTACCGGCATCTTCCCATTACAGACGATCTACGAACAGTTCGGCTCGTTCATGATCGCGGCGATGATTACCGCGAACGCGATTGCACTCGTTGTGTATCTTGGAGCTAAGGTCACGGGCAACGCGGAGCGGATGTCGGGCAGCTTCCTCTACGACTTCTTCATGGGGGCATGGCTCAACCCACGCATCGGGGTGCTCGACCTGAAGATGTGGGCGGAGGTTCGCGTGTCGTGGCTCACGCTCTTTCTGCTGACGGCAAGCGGTGCTGCACACCAGTACGCCGCGTATGGCACGGTGAGTAGTCCTATGATCTTCATGGCGGTCGCCCACTTCCTCTACGCCAACGCCTGTATGAAGGGCGAGGAGTGTATCCCGACGACTTGGGACTTCTTCCACGAGAAGTGGGGATGGATGCTGGTCTTCTGGAACCTTGCGGGGGTGCCCTTTGTCTATTGCTTCAGCTCCATGTACATCGCGTCCCGTCCGCCCTTCGAGCTCTCGATTCCGTACACGGTGTTCTGCTTCGCCCTCCTCTTCGGCGCCTATTACGTTTGGGACACGGCGAATAGCCAACGAAATCGCTTCCGCATGAAGCTCAATGGCTCGTATGTGAAACGAAAGGCGTTCCCGCAGTTACCTTGGGGCACTCTCGAAGATCCCCGCTACCTGGACACCGAGTCTGGCTCCAAGCTGCTCGTCGACGGCTGGTGGCGCTACGCCCGCAAGCTCCACTACACAGCGGACATTCTCATGGCGCTGTCATGGGGCTTGATCTGCGAATTCGACCATTTCATGCCCTATTTCTATGTGATGTTCTTCGTGGTCATGATCCTTCATCGCGCGGGCCGCGACATCGCGCGCTGCAAGAAGAAGTACGGTGCCGACTGGGATCGCTATGGCAAAGAGGTCCCTTACCTTTTCATCCCGAAGGTGTTCTAGCCCGCCGCCGTGGAAGGAAAAAACCGGCGAAGGCATCAGCCGGCCAAACATCCTGCTTTGAGCGATCCTCGCGGTGAGAGACTCATCCAATGCCATCACCGCCGAGCCTGAAAGTTGGGTGTTCGCACCGCTTGCGAAGAACGGGGTTGTGAGGGCGTTCACGGTAAGCTTTCGCCGAGGACCGGGTGTTCTGTGCGGCGAGGCTGAGCCGCCGTTCGGCCTTCCAGTTCCAGGACAGGAGCTCATGCAGACGGGTCTGCGGCAGGCCGGCGATGCGGTCGAAGACACCGGCGAGCTAGGCGCCTGCGGGTCCGGTCGATGAGCCGGTTGGAGTGGCGGGCGTTGCCGGTGCGGGATCACCCGGCACTTAGCCTGAGGCGGCAGTGCCGTTTGCAGTCGATCGGGGGCACGTCGCTCTCCTATCGGCCCAAGGGCGGGATTCCGGTGGATCGCAGGTCCGAGGCCTTGGGAATTCCTTTCGATTCAATCAGGCAGGATCACGCTCTAGAGGACGATGCGGTCTCTCCCCAACCCGCGTTACTGAGGGTACGAGACGGCTTCAAGCGTCAAGTTGGTGTCTTTGTTCAGAAACCACGAACTTCAGCTTCCTGCTTGGCGCCATCGTCGGAAAAGGGTTTATCCGCAACTTGTAGCGCTTGGACTTCAGGTCCAATGTAAAATAATGAGCGATCATGAGCAAATTAACGGCCATCTGCAATTCGACCCATCGGTGCCCAAGGCACAAATGGGTACCGAGTCCGAACGGAGCGTAACCGAAACCTCGCTGTTCCTCTCGCGGCGGCAGATAGCGATCGATGTCAAACGAGAAGGGGTCGGGAAAGACGTCCTTCATGTAATGCGCGGCTGTATGCATAATATAGATCCGTGTCCCCGTTTCCAGTTCGTGCCCTTCGACGACACACCCGTTCATCACAGTCCTTATCTGCAACGGCAAAATAGGGTACATCCGTTGGGACTCTAACAGGAAACGGTGAGTGACATTAATTGCTGCCTTGGAGAGCTCCTTTGGCCCCGGATCGCCGCCAGCGAAGAGCGCATCCGCTTCGCTCCGGATTCTCTTGTATAGTGAGGGCTGAGAGACCATGGCGTAGACAGCGAAGCTCATCGCGTTGCCGAGATAGACGCTGACAATTAACGGAGCTACGAGGGCGAAATGCAAGTCGGTTTCCGGCAAGAACTGCGGGTCACTGTCATGAAGACTCAAAAGATCGTCGATAACATCTCGCGGACAACCAACGCGCTGCGCCGGGGTGTGCACCGCCTGAATGCGGTCAAGAAGATTGCCGATTTCCTTCTTCCTTCGTTTCATTCCTGGAGTATGCAGAAAGAACTTGGGCAAGGCTTTCAGAATATGAGTGGTTAGGGATCGTTGCTTGAATTCAAGCAGGTTCTTGATGCTGTCCTGGGTGTCGACGCCAACAGCGAGCGGTGAATACTGCGCATTCATCAATTCCTGGAACGTCGTTACGGCAGGCAAAGTGTCACCGACCTTCCATGTCGCCATGTACGCGCGGGCGTGGCGGTAGAGTTCGCCCAGCTGGCCCTCGAGAGCCTCTCGCGAACAGGTCGGGCTCATGGCCTTGCGCATTCGGAAGTGTTCGGCACCATCCATCGAAGGTAGGATGCGGGACGCACCGTAGACCTTTTGGAAGTCCTCGAGATAGTCCTTGGCCCTCAAATATAGGCGCCCCGACCGATGCACCCATTCATTTGTCCGGGCACCGGCCAAAACGATCATACCCCCTCTTGGAAACGGCACGCGCAGCTTAAATACCGGCCCGTGTCTGCTGGCAAGGTCGGCAAATAATGCGGGTATATTGCCCACGCGGGCATGTCTGTTGACCAGAAATTCGCGCAATGGAACAGACGGTATGGGCTTGGTGCGTTGCGGGCGTCGGAGTGCCGGCCCTGACAGGCTTTGGTCGATGGCGGTGGCGATGGAACGTCCGATTACATCCATCCTGGAAATCAGTCGAATGCGTTCCATTGACGGTTCATCGAGGGGAAAGATAAAACGAAAGACATCGCAGGTATTGACAAGACAAATAATTATGATGTCTCTTGGATCGGGAAATTCGTCGTCGAAAATTACCTTGCCGATTCGAATCTTGACAAACTCGACCTCCCTGTCATCGGAAGACCCAGCAGTTTGCGTCTGCCAAGCAGCGCGGGACAGAGACCAAAAGCCGCCGGACTGGTGGTGGAGTATGCCGCGCTCCGCCAGTTGCTCCAGCGTGCTGTCGATGATGGACTCCGCGCGCGGGGTCAACCGCTCAATCCAATATTGAGTGTGGTTCTGTGTCGGCTCGGCTGCAATTGTCGCCAAGATGGAGTCCAGAACAGGATCGCCCGTCTCCGCCTTGTTAACGAGATAGAGGGCGTCCGTGTCCGTGTCGATACGTAAATCAAGAGCCAGTTCCGCAAGAGCTGCACCAATGACAGCGCAGTTCAGGTTCCAGCCCTGCACCTGGTGAAAGTAGCCGGTCTCGTCGTTGAGAAGCAGTAGAATCAGCTCTTCGCGGAGGTTCAGCAATGCGGTCTTCGTGTATGATTGTTGGTCGGACACTGGACCCTCCCAGCCTCAGCATGCAACTCAGGATCAGTCGTTTCATGAGCGCTGGAAAGTGTGAACCTAGTGTGCTGGCCCGGCCGACGCAAGCAAGAATGGCAAGCACTGGCGCCCATGATGGCGACGTGGTTCCACTGTCAGGTGTGAATGATGGAGGCGGGGTGGGTCGTGTCGCGGAACGGTAGTGCCCCGTCGAGCATTGAGGACTTGCCTCCATGGTCCAGGAGGACTCGCGCGGGCCGGACGGCGTTCGCGTCGAGTGGCCGCCATTAGGGTCCGCTCCGAAGGACCCATGCGCCCCACAATATGGGTCGTCTCAAGACCTCGACCCCTGGGGTTCGAATGCGACCTATCACTTGCTCCGCCGATCGGCGCGACAACCATCGTCCGATCCACAGGCCGCCTGGCTACGCGTCGTTTCTCCTGATAGAAAACCGCAGCAGCAGTCCCATCGTGACGGCGGGATACATGGCCAAGTTAGCTCTCACGAAAGCTAAAGACTGTACTTGCTTAGGCCAGTCGACTGGGCGAACCGTGCCGCCATTTTACCGGCATATGACCGTTTCTATTGCAAAGCTTGTTCGCGATTATCTCTTCTGATTGGCGCAATCAGACCGACAGACGAAACTGACCGAATACGTTTCTACTAGGAGATCGCCATTGTGAATTCTAACAAGTTCCGGTACGCTTCACTAATTTGCCAGGACTGGATGATCGTAATGTCGAGACAATCGGACCTGAAGAGATTCAATCGCCTGTCTGGTGTCTGGACGCACTTTCTTGGTCGCCGCCTTGATTGCTGCCCTCATAGTCGCGGTCGGAGGACAGCGGGCGGCCGCATCTGACGACCCGGCGATCGCGTACGTCCAGGGTATCGGCGACGACGTCATCGCCATTCTTGGGGACAAGGCCAACAGTACCCTTGCGGAGCGCGAGGTCGCGTTCCGTGACGTGATGGTCAGGGGCTTCGACATTCCGACGGTCACCCGCTTCGTGCTCGGGCGGCACTGGAAGTCGGCAACCAAGAGGCAGCGCGCGGAATTCTCAGCGATCTTCCTCGATTCCATCGCGCGCGTGTACGTGGTCCGGTTCGATTCCTATTCCTATTGTGGCGAGCAGTTCACGGCGCACTCCGCCATCGCCGACGAGAGCGGCGACAAGATCGTGCGCACGCAGGTCGCCCGGCCCTCCGGTGCCGACCCCGTCGGGATCGATTTCCGCGTCCGCTCGAAGGACGGGAGCCACAAGGTCATCGATCTCCATGTCGAAGGCAGCATCAGCATGCTGCACACACACCGGGCCGAGTTCAGCTCGGTCGTCAATCGCAAAGGCATCGACGGCCTGTTGAGCGACCGCCGGGCGCGCGTCGAGGCGCCGGTCGGGGACGGGGCGGAATAGCGCGCGGTGGCGCCCGAGGCTCTTTAAAGCGGCGGCGTGGCCGCGGGGCAAGCGCAGGTTCCTGTACGGTATGTTGACGGCCGCAACGACGCTCGGCCTCGCGACCTGCGGCGGGCCGCTCCGCCCGAGCAAGTGGAAGGACGCGCCGGTGTAATCGTGGGTGCGCCGCTCGGGCACCCCCAACACCCGCCATGCCTGCGGCCGCACCCTCTGCCGCATGCGCAACCGGGTCGAGCGCTTCTTCAATAAGCTGAAGCCGTTCCGCCGTATCGCAGCACGATATGAAGAACTCGCCGCCAACTACCTCGCCATGATCAAGATCGCCACAATCCGCGTCTGGTTGCGATCTAGTGAGGCCATGGCCTAGTCTGATCCCTGGACGCCCTTTTCTTCTCTTGGCGTTGACGACTCTGTTGACATATCACATTGTGTTGCCGCCGGGGTAGGCGTCCACGACGCCGCTTACACAGTTTTCGCTGTAGGCGCAGGTGAAAGGACACACCACGCCATGCAACTAGGCAAATTATCCAGGGGGCTGAAGAGTGCGTACCGGGGTTCGGACGTCAGCCGTCGCGTCGAACGCTTCTACGGTTGGATGGACCGAGCGGAGATGGGAAATGTCGACGCGAGCGGGTACGATCACACCGTAACGGTGAAAGACTACTACGATCTTTGCGGCGAGTTCATGGTGTTCGGTTGGGGCGAATCACTGCACTTTGCGCCGCTGACGCCTCAAGAGAGTGTGGAGGACTCCATCGTCCGGCATCAGCGGTTGATGATCGCCAATCTGGAACTGCAACAGGGCATGACGGTTGTCGATATCGGATGTGGCGTTGGCGGCCCGATGCGACGCGTCGTTCGTGAGTCGGCTGTCAGGGTCGTTGGGATCAACAACAATGAAACCCAGCTGGAAAAGGCGAAGACGTTGAACGCCGAGGCGGGTCTCGACCACATGGTCGATTACCTCCCGTGCAGCTACATGGACATGGCTGCAGTCGAAGACAACACGTTCGACAGGGGGTATGCAATCGAGTCGACTTGCCATGCCCCAGACAAGGTTCGCGCGTTCGCGGAGATATTCCGCGTGCTGAAGCCAGGCGCTCTGTTCTGGGGTCAGGAAATGTGCCTTACGGACAGGTTCGATCCGAACAACGAGAGTCACCGGGCCATCAAGCAGAACCTCATGCACAGCATTGCGCTGAAGGAAATAGCGACCCAGGGGAACGTCGTTCGGGCGCTCGAAACGGTAGGATTCCACGTCATCGAGGGGATGGATCGAGACGTCAAGGAGGGTCCAACCACGCCGTGGTATCAGCCCTTGGAAGCGCGGCATGGGACGTTGGACAACGCGTTGCGCAGGATCCCGTGGGGCCGCAAGGCGTTCATCGGGGCATCGAAGCTGGCCGAGTTGCTGGGTTTGTTTCCGAAGGGCTCCGCGCAAGTCGTCCGACTCATGGATCGAACCGCGGAGTCCTACGTCGCGGGGGGTAGAGCGGGGATATTCACGCCGTTGTACTGTTTCCTGGCTCGCAAACCCCTTTAGAACCGGCTTGCACAGAACGACGCAAGACAGCCCCGTATCGGCGGCCAAGGCAATCCCTCGCCGCACGGAACGCGGACCTCACATCGCGACGGGCCTGGCCTGTTCAGCGACATCGCTGGTGAATGGTGAGCGACATCGTCGGTGACGTGCCGACTGCACTGTTTTGAGCATGCCCATGCGTGGTTTCGGGATCAAGGCTCGATGACACGCCGGTCGGCGACGACGAGGACCGGCGTTTGGGAGATCTGATCGAGGACGAAGATGCGGTGCAGCCCTTGGACGCGGCGATCGGGTCCGACCTGCGCGAGACGATGACGCGGGTGCTGGGGAGCCTGACGCCGAGGGAGGAGCGGGTGATGCGCATGCGCTTCGGCATCGGCACGAAGAGCGACCACACCCGTGACGAGGTCAGCCTGCAGCTCTCAGTCTCGCGGGAGCGCATCCGCCAGATCGAAGCCAAGGCGCTGCGGAAGCTGCAACACTCGTCCCGCGCGCACGTGCTGCGCACCTTCCTCGACCGGTAGGCGCGCGCCTCGGAGACCCTCGGACCCTGCGCCGGGGTGGCGATCGACGTGCGGCGGCGCGAAGCGGCCACGATCGTCGACCGCATCAAGCGCGGCGAGGATCCGGTCCCGCCGGAGTTCGAGCCCGAACCCACCGTCGCCGATCTCGCGTCGCGCTGCATGCGCGCCTACGTGAACGTTCGCTGCAAGCCGAAGACGGTCAAGCTCTATCGGACCGCCATCGACAGGCACATCGTTCCGGCGCTCGGAACCATGGCGGTAAAGGACGTTGCCTCGAAGGCGCTCCATCCGGCGATGGTATGGCGGAAGGTTTGGCAGCGCCGGGGCGGACGGAGATCTTGCTGCCGGGCGAGCAGTGGCGTGTCGGTGCCGGCGCGTGTCTCCGAATGCCTACTCGATACCCGCGAACGCAGCGTCGAAGCTCTCGGGCCGGGCGAAGTCGCCTTCCGCATAGTGCGGCCCAGCGCCGTACCGCGTGTGTGCCCAGGCGACATCGCGGCTCATGGTCCCAAATAGCCCAGCCCCTCCCAAGCGGCTGAGGGACCGTGACGCTGCGGGTCGTCTCGGTCGCGCCTGTCAGCAGGATGATGCCCGACGCCCTTTCAGGAGCGCGCTTCCGAGAGGGCCATATTCACGTTGTGCTCAATGTCCGAGATCGCGCCCGCAAGCTCGCGGCCGATCAAGTCCATCTTGCGCAGTTGCTCGACGCGCGGGCGAAGCCGATCGATGGTCTGGTCCGGAAAGATATCGCCAAGCAGGTCACAGGCATCGACCAGGCCAATCAGGGCGACGTCGCGCGGATCGGGGATGTCGTCGGAGAGCAGCACGTTGCCAACGCGCAGCTTGATGTCGCGCTCGGCCTCGTGGTGACGCCGTGCGCCAAAGGCCCAGACCAATCTCCTCTTTCGCCTATCCAAGGTGTCGCTCCGCCGGCCGAAGACCCAGGAGAAACTTCCATCCTGCCGCACCAGGATGCCGTGCTGGACGAGCCTTACCAGCGCCTGCTCGCGGATACGATCCGCGTCCTCGGCCGCGAGCACCTTGATCCAGCTGAGCGTGTCGGTCGTGTCCTCCCGGGCCCCGATTTTCGCGAGCGTGCGGTCGAGCATGAGATTGCCGGTGGGAGTCCGGTCGGTGACCATCAGGGTCTCCAGGTCGGTGTCGATCCGGTTGGCGAAAGCGAGGTCCATCAGAACGGCGCCGGCGAGCGCGCATTCGATAGTGGTGCGCGGGATCGGTATGAGGGTTCCGTGCTCGTCTTCCAGCAGGAGGACCAGAAGCTCTTCGGAGAAGGCGAGCATGGCAGCGTCCAATGGCAGCGTCATCATCGGCCAATGCAATCGTTAAACGCCGGGCGTTGGCCTGTCGACGGCGGCGGCAGATGCGCGGCGCTCCTCATAACCAGGAGAAGGTTCCCAGAATGGGCGCTCTTGAGCGCCTCGCCGCTTGAGCGTGTTCACGATAATCGATGGTGCGGTAGCCCAGCGCGCCCCACACCGAAAGCCGCTCCGTCACCTTGTAACCCGCCCACGGCGTCAGCGCCGTCATTGACGCCTCGACCTTGCCCGCGGAATCGCCGCTATAGCCGCCTTCGCCGCTGCTGTGCGACAGCACCGCGCCGCCGGTCCAGGGACCCTGCGCATAGTCCGCGCCCGGCAGCCCCTCGGTCGTCCAGCGCCCGGTCCCCTCCACATCGAGGGTGAGCACGCCCGTGCCGTAGCCGAGGATCGGCCTGCCGCCGTCGTCGGTCGGTCCCGTCCAGCCGAGCGTGATCCCCGAATACCCATCCGCCGTCGCCGTCAGCGCGCCCGGCGACGCGGCAAGGGCGGCCGGGACCGCGAACAGCGCAGCGCAGCGCCGCAACGCCGCTAGCACCGGTCGCGCTAGACGTCCCGGACCGAACGCGCCCCCGGCCACCGCTGCACCGGGGTTCGGTGTCATCGTCGGACCACCGTCAAACCCCGTGCCTCACCGGCCATCCGGGCAATGAACGACCGCCTGGCCGCCGCCCCTGATCGCAACACCCTTGCCGCACCATCCTTTGCCGTCTTACCAGCGCGCCGTCGCGCGGAATTCGATCACCGCCCTGTCGAGCGCACGCTCCATCGCGCTTTCACCGTCAACGAGGGTCATCTCATCTGCTCCAGCCGGCCGTGCCGATGTCTTGCCTTGTCCCGTCGCTTCAGCCGCTTCGAATCCCGGTCCGGAAAGCATCGCCGAATAGCCCCTCAAGGCCGCCGGGACAGCTGCTCATTCCGCGCACTCGGTGGGTTAACCACCCGGGAACTTGCCGAACGCATTCGAGCTATTCTTGCCGGTAGTCTGAAAATGTCTAGATGATTGTTGTTCTGGCCCTGGACGGAATTAAATTCGGGGTATGCGATCATTATTTTAGGCAATATAATCTTGACTAGGCAGGGCACGCGTCCGCCACTCGCATACCGCGCCTCTATTGGTTGACGCGGCGGGCGTTCAGCGTTGGGCGCGCTGCGTAGCGCCTGTGTCGGCGTTGGAGGCCGTCCCCCGTCTCGGCTCGACTCAGGGGAATCATCGCCGACGCCGCGCGGTCCCCGTCAGGTCGCCTCTTTGCTCGCTCCGGCGGGGGCCGCGTCCGATCTAAACCGCCGCGACCTCTGTCCTCATAGTCGGCGGTTAGCGGCCCTCGCCTCTTGGCTTACTCCGGCGAGGGCCGCGTTCGGCTACCCGGCTCGCGGGGTAGCGGTGCTTGTCGCGCGGTCCAGCACTGATCCTTCCTGACGACAAATACCGGGTCTCTCGAACCGGAGCACTGGCCGCCTTCACGATCAGGGCTCCCTTGGGACTCGGTAGACAAGTGGTAAGATACTGGATTCGCAACCCCAGAGATGTTGTTCGGCGCCGAAGTTTGACACCGCAAATGCAGGTTATGTCAATGGGTTAGAACGCCAATCGCCATCGAATGCGCACGCCGAATAACATTTGATGACCCAGAGAACATGCACAGCTGCCAATCCGCCGCCCGGGAAGCGGGACAGCCGAAGAGACTCAAATAAATTAGGGGATTCGACAATCAGATTACCTCTCTAGTGCGGGCTTCGGAATTCCGATTGAATCGCTAGTGGGCCGGCGCCAGGCGGTTCGCGGTGGACCGGTGTCGGGAGCGACGATGCAGCGGGAGCCGGGGTCGGGAACATGGGCAAGACGGTAGGCCGACCGCCGCTCGAAGTGTTTCGATTCTTCGACGTGGCCGGGCGGCACCAGAGTTTCGCCAAGGCGGCACGCGAGCTCGGCGTGACGCCCGGCGCCGTCGCCCATCGTGTCAGGACGCTGGAGCAATATCTCGGGGAGGAGCTGTTCGAGCGCCAGTCGCACGGTCTCGCCCTGAGCGCGCGTGGACAGGCGTTCCTGGTCGAGGTCCAGCACATCCTCTCCGCTCTCGACACGACCACCGAGCGCTTCCGCGCCGGCGCGAAGGGTGGGGTGCTCAAGCTCGTCGCCGTCGAGGCCTTCGCCGAGATGTGGCTGATGCCGCGGTTCGCCGCGTTCCGCAGCGCCCACCCCGAGATCGTCATCGAGTTCGAGACCTCGCTCAGCGATCACCACGCGGTCGATCCCGCACGGCGCGCGTTCGACGTCTGGATCGCCTTCGTGGCCGGGGTCCCGCGCACCCTGCAGAGCGAAGTGCTGTTCGAGGAAACGCTCGTCCCGGTGTGCAGCCCGGGCTTCCTGGCATCGAGGGGGCGGCCCGTGCACCCGGCCGAACTCCATGGATGGCCGCTGCTCTACGATCTCGCCTGGGATGACTACTGGGCGCACTGGTTCGCGAGCAGGAAAGCCAGCGCGCCGGACATGTCCCGGGCGTCGGGCTACCGTCTCTACTCGATGATGATCCAGGCAGCGGTTGAGAGCATGGGTGTCGCGCTCGGTCACTCCCTGCTGATCGCACCCCATCTCGAGCGCGGAACGCTGGTGGCGCTGTTCGGACCGCCGGTCGCGGCCCCGGCGCGCTACTTCCTCGCGGTCGCTCCCGGCTCCGGGGACAAGCCCGAGGCGCGGGCGTTCCTAGACTGGATCCGGGCCGAGACGCGAAAGAGCGACGCGGCCGGGAAGCCCACCGCGGAGCCCGCCCCGCGACGCGAAGCCTGAGTCTGAGGGTGGCGGGCCGGGGCGAGCGCCGGCTGCACGCGGACGCCTTCGACAGCCTGGCCTGTCCCTGGCCCTCGAAGGCGCTCTCGATGAGTCCCTGCGGCAGGGAATGGCGGCCTGACGCCGGTCTGGGCCGCGCCGGAAACCGATCGAGCCATACACCGAATCCAATTGCGTCTAGGGCGAGAAAAACAGGCGTCAGGAAATCCCCAGACCGCTGGCCGTGATGCCGTGAACCGGGACCGCCACGGGCGCCGGAGACGCCTTGCCCGTTCTCTCGCTGGCGGCACCCGTCGCTCGGCTGGGAGATTTCTGCTGGCAACAGTGGCGCTGTTCGGTCTGTCCGCGTTGTCCGGAATCGACGGTACCGCCCGGGCCGATACCCACACAAGCTCGAGCGAACCCGCCGGATACATCCTGGAGTGCCCGGACTACCACAGGAGCGATGGGCATTACAGGGTAATCGAAGGCGAAACCTTCCGGGCTACTGAGGTGGCCTCGCCTTTTCGGACAGCTTGGCGGCTGAGTTAAGGTGTATTCCGGTTGTTTCTCAGGCCGCCAGAATCCCTTTCAAACGATCTTCCTGTTGTTGCTGCGCCTGTGGGGATGTGGGCAAGGCGCGGAGCGGCTTGTCCATCATATCCACAGGCGTCTCGCCGCGGTATGCCTCGGCCGGGGTCCGCCCGTCCAGCGCTGCGTGCGGCCTCTCGAGGTTGTAAAAGCGGACCCAATCACCGATCAGGCGCCGGGCCTGGAAGCCGTCGGCGATCTCGTGCAGGTAGACCGCCTCGTATTTGAGCGAGCGCCACAGCCGCTCGATGAAGATGTTGTCCATGCACCGGCCCCTGCCATCCATCGAGACCCGGATGCCCGCCGCTTGCAAGCGCCCGGTGAAGGCAAAGCCGGTGAACTGACTGCCCTGGTCGGTGTTGAATATCTCCGGCTTGCCATGCCGAGCCAGGGCCTCGTCGAGCGCGTCTGTGCAGAAGCTCGCGTCCAGTGTGTTCGACAGACGCCAGGCCAGGACGTACCGGCTCGCCCAGTCCATGATCGCCACCAGGTAAAGGAAGCCGCGCTGCACCGGGATATAGGTGATGTCGGCGCACCAGACATGGTTCGGCCGCTCGATCAAGTACCAGATGGCATCCGCCAAGCTGCCGACGGCCAAGGAGCTGGCCGACTTCGACTTCGCCGCCTCGCCGGTCAACGAGCCCCTGATCCAGGAGCTCGCCGGCGGCGGCTTCCTCGAAGGGCAGCGCAACATCGTGCTGGTCGGCGGCACCGGCACCGGGAAGACCCATCTCGCCGTCGCCATCGCGCGCTCCTGCATCCGCAAGGGCGCCCGTGGCCGGTGCTACAACGTCGTCGACCTGGTCAACCACCTCGAGGCCGAGATCCGCGCCGGACGCCAGGGCCGCACCGCAGACCAGCTCGTCCGCCGCGACTTCGTCATCCTCGACGAGCTCGGCTACCTGCCCTTCGCCCAGGCCGGCGGGCAGCTGCTCTTCCACCTCATGAGCCGGCTCTACGAGCGCACCTCGATCGTCATCACAACAAACCTCGCCTTCGGCGAATGGCCTTCCGTCTTCGGCGACCCCAAGATGACCACCGCGCTGCTCGATCGTCTCACCCACCATTGCGAGATCATCGAGACCGGCAACGAGAGCTGGCGCTTCAAGAACCGCTCCTGACCTGGCGCCGGCCGTCCCTGCGGCCCGGTTGCCCCGGTGGGCCAACAGGGACCCCCCACGCGGCTTCGCTCCGCGTAACGCGGGGCGCTACACGAAGCCGCGCGGGTCCCCCCTATTGACTACCGGGACAACCTCCGCCGTGCCGCTCAGGGGGGTCAATTTTGCACGCCGATTGGGGGTCAATATTGAATGCCGATTGACAGGGAGTGGTCTTGAGATGCCTTCGCGGTGCTTACTGGGTGTATATTTTCCTGAATTTCGTTTCCATTTGCTCCGAGGCCTTGTTGCAACCTATTGATTTGTATGACTTATAACTGGGGCCTGATCCGGAGTACTTGAGGTGGAAAATCCGGGCTAGATTGCGCGCGGCGGGCGGCCCCTCTCCAGGACGGCGCCCGCCGCGTCAATCGAGCGAGCGAGGCCAGCCGTGTCCAGGCCCGAAGGCGCCGCGCCGCAGCACCTTTCCGGCGCTGCCGGCGGCGCGCAGATCATCGAGCGCAGCGTCAAGACCCACGGCGCGGAGGCGTTCGAGGCGATGCGCCGGGCCGGCCGCCTGGCGGCGGAGGTGCTCGATGCGCTGACGCCGATGGTCGAGCCCGGCATCAGCACCGGCGCCCTCGACGGGTTCTGCCACGACTACATCGTCGGGCACGGCGCGGTGCCGGCACCGCTCGGCTATCGCGGCTTCCCGAAATCCATCTGCACCTCGGTCAACCATGTGGTCTGCCACGGCATCCCCGGCGACAAGCGGCTGCACAAGGGCGACATGCTGAACGTCGACGTGACCGTGATCCTGGACGGCTGGCACGGGGACACGAGCCGCATGTTCCATGTCGGCCGGCCGAGCGTGAAGGCGCGGCGCCTCATCGACATCACCTACGAGGCCATGATGCGCGGCATCGCGCAGGTGAGGCCGGGCGCCACGCTCGGCGATGTCGGCCACGCCATCCAGGCTTACGCCGAAGGAGAGCGCTGCGCCGTGGTGCGCGATTTCTGCGGCCACGGCATCGGGCGCATCTTCCACGACGCGCCCAACGTGCTGCACTACGGCGAGCCCGGCACGGGACTCGCGTTCCGGCCCGGCATGTTCTTCACCGTCGAGCCGATGATCAATCTCGGCGGCTGGCAGGTGAAGCTGCTCAGGGACGGCTGGACCGCGGTGACCAAGGACCGCTCGCTCTCCGCCCAGTTCGAGCACACGATCGGGGTGACCGGGGACGGCCACGAGATCTTCACCCTGTCGCCCCTGGGGCTCACCAAGCCGCCCTACGATCGCTGACCATGGCCGGCAAGCCCCACTATCACGGCCATCGCCAGCGGCTGCGCCGGCGCTTCGACGCGGCGGGTGCGGACGCCATGCCCGACTACGAGCTGCTGGAGCTGCTGCTCTTCCGTGCGCTGCCCCGGGGCGATGCCAAGCCGCTGGCCAAGCGGCTGATCGCGCGCTTCGGCAGCATCGGCGGCGTGCTCGGCGCGGAGCGGGAGGCCCTGAAGCAGGAGGAGGGCGTCGGCCCGGCGGTGGTCCACACGCTCAAGCTGGTCGAGGCCATGGGCCTGCGGACGCTGCAGGAGGGCGTGATCGGCCAGCCGGTCGTCGGCTCATGGCAGGCGGTGCTGGACTATTGCACCACCCGCCTCACCCACCGCAGGACCGAGCATTTCCGCGTGCTCTTCCTCGACAACCGCAACGCGGTGATCGCCGACGAGGAACAGCAGCAGGGCACGGTCGACCATGTGGTGCTCTACCCGCGCGAGGTCATCAAGCGCGCGCTGGAACTCCACGCCAGCGCCGTCATCCTCGTGCACAACCACCCCTCGGGCGACCCCAGCCCGTCGCGCGCCGACATCGAGCTCACCAGGGACATCGCCAAGGCCGGCGCTACGCTCGGCGTGAAGGTCCACGACCACCTGGTGATCGGCCGCTCCCGGCACGTCTCGCTCAGGGAGGCGGGCCTGCTGCCGGAGTGAGGGGCGCCGCTCGTCCGAGCGCCGCTACGAGTCCGTCCCGAAGGCCTTGCGCAGCGCGGCGCAGGCCGTCGCGTGCGCCTCGTGGGCCACGTCCATCCGCCCGGTGGCGGTCCAGAAGCCGTGGATGTGGCCCTCGTAGTTGCGGTGGTCGGTGGGGACGCCCGCGGCCTTCAGCCTGTCGGCGTAGGCGCGGCCGTCGTCGAGCAGGGGGTCGTGGCTCGCGGTCATCACCAGAGCCGGCGCCAGGCCGCTCAGGTCGTCGGCACGGATCGGCGCGGCCCGTACGTCCGAACGCTCGGCCTCGTTGCTGAAGTAGCAGTCGAAGAACCAGGTCATGGCCTCGGCGGTCAGCACATAGCCCTCGCCGAAGGTCCTGTACGACTCGCGCTCCTCGTCGGTGTCGGTGACGGGATAGACCAGGAGCTGGAAGACCAGTGCGGGCCCACCCTCGCGCGCGGCCCGCTGCGCCGTGACGGCGGCGAGGCAGCCGCCGGCGGAATCGCCGCCGACCGCGATGCGCGCCGGGTCGGCGCCGATTTCAGCACACTTCTCCGCCACCCAGACGAGCGACGCCCAGGCGTCTTCCGTCGGCTTGGGGAACTTGTTCTCCGGCGCCTTGCAGTAGCCGACGCCGACGACGATGCAGCCGGCGCCCTTGCACAGCGCGCGGCACACATTGTCGTGGGTGTCGATGCTGAGCACCACATAGCCGCTGCCGTGGAAGTTGACATAGACCGGCAGCGGCACGGCGGGATCCGTCCCCTCCGGCCAGTAGAGGCGGATGCGGATCGGCCCGTTGGGGCCGGGAATGTCGCGCTCCTCGATGCGCCCGACCGCCACGCCCGGCGCCTGCATGCCCATGATGAGCTCGTGGAAACCCTCCCGCACCTCGGCGAGCGGGCGCTCGCTCAGCGGCGGCACCTCGATCGCGTTGATCTCGTCGACGACCTCCTGAACCTGCGGATGCAGAGCCATGATTCCCCCTCGCGCGTGCCGCTGCCGATCGCTGCCGGTACAGCTCTGCCGCATCTTAGCGGCGGCGGTGTTCCATTTCCTATCCCTCAGGCGCCGGGCGCTGGTTTTTTCATTTCCCTCAAGCGCCGGGCATTCGCTCCGCTCTTTGTTGTCTTCCCTCAAGCGCCGGGCGCTCGCTCCGCTCGCTTGGCTACGCGCCTGGCGGCGCGCCGGCGCGGTCGCGCCGGCCGGGCCGCTGCGCGGCCCGGTCCCGCTCGGCTCCGATGCCTGGTTGGCCGCCATCGCCGCCTGCATCCTCCCCTCCGCCCTCCATGGGGAGGAATGGGAGAACGGGCCGGTGCCGCTTGCGTTCCCCCTCCGCCCTCCGGATTCCTCTGCGAAAGGGGTTTGCGAATTTTGTGGCATGTGATTCGTTGCTGCGAGACGGGGAGGTCGAGTCGATGAGTGGCAGGGATCAGCTGGGATTTGCGGAAGCGTTCATGTCTGCGGGCCTGGGGACGAACCGGAAGCTGGAGCGTCTGGACGGGTTGATCGACTGGTCTGCGCTCGAGCGTCTGGCCACACCGGTGCGCGAGGGGCGCCGGGGCCGTCCGCCCTATGCGCCGTTGTCGATGCTGAAGGCGCTCTATCTTCAGGCGCTCTACGACCTGTCGGACCCTGGTCTTGAGGAGATGCTGCTGGACCGTCTGTCGTTCCGGCGCTTCTGCGGCTTTGCGCTGGACGGGGGCACGCCGGACGAGACCACGATCTGCCGCTTTCGCGCGGACGCAGGCGCAGTGTTGGAGGCGGCGTTCGAGGAGATCAACCGCCAGCTCGATGCGGCTGGCCTGATCCTGCGCAAGGGCACGCTGATGGATGCGACGCTGGTGGCTGCGGCTTCGCGCCCGCCGCCGTACAAGGCCGGCGCGGGTGCCGGGAGTGCGCGCGAGCCGGGTGCGGACTGGACCCGGAAGAAGGGGCGCGCCTTCTTCGGCTACAAGGCGCATCTCGGTGTCGACCAGGGCTCCGGTCTGATCCGTCGCGTGGTGCTGAGTTCGGCCAAGACCTACGAGAGCGAGGTTGCCGATCGGCTGATCTGCGGCGACGAGGGGGCGGTCTATGGCGACCGCGCCTACGAGCAACAGGCGCGACGGGCGCGGCTCAAGGCCGCAGGCATCAAGGACCGCATCATGCACCGGCGGAACAAGCACATGGCCTCGCTGCCCTCCTGGCAGAAGCGCCGCAACGACCTCATTGCAAGGCGCCGGGCACCGGTCGAGGCCGTCTTCTCGGCGCTGAAGCGCCTCTACGGGCAGCGGCGGGCCAAGAGCCTCACCCTCGAGCGGAA
Source organism: Alphaproteobacteria bacterium (assembly GCA_965218275.1). Lineage (GTDB taxonomy): Bacteria > Pseudomonadota > Alphaproteobacteria > UBA828 > UBA828 > WTGU01. The sequence continues at coordinate 25,853 of CBDCKM010000001.1, forward strand.
CACCGCCCGCCTCTACGCCGTCGCCACCGTCTACAACATGCGCCGCGCCAGCCTGCTCGCAGGCGCCTGAGGCGCAAGCGCAGTGCAAACCCCCGTGGGAAGGCCGCTGTGGAGCCGACCCCACAGCACGAAAGACCCATGCACGCCGGCAAACGACGGCGCCTGCCGCCAATCCGCTCAACGGAACCGGCGCACAGACCACGATCAACACACCGAGCCGCCATCCCCCTCCCTCCAAACCAACTACCCCGATTTCGCAGAGGAATCCCCGGGAGGGCGGAGGGGGAACGCAAGCGGCGATCGGCGGCCAACTGGGCATCGGAGTTGAGCGGGACCGGGCCGCGCAGCGGCCCGGCCGGCGCGACCGCGCCGGCGCGCCGCAAGGCGCGTAAGCCAAGCGAGCGGAGCGAGCGCCCGGCGCCTGAGGGAAAACAATAAGGCTCAATTAGTGAATCGTATGCGTTACTTCATCACGGCGGCGGCAAGGCAGGCGCGATCATTGGCGCCGGGGGCGAGGCCGACGAGGTGGAACCAGCTCAGATAGTTGTCCAGATAGCGGGTGGCGACGCCGCGGCGGGGTCGCAGGAAGTCCTTCCAGCGGCTGTGGCGGCTGTTTACCGTCTGCACATGCAGATCGCCCCGGACCCGTTCCCCCATCGACCGGTTGAGGCTCTCGTGGCTCACTCCGAGCGCGGCGGCGCACGGCGGGTAGCTGGCGCCGCCGTCGGAGACCAGCAGGGCGTCCCTGGCGACCACCGGATCGAGGGCGGCCGTGAGCACCATCGCATCGACCCTGGGCAGTACCGCGCTGAACGTCGTCCCGCCACGGTCCACCGCCATGAGAACCGGCACCTGCTCGCGCGAGAGACCGCGCTTCTTCGCCTTGCCGCCGCGCCGGCGCGCCTTGCGCCCCAGCTTGCGCGTGCCCTTCCGGCTCTCCAGCATGTACGTCTCGTCCGCCTCCACGATGCCCTTGAGCACCCCCGAACCACCCCGCGCCGCCGCCAGAAAGCGATGACGCCAGCGGAACGCCGTGCTCACCGCCACATCGCACCGCTCCGCCGACGCCTTCACCGTCTCGCCTTCCGCAAGCGAGGCCCCGAACGACAGCCAGCGCTCCTTGTGGTGCAGGCCCGACAGCGGCGTGCCGGTCAGCGCGTTGAAGGTCTTGCCGCAGCCCTTGCATTGGTAGCGCCGAAGACCGCGCGCCTTGCCCCGCGAAACCGCCCCCTCGCGCGCGCAATGCGGACAGCGCCGGGCCTCGTCCACAGCGAGTTCGATCGCCGCCTTCGACGCCTCGCCCTCGGGTCGGCCCGAAAGCACCGCAAGCGCCTCGCGCACCTGTGGGCGCGTCAACTCGTCCGCCGCCGAAAGCCACTCCTGGAACCCCTTGCTGTCCATAACCCAACCTCCTGAACCCAACCCCTTGAAGTTCCCGGAACTATACCACAAATGCATACAATTTACGAATTGAGCCAACAATAAAACTGCGCCCGGCGCCGCTTGCTTCCTTGCTTCTATCCTTCCCGCGCCGCGCCGCGGCGTCGTTCGGTGGCCGCGCCGTCGAGGTCGCCCGATTCGGTGACGACGACGCCGTAGACGCTCTCGGCCGTCGCGCGCGAGATGTAGCCGTCGCGCACGTCTTCGGCGACCGCCTCGGGCGGCCGGTCCGCCGCCCGGCCGTAGCCGCCGCCGCAGGTGCCGGTGAGAGTGAGACTCTCCCCGGCCTTGACCGCGCGGTTCGGCATCATCGAGGGAAAGGGCACGTCCGTGCCGTCGGCGCGGTGATAGACCAGCGCCGCCTCGCGCCCCTCGGCGCCGCCCTCGAAGCCCCAGGGGCGGAAGGCGTGGCCGTCGCCCTCGACCGAGATGAAGCTGTCGGCGAGGAAGGAGACCTCGCGGACAGAGCCGATTCCGCCGCGCCAGCGCCCGCCCGCGGAGGCGTCGTCGCGCAGCTCGTAGCGCCGGATGCGGAGCGGCAGATGGGACTCGATGTCCTCGATCGGGTTGTTGCGGGTGTTGGCGTAGAGGGTGTCCACCGCGTCCATCCCGTCCTTGCCGGCGCGCCCGCCGTAGCTGCCCTCGTGGATGTCCATGTGGACCCAGTGGCCGCCGTCCTTGAGGCCGGAGAAGGCGATCACCTTGAGGTTGCCGACTCCGGCCGAGACCTTGTCGGGGACCGCCGGCGCCAGCGCCTTCATCAGCGTGTCGGCGACGATGTTGCCGGAGACGAAGCGCGCGATGGTGGGCGCCGGGAAGGTGGGGTTGGCGATGGTGCCCTCGGGCGCCAGGATCGTGATGGGGCGGATCAGCCCCGAGTTCTGCGGGATGTGCCCAAAAATTTCGCTGTCCAGCAGGATCGAGCGCACGGTGAGCCAGATGGCGCAGTCGACCGTGCCTTCGAGCGGCATGTTGATGGGCCGGTCGTCGCACTGCGGCGCGGTGCCGGCGAGGTCCACCGTCATGTCGCTGCCCGCGACCGTGACCGCGACGGCGATCCTGAAGTGGCGCCGGTCGGGGTCGTCCAGAAAACCGTCCACATGGCCCTCGGCCCGCCAGGTGCCGTCGGGCAGCGCGGCGATCGCCTGGCGCATGAGCCGCTCGGAATAATCCATGAGCGCATCCGCCGCCGCCTCGACGGTATCGAGTCCGTGGTGCTCGATCAGCGCGAGGTAGCGCTCGGCGCCGATTCGGCTGGCCGCCACCTGCGCCTCCATGTCGCCCACCACCATGTCCGAGGCGCGGATGTTGTCGCGCATGACGTGCCAGAGCGCCTCGTTCGCGACGCCCCCGTCATAGGCCTTGAGCGCCTTGAACTGGAGGCCCTCGGCATAGGCGTCCATCGCATCGACGATGCCGCAGCTTCCCGGACTGAGCGCGCCGATATCGAGGTGATGCGCCGTGGTGACGGCGTAGCCCACCAGCGCGCGCCTAAGGAAGACCGGCACGATGAAGGCCACGTCGGGCCCGTGGCTCGCGCCGTGATAGGCGGAGTTGTGGACGATCACGTCGCCCTCGTTCAGCGTCTGGCCGCGCTCCTCCAGGATCCGGTTCATGCCCTTGACGTAGCCCGGGATCGGCCCCGACTGGAGCGGCGTCGAGTGCACCGATTCGCAGAGCTGGCGGCCGTGGCGGTCGATGATCGCCGCGCCGAAATCCTCCGATTCGCGGATGATCGAGGAGTACGACATGCGCATCAGCTTCCAGCCCATCTCGACCGCGATGTTCTCGAGCGCGCCCTGGATCACGCTGGCCGTGACGGCGTCGATGGGGCGGCGGTTGGGTGTCTCAGCCATGGCTCACTCCTCTTCGCCGAGGCGCAGGATGAGGTTGGCGCTCTCGTCGACGCGCACCGACCAGCCGGGCGGCACCACGGTGGTGGCGTCCGTCTGCACGATGATCGCGGGGCCGGGAAAGGGCGCCTCCAGCGGCAGCGCCTCGCGCCGGTAGAACGCCGTGTCGCAGCCTTCGAGCGCGCCACGCACGCGGAACACCGAGCGCGCGGTCTTGACCCGCGCCTCCTCTAGTGTTCCGCCGGGCGGCGCCGGCGGTGCCGCGATCTTGGGCATGCGGCCGACGCCGGTGATGCGGATGTTCACGATCTCGATGGGGCTGTCGCTGAAGCAGTGGCCGTATTCGCGCTCGTGCAGCGCGTGGAAGGCCTGCCACACCTGGTCCAGCCCGGCCTCGTCCAGCGCCTGCGCCGGGAAGGGAACCCTGAGCTCGTAGCCCTGGCCGACATAGCGCAGGTCGCCGGCGCGGCGCTCCTCCACCCGGTCCGGCCTGAGCCCGGCGGCCTCGTACTGGGCCAGGAGGTCGCGGCTGAGCCGGGAGAAATCGCGGTTGATCCGCGCGACATCGACCGCGCCCTTGACCTGGAAGGCGGTCATGATCTGGTCGTATTTGAGGTCGGTGGTGAGCAGCCCCGCAGCCGACGTGATGCCGGGATGGGGCGGCACCACGACCTCGGGCACGTCGAGCATCGCCGCGACCTCGGCGCCGTGCAGCGGCCCGGCACCGCCGAAGGCGACCAGCGAGAAGTCGCGCGGGTCGAGGCCCTTCTGCACCGTCTTGGAGCGGATGGCGTTCGCCATGTTGGCGTTGACGATGGTGAGCACCCCTTCCGCCGCCTCGAGCCTGTCGATGCCGAGCGCCTCGGCGAGGCCGGCGACCGCCCGGTCGGCCCGTTCGGGCGCGAGCGTCATCTCGCCGCCGAGGAAGTTGTCCGCATCCAGCCGGCCGAGCACGAGGTTGGCGTCGGTGACCGTCGGCGCACTGCCGCCCCGGCCGTAGCAGGCGGGACCGGGCTCGGACCCCGCGCTCTCGGGCCCCACCTTGAAGGCGCCGCCCGCGTCGATGCGCGCGATGCTGCCACCGCCGGCGCCGATGGTCGCGATGTCGATCATCGGCACCAGCACGGGATAGCCGCCGATCCAGGTATCGCGCGCGGTGGCTTCGCTGTAGCGGCCGTCGATGACGATGCCGATGTCGGCGCTGGTCCCGCCCACGTCGAAGGTGACGAGGCGCCGCCGCCCGGAATGTTCCGCCGCCCAGGCGCCGCCGAGCACGCCGGCGGCGGGGCCGGACATCAGCGTGATGACCGGCACGTCCGCCACCGTCGCCGCGGTCGCGACGCCGCCGTTCGACCCCATGATGTGAAGGTCGCCGGCGATGCCCGCCGCCTTCAGCCGGTCCTCGAAGCGGCGCACGTAGGTGCGCACCTTGGGGCCGATGAAGGCGTTCATCGCCGCCGTGGTGAAGCGCTCGAACTCGCGGAACTGCGGCGCGACGCGGGCCGAGGTGGTGACGAAGGCCTCCGGCCATTCCTCCAGCACGAGCGCGCGTGCGCGCTCCTCATGGGTGGGGTCGATGTAGGCGAAGAGGAAGCAGATGGCGACCGCCTCCACGCCCTTCGCGCGCAGCGTGCGGGCGGCCTGGCGCACGCCGTCCTCGTCCAGCGGCTCCAGCACCTCGCCCTTGGGCGGCACCCGCCTCTCGCGCACGCTGAAGCGGTTGCGGCGGCGCACCAGCGGGCGCGCCTGCCAGGGGATGTCCTGCATGATCGAGTAGTTCTGCGGCCGCTGGTGGCGGCCGATATGGATGATGTCGCGGTAGCCGGCCGAGGTGATCATGCCGGTCTCGGCGCCGTCATACTGGAGCACCGCGTTGGTCGAGATCGTGGTGCCGTGGAAGACATGGGCGATGGAGTCCGGCGCCGTGCCGCTCCGCGCGCAGAGCTGGGCGATGCCCGCCGCCGCGCCCTCGGAGGGGTCGTCCGCGGTCGTGGGCACCTTGTGGATCGCGCTCCGGCGCGTCTCGCTGTCGGTGATGATGAGGTCGGTAAAGGTGCCGCCGACATCGACGCCGATCAGCTTCATGGGCCGTCCGCTCGCTCTCGCGGCCCAGCGGCCGCACCACAGGATTTGTCGTCTGCCGCGTCGCGCCTCGGGCGGCCGCGCAGTGTCTTACCCGCGCGTGGGCGGGTCAAGCGGCCCCGGTCGAGCGGCCATGCGCGCGCGTCGTACGCGGCCTATACTGGCGCGCCGTCACGACGAGGATGAGGATGGGGAGCGGGCGTGCGCCCCGTTGGAAACGGCGGGCCTACAACGTTGCGGCGCTCCGGGCCGAGGCCCGGCGCGTGCTGCCGCGCGCGGTGTTCGACTTCGTCGATGGCGGCGCCGGCGACGAGCACACGCTGCGCCGCAACGAAGCGGCCTTCGAGCAGGTCGCCCTCTATCCGCGCCCGATCGGCGGGGCGGCGAAGCGCGATCTCTCGACCGCGCTGTTCGGCAAACGGCTGTCGCTCCCGCTCATCGTCCCGCCCACGGGGCTTGCCGGGCTTATCTGGCCGGACGGCGAGGCCGCTTCGGCACGGGCGGCGAGCAAGGCGGGCTCCGTCTACTGCCTCAGCCACGGCTCGGTCTGCAGCCTCGAAGAGCTGGCCGGAACCGGCGTCAGCCCCCGCTGGTTCCAGACCTACGTCTACAAGGACCGCGCCCTCACCCGCGAAATGGCGGCGCGCGCCGCGGCGGCAGGCTACGAGGCGCTGATCGTGACCGTCGATACCCAGCTCCTCGGCAACCGCGAACGCGACATCCGCAACGGCTTCGTCATCCCGCCCAGGTTCTCGGCCGGCGAGATCGCACACATGGCGCTCAAGCTGCGCTGGCTGTTCCGGATGCGGCGCGCCATCCCGAAGATCACCTTCGGCAACTACCGCAGACCCGGCAGCGGCGAGGATCTCACCGCCCTCACCCAGCGCATGGTGACGCTGCCCGATCCCGGCATGCAGTGGCGCGACATCGCGGACCTGCGCGCCATCTGGAAGGGGCCGCTCCTGCTCAAGGGCGTGCTGCACCCCGCCGACGCCGCCGAGGCGGTGGCCAACGGGATCGACGGCGTGATGGTCTCCAACCATGGCGGGCGCCAGCTCGACGGTGCGGCGGGAGCCCTGGACGCACTGCCGGGCGTGGCGGACGCGGTGGCGGGCCGCGCCGCAGTGCTGCTCGACGGCGGCATCAGGCGGGGCGCCCACATCGTCAAGGCGCTGGCGCTGGGCGCGGACTGCTGCACCATCGGCAGGGCGCAGTTCTGGGGCCTCGCCGTCGCCGGCGAGGCCGGTGTGGCGCACGTCTTCGACATCCTCCGCCGCGAGCTCGACCTCACCATGGGCCTCTGCGGCCTCGCCGACATCGCGTCGATCGGACCGGACGTGCTGGCGCGGCCTGCCGGGACGGCAGCGCCGCCCCGCATCCCGGCTGCCGGCGACGCCGCGACGGCAGCGGCCGCACCATCGGGAAACGGCGCCGACGACAGCGCCGGGGAGAGCACCGGGGAGAGTACCGAACCCATCGCCGAGGTGGGCGGCCCGGCGGGGCCGGAGCCCACCCGCTACGGCGATTGGGAGCGCAAGGGCCGCGCCGTCGACTTCTGAGCTAATTTTCGCTCACGGCAGCCGGCCTCCGGCCGGCGCCGTCGCGCGTCTACGCGCGCGGGGCGCACGATGCGAGGGCGCCGCAGGGGCGGCGGGCCGCGGTCGCGGCCTGTCGCGAGTCCGCCAAAGACGGACTCGCTCTATCCCGCATGACGGGCGGACCAGCCTTGCGGGTCTTCGAGGAAGGCCCGGACCTCGCCGAGCGCCGCCTCGTCGATGCGCCCGCTGCTGAGCGCCACGCCGAGCAGCGTGTCGAGATCGCAGACCGCAGTCAGCGCGAGCCCCGCCTCCTCCAGCGCCCGCCGGGCCGCATCGCCCGCGCGCGAGAACAGCACGCTCACGCCGTCCACCCGCGCGCCGGCCGCGCGCAGCGCCTCGCTGAAGGCGAGGATGCTGCCGGCGGTCGAGATCAGGTCCTCGATCAGGTGCACGCGTTCGCCGGCGACGGCGCCGCCCTCGATGCGGCCTGCGGTGCCGTGCGCCTTGGCCTCGGCCCGGACATAGACCAGGGGCAGCCCCAGCCGCTCGGCGACGAGGGTGGCGAAGGGCACGCCGGCGGTGACGCCGCCGGCAATCACCGTGGTGCCCGGCTGCGGCACGGTGGCCGCGAGCGCCGCCGCGGCGTGTGCCCTGGCGTGGGGCCGCGACAGGATCAGCCGGCAGTTCACGTAGAACGGCGCATGGAGCCCCGAGGTAAGGCGGAACGGCGCCTCGGTGCGCACCAGGAAGGCGCCCGCATCGAGCAGACCCTCCGCGATCTCCTCCGCCGTCCCGCTCACTCTCGTCTCCATCGCTTGACCGCTCTCCGGTCGTCCCGAGCTGCGCGCGAGAGTAAACTATTCCCGCCCGGACGAGTGCGTGCGTGAACCGATGCCCGGCCGGCTAACATCGTGTCCCGGAATCAGGCATGAACGACGCCAGCGTCCCCCACCCGTCATGGCCGGGCTTGTCCCGGCCATCCACGAGAGCACTTCGGTCGCGCCCGGCGCGACGAGATGCCCGGAACAAGTCCGGGCATGACGGTGGCAGGTCGACGGCGCTCATGCGTCTCTCCGGGACAGGACACTAGGTGCCGGGCGGTCGCAGGGACAGCCATGCCCAACGTCTCTCTCTACTGCGCCCTCGATGCCAGCGACCGGCCCGAGGTCGAGCGCCTCGCGCGCTTGCTGGCGCCGGCAGTGGGCGGCCTCAAGCTCGGCCTCGAATATTTTTGTGCCCACGGGCCGGAGGGCATCGGCGCGGTGCGTGCGGTAGGCCGGCCGCTCTTCCTCGACCTCAAGCTCCACGACATCCCCAACACGGTCGCGGGCGCAGTGCGCGGCGTGGTCGCCCTCGAACCCCGCTATGTGACCCTCCACGCCGCCGGCGGCCTCGCCATGATGCAGGCCGCGCAAGGGGCGGCGGAGGCCGAAGCCGCCCGCCTGGGCTGCGCCCCGCCCGACCTGCTCGGCGTGACCGTGCTCACCAGCCTCGACGACGCAGCGCTGGCGCGCCAGGGCATCGCCGGGACGGCGCGCATCGCCGGCACGGCGCGGGACCAGGTGCTGCGCCTCGCCGCCATGGCGCGGGAGGCCGGCCTGGCGGGGGTGATCGCGAGCCCGCACGAGATCGCGGCGCTCAGGGCCGAGCACGGCGCGGACTTCGCCATCGTCGTCCCCGGTATCCGCCCCGCCGGTGGTGGCAAGGGCGATCAGGCGCGCGTCGCGACGCCGGCGGAGGCCGCGCGGGCCGGCGCGACCGCGCTGGTCGTGGGCCGCCCGATCACCCGCGCAGCCGACCCGCTCGCGGCCGCCCGTGCCATTGCCGGGGAGATCGCCGGCGCGTCGTGACCGCTCACGCCCGGTCGCGGTGATCGGCGCCGACGGCGTCGGCCAGCGAAGCGAAGCCGTCGGCCGCAAGCAGCCGGGCGAGCCCCCGCGTGATCTCGCCGATCAGGCCCGGCCCGCGATAGGCCAGTCCCGTGTAGAGCTGGACGAGGCTCGCGCCCGCGCGGATGCGGGCATACGCCGCCGCCGCCGAATCGATGCCGCCCACGCCGATCAGCGGCAGGCGGCCGTTGCTCAGCGCGTAGGCCAGCCGCAACACCGCGAGCGCGCGGGGGCTGAGCGGCGGGCCGCTGAGGCCGCCCGCCTCCTCCCTGTGGCGCGAGACCAGGCCGGGGGGGCGCGTGGCCGTGGTGTTGGTGAGGATCAGGCCGGCGATGGGCGCATCCCCGATGGCCTCCAGCAGCGCCGCCAGGGCCTCGTCGTCGATCTCCGGCGCGAGCTTGAGCAGGACGGGCCGCGCAGGGTCGAGCCGGGCGTGGGCGTCCGCCAGCGCCGCGAGCAGGCGGGCGAGCGCGTCGCCCTCCTGCCAGGCCCGCAGCCCCGGCGTGTTGGGCGAGGAGACGTTGACCGTCACATAGTCGGCGAGCGGCGCCACCCGGGCGAAGCCGGCGGCATAGTCCTGCGCGGGGTCCGCGCTGTCGCGGTTCACCCCCACATTGACCCCGAGCGGCCGGTCGAACGGGCCGCCCCCGGAGCGCCACCGCTCCAGCCGCTCCGCCACCGTGTCGAGGCCCGCGCTGTTGAAGCCGAGCCGGTTGATGAGCGCGCGCTCGCGGCGCAGGCGGAAAACCCTTGGCGCGGGGTTTCCCGGCTGCGGCCGGGGCGTCACCGTACCCACCTCGCCGAAGCCGAAGCCCAGTTGGGCCATGGCGCCGGGGCAGCGGGCGTCCTTGTCGAAGCCGGCGGCGAGCCCCACGGGGGTCGGAAAGTGCAGCCCCCAGAGCCTTGCGGCGAGCGCGGACGCGGGCGGCGGGGGCGGCCGTAGCCGGCCCCGCTCCAGCAGGGCGAGCGCGGCATTGTGCGCCGTCTCCGGCGGCAGCCGTCCGAGAACGGCGGTGGCGATGTCGGCGTAGAACGTGGAGGCCCCCGTCTACGGCTGGTCCGCGCCCGCGGCGGTGAAGAGCGTGCGGCCGTCCACCACCGTGCGCAGCACGCGGCCCTGCACCGGACGGCCGTCGAAGGGCGTGTTGTCCGACTTCGAGCGGAAGACGCTGCGGTCGATGCGCCAGGGGGCGTCGAGATCGAAGAGCATCAGGTCGGCGGGCGCGCCGCGCCTGAGCCTGCCCGCGTCGATGCCCAACAGGTCCGCCGGTGCCGAGGTGAGGCGGCGCAGCACGTCGCGCAGCGGGAGATGCCCCGCATGGAAGAGCTCGAGCGAGAGCGGCAGCATCGTCTCCAGCCCGACGACGCCGTTGGCCGCGCGCGCCATGGGCACGCGCTTGCTCTCCTGGTCGTGGGGCGCGTGGTCGCTGGCGATGGCGTCGATGGTGCCGTCCTTGAGCCCCTCCACCATCGCCTGACGGTTGGCCTCGTTCCTGAGCGGCGGCGCCATCTTGGCAAAGGTGCGGTAGTCGCCGACATCGTGGTCGGTCAGCGCGAAATGGTGCGGGGCCACCTCGCAGGTGACCGGCAGGCCCGCCCGCCTGGCGCGGCGCACCGCCTCCAGCGCGCCGGCGGTGGAGATATGGGCGACGTGGTAGCGCCCGCCCGTGAGCGCGACCAGGCGGATGTCGCGCTCGACCACCACGATCTCCGATTCGTCGGGAATGCCCGGCAGGCCGAGGCGGGTCGAGACCTCGCCCTCCGCCATGCAGCCGCAGCCGGTGAGCGAGAGGTCCTCGGCATGCTGGCTCACGATCAGGCCGAAGGTGCGGGCGTAGCTGAGCGCGCGCCGCATCACCTGGCTGTCGGCCACCGGCAGGCCGTCGTCGGAGAAGGCCACGGCCCCGGCCTCGGCGAGCATCCCCATCTCGGTGAGCTGGGTCCCCTCCAGGCCGCGGGTGACGGCGCCATAGGGGTAGACCTTGACCCCCTTGGCCTCTCGCGCGCGCCGCTGCACGAACTCGACCAGCGCCACGTCGTCGATCACCGGCCTGGTGTTGGGCATGCAGGCGACGCTGGTGACGCCGCCGGCCGCCGCCGCGAGGCCGCCGGTGGCGATGGTCTCCTTGTGCTCGTGGCCCGGCTCGCGCAGGTGCACATGCATGTCGATCAGGCCGGGGCTGAGGCAGTGGCCGCCGCAATCGACGGTCTCGATTCCGCTCGGCACGCCGTCCGTGAAGAGCGCCGGTCCGAAGTCGGCGATCGCGCCCTCCTTCACCAGGAGCGCGCCGGGGCTGTCGAGGCCGCTGTCAGGGTCCAGCAGGCGGGCGTTGACGTAGGCGGTGGGGGGTGCGGGCGTCACGGCGGGCTCCCGGTTCAGAACACCGGCGCGGGGCCGAGGTTGCGGCTGAGCGCGTCGAGGCAGCCCTGGCGCACGGCGACGCCGAGCTCGACCTGGTCGAGGATGGCGCTCCGCGTGATGTCGTCGGCGACGGCGCTGTCGATCTCGACGCCCCGGTTCATCGGCCCCGGATGGAGGATCAGCGCCTCCGGCCTGGCCTCGGCGAGCTTGGCCCGGTCCAGGCCGTAGAAGCGGAAATACTCGCGCGTGGACGGCACGAAGCTGCCCTGCATGCGCTCCTGCTGCAGGCGCAGCATCATGATGACATCGCAGCCGGCGAGGCCTCCGCGCATGTCGTGGAAGACCTCGACGCCGAGCCGCTCGATCGCCGCCGGCAGCAGCGTCGGCGGCGCGATGACGCGGACCTGCGCCCCCATCGTGTTCAGCAGCAGGATGTTGGAGCGCGCGACCCGGCTGTGCAGCACGTCGCCGCAGATCGCGACACGCAGCCCCGCGACGCGGCCGAAGCGGCGGCGGATGGTGAGCGCGTCCAGCAGCGCCTGGGTGGGATGCTCGTGAGAGCCGTCGCCGGCATTGATGACGCCGCACTCGACGTGACCGGCGAGCAGCAGGGCGGCGCCGGCGTCGGGGTGGCGCATGATCAGCATGTCGGGGTGCATGGCGTTGAGCGTCATCGCCGTGTCGATCAGCGTCTCGCCCTTCTTGATCGCCGAGCTCGCCACCGCGATGTTGATTACGTCGGCGCCGAGCCGCTTGCCCGCGAGCTCGAACGAGGTGCGCGTGCGCGTCGAGGTCTCGAAGAAGAGCAGCAGCACGGTGCGCCCGCCGAGCAGGCTCCTGCGCTTCTGCACCTCGCGGTTCAGCGCGACATAGCTCTCGGAAAGGTCGAGAAGGTAGGTGATGGCACCCGCCGACAGCCCCTCGATCCCCAGCAGATGCCGGTCACCGAACACCGAAGGCAGAAGCGCGGGCTGCATCGCTAGCCCTTGTAGGGCCACCCGCGCTCCTATGCAAGGTCTTGTGTGCGACCTCAATCCGGGAACGGCATCTCGAAGTGGCTGTCGACGGTGGCGATCCAGCCGATCGGGCGCGACACCACGCAGGACTTGAAGGGGTCGTGCGGCAATCCGTGATCGTTGCGCGCTGTCTCGTAGAACACTACGCCTTCGGCCTCTGGATGAACTCGACCGTGATGCCGTCCGCGTCGCGCGTGTAGACCACGAGACCGCCCTTGTTGGGCCCGGCGTTCACGGTGATCGGCCCGCCCAGCGGCTCGGAGCCGGCCGCGCGCACGGCCGCGATGGCCGCGTGGATGTCGTCCACGTCGAAGGCGATATGGGCGAAGCCCGCATCGCAGGGGCGCGACTCGACCCGGCCGCGGTCCGCCGGGCCGCGATACTCGATCAGCTCCAGCCGGTGGCCCGGCGCCTGCAGGTAGGCGACCTCGATATCCGCACCCTCCACGCCCACCACCTGCTCGATGAACGCGGGATCGCGCGCAGACCGGTTCAGCAGCGTGAAGCCCAGCGCATCCCGGAACAGGCCGATCGCGCGGTCGAGGCTGGAGACCGTGAAGCTCGTGTGATTGGTCGCGGTGATGGAAAAACCCGCCATCGTCGCTGCTCCTTCCCCTTTGGACGTCGCCGCTCCTCACACGCCGGGCGCGGAACGGTTGGAGCCTACCACGAGGACGCGCTTCGCTCCCGATATGCCCGGCCGATGGCTTCTGGCTGGGGTCGCAAGCGATTGCAACCGGCCAATCCCGGTGCAGAACCGTTGACATCGGTGCCACTGAGTATTACCCATGTGCCAAGGAGGCTCTCGTGACCGTTAAGTCCTCGATCTCCCTCTCCGATGACCAGCATGCCTTTGCCAGGGCGCTGGTCGAGGCCGGGCGCTATGCCAGTCTCAGCGCGGTCCTGCAGCAAGGCGTCGACCTGCTGCGTCAGCGAGTGGACGTCGAGGAACTGGAAACCGCGGCGCTGCGCGTGCTGCTGTCGCGTCGCCGCGAGGGCGCGTTCGTCGACGCGGAAGGGCTGGACGCGCGGCTGGCCGAGATGATTGCCGACAAGCGCCGCACGCATGACCTTCCGTCTTGAGTTCTCGGTCGAGGCCGAGCGCGACTTCGGGCTGATATTCGATCATCTCCTGCGCAATTACCTCGACTTCGGCGAGAGCTTGGAGAGTGCGCTCGACCGCGCCGGCTCGCGGGTCCTGGAGATCCGTGTCGCCGCAGAACGCATCCTGTCCGCGCCTCACCGGGGCGAACGCCACGACGACATCCTGCCCGGCCTGCGGCATCTGACCATCGGACGGGCGATCTACTGGTTCGACATCGACGAGGCGCGCGGGGCGGTCCGTGTCCTGGCGGTGTTCTTCGGCGGCCAGGACCACGTTCGCCACATGATGATCCGGCTTCTCGAAAACCAACGCCCGTGATCGGAGCAGGAACGGGCCGAGGAGACTGACAGCGATCCCCGCCGCCCTTCACTCGCCCGGCGCTGCGGCGGCGCCGACCTCCAGGCCCGGCCGGACCAGATCGCCCGCGGCAGCCCGTCGTTCGTAGCGGCGCGCAGGCGCGTTCACCACCGGCGCGAGCGGCGGCGCGGCATGGGCGGCGGCACGGCGGGCGGCCGGCGCCGGGCCGTAGAGCGTCGTCCGCTGCACCGGCGTGCGCCCCAGGCCGTCCACCAGTGCCTCGATCTCCTGCGGCGGAAACTCCTGGCCGTGGCTCGCACCGGCGGCGCGGGTGATCGATTCGTTCATCAGCGTGCCGCCGATGTCGTTGGCGCCGGCGCGGAGGCAGGCGGCGGCGCCCTCCGGCCCCATCTTGACCCACGAGGTCTGGATGTTGGCGATGACCGGGTGGAGCGCGAGCCGCGCCACCGCGTGCATCAGCACCGCCTCGCGCCAGGTCGGCCCGCGCCGGGCGCGGCCCTTGAGATAGAGCGGCGCCTCCATCGCGACGAAGGGCAGCGGCACGAACTCGGTGAAGCCGCCCGTCCGCTCCTGCAAGGCGCGGACCCGCAGGAGGTGGCGCGCCCAGTGGCGCGGCGCATCGACATGGCCGAACATGATCGTGGCGGTACTGCGTAATCCCAGCCCGTGCGCCGCCGCCATCACCGAGAGCCACTGCTCGGTGGCGATCTTGTCGGGGCAGATGACGGCGCGCACCTCGTCGTCGAGGATTTCTGCCGCGGTGCCGGGGAGCGAACCCAGTCCCGCCTCCTGCAGCTCCGCGAGGAAATCCGGCACCGTGCGGCCCAGGGTCGCCGCCCCCTGCCAGATCTCCAGCGGCGAGAAGGCGTGGACGTGGATCGCGGGCTCGGCCTGCTTGATGGCGCGGCAGATCGCGAGATAGGTCTCGCCCGTATAGTCGGGATGGATGCCGCCCTGGAGGCAGACCTCGGTGGCGCCCCGCTCCCAGGCCTCCTGCACCCGGCGCACGATCTCGTCGGTCGGCAGGTCGTAGGGCCGGCCGCGCAGGTTCTCGCTCAGCTTGCCCTTGGAGAAGGCGCAGAACTGGCAGCGGAAGTAGCAGACGTTGGTGTAGTTGATGTTGCGGTTCACCACATAGCCGACCTTCGGCCCGCTGACGCGCGCCCGGAGCCCGTCGGCGGCGGCGCAGACCGCGTCGAAGGCCGCGCCCCGCGCCCCGAAGAGCCGCACCAGCGCGTCCTCGCCCAACCCCCCGCCGGCCTCGGCGCGCGCCAGCAGCCGCTCGATATCCGGTGCCGCCACGACGGAAGCTGCGGACACGCGGCGCTGCGGCGGCGCCACGCCCGCGCCCGTGACCCAGGGATCGGTGCGGGGATAGCCGCCGGCATCGACCAGCTTCAGCACCCGCTCCCGCAGAGCCGGCGCGAGCCAGCGCTCGCCCGCCTGCGCGTAGGCCGGATAGATCGTGAGCCGCTCGGCCAGCGTCTTGCCGGCGGCGGCGGTCTCGCGGGCGAGGGCGTCGAGATGCGGCCAGGGTGCCTCTGGATTGACGTAGTCCTGCGTCACCGGGGAGACGCCGCCCCAGTCGTTGATCCCCGCCGCCACCAGCCGGGGCAGCGCGCCGGGGCTCAGGTTGGGCGGCGCCTGGATGTTCGCCGCAGGCCCGAAGAGGATGCGCGCGACCGCGACGGTCCAGAGCAGCTCGTCCAGGCCGGGCTCGGGCGCCGCGGCCATGCGCGTCCCCGGCTTGGCCCGGAAATTCTGGACGATGATCTCCTGGATGTGCCCATGGGCGTCGTGGGCGTCGCGCAGCGCGAGCAGCGCCTCGATCCGCTCTTCGCGGGTCTCGCCGATGCCGATGAGGATGCCGGAGGTAAACGGCACCGCCTCCTCGCCGGCGAGGCGCAGCGTCTCCAGCCTGACCGCCGGCCGCTTGTCGGGCGAGCCATGGTGCGGCGCACCCTTGGCGGAGAGCCGCTCCGACGTGCTCTCCAGCATCATGCCCTGGGAGGCCGAGACATCGCGCAGCGCGCGAAAATCGTCGCGGCCCAGCACGCCCGGATTGAGGTGCGGCAGCAGCGTCGTCTCCTCCAGCACCAGCGCCGCCATGGCCGCGAGATAGGAGAGCGTGCTCTCGTGGCCGAGGGCCGCGAGGGTCTCGCGCGCCGCGCGGTATCGTAGCTCAGGCTTGTCGCCGAGGGTGAAGAGCGCCTCCTTGCAGCCGGCGGCCGCGCCGGCCTCCGCCAGCCGCAGCACCGCGTCCGGCGTCATGAAGGCGGCCTCGCCCCGGCGCGGCGGCCGGGCGAAGGTGCAGTAGTGGCAGACATCGCGGCAGAGATGGGTGAGCGGGATGAAGACCTTGCGCGAATAGGTCACCACATCGGGATGCGCCCGGTCGCGGAGTGCGGCGGCACAGTCGAGCAGCGGCGCGAGGTCGTCCTCGGCGGCCAGCGCATGGGCCTCGCCCGGGTCCGGGCGGTGCCCGTCCTGCACCGCGCTCAGCAGATCGCGGGTCGTCTCGTGCATCTGCTTCAGGCCGCGTCGGTGACCAGGAGTCGCTCGGCGATGCCGCTTTCGCGGAGATAGCCGAGGGTGCGGCCCGCGCTCGGCCCGGCCAGGAAGGCGCGCAGGTCGTCGGGCGTGTCGATGTCCAGCCCGAGGCCCGGCAGCGGGACGATGCGGGGCGCGATCCCGCGCGCCCGCGCCGCCCGGCAATGCGGCTCGAAACTGTCGTGGCCGAAGGCGAAGGGCAGCGCGCCCGGCGGCGAGCAGAGCACGCAATTGGTGCCGCGCCGGTCGTGCGCCGGCACTAGGGTCACGGCCGGCCCGCCACCCTGCCCGTGACCCTCGATCACCGTCGCGATCTCGTCCGCGCTTGCCCCCGGCACGTCGCCGGGCACTTGCAGCAGACTCGCGACACCCGCGCTCCCCAGGTCGGCGGCTGCCCTGGAGACGGCGGCGCTCTGGCCATCGTTCGAGGGTTCGATCAGCACCTGGGCCCCGTAGCGGGCGGCGAGATCGCGCGCCCACGCGTCGCGGGTCACCACGATAATCGCGGATACGCCCTGCACCTGGGAGAGGGTCTCCAGCACGTCCTCGGCCATCGCCTGGGCGAGCCGCCGGCGCTCGCCCGCGCCGAGCAGACCCGCCAGCCGCTGCTTGGCGTCGCCAAAATCCTTGACCGGAAGGACCGCCCCGATCGTCACATCGTTCTCCCCCCGGCCCTCACAAGGCGCCAGCGCGCCGCGTGCCGCTGGGCGACGCTAGGAAAAAGGCCGAATGCTGTCAAACCGCGCAGGGCCGGGGATCGATCCTCATGTCGTCGGGGACGCTGAGGCCGACGCCCGATCAATCGTCCAAAGCGACAGAGAGACGGTCCTCATCGTCGACAAGAACAACGCGGACGGGCAGGTCGGTGCCCCATCTCCACATCACGAGATTGATATCGCCGGCCCCGGCCCCGCCGGCGAAGCTCCGCACCCGCAGGCCGGCATAGCCCGCAGCGATCAGACGATCGGCCAGGGCCTGCGATGCGGAGACCGTGCCGGCCAGCATGCCCGCTTCCCAGGCGGGGCATGCGAGATCGGCATCGCTCACGCCCTGGTCACTACGGCTTTCTTCATTCAGCGTATCGAGGACAGGCTCGGCATCGACCTCATAGGCGCAAAGGACAAGCGGCTGCATCGGCCGGCCCAGAGGTTGCGCTTCGCGTATCGCAGTCAGCGGATCGAGCGAGGCATAGAGCGCGGCCACGCCGCGCCGGTTGAAGCGCCCGCCGTGACGGCGCGCTCCTTCGCCGGACAAGGGGCTCCACGACCACTGCGGATTGTGTGCCCTGTAGACCAGTCCCCGGAACCGCATCGGGAAGGCGTGAGCTCAGGCGTATCCGCCCGCCATGATCCGGTCGAGATACGCATGCACCTGATTGCCCCTGCCTTCGCGCATCAACTGGTCCGGCGTGGCGCCTCCGAAGCCCGGCAGCGGCTCGGCGCGGAACCAGGCATAGGCTGCGATCGGGGATCCGGTCACGGCTTCGACGCGGTTGAGAATCTCCAGCATCTGGCGGAGGCGGACCTGGGTCTTCCGCGCCCGGACCCGCGATGCGCGCGTGAACGCATCCTTTCCGAGGCCAAGGGTGCCGGCGATCTCGGATTTGGTGGTGCGCAGCGCGTCGGCAATCAGAGTCGGCGAAAACAGCTCATTGTCGACGAAGGCTTGGAACTGCATGGCGCGGCCTCACGTTTTCTCACATATATTAGCGTGACAAATCGCGTCAGTCCAGAACGGCGGGGGCCTGTCCGGCACCGGCCTCAGCGCCCGCGCCCGTCCGTGGGGTGGGGGATCAGGACAGGAAGGCGTCCGCGAGCGCGTTGAACTTGGACGGGTTCTCGTAGCACATGAAGTGCGAGCCGCCTTCGTCGGCCGCAAAAATCTCCACCTCGGCGCCGGGGATCTGCGCCGCGATCCATTGCTGCGACTCGGCAGAGAAGATGCTGGCTTCCGCGCCCACCACGAGGGTCGGCCGCCGCACCCTGCGGATCACGTCGCGCCAGTCGAGCCCGCAGTGATCGTGGAGCAGGTCCGCCGCATGGCGGCGCGGCAGCTTGCAGATCTCGCGCGCGAACCAGAGCAGCTCCTCGGCGGCGAGCGACGGCGAGAAGAGGCGGGCGATCACGGGCACGGTCGCCTCGGCACTCTCCGCCGCCAGCACCTGGAGGTAGAACTCGGCGAGGGCCGCGAGGTCCGGCAGCAGGCAGCCATAGGCGACGCGATCCGCCGCCGACCAGTCGGGCTTCGCCGTCACCGATGGCGCCTGGTCCACGAAGATCAGCCGCCCGAGGCGGTCCTCGCCGTAGAGGTCGATATAGCTCCAGATGATCGACGAGCCGATCGAGTGGCCCATGAGATCGACCTCGTCGAGCGCCAGCCGCTCGATCGCCGCGCGCAGGTCGGCCGCGAGCCGGCTGACTCGGTAGCCGCCCGCCGGCGTGCTCGATTCGCCGTGGCCGCGCATGTCGAAGGCCATCACGCGCCGCGTCCGCGACAGCGCCTCCAATTGGTGCCGGTAGGCCGCGCCGGTGAGCGACCATGAGGGGATGATGATGAGCGGCCTGCCTTGACCTGCCTCCACATAGTGCAGGTCGATGCCGCCTCCGATCCCGACCGTCCGGTCGGCGAGCCGCGCGGCCATGGCGATCCTCCATGGTCCAGGAGCAGGAGCATCCTAAGCCAACATCCGATCCTCGTGTATCCCTCATCGTTGCGATCACCGGGTGCCGGCAACGGATTGGACAAGGGCGCGCCTTTGTGGTCGATGGGCGCGGGTTCGCTGGACGCAGGGCCGAGGGGCGGCGCCGATGTATTTCGATCGCAGGTTGTGGCAGTTCACCGAGGGCTTGCGGCTGCGCATCGCAGGCGCGGCGCTGCTCGGCCTGCTTTCGGCCGCGGTCGGGATCGCGCGGCTGGCGCTGCTCGGCTGGCTTCTGGGGCGGGTTTTCCGAGGCGACGGCTTCGACGATCTGATCCTGGCCATCGTCGCCGTGGCCGCCGCGATGGTCGCGCGCGGCGTGCTCGAATACTGGCGCACCATGGAGGCGCACCGCACCGCCGCCCTGGTGCAGCTGCAGATCCGCGCGCGCCTCTACGACCGCATCGCCGCCATCGGCCCCGGCCAGTTCGGCGCGCAGCGCTCGGGCGACGTGCTGCTCACCCTGATCGACGGGGTCGAGCAGCTGGAGACCTATTTCGGCCAGTATCTGCCGCAGCTCTTCGTCGCCGCGGTGACGCCCTTCGGCATCTTCGCCTTCGCCGCCTTCCTCGACCTGCCGCTCGCCGGCATCCTGCTCGGCTTCGCCCTGCTCACCCTCGTGGCCCCGGCGGCGTTCCACCACGGGGACCGGAAATCGTCGACGGCGCGGCAGGCGGCCTATGCGGCCTACGGCGCCGAATTGCTGGATTCCGTGCAGGGGCTGGCGACGCTCAAGGCCTTCGGCCAGTCCGGCGCGCGCGGGCGCTTCCTTGCCGAGAAGGCGCACGCCCTCTTCCGCAGCACGATGTGGGTGCTGGCCAGCAACTCCGCCTCGCGCGGCGTCACCGACACCTGCATCGCGGCCGGCGCGGCGGCGGCGCTCGGCCTGGGCGCCGCCCGCGTCGCCGAGGGCGCCGTCGGGATCGAGGTGCTGCTCATCGTGCTGATGATGGGGGTCGAGGTCTTCCGGCCCATGCGCGAGCTCAGGGCGCTGCTGCACACGGGCATGCACGGGCGCTCCGCGGCCGAGAGCCTGTTCCGCCTGCTCGATACCGAGCCCGCCGTCAGCGACGCGGACGGTGCCGCGGACGCGCACGGGCTCGCGCCGACGCTCGCCTTCGAGGACGTGCATTTCGCCTATCCCGGCGGCCGGCGGCCGGCCCATGACGGGCTCTCCTTCCACGTCGAGGCGGGGGAGCGGGTCGGCATCGTCGGCGCGAGCGGCGCCGGCAAGTCCACGATCCTGCGCCTGCTGCTGCGCTTCGACGACCCGCAGGCAGGGCGCGTCCTGCTCGGCGGCCGCGACCTGCGCACGCTGGAGCGCGCGGGGCTCCGCGCCCGGCTCGGCGTGGTCAATCAGGACACCTATCTCTTCCACGGCACGGCGGCGGAGAACATCCGCTTCGGCAAGCCGGACGCGAGCGACGCGGAGGTCGAGGCGGCGGCGCGGGCGGCCAACGCGCACGGCTTCATCGCCCGCCTGCCGCAGGGCTACGCGACGGTGATCGGCGAGCGCGGCATCCGCCTCTCGGGCGGGCAGCGCCAGCGCATCGCCATCGCCCGCGCGCTGCTGCGGGACGCGCCGATCCTGCTGCTGGACGAGGCGCTGTCGTCGGTCGATGCGGAGAACGAGGCGGTGATCCAGGACGCGCTCGGGCGTCTCATGGGCGGGCGCACGGTCCTCATCATGGCGCATCGGCTGTCCAGCGTGATCGACGCCGACCGCATCCTCGTGCTGGACGCCGGCCGGGTGGTCGAGAGCGGGCGCCACGACGACCTGATGGTCGCGCAGGGCGTCTACCACCGGCTGATGGCGGACCAGGTGCGGGAGGGACTCGCCGCCCCGCCGCCCGCGCCACGCGGGCCTGAGCCCGCGCTCGCGCCGACCACCGAGGACCGCCGCCTCGACGCCGTTGCGCCCGGCGCATCCGCCGCGCCCGACGACGAGGTGCTGAAGGCCGCCGGCCTCGGCTGGTGGAGCGCCTGGGTGCGGCTGCTCCGCCTGGTGCGTCCCTTCCGCGGGCGCGTGGGCCTCGCCTTCGCACTCGGCGTCGTCCGGGTGGTGGCCTTCATCGGGGTCGGCGTGCTGAGCGCGCTGGTGGTCGCCGGCATCAAGCAGGGCACCCCGGTCGGCGGGCTGCTGATCGCGCTCTATGCGATCGCCCCACTCGCCGGCCTGCTGCACTGGCTCGAATCCTGGGTCGCCCACGACATGGCCTTCCGCCTGCTGACCGACATGCGGATCGCGCTCTACGCCAAGCTGGACAAGCTCGCGCCGGCCTACCTGCTGCGCCGGCGCAGCGGCGACATCGTCGGCATGGCGACGCAGGACGTGGAGCTGGTCGAGTATTTCTTCGCCCACACCGTGGCGCCGGCGCTGGTGGCGGTGCTGGTGCCGGCGGCGGTGATGGCGACGCTGCTGGCCCATGGCTGGCCGACGGCGGCGGCGCTCGCGCCCTTCATCGCGCTGGTGGCGCTCAGCCCCTTCCTCCTGCGCAAGCGGCTGGACAGGCTGGGCGGCCGCGCCCGCGAAATCCTGGGCCTGCTCAACGCCCACGCGGTGGACACGATCCAGGGGCTGACGGAGCTTCTCGCGTTCCGCCAGGAGGCTGCCCGGCGCAAAGTGTTCCTGGGATTCGTGCGCGACCACCACCGCGTGCGCCTCCCCTACTACCGCGACCTCACGCTCCAGACCGCGCTGATCGAGACGGCGACCGGCCTTGGCGGCCTCGCCGTGGTGATCGGCGGCACGCTCTGGATCGAGGCCGGCCACCTCGACGCCGCCATGCTGCCGCTGCTCGCCATCCTCGCCATGGCGACCTTCCTGCCGGTCTCCGAGATCGCCCATGTCGGCCGCCAGCTTGCGGACACGCTGGGCGCGACGCGGCGCCTCCACGCCGTGCACAGCGCGCCGGTGACGGTGACCGACGGCCCCGGCGCCGCGCCCGCGCACGGCGCGCCGGCGCTGGAGATGGAGGGGGTGGGCTTCACCTATGTGGGCACCGGGCGGCCGGCGCTCGACGGCGTGACGCTCTCCGTCCGCCCCGGCGAGACGCTGGCGCTGGTGGGCCCGTCGGGCGCCGGCAAGACCACCATCGCCCACCTCTTCATGCGCTTCTGGGACCCGGCGCAAGGCACCGTCCGCCTGGACGGAGAGGACGTGCGGCGGTGGACGCTCGACGATCTCCGCGCCCGCATCGCCCTGGTGGCGCAGGACACCTACCTCTTCAACGACACGCTCCGCGCCAACATCCTCATCGCCCGGCCGGACGCGCCCGAGGCCGCGCTGGCGGAAGCGGTCCGCCGCGCCGCCCTCGACGATTTCGTCGCCGCCCTGCCGCAAGGACTGGAGACACGCGTCGGCGAACGCGGCACGCGGCTCTCCGGCGGCCAGCGCCAGCGCGTCGCCGTCGCCCGCGCCGTCCTCAAGAACGCGCCGATCCTGATCCTGGACGAGGCGACCTCGCACCTCGACGCGGTGAACGAGGCCATGCTGCGCCGCGCGCTCACGGAGCTCATGGCCGAGCGCACCACGGTCGTCATCGCCCACCGGCTCTCGACCGTCCGCGACGCCGACACCATCGTCGTGCTGAACGACGGCCGCATCGCCGAGAGCGGCACCCACGCAACCCTGCTCGCCCGCGCCGGCCTCTACGCCCAGCTCGTCACCCGCCAGCTTGCCGCGACGACCGGCACCCGATAAGCGCGCCCGCCCGGTTCGCCGGCGCGGTCCTTGCCGGCTGCGGGCCGATGGGCGAGGCTCAAGCCCCGCCGCAGGCGGATTTTTTGGAGAGCGCGCGCATGGCAGCCACGCCGGAAGGCCCGGCCACGGCCTATGGCAGCGCCGGCGTCCACGCCGATGCGGTCGAGGCGGGGCTTGCCGGCCTGGCCCGCCATGTGCGCACGACCTGGCCCGCCGGCGACGCGGGCCTCGGCGCGATCAAGGTGGGGCTGGGCTACTTCGCCAGCGTGGTGGATTTCGGCGGCATGGGCGTCGCCGTCTGCACCGACGGGATCGGCACCAAGGCGCTGATCGCGCAGATGACCGGGCGCTACGACAGCGTCGGCATCGACTGCGTGGCGATGAACGTGAACGACCTCGTCTGCGTCGGCGCGCGGCCGGTCACGTTCGTGGACACGATCGCCGTCGAGCGCGCGGAGCCGGCGATGCTCGAAGCCCTCGGCGCCGGCCTCGCCGAGGGCGCGCGGCTGGCCGGCGTCTCCATCGCGGGCGGCGAGATCGCCGAGATGGGCGATGTCATCAAGGGCGCGGTGCCCGGCGCGGGCTTCGACCTGGCGGGCACCGCCGTCGGCCGCGTCGACCTCGACGCCGTGAATGTCGGCGCCGCGGTGCAGCCCGGCGACAGCATCGTCGGCATCGCCAGCAGCGGCATCCACAGCAACGGCCTGACGCTCGCCCGGCGGGTCTTCTTCGAGAGCGCGGGCCTCGGCCCCGGCGATCGTGCCGACGGCCTCGGCGAGACGGTGGGCGAGGCGCTGCTGCGCCCCACCCACATCTATGTCCGCGAGGCGCTGGACCTGCTGGCGAGCGAGGTGCCGGTGCACGCGCTGGCCCACATCACCGGCGACGGCTTCCTCAACCTGACGCGCATCGAGGCCAGCGTGGGGATGCGGCTGGACGCCCTGCCCGCGCCGCCCGCCGTCTTCGCCGTGCTGCAGCGGCTCGGCGCCATCAGGCACGCGGAGATGTACCGCGTCTTCAACATGGGCATCGGCTTCTGCGCCATCGTGCCCGCCGCGCACGAGGCCCGCGCCCTGGAAATCCTCGGCGCCCGCGGCAAGGCGTGCCGGCGGATCGGGACGGTCGTGGACGATCCCGCCTGCCGCGTGTGGATCGAGCAGGCCGGGCTGGTCGGCCGCGCCGGCCAGGGTTTTGCGACGACGAGCGAAGGCGCCGCGTCGGGCTAGTGTCGTGTCCCGGAACTCATGACGAATAGTACCAGCGTTCCCTTCACGTCATGGCCGGGCTTGTCCCGGCCATCCACGAGGGCTCCCCGGTTGCGTCCTGCGCGACGAGATGCCCGGAACAAGTCCGGGCATGACGATGAGAGGAAAACGCTATTCGTGCGCATTTCCGGGACACTTCACTAGTCGTGGGCGAAAATGTCCACCTCGGGCCAGCCCTCGAGGTCGAGCCGGGCGCGGTCGGGCAGGAAGGCGAAGCAGGCCTCGGCCAGTTCCGCGCGCCCCTCGCGCGCGAGCATCGCGTCGAGTTTCTCCTTCAGCGGATGCAGGTGGAGCACGTCGTTCGCGGCATAGTCGAGCTGGTTGCGGGACAGCCGGTCCGCGCCCCAGTCCGACGACTGCTGCTGCTTGGATATCTCGATGCCGAGCAGGTCGCGGCAGAGGTCCTTCAGGCCGTGGCGGTCGGTGAAGGTGCGCGCGAGCCGCGATGCGATCTTGGTGCAGTAGACCGGCCCGCAGCGAACCCCGAGCCCGTGCTCGAGCACCGCGAGGTCGAAGCGGGCGAAGTGGAAGATCTTGAGCACCGCCTCGTCGCTCAGCAGCGCCGCCAGATGGGGGGCGCAGACCGCCTCGCCGGGCGGGAACTGGACCAGATGGCAGTCCCCGTCGCCGCGCGAGAGCTGCACCAGGCAGAGCCGGTCCCGATGCGGGTCGAGGCCCATGGTCTCGGTGTCGATCGCCACCGCATCGCCGAAGGTGAGCCCCGGCGGCAGGTCGCCGCGATGGAGGTGCTGAGCCATGGCCTGCTGCCTAGTCCCGGCGCCGGGGGATGTCAACGCGGACTCTTTTCATTTCCCTCAGGCGCCGGGCGCTCGCTCCGCTCGCTTGGCTCCGCGCCTTGCGGCGCGCCGGCGCGGTCGCGCCGGCCGGGCCGCTGCGCGGCCCGGTCCCGTTCACATTCCGCACCTTGGGGCCGCCGGGCGGTAGACTCTTTTCATTTCCCTCAGGCGCCGGGCGCTCGCTCCGCTCGCTTGGCTCCGCGCCTGCGGCGCGCCGGCGCGGTCGCGCCGGCCGGGCCGCTGCGCGGCCCGGTCCCGTTCACATTCCGCACCTGGGAGGCGCCGGGCGCTCGCTCCGCGCGCGCGTATCCGCGCGACGCTGCGCGGCCCGGTCCTGGTCGCATTCCACACCTTGGGTCGCTGGTGGGCACGCTTTTCTCTGGCTGATTGCCGCTGGTTGTCCTAATAGTCGGGACTGCTCAATGGCAATGGCGGGCGATCGGGGGCGTCTTGCGAATCGTCACGATCTTTGGCGGCACCGGGTTTCTCGGGCGCCACGTCGTCCAGCGGCTCGCACGCGCGGACTGGGGCATCCGCGTCGCGACGCGGCGGCCCGAGCTTGCCGGCTTCCTCCGCCCCTGCGGCGATGTCGGACGGGTGGCGCCGGTCCAGGCCAATGTGCGCGACGAGGCGTCGGTGCGCCGTGCCGTCGCCGGCGCGGATGCGGTCGTCAACCTCACCGGCATCCTCAGCGAGCGCGGCAGGCAGACCTTCGCCGCCGTGCACGTGGCGGCGGCCGGGCGCATCGCGCGCGCAGCCGCCGACTCCGGCGCCTCCCACCTGCTCCATGTCTCGGCGCTCGGCGCCGATGCGGCGTCGCCCTCGGACTACGCACGCTCCAAGGCGGCCGGCGAGGCCGCCGTCAGGGAGGCGTTCCCCGGCGCGACGCTGTTCAGGCCGGGACTGGTGTTCGGGCCGGAAGACGATTTCTTCAACCGCTTTGCCGCGATGCTTCGCCTGGTGCCGGTCCTGCCGCTGTTCTTCGACGGGCTGCCCCGGATGAAGCTGGACGGGCTCTTCCTCACGCCCGAGTTCGAGGCGGGCACCACGCGCTTCCAGCCGGTCTTCGTCGGCGATATCGCCGAGGCCGCCCAGCGGGCGCTCGCCGGCATGGCGGCGCAGGGCAGGACCTACGAGCTCGGCGGCCCCTCGGTCTACAGCTACGCCGAGCTCATGGCGCTGATCGCGCGCGAGACCGGCCGCAACGCGCTCATGGTCCCGGTGCCCTTCCTCGCAGCGGCGGTCCTCGCCCGCATCGCGCAGTTCGCGCCGGCCCCGCCGCTGACGCCCGATCAGGTCAAGCTGCTGAGGATCGACAACGTCGCCGCGCCGGACGCGCCGGGCCTCGCCGACCTCGGCATCGCCGCGACCGCGGCCGAGCTGATCCTGCCGACCTATCTGCGCAGCCACCGCCGCGGCAGCGGCGAATCGGCGCCGGCGGGCGAGGCCTGAGCAGCCGGCGGCTGACGGCCCGCGCTTGACGGCTGGCGGCTGACGGCCGCCGCCCGGCTCGCGGGCCAGCGGTGTGCATCGGCGGCGCGCATCAGACCAGGTCGTGGAGCCAGACCAGCACCGCCCCGCCCAGAGCCAGGCGGTAGACGACGAAGGGCGTGAAGCTCACGTGCCGGAGCAGGGCGAGCAGCCCCGCGATCGTCAGCATCGCCACCCCGAACGAGAGCCCCGCGGCGAGCATCGCGGCCGACGTGACGATCGGGTCGCCCCGGCTCCAGACCTCGTACCCCGCCACCGCGCCGCTTGCCGCGATCACCGGGATCGACATGAGCATCGCGAAGCGGGCCGCCTGCGGCCGTTCGTAGCCGAGCCAGCGGGCGGCGGTCATGGTGACGCCCGAGCGGCTGGCGCCGGGAACGAGCGCGAGCACCTGGAAGAGGCCGATGACGAGGGCGTGGCCGAGGGTCATGTGCTCGATGCGCCGGATCGTCATGCCCATGCGGTCCGCGCCATAGAGCAGCACGCCGAAGCCGATGGTCGCCCAGGCGACGACCGCCGGATCGCGCAGTGCCGCATGCCCCGCCAGGTAGACCGCGCCGCCCGCACCGATGACCGGGATCGCGGATACCGCCAGATAGAAGCCGAGCGCGCGGCCGAAGCGCCGGTCCGGCCGCCGCCAGTTTCCGCCCAGCCAGCCCAGGAGGATCTGCCCGAGGTCGCGCCAGAAATAGACCAGGACCGCCGCCAGTGTGCCGACATGGACCGCCACATCCATGACCAGGCCCTGGTCCTGCCAGCCGGCGACCAGCGGCACCAGCACGAGGTGCCCCGACGAGCTCACCGGCAGAAACTCGGTGATGCCCTGGATCAGCGTGAGGACGACGATATGAAGGAAGGGCACGGTCGGACTGTTGCCTGAGCGGCGGCCGACTCGGGGCCGCGCCGCCTTATACCACCGCCGGCCCCGTCAAGGACAGCACCGCGCGCCGCATTAGTCCCGTTCCGGCCCGAATATCGGCGGGAGGCGGAATCGACGCGCGCATCGCAGGCCTCCATGAAGATCCGCTCCACATCATTCAGGCAGTTGCTCTGACCTATCTCCGCCGAATTGCCTGGCGGGAGCGCCCCCATGCGGCTATAGTGCCGGCGTCGGGCACTGTCGGGCGGCACCGCGCGGACCAGCGGCGCCCGCCGCTGTCCGGAAGATCCGAGGAGAAGGCGTGTGGGCGCAGAAATGCTCAAATTCGTGACGCTCTCGCAGCAGCACCCGGACAAGCGCGCGCCGGCGCTGCGCCGCCGCGACTGGGGCGAGGTCTACGAGGACTTCCGCCCCGAGGCGGCGGCCGACCAGGCCGCCCGCTGCTCGCAGTGCGGGGTCCCCTTCTGTCAGATACACTGCCCGGTTTCGAACAACATACCCGACTGGCTGATGCTGACCGCCGAGGGGCGGCTGGAGGAAGCCTACGAAATCTCGTCGGCGACCAACAACATGCCCGAGATCTGCGGCCGCATCTGCCCGCAGGATCGCCTCTGCGAAGGCAACTGCGTGATCGAGAAGGGTTTCGACGCGGTCACCATCGGTGCCGTGGAGCGCTACATCACCGACACGGCGTTCAGCAACGGCTGGGTCAAGCCGCCGGCGCCGAGGGCCGAGCGGCCGCACTCGGTCGGCATCGTCGGCGCCGGCCCCGGCGGCATGACCGTCGCCGAGGAACTGCGCCGTCACGGCTATCGGGTCCATGTCTACGACCGCTACGACCGGGTCGGCGGCCTGCTGACCTACGGCATTCCGAACTTCAAGCTGGACAAGGCGATCGTCCGGCGCCGGGCCGACCTGCTCAGCGACGGCGGCGTGCAGATGCACCTCGATGTCGAGGTCGGGCGCGACGTGTCGCTGGCCGAGCTGCGCGCCCGCCACGACGCGGTGGTGATCGCCACCGGCGCCTACATGGCGCGCGACATGACACTGCCGGGGATCGGCCTCGGCAACATCTTCCAGGCGATGGACTACCTCACGGCGAGCAACCGCAAGGGACTGGGCGACGCGGTGCCGGCCTTCGACGACGGCACCCTCGACGCCTGCGGCAAGAACGTCGTCGTCGTCGGCGGCGGCGACACGGCGATGGACTGCGTGCGCACGGCGGTGCGCCAGGGCGCGCGCTCGGTGCGCTGCCTCTACCGGCGCGACCGCGTGAACATGCCGGGCTCGATGCAGGAGGTGCGCCACGCCGAGGAGGAGGGCGTCGAGTTCGTCTGGCTGTCTCAGCCCGAAGCCGTGCTCGGCGACGGCGTCGTGGAGGGCGTGCGCGCGGTGCGCATCCACCTCGGCGTTTCCGATGCGAGCGGCCGCCAGACCCCCCAGGCCATTCCCGGCTCGAGCTATTCCGTCGACGCCGACCTGCTCATCAAGGCGCTCGGCTTCGACCCCGAGGACCTGCCCGCACTGTTCGGCGAGCCCGCGCTCCAGACCACGCGCTGGGGCACGCTGCTGATCGACTGGCGCACCATGATGACGAGCCTCGACGGCGTCTTCGCCATCGGCGACATCGTGCGCGGCGCCTCGCTCGTGGTCTGGGCGATCAAGGACGGGCGCGACGCCGCGCACTCGATCCACCGCTACATCCAGGCCGATGCGGACGGGCACGACGCGGTGCGGGAGGCGGCGGCATGAATGATTGGGATCCCCAACAGACCGGCCGGCCGGTCCTCGAAGGCGGCCTCTACGACCCCGCTTTCGAGCACGATGCGTGCGGGGTGGGGCTCATCGCCGCACTCGACGGCACGCCGCGGCGCGACGTGGTCGAGGCCGGCATCGCCGCGCTCAAGGCGGTGTGGCACCGGGGTGCGGTCGACGCCGACGGCAAGACCGGCGACGGCGCCGGCATTCATGTCGAAATCCCGCAGGACTTCTTCAGGGAGCATGTGGAGACCACCGGCCAGGGAACGAAGGGCGGGCGGCTCGCCGTCGGCATGGTGTTCCTGCCCAAGACCGACCTCGGCGCGCAGGATGTTTGCCGGAGCATCGTCGAGACCGAGATCCTGCGCTTCGGCCACGGCATCCTCGGCTGGCGCCAGGTGCCGATCGATTCGTCGGTGATCGGGGAGAAGGCGAACGCCAGCCGGCCGGAAATCGAGCAGGTGATGATCGCCAACGAGCGCGGCGCCGACGACGACCAGTTCGAGATCGACCTCTACATAATCCGCCGCCGCATCGAGAAGCAGGTCCTCGACCATCACATCACCGGCTTCTACATCTGCTCCTTCTCCTGCCGCTCGCTCATCTACAAGGGCATGTTCCTGGCCGAGCAGCTCACGGCGTTCTATCCGGACCTGCTGGACGAGCGCTTCGTGTCGCGCTTCGCGATCTTCCACCAGCGCTATTCGACCAACACCTTCCCCACCTGGCGCCTGGCGCAGCCCTTCCGCATGCTCGCCCACAACGGCGAGATCAACACGGTGCGCGGCAACAAGAACTGGATGGCGAGCCACGAGGCGCGGGCCGCCAGCGATGTCTTCGGCGCACACAACAACGAGCTCTTTCCGCTGATCGAGCCGGACGCCTCGGATTCGATGGCGCTCGACGCCGTGCTCGAGGGCCTGGTGCGGGCCGGCCGCTCGGTCCCGGCTGCCTACAGCCTGATGATTCCGGACGCCTGGTCCAGGAAGCCGGAAATGCCGGACCATCACCGCGCCTTCTACAGCATCTGCAACTGGTTGATGGAGCCGTGGGACGGCCCCGCCGCCATCGCCGCGACCGACGGCACCTGGATCCTCGCCGGGATGGACCGCAACGGGCTCCGTCCGATGCGCTACAGCGTCACCGCCGACAACCTGCTCATCGTCGGCTCGGAGACCGGCATGGTGCCGATTGCGCCCGACCAGATTGTCGAGAACGGCCGCCTCGGGCCGGGACAGCTCATCGGCGTCGACCTCGCCGAGGGCCGCCTCCATCACAACCGCGAAATCAAGGACATGCTGGCCGGGGCCAAACCCTACGCCAGGTGGGCCGCCGACGTGACCGATGCGAGCGCCCTCGTCGCCGGCGAGACGGCGCCCCGGCTGTTCTCGCGCGACGCGCTGCGCCAGCGCCAGCGGATGGTGGGCTATTCCATGGAGGAGCTCGAGCTGGTGCTCCACCCCATGGTGGACGACGGCAAGGAGCCGACCGGCTCGATGGGCGACGACACGCCGCTTGCCGTGCTCTCCGGCCAGTATCGCGGCCTGCACTACTACTTCCGCCAGATGTTCGCGCAGGTGACCAATCCGCCGATCGATTCCCTGCGCGAATACAGCGTCATGAGCCTGATCACCCGGCTCGGCAACATGGGCAACATCTTCGCCGACGAGCCCGAGCAGACAGCGCTGATCCAGCTCGATTCGCCGGTGCTGCTGAACGGCGAATTCGCGGCCCTGATCGAGCATCTGGGCGACAAGGCGGTGTGGATCGACTGCACCTTCGACGCAGGCCCCGGGCCCGGCCGGCTCACCGAGGCGATCGAGCGGGTGCGCGGGCAGGCGGAGGAAGCGGTGCGCGGCGGCGCGAGCCACCTGATCCTGACCGACGAGCATGTGTCGGAACGGCGCGCGCCGATCCCCATGATCCTCGCTGCCGGCGGGGTTCACAGCCACCTGGTGCGCCAGCGGCTCAGGACCTTCACCTCGATCAACGTGCGCGCCGCCGAGTGCCTGGACGTGCACTATTTCGCCGTCCTGATCGGCGTCGGCACGACCACGATCAACCCCTATATCGCGCTCGAAAGCCTGGCCGACAGGCAGGAGCGCGGGCTCTTCGGCAAGCGCAGCCTCGCGGAGTGCGAGGCGCGATACCGCAGCGCCGTCGATGCGGGGCTCCTCAAGATTCTCTCCAAGATGGGTATCTCGGTGCTGAGCTCGTACCGGAGCGGCTACAATTTCGAGGCCGTGGGCTTGAGCCGGGCGCTGGTCGCCGACTTCTTCCCCGGCATGACCGCGCGCCTCTCCGGCATCGGCCTCAGCGGCATCAAGCGCCGCGTGCTGCTCCAGCACAGCAAGGCCCACGAGGAGAGCCCGGTCGTGCTGCCGGTGGGCGGCCTCCTCAAATACCGCCGCTCGGGCGAGGTGCACGCCTTCGACGGGCCGCTGATCCACATGCTCCAGTCGGCGGTCGCGACCGATTCCTTCGCGACCTACATGAAATATGCCGACGGCGTCTACGCGCTCGCGCCCATCCACGTCCGCAACCTGCTCGACTTCAGGCCCGTGCGGCCGCCGATCGGGCTCGAGGAGGTGGAGTCGATCACCCAGATACGCAAGCGCTTCAGCAGCGGCAGCATGTCGCACGGGGCGCTCTCCAGGGAGGCGCACGAGACGCTCGCCATCGCCATGAACCGGATCGGGGCGGCGTCGTGCAGCGGCGAGGGCGGCGAGGCGCGGGAGCGCTTCGAGCCCCGCGGGAACGGCGACAACGCGTCGTCCGCGACCAAGCAGATCGCCTCGGCGCGCTTCGGCGTGACCGCGGAGTATCTCAACCATTGCCGCGAGATCGAGATCAAGATGGCGCAGGGGGCGAAGCCCGGCGAAGGCGGTCAGCTGCCGGGCTTCAAGGTGTCCGACGAGATCGCCCGGCTGCGCCTGTCGACACCGGGGGTGACGCTGATCTCGCCGCCGCCGCACCACGACATCTACTCGATCGAGGACCTGGCCCAGCTCATCTACGACCTCAAGCAGATCAACCCGCACGCCCGGGTCTCGGTCAAGCTCGTGGCCGAGGCCGGCATCGGCACCATCGCCGCCGGCGTCGCCAAGGCGCGGGCCGACGTGGTGCTGGTCTCCGGCCATGACGGCGGCACCGGCGCATCGCCCCAGAGCAGCCTGAAATATGCCGGCGTGCCGTGGGAGATGGGCCTCGCCGAGGTGCACCAGGTGCTGACCCTCAACCGCCTGCGCCACACCGTGACGCTGCGCGTCGACGGCGGCATCAAGACCGGCCGGGACGTGGTCATCGCCGCCATACTGGGGGCGGAGGAGTTCGGCGTCGGCACCACCTCGCTGGTCGCCATGGGCTGCATCCTGGTGCGCCAGTGCCACAGCAACACCTGCCCGGTGGGCGTGTGCACGCAGGATCCGGCTCTGCGCGCCAAGTTCGAGGGCACGCCGGAGAAGGTCGTCAACCTGTTCAGCTTCATCGGCGAGGAGGTGCGCGAGATCCTGGCCTCGCTCGGGGCCGCGACGCTCGACGAGATCGTCGGGCGCACCGACCTGCTGCGCCAGGTCAGCCGCGGCAGCGCCGATCTCGACGATCTCGACCTCAACCCGCTCCTGGTCCAGGCCGACCCCGGCGGCCACCCCCGCCACTCGACGCGCAAGGGCCGCATCCCGGTGCCCGACACCCTCGACGAGCAGATGATCAGCGACGCCGACGATGCGCTGGACGTGCCGGAGAAGATGCAGCTCGCCTACACGATCCGCAACACCCACCGCTCCATCGGCGCCAAGCTCTCGTCGCGGCTCACGCGGCGCTTCGGCATGTCGGGGCTGCCGCCCGACTACTTCACGATCAGCCTGCGCGGCTCCGCCGGCCAGTCGCTCGGCGCCTGGGCGGTGCAGGGGCTCAAGATCGTGGTGATCGGCGATGCCAACGACTATGTCGGCAAGGGCCTCTCGGGCGGCACCATCGTCGTGCGCCTGCCGACCTCCAGCCCGCTGAACTCCAGCGAGAACACGATCATCGGCAATGTCGTCCTCTACGGCGCGACGAGCGGCAAGCTGTTCGCCGCCGGCCAGGCGGGCGAGCGCTTCTGCGTGCGCAATTCCGGCGCCCGCGCCGTGGTCGAGGGCTGCGGCTCGAACGGGTGCGAATACATGACCGGCGGCATCGCCGTGATCCTGGGGTCGGTGGGCGACAATTTCGCCGCCGGCATGACCGGCGGCATGGCCTTCGTCTACGACCCGGACTCCTCTTTCGAGCGGCGCGTCAACGCCGACACGGTGATCTGGCAGCGCATCGCCAGCGCCCATTGGGAAGGCGCGTGCCGGACCCTGGTCGAGGAGCACCATGCCGAGACCGCCTCACGCTACAGCGAGCGGCTGCTCGCCGACTGGACCCTGGAGATCGGCAATTTCTGGCAGATCTGCCCGCGCGAGATGATCTCCCGCCTGGAGCACCCGCTTTCCGACGAGGAGAAGGCCGAGATCGCCTGAGCGGGCCGCGGGTCGCGCCGATGGCCGACGCATCCGGGGAGTGGAAGGGGTGAGCGCCGAGGACGACGCGTTTCGGCCGCCTGACGACATCGCCGCGCTGCGGCAGCAACGCTGGCGCGCCCAGCGGGCCTATGTCGCCGACAGATCGCCCTTCTTCGCCCGGCTCTGGGCGGGGCGGCGAGTGCCGGAGCGTCTGGAGGATTTTTCGGCCCTCCCCCTCTGCGACAAGGCGATGCTGCGGGAGTCGCAGGCCGCGCACCCGCCCTTCGGCGATTACCTCGCGGCCGCGCCCGAGTTCGTCGTCCGCCTGCACCGCACCTCCGGCACCACCGGGCAGGCCATGAACATCGCCCAGACGCAGGCCGACGCAGCGCAGACGGCCGAGGTCGGCGCCCGCTGCTTCCGCGCCGCAGGGCTCACTCTCGGCACGCTCACGGTCCACTGCCTCAACTACCGCATGTGGATGGGCGGGGTGAGCGACCATCTCGCCCTGGAGGCGGCGGGCGCCACGGTGATTCCCTTCGGCGTGGGGGATAGCCAATTGCTGGTGCGCACGATCCTGGACCTCAAGGTCGCCGCGATCCACTGCACGCCCTCCTACCCGGCCGCCCTGGAGCGGACCCTTGTGGAACACTTCCCCGGCCTCGCGCCGCGCGACCTCGGGCTCAGGCTCGGGCTCTTCGGCGGCGAGGCGGGGCTGGACGATCCACGCTTCCGCGCGCGCCTCGAATCGGTCTGGGGCTTCACTGCGCGCAATGCCAACTACGGCGTCTCCGACGTGTTCAGCAATTTCGCGAGCCAGTGCCGGGCCGACAACGACCTGCACTTCCTGGGCGAGGACGTGCTCCATGCGGAGCTGATCGAGCCGGAGAGCGGCGATCCCGTGCCGTGGCAGGAGGGCGCGCGCGGCGAGCTGGTGCTGACCCACCTCCTGCGCGAGGCCCCAGCCGCTGGTGCGCTTCCGCACCAGCGACGTGATCGCCGTGACCGGCACGGGCGCCTGCGCCTGCGGGCGCCGGGCGCCGCGCTTCCGCGTGCTCGGCCGCAGCGACGACATGGTGGTGGTGCGGGGCGTCAACGTCTTCCCCAGCGCCGTCGGCGGCGCGATCGGCGGCTTCGACGCGCTCTCGGGCGAGTTCCGCATCCGCCTGAAGGGCGACGGTCCCTACGACCGGCTGCCGGTGGAGGTGGAATTGGCGGACGGTGCCGAGGGCTCGGACGCCCTAGCGGCACGCGTGGCCGAGGCGATCGGGTCCAGGCTCCGCGCCTCGGCCAGCGTGACGCTGCTTGCGCCCGCAGCGCTGCCGCGCACCGGCGGCAAGACCAAGCGCCTGATCCGGGAGGACTGACGATGGCCGGCACTGTTCTCACCGAAACGGCGAAAGGAGTCGCCACGCTGACGCTCAACCGGCCCGAACGGCTCAATGCGCTCAACGACGCGCTGCTCGCCGATCTCTTGTCGGCACTCGACGCGGCGCTGGCGGACGAGGCGGTCGGCGCGCTGGTCCTGCGCGGGGCGGGGCGGGCCTTCTGCGCCGGCGACGACCTCAAGGAGATCGAGAGCCAGACCGCGCACGAGGCGGCGACGCGGGCCTTCATCGAATCGATCCAGGCCGTCACCCGCCGCCTCGTGCTGGGCGACAAGGTGGTGATCGGCGCGATCCACGGCTGGGCCGTGGGCGGCGGGCTGGAATGGGCGATCGACTGCGACCTCGCCGTCTTCGCCGAGAGCACCCGCTGCTTCTTCCCCGAGATCGCGTGGGGCATGTTCCCGACCGGCGGCGTGACGGCGATCCTGCCCCGCATCGTCGGGCTGGCGAAGACCCGCGAGCTGCTGTTGCTCGGCGAGACCTTCGGCGCGGCCCAGGCGCACGAGATGGGCCTCGCCTGGCGGGTGGTGCCCGACGACGCGGCGTTCGAAGCCGCGCACGAGACGGCCCGGAAAATCGCCGCCCTGCCGCAGGCCGCGGTGCGCGACCTCAAACGGGTGCTCAACCGGGCGGGCTCGCTCGATGTCGAGGGCGCGCTTGCGCTGGAGACGGAGGCCACCGTCAGGCGCTTCCTCGACCCCGAGACGGCCGAGCGGGTGAAGCGCTTCGGCGGCGGCGGCGGCTGAGCCCGTCAGCCGGAGTCCCCGGCTGCGCTCCGCTCCGCCGCAAAGGCGGCGAGGCGCCCCGCCGCGATGGCGGCGCGCAGATCGGCCATCAGCCGCTGATAGAAATAGAGGTTGTGCTGGCTCAGCAGGATCGGGCCCAGCATCTCGCCGGTGCGGAACAGGTGGTGCAGATAGGCGCGGCCGTAGCCCGTGCATGTCGGGCAGGCGCAGGCCGGGTCCACCGGCGCGGGGTCCTCGGCATGGCGGGCGTTGCGCATGTTGAGGGTGCCGCTCCCGCTATAGGCGCGCCCGGTGCGGCCCGAGCGGGTGGGGAGCACGCAGTCGAACAGATCGATCCCGCGCAGCACCGCCTCGACGATGTCCCCCGGCGTGCCCACCCCCATCAGATAGCGCGGCCGCGCCGCCGGCAGCGAGCCGTGGAGGCCGTCGAGCACCGCCAGCATCTGCGCCTGGCCCTCGCCGACCGCGAGCCCGCCCACGGCGTAGCCGTCGAAGCCGATCTCCACCAGTTTCTGGGCCGATTCCGCCCGCAATGCCGGAAAGACGCCGCCCTGGACGATGCCGAATATCCCGTGGCCCGGCCGCGCCGCGAACGCCGCCTGCGACAGCCCGGCCCAGCGCATCGACCGGCGCATGGAGGCGGCGGCCTCGGCCTCGCTCGCCGGCCAGGGCGTGCATTCGTCCAGCACCATGGTGATGTCGCTGCCCAACGCATGCTGAATCGCCACCGCGCCCGCCGGCGTCAGACGGTGGCGCGAGCCGTCGGTGTGGGCGCGGAAGACCACGCCGTCCTCCTCGACGGTGCGGAGCTTCGCGAGCGACATCACCTGGAAGCCGCCCGAATCGGTGAGGATCGGGCCCGGCCAGTTCATGAATCTGTGCAGGCCGCCGAGGCGGGCGATGCGCGCGGCGCCGGGCCGGATCATCAGGTGATAGGTGTTGCCGAGCACCATCTCCGCGCCGCTCGCCCGCACCGCATCGACCGTGAGCCCCTTGACCGCTCCTTGAGTTCCCACCGGCATGAAGGCGGGCGTCTGCACGGCGCCATGGGCCGTCTCCAGCCGGCCGAGCCTGGCGCGGCCGTCCGTCGCCGCGACCGTGAAACGTAGACTCAATCGCCCTCTCCCCGCGCCAGCAGGCAGGCGTCGCCGTAGGAATAGAAGCGGTAG
Organism: Alphaproteobacteria bacterium; assembly: GCA_965218275.1. GTDB lineage: Bacteria > Pseudomonadota > Alphaproteobacteria > UBA828 > UBA828 > WTGU01. Next base: position 62,385 of record CBDCKM010000001.1, read on the forward strand.
CCCGCCGCCAGCGCTTCGCCGTAGGCCGCCTTCATCCGCCCGGTGCCGGCGAAGGCGCAGACCAGCATGAAGAGCGTCGAGCGGGGCAGGTGGAAGTTGGTCAGCATCAGGTCGACCGCCTTGAAGCGGTAGCTCGGCTCGATGAAGAGGTCGACCTCGCCCGAGAAGGCCGCGACCGTGCCGTCGGGCCGGGCCGCGCTCTCCAGCAGGCGCACGACGGTGGTGCCCACCGCGGCGACGCGCCCGCCGGCCTGCCGGCAGCGCTCGATGGCGGCGGCGGCGGCCGGCGCGATCCTGCCGGTCTCGGCGTGCATCGCGTGATCGGCGGTGTCTTCCACCGCGACCGGGAGGAAGGTCCCGGCGCCGACATGGAGGGTGACGAAGCGGCGGTCCACGCCGCGTGCCTCGATCGCCCGGAGAAGGTCGTCCGTGAAGTGGAGCCCCGCCGTGGGCGCGGCGACGGCGCCGTCGCGCCGTGCGAACACGGTCTGGTAGTCGTCGCGGTCGCGCTCGTCCGGCGCGCGGCGGATATAGGGCGGCAGCGGCATGGCGCCGTGGCTCTGCAGCGCCAGGCCGAGCGCCGCGCCGCGCCGGTCGAAGGCGAGGCTCACCTCGGGCCCGTCGCGCGCCTCGACGGCGGCCGAGAAATCCTCGGCGAAGCGGATGCGGTCGCCGGGCCTGAGCCGCCGCGCCGGCTTCGCGAAGGCCTGCCAGCATCCGTCCGGCCGGCGCCGGTGCAGGGTGAGCTCCACCCGCGCCGCGCCGCGCATGCCCACCAGCCGCGCCGGGATCACCCGCGTGTCGTTGAAGACCATCAGGTCGCCCGGCCGCAGCAGGTCGGGAAGGTCCGCCACCCGGCGGTGGACGAGGCCGGCGCTCAGGTCCAGCAGGCGCGCGGAGTCACGCGGTCGCGCGGGGCGCGTCGCGATCGCCTCGCGCGGGAGCTCGAAATCGAAGGCGTCGACCCTCACCGACGGACACCGGCGCCGTGCGCCTCAGGATGGCGCCGTACCGAAGCGCTCGGCCAGGCGGCCGGCGACGAGCGGCGAGACGAAGCTCGACACGTCGCCGCCGAGGGAGGCGATCTCCTTGACCAGCTTCGAGGCGATGAAGTGATGGCGCTCGGACGCCATCAGGAACACCGTCTCCACGCCCTGGTCGAGCCGCGCATTCATGCCCGCCATCTGGAACTCGTACTCGAAGTCGGACACCGCCCGCAGCCCGCGCACGATCACCGTGGCGCCGACTTCATGGACGAAGTGCATGAGCAGGCTGTCGAAGGGCCGGACTTCCAGCCGCGGCGGCTGGAGCCCGAGCGCGGCGAGGTCCTGAGCGGTGAGCGCCACCCTCTCGTCCACGTCGAAGAGCGGGCTCTTGCCCGCGTTGACGGCGACCGCCACGACCAGCCTGTCCACCACCCTGAGCGCGCGCCTGATGATGTCCTGATGGCCCGTCGTGATCGGGTCGAAGGTTCCGGGATAGAGGCCGACCCTCTCAACCATCCTGCGCCGCCCCCGCGTCCGCCGCCACCGCGCCGGCCGCGCCGTTGCCGTTGACATCGGCGAGCCGCGCCACGGACACCACCCGCTCGCCGCCGCCGAGGCGGAAGATGGTGACGCCGCGGGTGTTTCGGCCCTTCGGCTTGATGTCCTCGACCGGGCAGCGGATGAGCTGGCCGCCGTCGGTGACCAGCATGATCTCGTCCTGCACCGCCACGGGGAAGGTGGCGACCACCTGGTTCTCTCCGCTCTTTCCGGCGCCGGTGATGATGTTGATGATACCCTTGCCGCCGCGCTTGGTCAGGCGGTAGTCGTGGCTGGACGTGCGCTTGCCGAAGCCGTCGCTGCGGAGGGTGAGCAGGAACTGCTCCTGGGCCTTGAGCGCGGCGCGACGTTCGGCCGTGATCTTGGGCGCCGCGCCCTCGCGTTTGCGTCTGAAGTAGGCGTCCCTCTCCTCGGCGCTGAGATCGCCGTGCGCGAGGACGCTCATGGAGATCACCCGGTCGCCGTCCGCGAGGTCCATCCCGCGCACGCCGGACGAGCTCCGCCCCCTGAACAGGCGAACGTCGGCGGCAGCGAAGCGGGTGCACTTGCCGCCGCGGGCGGCGAGCAGCACGTCGTCGCCGACGCTGCAGGTCCGTACGCCGATGATCCGGTCATCGTCGCCGAGCTTCATGGCGATCTTGCCGGCCGACGGCACGTTCACGAAGTCGCTCGCGCTGTTGCGCCGCACCGAGCCCGCCGCGGTGGCGAACATGAGCTGGAGGGCGGCCCACTCCCCCTCGTCCTCCGGCATCGGCAGAATGGTCGAGATGGTCTCGCCTCCCGCCAGCGGCAGCAGGTTGACCAGCGCCTTGCCGCGCGCCTGCGGCGCGGCCTGGGGCAGGCGGTAGACCTTGAGCTTGTAGACCTGGCCGGCGGTGGAGAAGAACAGCACCGGCGTGTGCGTGTTGACGACGAACACCTGCGACACGAAGTCCTCGTCGCGGGTGCTCATGCCGGCCCGGCCCTTGCCGCCCCGCCGCTGCGCCCGATAGGTGGAGAGCGGCACCCGCTTGACGTAGCCGCGGTGGCTGAGCGTGACCACCATCTCCTCGCGCTGGATCAGGTCCTCGACATCGTGCTCGAACTCGACCGCGATCAGCTCGGTCCGCCGGGCGTCTGCGAATTTCTCGCGGGTCGCGACGAGCTCCGTCCGCAGCACCGAACGCAGACGCTCCCGGTTCTGCAGGATGTCGATATAGTCCTTGATCTGCTCGACGATCCCGGCGAGCTCGCCCGCGATCTTGTCGCGCTCCATGGCGGTGAGGCGTTGCAGGCGCAGCTCCAGGATCGCCTTGGCCTGCTCGTCGGTGAGCCGGCAGGTATCGCCCTCGGTCACCCCCTGGCGCGGGTCGGCGATCAGCGCGATCAGCGGCCCAGCATCCTTGACCGGCCAGTCCCTGCCGGTGAGGCCGGCGCGGGCGTCCGCCGGGTCCTTCGCGGCGCGGATGAGCGCGATGATCTCGCCGATGTTGGCGACGGCGATGGCGAGGCCGGCGAGCGCATGGGCGCGCGTGCGGGCCTGGGCGAGGAGATGGGTCGTGCGCCGGGTGACGACCTCCTCGCGGAAGTCGATGAAGGCCGCGATGATGTCCCGAAGATTCATCATCTCCGGCCGGCCGCCGCGCAGCGCCAGCATGTTCACGCCGAAGCTGGTCTGCAGCGCCGAGTAGCGGTGGAGCTGGTTGAGCACCACCTCGGCCATGGCGCTGCGCCTGAGCTCGATGACGACGCGCACGCCGTCGCGGTCCGATTCGTCGCGCAGGTCGGCGATCCCCTCGATGCGGCGCTCGTTCACCAGGCCGGCGATGCGCTCGATCATCCGCGCCTTGTTGACCTGGTAGGGGATCTCCGTGACGACGATGGCCTCGCGGTCCTTGCCGGCCTTCTCGACGTGGGTGCGGCCGCGCATGACCACCGAGCCGCGTCCGGTGTGGTAGGCCTGGCGGATGCCGGCGGCGCCGACGATCATGGCCCCGGTCGGGAAGTCCGGCCCCGGCACGTGTTTCATCAGGCCGTCGATCGCGATCTTCGGGTCGTCGACCGCGATCTTCGGGTCGTCGAGATAGGCGCAGGCCGCGTCCACGACCTCGCCCAGATTGTGCGGCGGGATGTTGGTCGCCATGCCGACCGCGATGCCGCTCGCGCCGTTGACCAGAAGGTTGGGGAAGGCGGCCGGCAGCACCATCGGCTCGTGCGCGGACTCGTCGTAGTTGGCCTGGAAGTCGACCGTCTCCTTGTCGATGTCGGCCAGCAGCGCGTGCCCCGGCTCGCCCAGGCGGACCTCGGTGTAGCGCATCGCCGCTGGCGGGTCGCCGTCCATCGAGCCGTAATTCCCCTGCCCGTCCAGCAGCGGCAGGCGCATGGAAAAATCCTGCGCCATGCGCACCATGGCGTCGTAGATCGCGGCATCGCCGTGGGGGTGATACTTGCCCATCACGTCGCCGACCACGCGGGCCGACTTGCGATAGGGCTTGTTCCAGTCGTAGCCGCTCTCGTGCATCGAGAAGAGGATGCGGCGATGCACGGGCTTCAGCCCGTCGCGCACGTCGGGCAGCGCACGGCTGACGATCACGCTCATCGCGTAATCGAGGTAGGAGCGTTTCATCTCCTCCTCGATGGCGACGGGGGGCGTCGCGGGCGCGTCGCCGCCGGGCGGCTCGCGAGGTGGCGCGGTGGGCGGAGCGTCTGTCACCAATGACCGGAAAGATTGTTGGAAGACAAGGATTTAGGCCGCGTAGCGCGACTCGATCCTCACGCTGCCGAGACTACAGGAAAGGCCGGCGCTCCACAATGTCGCGGGCGCGATATGCCGACCCCGCGGCAAGCCGGCAAACACCCCAGCCGTGCGCCCGCGCGGTCAGAAGGGAATGTCGTCGTCGAGGTCGCTGGCCGCACTTTCGGCTGCGGCGGGCGGTGCGGCGGCCGGCTCGCCGCCGCCATAGTCGCGCCCGCCACCGCCCCCGCCGCCGCCGTCCGCGCGGCTGTCGAGCATGGTGAGCGCGGCGCGGAAGCCGCTGAGCACCACCTCGGTGGTGTAGCGCTCCTGGCCCGACTGGTCGGTCCACTTGCGGGTCTGCAATTGGCCTTCGAGATAGACCTTGGAGCCCTTGCGCAGATAGCGCTGGGCGATGTCGGCGAGACCCTCGCCGAAGATCACGACCCGGTGCCACTCGGTGCGCTCGCGGCGCTCGCCGGTCTGGCGGTCCTTCCAGCTCTCGTTGGTGGCAAGCGTGAAGTTGACGATGGGCCTGCCGTCCTGAGTCTGACGGACCTCCGGGTCGCGCCCCAGATTGCCGATCAGAATGACCTTGTTGACGCTCCCCGCCATCGCCTGACCTCCCTTTGCGCCTGCACGCGCCCTTGCGGCTTTTTAGCCGATCGCCCGGCCCGCCTCAAACCGGCCGTGCACAGCGCGGCGGCGCTCGCGACGCAGCGGCGCTCGCCTTCGCCGGGGGAAGCTCCTATAGTCCGGGTCGGCTCCCCGACCCGTTCCGTCCGCGCCCATGGCCAAGACCATCAGCGTTCGCGGTGCCCGCGAGCACAATCTGAAGGGCGTCGATGTCGATCTGCCCCGCGACCGCCTGATCGTCGTCACCGGCCTCTCGGGCTCGGGCAAGTCCTCGCTCGCCTTCGACACCATCTACGCCGAAGGCCAGCGGCGCTATGTCGAGAGTCTCTCGGCCTATGCACGCCAGTTCCTGGAGCTGATGCAGAAGCCCGACGTGGAATCCATCGACGGGCTGTCGCCGGCGATCTCCATCGAACAGAAGACCACGTCCAAGAACCCGCGCTCGACAGTGGGCACGGTCACCGAGATCTACGACTATCTGCGCCTGCTCTTCGCCCGCATCGGCGTGCCCTACTCGCCGGCGACGGGGCTGCCCATCGAGAGCCAGACCGTGAGCCAGATGGTCGACCGCACCCTGGCGATGGCCGAGGGCACGCGCCTCTACCTGCTCGCGCCGGTGATCCGGGGCCGCAAGGGCGAGTACCGGAAGGAGCTCGCCGAACTGCTCAAGCGCGGCTTCACCAGGGTCAAGATCGACGGCGAGACCTACGACATCGACGCGGCGCCGGCGCTGGACAAGAAGCGCAAGCACGATATCGAGGTGGTGGTGGACCGGGTGGCGGTGTCGCCGACGCTGGGCGCCCGCCTCGCCGACAGCCTGGAGACTGGGCTCGCGCTCAGCGACGGGCTGGTCGTGGCCGAGGACGCGGAGAGCGGCGAGCGGACGATCTTCTCGGCCCGGTTCGCCTGCCCGGTCTCGGGCTTCACCATCGAGGAGATCGAGCCCCGGCTCTTCTCCTTCAACAACCCCTTCGGCGCCTGCCCGAGCTGCGACGGCCTCGGCATCCGCAGCTACTTCGACGCCGACCTGGTGGTGCCGAACCAGGGCTACAGCCTCGCCCAGGGCGCCGTCGCCCCGTGGGCGCACTCGTCGTCGCCCTACTACCGGCAGACGCTAGAGAGCATCGCCGAGCACTACGGCAAGAGCATGACCGTTGTCTGGCGCAAGCTCCCGCAAAAGGTGCGCGAGGTCATTCTTCATGGCTCCGGCACGGAGCGGATCACCTTCACCTACGACGACGGCATCAGGCAATACGACACCACCAAGCCCTTCGAAGGCGTGCTGCCCAACCTCGACCGGCGCTGGCGCGAATCCGACAGCGCCTGGCTGCGCGAGGAGCTCGGCAAGTACCAGAGCACCGCCGCGTGCGAGAGCTGCTCGGGCTTCCGGCTCAAGCCGGAGGCGCTCTCGGTCAAGGTCGGCGGGCTGCATATCGGCGAGGTCGCGCGCTTCGGGATCGCGGACGCGGCACGCTGGTTCGAGACCCTGGACGGCGCGTTGACCGAGAAGCAGCGCGAGATCGCCCGGCGCATCCTCAAGGAGATCAACGAGCGGCTGCGCTTCCTCGTCGATGTCGGGCTCGAATACCTCACCCTCTCGCGCACCGCCGGCACGCTCTCCGGCGGGGAGAGCCAGCGCATCCGCCTCGCCTCGCAGATCGGCTCAGGCCTGACCGGCGTCCTCTACGTGCTCGACGAGCCCTCGATCGGCCTGCACCAGCGCGACAATGCGCGCCTGCTCGGCACGCTCCGCAACCTGCGCGATCTCGGCAACACCGTGCTCGTGGTCGAGCATGACGAGGACGCCATCAGGAGCGCGGACTACGTCGTGGACATGGGCCCCGGCGCCGGCGTCCATGGCGGCGAGATCGTCGCCGAAGGCGAGCCCGCGGCGATCGTCGCGAGCCCCGACAGCCTCACCGGCCGCTATCTGAGCGGCGACGAAGCGATCCCGGTGCCGCCGACCACCCGGCCGGGCAAGGAGGGGCAGCTTGTCACGGTGCGCGGTGCCCGTGCCAACAACCTCGCAAACATCGACGTGACCTTCCGGCTCGGCACCTTCACCTGCGTCACCGGCGTCTCCGGCAGCGGCAAGTCCACGCTTGTCGTCGACACGCTCTACCTCGGCGCGGCGCGGCACATGTTCGGGGCCCGCGTGCAGCCCGGCGCCCACGACGGCATCGAGGGGCTCCAGTTCCTCGACAAGGTGGTGGACATCGACCAGTCGCCCATCGGCCGCACGCCGCGCTCGAACCCGGCCACCTATACCGGCGCCTTCGGCCCGATCCGCGAATGGTATGCCGGGCTGCCCGAGGCCAAGGCGCGCGGCTACAAGCCGGGGCGCTTCTCCTTCAACGTCAAGGGCGGGCGCTGCGAGGCCTGCCAGGGCGACGGCCTCATCAAGATCGAGATGCACTTCCTGCCCGACATCTACGTCCAGTGCGAGGAATGCAGGGGCCGGCGCTACAACCGCGAGACCCTGGAGATCCTCTACCGCGGCCGGTCGATCGCGGACGTGCTGGCGATAACCGTGGACGACGGCGCAGAATTTTTCAAAGCAGTGCCCGCGATCCGCCACAAGCTCGAAACCCTGCAGCGCGTCGGCCTCGGCTACATCCAGGTGGGCCAGCCGGCGACCACGCTCTCGGGCGGGGAGGCGCAGCGGGTCAAGCTCGCCAAGGAGCTCTCGCGCCGCGCCACCGGGCGCACCCTCTACATCCTCGACGAGCCCACGACGGGCCTGCACTTCCACGACGTGCGCAAGCTGCTGGAGGTGCTGCACGCACTGGTGGAGAGCGGCAACACGGTGGTGGTGATCGAGCACAATCTGGAGGTCATCAAGACCGCCGACAGGATCGTCGACCTCGGACCGGAGGGCGGCGACGGCGGCGGGCGCGTGGTCGCCGACGGCACACCCGCCGAGGTTGCCGCCGTGGCCGGGAGCTACACCGGGCAGTTCCTGCGCCGCGCCTTGCGGCCCGCGCGGGCGGGCGCGGCGGAGCGCCGGGGCGGGCGGGCGCGGCGCAAGGTCGCCTGAACGCGGGTGGCGGAAGGGATTCGAATCATCGGCGGCGGCCTCGCCGGCTGCGAGGCGGCGTGGCAGATCGCGCGGCGCGGCGTGCCGGTCGAGCTCTGGGAGATGCGACCGGTGCGCGGCACCGAGGCGCATGTCAGCGACCGGCTGGCGGAGCTGGTCTGCTCCAACTCGTTCCGCTCCGACGATGCCGGGAGCAACGCCGTCGGGCTGCTGCACGAGGAGATGCGGCGTGCGGGCTCGCTCATCATGGCCGCCGCCGACGGCCACAAGGTGCCGGCCGGCCAGGCGCTGGCCGTGGACCGCACCGGCTTCGCCGATGCCGTCCAGCGGGCGATCGAGGAGGCGCCCGCCATCCGCGTGCACCGGGCGGAGGCCGCCGGCCTGCCCGATGCGGCGGAGGGTCCGGCCATCGTCGCCACCGGCCCCCTCACCGCGCCGGCGCTCGGCCAGGCCATCCTGGATGCGACCGGCACACGCCACCTCGCCTTCTTCGACGCGCTCGCGCCCATCGTCCATCGCGACAGCATCGATTTCGCCCATGCGTGGTTCCAGTCCCGCTACGACAAGGCCGGGCCCGGCGGCGAGCGCGCCGCCTACATCAACTGCCCGCTCGACGGCACGCGCTACGACGCCTTCGTCGACGCCCTGCTTGCCGCCGACACGATCCCCTTCAGGAACTGGGAGCGCGACACACCCTACTTCGAGGGCTGCCTGCCGATCGAGGTGATGGCCGCGCGGGGCCGCGACACGCTCCGCTTCGGCCCGATGAAGCCGGTGGGCCTGACCGACCCCGCCACCGGCGCCCGCGCCTACGCGGTCGTCCAGCTGCGCCAGGACAACGCGCTCGGCACCCTCTTCAACATGGTGGGCTTCCAGACCAAGCTCGCCCATGGGGCGCAGAAGCGCGTGTTCCGCCTGATTCCGGGGCTGGAGCAGGCGCAATTCGCGCGGCTCGGCGGCATCCACCGCAACACCTTCATCGAGAGCCCGGTGCTGCTGGACGGCACGCTGCGGCTGCGCCGGGCGCCGCATCTGCGCTTCGCCGGGCAGATCACCGGGGTCGAGGGCTATGTCGAGAGCGCGGCCATCGGCCTGCTCGCGGGCCGCTTCGCCGCGGCGGATTTCTCAGGCGCCGACGCCCCGCCGCCGCCGCCGCCACCGCCCACCACGGCGCTCGGCGCGCTGCTGAGCCACATCACCGGCGGCCACCTCGGCGCCGGCGGGACCTTCCAGCCGATGAACGTCAATTTCGGGCTGTTCCCGCCCGTCGAAGGGCGGCTGCGCAAGCACGCGCGCAAGGCCGCCATGGTCGCCCGAGCCCGCGCCGATCTCGGCCGCTGGCTCGGTGACCGCGCGGTGGCGGCCTAGGAGCCGGCCCGACCTTCCCCGCCGTCATGCCCGGACTTGTTCCGGGCATCTCCATCAACCAGGCGCGACGGAGGGAGATGGATGGCCGGAACAAGTCCGGCCATGACGGGAAGGAGACAGGGAGCCGCAACACTCGTTCGGGATACTAGTAGCGGCCCGTCGCCGCGCCCGCCAGCATGGCGACCTGCTTGCGCAGCGGACCCACGGCAAGGCGCTCGTCGCGCGGGTCCCACGCGGCCGCGCGCAGCCGGGCGAGGTAGACATCCCCGAGTCGGGCGATCAGCAGCACCCCGCGCCGGCGCCGGGGTATCCCTCGCCGTGCCCGCCGCGCCGCTCGGAGCAACTCTTCGGCCCGGCCCGCCACCGGCTCGGCGGCAGCGGCGCAGCGGTCGAACGCCCGACCCGCCCGGATATCCTCGGCCGTGATCCCGGCGGCGGCGAGGAGGTCGGCGGGCAGCATGACCCGGCCCTGCGCGGCGTGGCGGGCGGCGGCGCGGAGCGTGCCGATCAACGCCCAGGCGGTGCCGATCTCGCGCCCGGCCTCCAGCCCCGACACGCCGTCCGCGCCGCACGCCTGCAGCATGAGCGCCGTCAGCGCCCCGCCGGTGGCGGCGGCGTAGCGCTCCAGGCCTGCGAGGTCGGGCGGGGCGTCGGGCTCCAGATCGGCCTCCCGCCCATCCAGCAGCCGCTCGAACGCGCCGCGGTCGAGGCCCCAGGCGTGGATCGCGTCGGCGAGCGGCAGCACCACCTCGTGGCGCCGGGCGGGCTTGCCGTCGTGGATCGCCTCCAGGGTCTCGCGCCACCATTGCAGGCGGATGCGGCCGAGCATCGGCTCGCTCACCACCTCGGGGATGCGCGCGATCTCGTGGTTGAAGGCGATCAGTGCGAACAGCGCCTCGCGGCTCGCGGCCGGTGCGAACAGGGCGGAGAGATAGCGGTCGTAGTCGGCCGCCCGCGCGCGCGCGCCCACCGGCGAGAGGCGCGCGGCCACTCAGGCGCCTCCCCGCCCGGCCGCGCGTTTGCCAGAGGCCCTCCCTCCCCTATACATGATCGCGCCGGGGGACGCGCCGGGAGGGATGCGAGGCAGCATGGCGAGCGTTCACGTGATCGGCGCCGGCATGGCGGGGCTTTCCTGCGCCGTGGAGCTGGTGAGGGCGGGGCAGCACGTCGTCCTCTGGGAGGCGGCAGCGCAAGCAGGCGGGCGCTGCCGCTCGTTCCACGACGCCACCCTGGACCGGACCATCGACAATGGCAACCACCTGATCCTGGGCGCCAATCCTTCTGTGTTCGCCTATATGGAGACAATCGGCGCGCGGGACGGGCTGGTGGGGCAGGCACGGGCGCGCTTTCCCTTCGTCGACCTGCGCACGGGCGAGCGCTGGACCGTGCGCCCCAATGCCGGCCCGGTGCCGTGGTGGATCATGGCCCCCGGGCGCCGCGTGCCCGGCAGCCGGGCGGGCCACTATCTCGCCGGCCTCGCCCTCTTCCGCGCGGGCGCCGGCGACACCGTTGCAGAGCGGCTCGGCGGCGCAGGACCGTTGCTGGAGCGGCTCTGGGAGCCGCTCACCGTGGCCACCCTCAACGCCTCGGTCGAGGAGGCCGCGGCCCGCCTCCTGCGGCCGGTCCTCCTCACATTCGGCCGGGGCGAGGCGGCCTGTCGCGTGTTTCTCACGCGGGCCGGCCTCGGTCCCGACCTGGTGGAGCCGGCGGTCCGCTATGTCGAACGCGGCGGCGGGCTGCTCCACTGCAACCGCCGGCTCCGGGCCATCCGGGACGACGGGCGCAGGGTGACGAGCCTCGATATCGCCGGCGGCGCCGGCGCCGGCGGCGACGCATCCTTCGCGCCGGACGACGTGGCCGTGCTCGCGGTGACGCCGCAAGTGTGCACGCAGCTTCTGCCGGAGATTCCCGTACCGCTGGAGACCCGGCCGATCGTCAACGCCCACTTCCGCCTCGACCGGCCGGTGCCGATGCCGGCAGGCAGCGCCATCCTCGGCGTGGTGGGCGGGACGGCGCAGTGGATCTTCGCGCGCGGCGACATCGCCTCGGTCACCGTGAGCGCCGCGGGTGCCCTGGTGGACCGCCCCGCCGGGGAGATCGCCCAGGAAATCTGGGCCGATGTCTCGGCGGCGCTGGACTACCGGCCGCCGGCGACGCCGGCCGTGCGCATCGTCAAGGAGAAGCGGGCGACCTTCGCCCAGACACCCGCGTCCCTGCCGCTGCGCCCGCCGGCCGAGACCCGGCTCGGCAACCTCTTCCTAGCCGGCGACTGGACCGCGACCGGGCTGCCCGCCACCATCGAGGGCGCGGTCCGCTCCGGCGTCAGCGCGGCGCGCCACGCGCTGCGGGCGCTGGCCGCCGCCTGATCGGGAGATTTTCTCCGCCCGCCGCCGGAGAACCGGGGCGGCGGGCGGAGCATTGCGACCTATCGCATCAATAGACGACGTTCTGCGCCGAGACCATGGCGTAGAGCATCGGGATGGAGAGCATCGTGTTGGTGCGCGACGCCAGCATGGCGTAGCGCGCGGAGCGCGCCTTGCGATCCGCCTCGACCTCGACGATCCCGAGCGCCCGCTTCTGGTTGGGCCAGATGATGCACCAGACGTTCAGCATCATGATGATGCCGAGCCACATCCCGATGCCGATGGCGCTGTGCTGGATCACGTACCCGTCGGTCGCGGCGCCGAGGATGCCGAAGGTGATTGCATCGGAGAAGTACTCGTTCATCAGCCCGAGCACGATGCCGGTCGCGACCGTGGCGAGCGCCGCCCAGCGGAACCAGAAGAGCGCCGCCGGCGCGATCACCTTGCCGATCGCCGGCTTCTGCTCGTCCGGGATCTTCGGCATGTTCGGGATCTGGACGAAGTTGAAATACCAGAGCAGGCCGATCCACATCACGCCCGAGAGGACATGGGTCCAGCGGAAGAAGAACAGCCACCAGTCGTAGCCGACTAAAGGTATGTCCATCGCCTCGCCCCCTCGGTCAGCCTATGCCATAGAGAATTGCTGCGATGATCACGGTGAGAGCGACCCCCATGATCACGGTCTGCGTGAGCGATGTCAGTGGGTTGGTCATGTCTTGGGCTCCCTGCGATCACGAATCGCCAATGCCTAGCATAGTGGCTTGACGGGCGGTTGCAATCGCCGCGGGCAGTTTTGCCGCGGGCAGTTTGCGGCTCGGTAACGCTGTCAGGCGCGCTGGTTGGACGCCGAATGGTGTGGCAACCTGTTGACGGCTCACGTATCGGAGCGGTCGATGCCCGGCGCCGAACCATGGGCTTGAGATCATGACGGACATGAAGCGCTTCATCGAACGCATGCCGAAGGCCGAGCTCCACGTCCACGTGGAGGGGACGCTCGAGCCGGAGCTGAAGTTCGATCTCGCCCGGCGCAACGGCATCGAGCTGCCTTACCGATCGGTCGAGGAGATGCGGGCCGGCTACGATTTCGACGATCTGCCGTCGTTCCTCGATATCTATTACGAGGGCATGGGCGTCCTGGAGACCGAGCGGGATTTTTGCGATCTCACGACCGCCTACCTGACCAAGGCGCACTCCCAAAACGTGATCTACGCAGAGATATTCTTCGACCCCCAGGCGCATACGTCGCGCGGCATCGCCTATGACACCGTCATTCGTGGAATTCGCCGGGCGCAGGTGGATGCGCATGACAGGCTCGGTATCCGCACCCAGCTCATCATGTGTTTCCTGCGAGACATGAGCGCCGAATCCGCGATGGCAACGCTGGAGCAGTCCCTGCCGTACAAGGACTGGATCGTCGGCGTAGGCCTGGATTCGGACGAGAAGGGCAATCCGCCGATCAAGTTCAAGGCGGTGTTTGTCCGGGCGCGCGCCGAGGGCTACCGGCTGACCATGCACTGCGATGTGGATCAGGAGAATTCGACCCGGCACATCCGGCAGACCCTCGACGACATCGGTGTCGACCGGATCGACCACGGCGTCAACGCGCTCGAGGACGAGGCGCTCTGCGACGAGATCATGCGCAGGGGCCTGGCCCTGACGGTCTGCCCGATCTCCAACGGCTACATCACAGGCAGCCTCAAGGCTCTGGAGGTTCGGCGCATGCTGGAGCTGGGCATGAGGGCAACGGTCAACTCCGACGATCCCGCGTATTTCCCCGGCTACATGAGCGAGAACCTCGTTGCGACCCAGGAAGCGGCCGATCTGAGCCGGGATCAGATCGTCCGGCTCGCCGTCAATGCCTTCGAAGCAAGTTGGCTGCCGGCGGAGGAGAAACGGGCCTTGCGGAGCCGATTGGACGGCTATGTGGCGTCACAGGCAGACACCTGAGCCCCGTGGTGTTGGGCGCCGGTCGACTTCCAAAAGGGGATTATACGCCTAACTAGCCAATTTCTCGTCTGGGGCTCACCCCATGCTCAATGAAGGGATCCGGCCGGGGCCGCGTTGAGCGGGCGTCAGTTTTCTCTTGCGGTATGTATCATGATGATACATATTGAGCGCCATGGCGGATGGGAGACGAGGCGGCAAGCCGCGCCCAGCGAAGCCATGGAAGCCGGCCGAAGCGACGCGCCGGATCAGGGAGAAATCGGGACGGGACATCAATCTCATGTACACCGCGCATGTGAAGGATCGCATGCGCGAGAGAGGTCTGCTGGTCAGCGACGTTCTCCACGTCCTGGCCAACGGAACTGTGTATGAGAATGCGGAGCCGGCCACACGAGGCGGCTTGTTCAAGTATCAGATCGAATGCCCGACGCCTAACTCAAACAGACGCTCTGTCAGGCTGGTCGTCATCCCCAGTCCGACCAATGCCACTATCAAGGTGGTCACGATAATGTGGGTCGACGGGACTTAGCCTGGACCCGGAGGAGAAGATGCGCACGAAGGTTTACCGATACACCGAATGTGGCCTCGACAACGTGTTCCTCGAAGGCGTGGACGTTCAGCAAGACGATCATGGCGACGAGGTGTACAGCATCGAGAACATCCTGAGCCTGCACAAGGTGATCGCCCACGCGATCATCAGCCGGCGCGGTGGCCTGTCCGGGCCGGAGTTGCGCTTCCTGCGCAGCGAGATGGGCCTGACCCAAGAGGAGCTGGCGAAGAGGCTCGGCTGCACGCGCGTCACAATCAGCCGGTGGGAGCGGTACGAAGAGACGATGAACCTCAATGCCGAGGTAGTCGTGAAACTGCTGGCTGCGGAGAAGATGGGCATCGGCCCCGATATGTCGATCGAGGACATGGCCCTGAATTCGGACTGGAGTGCCCAAGTGACTGATATCCGAATTGACGGGAGCGATCCAAATCACTACAGGCCGATCCAGGAGGCGGCTTAGTCCGTCGACTGCCGATAGCCACATCGTCCGTGAGAACCATATACGACGAGCGTTTCATGGGGGGCGGGCCCCGGCTTGCCCCCGCCGCCTCTTGCGGAGTTCAGGGAGCGTCGCACTACCCGCTCTCATTCCCGCTCAATGAGAGGCGGCTTGGCCAGTTAGGCGTATAAGTCCCTTCCAAAAAGCCATGTCCGGCCGGCGCCTCCGGAAGGGAGACATCAGCCCGGCCGCGCCGGAATTAGCGCCGCGGCAACGCGGCGGTCCTCGGCCATCAGCACGTTGTAGGTGCGGCAGGCGGCGCCGGTGTCCATGCTTTCGACGGCGATGCCGCGCGTGCCGAGCGCCGCCCGCAGGCCGGCAGGAGCCAGTGCAAAGGCGGCGCCGCTGCCGATCAGCAGGATCTCGATGCGGGGCTCGGCCGAGAACAGCGGGTCGAGCGAGGCGATGGCGGCGGCCGCGAGGTCCGGCACCGCCCAGGGCACCACCCGCTCGGGCCAGACGATGACCGGGCCGGGATAGCGTTCGCCGTTGATGCTGAAGCCCCGGTCGCCGTAGCTCTCGATGACCTGCCGGCCTTCGGGAACGAGCGGCGTGATATCCACCGGGCAGGCTCAGCTCTTGCCGCGCCGGCGCCGGCGACGCCGCGCCCGCGAGGAACTCGCGCGCCGCTGCTTTCGCGACCCGCCGGCCTGAGGTGCCTCCTCGCCTTCTTCCTCCAGGGCAGCGCCTGCCGCTTCGGCCGTTTCCGCAGCCGCCACCGTCTCGGCCACGGATGCGTCCGGCTCGGGCAGAGCGGGAGCACTCTCGGGCGGCAGCGCCTCTGCCGCAGGCTCCTCGTCGACCGCGGCGAGCCGCTCGGCCTGGCCGGCGGCCCTCTTCTGGCCGCCTCGCTGGGGCTGCACGGTGAGCAGCAGGGCGCCCGCGATGAAGACCGACGAATAGGTGCCGACGATCACGCCCCAGATCATCGCGAAGCTGAAGTCGCGGATGACGGCGCCGCCGAAGATCAGCAGCGCGAGCAGGGCGAGCAGCGTGGTCACCGAGGTGATGACGGTGCGCGCGAGCGTCTCGTTGACGCTCCGGTTGAGCAGCGCGAGAAGCGGCAGCGTCTTGTACTTGCGCAGGTTCTCGCGCACGCGGTCGTACACGACCACGGTGTCGTTCATCGAATAGCCGACGATGAGGAGGATCGCGGCGACGATGGGCAGATTGAACTCGAGCCCGAGCGCCGCGAAGACTCCGAGCGACAGCAGCACGTCGTGGATCAGCGCGATCACCGCGCCGATGGCGAAGGGCAGCTCGAAGCGGAACCAGATATAGACCAGCATCAGGAAGACCGAGACCACCACCGCGATGATGCCGGCCTGGATCAGCTCGGCGCCCACCTTGGGACCCACCGTCTCGACCCGGCGGTAGCTCAGCGTGTCGCCGTAGTTCGCGCTCAAGGCGTCGCGCACGGTGGCGACGGCCGCCTGCTGGGCGGTGGCGTCGCCCGGCTGGCGCTCGATGCGGATGAGCACCTCGGTCGGCGAGCCGAATTCCTGGAGCGCGATCTCGCCCAGGTTGAGCCCGCCCAGCGCGCTCCGCATCTGCCCGATGTCGGCCTCCCGCTGCGTGCCCACCTCGATCAGGATGCCGCCGGCGAAGTCGATGCCGAAGTTGAGCCCGCGCGCGAGCAGCACCACGACCGAGGCCGCCGCCAGCGCGATCGAGATCGCGAAGAAGGTGCGGCGCAGCCCGAGGAAGGGGATCGCCGTCTTGTCGGGAATCAGTCGGAATCGCCGCATGGTGCGGGCCCTAGAGCGGCAGCGCGGCCGGACGCCGCTGCTTGAGCCAGGCGACCAGGATGATCCGGCTCACCAGCATGGCGGTGAACATGGAGGTCGCGATGCCGATGCCGAGCGTGACGGCGAAGCCCTTCACCGGGCCGGTGCCGATGATGAAGAGGATGACGGCGGCGATCAGCGTCGTCAGGTTGGAGTCGATGATCGTCGTGAAGGCCCGGCGATAGCCGGCCTCCATGGCCGAGAAGGGCGGCCGTCCGGCGCGCGCCTCCTCGCGTATTCGCTCGAAGATCAGCACGTTGGCGTCGACCGCCATGCCGATGGTCAGCACGATGCCGGCGATGCCGGGCAGCGTCAGCGTCGCCTGCAGCAGCGACAGCACGCCCAGCATGATGACGAGGTTGAGGACCAGCGCGAGGTCGGCGACCAGGCCGAAGAGGCCGTAGTAGAGCGCCATGAAGAGGATCACCGCCGCCAGCCCGATGATGCAGGCGATCTTGCCCGCCTCGATGGAATCGGCGCCGAGGTCGGGGCCGACCGTGCGCTCCTCCAGGATCTTCATGGGCGCGGGCAGGGCGCCGGCGCGCAGCAGCAGCGAGAGGTCGTTGGCCTCCTCGACGCTGAAGTTGCCGGTGATCTGTCCGGTGCCGCCGACGATCGGCTCGCGGATCACCGGCGCGCTGATGACGCCCCCGTCCAGCACGATGGCGAAGGGCTTGCCGACATTCTCGGTCGTCACCTCGCCGAACTTGCGCGCGCCGCTCGAATCGAAGCGGAAGCTCACCGCCCACTGCCCGGTCTGGTCGCGGGTGGTCGCCGCATCGACCAGCTCGTCGCCGCTCACCATGACCCGCTTGCGGATGATGTAGAAGACCTCCTCGCCGTTGGCATCGAGCTCGTCGGAGGGGAGCCGCAGCGAGCCGCGCGGCGTCCGCCGGTTGCGCCGGTCCTCGGCGGTCACGTTCTGGTCGAGCAAGTGGAAGGTGAGCTTGGCCGTCTTGCCGAGCAGGCGCTTCACCCGCTCCGGGTCGTCCACGCCGGGAAGCTGGACCAGGATGCGGTCCTCGCCCTGGCGCTGGATGGTGGGCTCGCGCACCCCGGTCTCGTCGATCCGGCGGCGGATGATCTCGATCGACTGGCTCACCGCCGCGACCCGGCGCGCCTCCACCGCGTCCTCGCTGAGCACGATCCGGAAGCCGCCGCTCGAGTCGCTGTCGATTTCCGCCTCGGGGTCGAGGTCGTCCACCGCCTCGTCCGCCGCCTCGATCTGGCCGGGATCGATGAGCTGGAAGATGACCCGGTCCCGCGCCGCCTTCAGCCCGGTGTACTTGACGCCCGCGCGCCTGAGCGCCACCCGCGTGTCATCGACCAGCGTCGTGATCCGCTCGCGCAGGATGTCGCCGACCTGCACCTCGAGCAGGAGGTGGGAGCCGCCCTGGAGATCGAGGCCGAGATTGACCTGGCTCGACGGCAGCCACGACGGATAGCCGCCCAGCGACGCCCGGCCGAACAGGTTCGGCACGGCGAAGACGACCGCCGCGACGAGGACCACCGCGACGGCGGCGATTTGCCAGGGACGGGTACGGAGCATCGGCTGCGCGGAAGCGTAGCGGTCCGATCAGCGCCGGCGCCTCCCGCGCCTGTCCTCGTCCTCTTCGTCCTCCTCGTCCTCTTCGTCTTCCTCGTCCTCGTCGAACTCCTCGTCGTCGAGCTCCTCGTCCTCGTCGAGCTCCTCGTACGCCTCGTCGTCCTGGGCGCGCTCTTCCTCGCCCTCGTCCTCGTCGTCCTCGTCTTCGTCCTCGTATCGGTCATGGCGCGGCATGATCTGCGAGAGCATGTTGCGCATGACCCGGACCCTGATGTCGGGCGCGATCTCGACGAGAATGCTGTCGCCGCGGCCAACCTTGATGACAGTCCCGACCAGGCCGCCGTTGGTCACGATGTCGTCGCCCCGGTTCACGCTCTGCAGCATCTCGCGGTGCGCCTTCTGCTTCCTCTGCTGCGGGCGAATCAGCAGGAAGTAGAACACCACGAAGATCAGGATGAGCGGCAGGATCGACATGAGCATGTCGCCGCCGCCCCCCTCGCCACCCTCTCCGCCCTGCTGCATGCCCGGACAGCCCGCCAGGGCGATCAGGACGAGCCCGAGCGCGCCCGTCCTGGCGAGCGCACTCACCAACTTCCTTGGAACCATCGACTCGTACTCCCGGCCAGAAAATCGCCCGCACGATAGGCGCAAATCCACGTGCGGGCAACGAATATGCCGCACCCCGGTCACTATGTTAGGGTCGCCGCGATTTCACACCAGCCGGGGCATTCATGTCGGACTCGGAGTTGGCGCCCCTCTTGCGCCGCGTCGCGGAGGCGCTGGAGCGTCTCGCGCCGGCCGGCGCCGACGATGCCGCGCTCGGCGAGGCGGAGGGCTTCGTCTGGCATGCCGACGGCGCGCGCCTCGAGGCCGTGCCCCGGATCAACCGGCTCGAGCTCGCGCTGCTCAAGGGCATCGACCGGGTGCGCGACATCCTGCTGGACAATACCCGGCGCTTCGCCCGCGGACTGCCGGCCAACAACGCGCTGCTCTGGGGCGCGCGCGGCATGGGCAAGAGCTCCCTCATCAAGGCGGTGCACGGCGTCGTGGCGGCGGATGCGCCGGGCGGCCTGAAGCTGATCGAGATTCACCGCGAGGAGATCGGCTCCCTGCCGCTGCTGCTCGGCCGCCTGCGCGGCTGCGACAGACAATGCCTGCTCTTCTGCGACGACCTCTCCTTCGAGGCCGAGGACACGACCTACAAGTCCCTCAAGGCCGCGCTGGAAGGCGGCATCAGCGGCCGCCCCGACAATGTCCTCTTCTATGCCACCTCCAACCGCCGCCACATGATGTCGCGCGACATGATCGACAACGAGCGCTCGACCGCGATCCATCCCGGCGAGGCGGTGGAGGAGTCGGTCTCGCTCTCCGACCGCTTCGGGCTCTGGCTGGGCTTCCATCCCTGCGACCAGGCGACCTTCTTCGCCATGGTCGAGGGCTACGCCACACATTTCGATCTCGCCATCGACCGCGAGGCGCTGCACGCCGAGGCGATCGAGTGGAGCATGACGCGCGGCGCCCGCTCGGGCCGGGTGGCCTGGCAGTTCGTTCAGGACCTGGCCGGGCGACTCGGGGTCGGGCTCGCGGTAGCCGACGGCCCGGCCTGACCCGGAATTGTCACCAGGGTCACTCCCTTACGCCGTCATGCCCGGACTTGTTCCGGGCATCTCCCTCCGCCAGCCCCGTTGGAGGTAGGCGGTTACCTTCCGCGCGCACGACCCTGAGGGCGTGCAGGACTCTGTACCGCGCACACGACCCTGAGGGCGTGCGCGACGTGGATGGCCGGAACAAGTCCGGCCATGACGTGCCGGGGGCACGGCGCAAATTCCAACGAACGTCTCGAACAGGGGAGCGGGGCGGCGTTTCTACTTGCGGGTGAGCAGGCGCAGCGGGTCCTGCGGCTCGCCGTCGCGCCGGATTTCGAAATGTGCTTGCGGGCGCGAGACGCGGCCCGACTTGCCCGAGCGCGAGATCACCTGGCCGCGCCGCACCGTGTCTCCCCTCCCGACCAGAAGCGTGTCGTTGTGCGCGTATGCGGTCATCCACCCGTCCTCATGGCGGATGAGCACGAGGTTTCCGTATCCTCTGAGCTCGTTGCCGGCATAGGCGACCACGCCGTTCTTCGCGGCGCGTATGTCGCTGCCGACCGGGGCGGCGATGTTGATTCCGTCATTGTGCGTGCCGCCGGGCTTGGAGCCGAACCTGGAAATCACCTGGCCCTCGACCGGCCACAGGAAGGTGTTGCGCGAGGGCGGCAGCGGCACGGCGTCCGATGCGGGCCGGTACACCGCCGAGACCGGCGCGGCCGGCGCGGACGAGACCGTCACCGCGCGGGCGACACGGGTGTCCGGCGGGGTCGGCGGGGTCGGCGGGGACGGCGCCGCGACCTCGGGAGTGGAGGCCGGCGCGCGCGCGTCGTCGCCGGCAGCAGGCGGCGCATCCTCGGGCGCATCCTCGCGCGCCTCGTCCCGCCGTGCGGAACGATAGGCCTCTTCGGGCAGGCGAATCCGCTGGCCCGTGCGCAGCCAGTAGGGAGGGGTCAGCGCGTTCAGCGCGATGATCGCGTGCGCGGAGACGCCGTGGCGGCGGGCGATGCCGATGACGGTATCGCCCGCGGCGACCCGCAGCCGCCGCTCCGGCTTGTCGCGCGGCAATGGCGGCGGGGGACCGGCCGCAGCTGCGTCGTCCAGCGCCGGCTCCAGCGCCTGCAGCGGAACGGCGACGGGCTCCGCCGCGGCCGGCGGCGGAGCGGCCTCGGCGGCCGCGGCGGCTTCAGTGGTTTCGACCTCCGCCCCTGGCCCGATGCCGGAGGGCGTCTGCGTGCAGGCCGCGGCGGCAAGCAGGGCTGCGCCCGCGAGCAGCCCGGCGAACGGGGGCGCAGGCGCGTTGCCGCTCACGCGACGACCTCGCTCAGCCATTTCAGGGTCCGCCTGTGGGTGAGATCCATGTGCAGCGGGGTGACCGCGACATAGCCCTCGTCGATCGCGTCGAGGTCGGTCCCGCGCTGCCCGGCGCCGCTCGCCTGCGGCGGCGCGCCGATCCAGTAATAGGGCACGCCGCGCGGGTCGATCCGCTCATCCAGCATGTCGTCGAGATTGTGCAGGCCCTGGCGCACGACCTTGATCCCGCGCACGTCGGCGGCGGGCAGGTCCGGGAAATTCACGTTGATGAGAACGCGCTCGGGCCATCCCCGCTCGACCAGCGTCCGCAGGAGACGGCCGCCCCATTGCTCGGCGGTCGCCCAGTGATGCCGGCGGCCGTGCCCGTAGGCCTGGCTGAACGCGACCGCCGGCGCGCCGAGCAGGGTCGCCTCCATCGCCGCGGCGATGGTGCCCGAATAGGTCACGTCCTCGCCGACATTGGGGCCGTCGTTGACGCCGGAAAGCACCAGATCGGGCAGGCGGCCGGCCAGGATCTTGTTGAAGGCGAGGAAGACGCAGTCGGTGGGCGTGCCGTTGACCGCGTGGCGGCGCCGGGAGATGCGGCGGATGCGCAGCGGCCGGTGCAGCGTGAGCGAATGGGAGGCGGCGCTCTGCTGGGTCTCGGGCGCGACCACCCACACGTCCTTCGAGAGGCCGCGCGCCATGCGCTCCAGCACCTTGATGCCGGGCGCGTCGATGCCGTCGTCGTTGCAGACGAGGATGCGCATCAGCCGATCCTCTCCGCGCCGCCGAGATAGGGACGCAGCGCCTCGGGCACGGTCACGCTGTTGCCCTCCAACTCCTCTTGATAATTCTCCAGCACGGCGACGAGGGTGCGGCCGACTGCGAGCGCCGAGCCGTTGAGCGTGTGGACGAAGTGCGTCTGCTTCTCGCCCGCCCGCCGGTAGCGCGCGTTCATGCGCCGCGCCTGGAAGGCGCCGCAGTTGGAGCAGCTGGAGATCTCGCGGTAGCGCCCCTGCCCCGGCAGCCAGACCTCGATGTCGTAGGTTTTCCGGGCCGAGAACCCCATGTCGCCGGTGCTCAGCAGCACGACCCGGTAGGCGAGGCCGAGGCGCTTCAGCACCTCCTCGGCGCAGGCGGTCATGCGCTCGTGCTCGGCCTCGGAATCCTCCGGCCGGGTCACGCTCACCAGCTCGACCTTGGAGAACTGGTGCTGGCGGAGCATCCCGCGCGTGTCCTTGCCGGCGGCCCCGGCCTCGGCGCGGAAGCAGGGGGTGTGCGCGGTGAAGCGGAGCGGCAGCGCGCCCTCCTCCAGGATCTCGCCGGCGACGAGGTTGGCGAGCGGCATCTCGGCCGTCGGGATCAGCCAGCGGCCGTCGGTCGTGCGGAACAGGTCCTCCGCGAATTTGGGCAGATTGCCGGTGCCGAAGGCGGCGGCATCGCGCACCAGCAGCGGCGGCGAGATCTCGGTATAGCCGAACTCGTTGGTGTGCATGTCCAGCATGAAGGCGGTCAGCGCCCGCTCCAGCCGGGCCAGCGCGCCGGAGAGCACGACGAAGCGCGCGCCCGAGAGCTTCGCCGCCCGCTCGAAGTCCATCAGGCCGAGCGATTCGCCGATCTCGAAGTGCTGGCGGGCGCCGCCCGCGAAGCGTGGCGGCTTGCCCCAGCGCCTGATCTCGACATTGGCGCTCTCGTCCGCGCCGACGGGCACGTCGTCGGCCGACAGGTTGGGAAGGCCCTCGAGCAGCACGTCGAGCTCGGCGGCAATCTCCCTTTCTTTCCGCTCCCACCCCTGGGCGGCCTCCTTCAGCGCCGCGACCTCGGCGAGGAGGGCGCCGGTGTCTTCGCCACGCGAGCGGGCGGCGCCGATCTCCTTCGATATCTGATTGCGCGCATGCTGCTGTTCTTGGAATTTCGCCTGCGCCGCGCGCCGGCGCGCATCGAGCTCCAGCACCCGATCAGCATGCGGTTCCACGTCGCGACGGTCGAGGCCATCGTCGAAGATGGCTCCGTGCTCGCGAATCCATCTTGCGCTGAACATAACGGCGCGCCTTGTAACTACCGGGCATCCTTTGTCAATAGATCAATGCAGGGAATGCCGCCGGGCAGAGGACACACGATCAGGGGGTGACTGCGCCAGTCATGGGCGTAACACTGGGAAAGATGCTTTTTCGGCCGTACATGGCGGTGCCGGTACGATCGTCCCCGAAACCGCCGACGACACGCCCCATGAGCCGCCGTTTCTTGTACAAGTCTTCACGCAGCGCCGCCGAGTCGCGGCAAAGGGCCGGGGCCGGGCGACTCGGGCGCGGCACCGGAACAAAGAGGGAAAGGGGAATGGCCGACCGGCAGGACGAAGGCCCGTGCACAGTCGGCGCCGCGGTCCGCTTCGTTCACCGGGGGCGGACGATCGAAGGCCACCTCCTGCGGCGCCAGGGGCGGCGGCGCCTGGCCACGGTGATCGACGCGGGCGAGCGCCTCTGGAAGGTGCCGGAGGCGGCGCTCACGCCCTCGGACGGCCCCCGCCGCACAACGATGGTGACGCGCCAGGACGAGGCCCGCGCCGCCTGGCGGGTGGGCGACCGGGTGGCGTTCGCGCGCCATGACGGGCCGCGCCAGGGCAGGATCGTGAAGCTCAACCCGACCCAGGCGAAGGTCCGCAGCGGCAGGGTCCTCTGGAACGTCCCCTACGCCCTGCTGAGCGGCGCGGAGCCGGGCGGCACGGGACGGAGGCGCCCGCCAGGCGCGCGCAACGGCGCGGCACGCCTCGCGCATGTCGCCGCCATGGCCCGCGCGCTGATGGACGAACACGGCCTCGCCGACTGGACCTTCGCCTTCCTCGAAGCTGAGCGGCGCCTCGGCGACTGCCACTTCGAGGACCGCGTGATCCGCCTCGGCCGCGCCCACGCGCTCGACGGCAGCGAGGCCGAGATCGGGGACACCGTGCTGCACGAGATCGCCCACGCGCTCGCCGGCCCCGAAGCCCGCCACGGGCCCGCGTGGAAAGCCATCGCTCGCCGCATCGGCGCGACGCCGCGCGCCAACGTCTACGAACGGCGGGGGCGTTAGGACAGCGGCGGGGCGGTCGTCGTTGCAAGGGAAATCGCTGCGATGCGCCGCGCGGTATCGTAGAAATGCTGCACTTCATCGGGCCGCAGCGGCCGGCCGAGGATGGGGCGCTCGCGGTAGGAGAGCCATTTCTTGAGCACCTGGTAGCCGCCGAGCTTGTAGGTCCAGACGGCGCCAGGGACGTTACGCCAGAAGGCACGGTCGTTGAGGTGGATATCGAAGGTACGGGCGCCGAGAATGGCGATGGCGTCGCCGAGGGCGTTGCGTTCGTCCGCAGTGTAAGCGCGTTCGACGACGCGGCCCTGGCCGGGCATCACGGCATCGCCCTGGCCGTAGTGACCCCACCCCGCAGTGACGGCGAAATCGTCGCCCGTCATGTTGCGTCCGCTGGTCGTTGCGGGGACGGCGATGGCGGCTGTCTCC
This sequence comes from Alphaproteobacteria bacterium, assembly GCA_965218275.1. Taxonomy (GTDB): domain Bacteria; phylum Pseudomonadota; class Alphaproteobacteria; order UBA828; family UBA828; genus WTGU01. The sequence goes on from CBDCKM010000001.1 coordinate 86,746, forward strand.
GGTCGAAGCGGCGCCTGCGTCACGCCGGCAACGGGGGTGTCGGGATCGAGGAGCGCTGCAAGCTTGCGTCCCAGGGCCGCCGACCGGACCAGTTCGTCAGCCGCGCCCTCAGCCTCGCCATCGGGCCAGCCCGGTAGCGGGATGCGCGGCCAACCCATGCGGAATGCACCTGCGTTGTCTTCTCGATAAGCAGGATCGTGATGCGTGGCGAGAACATGGTGGAACAGGTCTTCCACGCCGAGGCCCAGACGGTCGAGATAGCGTTGCGCCGTGGCAGAGAGGTTGGGGCGGCGCGTGGCGTCTTCCTCGCTTCCGATGCCGTCATCGCGGAGCCAGGCGGGCAACAGGTGAACTCCCCAAAAGCCATACTTCCAATTCGCAAGGTCACGAACGCAAGTACCGTGTGTGAATTCGGCCTGAATCTCCCGCTTGCTGGAGCCGAGCCACAAATTGCCGTCGAATACATGCGGTCTATAGTCGGCTCGCTTCTCGTCAAGCAGCTTCGTTTCCGCCTCCCAATAGAGCCAGCGATTATCGAACGGCCGGTAGGCGAAGCGGATGAAACCGGCTTCGTTCGGACCGCCCCGTTTCAGCAGCGCCTCGCGAACCGCGCGGGCATCGAATCGTGCCGATGTCTTCATCACAGCCGGATAGCGCCGTGCGATCTCCTCATGGCTCAGACTCGTGTCGAAGTAGTCGAACATCCGTGCTCGCAGCCGATCGAGATCGGTATCGACGAGAAACCCATCGCGGCTAGTCTTGACGCCTGGGAACGAGTCCGGGAACAGATCGGGCAGCGCCGGCCAGTCGAACCAGTCAGTGCTTACCGCCGTTCGCACGAAGGGAAGGCCGAGCGGCAGAACCGGCTCGATCCCCTCGTAGAGCGCGTCCGGCGTTGCCTCCGCCGTCTCCAAGAGGTCCGCGCGCTTGGACTGGCCCCAGAGTTGCCGGAAGCCCACCCTGTCGGCGGGCTCGTGATCCGCCTTGCGCACTAGCGTCGCGATGGCGGTGCCGACCTGGATGCCCACCGGATCGCCGTCGGTCGAGAAGATGCTCGGGTCGGGCGAGCCGTCTGGCGCGACCTTGCCGGTCTTGTACTTGTCGCCGTTCAGGCAGTCGATCCGCACCGCATCGAACGCTTCGAGATACCGCTCGCGCATGCCGGTGAAGGAGAGGCCGTCGAGCCAGGAATAGTTGGAGATAAAGCAGACCACGCCCTGACCCGTCTTCTCTGCGACGCGCCGTTCCGCCATGCGGAAGAAGCGTACATAGAGATCGTTTAACCCCTGGCCCTCTGGTTTCCGCAAACTCGCATTCTGTGGCAGGCGGTATGCGTCAGTGAGTGTCCGTTCTTCGTCTACCGCCATGCCGGCGAAGCCGTTGTAGGGCGGATTGCCAAGGATCACGAGAATAGGACGATCCCGCTTAACCCGATTGGCTCGGTCGCGCTCCGCTGCCATCTCCGGGAAGGCAACCAACTGCTTTTCCTTGTCCGTCGGCTCCCAGCCGGTGAGCGCATTAGTCAGGAACACACCGGCGCGCTCAGTTCCGTCGTCCGCGAGCGGCGCGTCGAGGTTCTGCATCGTCAGCCCGATCTGAAGGTGGGCGACGACGAAGGGCGCCGGCATGATCTCGAAGCCGAACACCCGTTCGGTCGCCGCCTGCTTCACACGCGCACCGGCGAGCGCGCCAAGGCCTTGTCCCTGGAGATTGGCGGCGATGCGGTGCAGCACTTCCGCGAGATAGGCCCCGGTGCCGCAGCACGGGTCGAGCACGTAGACGTTCTCGGCGGCCAGCCCTTCCGCGATGTCGAGATCGTCCTTCAGTGCCCTGTCCACGCGGGCGACCATGTAACGCACGACTTCAGTCGGCGTGTACCAGACGCCGAGTTGCTTGCGGAGCGCGGGATCGAAGGCTTGCAGGAACGGCTCGTAGAAGTAGGGCACCGCCTCGCCTTCCTGAAAGCGGGCGAAGAAGGCCGCGCGGTCCACCCGGTCGAGTGCCGCGGCGGTCCAGTCCAGCACCTCGACGAGGCCGAGCGGCTGCAGGCGGCCGGGTTGCGACAGTTGGTGGAACAGCGCCCGCAGCACCGGCGCACGCAGGTGCCAGACAGCCGTGCGCCAGTCGAAGCCGCCGGCTGGCGGCGGCGTTTGCCGCGCCCACAGTACCCAGGCGGAGAAGACGCCGTAGAAGAGTGTCTGTACCAGGGTCGAACGGAAGAAGCGCGCGCCCTTGTCGCCCTCGAAGCGCACCCCCAGCGCCTCCTCCAGGGCGGCTCGCAATACCGCCAGGGACGGCGCATCGCCTGCCGCCTCCACCCGCGCGAGTCCGTCGCGGGCATAGGAGGCGAGCAGCCATGCCAGGTCCTCGGGCTCGGCGAGCGCCGCCCGGTGGGACAGCGCGCGGGCAAGATATTCGCCGAGGCCCGCGCCGGCATTGCGGGCGAAGGCGTGCGGCTTCTCCAGCTTGCGGTGGAAGTCCTCCGCGCTGCCAGACAGACGGAAGGTTTCGAGCTTCGCTGGCTGGCCGGCCGCATCTTCGCCGAGCAGCACGAAGTCGCGCGTATTGGTCACCAGCACCAGCCGGTAGCGACCCCAATAGCGGCTGACCTGATCGCTCGCCGCCGTGAGCCAGGCGTCGGCGGCGGCGCCCTTCACCTCGACCACGCCACGCTCCGGCGCCTGCCCTTCGCGCGGCCGGCCCTTCTGCACCTGCTTCGCCGCGTAGAGACCGAAGTCGGGGCGGCCCGCGCCCTGGTCGGCGAGCTCGCCGACGCAGAACACCTTCGGCTTGAGCGCGCCGCCGACCGCGTTCAGCAGGTTGGCGAGCGGCGCGTGGCTCGACAGCTCCCCGGTCGCACCGCCCGACGCATGTATCCGTCGGAGATCGGCAAGATAGGCCTCGACCGCTGTGGCGAGTTTCGTGTTCGTTCCCGTCATTGCCGTCGTTCTCGCCGAGTTCAACGCGACGTGCAAGCGCCCGCGGCGATGGTCGCTACACGGCGCCCTACCGCGGAAAGCTCGCGCCATTGATGTCGATCACCGTGCCGGTGGCGTGGCGGGCGGCGCCGGAGGCTAGGAAGGTGACGATGTTCGCCACCTCCTCGGGCGGAATCAGGGTGCCGAGCGCGTTCTCCGCCAGCGGGCCGCGGTCGCCGGTCTCCTCGATATAGTCCCACGACATGTCGGTGCCGACCCAGCCGGGGGCCACCGCGTAGGAGAGCACGCCCGCCGCCCCGTCGTTGCGGGCGATAGTGTGGCTCAGCGCATTGAGGCCGGCCTTGCTCGCCGCATAGGCGCCGAGCAGCGGTTTTTCGCCGCGATGCGCGGCCCGGCTCGACAGGTGGATCAGGATGCCGCCGCCCCCGCGCGCCCGGAAGTGAGCGACGGCAAGCGTAGCGAGCTCCGCCGGCGCCACGAGGTTGATCTGCAGCGTGCGCCGCCAGGCGGCCCGCCAGGCCGGGGCCCAGGCGGGGTCAGCATGGTCGGCGGCGGGCGCGGGCTCGGGCTCGTAGACGGCGGCGTTGTTGACCAGCACGTCGATGCGGCCGCGCCAGGCGAGCGCGGCCTGCCAGAGCGCCTGCGGCGCGTCGTCGTCGGCGAGATCGGCGCCGACCGGGTGGCAGCGCTCGGGCGCGGCCTGCGCCAGCGCCGCCGCCGCCTCCCGGCGCGTGTTGTAGTGCAGGACGACGCTGGCGCCGCCCTCCAGCAGCGTGCGCACGCAGCACGCGCCGATGCCGCGCGAGGCGCCGGTGACCAGCACCACCTTGTCCTTCACGCCGACCGTCCGGTCCGCCGCCGCGCGATCCTCCGCCATGGCCTCCCCCGCGATTCGCGACAATGCGCCAGGCCCGCGACCATACAACAAGGCGCAGCTCCACCCCCACCTCCCCCTGTCCCCTCCCCCCCAAAGGGATTCCTCTGCGAAATCGGGGTAGTTGGTTTGGAGGGAGGGGGATGGCGGCTCGGTGTGTTGATCGTGGTCTGTGCGCCGGTTCCGTTGAGCGGATTGGCGGCAGGCGCCGTCGTTTGCCGGCGTGCATGGGTCTTTCGTGCTGTGGGGTCGGCTCCACAGCGGCCTTCCCACGGGGGTTTGCACTGCGCTTGCGCCTCAGGCGCCTGCGAGCAGGCTGGCGCGGCGCATGTTGTAGACGGTGGCGACGGCGTAGAGGCGGGCGGTGTTCCGCTCGAGGGTGAGGCTCTTGGCCCGCCGCTGCCCGTAGAGGCGCTTCAGCGCCGAGAAGACGGCCTCGACCGGTGCCCGGCGCCTTGCAATGAGGTCGTTGCGGCGCTTCTGCCAGGAGGGCAGCGAGGCCATGTGCTTGTTCCGCCGGTGCATGATGCGGTCCTTGATGCCTGCGGCCTTGAGCCGCGCCCGTCGCGCCTGTTGCTCGTAGGCGCGGTCGCCATAGACCGCCCCCTCGTCGCCGCAGATCAGCCGATCGGCAACCTCGCTCTCGTAGGTCTTGGCCGAACTCAGCACCACGCGACGGATCAGACCGGAGCCCTGGTCGACACCGAGATGCGCCTTGTAGCCGAAGAAGGCGCGCCCCTTCTTCCGGGTCCAGTCCGCACCCGGCTCGCGCGCACTCCCGGCACCCGCGCCGGCCTTGTACGGCGGCGGGCGCGAAGCCGCAGCCACCAGCGTCGCATCCATCAGCGTGCCCTTGCGCAGGATCAGGCCAGCCGCATCGAGCTGGCGGTTGATCTCCTCGAACGCCGCCTCCAACACTGCGCCTGCGTCCGCGCGAAAGCGGCAGATCGTGGTCTCGTCCGGCGTGCCCCCGTCCAGCGCAAAGCCGCAGAAGCGCCGGAACGACAGACGGTCCAGCAGCATCTCCTCAAGACCAGGGTCCGACAGGTCGTAGAGCGCCTGAAGATAGAGCGCCTTCAGCATCGACAACGGCGCATAGGGCGGACGGCCCCGGCGCCCCTCGCGCACCGGTGTGGCCAGACGCTCGAGCGCAGACCAGTCGATCAACCCGTCCAGACGCTCCAGCTTCCGGTTCGTCCCCAGGCCCGCAGACATGAACGCTTCCGCAAATCCCAGCTGATCCCTGCCACTCATCGACTCGACCTCCCCGTCTCGCAGCAACGAATCACATGCCACAAAATCCGCAAACCCCTTTCGCAGAGGAATCCTTGAAGGGCGGAGAGGGAACGCAGGCGGCCCGGCAGAGCGAGCGCCCGGCGGCACATGAAGGGTGGGATGTGAGCGGGACCGGGCCGCGCAGCGGCCCGGCCGGCGCGACCGCGCCGGCGCGCCGCAAGGCGCGTAAGCGTCGCGCGGATACGCGCGCGGGGGCGCGCGATGCGAGCGGAGCGAGCGCCCGGCGCTTGAGGGAAGACAACAAAGAGCGGAGCGAGCGCCCGGCGCCTGAGGGATATGAAGGGTCGTGGAGAGGGCCGGGGTGAGGCGGGGGAGCACCCTGCCGGGCGGCTGTAGGACGGGCGCGTTTCGCGACAGGCGCGGGCGTGTCATGCTGCGCCGCCACCGCGGCCCGGAGGCGTGCGCCCATGCGCAAGCGCATCCATCTCAACGCGTTCTCGATGAACTGCGTCTCCCACATCCAGCACGGCCTCTGGGTGCGGGACGACACGCGCCAGCGCGCCTTCAACCGGATCGAGCCCTGGCTGGAGCTGGCGCGGCTGCTGGAGAAGGGCGGCTTCGACGCGCTCTTCCTGGCGGATGTCATCGGCGCCTACGACCTCTATCTGGGCGGGCCCGAGACCGCGATCGAGGAGGCGGTGCAGATACCGGCGAACGACCCGGCGCCGCTGATTCCGGCCATGGCGACGGCGACCGAGCATCTCGGCTTCGCCTTCACCAGCTCGGTCCTTCAGGTCCCGCCCTTCACCTTCGCCCGCCAGATCTCGACGCTGGATCACCTCACCGGCGGCCGGGTCGCCTGGAACGTCGTGACCTCCTACCTGCCGAACGCGGGCGAGAATCTCGGCTTCGGCGGACTGCCGCCCCACGACGAGCGCTACGCGCGCGCCGAGGAGTATCTGGAGGTCGCCTACAAGCTGTGGGAGGGAAGCTGGGAGGAGGATGCGGTGCTGCGCGACACCGCTCGCGGCGTCTACGCCGACCCCGCGAAGATCCGCACCATCGACCATGACGGCGCCTACTACGCGGTGAAGGGGCCGCATCTCTCCGAGCCCTCGCCGCAGCGCACGCCGCTCCTCTTCCAGGCCGGCTCGTCGGAGCGCGGGCGGGAGTTCGCCGCGACCCATGCGGAGTGCGTCTTCATGTTCGCCTCGATGCGGAGCCTGCGCACCTCGACCGGCGTGGTCCGCGACATCCGCGCCCGCGCCGCCCGGCGGGGGCGCAGGCCGGAGGACATCCTGTTCTTCCAGGGCGTCACCCCGGTGGTGGGCGGGACCGAGGCCGAGGCCGAGGCCAAGGCGGCGGACTATCTGGCGCAGTCGAGCGTGGCCGGCGGGCTCGCGCACATGAGCGGCAGCGTCGGCGTGGACCTGGGCGCGATCGACCTCGACGCGCCGCTCGCGAGCCTGGAGACCGACGCCATGCAGGGCGTCGTCAAGGGGCTGATCGAATCGGCGCCGGACAAGTCGCTCACCTTCCGCGATCTCGTGCGCTCCCGCGCCTCCGGCCAGTTCCTGACCGGCACGCCGGAGCAGATCGCCGACAGGTTCCAGGCCTGGCACGAGGCGGGCGTGGACGGCTTCAACATCGTCTATGCGGTGACGCCGGGCACCTTCGCCGATTTCATCGAGGGCGTGGTGCCCGAGCTCCGCCGGCGCGGGCTGGTGCAGTCCGGCTACGCGCCCGGCACACTGCGCCAAAAACTCTTCGGCCATGCCCGGCTGCCGGCGCGTCACCCCGCCGCCCGATACCGGCGATAGAGAGGACGAACACCATGGACGCCGACGAACTCAGGTCGCTGCAGGCGCCGCTCAAGCGGCTCTACCGGGAGGACGCGGACGCGGCGCTCATCACCCTCGAGGCGGCGGGTGCGGTGGACGAAGCGGAGATCGCGTGTTCGGTCGATACCGGCAGGGCGCTGGTCGAGGCCGGGCTGCATCCCTCGGGCGGCGGTACGGGGCTCCAGGCCTGCTCCGGCGACATGCTGCTCCAGGCGCTGGTCGCCTGCGCCGGCGTGACGCTGAAGGCGGTCGCGACGGCGCTCTCCATCGACATCCGCCACGCCAGGCTGAGCGCCGAAGGCGATCTCGACGTGCGCGGGACTCTCGGCGTCGCCTCCGACGTACCCGTCGGATTCCGCGCGATCCGCCTGCACATCGCGCTCGCCAGCGACGCCGACGCGGAGACCCTCGATCGTCTCTACAAGCTCACCGAGCGCTACTGCGTCGTCTACCAGACGCTCACCGGCGCTGCGCCCGTGACCCTCACGCGCGACGACTACCCCGCCGGCGGCACCGCGTCGGACTGAGACGGGCCGGATCGAGCCGGGCCGTTGGCCGGCGTGCGGCGGGCGCGGAGGCGCTGGCGCGCGCTGAGCGGCGACGGCCGGCTCAGGATCGCCGTCGTCGTCGCCGGAGTCATTGTCCTCCTGTGGACGGCCGTCCCCTTCTTCTGCGTCGTCTGGGTGTCGTTCATGACCAAGCCGGAGGTCGTGGAGGGCGTTGTCCAGGCCATCGACGAGCCGACCCTGGAGAACTACCTGCGCATCTTCGGCATCGCCGAAACGGGGGCGCTGTTCGGCGGGCAGACCCGGCAGATCGGCCGCGGCTTCCTCAACAGCTTCATCGTGGCGCTGCCCACCGCCGTGTGCGCGACCGCCATCGCGACGCTCGCGGGCTATGCCTTCGGCCGCTTCGAGTTTCCCGGCAGGATGGGCCTGCTCTTCTGCCTCCTCATCACCCGCGTGCTGCCGCCGATCGCCATTCTCATCCCCTACTACACCGTCTTCCATTCGCTCGGCCTGATCGGCAATCACGGCGGCCTGATGCTGACCTACCTGACCAGCATCACGCCCCTGCTCGCGTGGATCCTGATGGGCTACTTCGCCACGCTGCCGCGCGATGTCGAGCGCGCCGCGCGGATCGACGGCTGCGGCCGGCTCGCGGTGCTCTGGAACGTGATGATCCCGATGGCGCTGCCGGGGATCAGCGCCGCCTTCATCATCGCCTTCCTGTTCTGCTGGAACGAGCTCCTCTTCGCCATCATTCTTACCGGCGGCAGCACCGCCCAGACCCTCTCGCCGGCGCTACAGACGACCGCGCAGAACATCGTCCTGTTCGCCGCCGCGAACACGCTCTCGATCCTGCCGCCGCTGCTGCTCGCGCTCTTCTTCCAGCGCTTCATCACACGCCTCAACATCGTCGACCCCATCGGCCAGCGCGAAGCCTCGTAGGCGCGCGCCCGTGGCCAATTCAGGGCGGGCGCGCTAGTGTCGTGTCCCGGAACTCATGACGAATAATACCAGCGTTCCCTTCACGTCATGGCCGGGCTTGTCCCGGCCATCCACGAGGGCTCCCCGGTTGCGTCCTGCGCGACAAGATGCCCGGAACAAGTCCGGGCATGACGATGAGAGGAAAACGCTATTCGTGCGCATTTCCGGGACACTTCACTAGAAGGCCGGGACATGGGCCAGAAAACCTCCTTCCGCCCCGTCGTCCTCTGCGTGCTGGACGGCTGGGGGCATCGGCCGGCACGGGACCACAACGCCATCGCGCTGGCCGAGACGCCGGTCTGGGACCGCCTGACCGGCGCGCGTCCCTGCGGGCTGCTCGCGACCTCCGGCGGCGCCGTCGGCCTGCCCGAGGGCCAGATGGGCAATTCCGAGGTCGGCCACATGACCATCGGCGCAGGCCGCGTGGTCCTGCAGGACCTGCCCCGCATCGACGCGGCCGCGGCCGACGGCTCGCTCGCGCGCAACCCCGCCCTCTTCGCGCTGGTCGGGCGGCTGCGCGAGAGCGGCGGCCGCTGCCACCTGATGGGTCTCGTCTCGCCGGGCGGGGTGCACGCGCATCAGGATCACATCGCGGCGCTGGCGCGGATCGTGAGCGGGGCGGGTGTGCCTGTCCGGGTCCACGCCTTCCTCGACGGCCGCGACGTGCCGCCGCGTTCGGCGCGGGACGATCTGCCGCGCTTCGAGGCGGCGTTGCGCGACCTCCCCGACGTGCGCATCGCGACCGTCGCCGGCCGCTACTACGCCATGGACCGGGACCGGCGCTGGGAGCGGACCGCACGGGCCTGCGATGCGCTGGTCTCGGCCGAGGGCCGGCCGGCAGCCGGCACGGCGGCGGCCGTCAGCGAGAGCTACGGTCGGGAAGTGGGCGACGAATTCGTCGAGCCGGCCGTGATCGACGGCTACGGCGGCATGGCAGACGGCGACGGGCTGATCATGGCCAACTTCCGCGCCGACCGTGCGCGCCAGATCCTCGGGGCATTGCTCGACCCCGCCTTCGACGGGTTCGTGCGCAAGCGCCGTGTGCGCTTCGCCGCAGCCTGCGGCATGGGCAGCTATTCGGAGACCCTGGACTCTCTGATGGAGACGATGTTCCCGCCGTTGCAGGTCACGGACCATCTCGGCGCCGTCGTCTCCCGTGCAGGACGACGCCAGGTGCGTATCGCCGAGACCGAGAAGTACGCCCACGTCACCTTCTTCCTCAATGGCGGCGAGGAGCGGGAGATGCCCGGCGAGGAGCGCGTCCTGGTGCCCTCGCCCAGGGTGGCGACCTACGACCTCCAGCCCGAGATGGCGGCGCCGGCGGTGACCGACCGGGCGGTAGACGCGATCGCGGGCGGGCGCTTCGACCTGATCGTCGTGAACTACGCCAACGCCGACATGGTGGGGCACACGGGCGACCTCGCCGCGGCGATGGCGGCGGTCGCTGCCGTGGACGGCTGCCTCGGCCGGCTCGCGGGCGCCATCGAGGCGGCGGGCGGCGCGCTCCTCATCACCGCCGACCACGGCAATGCCGAGCGGATGCGTAGCACCGACGGCAGCACGCCCCACACCGCGCACACCGACGGCCCCGTGCCCGCCGTGCTCGCCGGCCCGCCGGGTCTGGCGCTGAGAGACGGCGGGCTGGCCGATGTCGCGCCTACGCTGCTCGACCTGATGGGCCTGCCCGCGCCGGCGGCGATGACCGGGCGCTCGCTCCTGGTCCCCGTCGCCGATGCAGGCGCCAGGAGCCGGCGGCCAGCACGGGCTCCATAGCGCTCCCCAGGCGCAGCAGGCGCTCTTCCCCTCCGGGCGGGGCCATCAGCATGAGGCCCACCGGCACGCCGTTGCCGTCGCGCCCGCAGGGGAGCGTCAGGGCACAGCAGTCGAGGAAGTTGGCGAGGCGCGTGTTGCGGAGGATCGCGGCGTTGGCGCCCTTGTAGACCTCGATGTCGTCTTCGAGCGCGGCGATAGGCGGCGGGCCGACCGCCACCGTGGGCAGGAGCAGGACGCCGTGCCGCCTCATCCGCGCGTGGAGGGAGGCGGCGGCCGCGGCGAGCCCCTGCCTGGCGCGGGCGGCATCGGTGGCCGAAATCCGCGCGCCGAGGCGGATGCGCTCCAGGATCGGGGCATAGACCAGGTTGGGCCGCGCCTCGATGGCGTCGTGCCAGAGCGCATGGCATTCGGCGGCATGGTAGGGGCCGAAGCGGCCGGCCAGCGCCTCGACCGTCTCGAACTCCGGCACCGGGGTCGCGTCGATGGCGCAGCCGGCGGCACGCAGGCGCTCCACCGCACCCCGCGCAGCGGCCTCCACGGCAGGGTCGAGCGAGTCCCACACGAGGGTCGTCGGCAGCGCGAAGCGCGCATGCGCGGGCGTGGCGCCGGCGAGGTCGGGGGCCGGGCGGTTGCCGGCGCCGAAGCGACCGTCGAGCACGGCGAAGAGGGCAGAAGCATCGGCCACGTCGCGGCTGAGCGGGCCGACCGTGTCCATGCTGGTGCTCAAGCCCAGCACACCGTCGAGCGGCAGCAGTCCGAAACTCGTCTTGAGGCCGACAAGGCCGTTCCAGGCGGCCGGCACGCGCACGGAGCCGCCGGTATCCGAGCCGATCGCGGCGGCGGCAAGGCCGCGCGAGAGGGAGACCGCAGCCCCCGAGGACGACCCGCCCGGCAGCCGCGCGACATCCTCGTCGAAGGGGTTGGGCGGGGTGCCCGTCTGCGGGTTCAGGCCGAGGATGGAGAAGGCGAACTCGCTCTGGTTGGTCTTGCCGAGGCAGACCAGGCCGGCGCGGGTGGCGCGGGCCAGGACTTTGGCGTCGCCGGCGGCGATGCGCTCCGCCAGCACCGGGGTGCCGTGGCCGGTGACATCGCCGGCGCTGTCGTAGAGGTCCTTCCACGAGAGCGGCACGCCGTCGAGCGGCGATAGTCTGAGGCCGCTCTGCGCACGCCCGTGGGCGGCCTCCGCCTCGGCGCGGGCGCGCGCTGCGGTGAGCCGCAGATAGATCGCACGGTCGCCGTCGATCGCCTCGATCCGCTCGAGGAAGTGCTCGGTCAGCGCGCGCGGGTCGATGGCGCCGCGCTCGATCCCGCTGCCCAGCGCGAGCGCGCTCATCCCATGCCAGTCTTCGCTCATCGCCACGCCCCTCCTGCCGCTGCCCTCTCCCTTCCCGCCCTTGTAGTCCTTCGCGCGACCGCGCGACACCTGGCTCGGCCGTCAGAGCTGAGCGCGCGCCCGGCGCCTGGGGGATCGCGATCGAGTCGGCGGATCGAGGATGTATGCCGGCGCGCGCATGGTATAGGATGGACGCCGGAATTTGTCGGCTCGAGGGCACGGGCCGTTCACCAGTAAAGAAACATGGGAGGCTTCAATGGCGTTGAAAATAACGCGACGGCAGGCGTTGAAGGCCGGCGCCGCAGGCGTGGTGCTCACCTCGCCGATCGGCATCGCGCCCAGATTCATCCGCCCCGCCCGCGCCGCGGGCCTGGCACCGGGCATGACGGGCGGCCCCACCGGCTTCGAGGGGGCGGAGCGCTACCAGTACAACGAGACCATGTCCGAAGGGCGCGCCGTCGAGGGCATTCGCAAGCTGAAGGCCGAGGGCAAGGCGCCCGAAAAACTCGTCCTCCTGATGACCGACGGCGCCATCGGCCACTTCACCAATCCCTGGCCGCCGGACGGGCCGACGCTGCAGTCGATCTGGGAAGCGGAGACCGGCGTGAAGCTGGAGTTCATCCCCGTCTCGCCGGAGGAGCAGTTCAACAAGGTGATCCAGGACGTCACCACGAGCTCCGCGGCTTACGACGTCTACACCTTCGGCTATGCGGCCATGGGCGACCTGTCGGAGGCCAACGGCATCGCGCCGCTCGGCGAGTGGATCGAGAAGCACGGCGCCGACTTCGCCGACCCGGAGCGGGGCACGCCGACTCCGGAATCTTACGACATGCTCTACAAGTACGGCGGCGAGCCGCGCTCGGTCTGCTACGACGGCGACGCCCAGGTCTGGGTCTATCGCCGGGACCAGACGGAGGACCCGGCGAACCGGAAGGAGTTCGGCGACAAGTACGGCTGGGAGCTGGGGCCGCCGCGCACCTGGGGCGAGTGCGACCAGCTGGCCGAGTTCTTCACCTCCAAGGGCATGCTCGGCAACGGCAACATGATGAGCCACTTCTGGGGCGTCAGCACCTGGTACAACCGCTACGTCAGCAAGGACAATCCCAACCAGCACCTGTTCGACGACGAGGGCAACCCGCTGATCGACAGCGAGGCCGGCATCCAGGCCACCGAGGAGCACGTCAGGAGCCTCGACTGGTCCGACAAGGGCGGCCTCGGCTGGAGCTGGCCCGAGTATTACGGGAACATGGCCAACGGCAACTCGTTCATGCTCGGCACCTTCTCCAACTGCCCGAAGTTCCTCGACAATCCGGAAACCGCGATAGGCGGCAAGATGGGCTCGTTCCTGCCGCCGGGTCATCAGTTCGGCAACGACCTGGTGCGGCGGTCGACCATCTATCTCGGCAACAATGGCGGCGTCTCGACCCAGAGCGAGTATCAGGAGGCGGCCTATCTCTGGTTGCAGTGGTCGGGGTCGACGCGCATCTTCAGCCTGCTGACCGGCAATCCGGGCGGGTTCTTCGATCCCTTCCAGCTCGCCAACTTCCAGGATCCGCTGGTCATCAAGTCGTACAAGCCCTACCACGTGCCGATCATCGAGGGCACGGTGGCGCGGGCGGTGCCGACCATCGCCATCCCCGGCCAGTTCGCGATGCACAACACGCTGAGCGAGAACCTCGTGGCTGCGCTCGCCGGCGAGATCACGTCCCGGGAGGCGATGGAGAGCACAGCAAAGTCCTGGCGCAAGCACCTCCGGAAGAAGGGCGAGGACAAGATGATCGGGCTCATCAACGCCGCGAAGTCCGGCTGGTCGACGGTCATCGACAAGGCCTGATTTCGGCAGACGACAGACGAGACCACGCGGGCGGTGCGCCAAGAGCGTGCATCGCCCGCGGCGGCGCCGGCCGCGTTCACCCCGGACCGAGACCGGCGCGGCGCCCGCCGGCTGCTCCTTGAACGGTGAGCGCTGACGGCGAGGAGTCACGGCCCCGGACGCGATGCAAAGAGCCTTCTCCAGCCATCTCTGGCGCTATGCGCTGATCCTCGTCGCCGTCGGTATCGCGCTGCTGCCGGTGGTGTGGATGGCCACCATGGCCTTCAAGCCGCACACCGAATGGGTGTCGACCGCCGGCGACCTGCACTGGCTGCCGCGCGAGCCCACCTTCGGCAACTTCGAATACATCTTCACGGGCGAGACGGACGCCTACTCCATCACCCATGAGAGGACCGCGACCAGGCCGATCCTGGCGAGCCTCATCACCTCGCTGCTCGGCACGGCGATCGCGGTGATCGCGGGCACCCTCGGCGCCTATGCGGTCTCCCGCTTCATGGTCGGCCGCAACCTGCCCTTGGGCGTCCTCCAGCTACGCCTCTTCCCGCCGCTCGCGGTGATGATCCCGGTGATGATCATGTGGGCCTTCATCGGCGCCATGGATTCCTGGTGGGGGCTCTCGCTCATCTACGGCATCGTCACGCTCCCCTTCGCCTTCTGGCTGATGAAGACCTTCTTCGACGAAGTGCCGCGCGAGATCGAGGAGGCCGCGCTGGTCGAGGGCTGCAGCTGGTTCCGCGTGTTCTGGAAGATCACGCTCCCCATGGTGAAGGCGGCGCTCGCCAGCACCACGCTCTTCGTCTTCATCCTCAACTGGAGCGACTACGTCATCGCCCTGCTGCTGACCCGCAAGGACTGGGTGACGGTCCCGGTCTACATGAACTCGCTGTCCTCGGCGATGACGGGGCAGATGTACGGCGCCAAGGCGGCGCTCGGCCTCATCGCCGTGGTGCCTCCCGTCGTCTTCGGCATCGCCATCCAGAAATACCTGGTGCGCGGCCTCACCTTCGGGGCGCTGAAGCAATGAGCAAGGCGGCGGCGCAGTCCAGGCGGCCCGCGCTGACGCCGCTGGAGAGCCAGGGCAAGCGGCTCGGGCTCTATATGACGCTCCCGGCCCAGCTTCTGCTGCTCTTCATCGTCGCATTCCCGCTGGTGATGCAACTCTATGTGAGCTTCACCTGGTGGGGGCCGCTCGACGGCACGCCCTGGTACGAGGCCTATGAGAGCGCCAACCTGTTCGGCAACTACGGCGACATCTTCGACGATCCGAAGCTCTGGGGCTCGATCGGGCGCACCTTCCTGATCGTCGCGGTCTGCGTGCCCATCGAGTTCCTGCTGGGGCTCGGGCTCGCCATCCTCTTCGCCGAGAAATTCGTGGGCAAGCGCGTCTTCTACTCGATCATGCTGATGCCGATGATGATCGTGCCCGCGGTCGCCGGCTACATGTTCTTCATGCTGTTCCAGAGCACAGGGCCGATCAACGACCTGATCAGCCGCGTCATTGGCACCGAGGTCGAGATCCTGTGGCTCGCCGATTCCAATCTCGCGATGATCTCCGTGATGATCGCCGACATCTGGCAGTGGACGCCGCTGATGTTCCTGATCCTGCTGGCCGGCATGGTCGGCGTGCCCGAGGATCAGATGAAGGCGGCGACGCTGCTCGGCGCCAACGCCTGGCAGCGCTTCTGGCGCATCGTCCTGCCGCGCATGAAGATGGTGATGATCATCGCGCTGGTCATCCGCACCATCGAGTGCATCAAGATCTTCGACGTCCTCTACGTGATGACCGGCGGCGGGCCGGGGGTGGCGACCAAGTCGATCTCCGTCTATATCCTCGACCTCACCTTCAAGAACCTCGAATGGGCCTATGTGGCGGCGGTGGGGCTCTTCATCCTGATCTGCCTCAGCGTGTTCGCGGTGCTGGGCCTGATCCTGATGCAGCGCGCCCAGCGCCGGAACGAGACCATGCCCGCGTGAGCCGGCCCGGCGCCCCGCCATCGTGAGACTTGCGTGAGACTCGGGGGCAAGAGCGCCGTCGTCACCGGCGCCGCATCGGGCATCGGCCGCGAGACGGTGCTCCGCTTCGCTGAGGAAGGGGCCGCGGTGGTCTGCGCCGACAGGGATGCTGCGGGCGCGGATGCCGTCGCGGCCGAGATCGCCGCGAAGGGCGGCAGCGCACACGCCGTCGCCGCCGACATCGCCAGCGCGCACGACGTGGCGCGCCTTGCCGAGGAAGCGCTCGCGGCACGAAGCACGATCGAGGTACTGGTGAACAATGCCGGCGTCACCATCCTGGGCGGCGTGGCCGAGCTCACGGAAGCCGACTGGAAGCGGGAGATCGACATCAATCTGAGCGGCGCCTGGCGAGTCTCCAAGGCGTTCTGGCCGCACTTCGCCGAGACCGGCGGCGGCGCGATCCTGAGCACCGCCTCCATCGCCGGCATCGTCGCGGCGCCGCAGGACGCGGCCTACGTCGCCTCCAAGGCGGGGCTGATCATGCTGACGCGCTGCATGGCGCTGGACGGCGCAAGCGTGGGCATCCGCGCCAACTGCATCTGCCCCGGCTTCGTCGACACGCCGATGTTCGACGGCTTTCTCGCGGAGCAGCCGGACCCGGCCGGCGCCCGCGCCAAGGCGGCGCGGCGCACGCCGCTGGGCCGCATCGGCACGCCGCGCGACATCGCCGACGGCTTCGTCTATCTCGCCTCCGACGACGCCGCCTGGATCACCGGGACGGCACTGGTCATCGACGGCGGCCTTACCGCCGGCCTGCCGGGGTAGCGGGCGGTCGTCTCCGTGAGCCGTGCCGATCACGAGGGCGGGCGCCTGCTGCCCTTCGCCATGCTGCTGGTCGGCGCCTGCGGCTATTCGATGACCTTCTCGCTCAACCGGATCGTCGTCACCGAGGGCATTCCGGTCTTTCCCTTCGTCTTCTGGCAAGGCGTCGTCGCCGGCACGGTCGCGCTGGTCGCGGGCCTCGCGGCCGGGCAGCGCCCGAGCCTGACGGGCGCCTATGTCCGCTTCTACTTCATCTTCGGCTTCATCGGCATCGCCCTCCCCTACACCCTGCTCGCGCTGGCGGCGCCCAGGGTGCCGGCCGGCGCGGTCGCGCTCAGCCTGACGCTCTCGCCGATCCTGACCTACGCCTTCTCGGTGCTGTTCAGGCTCGACCGCGTGCACCTGCTTCGGGTCGTCGGCATCCTGCTCGGCCTCGCGGGGATCCTGGTGGTGCTCGCGCCGGGCACCACCCTGCCGGAGCCCGCCATGGCGCCGTGGCTGCTGATGGCCTTCGGCGCGCCGGTCTGCTACGCCTTCGGCACGGTCACCGTGGTGCTGCTGCGCCCGGCGGGCAGCAAGCCGATACCGCTGACCTGCGGCATCGCCTTCGCGAGCGCGATCCTGATGCTGCCGGTGATGGCCGCCGCCGACAGCTGGTGGGTGTTCGACGGCACCATGACCGGCGGCGACTGGTCGCTGCTCGGCGCCGGCGCGATCACGGCCTGCTTCTTCGTGCTCGGGCTGGAGATCATCCGCATGGCCGGGCCGGTCTTCTTCTCGACCAACGGCTACATCGGCACCCTCGCGGGGCTGGGCTGGGCCGCCCTCTATTTCGGCGAGGTGCCCAGTCCATGGATCGGCCTCGCCGTCGCCCTGCTCTTCGCCGGCCTCTTCCTGGTCACCCGCAGCCCCCCGCCGGCGGCTGCCGCGGGGCCGGGCCGATAGCAGGCACGTGCTGCGAATCCTGACGCTGAACACCGGCCTCACCGAGATCCGCCTGTTCGGCGTCGCGCTCTACGAAGACGTGCCGCATGTGGGCGCGCGCGCCGCGCACCTGGCGGAAGCCCTGCGCCGGGTGAACGCCGACATCGTCGCCCTGCAGGAGTTGGTACCGGCGCGCGTCAAGCGGAGGCTGGCGGCGGAACTCCGCGACCTCTACCCCCACCGCGCCGGCATCGCCGAGGACAGCCGCTTCTACGGCACCGGACTGCTCACCCTCTCGCGCCACGCCATCGAGGGCGCCGCATGCACCCCGTTCGCGCGGCAGACGCTTGAGGAGGGCCTGTTCGGCCCGCGCGGGATGCTCGCCTGCACGCTGCACGCACCCGGCCTCGGCCGCTGCCGTGTCACCAACCTCCACGTCACCGCCGGCGGCGCCTACCGGCAGCAGCGGCGCCGGGGTGCGCCCGATCTGCGGGGTGCGCAGATCGCCGAGGCGATCGCCGCGGCGGGCGCGCCCTTCGACGGCACGGTCGCGCTCGCCGGCGACTTCAACTGCGACCCGGCCGACGCGCCCGCGCTCAACCGGCGCCTGCAGGGCGCCGGCTTCGGGGATGCCGCCGCCGCTGTCTCCCGCGCCACCTGGAACCCGCAAAATCCCCTCAACCGCGGCCGGGCCTCGGGCGCAGCGCGGCGGGTCGACCACATCTTCGTGCGCGCGGGCGGCGGCCGGCGGGTCGCGCTCGCAGACATGCGCGTCGTCCTCGACGAGCCGGCGGTGCCGCGTCCGGGCGGCGGGGGCACAGCGCTGCCGCTCTCCGACCACTACGGCCTGGTTGCGGAACTCACCCCCGCCTGAGGGCGGGCCGGCCCGCAGCTTGAAACGACAGGATCTGAGCCGTGAATCGACGCGTCCGCCGAGTCGGGACCGATGCGATGATTGACATTCGATAGGAACCATCATACACTTTATCTCGAAGAGGTGGACCAAAATTGTTGGGATGCTGATATGATTCATCGATTTCGCGTAAGCAACTTCCAATCCATTCGAGAGGATGTGACCCTCGATTTTCGCGTACCCGGCACTACACCGGACTTGCACTGCTTCCGCAGGAGCCGCTCTCGGCCCGATGTCCGCCTTCCTACCGTGGTCGCCTTAGTCGGCCCCAACGGATCCGGCAAGACGGCCTTGCTGCGCGCAATGATCGAGACAATACGTTTTGCCTCTAGTTCGTACGACCGCTCTTCAGGTGGCAACATCCCCACTTTCATTCCCTTCCTTGCGCCAGACACCAAGGCCGCACCCACTCGGGTAGAGGTGGACTTTGACGCCCGTTGGCTGAGTTCTGACACCGAGGAGCCAGACGCATTGCTTCGCTACACCTTGGAATTGGAGCGAGATAGCTCCAACATTATACCCACCAGAGTCGCTTACGAAGCATTGCACGCCTTTCCGAAAGGACGACCGCGGCGCATCCTGGAACGACGCGTAGACAGCGCTGTTTACATTTCGAGGGAGATGGGGGTGCGCCCGCGAGACGACCGACTCGCCTCTATTCCTCCGAACGCATCGGCGATTTCTGCCCTAGCGAAAATGCGTGTCGGGTCGTTTCCAACGATAGCTGCCGACATCGACAACTCGCAGACAAATATTGTTGGGCCTGATCCGTTGCGTCTCGATACTGAGACTGTAACCAACTATTACCGAGACAATCAATTTCTTGTGGAGAAGGTCTCAGACAAGTTAAGACGTTTCGATCTAGGAATTGAAAGTATGAGGATTGCTTATCTACCGGACGGAAAACCACTGCTGACATTTGCGCATTGTGGACTAGACAGTCCCGTTGTACTGCTGCAAGAATCGGCTGGAACCCGTCACTTGGTCCACACTTTTCCTCAACTTAATTTCGTTCTTGAGACAGGCCATTTGGCGATCATGGATGCATTCGACTCTGACTTTCACACGGAACTTCTAGCGGATATATTTGGCTGGTTTCGGCATGAGGAAACCAACAGAAACAAGGCGCAGCTGATCTGCTCTATACACAATCTATCCGTATTGGATGATCTTGAAAAGGAAGAGATGTTTGTCATTGAGAAGAGCCAAGATGGTGCCACCCGTGCTCAGGCGGCCCGCAATATTCTTGGCCTGCGACGCAATGGCAACCTACAGAAGCAGTACCGCAGCGGCGCCATGGGCGGGCTGCCGATCTTCGGCTGAATTGTTGTGCGGCGCGTACTTGTCCCAAAGCGAAGACGTATCTTCATCGGTGCCGAGGGCGAAAGCGAGCGATCTCTTGTCAAGTGGTTGGGGCGCCTTTGCGAGCAAGCGGCTCTCCACGTACATCTCGACGTGGTTGTTTGTGGTGGGGGGGACGGCCTTGCGATCACGCAACATGCCCTCGGCCAATACCGTAAACGCTCCAAGCTCTACGGACGATTCTCGGCCGGCTTGATTTTTCTGGACTCAGACAGGATCGACGAAGATCGGTCTCATGGCCGCGACCCACAGACAGCTGTGGGGGATGGCGACCCATTCTTGATCTATCTGACGCCAAACCTCGAAGGGTTGCTGGTACGTCTCCATCCCGGTCATGAGAAAAGATTCGTGCGGGCACGCAGCGCGGAAAGGTCTCTTCGGGCACTATGGCCCGAATATATCAAGCCTACGTCCGCCGATGCATTGGGCCGGCAATTCGGGCTGTGCGAACTTCAACGGGCTGCCCATCATGACACTGACCTTCGACAAGCGCTGGAGGTGCTTGGGCTTTGGCGCAGGGAGTGAGAGCTGAGGGAAGCCGTTACCTGCCATGATCGTCGGGCCAGTGTCCATGCTCGGCGATGCAGGCGACACCTGGACGGCAGAGCCGGCGACTTCAACTGCGAGCCGGCGGTGCCGCTTGCGGGCGGCGCAGCGCTGCCGCTCTCCGACCACTACGGCCTGGTCGCGGAACTCACCCCCGCCTGAGGGCGGGCCCCTGCGCTCTCTCCGCCTCGTCCCGCAGCGGCGGCCGCGGCATGGGGGTGCGCTCGATTGTCAAGCCCCGACCGGCTCCCTACACTGCCGCGTGGCCGGGCCCGACGCCCCGACGACGCAGCGGGCCGGGCCATGTGCAGGGAGGATCCGAGCAACGGAAGCAGCGAGGACAGGAGCCATGAAGAAACTCGTCTTGACACTGTTCGCTCTCATCGCGTCGGTGAGCGTGGCGCACGCCGGGCAGTATCTGCAGGCGTCGTCGTCGGTGACGCAGTGCCCGGGCACGGCGCCCGAAGTGGTGGCGATGGACATCACCGACGCCGCCAAGGGCATCACGCTCGCGAACAACCAGATCACGGTGGGCAAGGCCGGGGCCTATCTGATCTTCGCCGCACCCCAGGTCGGCCGCGAGGGCGGAGGGCCTTACGGCTGCTTCGACCTGTGGCTGCGCATCGACGGCGCCGATGTCGGCAACTCCAACGTGCAGCTCTGCCAGGACGAGGACAGCCTGGCCAAGGACGTCATCATTTCGCAGGGCATCGTCCCCATGGAGGCGGGTGACGTGCTGGAGGTGATGATGTCGGCCAGCAATCCCGAGGCCAATATCTGCATCGAGGCGATCCAGCCGGACGGCGAGCCGCTGGTGCCGGCGATCATCTTCTCCATGATCAAGTAGGGGGCGGAGGGCGCGCGGCTGCTCCCCGAGCCGCAGCGCGCCCCCTTCCCGGCCCCCCGCGGCTCTGGCGCGGCACGATCGAGAGGCCGCCGGGCGGGGCGATCCCGCCCGGTGCCTGCGTGCGCAAAGGCGCTGCCGGGGCAGGCTTGCAAGGCCCGGCGCAAGCTGCCATGTAGGACCCCGCGACCGCACACTCTCCAGCCGGGAGCATACGGGTATGGAAGCCCTCATCGGCCAGGCGGCCGGCGGCGCGGGGCAGCCGAAGGACGCGACGACCGAGAGTTTCGCCGCCGACGTGATCGAGGCGTCGCACCAGACCCCGGTGATCGTCGATTTCTGGGCGCCCTGGTGCGGCCCCTGCAAGCAGCTCGCGCCGCTTCTGGAAAAGACGGTGAGGGACGCCGCCGGCAAGGTTGCGCTGGTGAAGGTCAATATCGACGACAATCCGGAAATCGCGCAGCAGCTTCAGATCAAGTCGATCCCGGCCGTGTTCGCCTTCGACAAGGGGCAGCCGGTCGACGGCTTCATCGGCGCCCAGCCGGAAAGCCAGATCAAGGGGCTGGTGGAGAGGCTCACCGGGCCGATCGGCCCCTCGCCGCTCGAACAGGCCCTGGAGCAGGCCGGGCAGGCGCTGGAGGCCGGCGACCATGCCAGCGCATCGAACATCTACGGTCAGATTCTGCGCCAGGTGCCGGGCGATACCGCGGCCATCGCGGGGCTGGTGCGCTGCCTCGTCGCCGCGGGCGATCTCGCCGAGGCGCGCGAGCTGATCGACGGGCTCGACGATGCGGCGCTGAAGGACGCCGGGATCGAGGGCGCGATATCGGCGCTCTCGCTCGCCGAGCAGGCCGGCGAAGCCGACGGCGACATCGCCGCGCTCCAGGCCAGGCTCGCCCAGGACCCCGGCGACCATCAGGCCCGCTTCGACACCGCCATGGCTCATCACGGGGCCGGCCGCAGCGAGCAGGCCATCGACGAGCTGATCGAGATCGTCCGCCGCGACCGGGAGTGGAACGAGCAGGCCGCGCGCCAGCAGCTGGTCAAGCTCTTCGAGGCCCTCGGCCACGCCGACCCGCTCACGGTCGCCGGCCGCCGCAAGCTGTCGTCGATCCTGTTCTCCTGAGGCGAGCGGTGAGCGCCGGCGTCGAAGCGGGCGGCATCGACGATCTGCCGCGCGTCGTCCCGATCTTCCCGCTGCCGGGCGTGGTGCTGCTGCCGCGCGGGCGCCTGCCGCTCAACATCTTCGAGCCCCGCTACCTGGAGATGACCCAGGACGCGATGGCCTCGCACCGGACGATCGGCATGATCCAGCCGGCGGACCCGAAGGCCAGGCTGGATACGCCCGAGGTCTACCCCATCGGCTGCCTGGGCCGCATCACCTCGTTCTCCGAGACGCCGGACAGCCGCTTCCTGATCGCGCTCACCGGCGTCTGCCGCTTCGCCATCGCGCGCGAGCTGGAGCCGGACGGCCTGCTCTACCGCCGCGTCCGCGCCGACTACGGCCGTTTTGCCGGCGACCTGCCGCCGCCGGCGCCGCTCACCGTCGACCGCGGCCGTCTGATCCCGGCGCTCAGGTCCTATTTCGAGCGCCACGGGCTCACCGCCGACTGGGAGGCGATCGACCGGGCCGACGACGATGCGCTGGTCACCTGCCTCGCCATGGCCTGCCCCTTCGAGCCGAGCGAGAAGCAGGCGCTGCTCGAATGCCGGGGCGAGAGCGAGCGGGTGCGCATGATGCAGGCGCTGTTCGAGATGGCGGCCTTCGGGCCGGGCGGCCCACAGCCGCGGATGCAGTGAGGGAGGCGGCAGCGATGGCAGAGGAAGGCGCCGGCGTGGATCCCAAGCTGCTGGAGATTCTGGTCTGCCCGCTCACCAAGGAGCCGCTCCGCTACGATGCCGCGCGCCAGGAGCTGATCAGCGTGGCGGCGCGCCTGGCCTTCCCCATCCGGGACGGCATCCCGATCATGCTGCCCGACGAGGCGCGCCCGCTGGAAGAGGACGAGGCCCGGTGAGCGAGCCCTTCGAGACCCGCCCCTGGCCGGTCGAGCTGCGCTACAGGAGCGCCCAGAAAACCCTCGAGGTCGATTTCGACGACGATCTCAGGTGCAGTCTGCCGGCCGAGCTGCTCCGGGTCGAGAGCCCGTCGGCGGAGGTCATGGGCCATGGCGAGGGCAAGATCATCGTCCCCGGCCGCCGCCATGTCGGCATCACCCTGATCGAGCCGGTCGGCAACTACGCCGTGCGCCTCCATTTCGACGATCTGCACACCACGGGCATCTACACCTGGTCCTACCTCCGCCACCTGGCCGAGAACCGCGACGACATCTGGCGCACCTACCTCGATGCGCTGGAGGAACGCGGGCTGAGCCGGGACCCGTAGGACCGCCCCGCGCCCGCGGCGCGTTCAGGCCCGCGCCGAGGGCCCGTAGGCGAGGTACATGGGATCGCCGTCGGCGAAGCGGGTGGGCCTGAGCGGGCCGATGTCGAAGGGCGATTCGGTCTCCAGCACGGCGGCGGCCACACATTCGCCGACCGCCGGCGAGAGCTTGAGGCCGTGGCCCGAGAAGCCGGCGGCGAGATAGAGCCCGTCGAGCCCCGGCGCCCAGCCGAGGATCGGATGAAAATCCGGCGTGATGTCGTAGGCACCCGAGACCGTGCGCACGACCTGCGCATCGACGAAGTCCGGCAGCCGTTCGGCCAACGCCTTGTCGAGCCGCGTCCGGTGCCGCGCCTCGTCCGCCGCGGGCGCCGGCGCGGCGGGGTCCGTGACCTCGGGCATTTCGTTCGGATAGGCGACGGCCAGCAGATAGGGCCCGATGTCGGGGCGCATCACCACGTTGGAGTTGCCGTCGGTGATGCAGGTGCGTATCTGCGGCCGGCCCGGCGGCTGCTCCAGGTAGGCCATGTCGAGCCGCCTGCGCTCGATCGGCGCCTCGATGCCGAGCGGGCTGAGCAGGTCGGTCGTCCAGGCGCCGGCGGCGGCGATCACCACGGGCGCCTCGATGCGGCCCGCGCTCGTCTCCACGCCCGCGACGCGGCCGCCCTGCGTCGCGATCCCCTCCACCCGCAGCCCCGAATGCAGCACGGCGCCGGCCGCCTGTGCCGCGCCGAGCCAGCTCAGCACCATGCGGATCACGTCGATATAGCCTCCGCCCGGCTCCCAGGCGCCGCCGGCGAGATCGTCGGTGACGAGCGCGGGCTCCAGCGCCGCGATCTCGTCGGGGCTCGCGAAGCGCGTATCGACGCCGAGCTGCCGGCCGAGCTCGACATTGCGCCTGCAGGCCGCCACCTGCGCCTCGACGACCAGCAGCAGGTAGCCGAGCCTGACATAGCCGGGGTCGCCGACGCCGACCTCCGCCTGCCAGTCGTTCAGCACCTCGAAGCCCCGGATCGCCATCTCGACCATCAGCGCGTTCGAATAGTGCTGGCGGATCTGCCCGAAGGTGCGGCCCGACATGCCGCCGACGGGCGGCCGCTCGTCCACCACCACGACCCTGCGGTCGGATCGCTTGGCGAGCTGATAGGCGATGCTCGCTCCCATGATGCCCGCGCCGATCACCACGATGTCGGCGGCCGCCAGCCGCTCCCCGCTGCGCACCGTCATCTCCGCTCCGCCGTGCTTCCCGACAGATGCCCCGTCCGGCGCGCGAGACTAGCATGGGCCGGCGGTGGGGCCGCGTCCCGATCGTACCCGGTTCCCCATCCGACGCCGACGCCGACAGCACGGCTTCGGCAACGGTCCTGCCTTCTTGACGGCCGCGCGCGCCGGCCGCAGTCTCCCCATCGTGGCAGGACGGCGCTCGACCCGGATGACCGCGACGATGCGGGCCTGCTCTCCCGGCAAGCGCCAAGGGGATGACCATGGCGAAGAACGGACAGGCGCCGAGCCTGGCGGTGCTGATCGATGCCGACAACACGAGTGCGCGCTACGCACAGGCGATATTCGATGAGATCGTCAAGCTGGGCGAGGCCAACGTGCGGCGCATCTACGGCGACTTTTCGGGCACCCGTCTGAAATCGTGGAACGATGCGATCCAGTCGCTGGCGATGCTGCAGCATCAGCAGCGGAACAACACCACGGGCAAGAACGCGGCCGACATCGCGCTCGTGATCGACGCCATGGACCTGATGCACAAGGGCAAGCTCGACGGCTTCTGCCTGGTCAGTTCCGACAGCGATTTCACCCGCCTCGCGCAACGCCTGCGCGAGGACGGGCTCGTGGTCTACGGTTTCGGCGAAATCAAGACTCCGAAAGCATTCATCAACGCCTGCAACCGCTTCATCTATTGCGAGAACATTCTGGAAGCCGGCACGGCAGACAAGGGCGATGGCGCGGCGGCCTCGCCGCCTGCCGGATCGGCGAAGAAGAAACCCCCTTCGGAAGCGGTCGAGGACATCGCCCGGGCCCTGGAAGATTCCGACGATGACGGCTGGGTCGATCTGGGTGCTGTGGGAAGCCGGATACAGGGCGTGGTGCCGGACTTCGATCCAAGGTCCTTCGGCTGCCCGAACCTGAGCACCCTGGTCACGAAGTCGGGCGCATTCGAGGTGCGGAAGGAACCCGGCGGGCGCATCCGTATCCGTCGCAGGACCAAGGGGAACAAGGCACCGGCCAAGGCATCGGGCGCCAGGAAAAAATAGCCGCGTCAGCCAGCCGCGCCGAGGCGGCGGCGTTACCGTTCCGCTCGGCGATCCGCCGAGGGCAGGCAGGGAGAATGAGATGGAGCGTGTCCCGGTGCGCGTCGGCGCGCACAGCGTCACCGCCTTCAGCGAAGGCGCGGGCGACGACGCGATCCTGGTGGTCCACGGCGGGCCGGGAGTGCCGTCCCCCTATGTGCGGGACGCCCATCTGCGCTACGCGGACGCGGGCTTTCGCGTCGTCTCGTGGGACCAGCTCGGCTGCGGCGAGGCCGACCGGCCGGACGATCCTGCGCTCTGGACCGTCGAGCGCTATGTGGAGGAGATGGAGACGGCAGAGGGGCCTATGGGTCTCGCGGAGTTCGCAGGGATTCTCGCTGATTGACTGTTAGCGGGCGGACGCCTAATGGAACGCGGACTGCCGAGGAAAGTGAAATGGCCAAGAGCACCAGAAGCAAGCCCAAGGACCCGCCGGCGACGCCGTTCCCGCAGGAACCTGAGAAGCTGCATGAACAAGGTGACTGGCTCTGGATTCCGTTGCGCGGCGAATGGCGCCACGTCACGGGCAAACCGGAAGAGACCGTCCGTCAACGCTTCATCCGCCACCTCCACGACAGCTATGGCTATGCCCTCATCCAGATGGACCAGGAACGGCGGACCATGCACGGACACCGGAGTCCGCGCGCCGATATCGTGGTCTGGAAGACGCAAGAGGCCAAGGCTGCGAACAGGACGCCGGTTCTGGTGGTCGAATGCAAGGCGGAGAGCGTCGATATCGACATCCGGGACTACTATCAGGGCGAGAGCTATACCCGCGCCGCCGGCTGCGAGTTCTTCATCGCCCACAACGCGCGCTACACCGCCATATTCAAGCTGGTGCCCGGCGCGCCGGGCGAGTTCGTGCAGATCAACGAGATCCCGGGTGCCGCAGATTGGGGCGACGCCAGGCGGATCGAAAAAATCAGGAAGTCGCTTCGCGCTTTCGACCGCAGGGAGTTCCAGGAGCTCCTGTTCAAGTGCCACTCGATCCTGCGCGACGTGCACAAGATGGAGCCGGGGCGCGCCTTCGACACGATTTCCAAAATCCTGTTCGTGAAAATGTATGTGGAGCGGTCCGGCCTGCACGGCACATTTACGACCGACTTTCTCGACCGCCGCGCCTCGACGCGCCTGCCGACCGACGCGCTTGTCCACGACGGCTTGTTCGAGCAGACGAAGGAACACTACAGAGCCGACGATCTGTTCGCCGAGACCGACCGCCTCGAAATCTCCGAAGCGACGTTCCGCCGGATCGTGAAGGAACTCGAACGGTTCGACCTCTCGAAGACCGGCGACGATATCAAGGGCCTCGCCTTCGAACGGTTCCTCGGCACCACGTTTCGCGGCGAGCTCGGCCAGTTTTTCACGCCCCGCCCGGTTGTCGATTTTATGGTCGATCTGCTCGATCCGCGCGAAGGCGAACTGGTCTGCGATCCGGCGGCCGGATCGGGCGGCTTCCTGATCCGCGCGTTCGAGCATGTCCGCGCCCGGATCGCCTCAGAAATTCAGGACGAGAAGGACCGGGCGCGGGCCGGGATCGAGGCGGAAGCGCTCAATCCCGAGGAAGAGGAAGCCCGGATCGCCGAAAGGTTTGCCGCCCTCAACCGGGAACTGCTGCCTTCCGACGAGGATAACCGGCCGGTCGATACCCGCGTTGGTCGGCTCGCGTGGCGTTGTATTTTCGGCACCGACGCCGAGCCCCGCGCCGCCCGCACCGCCAAGATGAACATGATTATGCACGGCGACGGCCACGGCGGCATCCACTATCACGACGGCCTCGTCGACATTAACGGCATCTTCCCGGACCGCTTCGACATCGTGGTCACCAATCCGCCGTTCGGGGCGAATGTGGGCAGCGACCAGAAGGTCGATGGCAGCGACGAGACGCGGGTTCCCGACGATCCCGCCTACCGCGCCGACTGCCGGGACCGCTACGGCGCGGCGTGGGAGGCGAGCCACCGACGCACCAGGGAAGCGGCGGGAACGAATATCCTCGACCTGTTCGAGATCGGGCGGGGCAAGAAGAACCGCGCCACCGAGATCGTCTTCGTCGAACGCTGCCTGAGCCTTCTCAGGCCCGGCGGGCGCATGGGCATCGTCCTACCCGACGGCAATCTCAACAACCCGTCGCTCGCCTGGCTGCGCCGCTGGTGCGAGGGCAAGGCGCGCATCCTCGCCATCGTCAGCCTGCCGGAAGAGACTTTCCGCTCGGCGGATGCGACCGTCAAGGCGTCGCTCGTATTTCTCCGCCGCTTTACCGAAGCGGACGAGGCGGCATGGGAGGCCACGTGGGCGGCGGCGCATTCCGGGCACGACTCCGCTTTCCGGTCCAAACGGGACGCGCTGTGCGCCCAGTTCGGGCGGCGCATCGCGACGGGGGAAAGCCCGGCCGTCACCGCGATTCTGGACGAACTCGCCGGTCTTGGCGTCGAACGCACGGCGCCCGTCTGGACTGCCGGCGCGCCGCCGGCCTATCCGCGCGGCGTAGGCCCGGCAAGACCGGGCGGGCCGTATTGGCGCGGCAAGGCGGCCGATGCGAAGCGTGCCGCTCAACTGAAACGGGACTACGCCGCCGCCTTCAAGGGCCTGCCGGCGGCCAGATCGAAGGTTTTGATGGGCGAATTGCGCCTTGGCCTACGGCGGATCGACGAGGCCCATAACGCGGCGCTGTGGGAAGCGGTGCGCGAGGCGTTCGACTATCCCATCTTCGTTGCCGCGCCGGCCACCGTCGGCATCACCTCGACGGGCGAAACGGGCGACGGCGTGCCGAACGACCTGCCGGCGGTCCTCGACGCCTGGCGCACCTTCGAGGCATGGGCCGCGACCGGGGCTGCGGTGGAGAACGCGCCGGATTTTCGCTTGCCCTCCGCTGCCTGATCCGGCGGTGGAGGGCGCTCGAACCGTGGGTCGCGGTCGAAGCCGTCGGGAACCGGCATTCGCGCTTCCCGCTTGTGCCGCTTCGCGATGTCGTTACGCAACGGCGTGAGGCGGTCGCCGCAGCTGGTTCGTTCGGCGAATGGACGCCGATTACCGTGCATCTGAACGGAGAGATATCGGTCCGTAACCGAACACGGCCATACAAGGGCAGCATGTTCGCGGCCTATCCGGGCGATATCGTGTTCTCCAAGATCGACGCGCGCAATGGAGCAATCGGCGTGTTGCCGCCGGAAATAGAGAAAGCGGTTGTCACCGCCGAGTTCCCTGTCTATTCCGCCGGTCCCGCACGCCTTGAGGGCGAGTATGCCAAACTGGTTCTCCGAACCGGCGGCTTCATCGAGTCGCTGCGCCGCCGGGCGAGCGGAACGAGCGGACGAAAGCGCATCACGCCAACGGCGTTTCAAGACCTGTCCATTCCCCTGCCGCCGCTGGACAGGCAGCGGGCCATCGTCGCCGCGCACCGGGCGGCGATGGAGCGCGCCGCGGCCTTGGAACGCGAGGCCGACGAGACCGAGGCGCGGGCGATGGCGGCGTTCGAGGCGGCGCTCGACTTCGCGCCGCCCGCGCCCCTGCCCGACCGCCCCGTCTTCGCCGCCTCTTTCAAGGATTTGGATCGCTGGAGCCATGAGGGGATTCTTCGGTCGTCGCTGCGTCTGGACAAGGCCGAGCCGAAGTTCCCCATCGTCGAGTTGGGTACGGTGGGCAGGGTCAGCTACGGACTTCAAAAATCTCCAATCAACCGTCCCGGCAAAAATCCGCGTCCCTACCTGCGGGTTGCCAACGTGCAGCGATGGCGACTCGATCTCGATGAAGTCAAGCTGATCGACGTGCCGGACAAGGATATGCCCGCCTATCGCCTGGAAGACGGCGACATCCTGCTTTGCGAAGGCAACAGCGCGAACCTTGTAGGGCGCGGCGCGATCTGGCGGAATGAGATCGTGGATTGCGTTCATCAGAACCATGTCTTGCGAGTGCGGCTGGATGTTGCCCAAGCCGCTCCCGAGTTTGCCCTCGCTGTAATTAACTCGGCCTACGGACAAGCCTACTTCCGGTCCAAGGCCAAGCGCACGACTAATCTCTCGTCGATCAACAGCAAAGAGGTTTCCAGATTTCCGCTTCCATTGCCTCCAGTGAACGAACAACGCTCACTCGTCAATGCGTTGTTCGACGGCAAGAGAGAGACGGAAAGACTACACCAACGTGCGACTGCCATACGAACTGCCTTCTGGGCAGATTTCGAGGCTGCTATCTATGCGGCGGAAGATGACGGTGATCCCACTTTGATGCAGAACCGACAAGAGAGCGGCGCTTTATCCCAAATGCTAGAGGAAATTTCCGAATGACCGTTATCGATATTCCCGAAGAACTACGAGCGGAGGACAAGTTTCACCATATCGACATGGGTTTCCTGAACAGACGTCTCTGCATAAGCGCCCTGCATCCAGAAGCTCGTCAACATTTTACCGAACACCAGAAGCCGGGAAGCGACCATATGACGGTGCTCGCCAATGACCACCTTCTTGTGACCGTGCTCCTGGATTGCTGCGAAGCCGTGGGCGTGCCAACGTTGCTCAAGGCCCTGACGCTCGGCAAGCCGCGTTATCTCTTTCGCAGCACAGAACGCTTGGCACCATGTCCGGAAATCTACGACGCGGCCCGTGTCAGTCACGCCGTGGAACTCGATCTCGACTTCGACAAACCTGTTGTCATCGCCTATCACACAAGCCACATCGTCAGCGATACCGGCAAAATGGTCCTCAACAAGGGCGCGGGCGAGGGTTATGTGAATTCGATCGTCGGCTTGGTGCATGACAAGCCCGACCGCTTCGAAATCGAGCCGCTGGTGATCGGACAACCGTGGTTCGATCATCCCCGAAACGGCAGCGACAGTGATAATCTGATGCTTTTCGGCCGTAGTTTTGGCGAGATTCTTCCGGAAGATATCGACCAGTTCTCGAAAATGAGCGAAGTGGACGTTGGATGTACCAAAGAGTGGATGGATACGATGAGAACGTTGCCGGAGGCAGCGGTCAAGAAGGCGATTGGCGGCCTGCTTTCCGAACCGACGAAGAACGACTGGGGCGGCGAGTCCGACGATCACTTCTCGGCCAGTGTCTCGGTGCACGGACGGCGCAGGACCGCGGCCTTTCTACTGAAGGGGCCGTCCCAATTTCGTGAAATGACCCTCGATATGTGCGGTAACCGGGCAGACCAGATACACCGCATGGTGGATTCTGATGCCGACATATCCGTCGTCCAACATGCACATCTCATTGGCCCTGTTGTCAGGAGAACGCTCCGGAACGAGGTGGTTCGCCCCGGAGGTTCCCGACGTAAGTACTGCCTGATCGACGGTCAGGCGACCTATCGTATCCTGAAAGCGCACTCTCTGATTTGATCGCCGGGCGCCGCGTCAAGTCCCCTATTCTGGCCGCGCCGTCGGCGCCTTCGTCTGCGCCCACCGCGCCTCGCGGCGAAGGCCAAAGGCGCCTCCCCTCAGTAGCCGCGCGCCATGCCGAGGTCGTGGACGGCGATGTAGTTGAGGATCATCTCCTCCGAGACCGGCGCGAAGCGGAAGAGGCGGGCGTCGCGCCAGAGGCGCTCGAGGTGCATCTCCCTGGCGTAGCCCATGCCGCCCATCGCCTGCATCGCGCGCTCGATCCCCTCGGCGGCCGCCTGGGCGGCGATGAGCTTGGCCATGTTGGCCTCCGAGCCGTAAGGCAGGCCGGCGTCGTGCAGGGCCGCGGCCTTGTGGTTCATCGCCGCGGCGCACTCGATCTCCGCCTTCGCCTGGGCCAGCGGGAACTGGAGCCCCTGATAGGAGGAGATCGGGCGCTCGCCGAACACCCTGCGCCCGTTGGCGTAGTCGACCGCGAGCCCCACGGCCAGCCGCACCGTGCCGACGAGGCCGGCGGTTGTGACGATGCGCTCGGTATTGAGCACGTCCAGCAGTGCCGCCCAGCCGCCGTGCAGCGTGCCGACCAGCTCGTCGCCGGCGACCGGCGTGTCCTCGAAATAGACGTTGCTCGCCGGCACGCAGTGGGTGCCGGCCTTCTCGATGGTCGAATGGGTCAGCCCCTCGCGCGCGACATCGACGAGGAAGAGCGAGATGCCGTCGCTGCGTCGCCGCGCCTCCTCGACCTTCCTGGTGCGGGCGACCACCAGCATCTTGTCCGCCGTCGGCACCGCCGAAATCCAGATCTTGCGGCCGTTCAGGCGCCAGCCGTTGCCGTGGGCCTCGGCGAAGGTGCGGAGCTCCAGGCTGTTGCTGCCGGCATCGGGCTCGGTGAGCGCCATGCAGCACTGGATGTCGCCGCCGATCAGCGGCGGCAGCAGGTCGCGGCGCATCGCTTGCGTGCCGTAGCGCGCGATGGCGACGCCGCCGAAGATCGGGTTGAGCATGAAGATCTGGGCAAGCGTGGCGCCCGCGCCCGCCTCGCACAGCGCCTCGATCACCAGCGCCTGGTCGAGCATCCCGAGCCCGGCGCCGCCATGCTCCTCGGGCAGGGCGATGCCGCCGAAGCCGGCCGCGCAGATCGCCTGCCACATCTCGCTCGGGTAGGCGCCCCGCTCGTCGAGCGCGCGCCAGTAGTCGAGGCCGTATTCGGCGCCGATGCGCCGCGCGGTCTCGAGCATCAGCGCCCGTTCTTCGCTGAGCTCGACCTCCACGGTCTAGGCGCCCTTGAAATCGGCGCGGCGCTTCTCGAGGAAGGCGCGGCAGCCCTCGTGCGCGTCCTCGCTGTCGAGCACCAGCGAGATCATCGCCTGCTCGTGGGCGAGCGCCGCCGGCAGCGGCATGTCGGCGCCGGCGTCGATGGTGCGCTTGAGCAGGCGCAGCACGAGCGGCGACTTGTCGGCGATCCGTTCGGCAAGCGCCAGCGTCTCGTCCATCAACGCCTCGGGCGCCACGACCCGGTTGGCGAGGCCCAGCGCCAGCGCCTCCTCAGGCCCGATGGGCGCGCCGGTGAACATCAGCTCCTTCGCCCGGCAGAGCGGAATCTGGCGGATCAGGCGCTGCGAGCCGCCGGCGCCGGGGAAGAGCCCGAGATTGATCTCGGGCACGCCGATCTTCGCCGTCGCGGACAGCACCCTGATGTCGGTCGACAGCATCAGCTCCGCCCCGCCGCCGAGAGCGAAGCCGTTGACGGCGGCGAGCGTGGGCTTGTCCAGGGTCTCGATGCGGCGGAAGAGCCGGTGAATCCGCTCGGCGAATTCCTCGTAGTGGGCGAGGCCCCGGCGGGAGTCGAGATCGGCGATGTCGCCGCCGGCCACGAAGGCCCGGCCGGCCCCGGTGAACACCGCCACACGCACCGCCTCGTCCGCCTCGACCCGGCCCACGGCCTCGTCCAGCGCATGGCAGGTGGGCAGGTCGAGCGCGTTCAGCGTGTCCGGCCGGTTGACGGTGATGACCCCCGCCCGGCCCACGGTCTCGATCAGCACCGCGCTTTCGCTCATCGCCCTCTCCCTGTCTGATCCTGTCTCGGTGCATGTCTTCGATGGGGCTTGCCCGACGGGTCGCGGCTGGAACCGCCGCCCCACCTCCCCCTGTCCCCCTCCCCCAAAGGATTCCTCTGCGAAATCGGGGTAGTTGGTTTGGAGGGAGGGGGATGGCGGCTCGGTGTGTTGATCGTGGTCTGTGCGCCGGTTCCGTTGAGCGGATTGGCGGCAGGCGCCGTCGTTTGCCGGCGTGCATGGGTCTTTCGTGCTGTGGGGTCGGCTCCACAGCGGCCTTTCCACGGGGGTTTGCACTGCGCTTGCGCCTCAGGCGCCTGCGAGCAGGCTGGCGCGGCGCATGTTGTAGACGGTGGCGACGGCGTAGAGGCGGGCGGTGTTCCGCTCGAGGGTGAGGCTCTTGGCCCGCCGCTGCCCGTAGAGGCGCTTCAGCGCCGAGAAGACGGCCTCGACCGGTGCCCGGCGCCTTGCAATGAGGTCGTTGCGGCGCTTCTGCCAGGAGGGCAGCGAGGCCATGTGCTTGTTCCGCCGGTGCATGATGCGGTCCTTGATGCCTGCGGCCTTGAGCCGCGCCCGTCGCGCCTGTTGCTCGTAGGCGCGGTCGCCATAGACCGCCCCCTCGTCGCCGCAGATCAGCCGATCGGCAACCTCGCTCTCGTAGGTCTTGGCCGAACTCAGCACCACGCGACGGATCAGACCGGAGCCCTGGTCGACACCGAGATGCGCCTTGTAGCCGAAGAAGGCGCGCCCCTTCTTCCGGGTCCAGTCCGCACCCGGCTCGCGCGCACTCCCGGCACCCGCGCCGGCCTTGTACGGCGGCGGGCGCGAAGCCGCAGCCACCAGCGTCGCGTCCATCAGCGTGCCCTTGCGCAGGATCAGGCCGGCCGCATCGAGCTGGCGGTTGATCTCCTCGAACGCCGCCTCCAACACTGCGCCTGCGTCCGCGCGAAAGCGGCAGATCGTGGTCTCGTCCGGCGTGCCCCCGTCCAGCGCAAAGCCGCAGAAGCGCCGGAACGACAGACGGTCCAGCAGCATCTCCTCAAGACCAGGGTCCGACAGGTCGTAGAGCGCCTGAAGATAGAGCGCCTTCAGCATCGACAACGGCGCATAGGGCGGACGGCCCCGGCGCCCCTCGCGCACCGGTGTGGCCAGACGCTCGAGCGCAGACCAGTCGATCAACCCGTCCAGACGCTCCAGCTTCCGGTTCGTCCCCAGGCCCGCAGACATGAACGCTTCCGCAAATCCCAGCTGATCCCTGCCACTCATCGACTCGACCTCCCCGTCTCGCAGCAACGAATCACATGCCACAAAATCCGCAAACCCCTTTCGCAGAGGAATCCAAAGGCGGAGGGGGAACGCAAGCGGCGCCGGCTTGCTCTCCCTCTCCGCCCCTGGGGGCGGAGAGGGCCGGGGTGAGGTGGGGGCGCTTGCTCATATCCCGCTGCCTGCCTCGCATCGCCGCATGCGCCCGGTGCCGGCCCGTCAATGCCGCGTCGAGCCCAGGACGGTGACGCAGGCGGCGGCCGCGTCCGCGCCGATCCAGCCGCCGGCGTTCTCGGCGAGGCCCACGCGCGCGCCCCCGCGCTGGCGCGCGCCGGAGCGGCCGCGAAGCTGGTCGGCGAGCTCCACGAGCTGGGCCGCGCCGGTGGCCCCGATCGGGTGGCCCTTGCTGATGAGCCCGCCGCTCGGGTTGATCGGCATCCGCCCGTCGAGGGCGGTGACGCCGTCGCGCAGCAGGCCCACCGCATCGCCCGGCCGGCAGAAACCCAATTGCTCGGAGAGCATCAGCTCGGCGGGCGCCGCCGCGTCGTGGATCTCGGCGACGTCGATGTCCTCGGGTCCCACGCCCGCGGCCTCGTAGGCGGCCTGCGCCGCGGCCGCGGCGACCGGCGTCGCCTCCGGGTCGTCGCCCTGGCCGGAGCGCAGCACGCTCGCCAGCACCGCGACCGGCTGCACCGCCTTGCGCCGGGCAACCCCCTCGCTCATCAGGACCAGCGCGGCGGCGCCGTCGCCGATCGGCGAGCACATCATCAGGGTGAGCGGCGCCGCGATCATGCGACTCTCCAGCACGTCCTCCAGCGTGACCTCTTCCTGGAACTGGGCCTTCGCGTTGCGCGCGCCGGCGCGACGCTGCTTGACCGAGACGCGGGCGTAGTCGGCGGCCGTGGCCCCGGTGCGCGCCGCAAAGTCCCGGGCGAGGCTCGAATAGAGGTCCATGAAGACCGAGCCCGTGCCGCCGCCGTTGCCGGGGGCGATCCGCTGCTTCAGCGCTTCGAACTCGTCGCGGTCCGCCGCCGCCTCGAGCGCCTTGAGCGGCACGGACCTGTCCTCGTTGCTCATCTTCTCGGCACCGACCGCGAGCGCCACGTCGCACTGGCCGGAGCCGACGGCAAGCACCGCCAGGTGAAAGGCGGTGGACGACGAGGCGCAGGCGTTCTCGACATTGACGATCGGCTTGCCCAGCAGCCCGGCATGGCGCAGCGCGACCTGCCCGCGCACGCATTCCTGCGCGCCGAGCAGCCCGCCGGCCGCGTTGCCGAAGAAGACCATGCCGACCTCGTCCGCCCCGGTCCCGGCATCGCCGAGCGCCGCCGCCGCGGCCTCAGCGGCGAGCGCGCGCAGGCTCGTGTCCATGAACTTGCCGAAGCGGGTCATGCCCGTCCCGCCGATCATCACCTTGCGCATATCATTCCTCCGGCCCGGCCGTCCGCGCGCTCTTGTCCGCAGCGACGCGCCTCACCCCTCGAAGCCGAGGCTGGCGCGGAAGGCGCCCGCCGCAGCCTTCGCCTCCCCGGCGGCTCCGTCGCCCTGCGGCAGCGCGGCGCAGTAGGCGTCGATGGCGGCATCGCCGAGCGGCGCCCACCTGGCGACCCAGTCCGCCATCACCGCCGCGTTGCCCTCCGTCCCGCGCGCGAAATCGACCAGCGCCCCGGTCCAGCGCCTGGACCGCTCGCTGTCGGTCCACTGCGCATCGAGGAGCTGGGCGAGCAGCGTGTCCCGCTGGCGCCGCGCCGCGCGGCCGAGCCGGCGGATGCACGCCTCGTCGAACGCCGGCTTGGCGACGACGTTGAGCGCGACGAAGTGCTCGGCCCAGTCGTAAGCCGCGAGGACGCGCTCCAGCATCTCGCGAAAGCCCTGCCAGCAGGGGTCGTCCTCCCAGGCGCTGCGCTCGCCGCTGACGAAGCCGGCATCGGCGAAGACGTTCGAGAGCTCCTTCGTGCGGTAGGCGACGCGCGAGACCCAGCGGAGCTGGTCGGCGGCCTGGAACATGGCGCAGTTCTCGATGGTGCTCGACGGCACGATCTGCACCAGATAGGCCGAGCCCATCTGCAGGCAGTGGAGCGGATAGCGTGTGGGCGTATGGAGCCTGGCCAGCAGCGCCACCCAGTCCGCGCCCAGGCTCCGGTCGTGCGCATTCTTCGCATGATCGCGGAGCAGGCCGTCCACATAGGTCTCGTGCCCGTCCTGCATGACGTTGTAGGAGCGGTAGACGAGCTCGTCGGGGTCGCGGAAGGCGTCCCAGTCGTCGTGCCTGAGCGGCGAGTTGTTGCGGTAGCGGAGATACCACTTGTTCATGTCGATGTCGGGCGAGAGCGCCCACGGCATCTCGTCGTCGGTGCTCCAGAGCAGGTTGGTCGAGACGATCTCGTACTCGCTCGGCCGCCGCCGCTTGCCGGCGAGATGGCTCCAGGTCTTCAACGGCTTCGAGAGGTCGGACCGATCGGTCATGGAATGGCCTTCATCGCCGTGCCGTGGGTGCCGCGTGGACGCCGCGCCGGCGCCGCCGGGCGCCGTTCGCGGCCGCACACGGAGCGGGGCGATTGTCCCCGGCCGCCCCCGCCTGCGCAAGGCCGGGCGAGCGCCGGGCGCCGGCCCCGGAACGGGGCGCGGCAGGGCGTGCGGCGCCGGGCGGTGTGCTTGACAGGCGGCGAGGGCGGCGCGTATAGCGGTGCGCCTTCGGCTTGCCTTCGGCTCCTGGGGGCGGGGTAGCTCAGTCGGTAGAGCAGTGGAATCATAATCCATGGGTCGGGGGTTCGAGTCCCTCCCCCGCTACCATCCCGGCGATCCGAAAAAGCTTCCGAAACGGTCCGATGAGCATCTGCAAGCCCCGGCAACGCGGGGATTTCCTGTGCGTGACGGCGGCGATCCGCTCGCCGCGGGGCGCCGGGCCAGGACGCCCACCTTCCGGCAGGCCGCGCAGACGGATTTGGGCCAGGACCCATTCCAGGGATCGACCTTCGAGAGCAGCCTCTACGCTGAGCCAGACGCGAAGCCCAAGGGAATGGCGGAATCGAACGCGTTTGGAGGATGCGCGTAGCGCAAGTGCGTCGTGAGCTTACCGGGACGGCCATGTCTGTGTCGGACACGCGGTGTCGGACACGCGGTGTCGGACACGCGGTTGACATCACGCCAAGAATTTGACATTCATGGCGTGAACCTCGGGGCGCACGATGGCTGACAAGACCGGACTTCAGACCGAGATCGACCTGCTCGCCGCGCTGGAGCGGCGGGAGGTCGTCACGCAGCCGGCGCTGGCCAAGCGCCTCTCGATCTCGGTGGGGATGGTCAACGCTCTGCTCAAGCGGGCCGCGCGCAAGGGGCTGGTGAAGGCCAAGGCCGCGCCATACAAGCGCTGGGCCTACTACCTGACGCCCGAAGGGTTCCAGGAGAAGAGCCGCCTCGTCGCCCGGTACCTCGATACGTCCCTCGCCTTCTTCCGCATGGCGCGGCGGGAGTATCGGCTGCTGTTCGCGAGCGGGCAGCGGATGGGCTTCCGCCGTTTCGTCCTGGTGGGGCGCGGCGAAGTGGCTGAGATCGCGCTGCTGGCGGCGCTCGAGGTAGACGCCGAGCTTGTCGGCATCCTGGACCGCGAGGTCAACGCCAGCCGCCTGCACGGCCAGCCGGTCCTGCGCTCGCTGGACGAGGCAGAGGCGTGGGACGCCCTGGTGATTACCGAGTCCCGCCATCCGCAAGAGGCATTCGAGCGGCTTCGCGGCACGGTCCCGGAGCGGCAGGTGCTGGCACCGCCGTTCCTGCGGATCGTGCGCGAACCGCTGGATTTCCTGCCGCCGGCGGTCGAGCCGCCTGGGGATGGCCGGTGACCGTGTCGATGACCGGATGGTACGTGGTTCATGCGCGGCCGCATCAGGAACGCCGGGCGGAGGCGAACCTCCTGCGCCAGGGATATCGGGTGTGGCTGCCGCTGATGGAGCGCTCCCGCCGGCACGCGCGACGAATCGAGACAGTACGGAGTGCACTCTTTCCCGGCTATCTGTTCGTGGAGCTCGATGTTGCGCGTGAGCGGTGGCGTTCAATCAATGGCACGTTCGGGGTGCGGCGCCTTCTCGCCGACGGCCCGCACCCGCAAGCGTTGCCCGCCGGCTTCGTCGCCGCGCTGCGGGACGCGACCGGAGCCGACGGCCTGAGCACGGCGGCGCCTGCCGATCTACGGCCGGGCGATGCGGTAACGATCGCGGCCGGTCCCTTCGCCGAGTGCGCTGCGGTGGTCCTGCGGCTCGCGCCGAGCGAACCTCTGTCTACGACCGACATGCAGACTTTCTGGCCCGCCCAAGGCAATGGTTGGAAAGAAAATCAAGCATAGTGAGTCGAGAAGGTGAGAAATAATTTATCGCAATATCCTAGAAAATTAGCCAGGGAGCTGCTGCTTCACTCTTATAGTTTTGTTCAATCTCAAATGACATCAGGGAACTCATTTAGTTTTACGGAGCCCCGTATTGTCGAGCAATTGAAACTGTTCTACGATGGAGAAGAGCCTCGAGGGTATAACGACAAGATCAAGTGGCTGATGGTCAATGACCAAATGCCGGAACATATAGTCTGCTCGGACAAATTGGTGTGTCGTGCGTTTGTCGCCGCTCGAATAGGAGAAACTTATCTCCGAAGGGTTTACCAAGCAGCAGAAACGGTGGATGGCATCAACACTGATAAACTTCCAAACAGCTTTGTTGTAAAGGCCAATCACGACAGCGGTTCGGTCTTTGTTATTTCGGATCTCTCGTCATGGAAACGCGCAAAGACTATATTGAGGGTAAGGCTGACGAAATCGTACGGAATGCAAAAAGGAGAATGGGCATACTCATATGTGGTACCCCGTGTATTTGCGGAAGAACTGATGTGTGGGCCGATTATTGATTACAAGTTCCATTGCTGTGATGGGGAAGTATGTTGGGCTCAAATCATTTATGATCGAGCCACAGGACAACCCAGAGAAGTTATCGTCGACAAAGACTACCTTCCCTTAGGGCTGCATATGGATGACAACTTTGTTTGCGAAAAGCAGCCCGCCAGGATACCGATATGCTGGGACGAAATGCGGGAAATAGCCCGATCTCTGAGCCAAGGATTTAGATACGTGCGAGTTGATTTGTATGAGTATCAGGGGAGACCGAGTTTTGGAGAACTGACGTTTTGGCCGCGCGCCGGGAATTACGGGACGTCCGATGAAGGCGAGTTCGGAGACCTATTGCAGTTTGATACTAGTTTTTGCAGAATGGTGATTCACGATTTTTTCGCCGAAGGCAGGTCGAAACAGTCAAACTCATTGATCAGCCGTTTGCGCAAATGGCGCGGGTGACGACGGGACCTACTCCCGCCTTTAGTACAGGCAGTGTGGATAACACGGTGGAGCAATGCTCAGTCTGTTCTCGATAGGATGTCAGGTCGCCGCCAGTCGTACC
This sequence comes from Alphaproteobacteria bacterium, assembly GCA_965218275.1. Lineage (GTDB taxonomy): Bacteria > Pseudomonadota > Alphaproteobacteria > UBA828 > UBA828 > WTGU01. Next base: position 126,197 of record CBDCKM010000001.1, read on the forward strand.
GGAAGTTGATTTGATCGTACGCATGGGGGATAGTTTGAGCCAGTTCATCCAACTATTCCGCTATTTTGTTGCGGCCTATCCCGTACGCAGCGCGTTGATGCTGCTGGCGATGACCGCGGCGGCCCTGGCGGAAGGGGCGGGCATCGCGGCGTTGCTGCCGCTGATCGGCCTGGTGATCGACGCCGGGGGCACAGGGGGCACGCTGGCGCTCTATGTCGAGCGGGCCTTCGCCCTGGTCGGGCTTGAGCCTTCCCTCGGCGGGCTGCTGGCCCTCATCGTCGTGGCGATGGCGCTCAAGGCGCTGTTGATGCTGATGGCCATGGCGCTGGTCGGGTACTCGGCAGCCCGTGTCGCGATGGACCTGCGGCTCGCGTTCATCCGTGCATTTCTGCATGCGCGCTGGACGCATTTCGTGGACCGGCGCCCCGGCGACCAGGCAAGCGCCGTCAGCGTCGAGCCGACGCGCGCGGCGGAGTCCTATGTGGCCGCCTGCGGGGTTCTGTCCGGGGCGATTCAAATCCTGATCTACCTGGCGGTTTGCCTCGCCATATCGTGGGAGGTCTCGCTGCTCGCCCTCGTCGTCGGCGCGTTCGGCATGGTCGTGTTGAACCGGCTTGTCACCATGAGCCGCCGCGCCGGGCAGAGCCAGACCGAGCTCCAGAAATCCTTCATGACGCGCCTGCTGCAGGCGCTCGACGGCATGAAGCCGCTGAAGGCCATGGCCCGCGAGGGAAGCATGAGGCCGCTGTTCGAAGGTGACGTCCAGGGACTCAACGCCGCGCAGCGCACGATCGTCGTCAGCCGAAACGCTCTCGCCGAATCGTACGAAATCATCCGCGCCTTCGCCGTGGCGGGCGGGTTGTATGTCTTCGTGGCGGTATGGGGCCAGCCGGTCGAGGATTTGCTGGTTCTCGCGCTGCTCTTCGTGCGCGCCATGCAAAAAGTGAACAGGCTGCATGGCCAGTATCAGTCGGCCGCGACCAACCAGCCGGCATTCGCATTCATTCGATCGACGATCGCGGCTGCCGAGGAGGCGCGGGAACCCGGACTCGGCGGCACGGTGCCCCGTCTCGCCTCGGCGATATCTCTCCGCGAGGTGAGCTTTTCCTACGGCCGCGGGACGGTCCTGGACGGCGTCTCGATGACATTGCCCGCGGGCGCGTTCATCGCCGTCGTCGGTTCTTCCGGCGCCGGCAAGACGACCGTGGCCGACCTGATCATCGGGCTGCTGCGGCCACAGCGGGGCGAGGTGTGGATCGACGACCTGCCCATGAGCGAGGTCGACGTGCACGCGTGGCGCGGCATGATCGGATACGTGCCGCAGGAGACGTTCCTCTTCCACGACTCGGTCATGGCCAATGTCGCCCTCGGCGAGCCCGGCATTTCCCACGCGGACGTGGAGATGGCGCTGCGCCGCGCCGAGGCCTGGGACTTCGTCGCCGCGTTGCCCGACGGCATGGACACGGTGGTCGGCGAGCGCGGCGCCCGGCTCTCCGGCGGTCAGAGGCAGCGCATCGCCATCGCTCGGGCGTTGGTCCGCGATCCCGCGCTGCTGATTCTGGACGAGGCCACCACCGCGCTCGACCCGGCGGCGGAAGCGGGCATCGTGGCCACCCTCCGGCGGCTGGCCGGCAAGGTCACGGTGCTCTCGATCTCGCACCAGCCGGCGATGAGGCAGGCGGCAGATATTGTCTATAGATTGGAGATGAGCCGCGCCGTGCTCGACGGGGCCGGAGAACCGGCCGCCATGCCTCGAACCGCCGGCGCCCTTCCGTTACCATGAGGGACGACGCCGAATTGTCAGCTTCGACCGGGAGCGCAATGGTGGACAAACAGGAGAGGACGGCCGTTCTGGTCGCCGGCATGCATCGCAGCGGAACGTCGGCGCATGCGCACGACATCGCCCTGGTGATCAGCGATATGGGTGGTGGCGGCGCACAACGCGTGCTGACAAATCTGATCAACATCTGGTCGGAACAGGGATTACGCATATGCCTCATCACGTCTCTGGGCGAAGAGTTCGACAGATATGCACTGCCTGCGAACATTACACGCCTTGCCCTGCGGTGTTCCACACGATCAGGCGCGAAGCTCGATCATCTCTCGACTTCTGGAGAAACGATGCTGCAGCCGGTCAAACCATACATTCCCAAGAGGTCCGCCATCGACAGGATACGTACTGCAATTCAAGATGTTTATACGCTGAGAATGGCTCTCACCAAGGCCAATTCTCCCATTGTCCTCGCCTTCCTGACCTCCCCCAATGTCAAGACGATCATGGCCTCCGTGGGCCTCGATGCCCGTGTCGTCGTGTCTGAACGCATCGACCTGGAGAAGCAACCGCGGAACTGGCCGTGGCATGTGTTGAGGCGGTGGTTGTACCGCTACGCGGATGCAGTGACCGCCAACTCCCACAGCGCGCTCAAGTCGATGGAGAGCTACGTTCCGAAGTCGAAGTTGTTCTTCGTTCCCAACCCGGTCAGCTTTCCGTCCGCACCCGATGCCGGCTCCCGCCGGGAGAAGATCGTTCTGAACGTCGGGCGGCTGACTCGTCAGAAGGCTCAGGATGTCCTTCTCAAGGCCTTTGCGCGGGTGGCCGCGGAGATGCCGGAGTGGCGGCTCGCTATTGTCGGTTACGGCCAACGCAAGGACGAGCTTCAAGCCTTGGCTTCGTCCCTGAGGCTGTCCGGTCGCGTCGAGTGGGTCGAGTGGACCACGGACATCGAACGGTACTACGAGAGGGCCGGAATCTTCGTCCTGCCGTCCCGGTTCGAGGGTACGCCGAACGCCCTTCTCGAAGCCATGAGCTTCGGCCTGCCGTCGGTTGTCACGGATAGCTCGCCCGGACCCCTGGAACATATCGCGGACGGGAAGAACGGCTTGGTCGTGCCCGCCGACGACGAGAAGCGGCTGGCCGAAGCGCTTCTGAGGCTGACCTCGAGCCAGGAGTTACGGGATCGCTTGGGGGCTTCGGCCCGCAAGACCATTAAGGCGTTGAACAACGATGACATACGGGATGCCTGGTCGGCGGTGTTGGGCTTGCCCGAGGGCGAGCGATATCCATTGCGCCCTCGGCCTGAGCCAACTGGGAAAGCTGGCACGCTTCAGCGCCCGGCGGCGGGCTCTGGCGGCGGCCTATGATGCACGCATCGCGGCGCTCGCCCCGCTGCGCCTTCGTCCACTATTGCTACGTTGGCCGGCGCGTGGCATGACCGGCGCCGCCTGCGACGCCGCGGCGGGGCATTCGGCCGGTGCCGGCGCATCGGGCGCACCCCTCGCGGTTATGCACGTCATCACGTCGCTCGATGTCGGCGGGGCCGAGGGCCAGCTGACCCGGCTGGTGGCCGGCGATGCGGCGGCTGCGGTCTCCCACAGCGTGGTCACCCTGAAGCCGGGCGGCGCGTTGCGCGTGCGCCTGGAGGCAGACGGAATTCCGGCCGGAGATCTCGGAATCGAGCGGAACGCGGACGCGCTCGGGGGGCTGGCGCGCCTCGTCGGGATCATCAGGGCCGGGCGGCCGGCAGTGGTTCACAGCTGGCTCTATCACGCCGACCTGATGGCGACGCTGGCGCTCGCTCTGTCCGGGCGGCGGAGGGCGACCCGCCTGATCTGGGGGGTCAGGTGTTCAGACATGGACATGCGGCGATACGCGCGCAGCAGCCGGTACATCCTGAATGTGTTGCCGCGCCTTTCTTCGAGGACAGACCTGGTTCTCTGCAACTCGGAGGCAGGCCGTGCGGCGCACGAACGGCTGGGCTACCGGCCGCCGCAATGGCGGGTCGTGCCCAACGGGGTGGACGTGGACCACTATCGGCCCCTTCCCGGCGAGCGCTCGGCGGTCCGTGCCGAACTGGGACTTGGCGACGAGAGCTTCGTTGTCGGCATGTGCGCCCGGGTCGACCCCAAGAAAGACCACAACAGCCTTGTGAAGGCGGCCGCCATCCTCGCCCGGAGCGTACCCGAGGCCCGCTTCGTCCTGATCGGCGAAGGAACCGACGAACCGGAATCGGCGCTGGACCGGATTATCGCGGAGTCGGGGATCGGAGATCGCTTCGTGCGCCTTGGGCTGCGTCGCGACGTCAGCCGGCTCCACGCCGCGCTGGATGTCGCCTCCCTGAGCTCGGCGTTCGGCGAGGGATTCCCCAATGTCATGGCGGAAGCGATGGCCTGCGGCGTGCCCTGCGTCGCCACCGACATCGGCGACAGCGCGGCCATCGTCGGAGACACCGGAATTATTGTTCCGCCGCGCGATTCCGAAGCCCTCGCGGCAGGGTGGAACAGGCTTTGGAGAGAGGACCGTGATGCCCGGACGACGCGTGGCGCGAAGGCCCGGCAGCGCATCGTGAATCGATATTCCCTCACGAGGGCGATCGAGGACTATCGAAGCGTTTACGAGGCGCTTGTCGGGTCCGGCAGCGCCTAAGCGTCGCGGCCCGCTGCCGAGGCGGGCGGACGCCGGGGCACCGGATTCGTGTTGGCGGGAAGGTGGGGAGCGGGCGCAAGTGAAGCCGGCATTGTGGCGTTAGATCAATAGCTTGAGAAGGGTGCGAACTCCCCCTCCCCGCTACCGTCCCAGCGGTCCCGAAGGTTCCGGCACAGTCCAGCCAATACCTTGTAAGCCCCGGTAACATGGGGCTTTTATTGCGCGTGTCGGGCGGGCGCCGTCGGGCGCGATCAGACGCCGTAATGGTCGCGGTACCAGGCGACGAAGCGGGGGATCCCTTCGTCGATCCCGGTGCCGGGCCGGAAGCCGTGGTCGCGCTGGATGGCCGAGATGTCGGCCCAGGTCTCTTCCACGTCGCCCGGTTGCATCGGCGCGTAGTCGATCGCTGCCTTGCGCCCGATCGCCCGCTCCAGGACGGCGACATAGTCGGTCAGCGCCTCGGGCCGGTTGTTGCCGACATTGTAGACACGATGCGGCACCGCGCCGCCGCCGCCGGCAGGCGGCGCGTCGAGCACGCTGAGCACCGCCGGCACCGCGTCGTCGACATAGGTGAAGTCGCGCTTCATCCGGCCGCGGTTGAAGAGCGTGATCGGCCGGCCTTCGAGGATCGCCCTGGTGAAGAGGAAGGCCGCCATGTCCGGGCGCCCCCAGGGGCCGTAGACCGTGAAGAAGCGGAGCCCGGTCGCGGGCACGGCGAAGAGATGAGCGTAGACATGGCCGATCAGCTCGCCCGCCCTCTTGGTCGCCGCATAGAGGGAGATCGGGCTATCGACCCGGGCAGCGACGGAGAACGGCGCCTCGGCGACGCCGCCATAGACCGAGCTGGAGCTGGCATAGACGATGTGCTCGAGTGCGGGCAGCGAGCGGCAGAGCTCCAGGATCACCACCTGGCCCATCACATTGGCTTCGACATAGGCGTAAGGATCGACCAGCGAATGGCGCACCCCGGCCTGTGCCGCGAGATGGACGATCCCGGCGATCGACCGGCGCTCCCGCTCGACCGCCGCGGCCATCGCCTCGCGGTCCGCGATGTCGGCGCGGACGAAGGCGAAGGCCTCGTGCGCTCGAAGCAGGGCCAGCCGGGCCTCCTTGAGGCGCACGTCGTAATAGTCGTTCAGATTGTCCACGCCGAGGACGCGTTCGCCGCGCGCCAGCAGCGCCCGGCTGACATGGAAGCCGATGAAGCCGGCGGCGCCGGTCACGAGGATCGTCATCGGCCCGGCGGCTCCCGGCGGCCGGGTCTCGTCGTCACGGGGTTTGACATGGCAGCGGTTGCGCGCGCATAGCCCAATCGGCGATAGAGTCCACGCGCCCATTGTCGGCGTAACGCCGGCGCGGGCAAGCGCGGGCGCGTTCCGCTCATCTTCTCGGGCACCATTCCATGCGCATTGCAGTCATCGGTCTCGGTTATGTCGGCCTGCCCCTCGCCGTGGCCCACGCGCCCTACCGCGCCTTCACGCCGGCGACCTTCGCCGCCCTGCTGCAGCCGGGGGGCCTCGTCGTCGACATCAAGAACATGTGGCGCGGCACGGCGCTGCCCGACGGGCTCAGGCGCTGGACCCTGTGAGCGCCCGGCACGACGGCCGACCATGACGGGGCCGAAAGACGCGCGCGGGTTGGCCCGGTCCCGATCGAGCGAGGGCCGACCCAAGCTGCTGTTCACGGTCGGCGATGACGGATTCTTCTGCTCGCACCGGATGCCGGTGGCGCGCGCGGCGCGGGATGCGGGCTTCGCCGTCGCCGTCGCCTGCCCGGTCGCGAGCCATGGCGACACGATCCGCGCAGAAGGGATGCGGGTGCTGCCCGTTCCCATGAAGCGGGGCCGCATCTCGCCGCTGGCGGACCTGCGCACGCTCGCCGCGCTCTGGCGCCTCTATCGGGCCGAGCGGCCGGACATCGTCCATCACGTGGCGATGAAGCCGGTGCTCTACGGCGCCGCAGCAGCGCGGCTCGCCGGCGCGCCTGTGGCCGTCGGCGCGCTGACCGGTCTGGGCTACGTGTTCTCGTCCCGAGACGTCCGGGCGCGGCTGCTGCGCCCGTTGTTGAGCCGGGGGCTTCGCTGGGCGCTGAACGGGCGGCGGAGCACCTGCCTGACCCAGAACCCGGACGACGCCGCCTTCGTCGCGGGGCTGGGCGTCGATCCGCGACGAATTGCGGTCATCCCCGGCTCCGGCGTCGACACGTCCCGCTTCGCGCCGTCGCCCGAACCGGCGGGGCCCGTCCGGGTAACGCTGGTCTCGCGGATGCTGTGGGACAAGGGTATCGGCGAGTTCGTCGAGGCGGCGCGGGCGGCGCGGGCGCATCGCCCGGAATTGCGCTTCACCCTGATCGGCGCGCCGGACGAAGGCAACCCGGCGGCGGTCCCGCTGGCTCAACTCGAAGCGTGGCAAGCCGACGGCGTCGTCGAGTGGAAGGGCCGCCGCGACGATATCCCGGCGGTGTGACAAGCAACAGGCAAAATCGCCTATCTACATGAGTCTCTACAGCGTTTCTCAATCCTCCTGATAATGGCGATAATACAATAGGTTGAATGCAGCGTCAACAGTCCGATTAGCGGATGTCGACTCAGTACGGCGGAAATTACATCGCTGCGCAGTTGCATTCGGGGAACAGTATCGGACGCGTCGTCGCAGATGGTCGCAAGCTGTGGCGGTCTCGCGAATAGCCTGTGCAACCTGCATTGCAGGCGCCACAACATATATACAATATATGCGCGCTCGCCATACTGTACATAGGCGCTCCGTAGGTGGATAGTGGCCTTTGACGGGGCACCTGGAATTTGTGCGGCGTTCCACTTGTATCGGTGTCAGATGAACGCGGAGCGGCCAAGGCGACGGGAGGTGAAGGGCATGAGCACAGCGGACGGGCGCAAGCGGCAGCGCGCCGTGATGGCGACCGACAGCGACTGGCAGGCGGTTCGTGAGCGGGCGGACGCGGCGGGAATGGATGTATCCCGCTTTATCCTCGAACGCCTGACAGCGCCGGTTGCGGTGCCGGAGGATCCGGCGACGGTGCGGGACCTTGCCGGAGCGGTGGCGCGGATCGAACGCGCGGTGCGGGTGCTCTACGAGGTCGAGAAGCAACGCGTGGAAGATTCCGCAGGGGCGGAAACCTGGCAGGCTCTGGTGCGCCGCGCCGGGGCGCGTGTCGATGCCGAGGAGGCGCTCGGATGACCGCGGAGGAACCTACTGGGAAGCGGCCCAGGGCGCGCCAGCGCAGCATCTATTGCTCGGCGGCGGATCGCGCGTTGATCGGGCGGCGCGCCGAAGCGGCAGGGATGAGTTTTTCCCGCTTCATGGTCGCCTGCGCGCTGCATGGCGGGAACGAGGACGACGGGGCTGAGGGTCCGCGCCTGGCCCTGAGCGAGGACGAGCAGCGCAGCCTCTACGAGCGGGTGGCGCTTCTGGACCGCTGCAACGAGGCGCTGCTTGCGCGGCTGCCGGGGACGGAGATGTCGGCGCTGGGCGCGCTCGCCTTCCTGGTCCGCGAGGCGCACAGCCGGGCAGATGACGGCGGCGGGGACAGTTGATGAGGCGCAAGCGCCGTCCGCCGCCGAAGGCGCACTCGATCTCCTGCACCGACGCCGAGTGGGAACGTGTGCGGGTGCTGGCAGAGCGGCGAGGGTTGTCGATCTCGCGCTATTTCGTGGAGTGCGGGCTCAACGTGGACCCGACGACGGAAGCGCCAAAGCCGCCGCGTCTCGTGCTGGACGAGGCGGAGCAGCGCCGCCTGTACGACGGCGTGGCCGGGATCGCGGGGCGCACGGCGGCGGCCGAGACGGAGGAAGCGGTACTCATGCGCATCCGCAACGCGCTCGCCTTCCTGGTCGAAGTGAGGATGCGGGAGATGGTGCGCGACGCCTGCGAGTACGAGCTGAAAGCACTTCTCACGGACCTGTTCGGTGAGCGCGCGGCGGCGGCCACCGTCGAGCGTCTGCACGCGCGCATGAGTACGGAAGGCCTGGACCCGCCGTAACTGAATGCCAACCCGGTGCGCCGGGTTACAGCTCGAGCCCGCCCATATCGCGCGTCTTTGCCTTCCGGCGCTCCTGCTTCTGGAGCTCCCGCTCCTGCTCCTGTTTCTGCCGTTCCAGCTTCTGCTGTTCCTGCTGCCGGCGGCGGTCGATCTCGGTCTTGTCCGACTTGAGGTCGGACTCGATCCGCGCCGACAGCCGCTTCATCTCGTCCGCCGCGCCGGGACGGCGGTCGAGATGCCTCCCGAAAGTCTCGGGGTCGTCGAGGATTCTGCGGCAATCGGCCAAAGCCCGCCCGGCGCCCTCGCGCCACTCGGCATAGTCGCGCGCCAGGGTGACGTGCGCGCCGTGCCCGGCGGCGTCATGGGCACGTTCCTCCCGCTCTCGGATCGAGGCCACCGCCGCCGACAGGGTTTGACCGACGAAGCGGTCCGCCGCCTTGCGGTTCTCTCGCGTCGTCTCGTCCAGGACCGGCGTTCTCTCAGGCGGCGGGCGCTGCGCCACCGTCTCCGCCGGGGCTGCGAACTGCTCGCCGATCGCCTTCAGCGCCGACATCTCATCGCCGTGCCCTGTCTCCAGCGCCTCGATCAGCGCCTCGCGGTCGTCGGTCAGCAGCACCACGTTGTCGCGGGCGCGGGTGAGCTCCACATAGAACATCGCCTGGTCGGCCGGCGCGCCCCGGTCCGTGTCGAGCACCGCGATTACCCGGTCGCAGGTGAGGCCCTGGGCCGCGTGCACGGTCGAGGAGTATGCGTGGTCGAGGTGGTGCAGCTGCGGGTCGTCGCGCGGCATGGCGATCTCGCGCCCGTCCTGGGTCCGTATCTTTACGTTCACCGGGCCGATGGACAGCACCCGTGCCTGTTCGCCGTTGATCAGGCCGCGCGCGGCGTCGTTGCGGGTCCAGCGCACATGGTCGCCGGCCCTGAGGACCATGGGCTGGGTCTCGTAGAGGTCGAGGCGGTAGCGGATGTAGCCGGCCGGGTCGATCCGCCGCTCCCTGCCGTCGGGATGCGCCAGCACCACGCGCCCATCCTCCGCCTCCAGCACGCGGCAGGCATCGCCGGCCCTGGCGGAGACGCCGTAGACGTCGTGATGGAAGACCGCGACGTCGCCGGGCCGGTAGTTTGCAACGTCGCCCTTCTGAGAGCGTGTCAGGTGCAGGTTGACGTAGCGCTCGATCTCCAGCTCGGGGCCGTGCAGCACCCCTTCCTCTTCCAGGCCCTGGCGGACGGCAACATTGATCTCGGCCCGCAGCTCGTGCGTCGGCGCCAGGATCGCCGTTCCGGCGCGCAGGCCCGGATCGAGGTCGAGCCACAGTTGCGCCGCCCTTCTGCCAAGCTCGTCGCCCTCCATCTCCAGGACGCCGTTGCCGAGCTCCTCCACCGCCAGACGCGGCTCGTCCGCCACCATGTGCAGCACCGCTTTGCGGAGGTCTGCGTCGCGCTGGCGCACCACCTCGTCCATCCTGGCCGTCGGCATGCCTGCGTCCTGCAGCAGGCCGAAGGGTTGGCCCGCCTCCACTGCGCGCAGTTGCCGGCGGTCGCCGATCAGCGCCAACCGTGCCACGTCGGTCTGCGCCGCGATTCGCGTCAGCGCCCGCATCTGCACCGTGCCGACCATGGAAGCCTCGTCGAGGATCAGCACGGCACCGCCCAGGGCCCGGCGCGCTTCTTCTGTCCTCTCCGGCGAGGCGATGCCGTCGCCCACGTCGCGGTAGCGTGTAAGGAACCCCTGTAGAGTGCGGGCCGGGATGTCGGCTTCGCCCGCCAGCACATGGACCGCGCTCGCCGACGGAGCCAGCCCGACGATCTGCCGCTCCCTCGCCAGCTCCGCCACCGTGCGGAGCATGGTCGTCTTGCCGGAGCCCGCATGGCCCTGCACCCCCACCGTCCGGTGGGCCGAAAGCAGGATCCCGCGTACAGCATCGCGCTGGCCCGGGTTCAGTCCGACCGCGTCCAGCCTGTCCTCGACTGCCGCTTCGAATGCCAGGCTCCGTCCGGCGTCCAGGCCCGCGCGCATGCCGGCGATGATGTCGCGCTCGGCAGCACGCGCCCGGTCGGTGACGAAGGCGAGGTCGGCCCGCCGTGCCGTCACTTCGATCAGATGCCCGTCGCGCCGCAGCTGGGCGATGCCGGCATCCAGCGCCTGGAGCGAATGCCGGCCGCCCCCGTGCGCCAGCGCCCAGGCGCGCAGGTCGTTGGCCGAGAATACGGTGCGCCGCTCTTCCAGATGCTCGACGGCGCGCCGCACCACCGACAGCGCGGACGGTTGTGCGCGCAGCTCGGAGTCCGGTGAAGCTGATGCGCCAATGCCGTTGCGGCCCCGCGCCACGTCCCGGTCCCGCGCCGGGCCGAGCTCCTGCGCCCGTGCCTGCCACGTCTTAGACAGAATCTGCCGGTCTGGTTCTGCCTTGCGCCGCCGCGTGTAGAGCGCCGCCTGTTGCGTCCGTGCCGGCGTGTTCTCCCAGCCCCGGTCCTGCATGTAGTCGAGAAGCTCGCGCCGCCGGGTGGAGAACGCATCCAGCACCGGCCGCTGGTAGCCCGCGATCTCGAACCCCGGCATCCGGCCCACCAACGTCGGCACCGTGGCGTAGCCGATCTGCTCCAGCCGGGTCCGAAGCTCGTTGCGGTAGTAGGCCCCGATCAGCAGCTTCGACCGCTCCACCGAGGTGAACTCGGCGCTCCGCCAGTCCCCGTCCCGGCCGCGCGTCATGTTGGCGATCACCGCGTGAGTGTGGAGTTGCGGGTCGAGGTTGCGGCTCGCCAGGTGGCGGAAGGTCGCCGCCGCCATGCCGTCGGCCTGCACGCGCGGCCGCCGTCCGGTTTCCGGGTCGTAGCTCCTGGTCTGAAGCAGCTCCGACTCGACGAAGCCCAATGTGGCGCGCACTGCCTCGTCGTGCGCCCGCACCACGCGCGCCCCGGTGCGGCCGGGCGCGTAGACCAGCGCCTCCAGCGAGACCGACTTGGGTGCCGAAAAGGTCACGTCCACGCCGGGCCGGTGCTGGTGCTCGCCGTCGCGCAGCCGCCCGAGCCGGAGGTCGGTGCCGGGCACGTAGCCGGCAAGGACATCCTCGAAACGTTTCGGCTTGACGGTCCCGTGCAGGCCAAACAATGCCGCCGCCTCGCCGTGCCAGCCACTGGCCTTGCGGTGCTCCGGGTCGTTCTTCGCGTAATACCCGTCCGCCTCGAAGTAGTGCACCGTCATGGCGGCGGCCTTCAGGCGCGTGACGGTCGCGACCATGTGCCCTTACCGCTCCGCCTCGGGATCGGGGTCCTCGTCGGGCGGTACTTTCTCCAGGTTCACGTCGGGGTAGAGGGGGACCGTCATATCCCACGAGGGATCGACGTGCAGATAGCATCTGATGGCTTGCTCGTGCAGCCGCGCCCTCGATGCGCAGGCGGCGAGTGTCGGCGCGTAACGCTCCACGACATGCTCGTTCCACTCGTGGCGGGGGTCGCCGAAGGACACCACGTCGGTCTCCCGCTGCACCACCGCGCCCAGCACGAAGAAGACGAACGATGCAGCCGCGATGCCGGGACCAATCAGCCAGGGACGCCACCGCTGATTCTGGTTGATGCGGAACATGTTCTCGGCGTGAATGCGCAGACTGCTGTTGAGCGCCGTCGCTGTCTGCTTCATTTCCGCCACGCCCTCGGCGGCGGCCGCCGCCTGCCGGCCCGTCGCGCGGAGGCGCTTGTCGAGCGCCTCGCCCTGCGCCTTCAGTGCGGCGGCGCCCTCGGCCAGCGCCCGTGCCCCGGCCGACGCCTGCCCGTCCCGACGCGCGGCCAGTTCTGCCGACTTCGCGAGCGCGCCGCGCGCGTCCTCGACAGCCTGCGTTAGCGCCGCCGTCTCACGGGCCAGTGCCTCGGCCGTCTCGTGCTCCGGCTCCTCTGCGTCCTGGAGTGCGTCGATCCGGGCAGCCGTCGCCCGCACCGTCTCAAGGATCTCCCGGATGGAATCATCGTGCGCATCGGGCTTCGGAGATGTCGCCGCCTGCGGCGTTCCTGCGGCTCCGGCAGTCGACCTGCCCTCCGCCCCTTCCGGCCGGCCGACCAACAGGTCGCGTCCATCGAAATCGTCTACCCCGGACGCAGGGCCGCCGCGCCCTTCGGCTTCCGGCACCATGATCGCCTCCCGGCAAATACACACATTGTTAGTGGTTTGTGCTCAAGAGGATATCGGTGCCAGCGGGCCGAATGACAAGGCTCGACGGAGGTCTCACCCGGAAGCCATCGATGCAGACGAGAGTCGCAATGTTGCCCGGCGGTGCACGGTGAACGATGCAAGAAGTAGACGACACTCAAGTGGTGGGAGGAGAAGCAGTCGGACGTTCACGCCAGCAGGGTCTCGCTTCGGGTAGCTTGTCATCTGCAGGTCTGGAACAAGCCTCCACCCTTGTGCGCGGTACGGCCGATCATGAGCGGCCCCCCCTGCGCCGCGGCGAAGGTGAGGCGCAGCCGGCCCGAAAGCCCGCCGCGCGATCCGCGCCGCGCCGACAAAACCTCGACCGCGGCCGGCACCGGCCAACCGATGCGATCCAGCTCGGCGACAACATCGGCCGTCAGCGCTTCTTCATCGCTGAGCCGGCGGCGATGGCGGGTCACGCGATAGTCGCTCACGCTCTCCCACTCCCGCGAGGGCGCGGACAACGGGTCGTTTTCCGCGTCCAGCGCCGACGGCGCGAGGACCAGACGGCCGGCCCGCCCCGCGCGCAGCACCGTCATGCCTTCCAGCGCGCGCTCGACTCCGGCATGGTCGTCATGGACCTCCCGCCAGCCCACGCCGCTTCGCTGCAGCTTGCTCGGCGCCACGAAGAGAAGGCGCCGGCGCGGCAGATCGGGAACGACGGCGACGTGGCGGTGGGTCCCGCTGCGGGCGGGGCTGCCGTCGTCCTCGTGGCCGCTCACATAGGGCGGAACGCGCTGGCCGCGCGGCAGGGTGGCCTGCACCCGTGCCAGCATGGCCCGGCGCGCCGCCTGCGCGACGAGAGCGGGGTCCGCGTCGTCGGCGAGGCCCGCCTCGATCGCGAAGGCCAGCACGCCCTGCATCGGCGCGTCCGGGCGCATCAGGCCGAGGCCGAGATAGCGGCCGTCGCCCAGCAGCAGCGGCCCGGCGACCGGCTCGGCGAAGGTCACCGCGACGTGCCAGAGGGATTCCTTGGGGAAGCGCGTGCCGGCGGAGAAGGAGTCGGCCCGCTCACCGTGGCCGTCGAATGGCTCCCGCTGCACGTGCACCGCCGCCGGCGAAACGCGGACCCCCGCGTGACGCAGGGCCTGGTGCACGGCGTGGGCGGCGCGGGACTCTTCGCGCGCCCGCTCGGCGGCGCCCTTGGCCTCCTCGCTTGCGCGCGCAGGATCGATGCGGCGGCGCCGCGCGGCCGCGAGCGCCAGCGGCGTCACGCTTCGCCAGCGCCGCCCGATGTTCTCGTAGCGCTTCGCCATGGCGTCGTCGTCATCCGCGCGCTGCAATTCGCTGACGACCACGCCGTCGGAGTCGGTCCGGGCGACCTGCGCGAAGGCCCAGGCGAGGTCGTCCGCCCGCAGCGGGCAGGACTGCGGCACGTAGACCGCGAGGCGCCGGACCATCATGTCGGCATGAGGATGGCCGATCGACGGGACCGGCACGATCCACACCCGAGCGGCCTTGTCCGCGTCCGTCGCGCCCCGGCCGATCAGGTAGCGCGCGACATCGTCCGCCCGCGCCGGCGCCGCGTCGCACAGCCGCTTCGCCGCCTGATCGCGCACCTCGGCGACGAGCGCTGCTGCCTCGCTCAATCGCCGCGGAGCAAAGCCGGCCCGCGCGTCACCCTCGCGCAGCGAGAAGACAAGGCGATCGGGGGGTGCGTTGTAGGCGACGCTCGTGAGGAGCGGCTTCGGCGGCTGGACGAAGACGCGAATCGGCTTGCGGTTGCTGCCGCCGCTGCGAAAGCGGTTGCGCATTCCGTCGAAGCGCGCCTTGAGACTCCGGCCCGTTCCCGGTTGCGGGCAGAGCAGGTCGCGGTCCGAGCCGCTGCCCGCCGACGGGCGGTAGACGATGCCGCTGTGGTCGGAGAGCCGCTTCCGCGCGTCGTCCGGGTCGAGCACGGCCGCATCGGCCCAGGCCATGTCGATCCCCCTACCGAGCTGGTAGAGGCGCGCCGCCGCGTCGCAAAGGGCCGTCGCCCGCTCGTCGTCGCCGTCGAAGGGCCAGCAGTAGAGGACCGGCGCAGCAGCATCGAACAGGATGGGGCGGACGGTCTTGCCGACGCGGATCGCCTACACCCACTGCTGTCCGGCCGCCCTGAAGCAGCACCCGCGCAACAAGAGCGACGAGGAGCTGCGCTTCATCGCCGAGCGGGGCGGCATGATCGAGGTCACCATGTTCCCGGCCTTCCTCAAGCACGGCACGGACTCGACGGTGGACGACTATGTGGAGGCGATCGACCATGTGGTCTCGGTCGCCGGCGAGGACTCGGTCGCCTTCGGCACCGACTTCACCCAGGGGCACGGCCCCGGCTTCTTCGAGTGGATCACCCGCGACAAGGGCGACGCCCGCAGCCTCGTGGAATTCGGCGAGATCGTGAACCCCAAGGGGGTCGAGACCATCGGCGATCTCCCCAACCTCACCCGCGCCATGGAACGCGCCGGCTGGGCGCACGGGCGCATCCGCAAAATCATGGGCGAGAACTGGCTGCGCTTCCTCGCCGAGGTCTGGGGCGCGTAGGCGGGGAGGGCGGCGCATGTGCGGCTGGAGACTCCCGTGTTTGACCGGAGGCCCCCGTGTGGGTAGAGGGCTCTCCTGAACGCGCGCGGCAAGCGCGGGCGCCTCTCGCTCATCTCTCGGACACACCATCCCATGCGCATCGCGATCATCGGTCTCGGTTATGTCGGCCTGCCCCTGGCAGCCGCCTTGAGCGACCACTACGCGACGCTGGGCTATGACATCGACGAGGCGCGGATCGATGCGCTGAAGGGAGGCCACGACCGGACCGGCGAGCTCCCGCCCGAGCGCCTCGCCGCCGCCGCCCTCCGCCTCACGGCAGACGCCGCCGATATCGAAGGCTCGGACATCTTCATCGTCGCGGTGCCGACGCCGCTCGATGCGGAGAAGCGCCCCGATCTCGGCGCCGTGCTGGCTGCCTCGGAGACCGTCGGGGCCCGCCTCGGCAGGGGCGCCATCGTGGTCTACGAAAGCACGGTGTGGCCGGGGGTCACCGAAGACATCTGCGTGCCGGTGCTGGAGCGCGCCTCGGGGCTGGACGCCGGCAGCGATTTCCATGTCGGCTATGCGCCGGAGCGCATGAACCCCGGCGATCCCGCGCATGGCATCGCGCACATCACCAAGGTCGTGGCCGGCCAGACGCCGGCGGTCGCCGAACGGCTGGCCGCCGTCTACGGCGCAACCAACGGGGGCAACGTGTTCATCGCCCGCGACATCCGCACGGCGGAAGCCGCCAAGGTGATCGAGAACGCCCAGCGCGACATCAACATCGCCTTCATCAACGAGGTGGCGCAGATCTTCTGCACGCTGGGCCTCTCCACCCACGACGTTCTCGACGCCGCCCGCACCAAGTGGAATTTTCTGGATTTTTCGCCCGGTCTCGTCGGCGGGCACTGCATCGGCGTCGATCCCTACTATCTGGCCCACCGCGCGGTGGAGGTGGGCCACGACCCGGAAATCATCCTCGCCGGCCGGCGCACCAACGATGCGATGGGCGCCTTCATCGCAGACCAGGTCGCACGCCGCCTGGAGGCGCCGGAGGCGCGCGAGGGGCCGCTGCTCGTGCTCGGGATCACCTTCAAGGAGAACGTGCCGGACGTGCGCAACACGCAGGTGCCGGACATGGTGGCGGCGCTGGCCGCGCGGGGGATCGAGACGGAGGTCCACGATCCCTTCGCCGACGCAGGCGAGGTGGAGAGACGCTACGGCATCCGCCTCCTGCCCCGGCTCGAGAGCGCCGGCCCGTACGCCTGCGTGCTCGGCGCCGTGGCCCATGCCCCCTACCGCGCGTTCACGACCGAAACATTCGCCTCCCTGCTGGCGCCGGGCGGCCTGGTCGTCGATATCAAGAACATGTGGCGCGGCACCGTGCTGCCCGACGGACTCAGGCGCTGGACGCTGTGAGCGGCCGGTCGGTCAAGCGACGATGACGGTAACCGGGGCGAGCGGGAAGCGCCCCCTTGCGCGCCAGCGCAGCATCTATTGCTCTGCGGAAGACCGCGCGACAATTGGCCGGCGCGCCAAAGCGGCGGGGATGAGCTTCTCGCGCTTCATGGTCGCTTGCGCGCTGCATGGCCGGGACGATGACGACGGGGAGGAGGGTCCTCGTCTGGTCCTGGCCGAGGACGAGCAGCGGCTCCTGTACGAGCGGATGGCGCTCCTGGACCGGTGCAACGAGGCGCTGCTGGCGCGGCTGCCGGGGACGGAGATGTCGGCGCTCGGCGCCCTCGCCTTCCTGGCTCGGGAGGCACAAACCCGGTCCGGCGACGAAGGCGAGGACCGGGAATAAGGCGCCGCCGACGGCCGCCGCCGAGGGCGCACTCGATCTCCTGCACCGACGCCGAGTAGGAACGGGTGCGGGTGCTGTCCGGGCGGCGGGGGTTGTCGATCTCGCGCCATATGGTCGAATGCGGGCTCACCGTAGACCCGGAGACGGAACCGGCACCGCCGCCGCGCCTCGTGCTGGACGAGGCGGAACAGCGCAGATTGCACGACAGCATCGTCCGCATTGCCGAGCGCACGGCGGCGGCCGGGACGGAGGAGGAAGTGCTGACGCGTATCCGCAATGCGCTGGCCTTCCTGGTCGACCGGACGATGCGAACCATGGCGCGCGACGGCCACGAGGAGGAGCTGCGGGGACTGTTGACGGACCTGTTCGGCGAGCAGGCAGCGGTGGCGACCGTGGAGCAGCTTCGCGCGCGCATGAATGAGGACGGTCCGGATTCGTGACGATCGAAGGACGGCCCGGTGGGCCGGTTCACAGCTCGAGCCCGCCCATATCGCGCGTCATCGCCTTGCGTGCTTCGTGCTCTTGCTCGAGGCGGGCGATCTCGGCCTTGTCCGAGGCCAGGGCGGTCTCGATCCGCGCCGACAGCCGTTTCATCTCATCCTCGGCGCCCGGCCGGCGCGCGACGTGCCTGCCGAAGGTCTCGGGGTCGTCGAGGATTCGACGGCAGCCGTTGAGCGCGCGTTGGGCGCTCTCACTCCATTCGTCATAGCCGGGGGCACGGGTGACATGCGCAACGTCCCCGGCGGCATCGCGGGCGCGCTCTTCACGCTGCCGGATCGAGGCTGCGGCCGCTGACAGGACATGGCCGACGAAGCGGTCCGCCGCCTTGCGGTTCTCTCGCGTCGTCTCGTCCAGGACCGGCGTTCTCTCAGGCGGCGGGCGCTGCGCCACCGTCTCCGCCGGGGCTGCGAACTGCTCGCCGATCGCCTTCAGCGCCGACATCTCATCGCCGTGCCCTGTCTCCAGCGCCTCGATCAGCGCCTCGCGGTCGTCGGTCAGCAGCACCACGTTGTCGCGGGCGCGGGTGAGCTCCACATAGAACATCGCCTGGTCGGCCGGCGCGCCCCGGTCCGTGTCGAGCACCGCGATCACCCGGTCGCAGGTCATGCCCTGGGCCGCGTGCACGGTGGAGGAGTAGGCGTGGTCTAGATGGTGAAGGTGGGGGTCGTCGCGCTTCAGGGAGATTTCTCGGCCGTCCTGCGTCCGCATCCTCACGTTCACCGGGCCGATGCACAGCACCTCCGCATGTTCACCGTTGATCAGGCCGCGCGCGGCGTCGTTGCGGGTCCAGCGCACCCGGTCGCCCGCCCTGAGCACCATCGGCTGCGTCTCGAAGAGGTCGAGGCGGTAGCGGATGTAGCCGGACGGGTCGATCCGCCGCTCCCGGCCGTCGGGATGGGCGAGCACCACGCGCCCCTCTCCGGCATCGACCTCCGCCACGCGGCAGGCGTCGCCGGCCCTGGCACGGACGCCGTAGACGTCGTGATGGAAGACAGCGACGTCGCCCGGCCGGTAGTTGGCGATGTCGCCCTTCTGCGGGCGCGTCAGGTGCAGGTTGACATAGCGCTCGATCTCGAGCTCGGGGCCGTGCAGCACGCCCTCGTCCTCCAGGCCGTGGCGGACGGCGGTGTTGATCTCGGCCCGCAGCTCGTGCGTGGGCGCCAGGATCGCCGTTCCGGCGCGCAGGCCCGGATCGAGGCCGAGCCACAGCCGGGCCGCCGCCGGGCCGAGCTCGTCGCCCTCTATCTCCAGGACGCCGTTGCCAAGCTCTTCCACCGCCATACGGGGTTCGTCCGCCACCACGTGCAGCACCGCAGCTTTCAGGTCTGCGTCGCGCTGGCGCACCACCTCGTCCATCCTGGCCGTCGGCATGCCTGCGTCCTGCAGCAGCCCGAAGAGCTGGCCCGGCTCTGCCGCGCGCAGCTGCCGGCGGTCGCCAATCAGCGCCAGCCTCTCAACGCCGGTCTCGGCAGCGATCCGGGTCAGCGCGCGCATCTGGGCGTTACCCACCATCGACGCTTCGTCGAGGATCAGCACGGAACCGCCTAGCGTCCGCCGCGCTTCCTCTGTCCTCTCCGGTGAGGCGATGCCGTCGCCCACGTCGCGGTAGCGTGTAAGGAACCCTTGTAGAGTGCGGGCCGGGATGTCGGCTTCGCCCGCCAGCACATGGACCGCGCTCGCCGACGGAGCCAGCCCCACGATCTGACGATCCCCCGCCAGCTCAGCCACAGTACGCAGCATGGTCGTCTTGCCGGAGCCCGCGTGGCCCTGCACCCCCACCGTCCGGTGAGGCGAAAGCAGGATCCCGCGGGCAGCGTCGCGCTGGCCGGGGTTCAGCCCGGCCTCCTCCAGCCCGGCCTCGACCGCAGCGGCGGGTGCCAGACCCCGTCCGGCGTCCAGCCCCGCGCGCATGCCGGCGATGATGTCGCGTTCGGCAGCACGCGCCCGGTCGGTGACGAAGGCCAGATCCGCCCGCCGTGCCGTCGCTTCGATCAGGTGCCCGTCGCGCCGCAGCCGGGCGATGCCCGCATCCAGCGCCGCGAGCGAATGCCGGCCGCCGCCGTGCGCCAGCGCCCAGGCGCGCAGGTCGTTGGCCGAGAACACCGTGCGCCGCTCCTCCAGATGCTCGACGGCACGCCTCACCACCGACAGCGCGGAGGGATGCGCGCGCGGCTCCGGCGCAGGGGACGCCGATGCGCGCACGCCGTCGCGGCCCCGCGCCGCGTCCCGGTCTCGCGCCGGACCGATCTCCTGCGCCCGCTCCTGCCACGCCTCATGCAGGACCTGCCGATCCGGCTCCGCCTTGCGCCGCCGCGTGTATAGCGCCGCCTGCTGTGTCCGCGCCGGCGTGTTCTCCCAGCCCCGATCCTGCATATAGTCGAGAAGCTCCCGGCGCCGGGTCGAGAACGCCTCCAGCATCGGCCGCCGGTAGCCCGCGATCTCGAACCCCGGCATCCGGCCCACCAGGGTCGGCACCGTGGCATAGCCGATATTCTCCAGCCGGGTCCGAAGCTCGTTGCGGTAGTAGGCCCCGATCAGCAGCTTTGACCGTTCCACCGAGGTGAACTCGGCACTGCGCCAGTCTCCGTCCCGGCCACGCGTCATGTTGGCGATCACCGCATGCGTGTGTAGCTGAGGGTCGAGGTTGCGGCTCGCCAGGTGGCGGAAGGTCGCCGCCGCCATGCCGTCGGCCTGCACCCGCGGCCGCCGTCCGGTCTGCGGGTCGTAGCTCCGGGTCTGGAGCAGCTCCGCCTCGATGAAGCCCAATGTGGCGCGCACCGCCTCGTCGTGCGCCCGCACCACCCGCGCCCCGGTGCGGCCGGGCGCGTAGACCAGCGCCTCCAGCGAGACCGACTTGGGCGCCGAGAAGGTCACGTCCACGCCGGGCCGGTGCTGGTGCTCGCCGTCGCGCAGCCGCCCGAGCCGGAGGTCGGTGCCGGGCACGTAGCCGGCAAGGACATCCTCGAAGCGTTTCGGCTTGACCGGCCCGTCCAGGCCGAGCAGCGCCGCCGCCTCGCCGTGCCAACTACTGGCCTTGCGGTGCTCCGGGTCGTTCCTTGCGTAATATCCGTCCGCCTCGAAGTAGTGCACCGTCATGGAGGCGGCCTTCAGGCGCGTGACGGTGGCGACCATGGTCGCCTACCGGTCCGTTGTCGTGTCAAAGTCCTCTTCGGGCGGCACTTCGGTCAGGGTCACGTCGGGGTAGAGGGGGACTGTCAACTCCCGCGAGGGATCGACGTACATCTGGCATTTGATCGCCTCGTCGTGCTGCCGCGCTTTCGACGCGCAGGCGGCGAGCGTCGGGGCGTAGTGCTCCACGACATGTGCGTTCCACTCGTGGTGCGGGTCGCCGAAGGACACCACGTCGGTCTCCCGCTACAACAGCGCGCCCAGCGCGAAGAAGCCGAACGACGCGGCCGCAATGGCGAGGCCGGTCAGCCAGAAACGCCACCGCTGCATATTGTTGAAGCGGGTCATGTTCTCGGCGTGAACGCGCAGATTGCTTTCCAGCAATCTCGCTGTCCGATTCATCTCCGCAATGCCCTGGGCGGAGACCTCCGACTGCCGGGCGGTAGCCTCCGCCAGCCGACCGGTCGCGTGGAGACGCTTGTCGAGGGCCTCGCCCTGCGCCTTCAGCGCGGCGGCGCCTTCGGCCAGCGCCCGTGCCCCGGCCGCCGCCTGCCCGTCTCGCCGCGCGGCCAGTTCTGCCGCCTTCGCGAGCGCGCCGCGCGCGTCCTCGACAGCCTCCGTCAGCGCCGCCGTCTCACGGGCGAGGGCCTCCGCCGTCTCGTGCTCCGGCCCCGGCGTGTCAATCGGCATTCAATATTGACCCCCAATCGGCGTGCAAAATTGACCCCCCTGAGCGACACGGCGGAGGTTGTCCCGGTAGTCAATAGGGGGGACCCGCGCGGCTTCGTGTAGCGCCCCGCGTTACGCGGAGCGAAGCCGCGTGGGGGGTCCCTGTTGGCCCACCGGGGCAACCGGGCCGCAGGGACGGCCGGCGCACGCACCGTCTCAAGAATCTCCCGGATGGCATCGTCGTGCGCACCGGGCTGCGGAGATATCGCCGCCGGCGCGGCTCCGGCGCTCGGTCTGTCCACCGCCGCCCCTTCCGGCCGGCCGGCCGGCAGGTCGCGTCCCTCGAAATCGTCCTCCCCGGACTCCGGGCCGCCGCGCCTCCCGTCCTGCGGCGCCATGATAGCCTCCCAGCCGATACCCATTGTTTGTGGCTTGTGCAGAAATGGATGTCGGTACCCGCAGGCCGAATGGCAAGGAGCAATGTTCTTGGAGTCTGGGACCTCAATTCCCCGAGCTGGATTTGGATTGAGGGAGATTGGCGTTGCGCTTTGGCGGTTTATGGGGTCCAGAGGTTTCACCTTACGGGTGAGAGTTGGGGGATTCGATGTCGGGGTCTCGTCTGGACTTTGAGTTGGATCACGAGGTGGGGCTTGGCGCGGTGACGGCGCACGGCGGCGTGCCGGCCCTGATCGAGCATTTTCGCAGCTCGGGTGCGGCCTCGGCGGTCGATGGGTCTGTTCCGTACAAGCGGCGCAAGCGGGGTCTATCGGCGTCGGAGATGTGCGAGAGCCTGTTGGCGTTGTGGGCCTGCGGCGGTGAGCCGTGCGAGGACTTGGATCGGCTACGCGGTCACGACGGGCTTGCGCTTCTGCTGGGCCACGGGTTGCCGGCGGTGCAGACGGCGCGGGACTTTCTGTCGACGTTCGACGAGCCGGACCTGCCGCTTCTGGGTGGCGGCAGGTCGGCGGTGCGGGAGGAGGGGTTGGGCTTGCGCGCCCTGGCGCGCGCCTCGGCGGCGGTGGTCGCGGACTTGCAGGCGCGGGCGCCGCAGAGAGTGGCGACGATCGACCTCGATGCCACCATCGTGGCCTCATCCAAGCGGGCGGCTGCGCCCTGCTATGACGGCCGGCGCGGCTATCAGCCGGTGGTGGCGCTGTGGGCCGAGCAGGACGCGATCGTGGCCGACGAGTTCCGCGACGGCAATGTCTCTGCGTCGAGCGGCAACCGTCGGGTGCCCGCGAGAGGCTGTTGCGCTTCGCAGACGGCTTCGCGCGCACCGTGCTGAACCGTTTCCGGGTGCGCATCCACGCCCGCCCGCCGCCGCTCGCGGCCTGAGGCCGATCCGCTCCGACGGCCATCGCCGCGGCCGGCCCGCCCCGGCCCGCGAACCCTCACTGCCGTCTCCACCACGGCGGCGCCGCGTTCATCGCCGCCATCACGCTCCATCCAAGACGGCCGACACGTCGGGCCGCCGATGCCCAAACCGCAAATCCCGAGAATCCACCACCAAAGGCCACCCGAGCCAGCCGACCAACGCCTTACTCGGGGAATGAGGCTGGGAACAGAGGCTTCATCCCGCTATCCGAGAAGCTCCATATTTGCTACCCGAGATGCTTCATCTGTTCTGCCAGCCAAGTTGCGGAACGCAATATGTTGAAACATGTTGCTCCAGTCCGCATTGCTCTTGGCATTCAAAAGCGCAATTGACATTCCCTCATCAATCTGTCACTCAAAGCGTGAAACTCGAAAGCGCCCATGGCCGACAAGACCGGACTCCAGACCGAAATCGAGCTGCTCGCCGCCCTGGAGCGGCGCGAGGTGGTGACGCAGCCGGCGCTTGCCAAGCGCCTCTCGATATCGGTGGGGATGGTCAACGCGCTGCTCAAGCGGGCCGTGCGCAAGGGGCTGGTGAAGGCCAAGGCCGCCCCCTACAAGCGCTGGGCCTATTATGTCACGCCGGAAGGATTCCAGGAGAAGAGCCGCCTCGTCGCGCGGTATCTCGATGCATCGCTGGCCTTCTTCCGCATGGCGCGGCGGGAGTATCGGGTGCTCTTCCTCGACGGGCAGCGGAAGGGCTTCCACCGTTTCGTCCTGGTAGGGCGCGGCGAGGTTGCGGAGATCGCGCTGCTGGCGGCGCTGGAGGCGGACGCCGCGCTGGTGGGGATCCTGGACCGGGAGGCCAACACGGACCGTCTGCACGGCTTGCCGGTACTGCACTCGCTGGACGAAGCGGAGGCCTGGGACGCTCTGGTGATCACGGAATCCCGCCATCCGCAGGAGGCATTCGAGACGCTGCGCTGCGCGGTGCCGGCGCGCCAGGTGCTGGCGCCACCCTTCCTGCGCATCGTGCGCGAGCCCCTGGACTTCACGCCGCCGGCGGTGGAGCCACTCGGGGGACGCCGATGACCGCGACGACAACCAGATGGTACGTGGTCCACACGCGCCCCCATCAGGAGCGCCGCGCGGAGGCCAATCTCGTACGCCAGGGGTTTCGGGTCTGGCTGCCGGTGATGGAGCGCTCCCGCCGTCACGCAAGGCGGATCGAGACCGTGCGCAGCGCGCTCTTCCCGGGCTATCTGTTCGTGGAACTGGATATCGAGCGCGCGGCGTGGCGTGCGATCAACGGCACCTTCGGCGTGCGGCGGCTGCTTGCCGACGGCCCGCTTCCCCAGGCGCTGCCCGAAGAATTCGTCGCCGCGCTGCGGGGCGCGGTCGGGGTCGACGGCCTCAGCACGGCGGCACCTGCGGACCTGCGGCCGGGCGACGCGGTGCGGATCACCGCCGGCCCCTTCACGGAGTGCGCCGCGGTTGTGCTGCGGCTCGCGCCGGGCGAGCGGGTCGAGGTGCTGCTGGAGGTGCTGGGCGGCCGGGTTCCGGCCCGGCTTCCGAGACGGGCGGTCGTCGCGGCCGCCTGACCAAGTCGGCCCCCGGCCGGCGCGGATAGTGGGAGATGCGTCAACGGGTGAATGCCGCTTCACCCGAAAGGCGGTAGCGTGGCGAATCGCGGGCAGTAATGGCGACGAAGGGACCATGAGCGATACAAGCTACGGCCTGATCGGGGCGGCCGGCTATGTCGCGCGGCGGCACATGCAGGCGATCCGCGACACCGGCGGAACGCTGCGGGCCGCGCTCGACCCGAGCGATTCTGTGGGGATCATCGATTCCTTCTTTCCCGACGCCGCCTTCTTCACCGAGTTCGAGCGCTTCGACCGGCACGTGGACCTGCTGCGCCGGCAGGGCCGGCCGATTGACTATGTCAGCGTGTGCTCGCCCAACTACCTGCACGATGCCCATTGCCGCTTCGCGCTCCGCGCCGGCGCCGACGCGATCTGCGAAAAACCGCTGGTGTTGAACCCCTGGAACGTCGACGGCTTGGCCGAGATGGAGCAGGTCACCGGGCGGCGGATCTACACCATCCTCCAGTTGCGGCTGCATCCGGCGGTGCGCGCGTTGAAGGCGCGGATCGCCGGTGGCGGCGCCAACCGGACCCACGACGTGGACCTCACCTACATCGCCTCGCGCGGCCGCTGGTACGGGGTCTCCTGGAAAGGCGACGTGCACAAGTCCGGCGGCATCGCCACCAATATCGGCATTCACTTCTTCGACATGCTGATCCATGTCTTCGGCGGCGTCAGGCGCAGCATCGTGCACCTCAAGGAAGACGCCCGCACCGCCGGCTATCTGGAGCTTGACCGAGCCCGCGTGCGCTGGTTCCTCTCCATCGACCGGGACGACCTGCCCGAGGGAACCGGGGAGAACGGCGCGACCCACCGCGCGATCACCGTGGACGGCGAGGCGTTCGAGTTCTCCGACGGGTTCGCGGACCTGCATACGGAGAGCTACGGGCAGATACTCGCCGGCAACGGGTTCGGGGTCGAGGAGGCGCGGCCCTCGATCGAGGCCGTCTCCCATATCCGGGAGACCGCTGCCAAACTGGAAAACGGGGCACGGCACCCGTTCCTGGACCGGCGGGCGTGACGGACTGCGGATCATTCGAGATGACCGGCGTCCACCCGTCGGTGACGGTCCACGAAAGCGCCTATGTGGACGAGCCCTGCGAGATCGGCGCCGGCACCCGCATCTGGCATTTCAGCCACGTCATGCGGGACAGCCGGATCGGGCGGGACTGCATCATCGGGCAGAACGTCATGATCGGCCGCAACGTCGTGCTCGGCGACCGCTGCAAGATTCAGAACAACGTCTCGCTCTATGACGGCGTGAGCCTGGAGGACGGCGTCTTCTGCGGCCCCTCATGCGTCTTCACCAACGTCAACAACCCGCGCGCCGAGATCGAGCGCAAGAGCGAGTTCCGGCCGACTCCGGTGCGGCGTGGCGCCACCATCGGTGCCAACGCCACCATCCTCTGCGGCCATGAGATCGGCGCCTATGCCTTCATCGGCGCCGGCGCCGTGGTGTTGCACGATGTGCCAGCCTTCGCGCTCATGGCAGGCGTGCCAGCGCGCCGCATCGGCTGGATGAGCCGCGCCGGCGCTCGCCTCGGCGGCGACCTGGTCTGCCCCCTCGACGGCAGCCGTTACCAGTTGAGTGATGGAGAACTCGTGGAAGAGGTCTCGTAAAGGGACGAGAATGGACATTCGCGGAAAGCGCCTGATCGTCATCGGCGGCGCCGGACTCATCGGTTCCCACATCGTGGACGCGCTCACCCGCGAGGATGTGGGCGAGATCGTCGTCTATGACAACTTCGCCCGTGGCACGGCGGAGAACCTGCAGGCCGCGGTAAAGGACCCGCGCGTGAAGATCTACGAGGTGGGCGGCGACATCTGCCAAACCGATATCCTGAACGCCGCCCTCAAGGACGCCGACGGGGTCTTCCACCTCGCCGCGCTCTGGCTGCTGCAGTGCCAGGATTTTCCGCGCGCCGCCTTCGACGTGAACATCAGGGGCACCTTCAACGTTCTTGAGGCCTGCGTCGCCAACGACGTGCAGCGGCTGGTCTACTCCTCGTCGGCCTCGGTCTACGGCGATGCGGTCGAGGAGCCGATGACCGAGGATCACCCCTTCAACAACACGAACTTCTACGGCGCGACCAAGATCGCCGGCGAGGCGATGGCGCGGGCGCTGCACCACCGCTATGGCCTGCCCTACGTGGGGCTCCGCTACATGAACGTCTACGGGCCGCGCCAGGACTATTTCGGTGCCTACATCGCCGTCATCATGCGCTTCCTCGACCGCATCGATCAGGGCGAGCCGCCGACGCTCCACGGCGACGGCAGTCAGGCCTACGACTTCGTCTACGTCGGCGACTGCGCGCAGGCCAACATCTGCGCCATGAGGGCGGAGACCGTCGATCGCTTCTACAATGTCGGCACCGGCGTGCGCACGACGGTGAAGGAGCTTGCGGAGCTGATCCTTCGCCTCTCGGGCTCCAACCTGCCGATCCGTTACGAGCCGGCCGACCGGGTGTTCGTGAAGAACCGCATCGGCTGTCCCAAGCAGGCGGCGGCCGAGCTGGACTTCACGGCCGAGGTGCCGCTCGACGAAGGCCTGCGTGAGCTGATCGCGTGGCGGGACGCGCACAAGGCCGAGGTCGAAACGAGGCGGCAACGCGCCTCATGACCCCGCGTCCCCACGAGATCCCCATCGCCCGCCCCTCCGTGGGCGAGGAGGAGTGGCAGGCCCTGCGCGAGCCGATCATGAGCGGCTGGCTGACCCAGGGCCCCAAGGTGGAAGCCTTCGAGCGCCGCTTTGCCGAACTCCACGGTGTGAATCACGCCGTGGCGACGACCTCATGCACCACGGCCCTTCATCTGGCGCTGCTCGCGGTCGGCACCGGCCCCGGCGACGAGGTGATCGTGCCGGCCTTCACGTGGGTCGCGTCCGCCAATGCCGTGCTCTATTGCGGGGCCACCCCGGTCTTCGTCGATATCGACCCGGTCTCGTTCAACATCGACGTGGACCAGGCGCTCGCCGCAGTGACGGAGCGCACGCGGGCGGTGATGCCGGTGCATCTCTTTGGCCTCTGCGCGGACGTTGCCCGCCTCCGCGCCGGGTTGCCGGAGACCGTGGCCGTGGTCGAGGACGCCGCCTGCGCCGCCGGCGCCCGCTCGGGCGATCGGCATGCCGGGGGCCTCGGGGACGTCGCGGCCTTCTCCTTCCACCCGCGCAAGTCGGTGACCACGGGCGAGGGCGGCATGGTCACCACCGACGACGACGCCATCGCGGCGCGGGTTCGCCGGCTCCGCAACCACGGCGCGAGCATCTCGGAGGAGCAGCGGCACGCCGGCCCGAAGCCCTATCTCATGGCCGACTTCGACGTACTCGGCTTCAACTACCGGATGACCGACCTGCAGGGCGCGCTCGGCCTCGTCCAGATCGAGAAGCTCGAGGGCTTCATCGCCGAGCGCGCGCGTTGGGCCGCCTGGTACCGGGAAGCCCTCGCCGAGATCGCGTGGCTCCGCCTGCCGCAGGAGCCGCCGCATGGGCGGCACGCCTGGCAGGCCTTCGTGGCCCATGTCGATCCCGCGCGGGCACTAATGACGCGGAACGAGATGATGGAGCGCCTGCACGAGGCCGGCATCGCCACCCGCCCCGGCACCCATGCCGTTCACATGCTGGGCTACTATCGCGAGCGCTACGGACTACGCCCAGATTCGTTCCCCGTATCGTGCGCCTGCGACCGGGATTGCATGGCGCTGCCCCTGCACAACGCCATGGGCGAGGACGATTTCGCCCATGTTGCCGGTTCCATCCGCGAGCTGGCGGCCTGAAGGCACGCGCAATGTGCGGCATCGTTGGCATTCTCAACCTGGACGGCGCCCCCGCCCCGCCGGACGCGCTGCAACGCATGACAGATGCACTCCGCCACCGCGGGCCGGACGGCGAAGGCATGGTCCTGGACGGCGCCCTGGGTCTCGGCCACCGGCGGCTCGCCGTCATCGATCTCTCGCACGCCGCGGACCAGCCCATGGAGAGCGGGGACGGGCGTTTCGCCCTCACCTACAACGGCGAGGTCTACAACTTCCGCACCCTGTGCCGGGAGCTGGAGGATCGCGGCCGGCGCTTCCGCTCGCACTCCGACACCGAGGTCGTGCTGGAGGCCCTGGCGCAGTGGGGAGAGGACGCCCTTTCCCGCTTCAACGGCATGTTCGCCTTCGCGCTCTGGGACCGGCGGGATCGCGAGCTCCTGTTGGCGCGGGACCGCTGCGGCGTGAAGCCGCTCTACTACGCGCAAGCCGGCAACGTCTTCCTTTTCGCCTCCGAGATCAAGGCGCTGCTTCAGCATCCCGGCCTCGCCGCCGAGGTCGACTTCGCCGGCATGGCCGAATACTTCACCTTTCAGAACTTCTTCTCCGAGCGCACGCTCTTCGCCGGCATCTCCATGCTGCCCGCCGGCTGCCTGCTGCGCATCCGCTCCGGCGTATACGCGGCGCCCCGGATCGAACGCTACTGGGACTACGACTTCCGCGAGCCCGAGGAGGCGGCGAGCGAAGCCGAGTACGAGGAGGAGCTCGACCGGCTGTTCCGCCAGGCGGTGGAGCGGCAGCTCGTGTCGGACGTGGAGGTGGGCGCCTACCTCAGCGGCGGCATCGACTCAGGCTCGATCACGGCCGTCGCAGCGCGGCAGTTCCCGTCGCTCAAGAGCTTCACGGTCGGCTTCGATATGTCGGCGGCAGCGACGGGCTTGGAGCAGTTCTTCGACGAGCGCGTGAACGCCGAGCGGCTATCCCACATGTTCGCCACCGAGCACTACGAGATGGTGCTCAAGGCGGGCGACATGGAGCGCTGCATCAGCGACCTCGTCTGGCACCTGGAGGAGCCGCGCGTCGGGCAGTCCTATCCCAACTACTACGCGGCACGGCTCGCCAGCCGCTTCGGCAAGGTGGTGCTGTCGGGGACCGGCGGCGACGAGCTCTTCGGCGGCTATCCCTGGCGCTACTACCGGGCCGTGGTCAACGACGACTTCGAGCACTACATCGACAAGTACTATCGCTACTGGCAACGGCTGATTCCGAACAAGATCCTGCACGAGGTATTCCGGCCAGTGGCGGACAGGATGGAGGGAGTCTGGACGCGCGACATCTTCCGCGATGCCTTCGCCTCCCATGCCGACGTGCTCGCCCGGCCGGAGGACTACGTCAACCACTCGCTCTATCTCGAGGCCAGGACCTTCCTGCACGGCCTCCTGGTGGTGGAGGACAAGCTCTCCATGGCGCACTCGCTGGAGAGCCGGGTGCCCTTCCTCGACAACGACCTGGTCGATTTCGCCATGCGGCTTCCGGTCGCCTTCAAGCTCGGCAATCTCGGCGCGGTGGTGCGGCTCAACGAGAACGAGCCCGGCCCCAAGACGAAGAGGTATTTCGAGCGCACCAACGACGGCAAGCTGCTGCTGCGCAAGGTACTGGGGCGCCATGTCGGCGCCGAAGTCATGGAGCGCGAGAAACAGGGGTTCTCGGCGCCAGATGCGTCCTGGTTCCGGGGCGAGAGCATCGACTATGTGCGGGATCGGCTGCTCGACCGCGCGGCCCGGATCTACGACTGGATGGACTACGGCACCGTCACCGGCCTCATCCACGAGCACCTGACGGGCCAAAAGAACCGCCGCCTGCTCATCTGGTCACTGCTTTATGTCGAGGAGTGGTCCCGCTGCTTCCTGGGCGCCGAGGCGCAGCAGGCGCGGGCAGTCTCACATGGGGTCGGCTGACATCGCCGGCCACGCCATTCCTGGGCGGGCGACCGGCGCCGGATTTCCCGGAAATCGAGGCAACGCGTGAACATCGTCCTCTTCGGCGGAACCGACCTCACGCTCCGAATCGCGGAAGCGCTGGTGGAACTGGGGATGCCGCCAGCGTGTGTGATTCATGTCGGCCGCGGGTTCATGATCTCCTACAGCCCGGGAGGCGTGAAAAACAGAAAATTCGCCGACATGGCGAGTTGGGCCAGGGATCGGGGCGTCGAGGCGCACGAGTATGAGAATGTCGATACGACAATCGCCATCTTGCAGAGGCTGCGACCGGGAATCGGCATCGCCGCCGGCTGGTATCACAGGTTGCCGGCCAGACTACGCCGGGTCTTCACCCGTAGCGTGCTCGGGATTCATGCGTCGCTGCTGCCGAAGTACCGGGGCGGTGCGCCGTTGAACTGGGCGTTGCTGCAAGGCGAGCGGGAGACTGGCGTCAGCCTCTTCGAACTGACGGACGGCGTGGACGACGGCCCTCTCTACGGCCAGCGCCGCTTCCCTATCGGCCCAAACGATTATATCGGTGACCTGGTCGAGCGGGCCAACGACGCCGCCGTTGATTTGCTGCGTGAGTCCATCGCCGGGATCATCAACGGCTCGCTGACGCCGCAAATGCAGAACGGTACACCGACCTATTGCCTGCAACGCGGCCCAGACGACGGTGTCATCGACTGGACACATCCTGCCGAAGAAATCGAGCGCCTGATCCGCGCCGTCTCGCGCCCCTACCCGGGCGCACGCACCGCGTTAGCGGGAACGAGGCTCACAATCTGGCGCGCTACTGCGATTCGCGAGGCCCCGATGGTACTTGGACGACCGGGCCAGATCGTCCGCATGCCCCCGCTTGCATCACCATGTGCCGTTACTGGGCGAGGCCTCCTCGCGATCGAGGAGGCAACGACCGAGGACGGAACCGATCTCTTACCGACGATCCGACGATCCAGCCAACAGTACTTCACTCGCCCTCATGTTTGATCCCGTCATCACGATCGACCTCGATTGGGCACCCGACTACATGATCGAGCCCATGGCGGAGGCGCTGATCGAGCGCGGCGTGCGCGCCACCTGGCTGATCACGCACGCATCGCCGGCGGTGGAAGCCCTGCGCGACCGCCCCGACCTCTTCGAGCTCGGCATTCACCCCAATTTCCTGCCGGATTCCAGCCACGGCGCGACACCAGAAGAGGTGATAGACCACTGCATGCGCCTGGTCCCATCGGCGCGCTGTGTCCGCACCCACGGGCTGGTGCAGAGCACCGGCCTGCTGCACGCGTTGGGGTGTCGCGAGGGACTGTGCGTGGACCTCTCGCTCTATCTCCACCACTGCCCGAGCGTGGCGCCGTGCGGCTTCTCTTACCGAGGCGCGCATCTCCTGCGTCTACCCCATGTGTGGGAGGACGATATGGAGATGGAATGCAGCGATGCCAGTTGGCGGCTCGACCGGATCCTGCAACTCGAAGGCCTCAAGATTCTCGCTTTTCACCCGGTACACGTGTTTCTCAACTGCCCGAACGGCGAGGCCTACGAGGAGTTCAAGCGTCAGGGATCGGCGGGCGCCGACATCGCATCCCTGGCCCGTGAACTTCAAGAAACGGGCGAGGGCCCGGCGACCATGTTCACGCAGACCATCGATCACCTGGCGACTCGCGGCGGCGGCGAGCGCATCGGTGATCTCGCGGCGCGGATCGACGGGCCGGACAGGGGCCCCTGAATGCGGCAACTTACCGTGCGGAAGCTGCAATGAGAGTTGCGCTCCTCGGACGCTCCAACCTGCTCCTGCGGACGGCGCGTGTGCTTCCTGCACTCTGCCAATTCGCCAATGTGTGAGTTGCTTTGAGCCCGATAGTACTTCAACCGGCTTCTGAGCAACAGTTGGAGCGTTGGGACGACTACGTTTCACGATCTGTCAATGGAACTTTGTTCCACACTCGAGCATTTCTCAGTTATCATGGCGATCGCTTTGCTAATACTGCGCGGTGGATGATTGCAACAAAGCAGAACGACATCGTTGCTTTGTTTTGCTATGCTGACGAAGAGTCAGCCAATGGTCACCGCATCGCCTTGTCGCCTTTCGGCGCAAGCTACGGCGGATTTGTCTTGAAGAACTATCCCAGCTACAGTACTGCCCGCGCTTTAGTTTCCGCTCTTATCGCGCATATTCGAGAGGCCAATTTGGATGGCCTACGTATAACTCCTCCAATTTCCTGTTGCACACCTAAGAGTCTGGATACTCTGACGTTTGCCCTACTTGAGCAAGGATTTCGTTCTATTTGCCGAGACGTGTCCAGCGTGGTCGCTCTTGGTGTCTCGACGCCCGTATGGGAAATAGTCACTTCTCGGGCTCGTCGGAATGCCCGTAAGGCAATTTCGAACGGTGTAACAGTCATATTGGACGCTAGCGAGAAAGATTTCTGGGTGCCAATGGGCGAAACTTTTTCCCGCCACGCTGTGAAGCCTACCCACGATCGAGAACAACTTCGTACGTTAATGAATCTAGTTCCAAATCGCATCAGTTTCAATGTAGCGTATAGAAACGACGCTCCCGTTGCCAGTGTCGCTTCGTTCATCATTAATGAGCGGGTAGCCTGTGGTTTCTATTTCGCGCATACAGAAGATAGCAAGCCTTATCACGCATTGACACTTACTATTATGAGATGTATGGAGCGCTGTCAGGCTGATGGATTGTCATTCTATGACATGGGTACGTCAACTGGCTCCATGCGGGCGCGACCAAGTATTTTCTTCTTCAAAGAAGGATTTTCGGTTGAAAGTTACTTGCGTGAAACACTCGAGTGGACATCAAATGAGCAAAAGTAGATGACAACTCCACACTCAAGTATGAAGCAATTCGTACTTGACGAAAACGATAAGCGCACTGATTCATTCAGGAAAGATGTTTTAAGAGAACATTGTTTCGCGCGTATGAATACTGCCTTACGGCCTCTTGAGGAAGTCTATCAATCCGACAAACTCTATCCAACATTATTCATCTTCGGGTTGCCGAGATCGGGAACAACATTGAGCTATCAGCTCATCACCCAGTGCTTCAATCTGGGGTACATTAACAATCTTATTGCGCGATTTTGGTTGGCGCCTCAACATGGTATCGCCCTGAGTCAAGCAGTCTTGGAGCCTGTACGTATACCTGAGTTTCACTCCAACCTCGGCCAAACAACCGGTCCACAAGGACCGCACGAGTTTGCATATTTTTGGCAGCATTGGCTCAAAATATCGACTGTCGACGACATGATGATTTTTGATAGCCCGCATCCGGAGATTGACTGGCCTGGGCTGGTCAACACAGTGCGAAGCATGCAGCAAATGTTCGACGCGGGAATCGTTTTCAAAACTTCGTATGCCCCGAGCCATATCCGAGCGTTTGCGAACAACTTTCCGCTGCCGCTGTTTATATACATCGAGCGCGATCCGGTCGACATAGGCCTATCTCTGTTGGCTGCTCGGAAAAAAATATATGGTCGTCACGACAGTTGGTGGTCTAACTATACGCCGAATTATAGAGAGTTAGTTCAATTGCCGTTTGATCAACAGATCGCTGGACAAGTGCATTCTTTAATCGACACCTACGAAGCGGCGGTAAAATGCATCTCGTCAGATCTTGTCGTGCGGCTGGAATATTCCTGCATCTGCGAGGCGCCTGGCGATGCGCTTTCGATGGTACAAACGCGTCTCGCAGATATCCACGGCATCAACGTTGCGACGCGTAGCGCACCGCCAAACCGGTTCGAATTCCATACCCGCCCGGACAATTTGAACGCGGATCAGCGCGCAGTTGTCAAGGCCATTCAAGCGTGGGGTAATTAGGGATGCGCGTTGGTATTCATCGACCCAACTTTCTTCCTTGGATGGGATTATTTAACCGACTGGCTCTTTGTGATCTGTTTGTCGTGTTGGATCATGTGCAAGCAAGTGGTGGTCGGGGTTGGCTTTCGCGCAATCGATTGCTCGTCAACGGTAGTGCTTCATGGCTGACAGTTCCTATCCGTAGATCTGGACGTTTTGGGCAACGTATAAAGGACGTTGAAATTAATTATGGCCGAGATTTTGTCTCCCGACAGCTGAAAACAATCGAGTGGAATTATAAGAAGGCGCCCGCATTTGGTTCCGTAGTTCCGGCGGTTACCCAGATGCTTGAACGTCGTCATAGATATATTGCGGAGCTCAACCTTGAATTCATTCGCTGGGTCTGCGCATATCTGGGTATATCTACTCAAATTGTTTTCAGCAGCGATTTGGCTAAGATCAATAGCGAAATCAATTCAGAGACAGGTAATGAGCTCATATTGGAGATTTGTCGGGCAGTCTGGGCAACAACTTATGTTTCTGGCAAAGGTTGTTTGGATTTCATAAATCCAAGTGGTTTTGAGCGAGCAGGTATCTCGTTTCAATTTCAGTCATTCGCACACCCGTCCTATCAACAGATCGGCAACCGAGAGTTCGTATCAAATTTATCCATCCTGGATGCGCTGCTCAATGTCGAACCCGAGCACGTTGCGCGTATGGTTGGCCAGTCGAATCTGAGTCCGGAAAACTGAACGAAGTAACGGC
Organism: Alphaproteobacteria bacterium; assembly: GCA_965218275.1. Classification (GTDB taxonomy): domain Bacteria; phylum Pseudomonadota; class Alphaproteobacteria; order UBA828; family UBA828; genus WTGU01. The sequence continues at coordinate 160,665 of CBDCKM010000001.1, forward strand.
GGAAAGAGGAGAGAAATACCGACCCGTGTGCTCATTCAGTTGTCAACAGTGAGCGACTATTTCGCGAATACGATGAAGCGTGCAAAGTGACACTCGCGGTTCTGTTGGTGATTGGCGTGCTGGCGGCCGCCGGACAGCGTCTTATCGGCGTGCACGTGTGGGGCAAGCCGGAAGTGGCGCGCGGCTTTACCGGCGATGCGTCCGTTCATTTCGCCATCATCCGCCATCTGGCCCGGTCGCCCCGCTCCCGCTTCATCGAGAACTACCTCATCAGCCCCGCACCGATGTCCTATCCGATTGCATTCCACCGCTTCGCCGGTCTCCTCTCCACATCGCTGCTGTCGCGAAAGCCATGGCTGCCGAACATGATCCAGCATGTGCTGGGCACAGCCTTCCTGGTAGTCGTCTCCTGGCTGATGTCGGGCGGCTCTGCCGTCGCCGTCGCCGTGACCCTCGCGATATACCTGATGATGCCGAGCATGTGGGTATTCTCCGGTCCCGCCATCGCCTATCTGGGGCTGTCGGAGAGGTATCTGGCGCGCCTCAGCAGCGCTGGCGCCTATCTGGGCCTGGCCACCGGGACCGTCCTGGACCAGGTATGGCTTCTCGGGATTGGCGCGGCCTTGGCGGCTCTTGCCGTTCTCAGCGCCCAATTCGCGCGGCAGGCTCTCTTCTTCTGTGTGCCGCTTCTCAGCCTGGTATTGCTGGATGCGCGACCCATCTTGTTCCTGCTTCTGGGTGTTGCCCTGGCCCTCCTGATCGGCCGGCGGCACCTATGGGACGGGCTTTGCAGTACGGCTTTGAGATGGCGTCTCTATCGCACTCGAACCAAACAGAGCACGCACGTCCGACGCACCATGCTCGGCCTGTTTCGCTGGGACTTCCGGGGGCGCATTACGCCAAAGCGGATTGTCTACGACCTGATGGAGAAGGACCCCACCCGGAGCATATTCTGGTACCCCGAGTTATTCCTGGTTTTTCCGATTGTCGTGATGGCATCGATTTCACACACCGGATCGCTGGTTCTCGCATTGTTGCCACCGTTGGCGCTCTATTGCCTGACTTTGACTGAGCGATTCAACCATCTCGGTGAAGCCTACCGCTACATCGAATACAATTTTTCATTCCTTGTGCCCGTGGTAATCGGGTTGTCCTTCGCAGGGGATACCTGGCAGCTTGTTGGCCTGTCTGCGTGCGTCCTGTTTTCCCTGTCGGTCATTCTCCTCCGCTACGCACACCAATTGTGGTCACGCATCGGTCGCAGCCCACCGCAAGATGAGATCTCCGCATTCGTCGAGCACACCGGTATAAACGGCCGGGCGACAGTCTTCCTCGTATCAATGCGCCTGGGAGCCGATCTCATCGCGCGGCACGAGGACTGGAAGTCCTTTTGGTGGCAACCAGGAAGTATCTCCGACCAGATTTACGACGAGTATATCGAAGAATATCCCTTTCTGAAGCGAGATTGGCGGCCGCTGGCACGACGGCATGCCGCGACGCACATCATTTGCGATAAGCGGCAGGATAGCGAGATGAAGGACTGGTCGTACGATTTCTCCGAAGAGAGGAAAATCGCCGAGAACGAGAACTTCGTTGCCTACGAAGTGCGCTCGGTAACGCAAGAACCGGGATTCGGCGAGTCTGGTAAAGCCGACGATGGGTGAAGAGGGACGCGGTGCCGATGACACTGGTGACGAGCAGCCGAGTGCGTGCTCTGCAGAGTACGGCGCTGAATTCGATCGTCGGACGAGCGATGGGTTCCAGCGAGTAGAAGCGAGGGCCGAGAAGCCGTAACGCATGGTGTTGGTCAAAGGCATCCGCCAGTTCGCGGAACTGTTCCGCTATTTCTTTGCGGCCTATCCGGTGCGCAGCACGACGATGCTGCTGTCGATCACCGTCGCCGCGTTGGCGGAGGGGGTGGGCATCGCGGCGCTGCTGCCCTTGCTCAACCTGGTCATCACACCCGAAGGAGCCGAAGGCGCGCAGAGCGTGATGATGCTCTATGTCGAGCGAGCCTTTGCCGTCGTCGGGCTGGAGGTTTCCATCGGCGCGCTGCTCGTGGTCATCGTAGGGATGATCACCGCGAAGTCGTTCCTGATGATGGCGGCCATGACCCAGGTCGGTTACACCGCCGCGCATGTGGCCATGGGGCTTCGTCTCAGGGTCGTCCGGGCGCTTCTGGCTGCGCGCTGGCGGCATTTCGTGGATCAGCGCGCGGGCGACTTCGCGTCGGCGGTCGGCGTCGAGCCCATGCGCGCGGCCATGACCTATGTCGAGTCCTGCCACGCCGTGGCCGGTGGGCTTGTTCTTCTGGTCTATGTGGTCCTTTCGGTCGCCATATCCTGGGAGGTGTCGATCGCCGCGCTCGTCGTCGGTTGCATCGGCATGGTCATCCTGCACCGGCTGGTCGCCGTGAGCCGCCGCGCCGGGCAGGAGCAGACCAGGTTCCAGAAGTCCTTCATGACGCGCTTGCTGCAGGGGCTCGACGGCATGAAGCCCCTGAAGGCGATGGCCCGCGAGGGAAGCCTGGGCCCCCTGATCGAGGCGGACACCCTGGGGCTCAACCACGCGCAACGAAGGATCGTCGTCAGCCAGAAGGCGATGATGGAGGGGCACGAGATCATCCGCGTCCTCGCCGTCGCTGGCGGGCTCTACGTCTTCCTGACCATATGGAGTCAGCCGACCGACAGCCTCTTCGTGCTGATTCTTCTCTTCGCACGCATGCTGCAGAAAGTGACGCAACTGCAGAGCCACTACCAGGTTGCCGCAGGGAATCAACAAGCCTTCATCTTCCTGCGCTCTACCGCCGAAGCCGCCGAGGACGCGCGCGAGCCCATCGCCGGCTGCGAGACGCCTCACTTCACCTCGGCGATCTCGCTCCGGGAGGTCAGCTTTTCCTACGGCCGCGAAAACGTCCTGGATCGTGCCTCGATGGTGCTGCCTGCCGGGAAGTTCATCGCGATCGTGGGTGGCTCCGGTGCCGGCAAGACGACCGTCGCCGATCTGATCATCGGGCTCCATCGCCCCCAGTACGGCGAGATATGGATCGACGACCTGCCCATGGGCGACGTCGACATCAGGGCATGGCGCGAAATGATCGGCTATGTGCCGCAGGAGACCTTCCTGTTCCACGATTCGATCATGGCCAACGTCACGCTGGGAGACGACGAGATTCCGCGCGCTCGCGTCGAGAGCGCGCTGCGTCGGGCCGGGGCGTGGGAATTCGTCGCCGCGTTGCCCGACGGCATGGGCACGGTCGTCGGCGAACGCGGCGCGCGGCTCTCCGGCGGCCAGAGACAGCGCATCGCCATCGCCCGCGCGCTGATCCGCGATCCTGCGCTGCTGATCCTCGACGAGGCCACCACCGCGCTCGACCCGGAGACGGAGGCGGGCATCGCGGCCACGATGCAGCGCCTCGCCGGCAAGGTCACGGTGCTCTCCATCTCCCATCAGCCCGCGATGAAGCAGGCGGCAGACATCGTCTACCGCATCGAAGGCGGCGCTGCGGTGTGCGAGGGGGCTGCCGAACCCGCGACCGTAGCGATTTCGCGCGCTCGCCAGCAGTCGCGATGATGCCCTTTGTCACCCTGACGCCCGATCTCGACGGCTTGTTCATCCAGGGGCTCGGCTGACCATGCGTGGCGGCGCCAGGCGTCTCGCCCGCAAGCTCGTTGCGGTCGCTCGGCGAGGGCGGCGGGATCCGGACGTCGATCCCGACGCGAACCCCCTCCATGCCCATCGCTGCTTCGCCGGCAACGTCGAGCGCTGGCATCCGCTGCCGGCAGAAAGCGCGCCGGGGGATGCCGCGAACCTGGCGGATACGATATTTCAGCCGCCCGGCTTCGTCGCCGTCGACGACAGCGTCTTCGATCTCCGCGAAGAAGGCGTCTACCGCTTCTACCGGCTGCCGCGCTTGAGCGAGCAACGCATCGTCTGGCACGGAGACCTCGACTCCCTTCTCTCCATGCTCGGCTATCTCTGGGTCTACGGGTGGATCGATGAACCGATCGAGCCAGCGGTTGCGCTGGCTGCAGTGCGTCAGCGGGTGATCGTGGCCGCATGTCATTGCCTGACGCATCTCGCGGTGGCGCTTCTGGCGTCAGCGGGCGTCACGGCGCGGCCGGTGGCACTCGCCACACTCGCCCCGTGGGGCGGGCGGGACGATGGCCACACGCTCGTCGAAGTCCATTCGGACGAGAAGGGCTGGCTCCTTTACGATCCCAGCTTCAACGTGTGTTTCGTCGAGAACGATCGCCGCCTTTCACTTGTGGACGCCGTTGCATCGTTAAAGCAACACCGCGTTGTTTTAGAACACTTTCCCGGAAATGCAGGGCATGGTACCTACCGTCCTCACAGACCCGGTCACACCTTTTGGGTCGCTGAACGGCAAGAGTCGGAAGTGATCCTGTATGACTGGTACCGCCGCATGGCTGGCGTTCCTCTAATATATGGCGAGCAAACCTATGCCTTCCCAGTCGATAACGACTTGGTTGTTGCTGATTATGCGCGTCTTTCCCGCCGCTACAATGCTATGGACCGCATCGCTTTCATGTCCCGGTTTTATGGCATCCATGGGCCACACCTTGCCGCCCAAGTAAGTTCTACGAGTCTCGATTGATGCGACAACTGTAGTGATTTAACGAAATCGTCCGTAAACAACATTCGTTTGATACGACGATGAGATTTGGATGCTTGAAGGTAGCCTGGTGCATTGTGGGCGCCATGATCGTTGCCCCCCTATTTCTTCTTGCGTTACTTGCTCGTTTTCTCAATAAGCCCATTGATATTGGCCTCGGTCCAGAGCCGCTCATCAATAACGTATATCACAAGAAGGCGTTAAACCTTTACGGCTACACTGCAGAAACATTTGTAACGGATATATACTACATAACCTCTGAATTCGACCGCATTTTTATTGGAAAAAATCCACTTATGTTGGCCATTTATCGCATTATTGTTTTGACAATGATGATGTTTCGCTATAGGTGTTTATATATTTACTTCTCCGGAGGGCCCTTCGGCCAAGATCGGCTTCTATGGCGGATTGAAGCGCCACTGTTGAAGTTTGCAGGAGTGAAAATTGTAGTCATGCCATATGGGAGCGATGTTCAGGACATGTCCTTATCGCCTAATCTATACTTCAGACACACCTATTCTCAACAGTACAAGCCCACACTTCTTCGGAAAAAAGCGGTCGCTGCTAGAGTGGACTATTGGAGTAGGCACGCTCATCACATCATTGCCACTGGCGGCTTAGTCTATTTTATGCATGTTTGGGACACCTTACTTCCCTCTTATCTTTCGATTGACACAGAAAAATGGAAGCCAACCGTGCCGCCTCGAACGAACGGCCCGTTTAGGATTCTCCACGCACCCAACCACCGCCACATAAAGGGCACACAACACATCATCGATGCTGTAGAGGAACTACGCGCAGATGGATTGGACATCGAGCTTGTCTTACTTGAAAGGGCCGGAAACGACGAGATACGCGCGATAATGGCGGAGGTGGATGTTGTAGCCGATCAACTTATCATCGGTTGGTATGCCATGTTTGCATTGGAAGGCATGGCTATGGGCAAACCAGTTCTGTGCTATTTGCGCGATGATTTAAAGAAATTATTTGTAGCTTCCGGATTGCTGGAACCAGGCGAGTTGCCGTTTGTAGAATGTTGCCCGACGACGGTTAAAGAAGCAATCAAGAGGCTTTATAATAACCGGGATGAGCTGGCTGAAATGGGTTGCCAATCCCGAGCATTCGCGGAGCGACACAACTCGTTACATGCGATCGGAGGAATACTCGATCAAATTAACAAGTCCATCGACGTGTTTCCGTCTACCGGTCCCATTGATATGACCGGGTTCGCCCCGAGTGAACACAGGTGAGAGTGCTCGTCACCGGCGGCGCCGGGCTGATCGGGCGTCATCTGATCGAGGCGCTGTGGACACACCACGAGGTCCACGCCCTGCACCGACCCGGTTCACTTGGCGAAGATTCCGGCGTTCGCTGGATTGCCACCGATCTGGCGGATCGGAATTTCGTGGACGCCTTGCCGAGCGGCGTCGATGGCGTCATCCACCTGGCACAGTCGCGCCGCTTCCGTGATTTTCCCGAGGGAGCCCGGGACGTATTCGGCGTCAACGTGGAAAGCACGGCGGCATTGCTGGACTGGAGCGTTCGGACCGGTGTCCGCCGCTTCGTCCTCGCCTCGTCCGGAGGCATATACGGGTACGGGCGGGACCCATTCACCGAGGAGCACCCGGTCGGCTCCGCCGGGCCGATCGGCCACTACCTGGCATCGAAGCACTGCGCCGAGCTGCTGAGCGAGAGCTATGCCGATCACATGACCGTCACCATCCTCCGCTTCTTCTTCGTCTACGGTCCGGGCCAGCGGCCCGACATGTTCATCCCGCGGCTGGTCCGGTCGGTCGCCGAGGGGCGGCCAATCTTGCTCGGAGGTGAAGACGGGCTGTGCACCAATCCGGTCCACGTCACCGATGCCGTATCGGCGGTGCGCCGCGCGCTCGACTTGGAGCAAAGCCACAGAATCAATGTCGGCGGCCCGGACGTTCTGAGCCTGCGACAGATCGCCGAATCGATCGGCGTCAAACTCCGGCGCGCGCCCCGCTATTCCGTAGATCCAGCCGCCGAGCCCAGAGACTTGATCGCGGACATCGGCAAGATGAGACAGCTTCTTGTGGCGCCCTCCGTCCGTTTCGCGGAGGGCTGCGAGGACGTGATCCGCGATCTCGGGCTGACGACGGATCGGGTCTAAGCGGGACCGGCCTCGCGAGCGGAATGGCAGAGGAAACAATTGGGACCCGGGGATCGCTGCAAGGCCGGCCGGGAATCGACCGGCCGATTCGTGTCCTCCACTGCCCGAGCGACGTGGGAGGCAACCCCCAATGCCTGGCGCGCATGGAACGCGAGCTTGGTATCCATAGCGTTTCGGTCGTGCTTCGGCGCAGCCAGTTTCAGTATGAGTCCGATCGGGTCTTGTTCGAGCCCGCTGACGGACTTCTACGTTGGGGCACCAAGATTGCAGGCCTGATTCGCTCCGCGGCCATGGACTTCGACATCGTGCATTATAACTTCGGCCAACCTTTGATATTTAATCCACCAGGGAGAAGGCCTCTCTGGCCACCCGAACAAGCAGCGAAGACATTGATCCGCTGGCCCTATCGCGCCTTATTCGAATCTGCCGATGTCGCCTTGTTCAATCGCACCGGCAAGGGAATCGTGGTGACTTATCAGGGCGATGATGCCCGCCAGGGCGACTACTGTCGCGCGAATCACGAGATAACCTTCGCGACTGAAGTCGGCCCCGACTACTACAACGCCCGATCAGACGCTCACAAGCGGCGCCAGATCGCAAGATTCGCCCGCTATGCGGATCGCATCTACGCGCTCAACCCGGACCTCCTGAGCGTGTTGCCGCCGGCGGCGGCGTTCCTTCCCTATGCCAGCGTGGATCCGCGTCGGTGGGAGCCCGTCTTTCCCGAACCGCGCGCCCGGTCGCGCGTCCTGCATGCGCCATCGCACAGAGGCGTCAAGGGAACCCGGTTTCTACTCGATGCGGCGGAACGGCTACGGCGGGAGGGCGTGCCCTTCGATCTCGAGATGATTGAGAACCTGCCCCACGCCGAAGCCACGCGGCGCTACAGAGATGCGGACATCGTGGTGGATCAGCTGCTCGCCGGGTGGTACGGCGGGTTCGCCGTCGAGGCGATGGCTCTGGGCAAGCCGGTAATCGCCTATCTGCGCGAGAGCGATCTCCATGTCCTGCCCCGGGACATGCGCGCAGAGCTGCCGGTGATCGATGCGACGCCCGCGACCGTCTACGACGTGCTGAAGGAATGGCTCACCGTCCGGCGCCATGCGCTGCGGGAGCGGGGGCGCGCCGGGCGCGCCTACGTCGAGCGCTGGCACGACGCGCGGGCCATCGCGAAGCGCCTCATCGGTGACTATGAGGCGATCCTGCGCGAGCGGGAAGCCAAGAGCGGACGCGCATGACGACCGGCACACGGTCCAAGTTCTAGCCGGTCGGAACGGGTCGGGCATGTGCGGCATCGCCGGGTGCATCGTCTTGGCGCCGGCGCCGTGGATCGGCGGTGTCGTCGGCGCGATGAGCGACAGCATCGTGCATCGCGGCCCCGACGATCACGGCATCCTGCTGTGGGACGGCCGTGGATCCGTGCGCTCCGGGCGCACCGTGCCGGCGGAGGGCGCGGCCACCGTGGGCCTCGGCCATCGCCGCCTGTCGATCATCGACCTGTCGGAGACCGGCTGGCAGCCGATGAGCACTCTCGATGGGCGCTACCACATCGTCTACAACGGCGAGATCTACAACTACATCGAGCTGCGTGAACAGCTCCTGAAGCGTGGCCACCGCTTCCGCGGCGAAAGCGACACAGAGGTCCTGCTGGCCGCCTGCGTCGAGTGGGGCTCGGGCGCCTTCTCCCGTCTCGTCGGCATGTTCGCATTAGCGCTGCTCGACACCGCCGAACACCGCCTGCTTCTGGCCCGCGATTTCATGGGCATTAAGCCGCTCTACTACGCGACCTGGCCGGGGGGGCTCGCGTTCGCTTCGGAGATCAAGGCGCTGCTGAAGGTGCCGGCAGTATCGTCGAAGGTGCACCCTCAGTCGCTTTATGATTATGTGCGTTACGGCATCACCGATGGCAGCCGGGAAACGATGTTTGCGGATGTTCGGCAGTTCCCGGCGGCACACTACGCCTGGATCGATCTCGACCGGCTGGACAAGTCGTGGAGCCCGGAGCGATACTGGTCGCTGGGAGATGTCGACGGCGCTGCACGCCATCGTTCGCGCGACGGCGCGGCGGAAGAGCTCCGCGACATCTTCCTCGACAATGTGCGGCTGCACATGCGGAGCGATGTTCCCGTGGGCTCGGCCCTCTCGGGCGGTATCGACTCGTCATCGATTGTCGCCGGTGTCCGTGCGCTCGGCGGTCCTGCCGTCGATCTGCAGGCGGTCGGCTTCGTCGCCGACGACCCGCGCATCGACGAGGAACGTTGGATCGACATTGCCGCCGATGCGGCCGACGCGCGCGTCCACAAGGTCTCGATCACCCCCGAAGAGCTGAAGCACGACCTGGACGCCCTGCTCAGGGCGCAGGACGAGCCGTTCGGCAGCGCGAGCATCTACGCGCAATACCGCGTGTTCCAAATGGCAGCGGAGAAGCGACTGAAAGTCATGCTTGACGGTCAGGGAGCGGACGAGATCTTCGCCGGATACCTGTCGCTCTTGCCGTATCGCTGGGCTGGCCTCGTTCGCTCCGGTGCCCCGTGGCGCGCCGCACGATTCTTGCGGGCCGTCGCGCCCTACAGCGGGATGTCCACGCGGAGCCTCATGGTTCGCGGACTGGGCGCGCTTGCGCCAACATGGCTACTGCCATCGCTCATGCGCCCAGCCGGTTGGCGCCCGGTGCCGTCATGGATGGATGATGCCTGGCTGAAGCGGCGCGGCGTCGATTTGCGGCTGAACCCCGCGCGCCTTGGCCACCGCCGCGACTTGCGCGGCGTACTCGACGCCGCCCTGCTCATGCGTAGCCTACCGCCGTTGCTACGCTACGAAGACCGCAACTCCATGGCGCACTCCGTCGAGAGCCGCGTGCCGTTTCTCACGCCGCGACTGGTGGATTTCGTGGCGCGACTGCCGGAATCGTTCCTGATCGGCGACGACGGCCTGACGAAGAACGTCTTTCGACGAGCAATGCGCGGCATCACGCCCGACGCGATTCTCGACCGCAGAGACAAGATCGGCTTCGAGCCCCCGCAGCGGCGGTGGCTGAGCGCCCTCGACCCCTGGGTTCGCGAGACCCTATCGCCCGCCTCGGCCAGCCGCGTCCCATGTTTGCGAGGCAACGCGATGATCCGCCATTGGGAAGACGCTGGCACCGGGCGCGGCGGCTTGGACTGGACCCTGTGGCGATGGCTGAACGTCATCGCCTGGGCCCATCTCTACGACATCGAATTCGAGTGATTCGGGCCCCGTCGATGCAATCTTCTCTCCCCTCCGCTGCCGTTGTCAGCTTTTCTCCGCTGCACCGGGACGCCCGTGTGCAACGCCAGATTCGCGCGCTGACGTCGATCTGCCGCGTCACCGCGATGGGGTTCAGCGATCCGGCTATTGAAGGCGTTCGTTTCGTCGATGTAAGCCGAAGGCCACTGACGATGCCGCAGAAGGCGCTAATGGCATGCCGCCTGAAAGCGGGGCAGTTTGAGGCTGTCTATCGTGCAAGTGAGCCGGTACGCAAAGCTGCTGAAGCGTTAGCGGATCATGATTTCGGGCTTATCGTTGCCAACGACATTTATACTTTGCCTGTGGCTCAGGAGTTCAGAGGACAAGCCAAAATCCTGTTCGATGCGCACGAATACGCGCCGCGAGAGTTCGAGCATTGGTTTCTCTGGCGCTTCTTCATGCAGAAATACAAGCAGCACCTGTGCCGGATGCACATCCCCCAGGTGGAGGCGATGACGACGGTCGGTCTGGCAATCGCCGACGAGTACGCGCGCGCGTTCGGCGTGAGGCCGTCCGTCGTCCTGAATGCGCCGTACTACCACGCGACGCCCCGTGTGCCGCGTGACGGTGATGTCATCCGCATGGTGCACCATGGGAGTGCGTCCCCGCCGCGCCGTCTGGAAATCATGATCGATGCGATGGCGCACCTGGACGAACGGTTCCGGCTCGATTTCATATTGATTCCCGAAGCACCCGGTTACATCGAAGCGCTCAAACACCGTGCATCGTCCGATCGACGCATCGCGTTCGTCCCGCCCGTTCTGCCGGATGAGATCGTGGAAATGCTCTCGGACTACGACGTGGGTCTCTGCACCTATGCACCGTACAGCTTCAACGGTTTATACGCGTTACCGAACAAGTTATTCGATTTCATTCAAGCCCGTCTCTGCATAGCCGCCAATCCCTTGCCCGAAGTGACGCGCCTCGTTGAGCAATACAACTGTGGCATCGTCGCGAAAGACTTCACGCCGACGGCGTTGGCCGAGACGCTGCGCACCCTCGATCGGCAGAAGGTGGAAGCCTGCCGCCAAGCGGCCGATGTCGCAGCGGCCGATCTCTGCTACGAGCGCAGCGCCGAGGTTCTGCTGGACAGTGCTCGCAGGCTGCTGGGGCTCGGAGGGGAGATACGAGCAGAAGGTGAACCAGCGGCGCCGGCCAGTTGACGAGCGCGCGTCTCATGCATCTGGTTGTCGTCGTCGGGGCGCGGCCGCAGTTCATCAAGGCTGCGCCGGTCAGCCGCGCATTGGCGGCGCAACCCGGCGTCAGCGAGACGATCGTTCACACCGGGCAGCATTTCGACCCGGAGATGTCCCAACAATTCTTTCGCGAGCTCGATCTCCCCGAGCCGGCATACAATCTGGGCATCCACGGCGGCGGGCACGGCGCCATGACCGGCCGGATGCTGCAGGCGCTGGAGCCGATCCTTCAAACCGAGCGGCCCGATGCGGTGCTGGTCTATGGCGACACCAACTCCACCCTCGCCGGTGCGCTGGCGGCATCCAAGCTGAACATCCCCGTCGCCCACGTGGAGGCGGGGCTGCGCTCCTTCAACCGGCGGATGCCGGAGGAGATCAACCGCGTGCTCGCCGATCACGTGAGCACGCTCCTCTACTGCCCGACCGGCGCGGCGGTCGGGAACCTCGCGCAAGAGGGGATCACCGCAGGCGTCGCGAAGGTGGGCGATGTCATGTATGACGCCACCCTCCATGCCGCTGCGCGGGCGCGCGCGAGCTCGTGCATTCTCGAACGGCTCCGCCTCACCGACGGTGCGTTCGCCCTGGCGACCGTTCATCGTGCGGAGAACACCGACGACCCGGCGGTTCTGTCGCAGATTCTGGACTATCTGCGTAGCCGTGCCGGGAGCGAGCCCATGGTGCTGCCGCTCCATCCCCGCACCCGCAGCGCCGTCGAAGGGGCGGAATTCTCGCTCGAAGGACTGACGGTCGTGCCGCCCTGCGGCTATCTCGACACGCACCGGCTGCTTCAGGGCGCGACCACCGTCTACACGGATTCAGGCGGCCTGCAGAAGGAAGCCTATTTCCACCGCACGCCCTGTGTCACGCTGCGCGGCGAGACCGAATGGGTGGAAACGGTGGCGTGTGGCTGGAACCGCCTGTGGCGCGGGCCCGGCTACCGCCCCCGCCGCACCATCGACGACTATGGCGATGGCACCGCCGCCCGCAGGATCGCAGCGCACTTGACCGACTGGCTGAGCCGGTCCGCCCAGGGGCGGTCCTGAGCCTTGTTCGCCGATCGATTGCACCCGCTCGCGCGGCCCAATAGCCGCGCCATTGCATGAACATCCTCCTCCTCACTGAGAACTTCCCGCCCGAGACCAACGCCGCGGCGACGCGGCTCCATGAGAAGGCGTGCTACTGGGGCCACTGGGGTCATAGTGTCACCGTCGTCACCAGCGCGCCCAACTTTCCGGACGGCATCCTGTTCGACGGATACCGCAACCGCTGGCGCCAGACCGAGGTCATGGACGGCATCCGGGTCGTGCGGGTCAAGACCTACATCGCACCCAACCGCGGCGTCGTGCGGCGATCCCTCGATTTCCTGAGTTTCGGATGCACCGGCCTTGCCGGCGCCCTGTTGGAGCCCCGGCCCGACGTGGTGATCGGCAACTCGCCGCAGCTCTTCGCCGCCGCCGCCGCGCGCGGCGTTTGCGCGCTGAGGCGGGTGCCCTTCGTGCTCGAGCTCGCCGACCTGTGGCCGGCCTCGATCGTCGCCGTCGGCGCGATGCGGCATCCCCTGCTGCTTAAGCTGCTGGAGATGCTGGAGATGCATCTCTACCGTCGCGCTGCGGCGATCGTCGCACTGACCGAGGGCATCAGGGACGATCTCATCGCCCGCGATATTCCCGAGGAGAAGATCGCCGTGGTGAGGAACGGCGCCGATCTCGCCCGTTACGGCCCGCGTCCGCGCGACGAGGCGCTTGCGCAGGCATGGGGCCTCGGCGGCAAGTTCGTCGTCGGTTATGTCGGCACCCACGGCATGGCGCATGGCCTCGGCAACGTCCTCGATACCGCCGAGCGGCTGCGCGATGCACCGGAGATCGCCTTCATGTTTGTCGGCGCCGGCGCCGAGCGGGAGATGCTCATCGCCGAGGCCGAGCGCCGCGGGCTCGACAACGTCGTGTTCCAGCCCGTGCAGCCCAAGGAGAAGCTGGCTCCCGTGTGGAGCCTGTGCGATATCGCCCTCGCCCATCTCAAGGACACGCCGCTCTCCGCCGGGGCGCTGCCGACCAAGATGTTCGAGGCCATCGGCATGGGCCTTCCCATCGTGCTGGCGACGCCGGAGGGCGAGGCGAGCCGTCTCCTCCGCGACATCGGCGCGGGCGTCTGGGTGCCCCCCGAGGACCCGGCAGCCCTGGCCTCCGCCATCCGCTCGCTGCACGCCGACCCCGAGACTCGGCAACGCCTCGCGGCCGCGAGCCGTGCTGCAGCACCGAGCCACAGCCGGGAGGCCCGGGCCCACGACACGTTGCGGGTGCTGGAACGGACCGTAGCGGGGGCATAGCCCGAGAGTTCGGCTGTTGGCCCTGGCCTCATTGTAGTTCGTTGGTGGCCTCAACAACTCGATGTGAGCGCGTCGGGTCAGTCAGATGAGCTGGCCTCACGACCACCCAGTGCCCGCGCGATGGCCACACCGATACGTTCCGCAGCCGCCTCGATCTCGCGGTCGCCGACATGGGCATAGCGCAGCGTCATGCTCGGTCGCTTGTGGCCGAGCAGGCGGGAAACCACCGGTAGCGGGATGCCCCGTAGCACTGCGTGGCTAGCGAACGAATGACGCAGGTCATGCAGGCGGACGTCTTCAATCCCGGCTCTCCTGCGTACCGCACGCCAGAGCGGAATATTGGACGAAAGCGATCTCCTGGAGTCCGAAGGCGAGGGGAAGACGTAGGCGCTATCCGATCGAGGCTGACGCTCCAGGATTGCGCGGGCCGGCGAATTTAGAAAGACCCTTCTCGGTCCGGTCTTGGCGTCAGCCAGGTTGAGCGTGTCCCCGTCCACGTCCTGCCAGCGCAGGGTCACGATCTCGCTCTTCCGACAGCCGGTCAGCAAAAGAAGGCGGATGATGTCCGCTTGTTGCGCGCGCGAAGACCGGGAACGAGCGAGGCAGTCCAGCTCGTGGTGGAGACGACGGATCTCCTCGCACGACAGAAAGCGCGTGAGCTTCGGGCGGGGGTTCTGCTTCACGCCCCGAGCCGGGTTCGTCTCGAGATAGCCGCAAGCAACCGCGTGGTTCAGTATCCGCCGGAGCAGTTTCAACGCGTGATTGGCCCCGCCCGGCGCAGATTGGCTGTACTCGTCGAACCAGCGGGTCACACTGGCCCGGGTGATCCGGTCTAAAGGCAACAAGCCAAAGGCCGGAATCAAGCGTGCCTTCAAGACCCAGCGCTCGGATTTTTGCGTTGATGGTTTGCAACGGTCGAAACACGTCCGCCCTGAACCGGCGACGAAATCTCTGAACGTCGGGACCGCGCCACGCTCCGTTCGGTTGGACCGTGCTCCGGTCTCGATAGCGAGGCACTTGACGCGCGCACCCTCGACGCCCGTCAATGCTGTAGACCCAAGCGTGATTCTGCGCCCACCGTCTTTGCCTTTTCGGCAGTACACGAAGCTCCGATGCCCTGACGGCCGGACCCGCACACCCAGTCCCGCTTGTCGCGTGTCCCAGACCGTGTACTCGCGGGCCGTCGGTGCCAGCCTCGCGATATTGGCGTCGGTCAGACGCCGCCTCTTCGCGGCCACGCCTCAGCCCTCCAAAGCAGCGCCGACTGCGTCCACCGCCTCGCGCACCATGCAGTCGGTCAGATGCGTGTATTTGAGTGTCGTTGCCGGATCTCGGTGTCCGAGCAAACGACCGATGGTCAGCACCGTCTCGCCGTGTGCCAGCGCCGTGCTGGCGTAGGAGTGGCGAAGATCGTGAAGGCGAACATCGCACAAGTCCGCGTCCGCCCTCACTCGATTCCAGAACCGGCTAACCGTCGCCGCGTGCAGGGAGCCGTTCGTTTGTGGAGAGGGGAAGACCCACGCTGCTTTTCGGGGCAAGCCTTTGAGGACCTCTCGCGCGGCAGACGAAAGCCAGACCGTGCGGGGCCCGGTCTTGCTATCGGGCAGGAACAGTTTGCCCTCGCGGTAGAAGTGCCATTTCAGAGTGACGATCTCGCTCTTGCGGCATCCAGTGAGCAACAGAAGCCGTATGGCCGCCGCCGCCTGCGGATGCTCGTTCTCACGGCGTGCCAGCACCTCGCCTAGGCGGCGGATTTCCTCGGTTGACAGGAATCGCTCTCGCCCCTGGCGCCGATATCGCTTGATGCCCGTACACGGATTGGTTCCTTCCGGGCGGTAGCCGTAGATCTCGGCCTGGCGCATGATGACCGACAGGACGGGAGCCGAGCGATCCGCAGCCACCGGAGTTTCGTGGAGCGACGCGAACCAGCGCTGGACGTCGCGGGCGGTGATGTCGGCGATCAAGCGCCCCCTGAACCAGGGCAGAATTTGTTTCCGGTAGTAGCCCCGGTTGACCTTGAACGTCGAGGGTTTCCAGTTTCGGGCGTAGCGCCGGAAGACCTCGTCGCCGACCGCCTCGAACGCTAAGTCCGGTGGCGCCGCGACCTCATCATCGCTTCCTTCTCGGATTGCGGCCAACAGGGTCCTGGCCCGGGCACGGGCCTCGTCTGCACCGACGGAGCCGGCCTCGCCGATGATCTTCCAGACCCTCCGGCCGTGGTGCTGGCTATGGATGAAGTACCGTTTGGCACCGGAGGGCAGGACCCTGACGCCGAAGCCCTTGAGTTCGCGGTCGCGGACGTCGTAGGCGGATTTGCGAGGCTTGAGCGTGTAGACACGGCGTTGGTCGAGGCGTAGCGTCGCCATTGATTTTCCTCCTGCAGCCTGTTGCAGCCGGGGCGAAAACGCGGACCGATTCCGCGTCTCCCGGCCAGATCAGGAGGAAAAAGAAACGCTGTATCAGTACGTTAGCACCGAAGGTGCGCCCGGCGGTGTGGCGGGACTCGCATATCGCGGTCCTGCCGTCGTACTACGCGGAGGGTCTTCCCAAGACGCTGATCGAAGCGGCGTCGTGCGCACGCCCGATCGTGGCTGCGGACGTGCCCGGAAGCCGCGAGATCGCGCGCGAGGGCGAGAGCGCCCTGCTCGTCCCGCCCCGCGATCCGGCCGCGCTGGCGGCGTCGATCCTGCGGCTGGCCGACGACCCGGCCCTGCGCGCGCGCCTGGGCGCCGGCGGGCGGCGGCTCGTAGAGCGGGAGTTTTCGGAGGAGCGGATCGCGGCGGCGACGCTGGCGCTCTGGCGTCGCCTGCTCGAGTCGGACGGGGTGGCAGGCGTGCGGTGCGAATAGGAGGAGCCGTCATCGCCTCATCGAGCGCGCGGCCGTTGCTTATGGCAAGGACGATGGCGGCGCCCCGTCGCCCGGCCCCATCGCCGGCCGCTGTTCATGGTGCGGCCGCCGGGCGTCCGCTGTTCATGGTGCGGCCGCCGGGCGGCCGACGCTCACATAGCGAAAGCCGGCGGCGGCCACCTCGCCAGGATCGTAGATGTTGCGGAGATCGACGATCAGCGGCGTTTTCAGCAGGCCCCTGGCGCGGGCGAGGTCCAGCGCCCTGAACTCGTTCCACTCGGTGAGGATCACCAGCGCGTCCGCGCCTGCCATGGCGTCGTAGGAGTCGCGGCACCACGCCACACCGTCGAGAAGGCGCCGCCCCTCGTCCATGCCGGCGGGATCGAAGGCACGGACCTCGGCCCCTCGCTCCATGAGTCCCGGCAGGATGACGAGGCTCGGGCTCTCGCGCACG
This sequence comes from Alphaproteobacteria bacterium, assembly GCA_965218275.1. GTDB lineage: Bacteria > Pseudomonadota > Alphaproteobacteria > UBA828 > UBA828 > WTGU01. The sequence goes on from CBDCKM010000001.1 coordinate 177,532, forward strand.
TCGTCGGTGTTGGGCTTGAAGGTGACGCCCAGGACCGCGACGGTCTTGCCGGCGACGGAGCCGCCGCAGGCCTGCACGATCTTGTCGATCATCGCCGCCTTGCGCGCGCTGTTGCTGCGCAGCACCGTCTCGACGATGGCGTTGGGCGCGCCTGCTTCCGCGGCGATGCGGGCGAAGGCCGCCGCGTCCTTGGGGAAGCACGAGCCGCCGAAGCCGGGTCCTGCGTGCAGGAAGTACTGCCCGATGCGGCCGTCGAGGCCGATCCCCCTGGCCACGTCCTGCACGTCGGCGCCGAGGCGCTCGCAGAGGTCCGCGATCTCGTTGATGAAGGTGATCTTGGTCGCGAGGAAGCAGTTGGCGGCGTACTTGATGAGCTCGGCGGTCTCGAGCGTGGTGAACAGCACCGGGGTCTCGATGAGGAAGAGCGGCCGGTAGAGCGCCCGCATGACCGCGCGTGCGCGCTCGGACTCGACGCCGACGACGACCCGGTCGGGGCGCATGAAGTCCCCGATCGCCGAGCCCTCGCGGAGAAACTCGGGATTGGAGGCGATATCGAATGCGGCGTCCGGCCGCCGCTCCCGGACGATGCGGGCAATCTCGCGCCCGCTGCCGACGGGCACCGTCGACTTGGTGGCGACGACGGTGTAGCCGTCCAGCGCGTCGGCGACCTGGCGGGCGGCCTCGTGGACGAAGGACAGATCGGCGTGGCCGTCGCCGCGCCGGCTCGGCGTGCCGACCGCCAGCATCACCACGTCGGCCGCCGGCACCGCGTCCGCGACATCGCCGGCGAAGGAAAGGCGCCCGGCCGCGACATTGGCGGCGAGCAGCGCCTCCAGTCCCGGTTCGTAGAGCGGGACCCGTCCTGCCCGGAGCGCCGCGATCCGCTCCGGCAGGGAATCGACGCAGGTCACACTGAACCCGAACTCCGAGAAACAGGCGGCGGACACCAGGCCCACGTAGCCTGCACCAATCATCGCAACGCGCATGGCGGTGCTCCCCGATGAACGGCCCGTGCGGCGAGCCGGCCCAAGACGGCGACAGGACCTGACGCAGTCGGGACGACAGCCGCCATCCCAGCGCCGGCCTCGACCGGCCCCGCCGGACGATCCGATTCGAATGCTAGTTGAGCATTGACGGCAGGGCCATGTTTGGGGGACGGCGGCACAGCCAATCTGCGGGTCACGACGATTATCATTTTTCGTGGAGTGAGGGTTGTGTTATCATAAATCACGAAACGGTTCTGTTTTTCACGGCCAAGTTGGCACAGGCAGATTTCTCACGGTGGATATCGATTTTGACATGAACACCCCCAATCAGAATCGTTTTTCAGGACCCATTACCGTTTATCGGGAACAGCGGCTCCCAGTGGCTGCGATCCCGGCCGGATACGCCGCGTTGATCGGGGCATACGAGCTCCCTGTACCGCTCCCGCGTATGTTGAGCGCGACGGGAGATCGACACCGGCTGATCGAAGAAGGCGGCTGGCGCATCTATTCGCCGCGCCATGCGCCGAATGCCAGCCTTGAAGGCCACCTCACCTTCGCCTTGAAGTACGAAGGCCTGGACCTCGCCGTTCTCAAGCGCCTGTTCGCCGCGACCGGTCCGGCGCCCATCGAGACTCTCGTCAGGGCCAAGCCCACGGGCGCCTACGCCAGACGTGTCTGGTTTCTGTATGAATGGTTGACCGGACATCGGCTCGAACTACCGAACGCCGATCGCGGAGCCTACGCGCCTGTCGTCGATCCGGACAGTCAGTTTGCGGCCCGCCCCGAGACCTCCCGGCGGCACCGGGTCAAGAACAACCTGCCCGGTACGCCGCAATTCTGTCCGCTCGTGTTCCGCACCGGGACACTGGACCGATTTGCTGCCTTGGAATTGCAGGCGCGGGCGCAGGAGGCCGCCGACGCGGTCCCCAAGGACCTGCTGGCGCGAACGGCGGCCTTTCTGCTGCTGCAGGATTCCAGGTCCAGCTTCGCCATCGAAGGCGAGCATCCGCCCCAGGACCGCATTCAACGGTGGGGCCGGGCCATCGGCCAGGCGGGCCGGCGGCCGATCGATCTTGAGGAACTGCTGCGCCTGCAGCGCATCGTGATCGGCGATGCCCGTTTCGTCCGTCTCGGACTGCGCAGCGAGGGTGGCTTCGTCGGCGAACGGGATCGCGAGTCTCTTATGCCGATCCCCCGCCATATCAGCGCTCGTCCGGAGGACCTGACCGGGCTCATCGAAGGCATGGTCGCATTCGACCGGCAGGTTGCGACGCAGCTCGATCCTGTGGTGGCCGCGTCGGTTCTCGCCTTCGGCTTTGTCCATATCCATCCCTTCGAGGACGGCAACGGCAGGCTGCACCGCTACCTGATCCACCACAGCCTCGCCCGGCGCGGTTTCAACCCGCCCGGCATCGTCTTCCCCGTGTCGGCGGCCGTTCTGGAACGGATCGACGACTATCGCGCTGCTCTCGAAGACTTTTCGCAACGGTTGTTGCCGGTCGTGGACTGGGAGCCCACCGAAAACGGTAACGTCCGGGTGCTCAACGATACCGGCGATTGCTACCGCTTCTTCGATGCAACGCCGCAAACCGAGTTCCTGTACGGATGCGTGCGGCAAACCGTCGAACGGAACCTGCCGCAGGAAGCTGCATTCCTGAGGCGCTACGACGGGTTTCGTTCCGAGCTGAACCTGCTGGTCGATATGCCGGAGAGGCTGTCAGACCTTCTGTTCCGGTTCCTGCACCAGAACGGCGGCAGGCTGTCCCGCCGCGGCCGGGAACGGGAATTCGCGGCGCTGACGGACGACGAGGTGGTGCGCATCGAAGCGATTTATCGCGAGAGTTTCCTGGATGAAGGACTCTGAACCCGAGAGCCCCTGAGCCGGGGCTCAGTCGTCATCGCCCAGGAACGCGGCATCGACGGCGACGGCGTAGCCGTTGGCGAGCGCGTTGGTCTCGTTCGCCATGCCCACCACGGCCATGAGCTCGGCGAGCATGGCGTCGCTCATCCCCTGCCGGCGCGCGCCTGCGGTGTGGGAGCGGATGCAGTAGTCGCAGCCGTTGGTGGCGCTCACCGCGACATAGATCAACTCCTTGGTCAGCGGGTCGAGGGCGCCGGGCGCCATCACCTCCTTGATGCTCCGCCAGGTGCGCGCCAGGGTCGGCGGATGGTTGGCGAGCACCTTCCAGAAATTGTTGATCCAGTCGGTCTTGCGGGTCTCCATGATGTCGTCATAGACCGCGCGGACCTCCGCCGGGGCGTCGTCATATTCCACCATCGGGACCGTCGCCATGCTCTCCTCCATGATGTGTGTGTGCGTGTGTGTATGTGGGCGGCGGCTCAGACCTCGCCCCGGCCCATCAGCCGGGCGATGTGGCCCGCCTGGCGCAGCGCGAGGGCGACGATGGTGAGCGTCGGGTTGCCCGCGATCGACGACGTGAACTGGCTGCCGTCGGAGACGAAGAGGTTGGGGATCTCGTGGCTCCGGCCCCAGCGGTCGACCACGCCGGCGCCGGGATCGGCGCTCATGCGGCAGGTCCCCAGATTGTGGGAGACCGGCAGCGGCGGCGAGCAGAACACGCGGAGCGCACCGGCCGCCTCCAGCAGCGCGATCCCGTTGCGGTAGCCGTAGCGCTTCATCGCCAGATCGTTGGGATGATCGTCCAGGTGGAGGCTCGGGATCGGCAGCCCGTGCTCGTCCCGCTCGCTGGGGTGGAGCGTCACCCGGTTGGAGGCGATTGCCATGTCCTCGCCGTTCATGAACAGGCCCCCGACGCGCTCATAGGCCTCGATCCAGCCCGCGTAGTCGCGGCCCCAGCGCCCCGGACTCAGGAACGCCGCATAGAAGGGCAGGCCGAGACCGATGGTGCCGTAGAAGAAGCCGCCGGCGAAGCCGCGCGCCGGGTCGTGCCGCGCCTCGTCGCGGACGATGCCGGAGCAGACCGTGCCCCGATACATGCGCACGGGCCGCGCGAACTCGGCGTACATGTAGGCGGTCGCGTGACGCATGTAGTGCCGGCCGACGGCGCCCGAACCGTTGGCGAGCCCATCGGGCCATGCGCTCGACTCCGAGTTGAGCAGCAGCCGCGCGGTCTCGATCGAATTCGCGGCCACGCAGACCAGCCGCGCCTTCTGCAGACGATGGCGCCCGGCGGCATCGGCATAGAGAACCCCGCTGACCCGGCCCCTTCCGTCATGCTCGATGCGGAGCGCCATGGCGCGCGTGCGTATCTCGCAGCGGCCGGTCGCTTCGGCGCGGGGCAGCTCGGAGACGAAGGTGGACCATTTGCCGCCGGACTTGCAGCCCTGCATACAGAAGCCGATCTGGTCGCAGGCATTGCGGCCGTCCCGGGGCAGCGCGTTGATCGCCAGATTGTTGGGGCCGTAGTCGCGGTAGCCCATGCGCCGCGCGCCGAGCGCCATGACCCGGTAGTTGTTGGAGCTCCGTTGAAGCGGGATGTCGCCCCGCCCGGTGACACCCATCTTGCTCTCGGCCTGGCGGTAGAAGGGCTCCATCTCGTCGAAGTCGAGCGGCCAGTCCTCCAGGGCCGCGCCGTCGACCGCGCCGTAGGTCGTGCGCACCTTGAACTCGTAGGGCCGCGGGCGCGGGCACATGGCCGCCCAGTGGAGGGTGGTGCCGCCCAGCCCCTTGCAGGTCCAGGTCGGCGCCGTGGGATAGTCGCGGGCGATGGGCGAGGCGCCGGTGCAGGCGCGCCTGTCCTTCCAGGTGAGGCGGTCGTACATCGCCCACTCGTCGTTGACGAAGTCGCTCACCTTGAAGCGGGGGCCGGCTTCGAGCAGAACCACGTCGATCCCCCGCCGGGTCAGCTCGTCGGCGACGGTCCCGCCGCCCGCGCCCGAGCCGACGATCACGACCACGCCGTCGTCGTTCAGGTCATAGGTGACGGCGGGCACATCGTCGTCGTCGAGGCGCGGCGCGATCATCGCTCCGCCTCCGGCTCCGTGCTCTCTTCGGAAATCCAGTCGATGTCGTCGAAGCCCCGCTCGACATAGCCGCCGAGGTGGGACGAGGCCCCCTCATAACCGAAGCGGGGCCAGAGCGCCCGGTCGTCATAGAGGTGACGCGCCGTGGCCGCGCGCATGGCCTCGAAGAAGGGCCGGTCCTGGATCGCCTCTACCGCCGCCAGCCTCTCCGTCTCCGCGAGGGCGGCGAAGGGGCGGCCGAAGGCCCCGTCCAGCGCTGCGGCACCGTCCGCGAGCAGCGCGCGCTGCGCCGCATCCGCCTCCGCCGCCACGACGTCGACCACCCGGCGGTAAGAGGCGTCTTCCAGGAAATCGTGGGGATAGAGCACGCGCGCCATCGCCGTCAGCGTCTCCGCCACACGGGCGTCGAGCGGCCCTTCAGAGGTCGATGCCATAGCTCATCGCCAGCAGCTCGATCGGGTGATGGGCGCGCGCGACCGGCGCGCCCCTGGCGCGGAAGCGCTCCATCCCCTGCACGATGTGATCGCCCGCGAGCGGGCATTCCGAGGCGAGGTAGGCGCGGCCGCTCTCGGCCGCCTGGCGCATGACCGGCGCGCCGACCTTCATGGCGACATCGAAATTCTCCCTCATCACCCCCCAGGTGCCGCCATGGCCGGCGCAGCGCTGCATCAGCAGCACGTTGCTCTGCGGGATCATGCGCAGCATGAGCGCGGCCTTGGCGCCGATGTCCTGGGCCCTGGCGTGACAGGCCTGGTGCAGCGCGACATCGCCGTCGAGCGGCGCCATCCCGTCCGCGAGCCCCTCGCTGCGGGCGATGTCCACGACATAGTCGGAAATGTCGCGCGTGTGCGCGGCAAGGCGCGCCACCGCCGGGTCGTCGGGCAGGTATTGCGGCCACGTCGCCGTCATCATCAGCGCGCAGGACGGGATCGGCGCGATCACGTCCCAGCCGCGCTCGATCCACGGGACAAGGTCGGCGGCGACGCGGCGGGCGCGGCGGCGGACCTCGGCGATGTCGCCCCGCTCGAGCTGGGGCATCCCGCAGCAGGCGTCGTAGACGGCCCTGGTCTCGACTCCGTTTCGCGCAAGCACGCCCTGGGCGGCGCGGCCGATCCCCGGATTGTTGTACTCGACGAAGCAGGTGGCGTAGAGCACGGCCTTGCGCCCGGCCGCCGGCGCGCGCGTATCGACCGGCGGCGGGGCGATGTTGGCCTGCCGGCTGAAGCGGCGGCCATGAAAACGCGGCAGAACGGCGTCGCGATGAATGCCGGCAAGCGCCTCCATGAGCGGCCGGGTGAGCCGGTTGCCGCGCCGCGCCGCCCAGTTGGCGAGCGGGGCGAGGGCGCCGAGCAGCCGGCCGTTGCGGTCGGTCCTGCCCAGCGCGCGCTCCGCGGCGCCGACCCTGCCGTCCCGCAGGCGCCGCGCCCGCTGGCGCGCCATCAGGGCGGGAAAATCCAGCGCGTGGACGTGCGGCGCCGTGTAGGGGCAGACGGGACGGCACATGTCGCAGAGCGTGCAGGCCGCGCCCACGCTCTCGAAGCCGGCGCTCTCGACGCCGGCGACCCCGCCGGCGCCCGCGCCGTCGATCAGGTCGAAGAGGCGCGGGAAGCTCTCGCACAGGTCTTCGCAGCGGCGGCAGCTGTGGCACACCGCGAAGACGCGGCGCAGCTCGCGGTCCAGCGCGTCCGCGTCAAGAAACGCAGGCGCCTCCCAGTCGACGGCGGGCCGCAGGGCGCGGCGCTCCCGCCCCGGCGCGGCCTGCCCGCCCGTCTCAGCCGAGGACGGCGCGTGTGGACTCGGCAATGATCTCCACCGACTGGTCGATGGTCGCCTCGTCGATGACGATCGGCGGCGCCATGAAGAAGACATCCGGCCGGATGCGGCTGAACAGGCCGCGCGCCATCGCCTCGGCGTTGATCCTGGCGGCGATTCCGTCGGCGGGAGCGAAGTCCTCCTTGGTCGCCCGGTCCTTGACATACTCGACCGCGCACATGAGCCCGAGGCCGCGGATGTCGCCGACATGGGGATGATCGGCGAGCGCATCCTTGAGCCCGACCAGCAGGCGCTTGCCCTTCGCCGCCGCCTGGCCGGGAAAGTCCTCCCGCTCGATCAGGTCGAGCATGGCGCAGCCGATGGCGCAGCCGGTCGGATGGGCGCTGTAGGTGTAGGCGTGCATCCAGGGCTTGCCGCTCTCCTGCATCGTGTCCGCGATCTCGTCGCTGATGCCGATGCCGCCGAGGGAGAAATAGCCCGACGTGATGGCCTTGGCGAACTGGATCATGTCGGGCTCGACGCCCCAGTGCTGCAGGCCGAACATCCTGCCGGTGCGGCCGAACCCGGTGATGACCTCGTCCGAGACCAGCAGCACGTCGTACCGGGTGCAGATCTCGCGGATGCGCGGGAAGTAGTCGGCCTGGGGCGGGATCACGCCGCCGCCGCCCTGCACCGGCTCGGCGATGAACATGGCGACCGTCTCCGGCCCTTCGGCGAGGATGGCCTTCTCCAGCTCGTCCGCCGCGGCGATGCCCTGGCTTTCCGCACCCTCCGGCGCCTCGTAGCGGTAGGGATAGGGGCTCGGAATGTGGACGAAGCCCGGCATGCGCGGCTCGAACATCGGCCAGTAGATGCTCATCCCCGTCGCGCACATGGCGGCGAGCGTGACGCCGTGATAGCCCCAGATGCGGGAGATGACCTTGGTCTTCTCCGGCCTCCCCTTCAGCTTCCAGTAGTAGCGGGCCATCTTGATGTTGCTGTCGGTCGCTTCGCCGCCGCCCGACGTGAAGAAGAAGCGGTTGATGTTCGGGTAGGTGATCCGGGCGAGCTTCTCCGCAAGCTCGATCGCCCGCGGGTTGGTGCTGCCGGCATAGCCGGACGCGTAGGCCAATTCGGCGAGCTGCCTGCTCCCGGCGTCGATCAGGTCCCGGCAGCCGTTGCCGGCGGTGTTGTTCCAGAGGCCCGAGAGGCCGTCGATGTAGCGATCCCCGTTGGCGTCGATGAGGTAGGCCCCCTTGCCGCCCACCCACACCTTGCCGGTGGCATGGGTGGCGCGGCTGTGCAGGGGATGGAGCAGGTGAGCGTGATCGCGATCGAGCAGCGCAGCTTCGGCGTCGTTGGACATGGCGGCGGTTCCTCCCCATTGCGACCGCGCGCGTGCCCGCCCGGCCCTCGTCTCCCGCGCAAGTGTGCGCCGCGAGGGCGGGTTCGATCAAGTGACGCCATCCCGCGCCCGCGCCCGCGGCGCCTGTCGCGCGGAGGCAGCCGCCGGCGGAAATCGTTCGACACGGTGTCGCGAAGGGGCGAAAAGCGTCATCCGGCACGATATGATGCGTCCGCCTCCGGGCGGTGATCGACGGGCGGCGATCGAGGGGCGGCGGCGGCCGTCAGACGGATGGGCGGGACAGTGAACGACGAGGCGCTCGAACTTTCGCTGGCCAACGACCCACAGGCGATCGCCGGCATCGCCGCGCGGATCGATGCGTTCTGCGAGGCACGGAACCTGCCGCCTCAGATCGCCTACGCGGTCAATCTGTCGGTCGACGAGATTCTCACCAACACCATCAGCTACGGATACGACGACGACGACGCCCATCGAATCGTGCTCACGCTCCGCCTGGAGGACGGCACGCTCGTCGTGGTGATCGTGGACGATGGCAGACCCTTCGACTCCTCGCTGGCGCAGGACCCGGACACCGAGTCGCCGCTCGAAGAGCGCGTCCTCGGCGGGCTCGGCCTCTTCCTCGTGCAGCAGATGATGGACGGCGTGGACTATCGGCGCCGGGACGGCCGCAACGTCGTGACGCTGACCAAGAGCACGGCTGAAGCGCCATGAGCAGGCGGGTCTTCGAGGAGGTGGAGCGCGAGCGGGCGCGGGAGCTTTCCAAGGCCGCGTTCGAGGAGCAGGGAACCGCGCTCAGGGTCGCGCTGGTCGAGGCCCAGCGCGCGCTCGCGAACGCGGACTTTCCCGCGATCGTGCTGTTCGCCGGCGTCGACGGCGGGGGCAAGGGCGAGACGGTCAACCTCCTCACCGAGTGGCTGGACCCGCGCCGGATCGTCACCCACGCCTACGACCGGCTGACCGAGGAGGAAGGCCAGCGGCCCGAGTTCTGGCGCTACTGGCGCGACCTGCCGGAGCGCGGGCGCCTCGGGCTCTTCCTCAGCGCCTGGTATTCCGCGCCCCTGGTGGACCGCGCCTACGGGCGCATCGGCAAGGCCGCGCTCGACCGGCGCCTCGCGCGCATCGCGGCGTTCGAGCGGACGCTGGCCGACGACGGCGCCCTGATCCTCAAGTTCTGGATGCATCTCGACCGAAACGCGCAGCAGAAGCGCCTGGAGTCGCTGCAAAAACATCCGCGCGACCACTGGCGCATCTCGGAGTGGGACTGGCGCAACTGGCACCGCTACGAGCAATTCGTCGACGCCGCCGAGCACATCATCACGGGCACCAGCACCGCCGAGGCGCCGTGGCTGGTGGTCGACGGCCGCCATGCGCGCTACCGCTCGCTCACGGCGCTCCGCATGATGCACCGGGCGCTCGATGCGCGGCTCGCCGGCCGGCCGTCGCCTGTCGCCGGCTTCCAGGCGCGGGCGCCGGTGGCGAGCCCGGCGGCGGTGGGCGCGACGGTGAGGAAGGTCAAGCCGCTCGCCACCATCGACCGGACCCGGACCGTCGGCCGCAAGGTCTACGAGAAATCGCTGGCGCAACTGCGGGGCGAGCTCTACTGGCTCGCCGCGCAGAGCCTCCGGCACGGCCTCTCGGTCGTGCTCGTCTTCGAGGGCTGGGACGCCGGCGGCAAGGGCGGTGCCATCCGGCGCATGGTCTCGGCGCTGGACGCCCGCAGCTACCGCGTGCACCAGGTGGCCGCGCCCAGCGACGAGGAGCGCGCCCACCACTATCTCTGGCGCTTCTGGCGCCGGCTTCCCGAAGCCGGGCAGCTCACCGTCTTCGACCGCAGCTGGTACGGCCGGGTCCTGGTCGAGCGCGTCGAATCCTTCGCGACCGAGGCGGAATGGCAGCGCGCCTACGCCGAGATCAGGGACTTCGAGGAGCAGCTGACCGGCCACGGCACGCTGCTCATGAAGTTCTGGCTCCACATCGACAAGGACGAGCAGGAGCGGCGATTCCTGGCGCGCAAGGACAATCCCTACAAGAGCTGGAAGCTGACCGACGAGGACTGGCGCAACCGCGCCAAGTGGGAGGCCTACGAGGACGCCGCCAACGACATGATCGCGAGCACCAGCACCGGCGACGCGCCCTGGACCCTGGTGCCGGGCAACTGCAAGAGACACGCCCGCATCGAAGTCCTGCGCAGCCTCTGCGCCGCCCTGGAAACGCGCCTGAAGCAGCGGGCGGCGGAATAGCCGGGGCGGCGCGGCTTCCATCGCTGGAAGCGAATGCCGGCATCTTCCTTTCCGTCATGGCCGGGCTTGTCCCGGCCATCCACGACGCCGGGTCTGGCCCAACCGGACTGGATGCCCGGAACAAGTCCGGGCATGACGATCAGGGGGCCAACCTGATCCTGCGCAGTCCCGGAACACGGCATTAGAGCGCGCGGCCGAGCTCCTCGCCGTCATACATGAGCTGGATCGGGCGCCGGGGGGCGAGCGCGTCGCCGACCCGGTGAAGCGCGGCGATGCGCCCGTCGAGCGCCCGGTAGAGCGCATCGTCGGGCGAGCGCAGCATCGAGACGACGACGGTGTCCACGCCCTCGATCGCGCGCGGCTCCCCGCCCCAGACGGAGCGGACCTGGACCGTGCCGCCCTCGATCCTCTCCACGTTCGTGTGCGCGCTGCACACCACGCCGGCCTCCGTCAGGCGCGGCATCACGAACGAGAGGTCGAGGGTGCGCGCGGTATCCTCGCCCACCATGGCCCTGGGCGTGACGACCTCCACCGCGGCGCCCGCCTGCGCCAGGATCTCGGCGAGGCCCAGAGGCAGGTAGTAGCCCGTCTCCTCCAGGATCACGACCCGGCGCCCGAGTGCGCCCGCGTCGGCGAGCGCCAGCGCCGTCGCCGTGCCCACGTCGATGACGTTCTCCTGCTCGGTGCCCGCAAGGCGCGGCTGGCCGGGGCGGTACTGGCTGCGGCCGTCGCAGTCCCAGCGCGCGCCGGTGGCGACGACCACGGCGTCGGGCCGCTCCCGCTCGATCAGGCCGGGGGTGGCGTCCACGCCGAGCCTCACATCCACGCCTGCCGCGTCCATGGCGCGCACCAGATTGTCGATGGCGATGCCCCATTCCTTGGGGACTTATATCGGATAGTGCCCAGTCGGGCGGGGAGTCAGATTGAAATGGGCGACAACATGGCCGCAATGAACGCTAGTTCACCTTCCCAGGCGGAGGTGAGAAACCGTCTGGATGCGATTGGCGAATGTCCTCATAGCGAAATAATCTCTGCAATAGCTTCAGCCGGGCGAGGCGTCGAGGCGGTATTCCGTGGCCCTCCTGCGGGTCGGTCCCTACCAGATATTCCGCAAGCCTTGCTGCGTGAATTCTTCCGCCAGGCTGCTTCCGCATGTCATGTATTCCCAAGACCAGGAGGCCGATGAACAGTCCCTCGGCCGATTTCGTTCCGGCCAACTTGAGGAGCTTCCTGTCCTCTTCGGTCAGCATGGTCTTGTCGATCATCGTGACTTCTCCTGGGGGCTTGGGCTTTCAGCGTGACGCCCCGAACGCGGCCGTCAAGTCTGGCCGGTCAGTCGCACCAGCTTCCACGCTGCCCGCCGTCGTAGGGACGGCCGTGCCCGGCCGCAATCAGCGCCTCAGACAGCGAGAAGCCGTCGAGAATCACGTCGGCGACGATGCGCCCGCCCCACTTGCCCCACGCCGGGTCGCGCACCAGGACCGCTCCCGCGCCCGCCACGGCCCTCTCCGTGAACGCGGTGGCCGCGCGTCCGGCCTCCCGCTCCGCCTCGCACTTGGCCCGGCCGCCCTTCTCCGGCGTGTCCACGCCGCGCAGCCGGACCTTGATTGCGGCGAGCTCCGGCGGAAACGACTCGACATGCACCCGCACGGTGTCGCCGTCGATCACTCGCACTACGGGCCAGGCATAGTCGGCCGCGGGTGCCGGCTCCGGGCGCGGCACCCCGACGATCACAAGCTCAGGCTCGCACTCCCGGTAGAGGAGAAATACGTAGCCATCCGGCGCCGGCTCATCGCACGTCATGGTCGCGGCGTAGCCGAGCGGTGCAAAGGTGAGGAGGGTGGCCGCGGCAGCGGCCACCCCCAAGATCGCCCTCATTGGCTCGCCTCAGCACGAAGGTTCAGCGTCTCGAAATCAGCCGGATACCGCGCCAAGAGCTCTAGTGGCTCGTAGTATTCGGGATCGCCCACGGGTAGGCAGAAGGTCTGCCGCTGCTGCGCTGCGACCTTGAATACGTCCGTCAGCCTGTGGTCCCCGATCTCCCCACCATCTGAGGTGTAGGCGTTGATATAGGCTAGGGCGAGACGGTCGGCGGCGTCTTCATATCCCCAAGTCGCCCTCCACACCGCCGCCCGACGCTCGACCAATGCGGCCACGTCGGAATTTCGTTCGCGCAAGCGATGCCAGAAGACTCTGGTTGCCTGGATATACGATGCCCATCGGCCGCCGTCGGCCTTTGCCATCGCCTCTAATGTGGCCTCGTGACCATCCGCAATAGCATCACCGATCGCAACACGGATGGGCTCTACAGCGCGGCGCGTCTCCTGAAACTCTCGATCAGCCGCGAGGTAATCGAGGCAGTTGACCTCAGCGACTGCCGGGGATGACATGGCGAGGGCGCAGGCCAGCGCGCCGGCTGCGCCGATCATGGAAATTCGCATCGTCTCGTCCCTCCATCCATTGGTAAGATGGAGGCGGCCGACGAGCTCGGCTTGACGTACTGATGGAACCCCCATCGGTGTGTCAGAGGCGGGGTGGCCCTGCAACGGCCATCCCGCCTCGTTCATCAGGATGCTATGTCGGTGCTCTCAGGGGCATGCCGACAGGCCCCGCGTGTCGTTGCGGCGCCGGCTGGTGCCGGGCCGTTTGCACACGTCACGGGAAGTCTCGTGAGGCCCCGCCTATTCGCCAAGCGCGGGGAGCTACCCCACGCCGTTTGCGAGGCTGTTCTATTCGGCGGGCGGCCCGACAAGCGGGCTTCCCGGACGTGTGCTGTGAGCAGAATGCGACAATCTGACACATCTGCGCAATAGATTTATTTTCGTCCCCGTGCTAGAGGTGAGGCTGACCGTCGGCCTTCTTAAAGTTCTGGGAGTGAACCCATGACCGACCGCCAGACCAATCCCGAGACCCGCCAGCCTTCCAAGGAGGAGCTCGAAGAGGTCATCAAGATCGACGCCACCCCGGACCAGATCGCGCGCGCCGTCCTCACTGGTGGTGCCGTGAGGCGGGAGCCGACTCCAACGGCACCGCAGGGTTCTCGCTAGTTCCTGGCCAGCCATCTGGCGCCCCCTTCTGTTCTTATGTACGGCCGGCCAGCCATCCTCGCCATCGGCTTGGCAGTCGGCCTCGCAACGGCGACCGCGGCAGACGCCGGCGAGGCAGAGCGGGCCGCGGCCGGCATGGCGGAAGCGCTCGAAACCGCTTCGGACGGCGGTATTCAGTGCGGCGTTCAAGACGACGCGCAGGCGATCATCTGCATTGCGAACGCCGACGAAGCGTTCGCCGACAGGATCGCGGCCTACGCCGTGACCCTCGCGAGGGCGCACGATCTGCCCCTTGCCGGCTGGTCTATTTCTGTCGCGACCCCGGCCGATTACGTCGTGTCGTACCGTTTCTGAGGCGACCTATACGCCTAACTAGCCAGCCCGCATGTCATTGGCGGCTCCACCGCCGGATCGTGGGCGGAGTCTTGAAGTGGCGCCGACCAGTGCAGAGGTGCTCCCCCCCGTTGGGAGGGTCTAGGAGAACTCGACTTCCGCAGGAGCACTCGAAGTAGATCACCTTCTGCTTGCACCTCGAACACCGCGAGGGGTTCGAGGCGACCTTGAAGCAGCCGGGACCGTGATTCGGAACGTAACCCATCAGACGCCCACCACGATCTCGCCAGAGCGGAGGAGGTGATCGTAGAGCCTGCTCATGTTGCGCCGGCCCCTCCACGGGACGAACCAGCGACGGTAGGCAGCGGTCGCGGCGGCGGCGCAAAGAGCGAGGATGAGGATGGCATGGAATGCAACGAGGACAGTGGTCATGGCGATCTCCTTCGCGGCGGAGATCGCCCTTGACCATGCGCGCATGCTGCGGCATGATCGCGCCCGCTGGTTGGGGAACTCAGCAGACGTTGCGATCTATCGCCGATTGACGGCCAGGACCAGTCCTGGCCTGATTTCGTTGTAGGCAGCTACGGGGCGACCGTCAAGATGTGGGGGCGATCAGCTCCCGATACCGCAAGTGGTGGCCCACCATCCCCTTCACCATGTGCCGCATCATGTCGATGGTGTCGGCGTCGCGGTCGTTGTGACGGCCCGCGAACTCGCCGACGTAGCGGTCCAGGTGCTTCTCGGACAGATGATGGAACGTGCCGTGGTAGCCGCGCTTGAAGAGGCTCCAGAAGCTCTCGATCCCGTTGGTATGGCAGTCGCCGCGGACGTACTCGCCCCGCCCGTGCACGACGCTCTCATGGTGGGGCAGGCCTGAGTAGCCGGCGGCCTCGTCGGTGTAGACCATGGCGTCAGGCGCCGCGTGGGCGGCGACGTAGTTGCTGAGGGTGAGCCGGGTGGTGTCGGGCACGATCTCGGCAGAGACGCGCTTGGTGGCCCGGTCTTTGGCGCCAACGACGATCGTCTTGCCGATGCCGCCCCGCCCGAGGCGCAGCTTCTTCTTCGCGTGCTTGTTCCGCTCGCGCCCTCCGATGTAGGTCTCATCGACCTCGACCGGGCCGCCGAAGGGCCCACCGTCCTCCTGCCAGGCCTCGCGGATGCGATGCGCCATGAACCACGCGCTCTTCTGGGTGATGTCCAGATCCCGGTGGAGCTTCATCGAGGACAGCCCCTTGAGCGAGGTGGCGAAGAGGTAGAAGGCGATCGCCCACTTCTGGTAGCCGATGTTCGATGCCTCCATGGCGCTTTTCGTGCGGACGGAGAAGCGCTTGCGGCAGTCCCGGCAGCGGTAGGGCATGGTCTTGTGAGCTGCGCCGGAGAGGATGTTGATCGAGCCGCAGTAGGGGCAGTGCGGGCCGTCGGGCCAGCGTGTGTCGGTGAACCAGCGCTCGGCGCTGGCGTCGTCGGGGAACATCCTGACGATCTCGACGAGAGACATGCCCTTGCGAAAATTCTTGCCGGGTGCCGCATGTGCCATAATACCCTCCCATTCGTGGGCACTATTATATGAGGAAGGCTGGCCGTGTGCAAGGCACTATCGTATATAAGCCCCATTCCTTGCGGGTCGGCAGGCCCATCAGCAGGTTCAGGTGACCGCCGAGGTGCTGCTCGCGCTCGAACAGCACGACCCGGTGGCCGCGGCTCCCGGCGACCTCGGCGGTCTTCATCCCGGCGAGGCCGCCGCCGACGACCACGATCGTCTTCGCGGCGGCGGGCGCCACCGGCTGGAGCGTGCCGCTTCCCCAGCGCGCCTCGCGGCCTACCGTGGGGTTGACCACGCAGGCGGCCTGCCGGTTGTCGAACAGGCGGGCGACGCACTCGTTGGCGCCCATGCAGCGGCGGATTTCCTTCTCGCGCCCTTCGCGGGTCTTCTTCACCAGGTGCGGCTCGGCCATCTGCGCGCGGGTCATGGCGACCATGTCGGTGGCGCCATCGGCGAGCGCCTGCTCCGCCTGGCGCAGGTCGATGATGCGGCCGACGACGAACACCTTGGCCCGGTTGCCCACCACCGCCTTGGCCCGCTTGCCGAAGGGGATCATGAAGCCCTGCTTCACGCCCATCGGAGCGACGGCGTGGTGCAGCGTGTAGTAGCCGCCGCCGGAGATGTTGAAGAAGTCGAAGAGGCCGCTCGCCGAGAGAATCTCCAGCTGCTCCTCGGCCTGGTCCGGCGTGATCCCGGCCTCGCCCAGGAACTCGTCGAAGGAGAGCCGGACGCCGACCGTGAGGCGATCGCCGACGCGCGCGCGGACCGCCTCGCCGATCTCCAGCACGATCCGGCAGCGGTTGCGGACCGAGCCGCCGTAGCCGTCGGTGCGATCGTTGTAGGTGGGGCTCAAGAATTGGCCGAGCAGGTAGCTGTGCGCGGCATGAATCTCCACCCCGTCGCAGCCCGCGACGTGGACGTTGAGCGCCGATTCGGCGAAGCCGCGCACCACGTCGTCGATGTGCGCCTGCTCCATGACAAGGGGGATTTCGCCGTGCACCACCGAGGGCAGCTTGGAGACACCCCAGAGCGGGTGCCATTCGTCCATGATCATGGTGCCCTTGTCGTGCACGCCGCAGCCGAAGAGCTGGATGAACTGCCGGGCGCCGTGTTCGTGCACCGCGTCGGCGAGCTTGGCGTATTGCGGGATGGCGCGCTTCTCCCAGGCGGAGCAGCCTTCGAAGAACGAGCCCTTGCTCAGCCGATGCGCTGCCTGCTGCTCGCAGATGAAGAGCGCCGCCCCGCCCTTCGCGCGCTCCCGGTAATAGTCGACGTGCCGGTCGCCCAGGATATTGTCCTTGCCGTAGAGCGTGGTCTGCGCGGTCATCATGATGCGGTTCTTCACCCGCGTGGTGCCGATCTCCAGCGGCTCCCACACCAGGCTCAGATCGGACGCGGGGCGGTCTCTCCCGACAACGGCTGCGCTCATTCGTTTCCTCCTCCAATCGGCTGCCGCGATACTACACCGTCCCCTCGCGGCCCGGGCCGATCCGTCGAAGACGGACCCAGGCTAACCCTGCGATGCTTGCGGCTCTTGCTTGCCGACCAATTCACGGAGAGTGACCGGGCTTGTCGATCCCAGCAAACGCCGGTGGTTTCGGAATTCCAGCGCGGCGTTCAGGGCCGTTGCCACGCGGTCCTGGGAACACGGCAGCTCCTCGCCCAATTGCTCCGTGAACCAGCGCTCTACATCGGACCAACGCCACAATCGGTAGCGGCTGCGCGGGTCGGTGACCGGTTTCGGAAACCCGCCGGGACCGCGGGCACCCTTCACCAACAGTCGAACGCTCTCCCGGGTGCGGCCGAGCCGGGCGGCGATATCTGCCAGCGACGCCAGACCGGCGTCGGCGATACGCACGACTTCGACACCATCCAGCCTCTCCAGGTCGTCCACCGCGGACAGAATGGCGCCATCGAGAGTACCGGCCTCGCGATCGAAGTCGACGAACTGGACTCCATCGCTTTGGCCCACGGCCGCGTCGTCGCATCCGGCCTCGAACAACGCGCCGATGCGTGCCTCATCCTGAAGATCGGGTCCCTCGACAATCAGGGTGAAGTGAAAGACAGACATGTCGGACCTCTCCTCAGCCGCGAACCCACGTGTGAGAGCAGCGGGCAATGAATCGTCGCAACTGCTTGGCGTGATTGCCGGCGTTGCGGGGCGTGGACCAGATGGACATCCGACACCCGGAGGGTCCCTCCACGCCGCATCTCATCAAACCCCAACGATGCCCCGCCTGTGTCGGCGTCACCCTCCAGCCGGCACTCTCGGCATCGCGCAACGCACCCTCGACCTCCTTCTTCGGATGCTTCGCCCGAGGCATGTTGACACGATACAACACCCGCGAGACATATGTCCAATGCCATCGCCGGAAACGGCGCAGACATGGAGCTTGACCCCGAGGTCACGATCGGACGAAGTGCCGCCGGCACTGCGCCTGACGGCAATGCAGGAGCGAGATGACCGAATCCCTGAAGGCCGATGTCGTGGTCGTGGGCGGCGGCAACGCCGCGCTCGCGGCCGCGCTTGCGGCAGCCGAGGCGGGCGCCGGCGTGCGGCTGCTGGAGGCCGCGCCGGAAGCGGAACGCGGCGGCAACAGCAGCTACACCGCCGGCGCCATGCGGGTGGTCTTCGACGGCAGCGACGCGCTGCGCGCGCTGATGCCCGACCTTTCGGCGCGCGAGCTGGCGGAGACCGACTTCGGCACCTACACGGCGGACGATTACTACGACGACATGGCGCGGCTCAGCCACGACCGCGCCAACCCCGACCTGGTGGAGCGGCTCGTCACCCGCAGCCATGCCACCCTGCTCTGGCTGCGCGGGAACGGCGTGCGCTTCCAGCCCAGCTATGGCCGCCAGGCCTTCAAGAGCGACGGGCGCTTCCGCTTCTGGGGCGGGCTCGCCGTCGAGGCCTGGGGCGGCGGTCCGGGGCTCGTCGCGGCGCTCTACCGGGCCGCGGCAAGGGCGGATGTCGCCATCCACTACGAGGCGCAGGCGCAGGCCCTGCTCACCGGCGATGGCGGCGTCACCGGCGATAGCGGCGTCACCGGCGATAGCGCCGTCGCGGGCGTGCGCGCGCGGATCGACGGCCGCACGGTGGAGGTCCACGCCAGGGCTGTGGTGCTCGCCTGCGGCGGCTTCGAGGCCAACGCCGCCTGGCGGGCACGCTATCTGGGGCCCGGCTGGGACCTCGCCAAGGTGCGCGGCACCCGCTTCAACCAGGGCGACGGGATCCGCATGGCGCTGGAGGCCGGCGCCATGCCGGCGGGCAACTGGTCGGGCTGTCACGCGGTCGCCTGGGACCGGAACGCGCCGGCGTTCGGCGACCTCGCCGTGGGCGACGGCTTCCAGAAGCACAGCTATCCCTTCTCCATCGTCGTCAATGCGGCGGGCGAGCGCTTCGTCGACGAAGGCGCGGACTTCCGCAACTACACCTACGCCGCCTACGGCCGCCGGGTGCTGGAACAACCCGGCCAGGTTGCGTGGCAGGTGTTCGACGCGCGCGTGACCCATCTGCTGCGCGACGAGTACCGCATCCGGCAGGTGACCAGGGCGAGGGCCGACACGCTGGAGGAACTCGCGGCGCGGATGGAGGGCGTCGATCCCGCGCGCTTCCTCGCGACCGTGCGGGCCTACAACGACGCCGTGATGACCGAGGTCCCCTTCGAGCCCACGGCCAAGGACGGCCGCGGCACGCGCGGGATCGCCCCGCCCAAGTCCAACTGGGCCAACCGGATCGAGACGCCGCCCTTCGAGGCCTATGCCGTCACCTGCGGCATCACGTTTACCTTCGGCGGCCTCGCGATCGACCCGGAGGCCCGTGTGCAGGCGGTCGCGGGCACGCCGATCCCCGGCCTCTACGCGGCGGGCGAGCTGGTCGGCGGGCTCTTCTACGGCAACTATCCGGGCGGCACGGGGCTGGTTTCGGGCGCGGTCTTCGGCCGCCTCGCCGGCACCGGCGCCGCCCGCTTCGCAACGGAGGGCCACGACCGTTGAGAGGCGAGCGCATCGGCTTCATCGGCACGGGCGTCATGGGCGAGCCCATGTGCCGCAATCTCGTGCAGAAGCACGACGGGCCGGTCGCCTACGCGATGAAGGACCTCGACTATGCGCTGGCGCTCGCGGCGGAGGCCGGCATCGACGCCGAGGGTGCGGCGCTGGTGAAGGCGCTCTTCGCCGAAGCCATCGAGAGCGGGCTGGGCGCGCGCTACCACCCGGTGATCGCGACCCTGATCGACCGGAAACGTCCGGTCCAGCCGAAGGGAGGAGCGCCATGACCCAGCTTGCCGACACGCTTCTGGCGACCGTGCGGGACGCGTTATCCACCGCGCAACTCGGCGATGTGCTCGACACAATGGGCCGCCGCCACCAGTTCCTGCCGCCGGCCATCCGGCCCGCCGTGCCGGGCGCCATGCTTGTCGGGCGCGCAATGCCCTTGCTGGAAATCGCCGCGGCGCCGGACGACCACAGCTTCGGCCTGATGTTCGAGGCCCTCGATTCCCTCCAAGCCGACGAGGTCTATGTCGCGGCCGCCGGTGCGCCGCCCTTCGCGCTCTGGGGCGAGCTGATGAACACCCGCGCGCTCGCGCAGGGCGCGGCAGGCGCCGTGCTCGACGGCTATGTGCGCGATACGCGGCAGATCCGCGCCATGACCCTGCCGGTCTTCGCGCGCGGCTCCTACGCACAGGACCAGCGGGGCCGGGGCCGGGTGATCGCCTATCGCGAGCCGGTGCGGATCGCCGACGTCGCGGTCCGGCCGGGGGACCTGATCGCGGGAGACGACGACGGCGTGCTCTGCGTGCCCGGCGCGCTCGCGGCCGAGTGCGTCGAGAAGGCGCTGGAGAAGCGCCGCATGGAAGAGCGCATCGCCCGCGAGATCGGCGATGGGCTCTCGACCAGCGAGGCGTTCGCCAAGTACGGGATGATGTAGCGTCCTGCGTCGCACCCATCCGCCGGCCGCACCGACAGCGCCCTCATCACGCGGCCGTGCCGGGCGTCGCCGCCCAGAGGGCGCGCGCGCCCTCCTCCGCCATCTCCACCGTCAGCGTATCCATCAGCGTGTCGGCGGTGCGGTGGTCGTAGCCTGGCGCGCCCACAAGGTCGTCGTAGGAGGCAGCCGTGCGGACCGCCGCCGCGCGCGGGCCCCAGGGTGCGTAGTGGACCTCGCGGCTCGGCCCGAACAGGCCGAGGGTCGGCGCGCCGGCTGCCGCGGCGATGTGCATCAGGCCGCTGTCGTTGCCGATGAAGAGGCTGCAGCGGCGCAGCAGCGCGGCGGCGGTGAGGAGGTCGACCGCGCCGACCAGGTCGATGCAGCCCGGCAGCGCCTCCACCAGGGAGCGCGTGCAGCGGCGATCCGCCGCATCGCCGAGGACCGCGATCGCAGCGCCCGGCATGAGCCCGTCGGGTGCGGTCAAGCGGGCGCCGAGCGCCGCGAAGTGCCGCGCCCGCCAGCGCTTGGCACGCCACCCGGCGCCGGCGCCGAGCGCGAGCAGCGGCCGGCCGGCCGGGACGAGCTGCGCCGCTGCGCTCTCGTGGTCTGGTGTGAGCCAGAGACGCGGCGCGGGCGGCTCCGCCGTCCCGGCCAGCGCGCCTACGGACGCGACGCGGTGGACCGGCCCGTCGTCGCGACGATAGACCAGCCGCCGCCGCGCCGGCACCAGATAGGCCAGCGCCGACGAGCGCAGATCGACCACGAGATGCCACCACTGCATCGCGGCGGCGCGCCACAGGGCGAGCCAGTGGCCGTGGCCGCGCGTCTTCTCCATCGTCACGATCCGCTCCAGCCCCGGCACTGCCGCGAAGAGCGGCGCGGCGGCCGGCCCGCAGGCGATGGTGATCCGGGCGTCGGGATGGCGTTCGATCAGATGGGCGAGCAGCCCGGTCGAGATCACCGCGTCGCCGATTCGCGTCGCGGTGATGAAGAGGATCTTCATCGGAAGAGCGTTTCGAACTCGCTCGCCACGGCATCCCAGCTTCGTCCCCGGCCGCCCCGGCGCGCGGTCTTGCTCGCGCTGGCGAAGGCGTCGTCGTCATTCAGCATGGCGAGGGCATTCTCGACGAAGGCATCGTCGTCGGGCGCCAGAAAACCCGACTGCCGATCGGTGAAGCGCTCCTTGACCGCACCGACCGGGCGCGCAACCGCAGGCAGGCCGACGGCCTGCGATTCTGCCAGCGTCGAGCAATACATCTCGCGCTCGGAGCCGGGATAGAGGTGGACCCGCGCCCGGGCATAGGCCTTCGCCATGTCCCGGTCGCCGGCCGGCGCCACGATCGTCACCCCGTGGTCGGCGCCCGCACGCGCCTTCTCGTAGATCGGCTTGAGCTCGTCGGCGAGCGCCGCGCCCCCCTCCGCGCGTTTGAACGCGGCCGAATAGACCTGCAGCACGGCACCCGGCGCCTGCGGCCGAATCCGCTCGATCCAGAGCTCCAGCAGCCAGCCGAGATCGTGCTTCGGGTGGGTCGTGACCAGCGCGATCGGCGGATCGTCCGGCGACATCTCCTCGATACTGCGGTATTCCTCGCGCACGCCCGGTGCGATCGAGCGGTAATAGATCGCGTTCTGCCCCTCGGCCCGGTAGGCCTCGGAATGGGTATTGCCCAGGAACACGAGCTTGGCGTCGGTGCGGTCCAGCACCTCGTGGACCTGCGGGCGGTGGAGATAGTCCGGCGGCCCGGTCACCCAGAGGATGCGCGCCCGCGTCGCCCGCGTGAACTCGAGCAGCAGCGGCTTGCGAAACGCGATCAGCACCTCGGTGATCGGCGGCTTGCGCCCGTCCCAGTGGATCCAGCTCACGTTCTCGAAGCCGAGGCTGTTCGGGCTCCGGTTGACGGCACGCACCACGTGGCCCTGCCGGGCGAGCGCCGCCGGCAGGCTGGCGAACGCCTTCTCGGCGCCTCCGATGGGTTGATAGGCTGGGGTCATCCCGTTGAACGGGATGGAGTCGTCGACCAGGGTGACCAGCATGACCCGGCTTATAGCCCCGCCCGCAGGGCTTGCCAAGCAACGGCGCCGGGGCAGCGCGGCGCGGGGTGTGGCCGGCCGGAGCGGGGCGTATAAGGAGACGATGACCACCGCCGGCGGGAAGGGAACGGGCGCCCCGGCGCTGCCGCAATGCCCGGCCGCGCATGAGATCGCGGCACGGGTCCGCAACGGCCGCGAGAGCGCGGCGGGCGCGTGCGCCGCGGCGCTCGGCCGCATCGCCGAGACCGAATCGGTGGTCCGGGCCTGGCACCACCTCGACGGGGCCGAGGCGGAAGAGCGGGCGCGGGCGATCGACGCCGCCGGGCCGCGCGGCGCGCTCGCCGGCGTCCCCGTCGGCGTCAAGGACATCATCGACACGGCGGACCAGCCCACGGAGAACGGCACCCGGCTCGACGCCGGCCGCCGGCCGGGGGCGGACGCCACGGTCGTGCGCCGGCTGCGCGCGGCGGGTGCGCTGATCCTCGGCAAGACCGTGACCACCGAGCTCGCCTGCGGCGCCTCCGCTGCCACGCGCAACCCCCACGCGCCTGCACGCACGCCGGGCGGCTCCTCCTCAGGCTCGGCCGCGACCGTGGCCGCCGGCGGCGTGCCGCTCGCGCTCGGCACCCAGACCGCAGGGTCGGTCGTGCGCCCCGCCGCCTTCTGCGGCGTGTGGGGCATGAAGCCGAGCTTCGGCGCCATCCCGCGTACCGGGGTCACGAAGCTCTCACGCACGCTCGACCATGTGGGCGTCCTGGCGGGCTCGGAGCGGGACCTGGCGCTCGGCATCGACGCGATCTCCGGCGACGACGGGTGCGACCAGGCCGGCGCCGGGTGGGCGCCGACGCGCCTCGCCGCCGCTCTCGCACTCCCGCTCGGGCGGCCCCGCCTCGCGCTGATACGGCAGCCGGCCTGGGACGAGCTCGACGCGGGCGCAGCGGCGGCCTGCGAGGCCGCGGCGGCCGAACTCGGGGCCGAGCCGCTCACCCTCACCCCCGGTTTCGAGAACGCGGGCGCGGTGCACCTCGGCATCATGCGGCGCGAGGTCGCCCACGCCTTCGCGCCCTGGGTCGAGCGGGGCGCGGCAGAGCTCTCCGATACCGTGCGCACCCATGTCGACGCCGGGCGCGCGATCGACGCGGCCGCCTATCTCGCCCTGCTCGACGCGGCGGACGCCTTGCGCCGCGCCTTCGCGGCCGCGCTGAAGCCCTATGACGCGGCACTGACCCCTTCTGCTCCCGGCGCCGCGCCCGCCGGCCTGGACTTCACCGGCAGCCGGGCGCAGACCATGCTCTGGACCCTGCTCGGCGTGCCGGCGGTCAACGTGCCGGCTCTGGTCGTGGACGGCCTGCCGCTCGGCCTCCAGGTGGTCGGGCGCTTCGGCGCCGACGCGACGACGCTCCGCGCGGCGGCTTGGTGCGCAGCCCGCTTGCAGGAGGCGCGCCGGTGAGCGCACCATGACGCAGCGCCGGGGAGCGGGACGCCCCGAGGGCGGGACGCCCCGAGGGCGAGACACCCCGGGGGTGGGACACCCCGGGGGTGGGACACCGAAGATGACGCGATTCCACTATGCGCACGCCGGGGGTGCGAGCGGCGAAGCCGCCATCGAGGCCTGCATCGCGCAGCTCGGGCCTGCGCTGCCCGCAAACGGGCTCGGCCTCGTCTACGTCACCGATGCGATCGGCGATCGGCTGCCGGCCGTGCTCGCCCAGCTCAAGCGTGCGACCGGTCTCGACGAGTGGATCGGCTCGGTCGGCATCGGCGTCTGCGCCACGGGTAAGGAATATTTCGACGAGCCCGCCGCGGCGGTGATGATCGCCGACCTCGACCGGGAGAGCTACCGGGTGTTCGAGACCGTCCGCGACGACCTGGGCGAGTTCAGCCGCGACAACGCCGCCTGGATCGCCCGCGCCGCCGCCCGCTTCGGCATCGTTCACGCCGACCCGCGCAACCAGCGCACGACGGACATCGTCGCCGACCTCGCCGACGCGCTGGACGGCTTCCTGGTCGGCGGCCTCTCGTCGTCGCGCGCGGTCCCGGCGCAGATCGCCGGCAGCGTCACCGAGGGCGGAGTCTCCGGCGTCCTGCTCTCGGAGAGCGTCGCCGTCGCCACAGCGCTGAGCCAGAGCTGCATGCCGATCGGCGCCAGTCACGAGATCACCGACTGCCGGGCCAATATCGTCATCGAGCTCGACGGGCGGCCGGCACTCGACGTCTTCAAGGAGGAGATCGGCGAGCCCCTCGCCAGCGACCTGCGCCGGGTCGGCGGCCTCATCTTCGCCTCCCTGCCGGTCGCGGGCAGCGACACCGGCGACTATCTGGTGCGCAACATCGTCGGCTTCGACGTGGACCGGAAGCTGATCGGCATCGGCGAGCTGGTGGAGCGCGGGACCCTGGTGCAGTTCTGCCGCCGCGATGCGGCCGCGGCGGAGCAGGATCTGGGCCGCATGGTGGAGTCGGTCAGGCGCCGGGCCGGCGGCGAGCCGCGCGGCGGCCTCTACTTCACCTGCCTCGCGCGCGGCCCCAACATGTTCGGCGAAGCCTCGAAGGAGATGCGGCTGATCGAGCGCGCGCTCGGCGATGTGCCGGTCGTGGGCTTCTTCTGCAACGGCGAAATCTCGCACAACCGGCTCTACGGCTACACCGGCGTCCTCACCCTCTTCCCCTGAGCCGGGCGGCTACCCGCGCAGATAGGCTTCCGCGAGCGTGCACACGAGCCGGGCGATCTCGGGCGCGAGGGTCTGCGCGCTGGCGGTCTCGGCCCGTGTGTGCACCCAGCCGAGATAGCTGAAGGCGCGCGCGAGCTCGAAGAGCGGCATGGGCGCGAGCGCCTCGTCCGTGAGCGCGCGCTCGCGGCGGTAGCCGTCGACCACGCCGGCCCGCATGGCCGAGGCCAGGTCGCTGCCGTGGAACAGCGTCCACACCGTCGCCAGATCGAAGAGGTGCCAGCCGAAACCGCAATCGTCGAAATCGAGCAGGATCACCCGGTCGCCGTCGAGCAGCATGTTGTCGAGGTTGAAGTCGGCGTGGATCAGGCCGTAGCGCCCGCGCGGGCGGCCGTAGGCCGTGAGCGCCTCGTGCACGCCGGCCCGCGCCTGCTCGATCAGGCGGCGCTCGGCGGCGCTCAGTACGGCGGCCTCCCAGAAGCGCCCCCAGAGCGGCTCCGGGCCCACCAGTCCGTCGCGGTCCCAGGCATGGCGGACGAAGCCGGCCGGCCGCGGCCAGGCCTCGGCCTGGTTGTGGGTGCGGGCGGCAAGCCGGCCGACCGCGGCGAAGACTCCGTGCACGTCCGCGATCGCCGGGTTCAGCCCGTCCTCGATGGTGCCGATGGGAATGCCGGGCATCCAGGTCAGCATGTCCACCTGTCGCGGCTCCGGCACGTCCGCCCCCTGCACCGTCTCGAAGGGCGCGCCGCTCGCGGCCGGGATCAGCGCCGGCACGTCGATACCCGCGCCGCGCAGCGCCTCCATCCAGGCAAGCTCCGAGCGAAGCGCCGCGTCGCCGTGGTAGCCGTGGCGGTGGACGCGGAGCGCCGCGTCGCGCCCATCGGCCGCACGCGCCCGGAACACCGCGTTCTCGCGGTACTTGACGAGTTCGGGCGCGCAGTCCCGCACGCCCCAGCGGACCAGCGCCTGGACCGCGAGCGCACGCAGGCGCTCAGCCCGCTCGTCGAGCGGCAGGCGGTAGAAGTCGGTCACGGGCGCCTTGTCACGCGGCCGGGTCGAGCGCCTCGAGCGTCTCGTCGAGGGCCGCGAGAAGCTGATCGGCGTCGGCGGCGGCAAACGGCATGGGCGGGCGAATCTTGAGCACATGGTCGTGCCGGCCGGTGCGGCCCACCAGCACGCCGCGCTCGCGCAGCCCGTTCATTGCGGCCCTGGCCGCCGCCGCTGCCGGCGCCGGCGCATCGTCGCCCCCGGCGGCGACGAAGGGGACGCCGGTGAAGAGCCCGCGCCCGCGCGGGGCGCCGATCGCGGGGTGCCGCTTGCTGAGCGCCGCAAGCCCCGCCTGCAGGTGGGCGCCGACCCTGCGCGCATTCTCCTGCAGGCCTTCCCGCTCGATCACCTCCAGCACCGCGTGTCCTGCCGCGCAGGAGACCGGGTTGCCGCCGAAGGTGTTGAAATACATGGCCCGCGCCGTGAACTCGTCGATCAGCGCCGGCCGGGCGACGACGCCCGCGAGCGGATGGCCGTTGCCGAGCGGCTTGCCGAGAGTCACCAGATCGGGCACCGCGTCATAGAGCTGGTGCCCCCACATCGCGGCGCCGGTGCGGCCGAGACCCGGCTGCACCTCGTCCGCGATGTAGAGGCCGCCCGCGTCCCTGGTGAGCGCCACCGCCCGTTCGACATAGCCCGGCGGCAGTGCCGGCATCCCCTCGGTGGCGAATATGGTGTCGAAGAAGATCGCGGCGGGCTTCATGCCGGCCTCTGCCATCGAGGCGATGGCGGCCTCGACATCCGCCGCCGCCTCGGCCGCGTCGGCAGCGGCGCCCTCCGGGACCCTGACGGTGCGGACCCGCGGGTCCCTGCCCTCGGGCGCGTCGAACGCGGTGGAGAACCCGGCGACCGCCGCCGAGTTCCCGTGATAGCAGAAGTCCGTGACGATGAGCCCCCGATTGCCGGTGCACGCGCGCGCGATTCTGAGCGCGAGCTCGCTGGCCTCGGTGCCCGAGCAGCAGAGCGCCACGCGCGAGAGGCCGTCCGCGAAGGTGGCGGTGAGCGCCTCGCCATAGTCGAGGATGCGCGCGTCGAGATAGCGGGTGGAGAGGTTGAGCCGCGCGGCCTGCTCGCTGAGCGCCGCCACCACATGGGGATGGCAATGGCCGACATGGGGCACATTGTTGTAGGCGTCGAGATAGACTCGGCCGTCGCTGTCCCAGACCCGCACCCCCTCCCCCCTCACCAGGTGGAGCGGCCGGTCGTAGAAGAGCGGCGCGCCGGCGCCGAGAAGCCGGTGCCGGCGTTGGAGCAGCGTATCGTCGGACATGATCGGACTCCTCGCTCGCCGGCGGGTGCCGCCCGGCCGCGCGCCACCGGAGTGGTTCGGCTTTGCCTGCGGGCGCCGGTCGCGCTAGAGACGGCCCATGAGCATTACGGTTGCGGCGCGCGGCGTGGTCAAGGCGTTCGACGGCAGGCCCGTGCTGCGCGGAGTCGATCTCGACGTGCCGCAAGGGCAGTCGACCGTCCTGGTGGGCCCGTCGTCCTGCGGAAAGTCGGTCCTGCTGAAGTGCCTGCTCGGCCTGGTGCCGATGGACGGCGGCAGCGTCCGCTTCGGCGATGCCGACCTCGCAAGCCTCGACAGGGGCGGGCTGGAGCGCCTGATGCGGGAGGTCGGCGTGCTGTTCCAGCAGAACGCCCTCTTCGACAGCCTCAGCGTGTGGGAGAACGTGGCCTTCACCCTGATCCACGGCCGCGGGGTCGGCCGCCGCGCCGCCAGGAGCCGGGCGCTCGATATCCTCGCATCGGTGGGCCTCAGGCCGGAGGTCGCCGCGCTGTCGCCGGCCGAGCTCTCCGGCGGGATGCAGAAGCGCGTGGCGCTCGGGCGTGCGATCGCCGCCGAGCCCCGCTTCCTCGTGCTCGACGACCCCACGGCAGGCCTCGACCCGATCCTGACCAGCACGATCGTCACGCTCATTCGCGGCGCGATCGAACGCAGCGGCGCGACGGCGCTCACGGTGACCAGCGACATGGCCATCGCGCGGCAGAGCTTCGACCGCCTCGCCATGCTGCACGACGGCGCGATCCTCTGGCAGGGCGCGGCGAGCGAGATCGACGCCAGCGGCAATGCCTACCTCGATCAGCTCATCAACCGGCGCGGCCAGGGGCCCATCGGCACGCGCACGACCGCATAGGCGCGCGGCCTTTTTTGTTGAGCGCGCGGCACAGGGGCCGCGCGGATTTTGGTGCATAAGGAGATTTCGGGCTGAAGCGAAAAAGACTCTGCGTAGTGGATGTCCCGAGGGCAGGAACGAACCGAGTGAGCGAGGTCATGGCAATTTCTGGGCCACTTCTTGAGCCCGCCTATCAAACTGAGCCGCCCGGTCGATTCAAACCCCAACTTGCGGTGTTCCCAAACAGACCTCGTACAGATGCGCGATCCTGCCCGCGGGAAGGCGAGGGACATCCCTTGACTTGGACACTCTATTACAGAAGTCGGTTACCCTACCTGTACACATAATTGTCCATGCGGTCGGTGTCGCCTGTATCGTTGGATTTTCGGCGTTATCATTCCCCTGACTATAGTCATCGATCGTAAGTCCGCCTTAACTACCCCTCTAACGGGAGCGTCAGCTATCAGGTGAATGCCCCATCCTCACACACGACAGTATCTTCTAAGAATTATATGTAAGCATCTGATTAAAGATCTCTTAGCCACACTTTGCATCCAATTGCTTTCCCACCTCTTTCACCAAAACTCCGCAGAATGGCAGAAGAAAACGTGTATACTTAAATACTTCGTCCTCGCCCACCTCAATCTCCAAACCTCCCGTATGAGACACAACGTTACGTGCCTTAACGAGTTCTTCCACTGCAACACGTGCTGCTTTTGCACAATCTCTCGTTCTCATTTCACCCAGCACACTTCTAACCGCTGCATCGGCGCCAAATCGATCCCAATTTAGACTCACTCCCACCCGCGCCAATGAATTCTCTATGCCACCCGGACTCACAATTCCTTGTCCGAATGAAAAACACTCTGCGTTTAACGAAAATGATCCACTGGTTCTATCACATGAGCCGAGTGTTCGAGCAAGTGCAATAAAGTCATATGTCCTCTCAGCTCGCTTAGCCTTCACCGTTTGGAGCACCTGCCCGGTGCGATAGATGTTTTCCTCAAATACAGATGCTGGAAGATTCTCAACATGACCTCCCGAAGTATTTATTGCCAACACAGCTCGCTCCACGAGCTCTCTTAGAAAATCTTCCAATGATCCGTAGCAGATTACGACGAGAGAAATAAATACCGTTCGCGAGTTTGCGTCATGAAGTCGAATAAAATCGCCCACCAATTTCTTTTCATAATTCTTAAGTTCGTCCCACCTTATCATCTCGTTCAATCTCGGCCGAAGACTTGTTGCCACCGAAACAAGTCGTGCTGCTGCTTCCACTTCTGCCAGTTTAGCAGCCAACTCCTTTTTAGGATCGGCAACCGCTGCCTCTAGGTATTTAGATATGCTCATTAAGCAGGTCTTTAAGTAACTTCTGTCGTCCCCTTATTGCCGACGCTGTATTAGGTCTCCCCACTATTAGATCGTAACAATTTTCATCATCAAGCATCTTGCATAAACTAGAATATATCCGTTTTCGCCGTTTGATTAATTCTTCGCGAGATTTATACACACTATCCAGTGCAACCATCGTAGCATCATATAGTGGAACGGATAGCCGCTCTGAGCCATCTTCCTCCGGCACTCGAAACGTGTGCTCACCAAAGATATTTCGGGCTAATTCAAGCCGAGAAGAAAACAGTTCCCGAAAGTGATCGACTCGCTTTTCCGACAGATCACGATATTCTTCCATGCAGTTGTCCAAGATATTTTTCACCGCACCACGAAGACGTGATGGTCGTCGAAGAGCAAAAAAGCGCAATACTATCTCACAGTCTGTCATTCTCTTGAATAATCGATTCTCCCGCAACTTTGTACTAATCTGATCGCTACGAATGTTATCTTCGTACGGTGGTATTTCCCAGATTTCGTCAAAGGCACGTTCACCGGCTAGCTCTACGAGCAAATCATTGAATGAACCAGAATACAGGCAGTTGCGAAGCTCCTGCGGATTCAAATTTTGGCCGCCTGTGTTTAACCGCTCAAAAACTGTTCGACGCACATCGTCTCCTTTGGAAACACTTGAACGACTTTCCGCCAACAGGATCGTTGCGGAAAGCCGTCGACGATCCAAACCACGCTTTATACGCGGCGGACAATCATCATACGTTCGTCCGTTGAGTTCGGTCCATGTCCTCAATCCTGACAATTTAAATCTATTCTTGTAGTAATCAACTATTGTATTCAATCGCTGCTGACCGTCCATTGTCTCGTAACGATTAAGATCATACTCAAATAGAAAGACAGGAGGTATAGGAACATTCATTAGGAGAGACTCGATTAGCAGAGATTTTTTCCTACGGTCCCACACTAATCGGCGCTGGTATTCCGGATGAAGGTTCAGCCAGCGCTTGGTGCTAATAAAGTCTACGATTTGCGGCAACAAAAAATCATTTCGTTCTTGATGAAGCCGGTATTCGCCGGAGTCATATAGTTCTTCGATTTCTTTTTCGTTTAGATGTTGCTTTTTCATAACCTTCTCTCCATACGCTCCTCGCTCGTCCCGCGTCGCCAATCTCTAGATTGCAGTTAGCCCGCCAAAGCGACGACGCTCGATCTCGACCCGGGATTCCTCAGATGGCTTCTCCCAATCGCCGACAATGGTAGCACGATGGGCATCCGGCCGCGAAACCGGCCTTGTGCTGTCACGATAAGCTGTAGTCCGCTCTTGATCGGGCTGACTTGGCGATGAGAAACCCGGCCCCGTGACCATTTCGCACTGTGAGGGCACACTTCGACCTGCGCAGCACACACACTCCTGTCCTGTCAGGCGACCTGGACGCTACGGGATGGAACGCCGTCATGGCGGCAAAGGGGCCGTCCGCAGCCCATCGATGAGGCGGAGGATTTGTGGGAACAGCTCCCTCGGCACTGCAACCTCCGCCCATATTGGTGGCGCGCGGCACAGGGGCCGCGCGACCCGGTCAGCGGATAAGCAGGATGAGCGCCCCGTCGCCGCGCCTGATGTTCAGCAGACGCGGCGGTCCGGTCTTCTCGACCGCCTGCAGGATGTCGTCCGGGGTCTCCACCTTGCGCCGGTTGACCGAGACGATGACATCGTCCTTGCGCAGGCCGGCATTCCAGGCGGGGCTGTCGGCCTCGACCTCGACGACGAGCACGCCCTTCACCTCGCCATGGAGCGGCGACGACGGCGTGAGCGGGCCGAACACCGCACCTTCGAGCTGCGGTATCCGGCTCCCCGCACCGAGCGCGACCTTGCCGCTCTCGCCGACCGCGAGATCGACCTGGATCGACTCGCCGTCGCGCACGACGGTGAGCCGGACGGCATCGCCGACCCGAAGCAGGCCCACCATGTTGCGGAGATCGGACGAGCCCGTGACCGGCGCGCCGTTCATCTCGACGACCACGTCGTGGGGCTGGAGTCCGGCCGCCTCCGCCGGCGTGCCGGGGACCACCTGGCTCACCACGGCGCCCTGCTGATGCGTGGTGCCGAGCGCCTCGGCGAGGTCGGGTGTCAGGTCCTGAATCTGCACGCCGATGCGGCCGCGCTGGATTTCCCCGTGGGCCAGAAGCTGGTCCATGATCCCGCGCGCCATGTTGATCGGTATGGCGAAGCCGATGCCGACATTGCCGCCGCCGCGCGCGATGATGGCGGTGTTGATGCCGACGAGCTCGCCCTCAAGGTTGATGAGCGCGCCGCCCGAGTTGCCGAAATTGATGGCGGCGTCGGTCTGAATGAAATCCTCGTAGGATTCGATGCCCAGCCCCGAGCGGCCGACGGCGCTCACGATGCCGGCGGTGACGGTCTGGCCGAGCCCGAAGGGATTGCCGATGGCGACAACATAGTCGCCGACCTGCAAGGCGTCCGAATCGGCCAGCGGCATGGCGGTCAGCTGTGCCGGCTCGACCTTGAGCAGGGCGATGTCGGTTTCGGGGTCGGCGCCCACCAGCGTGGCCTCGAGCGTCCTGCGGTCGGTCAGGGTGACGGTGATCTCGTCGGCCCCGTCGATCACATGATGGTTGGTGAGCAGGAAGCCGCGCTCCGCGTCCACGATCACGCCCGAGCCGGCCGCACGCTGCTGCCGCGGCTGCGGGCGCGGCGGCGGGCGGTCGCCGAAGAACTCCTTGAAGAACGGGTTGTCGAAGAAGGGATGCGGCGGCATCTCCGCCTCGCCCCTGGTCGCGATGTTCACCACCGCCGGCGCGCTCTCCTTCACCAGCGGCGCGAGCGACCGGATCTCGTCCGTCGCGGGATGCGCATGCGTGGGGGCTGCGGCGCCGAGCGAGGCCGCGAGCAGGATCGGCATGAGGAGGGTGAGCAGGAGCGGGAAGCGCATCGGTCTCTCCATCGAAGGCTCTGACGCCACTGTCGCCATAATCGGCCGCGCGTCCAGCCCCAATCGGCCGCCCCGGCAAACTAGCCCGGCTTTCTCACCATGGTCATGGTCTGCGCGGCGCAGGTCGTGACCGCACCGGGAAATCCGGGTTAGGCTCCGGCCGGCAGGAGGGCAACCCGTGGCGAAGACGCTTCTCTTCAACCATCCCGTGTGCGCGGAGCACGATCCCGGCGCACGCCACCCGGAGTCGGGCGCACGGCTGCGGGCGATCGAGGATGCGCTTGCCGCCGAGCCCTTCGCGGCTCTTGAGCGCCGCGAGCCGCCGCCCGCCACGCCCGAGACGCTCGCCTGGGCGCACGACCGGGCGCTGGTGGACGCCATTCTCGCCAATGTGCCGGACGACGGCCGGGTCGCCATCGACGCCGACACGGCGATGTCGCCCGCCTCGGGCGAGGCAGCGCGGCGCGCGGCGGGCGCGGTGACGGCGGCGGCGGATGCGGTGCTCGGCGGCGAGGCGGACAACGCCTTCTGCGCCGTGCGCCCGCCGGGCCACCACGCCGAGCCGAAGCGGCCCATGGGGTTCTGCCTCTTCAACAATGTCGCGATCGGCGCCGAGCATGCACGGCGCGCCCACGGGCTCACCCGGATCGCGGTCGTGGACTTCGACGTCCATCACGGCAACGGCACCCAGGCCGCCTTCGAGCGCGACGGCGACCTCTTCTTCGGCTCCACCCACCAGTCGCCGCTCTATCCCGGCACCGGGGCCGCAAGCGAGACCGGCGTCGGCAACATCGTCAACGCGCCGCTCTCGCCGGGCACCGGCTCGGCCGGCTTCCGCGACGCGATGGAGAGCCGCCTGCTGCCCGCGCTCCGGACCTTCCGCCCTGAGCTGATCCTCGTTTCGGCCGGCTTCGATGCGCACCGCGACGATCCGCTGGCGAACCTCGCGCTCGTCGAGGAGGACTATGCCTGGATCACGACGGAGCTCACCCGGCTCGCCGGCGAGCTTTGCGGCGGCCATGTCGTCTCGACCCTCGAAGGCGGCTACGACCTGCGCGCCCTCGCCGCCAGCGCCGCAGCCCATGTCGGGGCGCTGATGGCGGCGGAGTAGACCGGCCCTAACCCGCGCCGTCCTCCTCGGGCGTGAGGGTCTTCAGTGCGAGCGCGTGCACGTCGGTCCGCAGCTCGTCCGCGAGGGCGCCGTAGACCAGGCGCTGGCGGGCGATTCGGGAGAGCCCGCAGAAACGCGCCGAGGCGATCTCGACGGTGAAGTGGGTCTCGCCCTCGGGCCGCGCGCCGACATGGCCGGCATGGCGCGCCGAATCGTCCACCACGACAAGGCGGCTGGGCGCGAGCGCCTCGTCCAGCTTGCGCCGGATCGCGGCCTGGACCGGCCCCTCACCCGCCATGTGTCATTCCGATGCTGGCCCGGATCCCGGACGAGGCGGCCCCGATGACCTGATCGAAGGGCGCGTATGTCTCGGTGCCCCGTCTCCCTCCCGTCATGGCCGGACTTGTTCCGGCCATCCACGTCTCTCCGGCGCGATGGGCCCATGCAGATGCCCGGAACAAGTCCGGGCATGACGGCATGAGTAGCGGGGTCGGGGAGGTCACATGCCCGATCCGGGGGAGGGCGGGCGGCCGAAGCAGGACACTACAGCCTCTTCTCGAAATAGAAGCGCATGGTGTCGTCGGTGGTCTCGATCCGGCCGGCGAAGGAGGTGAGATAGACCTCCAGCTCGGCGATGCGGAAGGGCCGGCCGAGCAGCCGCGCCACGGTCCCGGCGCGCACCACGCACTCGCCTTCGGTCTGGACCCGGACATAGGCGACCCGGTCCTCGACCGTGAAGGTCTTCCCCGGATTGTCCTCCTCCAGGGCCTCGACGACGGCGTCGGCGACCTCGCCGGCGCGCAGCACCGGCCCCACCGCGTTGTTGCGGGGCGTAGCGTCACCGCTCATCGTCGTTCCCTCCGCTCCGCCGCGCCGCCACGCCGTCAGGGCTGGGCATGTTTGGGCTCGATGCCCTCGACATCGACATAGACGTCCTCGCCCTCCACCTTGACCGGGTAGCGGGCGATCTCGGCATGGGCAGGGTTCACCCCCTTGCCGGCGACCACGTCGAACTCCCACAGATGCATCATGCAGGTCAGCACCCGGCCCTCCAGGTCGCCCTCCACGAGATCGACCTCCTGATGCGGGCACTGCGCCTGGACCGCGTGAATGCCTTCGCCCTCGACATGGACGAGCAGCACCTCGGTGCCGTCCACGTCGAACGTGTCCATGTCGCCTTCCCAGATGTCGTCCAGGGTACAGGCCTTCTTGAACGCCATGAGTCGATCGCTCCACCCTGCGCCCGTGCGGGCGCGGGTCAGGGTTCCTCGAAATAGATGTCGATGCAGTCGTAGAAGCGGATTCCGGCCTTCTCGACGGTGAGATCGCGCGGCCACGGCGGCGCCGAGTCGTCCTCGGTCGTGGCGCGCACCCTGAGCGTCCGGCCCGGCCTGTCGGCGACGTGGAGGTCGATCGAGTGGACGGCGCAGGTGGCCGCCACCTCGTCCATGGTCTGGGACGGCTCGATCTCGACCGTCTTGATATGCGCGTCCTGCTGGAAGCGCGAGAGGATCGGAAAGGCGCTCATGCCGAGTGCGACGCGGCGCTATTCCGCAGCCTGGGCGCGAAAGCCCTCGATCCAGCGATAGTCATGGCCGTCGCGGCCGCCCTCGCTGATGACGCCGATGCCCATGTAGGTGAGCACGTTCTCCAGCGTCGGCGGGTCGATCTCGCCCGAATACATGCGGTCCACGATGGACTCGTGATCCTTGTAGCGCTCCGGCTCCGTATCGAAGATCCAGCGGCAGACCTCGGTGCAGAAATTGTAGCGCCGCTCGCCGTACTCGCGCTGGTAGGCGCGCGCGCCCCACTCCGGGCCCGGCCGGTGCGAGATCGGGATCTGGCACATGTTGCAGATGATCGGGATGCACTGGGGATGCGTCTTCTCCTCGTGCCCCTGCAGCAGATTGTTGGTGATCACGTCCCAGTAGCTGCCGTAGCTCTCGTTCCAGCCGGGATATTTCTCCTCCAGCCAGGCGCGCTCCGCCGGCCCGACCGCGCCCGGCGGGTTCCACCAGACCGTCGGCCGCCACGACCAGATGCCGCCCTGCTGGCAGTGATGGTGGTTGTCGATGTCGGTGAGGAAAATGTCCCAGTACCACGGCCGCTCCAGGCCGAGGTCGTGGACCTGCCGCTCCCACTGGTCGATGACCCACTCGTGCATGAACTCCTTGAAGGACATGTGCCGCTGGGCGAGCGGGATGTAGTAGTCCATGGGGATGCCGACGGTGATCGAGAAGAGCCGCCAGACGCGCCAGAGCGCGATGTCCATGGCCTGCTGCGCTTCCCGCCTGCGGCCGTTGCGGATCATGATCTCGATGGTCGGCGTGCCGAGCTGGGCGTGGCGGGCCTCGTCCGACTGGATGCTCGTGATGAGGTTGGCGAAGGTGTGGTCGCCCATGTTGGCGGCGTCGGTGGAGAGGCCGATCATCTGCAGGTTGGTGAGCGCGGTCTCGAAGGCGAAGGAGACCATGACCGACGACGTGACCGCGTCGCGGGTCATCATGATGTCGTCCATCGCGTGGCGGCCGCCGAGCACTGCCCAGTTCTTGGAATGCTGGGCCTCGTGGGCCCAGTCGTACTGCCGGTCCCGATGGACCAGCTCGTGCGGGAAGAAGAGCTGAAGCTGGGTGTGGCGCAGCTCGTCGAGCATCCCGTAGACCGACATGTTGCGCATCGCCGGCGACGGGCCGAAGCGGGACATCCGCGCCTGGAACTGGCAGGCCTGATACTCGGTCAGCGCCACCGCGCCATAGTGCAGCTTGAGCACGCAGGCCCAGCCCTCGTCGGCCTGGTCGTGGAACTTGGAGCGCGCCAGCGCCGCCTTCACCGAATAGGCGGCGGAATCCTTCTCGCGCTGGATGGTCACATATTCGCGGTAGGAAACCTTGTAGGGCTCGTCGAAGGTCTCCCACTCGGCGAGCGGGATATCGTAGGGATCGCCCATCTCGGGCGGGAAGAGCTGCTCCCGCGCGACGTAGGAGGGCGTCCAGTTGGTATCCCGCGCGATGTCGTACCAGTCCGAACGCTCGAGCATCGCCGACCTCCCGCGCGCCGGGGGCGCGGCGGCGCCGCCTCGGCAACGGCCGCCATTTTCCTGTCAAAGCAGGACGGACGCAAGCGCAGGGCCGGGCGCAGGCCGGAGACACGACCCGTGCAACGCGCCTTGCAACGCGCCGTTGACTGGGGCCGATCCTGTGGCATACTGCGCGCGGCGCGCAGGCTGGCGATCGCCGAGCAGATCCGCGCGTCGTTCCGTCACATCCCGCCGTCGTGAGCGCAATGAAGACCTTTTCGGCAACGCCCGCCACCATCGACAAGAAGTGGATGCTGGTGGATGCGGAGGACCTCGTCCTCGGCAGGCTCGCCAGCATCGTGGCGTCCCGCCTGCGCGGCAAGCACAAGCCGAGCTACACGCCGCACATGGATTGCGGCGACAACATCATCGTCGTCAACGCGGACAAGGTGCGGCTCACCGGGCGCAAGCGGGAAGACAAGCTCTACCATCACCACACCGGCTATCCGGGCGGCCTCAAGACCCGCTCGGCGGCCCGCATCCTCGGCGGCAGGCAGCCCGAGACCGTGGTGATCAAGGCGGTGCAGCGGATGATCCCCAAGGGGCCGCTCGGGCGCCAGCAGATGGCGAACCTCAAGGTCTATGCCGGCCCGGACCATCCGCACGAGGCGCAGCAGCCCGAACCCCTCGATATTGCCGCGATGAATGCGAAGAACCGGAGGAGCACGCTGCGTGGCTGACGAGTCGAAGACGCTGACCAGCCTTGCCGAACTCGGCGAGGCCGCCCTGCCCGACGCCGAGATCGAGCCCGAGCCGCAGATCGACCGGCTGGGTCGCACCTATTCGACCGGCAAGCGCAAGGACGCGGTTGCCAGGGTGTGGCTGCGCCCCGGCCCCGGCACGATCACGGTCAACAAGCGCCCGGTGGAGACCTATTTCGCCCGCCCCGCGCTCAGAATGATCATCGACCAGCCGGCCGAGCTGGTCGGGCGCCGCACCCAGTACGACGTCATCTGCACCGTCAGGGGCGGCGGGCTCTCGGGCCAGGCCGGCGCGCTGCGGCACGGCATCAGCCGGGCGCTGGCGGCGCGCGAGCCGGCGCTCCGCAGGATGCTCAAGTCCGGCGGCTTCCTCACCCGCGACAGCCGCGTCGTGGAGCGCAAGAAGTACGGCAGGCGCAAGGCCCGGCGCAGCTTCCAGTTCTCGAAGCGCTGAGCCGGGGCTCGCCGGCGCGCCGTCGCCGATGCGCGTCTCCGTCCCGGCTTCCATGATCGCATCGGACCTCCCATGAGCCTTCCCCCAGCGGCCAAGGGCAACACCGCTTGCGTGGGCGTGCTCGGCGCCAGCGGCTATACCGGCGGCGAGCTGCTGCGCCTGCTGGCGGGCCATGGCGGCTTCTCGGTCGGCCTCCTCACCGCCGAGCGCCGCGCCGGAAAGAGCCTGGGCGCGGTCTTCCCCCATCTCGACGGCGCGGGCTTTCCCGACCTCGTCAAGATCGGGGATGCGGCCTGGGATACGCTCGACGCGGTCTTCTGCTGCCTCCCCCACGGCACCGCACAGGAGGTGGTCGCGGCGCTGCCCGAGCGTCTCAAGGTGGTGGACCTCTCCGCCGATTTCCGGCTCGCGGACCCGGAGGTCTACGCAGCCTGGTACGGAGGCCCTCACCGCGCCGCTGCGCTTCAGACAGAGGCGGTCTACGGGCTGACCGAGCTCGCGCGCGAGGCGATCGCGGGCGCGCGCCTGGTGGCGAACCCCGGCTGCTACCCGACCGCCGCGCAACTGCCGCTGGCGCCGCTGCTGGCCGAGGGGCTGATCGAGGCCGACGACATCATCATCGACGCCAAGTCGGGGGTCTCGGGCGCGGGACGCGAGGCCAGGGAGGCGAGCCTCTACGCCGAGGTCGGTGAGGGCGTGCACGCCTACGGCGTCGCCCACCACCGCCACGCGCCCGAGATCGAGCAGGGGCTCTCCGCCGCCGCCGGAACGCCCGTGCGCGTCAACTTCACACCCCATCTCATGCCGATGAACCGGGGCATCCTGGCGACGATCTATGTCCGCAGCCACGCCGGCGCAGACACGCTGCGCGAGGCCCTGGCCCTGCGTTATGCGGCGGAGCCCTTCGTGCGCGTCCTGCCGGCTGGCAGCGCGCCGGCGACGCGCCATGTGCGCGGCTCCAACCACTGCCTCATCGGCGTCTTCGACGACCGCATCGCGGGCCGCGCCATCCTGATCTCGGCCATCGACAATCTGGTCAAGGGCGCCTCCGGCCAGGCCATCCAGAACATGAACCTGATGCACGCCCTGCCGGAGACGACCGGGCTCGAGCAGGCGCCGCTCTTCCCGTAGAAAGGTCGGAGCGCGTGTCGGCCGGTCTGCTCCTGCCCTACCGCCACCGCTGGCCCCATGTGGCGCCGAGCGCCTTCGTCGCGGCCGGCAGCAGCGTGATCGGCGATGTCGTCCTCGGGGCCGAGGCGAGCGTCTGGTTCAACTGCGTGCTGCGGGGCGACGTGAACCGCATCCATGTCGGCGCCCGCAGCAACATCCAGGACGGCACGGTAATCCACACCGCCACCGCCGACGGCCCCACGCTCATCGGCGACGGCGTGGTGGTGGGTCACATGTGCCTGCTGCACGCCTGCGTGCTGGAGGACGGCTGCATGATCGGCATGGGCGCCGCGGTCATGGACTACGCGGTCGTCGAGAGCGGCGCCTGGGTCGCCGCCGGCGCGCTGGTGACGCCGAGCAAGCGGGTGAAGAGCGGCGAGCTCTGGCTGGGCCGCCCGGCGCGGCTCGCGCGCATGGTGAGCAATGCGGAGCGCGAGACGATCGAGATCATCGCCCGGCGCTACGCAACCCGGGCCGGCGAATACCGGGCGGTCTCGGGCCCGCCGCGCCGCGCCGCGCCGGTCACGCCGCCCGCACGTAGGCGCCCGGCGCGTCCTCGATCGGCCTGAGCGCACCGGCGCCCGGCACCCGCGCCGGGACCTTCCTGCCGCCGGCGCGGCGGCGCTGCCAGCCGTGCCAGTCGTTCCACCAGGAGCCCTCGCGGTACTCGGCGGCTTCGAGCCAGGCGTCGGCGTCCTGCGACTCGAGCACCGGCCCGGTCCAGTAGCCGTATTTTCCGCCGGCGGGCGGGTTGACGATGCCGGCGATATGGCCGGAGGCGCCGAGCACGAAACGGCGCCGGCCCCGGTAGAGGCCGCACGCGGCGTAGCAGGCGCGCCAGGGCGCGATATGGTCCTCCCGCGTCGCCACGATATAGGTCGGGATCGCGATGCGGCCGAGGTCGACGGGCACGCCGTCCAGGCTCAGGCCCCCCGGCTGGGCGAGCAGGTTGTCCCGGTACATGGTGCGCAGGTAGAAGCCGTGCATCGCCGCCGGCATCCGGGTCGAATCCGAATTCCAGAAGAGCAGGTCGAAGGGCATCGGCTCGCGGCCGAGCAGATAGTTGTTGACCACGAAGGACCAGATCAGGTCGTTGGCGCGCAGCATGCTGAAGGTCGTCGCCATGCGGCGGCCGTCGAGATAGCCCGTCGCAGCCATCTCGGCGTCGAGGGAGGAGAGCTGGGCGTCGTCGATGAAGACGCCGAGATCGCCGGGCTCGGCGAAATCGACGAGGGAGGCGAAGAAGGTCGCGCTCCTGACCCGCCTGTCGCCCCGCGCCGCGAGGCAGGCCAGCGCCGCCGCCGAGAGCGTGCCGCCCAGGCAGTAGCCGATCAGCGACGCCTCGCGCTCGCCCGTGGCATCCGCGATCGCATCGAGCGCCGCGAGCGGGCCCTCCACCATGTAGTCCTCGAAGGTTTTTTGCGCGAGCCGCCCGTCCGGGTTGACCCAGGAGATGATGAAGACCGTGTAGCCCTTCGAGACCGCCCAGCGCACGAAGGAGTTCTTCGGCCTGAGGTCGAGCACGTAGTACTTGTTGATCCAGGGCGGCACGATCAGCAGCGGCCGGCGGAACACCGTCTCCGTCGCCGGCGCATACTGGATCAGCTGCATGAGGTCGTTCTGGAAGACGACCTTTCCGCGCGCCGTGGCGATGGTCTCGCCCAGGGTGAAGTGGCTCTCGTCCGACATGCGGGGCGCGAAGCGGCCGTCGTTGGCTTCGAGGTCGTCGAGCAGGTTGCGCAGGCCCCGCACGACGTTCTCGCCCCTGGTCTCGACGGTCTCCCTCAGCGCCGTCGGATTGGTGGCGAGAACGTTGGTCGGCGCCAGGGCATCGACGAACTGGCGCGTGTAGAAGGCGAGTTTTTGGGCATCCTTCCCGTCAAGGCCGCGCACCTCCGCCACGGCCGACTGAACGCAGGCGGCGGTGAGCAGGTAGGACTGCTTGAGATGATCGAAGAACCAGCTCTCGGTCCAGGCCGGATCGCGAAAGCGCCGGTCGTCGGCGGCGGGAGCGGCGACCGGCTCGCCCGGCGTCTCGCCGCCAAGGCGCCGCGCGCCCTGCTGCCACAGCCTCAGATAGCCGTCCCACCAGCGCATCTGCGCGTCGATCAGCGGCGACGGGTCGGCGGCGAGACTCCGCGCCATGGCGAGGAACGCACCGCTCAGGTTGAGCGGGTCGGCGTCGGGGGCCGTGCCGGCGGAGGGCGGACGGCTCAGGAGGCGGGCGGCGATTCGCCCGCTCCGTTCCGCGATGGCGGCAAGTTGGGCGGCCATGTCGTTCTCCGCCGGGCGCGAGGCGGATCGGTCTTCGGGCATCGCAAGCCGGGTCCCTGTGGGGCCCGCGGGCGGCCGGGCGAGGCGGCGCCCGCGAAAGCGATTGATCGGAATCGGATATATGCTACTAACGAGGCGCTTCGTTCTCAATGCCGGCCGCTGCCGGACAGCGCCAGTCACGCAGGACATGCCCCAGTCTCCAGCCCCCCGCCGCCCGATGAGCGCGCGGTCCCGCAGGCGGCGCGGGGTGCGGCCGCTCCTCGCCGCGGGGCCGGTCGCTCTCGCGCTCCTCGCCGGCGCCTGCTCGGAGACCGAGGACCTGAGCGACTATCTGGCGGATGTGGCCAGCTACATCGAGGACGACGCGGAGATTTTCGGCGCGGACGTGGTGCCCGGTGCCGACCAGCCCTACCGCACCCTGCAGGAGGTGCCGGACCAAGCGCCGGCGGTGTCGAGCCCGGAAGAGCTGGCCGAGCTGACCAGGGGCCTGGTGGCGGACCGCGAGAAGGCGCAGCACAGCGCCGCGGAACTCCGCGCGCGCATCGAGCCGGACGAGCCGCCGGCGCCCCCGGCCGAGGACGCGGAGACGGCGGCCCCTTCGCCGCCCGGCGGCGGATGAGGGGGTCTCGCCCCGCACGCGCCGGGAACGCCGTCGCCGGGAACGCCATCGCCGAACGCATCGTCGAGTCGTGACGGCACGCATCGGCAGCCGGCCGGGCGGCCGGGGAAGGACCGGCAGCCGACTCCCCGCGTCACCGGCCAAACGGAAAGAAGTACGTCGCCATGCCTGAGCCGCTGCGCATCGCGATCGCCGGGTTGGGCACGGTCGGCTGCGGCGTGGTCGCGCTTCTGCGCGACAATGCGGCGCTCCTGGAGCAGCGGACCGGCCGGCCGATCGAGCTGGTCGCGGTCTCGGCACGCGAGAGAGGCAAGGAGCGCGGGATCGCCCTCGCCGGGCTCGACTGGCGGGACGATGCGCTGGCGCTCGCCGCGCACCCTGCCGTCGATGTCGTGGTCGAGCTGATCGGCGGGCCGGAGGGCACGGCACGGGCGCTCTCGGCAGCGGCGTTCGCCAACGGCAAGCACCTCGTCACCGCCAACAAGGCCCTGCTCGCCCATCACGGCGCGGCGCTCGCGGCGGCCGCGCAGGATGCGGGCCGCCATCTCGGCTACGAGGCGGCGGTGGCCGGCGGCATCCCCATCGTCAAGGCGCTGCGCGAGGGTCTTGCGGGCAACCGCATCGGCGGCGTCTACGGCATCCTGAACGGCACCTGCAACTACATCATGACGGCGATGCACGACTCCGTGCAGGCCGGCCGGGCGCGGGACTTCGACTCCGTGCTCGCGGAGGCCCAGGAGCTCGGCTATGCGGAGGCCGACCCCTCGACCGACATCGACGGGATCGACGCAGCGCACAAGCTCGCGATCCTCACCAGCGTCGTCTTCGGCTGCGCGGTCGATTTCGACTCGGTTCACGTCGAGGGCATCCGCCACGTCAGCGCGCTCGACATCGGCTTCGCGATCGAGCTGGGCTACCGGGTCAAGCTGCTCGGGATCGCGCGGGCCGGCGAGGACGCCATCACCCAGCGGGTGCACCCCTGCATGATCCGCGCGACCGCGCCGATCGCCCGCGTCGACGGCGTCTTCAATGCCGTGGTGGCGGAGGGCGACCGGATCGGAAGCGCGCTCTTCGAGGGTCCGGGCGCGGGCGCCGGCCCGACCGCCTCGGCCGTGGTCGCCGATCTCGTCGATATCGCCCGCGGCCGCATCCTGCCGGCCTTCCCGGCTGCGGCGGAGGACACGCTGCGGCCGGCGGCGAAGCCCATGGACCGCCATGTCGGCGCCTACTACATTCGCCTGATGGTGGTGGACCGGCCGGGCGTCCTCGCCGGCATCGCCGCCTGCCTGCGGGACGAGCAGGTCTCGGTGGGGGCCATGCTGCAACGCGGGCGCAACCCCGGCGAGGTGGTCCCGCTGGTGCTGACCACCCACGAGGCGAGTGAAGCGGCGGTGGTGCGCGCACTGAGCGCGATCAGCCAGCTCGATCCGGTCATGGAGCCGCCGCGCATGATCCGCATCGAAGCGTTCTGAGGGGGGCGCCCTTGGACAAGGAGACTCGAGAGGAAGCGGTCCCCATCGGCCGCAACCTGGCGCTGGACGCGGTGCGCGTGACCGAGGCCGCGGCCCGGGCCGCGGCCCGGCTGATCGGACGCGGCGACGAGATGGCCGCCGACCAGGCCGCCGTCGACGCCATGCGGCGCGGCCTCAACGCCCTCGACATCGCCGGCACGGTGGTGATCGGCGAGGGCGAGCGGGACGAGGCGCCGATGCTCTACATCGGCGAGACCGTCGGCACCGGCAAGGGGCCCGCCCTCGATGTCGCGCTCGACCCGCTCGAAGGCACCACCATCTGCGCGACCGGCGGCCCCAACGCGCTGGCCGTCCTCGCGATGGCGGAGAAGGGCGGCTTCCTCGCCGCCCCCGACACCTACATGGACAAGATCGCGGTCGGCGACGGGCTGCCGGACGAGCTGATCGATCTCGACGATCCGCCGGCCACCACGCTGGCCAAGCTGGCGAAGGCCAAGGCCTGCGACATCAACGAGCTGACCGTCCTGATCCTGGACCGGCCCCGGCACGAGGAACTGATCGCCAAGGTGCGCGAGACGCGCGCCCGCATCCAGCTGATCCGGGACGGCGATGTCGCCGGCGTGATCGCGACCACCCGCCTCAACCGCACCGTGGACATCTATATCGGCATCGGCGGCGCGCCGGAGGGCGTTCTCGCCGCTGCCGCGCTGCGCTGCATCGGCGGCCAGATGATGGGCCGGCTCGTCTTCCGCAACGACGACGAGAAGCGGCGCGCCCGGGCGATGGGCATCGCCGACTTCAACCGCAAATACGGCCTGCACGAGCTCGCCGGCGGCGACGTGATGTTCTCAGCGACCGGGGTCACCGACGGTGCGATGCTGCGCGGCGTCTCGCGGCTCCCCAACGGTGCGCGGACGAACTCGGTGGTCATGCGCTCGCGCACCGGCACCGTGCGCATGATCGAGGCCGAGCACGATTTCTCCCGCGCGCCTGCGCGGGTGGGATCGTAGCGGGCTAGCCGAGCTTCGGGTAGGTCTCGTTTCCCCAGGTGTGTTGTTCGCGGATATAGGGGAGCGGGTATTGCGGATTGTCGG
The DNA here is from genome assembly GCA_965218275.1 of Alphaproteobacteria bacterium. Classification (GTDB taxonomy): domain Bacteria; phylum Pseudomonadota; class Alphaproteobacteria; order UBA828; family UBA828; genus WTGU01. Next base: position 221,801 of record CBDCKM010000001.1, read on the forward strand.
ACTCGAACTCGCGGCCGAGGCGATGTCCTTCGAAGATGGACAACTGCATGAAACGCGGCGTGTGGCAGTCGCCCACGTGATAGACCGCCTGCACGTCGTTCCGGGACCACTCCTCCTTTCTCGCCTTGAGCGCCGTGAACAACTCCCGTCTCGACCGGCGTGCCGTACAGAGGATCACGGTATCGCATTCCAGCCTTGTGGTCTCGCTGCCGAGGCGCCGTGGCACGCGGCCCGTCCGCGGCGGCAGTTCGATACGGGGACTGTCGCGATAGGCATAGGCGATCTCGATCTTCACCGTGTTGTTGACGGCAAGGGAGTCGACCCAGTGAAGCGGATAGCAGCGGATGTCCTTCTCATGGAGAAGGCGCTGTAGATTCGGCCCCTCGAGGGTGTTCTGGCAGAACGGCGCGACTTCGCCAAATTGGGTGACGACGGATACCTGCTTGCCCCTCTCCGCCATCATTTCGGCCATCGCGACACCGGTGAAGTAGCCGTCGCCATCCACGATCACCACGCGATCGCCGATGTCCTTGCCGTTCATCACCTGTTCGGGCGTGCAGAATTGCGGCGTTTCGGCGTCTGCGCCGTCGATCGGCCCGAAGCTGACGGCGTTGAGCCCATCCGCGACCCAACGGGCGCCGACCGCGATCACCACCTTGTCGGCGCCGTAGGCGAGCACGCTGTCTGCGCTCATGTCGTCGACGCCGGTGTGCACCTCCACGCTCTTCAGCTTGTCGAGCTGGGTCTGCCGATAGCCGATGATTCGGCCCCATTCCGAGAGCCCGGGATAGCGCATGACCTGGCGCACGTGCCCGCCGATCTCGTCTTCCCGCTCGCGCAGGTGAACGTCGTAGCCGCGCTCGCCGAGCACGCGCGCGCATTCCATCCCTGCAGGGCCGGCGCCCACGACGAGGACCGAACAGGGATCGGCCGCCTTGTCGAAGCGCTCGGGATGCCAGCCGCGCCGGTATTCCTCCATCGCCGTGGCGTTCTGGGTACAGATGAGCGGGGCCTCCTGGTTGAACTGGGAGACGCAGATGTTGCAGCCGATGCACTCCCGGATGTCCTCCGTCCTGCCTTCCCGGATCTTGAGGGGAAGAAACGGATCGGCAATCGAGGGCCGCGCGGCGCCGATCAGGTCCGCCTCGCCTGCGCGGATGATGCGTACCATGTCGTCCGGGCTGGTCAGCCGCCCGACTCCCACCACGGGGACGTTCGCCACCTCCTTGACGGCCTTCGTGGCCCAGGTCTGATAGCCGGCGTCGAAGAAGCGCGACGGGCCGGCATCGTTGCCCCACTCCATGAAGTACGAAATCTTGATGTTCCACAGATCGCACACGCCCTCGCGCGTGACCAGCTCCACAAACCTGAGGCCCTCTTCCAGCTCCAGCCCCATCGGGCCCAGCAGATTGTCGATGGCGATGCGCGTGCCGACGGCGACGCGGTCGCCCACGGCGCGCTTGAGGGCGGCCATGGTCTCCAGCCAGAAGCGCGCGCGGTTCTCGAACGAGCCGCCCCAGCGGTCGGTCCGCTTGTTGTACATCGGCTGCAGGAACTGGGTGGGGAGCGAGGAATCCGAGCCGATCACCTCGACATAGTCGAAGCCTGCGTCCTCGGAGCGCCTGGCGGCGTCGACATACATCTGGATGAGCTCGCGGATGTCGTCTTCGTCGCATTCGTGGCAGTAGTTCTGATAGGCGGTCTCCGACGGCATCTGGCTGGGGCCGCGCGCGATGGCCAGGGTCTCGCGCACCGGCGCGTGGGCGCCGCCGTACCACAGCTGGATGCCGGCCAGGGCGCCGTGGCGATGCACGCTCTCCGTCGTATGCCGCAGATTGATGACATCGCCCTCGTCCCAAATGCGCACGCTGATGTGGGGCGTGTCGTCGGTTTCCGGGCTGATCGCGCAATACTCCACGCACACGACCCCCCAGCCGCCCTCGGCCTTCATGGCTCTGAAGGCAGCCTGGGCACCGGGGCGGTGGGAGCCGGCACCGTTGCAATGAGGCACCTGGAAGAAGCGGTTCGGCGCCAGCTTCGGCCCGATCCGAACGGGCTCGAACAGGACGTCATAGGTCGGATCGCTCGCCATCGCCCCATCCTCATGTGCATCGCGATGTGCATCGCGTGGGTCTCATGGCATCCGAGCATGACGCAACGCCAATGGGGATGCAAAATGCCGGCCGGGAGCGCGAGCGCCCACGCGGCCTCGACCGTCCGGCGGTCCTCGCGGCCTGCGGTCGCACGATGCTGCCGCGCAGACCCCTGTTGAAGGAGCTTGAACGATGGCCCGCTCGAACGATTCTCTGAGCCAGCGCGATGCGGCGGCGATCGCCGAGATCCAAAAGCTGCGCTTCAATCCGCTGGCCGCCCGCGGCGGCAAGGGCTCCTACCTCGTCGGCGAGGACGGGCGGCGCATTCTCGACCTCTCCGCCTCCGCCACCGCCGCGAGCCTCGGCTACGCGCACCCCGCAGTCACCGAGGCCGTGACCGAGGCGCTTACCGACATGGCAGGCGCGAGCCTGCTGATGTACCCCAACGAGCCGGCCGCCGCGCTCGCGGAAGCCTTGCTCCAGGTCACGCCCGGCGAGGGCGAGCGGCGCGTCTGGTTCGGCCATTCCGGCTCGGACGCGAACGACGCCGCGGCACGCGTGATCGAGGCCGCCACCGGGCGGCCCCGCTTCATCTCGTTCATCGGCTCCTATCACGGCGGCGTCGCGGGCTCGATGGCGATCTCGGGCCACACCGCGATGACCCACACCCTGCCGAGGCCGGGACTGGTGCTGCTGCCCTATCCCGACCCCTACCGGCCGCGCTTCTCGGCGGACGCGGTGCTCGACATGCTGGACTACCAGTTCGACACCACGTGTCCGCCCGAGCAGGTCGCCGCCGTCTTCATCGAGCCCGTCATGTCCGACGGCGGTCTCATCGTGCCGCCCGCCGGCTTCCTGAAGGCGCTGGAGGAGCGCTGCCGGCAACACGGCATTCTCACGGTGCTCGACGAGGTCAAGGTCGGCTGCGGGCGCAGCGGTCTGTTCCACGCCTTCAGCCACGAGGGGCTGACGCCCGACCTGGTGGTGCTGGGCAAGGGGATCGGCGGCGGGCTGCCGCTCTCCGCCGTGATCGGCCCCGCCGCGATCCTGGACCACCGTCCGGCGTTCGCCATCCAGACCACCGGCGGCAATCCGGTCTGCACCGCCGCGGGCCTCGCCGTGCTGCGCACCATTCTCGACGAGGACCTTCCGGCCCACGCCGCGCGCATGGGCAAGCAGCTGGCGGACGGCCTACGCAAACTCGGGGAGCGGCACGCGACGATCGGCGACGTGCGCGGCCGCGGTCTCGCGATCGGCGTCGATCTGGTGCAGGACCGCGAGCGCAAGACGCCGGTCGAGGCCACCACCACCGCGAAGGTGATCCTGCGCGCCTACGAGCTGGGCGCGAGCTTCATCTATGTCGGGCTCGACGCCAATGTGCTGGAGATCACGCCGCCCCTGAACTTGAGCGATGCGGAGTGCGCCGAGGGCCTGGCCATCATCGACCGGGCCCTCACCGATGTCGCCGCCGGTCGCGTCTCCGACGAGGCGGTCCAGGCCTACATGAACTGGTGAGCGGCCTCCGGGCGCGGCGCGCATCGGCGCGTCGCAGGCCGTGACATTGGCGAGAAATCCAGGTTAACGTCGGCATGGATGCTCTGAGCGTCAATTCCCGAACGAACCGAGCAATTCGTCAATGCAATCGACTTGTACAAGGAAGGGAGGACGACGATGTTGAAAAGGAACAAGCTTCCGTTATGGGTCGGCGCCGCTGCGCTGGCGGCCGTACTGGCCCAGGCACCGATCGATGCCGGCGAGGCGCAGGCCTGGTCGCTGGAAGAGGCGGCCCAACCCTATGCCGGCAGCGAAGTCCGCGGTATCTGCGACGGCTACGCGCCGTGCATGTCCTATGTCGCGCTGACCGACGAGTTCGAGCAGCTCACCGGCATCAAGGTGAACTTCGAAATTGCCGACCTCGGAGCGATCCAGACCCAGTTCCTGACGGACCAGATCACCGAATCGCAGTACTACGATCTGGTCGAGGTGATTTCGTTCTCCACCGGTGTGTTTCCCGCCCATGGCTTCGTCCACGACTGGTCGACCTTCACCGACAATGCCGCGTTGAAGGACTCGGAGGTCAACTTCGCCAGCGACCTGGTTCCTGCGCTCTATCGGGTCTCGACCCTCTACGACGGCAATCTCTACAGCGTGCCGACCAAGTTCGTGCTCGCCTTCATGGTTTACCGGCACGACCTGGCAACCGATGAGGAACAGGCCAACTTCGAAGCCGCATACGGCTATCCCATGCCGCTGCCGCCGACCACGTGGGAGCATTACGGCGATCTCGCGGCCTTCTACACGCGCAAGGAGGGCGAGACGCTGGCGGGCACCGTGCTGGAGAAGAATTTTTACGGCACGATCGTGCCCTTCAAGCGCCACCTCACCGTGCTCTACGACTTCGAGCGCATCCTCATCAACATGGGCGGCCGCTACACCGACGAGAACGGCAAGGTCGTGATCGACGAGGGCGACGCCGCGGTCAAGGCGCTGGAGTTCATGCTCTCGCTCCGGCCCTACTCCAATCCCGGCTACATGGAAGCGACCTGGGACGAAGAGTATTCGGAGATGTGCGCCGGCAACCTGTTCCTGATGTTCACCTGGGGCGATACGACTCCGTATCTCGAGATTCCGGAGGACTGCCCCGGTTCCGTCGGAAAGATGACCTATTTCGCGCATCCCGGCATGGGCCTCTCGATGGCCGAGGCCAACAACTGGATGATTCCGAAGAGCGCCCAGAATCCGGAAGCCGCGTTCCTCTTCGCCCAGTGGATCAACCGCAAGGACATCCAGGCGCGCACCATGCCGGCGGGCGGCAACCCGACGCGGAGCGACGTCTACGCGATGCCCGAATGGAGCGATCCCAACTGGGTCAACATCCAGCGCGACCAGCTCTATCACTCGCTGGTGGAGAACGACAGGCTGCTGGCACGGCCGAACCCCCCGACCTGGCTCGCCTGGACGGAGATCTTCCTCGAAGAACTCTCCAACGCGGGTGCCGGCAACCAGGATGCGGAGACGACCATCGCCACTATCGCGGAGCGGATGCGCGAGGTGGCGGGTCAGTAGAGGCCCGAGAAGCGCCGGGCCGAGCCGCATCTGCCCGGAGGGTCTCGATCGAGTGACCTGAAACCGCCGGACGGGCGGCGTGCCGTCCCCGGCGTTGCGTTCTGCAACGCCGGGGACGGCGATCGCAGCCCCGGTACGCGTGCGGCATGACTGCCTCCGCCACGCCGGGTCTCGCCGTGCCTGGAGTCTGGGAAGGGCCGTGCCATGGCAGACAATTCCTACGATGCGATCATCGTCGGCGCAGGCCACAACGGGCTGGTCGCAGCCTTCTACCTCGCCCGCGCCGGGCGCAAGGTTCTGCTCTGCGAGCGCCGGTCCTTCGTCGGCGGCGCCTGCGCCACCGAGGAGCTTTTCGACGGTTATCGCGTCTCCTCCTGCGCCTATGTGATGTGGAAGCTGGAACAGAAAGTGCGCGACGACATGGGCCTCGACGCGCGGGGCCTGACGATGCATCTGATCGACCCGCCCGTGTTCTTTCCCTACGAGGACGGCGCGCACGCGTTCCTGCACTACGACATGGAGCGCACGATCGAATCGATCGCGCGGCTGAACCGCCGCGATGCCGAGCGCTTTCCCGACTGGGTGGAGCTCTGGACCCGCGCCACCGGGCTGGTGCAACCCTACATGCTGAGCGATCCGCCGACGCTCACCGACATCTGGGAGCGTGCCAGGGAAAGCGGCGACGAGGCACTGCTTGAGCGCTTCCTGACCGGCTCTCTCGTCGATCTCGCGGCGGACTATTTCGAGGACGAGCGCGTGCGGGCGATGATGCTCTACGTGCAGGATATCGCCGACCCCTACGCACCGGGCAGCGCCTGGGCCGAGGTCTTTTTCCAGTTCGGCGCGAAGGGAGGTCACGGCTATTACGTCGTCGAAGGCGGCATGGGGTCGATCACGCGCACCATGGCCGAGGCGGTGACGGAGCAGGGCGGCGAGATCCGCTGCGACGCGCCGGTCGCGTGCGTGCTGATGGAGAACGGCAAGGCCGCCGGCGTGCGCCTCGCTTCGGGCGAGGAGATCCGCGCCCGCATCGTCGTGTCGAATGCCGATCCCAAGCGCACCTATCGCACGCTCTTCTCTCCCGATGACCTGCCGGGCGATCTCGCCAAGCGTGTCGAGCGGCTCAAGACCGGGACAGGCTATTTCAAATTTCACTGCGTCATGGACGAGACGCCGGATGTCTCGGGCCATGTGCCCGACTATGACGGCCCGCCGGTCTCCTACATCATGATCGCACCGAGCCTCGATCACTACGCGCGGGCAGGGGCCGAAATGCGCGCAGGCCAGCCCTGCAGCGAGCCTGTCTGCCACCTCCAGGTGCCGACGCTCTACGACGACACCCTGACCCAAAACGACGGCCACATCTGCTCGATCTGGGGGCTCTATGCACCGCCGCGTCTGGCGAGCGGCACTTGGGAGGAGCGCCGCGAGGAGGTGGGCGAGCGCCTCATCGACTACGTGACCCGCTTCATTCCCAATTTCCGCTCCGCGATCCGCGAATGGATGTTCATGAGCCCGTGGGACATCGAGCAGCGCACCGGTATCACCGACGGCGCGATCCGCCATCTCGATGTCGTGCCGAGCCAGTTCCTGAACGGACGGCCCGGCTACGGCACGCCGATCGGGAACTTCTATCTCTGCGGCGGCGGCACGCACCCGGCCGGCGAGGTGACCGGCGCGCCCGGCCACAATGCCGCGCACCACATCCTGCGCACCAACGCGTAAGGCGCGGCGTAAGGCGCGGCGCAACCCGCGCCGCCGCACTCCGCCGCCGCGCTGCCGGACGCAGCGGAGCCCGCTCGCATGAACGCATCGCTTCCCGACCAGGCGACGGTGGTGATCGTCGGCGGCGGAATCGTCGGCTGCTCGACCGCATACAACCTCGCGATACGCGGCTGTCGCGACATCGTCCTCCTGGAGAAGCACAAGCTCACCTCGGGCTCGACCTGGCATGCAGCGGGCGCGGTCGGCCAGCTGCGCACGAGCGCCAACGTCTCGTGGCTGCTCGGCCGCTCGGTCGAAATCTACAGCCGGCTGGAGGAGGAGACGGGCCAGGCCACCGGCTGGCACCAGAACGGCTCGTTGCGGCTCGCCACCAACGCCGACCGCCGCGCCGAGTACGAGCGCGCCGTGACCACGGCGCGCTCCTACGGCCTGGAGATGGAGATCGTTTCGCCGGGGGAGGCGAAGGAGCTCTTTCCACTGCTCGACGTGGGCGACCTGGTGTGCGCGGCCTACGTGCCGAGCGACGGGATGGCGAGCCCCTCCGACGCGGCGATGGCACTGGCGGCCGGCGCACGGATGAACGGCGTCCGCATCATCGAGGACATCGAGGTCACCGGGTTCGAAACCAGCGGCGGCGCCATCGCCCGCGTGCTCACCGACCGAGGGGCGATCCGCTGCGAATTCGCGGTCAACTGCGCCGGAATCTGGTCGCGCGAGATCGGGCGGCTCGCCGGCGTCAACGTCCCCATCCAGCCCGCCTACCACCAGTACATGGTGACGGAGCGGATCGAGGGCCTGACCCGCGACCACCCGACCATTCGCGACCCCGACAAGCTGACCTACTTCCTCGAGATCGGCGGGCTCGCCGTCGGCGGCTACGAGCGCAACCCCAAGCCCTATCGCACGCGGCCGATTCCGGAGGGTCACGCGTTCAAGCTGATGCCCGAGGACGTGGATCGCTTCGAACAGCTGATGATCCCGGCGATGGAGCGTATCCCGGCGCTGGAGACCGTGGGCGTGAGGCAGTGGTTCAACGGAATCGAGTCATTCACCGAGGACGGCATGTTCATCCTCGGTGAGGCGCCGGAGCTGCGGCGCTTCTTCGTCGGCACCGGCTTCAATGCGTTCGGGATCGCGTCCGCCGGCGGTGCCGGCTACGCGCTTGCCGAGTGGATTCTCGAGGGCCAGCCGCCGGTCGATCTGTGGGCCGCCGACATCAAGCGCTTCGGCGCCTATCACGGCTCGGACGATCAGGTCTGCGCGCGCGCGCTGGAGGGGCAATCCCATCATTTCACGATTCGCTGGCCGCACGAGGAGATGGAGGCAGGCCGCCCCCTTCGGCTGAGCCCGATCCATCACCGGCTGGCGGCGCGGGGTGCCTGCTTCGGGACGAAGTTCGGCTGGGAGCGCCCCAACTGGTTCGCGCCGCCGGGCGTCGAGCCGAGGGATGGCGTCTCCTTCGAGAGGGCGAATTGGTTTCCCCATGTCGGCGAGGAGCATGTGGCCTGCCGTGAGGCCGCCGCGCTCTTCGACCAATCCTTCTTTTCCAAGTTCCTCATGGTGGGCCGCGACGCCGAAGCCGTGCTCCAGACCATCTGCGCAGGGGATGTCGGCAAGCCCGGCGGGCGCTTGACGTATACGCAGATGCTCAACCCGCGCGGCGGGATCGAATGCGATCTCACCGTGTCCCGTTTCAGCGACGATGCGTTCTACATCGTCACGGGCACCGGCTACGCGACCCACGACTTCGCCCATATCAGGCGCCACATCCCGGCAGAGGCGCGGGCCCGGCTGGTCGATGTCACCTCGGCCTGCGGCACGCTCGGTCTCATGGGACCGAAGGCGCGCACGGTCCTCGCCGATGTCGTCGAGGGCGACATCGACAACGAGAGCTTCCCCTTCGGCCATTGCCGCGAGCTCTTCGTGGCCGGCGCGCCGGTCCGGGCGCTGCGCGTCACCTTCGTCGGCGAGCTCGGCTGGGAGCTCCACGTCCCCTCCGAATATATGAGCACCGTCTACGATGCGCTGTGCGAGAGCGGCAGCGCCGCGGGTCTCAAGGACGCGGGCTATCGCGCCATCGACTCGCTGCGCCTGGAGAAGGGCTACCGCGTCTGGGCCACCGACATCGGCTCCGACTACACGCCCGACGAAGCCGGGCTCGGCTTCGCCGTATCGCTCGGGAAGAGCGCCGATTTCGTGGGGCGCACCGCAGTCGAAGGGCAGCGCCGGTCGCCGCTCACAAAGCGGCTGGCGACCTTCACGGTCGACGACCCGGAGGCGATCCTGCTGGGCCGCGAGACGATCTACCGCGATGGCGAGCGCGTGGGGTACCTCAGCTCCGGGGGCTACGGCTACACCGTCGGCAAGGGCATCGGTCTCGGCTATGTGCGCAATCCGGCGGGCGTCGACGACGACTATCTGCACGCGGGCAGCTACGAGATCGAGGCCCGAATGCGGAGGTTCCCCGCCAGCCTTCACATGAAGGCGCTCTACGACCCCGACAACGCGCGCATCAAGGCTTGAGCCGACAGGGGTTGGCGCTCAGAAATAGCAAAGACCGCCACAGACGTTGATCGACTGGCCGGTCATGTACCTGCCGCGCGCGCTCGCGAGATAGACCGCCATGTCGGCGATGGTCTCGGGCGGCAGGATCGCCTTCAGCATGTTGAAGCGCATGCTCTCGTCATAGACCTTGTCGAAGGGCTCGTCCGCCTGCTCCGCCATGGTCTCGTGCAAGCCGGTCGCCATCGGGGTCGCGACCCAGCCGGGGCATATGGCGTTCGAGGTTATGCCGTATTCCCCGAGCTCGGCCGCGATGCAACGCACGAAACCGACGAGGCCGTGCTTCGAGGTGTTGTAGGCGCTCCACTCCGCGTCCGCGGTCTTGGCGTTGGTCGAGGCGTTGTAGATGAGCGCGCCGCCCGTGCCCTGCCGCTTGAGCGTCGGCACCGTGTGCTTGGTGACGAGGAAGGGTGCCTTGAGGTTGGTATCGATCACCCAGTCCCAGAAGGACTCCTCCATCTCCTCGACCTTGCCCAGGTCGCAGACGCCGGCATTGTTGACGACGATGTCGATCCCGCCGAGCTGCTCGATGGCGTCGGCGCACATGGCGGCGATGGCGCCGCTGTCGGTCAGGTCTGCGGCGACGGGGAAGGCCTTGCCGCCTGCGGCCACGATCTCGTCAACGGTGCCGGCGCCCTTCTCTGCCGTTCGCGCATGCGTTGCGACCGTCGCTCCCTCGCGCGCCAGGGCGAGGGCGATCGCCTTGCCGATACCGCTCGCCGCGCCGGTTACCAGGGCGCGCTTTCCCGCCAGCTGGCAGTCCATGACATCCTCCGCCTTCGTTTGTCGGCTCCCAGGCCACGCAGGATAGCCGCAGCCTGACGCCGCTGACCCGGACGCACACGTGCCTTCGTCCCGGTCCGGCAAACCCGCGCGCCACGGACACGCGCAACGTGCCTTCGCTGACGACTGCCCGACCCATCCTAGCCTGGAATTCTTGCCAGGGTCATGGTCTGCGTCGCGCGGGACGCGCGCCGGACGCGCGATGTGCGGGACGCGCGCTGGGCGCGCGATGTGCGGGACGCGCGCTGGGCGCGCGATGCGTTGCCGAGCGGTGACGGAAGGGAAGACATTGCCCTTCAACGCCCCGGACCATGGTGCGATGCACGGGACGCACAGGAGCGGCGATGATCGGGCCATGAGCATTCAGCCTTCTGGAAGATCCACCCGGCGCTGGCCTCCCGACCGGAGCCGCGCCTGATGGCGGCGGCCGGACTGGGCGACCGGCTCAGGCGGCTGCTCCCGCCCTCCCGCACACCGTCCGGCGCCGGTGCGCCGGCGGGGCCGCCGGCGGGCGAGGTGGCCGCCGCCAGCATCGCCGGACGCCTGCAGCCCTATATCGGCGAGCTGCCGCTCAACCCGCGCCAGCCGTCGCGCTACGCGGACCGCTTCCGCGACGAGGGCCACGCGCTCCGCATCTTCCGCGACACATTGCGGGACGAGCGCTGCCAGGCGGCGCTCGACCAGCGCCTCGACGCCGCCATCGCGCGGCCCTGGACGGTCGAGCCCGGCGGGGATGGCGCGCACGACCGGGCCGCCGCCGACGAGCTCGCCCGCCAGCTCGCGGACGCGGGCTTCGACGCCGTCTGCCGCCAGCTTCTGCACGGGGTCTGGTACGGCTACGCCGTCGCTGAGGCGCTCTGGGCCCGCGAGGGCGCGCAGGTCGTGCTCGACCGCCTGATCGTGCGCGCGCCCGACCGCTTCCGCTGGTCGGCAGAGGGTACGCCGCTGCTCCGCACCGAGACCGCGCCCCTCGGCGAGGCGCTGCCCGCGGGCAAATTCGTGATCCTCCGCCGCCCCGGCGAGCATGGCGACCTGCCCCACGGGCCGGGCCTGGCACGCTGGTGCTTCTGGCCGGTCTGGCTCAAGCGCCACGGGCTCAAATTCTGGTCCGTCGCGCTTGAGAGGTTCGGCGCCCCCGGCGTCAAGGGCACCTACCCGCGCAACGCGACGGAGGGGCAGAAGGCCGAGCTGCTCGCACTCGTCCAGGGCTTCGCCACCAGCCTCGGTGTCGTCCTGCCCGAGGGGCAGGAGATCGAGATCGTGGACAGCGCGCGCCGCGCCGGCGGCGATTTCGAGGCCTTCGTCGCCTATCTCGACCGCACCATCGCCACCACCATCCTGGGCCAGTCATCCACCACAGATCAGGGGCCCTGGCGCGGCACCGCCGAGGTGCAGCGCGACGTGCGCGACGAGACCGTCGCCGCCGACTGCCGCCTGCTCGACGGCGCGCTCAACGCCACCGTCGCCCGCTGGCTCACCCGCTGGAATTTCGCCGGCGCCGCCCCGCCCCGCATCCGCCGCGACGCCGCCCCGCCCGAAGACCTCGACGCCCGCGCCCGGCGCGAGGCGGTCATCGCCCAAACCTGCGGCCTCCGCCCCACCCGCGCCCACATCGAGCGCACCTATGGCGGGGAATGGGAGGGGTTGGCGGTCGACCGGTCGGCAAGCCCCTGAACCAACACTCCGCCCCGCCGATACCTGCATTGGAGTCGCATCGCCGAGCCGGGGTAAAATCCGCGGCACGGGTGACGCCGGCGGGAGCGAGGCATGGCACGGGAACACAGCTACGCGGCAACGGTGACCTGGACCGGGAACCGGGGCCAGGGCACCGCCGGCTACAAGGCGTACACGCGCGACCACGACATCGCCTGCCCCGGCAAGCCGGCGATCCGGGGCTCGGCCGACCCCGGCTATCTCGGCGATGCAGGCCGGCACAATCCGGAGGACCTGCTGGTGGCGGCGCTCTCCGCCTGTCACATGCTCTGGTACCTGCACCTCTGCTCGGATGCGGGCGTGGCGGTCACGGCCTACGAGGACGCGGCCTCGGGCGCGATGGCGACCAACCCGGACGGCTCCGGCGAATTCACGCGGGTGACGCTCGCGCCCCGCGTGACCATCGCGGCCGATAGCTGCGCCGAGACGGCCGCGCGCCTGCACGGGACGGCCCACGCCATGTGCTTCATCGCGCGCTCGGTGAACTTCCCCGTGGAGCACAGGCCCGCGATCGTGCGGGCTTAGACGTCTGAGTGCCAGGGGGAGGTGTGGTGGTCGCCGGATGTGAGCGTGAGGAGGACCGGGCCGCAAAGCGGCCCGGAGCGCGCGACTACGCGCGCCGCGCCGAACGGCGCGTAGCGTCGCGCGTCCACGCGCGCAGGGGCGCGCGATGCGAGCGGAGCGAGCGCCCGGCGACTGAGGGAAAAGAACAGACAGTGCGCCCCGTCAGTAGCCGGCGGGCCGGTCCCAGCCGTCGGCGAAGACGAAGTCCGCGAAGGGGCGCCTGACGCGGGGCGCGAGCTCCATCCCGCGCAGCTCGTCGGGGAGCGCGTCCGGGTCGCCGGCATAGCCGACGGCGATCCCGGTCACGGGATCGAAGCCGTCCGGGACGCCGTAGACCGAACGGATCTTGTCCGCCTCGATCCCGGCCATCTGGTGGGTGGCGAGCCCGAGCTCGGTCGCCTGCAGGACGAGCTGGCCGGCGGCGAGGCCGATATCGTGGACGGCGCAACTGTTGGGCGAGTCGTTGTGGTCGAAGGTGCGCTTGGTGACGGTGAGGATGAGCAGCGACGCGTTGCGCGCCCACACCCGGTTGCCGGGCACGAGGCAATCCAGCATCTGCGCGAAGCGCTCCTCGTCCTCCCTGGCCGCGACCAGGAAGTGCCAGGGCTGCTGGTTGAAGCTGGACGCGGCCCAGCGCGCGGCGTCCAGGAGCGTGAGAATGTCCGCGCGGGGGAGCGGACGCGGCGCGAAGGCGCGCGGGCTCCAGCGCCGCCGCATCAGGTCGTTGATCGGGTGTTCGTTGGCCGCCGGCTTCTCCATGTCGTCACTCCTCCGCCACGGCGGCGGTCACTCCTCCGACCACAGCCACGTGCCCGGGCTTTCGCGCACGCCCAGATAATGCGCCTCGGGGTCGTACAGTTCGACCGGCAGGGCCAGTGCGCGCGCGGTGAGCGCGCCGACCGCCGATTTCAACCGATAGGCCGCGACGATCTCCTCCCGCTGCGCCCGGACCAGGTTGATCTGCGCCTTGAAGCGCTCCTGTTCGGCGTCCAGCACGTCGAGCGTGGTGCGCAGGCCCACCCTCGTCTCCTGCTCGACGCCGTCCAGCGCGACCGCCGCCGCCGCCACCTGGGACTCGAACGCGGCGATCTGCGCCCGCGTCGTCGTCAGGACCCGCCAGGCACGGGCCACCTGCTCCTGCACGACGCGGCGGGTCTGATCGAGCTCCAGACGCCGCTGTGCCGCCAGCTGCTTCGCCTGGCGGATGCGCGCGTTCGTGGCCCCACCCTGATAGAGCGGCACGCGCACGGTCGCCTTCAGCGAGGCATCGGTGGTCTCGTCGATCTGTTCCCTGGTGTCGAAGCGCTGGCCGAAGTCGCCCCTGATCGAGACCTGGGGCCTGAGCGCCGCGGCCGCGGTCTCGATGTCCGCCTGCGCGGCCTGCGCGAGGGACGACGCCGCGCCGATCAACGGGTTGGCGCTGTCGGCGGCAGCCAGCGCGTCCTCCTCGGTCTCCGGGAGGGTCATGGGGGCCTCGGGCCAGGAGAGCGTGCCCGGCGCCTCGCCGGTCACCTGCCGGTAGTAGGCGCGGGCGGACATCAGCCCGCCTTCCGCCGCCACGCGTTCCGCACCCGCCTGCGCGAGCCGGGCCTCGGCCTGGGCGACATCGGTACGCGTCACCTCGCCGACCTCGAACCGATCCTTCGCCGCCTGCAGCTGGCGCCGCACCACCCGCTCGCTGCTGCGGCTGAGCTCGATCTCGGCGCGGTAGCGCAGCACGTCCATGTAGGCGGTCACCGTGTCGAGCATGATCGTCTGCTCGGTCTCCCGGAGCTGCGCCCGGCCCGCCTCGACGCGGTTCTCGGCCGATTCGATCTGCGCAGGCACGCGCCCGCCCTGGTAGAGGGGCGCGACGACGCTGAGCCCGTAGCCGTGGGGCGCGACGGTATCGCTTCCGCTGTAGAAATCCTCACCCTCGGTCTTGCTGTACGAGGTGCCGACGTCGCCGGCGATCTCGACCGTGGGACGCCAGCCGGCGAGAGCCTCCGGCACCTCCTCGTCCACCGCCCGGAGCCGGGCGCGTTCGGCCTGCAGGGCCGGGTTGTTGCGGTAGGCGACGACGAGCGCCTCCTCCAGGGTCTGGGCGAGGGCAGCGTGGAAGGGGGCCGAGGCGCCGGCGAGGAGGGCCAGGAGCAGCGCGCCGAGCGTGGCCTTGCCGATGGTCCGGCCGATGGTCTTGCCGCTCGATGGGGGGCGGCGACGGTCGCGAGTCATGGCCTCCTCCGCTCAGTAGGTCGCCATGGTGGGGTCGACCGTCCGTGCCCAGGCGTCGATGCCGCCGTCCAGGTTGACCGCGTTGTCGTAGCCCTGCCGCCGCAGCCATGCGGTGACGTGGCCGCTGCGCTGGCCGTGGTGGCACAGAACCACGAGCGGACGATCCGCCGGCAGCGTGTCCAGCCGGTCGGCCAGTGCGCTCATGGGGATCGTCAGCGCCTCCGGCAGCGTCCCGAGCGCCACCTCCCAGGGCTCGCGCACATCGAGCAGCGCGTAGGGCCGCTCCTGCGCCCGCGCCCGCAGCGCCGCGAAGTCCTCGACCGAGAGCGCCGGCACCGCGCCGTCCATCGCCCTAGAACTCGAATCGTGCGGGACGGGCGATGCCCGGAAGGGAGGGAAGCGACGCCTCGAACAGGCAACGGCTGGACAGCGCGCCCCTGTGCCGGGCCCAGAGGGTCGCCTGCCCGACCGCGCCGGGCGCGCGCAGGACACCGACGATCCTGCCCGCCTCCGCCAGCTGGTCGCCAAGCGCTTGCGGCAGGTGATCGACCGCGCCGCCCACCAGGATCGCGTCGTAGGGCGCCTGGCCGGCGTATCCGTCCGCGAGCGGGCCGGTCACCACGATGGCGTTGTCGGCGCCGACCGCGTTCAGCGCGCGCTCGGCCTCGGCGGCGAGCGCCTCGTCCACGTCGAGCCCGATCACCGTGGCGGCGAGACGGGCCATCACCGCCGTCGCGTAGCCCGTGCCGCAGCCGACATCGAGGACCACATCGTCCGCCGTTATGTCGGCCTCCTGCACCAGCCTGGCAAGCACCATCGGCTCCATCAGGTAGCGGCCGGAGGCGATCTCCACGTCCTCGTCGATATAGGCGACGCCGCGCTTGGCGTGGGGAACGAAGCGCTCGCGCGGGATCTCGGCCACCGCGTCGAGCAGCCGCTCGTCGGTAACGCGGTTGGGCATGATCTGGCCGGTGACCATGTTGCGGCGCGCGGCGGCGTGGTCGATCATTCGATGAGGAATCCGTTGGAGACTGGAGTCGCGCCGCCATTTTAATGCGCGCGCCGCTGGAATGGCAACGAGAGCGCTCGTTCCGGCATAATGAAGGTCGGACCGGAGCCTGTGTCGCACACACGCATTACTTACAATATATGGTAATGAGGGCCTGTATCGCCGCAATATGTGGCTTATTATGTCTCGCGATGCAGGGTCGTCCGCGACAAATACTGTGACATGACAGACCAGGGCGGTCCGCGCGCGGCAGCGCCCGGCGTGGACGCTTGCCGCCGCGCACCGCCTAGCGTCGCCCGCCCTTTGCCTTTCGCGTCGGCGGCGGCGGTGCGCCTGCCGGGCCTGCCACCAGCCGCCCGCGTTCGTTGAACAGGTAGCAGTGCTCCGGCGGGCAGGCCGCCGCGTCGCCCTCGGGGCCCATATGCTCCGGCCAGATGGCGAGGGTGGCGCGCTCGCCGGCGGCCGCCTCGCCGGGCGCGCAGGGGAGCGTCACGCGGGCACCGTCCTTGAGACGCACGGTGACCGTGCCGTCGTCCGCGCCGGTCACGCGCGCGGCGCGGAGCCTGGCGCCGAAGAGCCGCGCGACCCGGCGCGAGGCGGGCCATTTGAGGATCCTCTCGAGGCTGCCCATCTGCAACCTCTTCCCTTCGTGGAGGACGACGATCCACTCGGCAAGGCCGCGCACCGACTCCACGGTCTCGGCGGCATAGACCACGGTGCGGCCGAACTCGTCCCTGAGCCGCCTCATTTCGGCGATCGCGAGGTCGCGGATGGCCTGCTCCTCCTCGGAGGGCAGCTCGAAGAGGTAGACCGCGGGGTCGCGCACCAGCGCGCGGGCGAGGCCGATCTGGTAGCACTGGACGTCCGTGAGCCGCTTCGGGCGCTCCGCGAGCAGGTCGGTCAGGCCGAAATGCTCGCCGACGGCAAGCACCCGCGCCTCGATGGCCTCCCTGTCGAAACGGGCGATCCGCAGCGGATAGGCGATGTTCTCGAAGGCCGTCTTGTGCGGCATCAGCGCGGCAGAGCGGAAGACCGTCGCGGCTTCGCGGATCCCCGCACGCTCCCGCAGCACGTTCTCGCCGTCGATCAGGATGGCGCCGCCCTGCGCCTTCTCGATTCCGGCGATGACCTTGAGCGCGACCAGACGGCCGGACTCCGCGTCGCCCAGGAGCGCGGTGATGCGGCCCGACGGCGCCTTCATGCTGAGGCCGTCGAGCACGACCTGCCGGTGGTGCCAGCGGTCTACCTTGCGCAGCTCAAGCTCTGCCATGCCCTGCCCTGCCCTGCCCCGCTAGACTTCGAGCACGATCTTGCCGAAGACCGCGCGCCTGGCAAGACGCTCGTGGGCGCTGCGCATCTCCGCCAGCGGCAGGACCTCGCCGATCACCGGCCTGAGCCTGCCTCGTTCCATCAGGCGCAGGACCTCGCTGTTGGTCGACTTCGGCGCGAAATGGCAGCTCGTCATCGTGATCTGCTTGCGAAAGAACTCGATCATGTCGATCTCGACCTTCTCGCCCGCATGGGCCCCGCAGGTGGCGAGCCGCCCGTTGAGCGCGAGCGCGTCGAGGCTCTGCTGCAGCACCGCGCCGCCCACCGTCTCGATGCACACGTCGACACCGCGGCCTTGCGTGAGATCGCGCACGGCGTCGCCGATCGCCGGCGTCTCGTTATAGTTGATGACCTCGTCGGCGCCCAGTTGGCGGGCGCGCGCGAGCTTCTCGTCGGAGCCCGCGGTGGCGATCACCCGCGCACCGGCGAGGCGGACGCACTGGATCGCAGCCGAGCCCACGCCGCTGCCGGCGGCGTTGACGAGCACGTCCTCGCCCTGGCGGACCTGCGCCTTCCTCACCACCAGCTCCCAGGCGGTGGCGAAGGCGACCTGTCCCGCCGCCGCGTCCAGGGCGGAGACGCCGTCCGGAATGCGGATCACATTATGCTGGGAGACCTTCACATAGTCCGCATAGGTGCCCCAGCAGGTCACGCCCAGCTTCTCGAAATCGAGGCAGATATTGTCCATCCCCAGCGCGCAGTTGCACACCTTGTGGCGGCAGAGGCCGGAGCTCAGGGTGAGGAAGGGCATCACCCGGTCGCCGGGGCGGAAGGCGCCCACGGCCGCGCCGGTCTCGGCGACGGCGCCCGCGCCCTCGACGCCCAGGATGTGCGGCATGTCGAGGCTGAGATAGCCGGAGATGCCGCCGCGGACATCGAGGTCGAAATGGTTGAGGCCCACCGCCTCCAGCGCGATGAGCACGTCGTCGGGGCCCACCGCCGGCGTTTCGATGTCCTCGTAGACGAGCTCCTCCGGCCCGCCGTGGCGGTGGATGACGACCGCCTTCATGCCCGCGCGCTCCGCTTGGCGGCGGCCCGCCGCACCGCCGGAGCCGGATAGTCCGCTCCCGCGACCCGCTCGCCCTGGTCCGCATCGGGCGGCCCCTTGAGCTCGACCGTGTTGCCGTCCGGGTCGGTGAGGTAGAGCGAGGGGCCGTGGCCGTCGGCGCCGTAGCGCCGCGCGGTCTCGCCGGCCTCGACGCCGCGCCGCTTGAAGTAGCGGCGCAGCTTGCTCTCGTCGAAGGCGGCGAGGCGGAGCGCGAAATGCTCCATGTTGCGCTTCGTCCTGCCCGCTGCGCCGCCGCCCGGCCTGCCCGCCTTGCTCGCGACGGGCACCAGGTCGATCAGGTTCGCGCCCGCGCGCAACTGGTAGAGGCCGAAGCTCTCGATGCGCCGCTCGACGGTGCAGCCCAGCACCCGCCTGTACCAGTCGAGCGAGGTCTCGATGTCGGCGACGCGGAGCACGACATGGTCCAGTCCAAGCACCTCGACGGGGCTCGGGCGCAGGGCGGCGGGCACGGGGGTCTCGGGCGCGAACGATGCGGCGCTCAGGCCGCGACCAGCCGGGCGCTCTGGCGCTCGCGCGGGGTCTGGCGCATCACCGCCGCCATGTCGGGCGCATCGTCGGCGCCGAAGGGCGTGAGATGGCGGCCGGTGAACGACACCTCCAGCCCGTCGTCGCGGAAGGGATAGGGGTCGAGGCTGTAGACCCCGTCGCCGAGCGCACGGACCTCGATGGCGACATCGTCATCGACGCCGCGCGGCACGTTGGCGAAGGTGCTCTCGCCGCGCCCCTCCGGATGGACGCAGTTGAAGTAGAGGGCGAAGGTGTCGAAGAACTGCAGCGCCTTGTAGTTGGCGAAGAGGCGCTCCTCCTCGACCCAGGGCGCGGTCTCCGGGTCGTCCGCGAGCACGGCGGTGAGCCGCTGCTGGCGCTGGGCCTCGGTGCTCAGCATGGTCTCGGCGGCAAGCCGGTGCTGCTCCGGCACGATGTCGATCAGCACCTTGTCCGAGAGGCCGTAGCGCCCGTTGTAGAGGCCCCAGATGTGCATGCTGTCGAGCAGCCCGCAATAGGCGTGGTGCGCCTCGTTGTATTCGGGCGAGCGGCACCCGGTCAGCGTGATGATGGGAATCGGCGTCTGCACCAGGTTGTAGGGCAGCCCGGTGCCGGGGTCGAGCGGCGGGTTGTCGTCCAGGTCCTTCCACCCCTTGTCGTGCCAGCGGCAGGCATAGAGGAAGTAGTCGCGCGGCTGGGGCTGCGCGAAGGCGTCGTTGCCGAAGTTCTCGGCGAGCTGCGCGGCGAGCTGGAGATGCTCGTCGAGGGTGATGGCGAAGCGGGCACCGTCCTGCCGCTCTTCTGCCGAGCTCTGGATTATCATGGCATCCCCCCAGCGCCCCTGATCGACCGCAACGGCGTCAGAGCCCGTGCGACCCTAGCAAACGAGAAGGAGCGAGTCACGGCGGGCGACACCGAAGCCTTGGTGTCGAGAAGGTCGGCACCGATGGCGTATGCAAGTCCGACCGGACATGACGGGCTTCGCACCTCCCGATCGTCAAAGCATGGTATCGGCACGACAGGCGTAGTATGTTTTTGCCGTGATCCGCTCATGGCGCAACGCGGCCAGCCGAAGGGTCTGGGAAGGTGAAACGCCAAACCGGTTTCGTGGCCTGGACCACGCGGCTGCCATTGATCTGCTGTTGGCGCTCAATACCGCAAGCACGCTCCGTGACCTAAGCCCGCTCAAGAGTGTCGGGCTGCACAAACTCAAAGGCACGCGAGCAGGCCAATGGGCGATGACGGTGAACGGGCCCTGGCGAATCTGTTTCGCGTTCCGGGCGGGTGACGCCTGCGAGGTCGAGATCGTCGACTACCACAAGGGATGAATGCCATGACTCCCATTTCACATCCCGGCAGTCTGCTGAAGCGCGAGCTCACGGCGAGGGGCCTGAGCGCCAACAGGCTGGCGCTCGACATCGGCGTTCCGTCGGGCCGCGTGACGGACATTTTGAACGGCCGCCGTTCGATCACCGCCGATACGGCGGTGCGTCTCGGTCTTTATTTCGGCAATGGTGCACCATTCTGGATCGGCCTCCAGAGCCAGTACGACATCGCGCGGGTCGAGCGGGAGCGCGGAGCGGAGATTGCCGAACGAGTGCGACCAGCCGATGCCGCATGATACTGCCATTCTGACACGCTGTCGGCAGCAACCAGTGTCTTGGATTCCGACAATTCCATGTTGTTGAGTGTGCCGATTGGACGCCGAGCGCCGTGATAAGGTGTTGTTTCCCTTCGATTCCGAGGGGTCAAACGGCGGCGCCGAACAACAAATACGACCTTCGTCGGCGCCTTGAGGCTGAGCGGAATGACCGCTCCCATGGTGCTCGACGGCGCCATGCACGGCGCCGCCTTCCTGGCCTATGTCGAGCAGGTGCTGGTGCCGACGCTCAAGCCCGGCGACATCGTGGTGATGGACAATCTATTGAGAGATCGCATCTAACGACAGCCGGCGGGGCGCGGGCGCCGCGCTGCAGGCGGCGGGCGGCGCGCGGCCGGCGGCGCAATAGGGAAGCTCTCTGGCGATCCGCACGGCCGTCGGCCTATCCTGCCGCGCCTTCATCCACGGAGAACGACCATGAACCTTCTGCACACGATGCTCCGCGTGGGCGACCTGCAGCGCTCGATCGACTTCTACACCACGATGATCGGCATGGAGCTGCTGCGCACCACCGAACGCCCCGATCAGGGATACACCCTTGCCTTCGTCGGCTTCGGGGGCGGCAACAGGAACGGCGAGGCCGAGTTGGAGCTGACCTACAACCACGGCGTCTCGGACTATGACCTCGGCACCGCCTACGGGCACATCGCGCTGGGGGTGGAGAGCGTCGCCGAGACCTGCGGGCGCATCCGGGCGGCGGGCGGCACCGTCACGCGCGAGCCGGGCCCGGTCAAGGGCGGGACCGTCGTGATCGCATTCGTCGAAGACCCCGACGGCTACAAGGTGGAGCTGATCGAGAACGCCACGCGCGAATGGTGAACGCACGCATTCCTCGCGGCAGGGAGCGCGCCGGCGGGGGCTGCCTCAGCCCTCGGCCGCCCACACGAGCGGGAACGCCGGATCGTCGAGCGGGTCACCGTCGCCGAGCCGCTCGTGCACCTCGGGGAAGGGCGGCGAGACCTCGCCGGGGCGCAGCTTGAAGCGCACGTCGTCGCCGACCCAGCGGTGGGCGAAGGCACGGCGCCGTGCCGAGGCCGACGCGTTGCCCGGCGCACCGTGGACGGTGAGGAAGTGGAAGGCGATGGCGTCGCCCGGCGCCATCTCGAACGACGCGATCTCGTATTCGTCGCGGCGCGCGTCGATGTCCGGCATGGTATCGAGCGCCTCGCCCTCGCGCTGGTAGTCGTGGCCCGCGAACTTCTTCGGCATGAAGTTTTTGCCCCAGCGGTGGGAGCCCACGACGAGCTCCAGACACACCGCGCGCGGCACCGGGTCGAGCGGGGTCCAGAAGCTCACGCACTGGGTTCCGTCGATGCAGTAATAGGGCAGATCGTGGTGCCAGGGCGTGCGCGATTCGGTTCGCGGCTCCTTCACCAGCACATGCTCGTGGAAGAAGCGCGCCGTGCCCGACGCCATGAGGCGCGCGGCCAGCGCCGCGGCGCGTGAGTGGTGCACGAAGTCCCGGTATTCGGGAATCCGCGCCCAGTTGCAGTAGTCGCCGAAGAAGTAGCCGTCCGACCCCTCCGGCTCGTACTCCCTCCTGTAGGGGCCGGGCGCGCGCATGTTGCGCGCGACGCCGGCGCGGAGCGCGTCGACCCAGTCCGCGAATGCGCCTGCCAGATGGACGACGCCGTCGCGCCGGAAGCGCTCGGCGGCGGCGGCGATGGCGTCGTCGATGCCGGCGTCCGTCCCTTCCATGACGACCCTTCTTAGCACGCGCGGCCTCGCGACGGGGGTCACACGAATCACATGAAGCTCACGGGGTCGATGTCCACCTGAAGGCGTGCGCGGGTGCGCCGGTCGAGGCCGGCCAGCCAGCGCCGCAGATGCGGCTGGATCAGCACACCGCGCGGAGCCTTGAAGAGGAGGCGGAAGCGGTGGCGCCCGCGCAGCAGCCGGAGCGGCGCCGGCGCCGGCCCCAGCACCTGGATACGCACGCGCCGCTCGTCGGCGCGCGCGCGGCGGGCCAGCGCATTCGCGGCGCGCTCGGTCTCGGCCTCGCCGGGGCCCGACGCGATCGCCGCCGCGAGGCGGCCGAAGGGCGGCAGCCCGTGGGCCTCGCGCGCGGCCGCCTCCCGCGCCATGAAGGAGTCGCGGTCGCCGGCGGCAAGCGCCGCGATCACCGGGTGCTCGGCGGCGTAGGTCTGGAGCACGACCCGTCCGGGACGCCCGCCGCGCCCGGCGCGCCCGCCCACCTGATGGAGCAGCTGATAGGTGCGCTCGGCCGCGCGCATGTCGCCGCCCGCGAGCCCCAGGTCGGCGTCGACCACCCCCACCAGGGTGAGGCCGGGGAAGTGATGCCCCTTGGCCACCATCTGCGTGCCGATCAGCACGTCGATCTCGCGCGCCGCGATGGCGTCGACCAGCACCTGCATCTGGCTCGGCCCGCGCACCGTATCGCTGGTGAGCACCGACCAGCGGGCGCCGGGGAAGGCGCCGTCCACCTCCTCGGCGAGGCGCTCCACGCCCGGACCGCAGGCGGCGAAGCGCGCCTCCGCCTCGCAGGCCGGGCAGGCGCGCGGCAGCGGCCGCCGGTGGCCGCAATGATGGCAGTCGAGGGTGCCGGCGAAGCGGTGCTCCACCAGCCAGGCGCTGCAATCGGGACAGTGGAAGCGGTGGCCGCAGGCGCGGCAGAGCGTCAGCGGCGCGTAGCCCCGCCGGTTGAGGAAGAGCAGCGCCTGCTCGCCCGCCGCGAGGGTCTCGGCGAGAGCCGCGCGGAGCGCCGGCGCGAGCCAGGCGCCCCGTTCCGGCGGCGTCTCGCGCAGATCGACCGTCTCGACCGCCGGCAGCAGCGCGCCGCCGTGGCGGTCCGGCAAGCGCTCGCAGCCATAGCGGCCGCTCCGCACATTGACCGCCGTCTCCAGCGAGGGCGTCGCCGAGGACAGCACGGCGGGGCAGTCCTCGAGCCGGGCGCGGACCACCGCCATGTCGCGGGCGTGGTAGACCACGCCGTCCTCCTGCTTGAAGGCGGCGTCGTGCTCCTCGTCCACCACGATAAGGCCCAGCGCCGGGAAGGGGAGCCACAGAGCCGAGCGCGCGCCGACCACCGCCTGCGCCCGGCCCTCGGCGACGGCGCGCCAGGTCTCGCGCCGCTGCCGCGCACCGAGCTCGGAATGCCAGAGCGCCGGATCGACCCCGAAACGCGCGCGGAAGCGCGCGAGCCACTGGGCGCCGAGCGCGATCTCCGGCAGCATCACCAGCACCTGCCGGCCGGCGCGGACGGCAGCGGCCACCGCCTCGAAATAGACCTCGGTCTTGCCCGCGCCGGTCACCCCGTCGAGGACGGTGACCGAGAAGCCCCGCGAATCGACCGCAGCGCACAAGCCGCGGGCGGCGCGGTCCTGCGCCGCGGAGAGGGTGGGGCCGGGCCGGGCCGTGTCGGGCCGGCCGAAGGCCGCGATCTCCGGCACCGCGACCGCCTCGATCGCGCCCCGGGCGGCAAGCCCGCGCACCACGCCGGCGCCCACCCCGGCCGCGCGCGCGATCTCCGTCGCGGTGCGGGGCGGCCCGTCGCCCAGCAGCGCGAGCACCCGGCTCCGCGCCTCGGTCATGCGCGCAGCCCCTCCCTGCCCGAGCTTCCAGGCGGTACGCACCGGCGCGGGCTCCAGCGCGGCGGGGACGCTCATGCCCAGGCGCAGCACCGATCCCCGGTTGGCCAGCGTGTACTCGGCGGCCCAGTCGACCAGGCGGCGCAGCGGCCCGGTCATCGGCGGCGCGTCCAGCAGCGCCGTCACCGGCTTGAGGCGGGCCGCCTCGACATCGCCCGCGCCCGCGCCCCAGACCACGCCGATACGCTCGCGGCCCGCGAGCGGCACGCGCACGAAGCAGCCGGGCGCGAGCGCATCCGCGAGATCGCCCGGCACGGCATAGTCGTAAGCCGGCTCCAGCGGCAGCGGCAGCAGGACGGCGACGCGCGCGGCCGCAACCGCCTCCGTTGCACTGCCGGGGGGGCGGCTCACACCGGCCCGCCGGCGGCGGCGCAATGGAAACCACGGATGGGACATGCTAAGAGGCCGCCCCACTTCACCGTCGGACCGGCGCCGAGTCGAATCGCGGGAGCTCTGTTCATGCTCTCGTCCTGCATCACTCCCGCGGCGGCGTCCAGCCCGATGACGGCGGCGGCGGGCGCCGGGTGGCGGCTTCCGCACGGAGCGGCAACATGAAATTCTTCGTGGATACGGCGGACTTGGGCGAGATCGAAGATCTCGCGGCGACCGGCCTGCTCGACGGCGTGACCACCAATCCCTCGCTCATCGCCAAGTCGGGGGGCGATTTCTTCGACGTGATCCGGCGCATCTGCGAGATCGTGCCGGGGCCGGTCAGCGCCGAGGTGACGGCGACCGACGCCGAGACCATGCTCACGGAAGGCCGCGCGCTCGCCGCGCTCGCCCCCAATGTCGCGGTCAAGGTGCCGCTCACCTGGGACGGACTCAAGGCCTGCCGGGCGCTCAGCCAGGGCGGCACCAGGGTCAACGTCACGCTCTGCTTCTCCCCCTCCCAGGCCTTGCTGGCGGCGAAGGCGGGCGCCGCCTTCATCTCCCCCTTCGTCGGCCGGCTCGACGACATCAGCCAGGACGGGATGGGCCTGATCCGCGACATCGCGACCATCTACCGCGCCTATCCGGACACCCTCTCCACCGAGATCCTGGTCGCCTCGATCCGTCATCCGCTTCATGTCGTGGAGGCCGCGAAGCTCGGCGCCGATGTGGCGACGCTGCCGCCGGCGGTGCTGCGCAAGCTCGCGAGCCACCCGCTCACCGACAAGGGGCTCGACGCCTTCCTTGCCGATTGGCGCAAGACGGGCCAGTCGATCCTCTCGTGAGCGGGCCCGCGCCAGGGCCGGTGAACGGGCCGGTGCCGGCCGCCGCCGACCTGACGGCAGCGCTCGAGACCTGGCTCGGCCGCCTCGACGGCGAACGGCGCCTCTCCGCCCACACCGTCGCCGCCTACCGGCGCGACCTCGCGGGCTTCCTGCGCTTCCTCGCGGAGCATCGCGGCGCGCCGGCCGATCTCGCGTCGCTCGCCACCCTCAGCGTCCGCGACCTGCGCGCCTGGCTCGCGCGGCGCGCGGCGGACAGGTATGCGTACACGTCCAGCGCCCGCGCGCTGTCAGCGGTCCGCATGTTCTTCCGCCACCTCGAACGCGAGGGCGTGCCCGTCTCCTCGGCGCTGACGCTGGTGCGCGGGCCGCGCATCCCGCGCGGCGTGCCGCGGC
This sequence comes from Alphaproteobacteria bacterium, assembly GCA_965218275.1. Lineage (GTDB taxonomy): Bacteria > Pseudomonadota > Alphaproteobacteria > UBA828 > UBA828 > WTGU01. The sequence continues at coordinate 247,289 of CBDCKM010000001.1, forward strand.
CGCTCACCGAGGGCCAGGCGCAGGCCGTCGTCGATCTCGACGGACGCAGCGCCGGGGCGCCCGACTGGGTCGCCCGCCGGGACACGGCGGTGCTGCTGCTCCTCTATGGCTGTGGCTTGCGCATCGGCGAGGCGCTCGGGCTCGACCGCGCGGACGCGCCGGCCGCCGACGGCGCACTGCGCAGCCTGCTCGTCACCGGCAAGGGCAACAAGCAGCGGCTGGTGCCGGTGCTGCCGCTGGTGGCCGAGGCCATCGCCGACTACCTCGCCGCCTGCCCGCATGCGCTCGGGCCCGGCGATCCCCTCTTCGTCGGCGTGCGCGGCAGGCGCCTTCAGGCCCGCCCGGTGCAGCAGACGATGGCCGTGCTGCGCGGCGCGCTCGGCCTGCCGGCCTCTGCGACCCCGCACGCGCTCCGCCACAGCTTCGCCACCCATCTGCTCAGCCGCGGCGGCGATCTGCGCACCATCCAGGAACTCCTCGGCCACGCCAGCCTCTCGACGACGCAACGCTACACCGAGGTCGACGAGGCCGGGCTCCTCGCCGCCTACGACGCGGCCCACCCGCGGGCGGGATAGAGCCGGCCCCGGATTCTTTTGTTTTCCCTCAGGCGCCGGGCGCTCACTCCGTTCGCTTGGCTCCGCGCCTGGCGGCGCGCCGGCGCGGTCGCGCCGGCCGGGCCGCTGCGCGGCCCGGTCCCGCTCAGCTCCGATGCCCAGTTGGCCGCCGGGTGCTCGCTCCGCTCGATCGCGCGTCCCCGCGCGTGTGGACGCATCGGTCGCGCCGGCCGGGCCGTTGCACGGCCCGGTCCCGCTCAGCTCTGATGCCCAGTTGGCCGCCGGGGGATCGAGCCGCGCCTATGCGGCGCGTGCCCGGCTGCGCGACTCCACATGGGCGAGCATGGTCTCGGCGTCGGAGACCTCGAAGGGATCGCCCGGCGCGTTGTCGGCGAGGCCCGGCTCCACGAACATCGCCGCGATCTCGCCGTCCTCGACCAGCATGGAATAGCGCCAGCTGCGCAGGCCGAAGCCGAGATTGTTCTTGTCCACGAGCATGCCCATCAGGCGCGTGAAGGTGCCGCAGCCGTCCGGCAGCAGGGTGACCCGCTCGACGCCCTGTTGCCTGCCCCACCGGTACATGACGAAGGCGTCGTTGACCGAGAGGCAGATCACCTCGTCGATCCCCGCCGCCGCGAAACGCTCGTGCAGCGCCTCATAGCCGGGCAGATGGGACCTGCTGCAGGTCGGCGTGAAGGCTCCCGGCAGCGCGAAGAGCACCACCCGGCGGCCGGCGAAGATGGCGGCGCTGGTCCGGTCCTGCCAGCGGAAGGGGTTGGGCCCGTCCACGCTCTCGTCGCGGACGCGGGTCTTGAAGGTCACCTCGGGCACACGCATGGCGCTCTCTCCTGATCGGGTATGGATCCTGAGTTGCACATTAGAACTATTATAATGCTAGTCAAGGGCGAAAATGCCTTTGGCGCCCTGCGTCCGGCGTTCGCACGATGTTGGTCCGGGTGTACGACCTCTCCGACCCGGTCGTTCCCTCATGTCGTCATGCCCGGCCATGACGAGAAGAGGACACCGCGGAAGGGAGGAACTCGCGCACGCGACCCGGAATCCGGGACGGTGTTTCCGGGAGCGCTTCGCCGCGCTCTGCCGGCGTCGGGGCGGTGTTGCCGGGGGCGGGTGCTGCGGCAGCGTGGTGCGTGGCGCCCCGCCCCCTACTCCGCGGCGTCGGCGATGTCGTCCGCCGTCCCGAAGTGGCGGAACATGCCGGTGAAGCGCTTGCGCTCCGGCGGGCGGTAGGTCTTGCGCTTGCTGGTCTTCAGGCCGAGATCGACCAGCAGCTCCGCCTGCTTGGTGGCGCAGACGACGCCGTCGAGGATCGGCACGCCGAGCTCCGCTTCGAGCTCGGCGGCGAAGCGGGCGAAGCCGGCGCAGCCCAGGCAGACCGCCTCGGCGGCGTCGTCGGCCACCGAGCGCCGCACCTCGTCCCGGAGCTTCTCCATCGAGCCCTCGGGGTCGCGCTCGATGTCCAGCACGTAGAGCGGCAACGAGCGGATGGCGACGATGCGCTCGGCCATGCCGTAGCCGTGCACCATCTCCTCCAGCATCGTGCGCACGCGGGGAACGACCGTGACGATGGAGAAGCGCGCCGCCACCATCGAGGCGGTGTAGAACGAGGCCTCGGCGATCCCCACCACGGGCTTCTCGGTCACCTCGCGCGCGGCATGGAGACCCGGATCGCCGTAGCAGGCGATGACATAGGCGTCCACGCCTTCTGTCGCCCCCTTGCGCACCTCGTCGAGGACGCCGCAGGCCGCGACCTGCTCGTCATAGTAGCTCTCGATCGACTCCGGCCCGAACGCGGGGCTCACCGCCACGATCTCGGTGCCCGCCCGCGCCACGGAGCGGGCCGCCTCGCCGATCCCCTCCGTCATCTCCATGGTGGTATTGGGGTTGATCACCTTGATCTTCATCGGGGTAGACTCCCTATCATTTCCCTCGGGCGCCGGGCGCGAAGACTCTATTCATTTCCCTCAGACGCCGGGCGCTCGCTCCGCTCGCTTGGCTTACGCGCCTTGCGGCGCGCCGGCGCGGTCGCGCCGGCCGAGCCGCTGCGCGGCCCGGTTCCGCTCATATCCCACTCCTGGGGGTGCCGGGCGCCGTCCCCATACATTACAGTCTTCCAGGCGCCGGAATTTATTTCTTTCCCTCAGACGCCGGGCGCTCGCTCCGCTCGCTTGGCTTACGCGCCTATCGGCGCGCCGGCGCGGTCGCGCCGGCCGGGCCGCTGCGCGGCCCGGTCCCGTTCACATCCCACACCTGGGAGGCGCCGCGTTCGCTGCGCTGCGCGAGTGGGGGCGTAAAGGACGCTGCCGATGGGCGCGAGAATCCGGTATTTTCGAGGTCGTTTGACGGAACGAGGATGTCGAGATGGTCGAACTGGCGGCCTTCGTTGCGCTCCGGCGCCTGGTCGAGGCGGCCGAGGCGGTCGAGGAGAGCCTCATGCCGAACGAACGCGAGATGCTGCACAGCATCGGAGCGAAATACCGCGTGCCGATCGATGTCGATCCCTTCGACGCGACCGCCCTCGAGGTCATTCTGCGCAATGTCGAGGTGCGCAAGGGCTACGCCTTCGATCCGCGCAGGGACGGCGGCCGGGTCATCGACCTGCCGCGCAGCGGCGACAAGAAGCCGTAGACGGCGCGTCCGCCCACCGGCGCCAGCGGCCTTGAGGTGGCCTCGGGGCGGCCTCGGGGTGGTCAATGCCGCCCCACTCGTGAACAATGCGCCGGGCCGAAGCCGCACGCAGGGGAGGCGAACGGGGATGAGCGCGAGCGCCACGAGCAACGTCACCATCGGGGCCGAGACGCTCCGCGACCTCTACGTCACCATGCGCCGCATCCGCGCCTTCGAGGACAAGACCGCCGACCTCTTCCAGGAAGGCGTCGTCAAGGGCACGGCCCACAGCTACAAGGGCGAGGAGGCGATCGCCGCCGGCGTCTGCGCGACGCTGCGCGACGACGACATCATCGCCTCCTACCACCGCGGCCACGGCCACTGCATCGCCAAGGGCGCCCGCATCGACCGCATGATGGCGGAGCTGATGGGGCGCCAGACCGGCTATTGCCAGGGCCTCGGCGGCTCCATGCACATCGCCGACATGGAGCTCAACATCATGGGCGCGAACGGCATCGTCGGCGCGGCCATGCCGCTCGCCACCGGCGCCGGCCTCGCCGCCAGGCTCCAGGGCTCGGACCGGGTGGCGGTGGCCTTCTTCGGCGACGGCGCGTCCAACCAGGGCGTCTTCCACGAATCGCTCAACCTGGCGGCGGTGTGGAAGCTGCCGGTGATCTTCGTCTGCGAGAACAACCAGTACGCGCTCACCACGTCGTACCGCAACACCACGGCGGTCTCCCAGGTCTCGAACCGGGCCGCGTCCTACGAGATCCCCGGCATCACCGTGGACGGCAACGACGGCGTCGAGGTCTACCTCGTGCTGCGCGAGGCGGTGGACCGCGCCCGCGCCGGCGAGGGGCCGACGCTGATCGAGGCCATGACCTACCGCCACGGCCAGCACTCGCTCCGCGTCAACCTGCAGGACCCCCGGCCCGAGGACGAGCGCGAGGCGTGGATGGAGCGCGACCCCATCGCCCGCATGGAACAACGCCTCAGCAGCGAGGGCGGCTTCTCCGACGACCAGTTCGACGAGACCGGGCGCGCGGTGGAGGACGAGATCGAGACCGCCGTGACTTTTGGCCGCGAGAGCCCGGAGCCTGCGCTGCAGGTGATGCTCGATGCGGTCTACGCCCCCCACGCGGCGCACAGCGAGCCCGGCCCCGACACCGAGCGCATGCTCTCCTACCCCGAGGCGCTCAACGAGGCGCTGGACCAGGAGATGCTGCGCGACGAGAGCGTCTTCCTCATGGGCGAGGATGTCGGCGCCACCGGCGGCATCTTCGGGGTCTCCAAGGGGCTGATGGAGCGCTACGGGGCGGAGCGCGTGCGGGATACGCCGATCTCGGAGGCCACCTTCGTCGGCTGCGGCGTCGGCGCCGCCATCGCCGGGATGCGGCCGGTGGTCGAAATCCAGATCTTCGACTTCGTGGCGCTCACCATGGACATGCTGGTCAACCAGGCGGCCAAGTTCCGCTTCATGCTCGGCGGCAAGCCCACCGTGCCCCTGGTGGTGCGCGGGCCCCAAGGCGGCGGCATCCGGCTTGCGGCCCAGCACAGCCAGAGCCTGGAGGCCTGGTTCACCCATGTGCCCGGCCTGGTGGTGGCCGCACCCGCCACCCCCTACGACGCGAAGGGGCTGCTGGTCGCCGCCATCCGCGACGACAACCCGGTGGTCTTCCTGGAGCAGAAGCTGCTCTACCTCGGCGGCACCGGCCCCGTGCCGGAGGAGCTCTACGCCATCCCCCTCGGCAAGGCCGACATCAAGCGCGCCGGCAGCGACGTGACCGTGGTGGCGACGTCGGCCATGGTCCCCCGCGCGCTGAGCGCAGCCACGGTGCTGGAGCGCGACGGCATCAGCGTCGAGGTGATCGACCCCCGCACCCTGCAACCGCTCGACGAGGAGACGATCCTCAGCAGCGTGCGCAAGACCAACCGCCTCCTCATCGTGCACGAGGCCTGGGTGCGCGGCGGCTTCGGCGCCGAGGTGGCCGCCATGGTGGTGGACAAGGCCTTCGACCACCTCGACGCACCCATAGCCCGCCTCGGCGCCCCCCACACCCCAATGCCCTACAACGACCGCCTGGAACTGGAGGTGATTCCCTCGCAGGAGCGCATCGTGGAGGCGGTGCGGGGGTTGTTGTAGCGCCGCCCGTTTCTCCAGGGTCGCGGCCGAGGCCCCGCTCCAGCGTCGCAGCCGGCGCCCCGCTGGCGATGTTCGTCGCCTCTCACGCCGTGTCCCCTACGTCATGGCCGGACTCGTTCCGGCCATCCACGCCCATCGCCGCGCCGCGCTCGCGAGCCCGCATGAGTGAATAGCTATAAATTATATTTGTTAACAATCGTTTACGCGAAATTGGGTTTGTTTTGCAATTTTTGCTTTTTTGCCGCCGACCCACTGCCCCGCATCGCCCGGCCGCGCGCGCAGAATGGGACCGCACACGCCCCCTTCATCCCGCTCGCCGTGACCGCCCCGCTCCCGTGCCGCATGGCGCGATCCTGCCGCAGCAACCCCGCGCCGCTCACCGCACCATGGTCCGGGGACTCGGAGGAGCGGCCGGGCTGCGGATCAGGAATCCGCGCCACGCCCGGCCGTCATCTCGCGATCATACCGTGCGGCTTCGCCCGGCGGCTCGGCCCGGCGGATCGCCTCGATCTCGGCGTCGGAGAGGTCTTCGACGGCCAGCGCCTGACGATCGCGGCGCTTGAGACGCTCATACTCGTCGACCGAGAGAATCACGAGCCGGTCCCCGCCGTTCCGGGTGATCGCCAGCGATGCCTTGAGCGCGTCGTTCTATCTGCTGTCTATTCCGACCCAATCGACCTAAGCATAGTCAAAACAGTCCGGACGGATGTCCTTGGGCGATCCATTCGAACATCTCATCTAATCTTTCCTGTGTCGGAAGTTCCAGCGCCTCTTCTTCCGTATGTCCTTCTAAGATTTTATTCTCCGTCATCCAGCCCAAGAAGGTATAGTACTCGCCCAGCAATTTTTTTGCGCCGGGAAGCTCGCAACGCACTTCTACTCTGAGGAAATCTCTCAGCTTCTTAATGACAAGCTGTATATCGTCTTTGTGGTATTCAACATCAACACCTGCTAAGTCCGAAAGGGCCTTTTTCAAATCATACGGCTCTTTTTCAAAAATTATAAATTTCTTTTGGTCCGCATAATCGCCTGAAAATCGGCGGAAACCCATATCCAATCCCAGTTCAAAAGGCATATTCATTCGAGAGTAATCGCCTGCATTTTCGGACTTGCATTTGCTGAGATCATGTACTGAAATCGAACAAGATGAGATTAATTCAACAATTTTGTCGAGCCGGCTCTCGCCGCCTTCAAGCCGCTCTGTTGCAAGCCGCGGCTTCAGTCCCGCGTACACGACGCAGAACATGATTACCTCCAGCAGTGGAGCAAAATCGCTATCCGCTGGACAATTTATGAAGACACTCCTATCAAAGTCTGGATCAGGCAAGGTCTAACCTTTTCGATGAACAGAGCCGCTACCATACGAGTCTCGTTCGCGAATTCTTCCATTGCGTCCATGGATGTACAATTCTGCTCCTTGGTGTTTCGCGATTTCGCGTCCTTTATTGATTGCGTCTTCTCGATTGCCAAATGACTTAATAGCGCGGTTTGACCCAGCTTTTCGGACGCTCCACTTGGAACCATTGGGAACCACGTGCAGAGCCTTCACACTCATTGGGATGCTCCATCGATTCGAACGCCGCACAGTGAAGATATGTCTCTCCCGTGAATTGCGCAAGCACGGGAAGTAGGGAGGCGTAGGGGTACGATACACGAGACCGCTTGGCCGGCAAACCTAATGGCGGGTGCCGGGCGGATGGATATCCCGATGCCATTCCGAGCTCCGCCCCATGCCGCGCTCACGCGCCGCCTGCATCCGCCGCCTGATGCCCCCGCCTCTCGTCCGTGTGCTATCCTCGCCGCCTCCGCAGGGTGGTAGGAGCGAAAGGAGCCGCCGTTGCAATGACTTCGAATCGAATGCCCGGCCTCGATTTCGGGCTGGGCGAGACCGCCGACATGATCCGCTCGTCGGTCGAGAGCTTCTCGCAGGCGGAGATTGCGCCGCGGGCGGAGGCGATCGATGCGAGCAACGCGTTTCCGCGCGATCTGTGGCCGCGGCTGGGTGCGCTCGGGCTGCTCGGCATCACCGTGGAGGAGGCGGATGGCGGCAGCGGGCTCGGCTATCTGGAGCATTGCGTCGCCATGGAGGAGGTGAGTCGGGCGTCGGCCTCGGTCGGGCTCAGCTACGGCGCGCACTCCAACCTCTGCGTCAACCAGTTGCGGCTCAACGGCACGCCCGACCAACGCAGCCGCTATCTGCCCAGGCTGATCTCCGGCGAGCATGTCGGCGCGCTTGCGATGAGCGAGACGGGCGCGGGCTCGGACGTGGTGGGGATGCGCACGCGGGCGATACGCAAGGGCGACCGCTACGTCCTGAACGGCACAAAAATGTGGATCACCAACGGGCCGGACGCCGAGGTGCTGGTGGTCTATGCCAAGACCGACCCGGACGTGGGCAGCCGCGGCATCACCGCCTTCCTCATCGAGAAGGGCATGGCGGGGTTCTCGACGGCCCAGAAGCTCGACAAGCTGGGGATGCGCGGCTCCAACACCTGCGAACTGGTGTTCGAGGACTGCGAGGTGCCGGCGGAGAACGTGCTGGGCGCCGTCGGCGGCGGCGTCAACGTGCTGATGAGCGGACTCGACTACGAGCGCGCGGTGCTCGCCGCCGGCCCCTTGGGCATCATGCGCGCCTGCATGGACATCGTGCTGCCCTACGTCCACCAGCGCCGGCAGTTCGGCCGGCCCATCGGCACCTTCCAGCTCATGCAGGGCAAGCTCGCCGACATGTACACGGCGATGAACGCCGCGCGCGCCTACGTCTACGCCGTGGCGCGCGCCTGCGACCGGGGCGAGACCAGCCGCAAGGACGCCGCCGGCGCCATCCTCTTCGCCGCCGAGAAGGCCACCTGGATGGCGCTGGAGGCGATCCAGGCCTTGGGCGGCAACGGCTATGTCAACGAGTTCGCCACCGGCCGCCTGCTGCGCGACGCCAAGCTCTACGAGATCGGCGCCGGCACCAGCGAGATCCGCCGCATGCTCATCGGCCGCGAGCTGTTCGAGGAGACGGAATAGCACCGCGGAGGCGGAATGCTTTTTCTGCAAGACGAAGCCAATTCGACGTAACCATCTGAATCGTCGTGTTAATTCTCTCTTGCGCGGTCCCCCCGAGAGATCGGCGCGGCCTCCGACGCGCGACGCGGTGGCGCGCAGTGCGGCGGCGCGACGCCCCTGCCCTGCCCCGCCGCCGCTCTACAGCGTGCGGCAGAGGCGGAAGGCGTCGAGCACCGCGGCGTAGATGTTGCGGCTGGAGACCGCGTCGCCGATGCGGAACAGCTGAAAGCTGTCGGCTACGCCTCCGCCTTCGCTGTCGGCTACGCCTCCGCCTTCGCTGCCGGCTGCGCCCCCGCCTTCGCCGCCGTGCCCCCCTTCCGCCGCCGCCGCCGCCGGCTGCGGCTCGCCCGCCAGCAACGCCCGCTGATCCAGCGCACCGCCGTTGGACGAGCGCGGCGCGAGGCCGTGGAAGAGGGCGTCGGCGGGCTGCGTCCCGTGCTCGACCACGATGCGGCCGGTCTCGTGCTCCTCCGCCTCGTCCGTCAGCTCGTTGCGGAAGGTGACGCGGAGCCGGTTGCCCGTGCGCCGGACCCGCTCCAGCCGGCGGTCGAGCATGGGCCGGATGCCGAGCTCGTAGGTCCGCCGCCGCCAGACGACCTGCTCCGCATACGACATCTCCATCGCGAGATGGCCGTCGAGGCCGAAGAACGCGACCTCCCCGCCGGCAAGCCGGATCGCCTCCGCCGCCGTGAGCGCCGCGTGGCGCCCGGTCCCGTCATAGACGATCGAGTCCGCGCCCGCGGTCGCCGCGCCGCTCAGGATTTCCGGGACGCTCGTGCAGTGCTCCGCGCCGTCGATCCAGGCGAGATCGGGCACGCCGCCGGTCGCGACGATGACGATATCGGCATCGTCCGCGACGACCGAGGCGGGCTCGACCCGCATATTGCGGCGCACCTCGACCCCGAGCCGTTCCAGCTCGCGCGCCCGCCACGCGACGATTCCGGCGAGCTCGCCCCGCCAGCTCGCCAGCGCTGCCAGCAGCACCTGCCCGCCGAGTTCCGCGGACGCCTCGCAGAGCCGCACGCTGTGGCCGCGCTCGGCGCACACCCGCGCGGCCTCCAGCCCGGCCGGCCCGCCGCCGGCCACCAGCACCCGGTGCCGCGCCGGGGCCGGGGCGATCGCGTGCGGCAGGTCCCGCTCGTGGCCGGTGGACGGATTGTGGAGGCAGGTGGGGCGCAGCGCGCTCATGCACTGCGTCGCGCCGACGCAGGGGCGCACGCGCTCCTCCTCGCCGCGCGCGAGCTTCGCCACCAGGTCGGGGTCCGCGATGTGGGCGCGGGTCATGGCCACCATGTCGAGCAGCCCGTCGCGGATCGCCTGCCGCGCCACCGCGAGCGAGGTGATGCGCGTCGCATGGAAGACCGGCAGCCCCACGGCCTGCTTGAAGGCGCCGGCGCGGGCGAGGAAGGGCGCTTGCGGCGCGCCCATGCCCGGCATGCAGTCCACCGCGAGCGTGAGCTCCGTGTCGATGCGGCCGTAGATCGCGTTGAAGAAGTCGACGGTGCCCGCTGCCTCGAAGATGGCGGCGATGGCGAGGCCGTCCTCGAAGGTGAGGCGGTTGGGGCCGGCCTCGTCGATGACGAAGCGCATGCCGACGATGAAGTCGCCGCCCACGCGCTTGCGGATCGCCTCGTGCACCATCAGCCCGAAGCGGCAGCGCTTCTCCAGCGAGCCGCCGAAGCTGTCGCTGCGCCGATTGGTCGCGGGCGAGAGGAACTGGCCGATGAGGTGGGCGCCCGCGAAGGTCTCGATGCCGTCGAGGCCGCCGTCCTTGCAGCGCGCCGCGGCGTCCGCGAAGTCGGCCACCACGCGGGCGATGTCGTGCGCGTCCATCTCCCTGGCGAAGGCCCGGTGCAGGGTCTCGCGCACGGGCGACGGGCCGATCGGCGGCAGGGCCGCGCCGGCGTAGGCCTCGGCCCGCCCGCCGACATGGCTCACCTGGCACATGAGCGCGGCGCCGTGGGCGTGGATGCGCCGCGAGAAGCTCTGAAAATGCTCGACCACACGCGCGTCGTGCAGGTCGATCTGCGGCAGAGCCCAAGCGGAGTCGGGCGAGACGTTGGACGAGCCGCCGAACATGGTGAGCGCGAGCCCTCCCGCCGCCTTCGCCTCGTGGTAGCGCTGGTAGCGCTCGCCCGGCATCCCGCCCTCGGCGAGGCCGCTGGCATGACTGGTGCTCATGATGCGGTTCTTGAGGGTGAGGTGCTTCAGCCGGAAGGGCCGGAGCAGCGGATCGCTCGTGGCGCCCTCCGGCGCCGGGGCGGTCTCGGCCATGCGACAGGTCTCCGCGGGCGGGTGCGTGCGTGCGCCGCTCCCCTTCTTCGCCGGGGATAGTAGCGCCGTCTGGACGAGCGGTGCATCCGACGATATTCGTGCGTCCATGGAGTGTGTCATGCTCCCGCCTTCAACTGGCGTGAGAGATGACGATGGCGACCGCAAGCGTCGACCGGATCGTGCTGCTCGCGATCGGCCCCGATGGCGAGAAGGTCACGTGGTCCGCGCATCTCGGGCCCATGCACGAGGCGATGATCGTCGCCCGCCTCTTCCTCTCCAGCGGCGTGGACGCCATCGCCGGAACCACCTCCCATAGCGAGCATGAATTCGACATGACGGTGTTTTCCGCCGCGTCGCTGATGGCGCCGTTCGTGCTCGGGCGCGACGTGTTCGATAGTGCGGCGGCTTACGCGGACATGCGCAGGCGCTACGTGCCGCTCGGTCATCTGGCCGCCTCCCTCTTCGATATCGCGCTGCATGACGGCAAGGCCAAATGCCTGGAGCAGCCGATCTACCGGATGCTCGGCGCCGCGCGGGATGAAATCCCGGCCTACGCGTCGAGTCCGTTGCTGCCGACGGACGGGGACTATGTCGATTACTGCCGCAGGATGCGCGACCGCGGCTATCGCGCGATCAAGCTCCATCCCTATTGCGTGTTCGACGACGACCTGCGTCTGGTCCACGCGATCGCCGGGGAATTCGGCGAACGAGACATCGCCTGGAGCCTCGACGCGGACGGGATGTACACGCTCGACGAGGCGCTGCGCATGGGGCGGGCTCTTGATGCCGCCGGGTGGGAGTTCTTCGAGGCTCCGCTCCCGGACGCCGACCTGTGCGGCTACAGGACGCTGGCGGATGCGCTCGACATCGACGTGGTCTGCGGCGGGAACAGCCTCCCCCATCTGCCCCTGATCGAGCACGCGCTGGCGATGGGCGCCTGGGACCGCAGCCGCTTCGACGTGACCGGCATCGGCGGCTTCAGCGGCGGCAGCGAGGCGATGGCGGCCGCGCACGCCCTCGGCAAGACGTGCGAAATTCAGAGCTGGGGCTACACGCTGACGCAGGCGGCGAACCTGCACCTGATGCTGGCCCACGCGAACTGCGACCGCTTCGAGCAGGCGACGCCATACGAGAAATACGAGTTCGGCGCGCGCCAGGTCATCCGCCCGGACGCCGACGGCCTCGTCCGCCCGAGCGGCCTGCCGGGTCTCGGGGTCGAGATGGATTGGGAGCAGGTGGAGCCCTTCGTCTATGCCCGCAGGGACTTTGCGCGATGACGGTGACGATCGAGCGGGTGGAGGTCGTCTGCCTGCAGGACCCGCAGGCCCTCTACCACCGCTTCGAGGGCAGCTACCAGAACGTCCTGGTCCTGGTCCACGGCGACAACGGGCTCACGGGAATCGGCGAGAGCGACGCGCCGCCCGCGCTCGTCAAGGCGGCGATCGAGATGGCGCCCTACAACCAGCGTTCGCAGGGGCTCGCCGGCATCGTCAGCGGAGAGGCCGTGGACGACCCGCGCCGCCTCTGGGACGAGATGGACGCGCGCACGCAGTGGCACGGCCGGCGCGGCGCGGCGATGCACGCGATCGGCGCGCTCGACATCGCCATCTGGGACCTCTTCGCCCGCTCGCAAGGAATCCCGGTCCACGCGGCGCTGGGCGGATCGCGTCGCGAACGCCTGCCCGCCTACGCGACGATCTATCCCCTGGAGGACGAGCCCGCGCGCATCGCCGCCCAGGTCGCGCCGCTGCTGGACCAAGGCTTCCGCCACCTCAAGGTCTGCGTCGAGCCCTGGTGGGCGGAGCCGGCGCGGGTGCGGCGGAACCTGACCCACCTGCGCGCGCTGGTGGGGCCGGAGCGCGGCCTCATGCTCGATGCCGCGCAGGAGTTCACGCGCCTCGATCAATTGGCGCCCTTCCTGGACCTGCTGGCCGAACTGGACTTCGCCTGGATCGAGGCGCCCTTCCCCCTCGACGACGTGGCCGGGCACGCGCGGCTGCGCGCCGCAACGCCCATCCCCGTCGGCGTGGGCGATCTGGGCCTCACCACCTGCAGGGAGTTCGCGCCCTTTCTCGAAGCGCGTGCCTTCGACATCGCCCAGCCCGACCTGACGATGTTCGGCGGCTTCAGCGAAGCCCTGCGGCTGGCACGGATGCTGGAGGGCACCGGCATACGGATCGTGCCGCACGGCTACAACACCGGCATCACCATCGCCGTCAACCTGCACTTCCTGGCGACGCTGGAGGAGGAAAGCCCGATCGAAATTTCGACCAGCCCCTCCCGGCTCAGGCGCGGCCTCGTGCGCGGTCTCGCGCCGGTCGGCGAAGACGGCACGATCCCGGTCCCCCATGGTCCCGGCCTCGGCGTGGCGCTGAATGCCGATGTGGTGGAGGAAACACGGGTCGGCGCCTGAGCCGCGTCATCGTGTCCGCCGGCCCGTGCCCTCCTTCATTCCTTGAAAAGGTCGGCGTGCGAGCCCGTCCGGACCAGCTGCAGCTCGTCCCCCTTGACGCGGTAGATCAGGAGCCAGTCCGGCTCGATGTGGATTTCCCGATAGCCCAGCCAGCTCCCCCGCAACGAGTGATCGCGATACCGCGCGGGCAGGGGATCCTGCTGGATCAGCGCCGTCAGCGGCGGACGAAGCTTGGCAAGATCCTTGCCCCGCCTCTTCGCTCTCTTCACATCCCGCTTGAACTGCGTGGAGCGAACCGGGGTCGGCACCTCAGGCGCCGATGTCCTCGAATAGCGCCTCGGCGCCGGAGAAGCGCTTCCCCCTGCCCTCCTCCAGCTCCTTCATCGCTTCGATGGTGGTGGCGTTCGGAACCTGCACGGCGAAGGGCAGGCGCTTCTCTTCCGCCACCCGCAGCATTAGCAGGCGGATCGCATCGGACACCGTCAGGCCCATGGCGTGAAGGGCCTCGGTGGCGCGCACCTTGGTGTCGCTGTCGATCCGCGCCCGCACGACTGTATCCGTGGTCATCGGCATCGCTCCTCGGTCGTAGCCCTGATGTAGCTATGATCGAGGCGCGATGCAAGGACGGCTCAGTCGCGCTCGGTCACGATGGCGAAATTCGCTTGCCGGTGGCTGGCAATTGCCCCACCTTCGAACCATGTAAGCGGGTCACGTCCTGGGCCGGCCGTCGGGGGCTCATGCACCCCGACGGGAGAGGAAGCGGGCAATGGCCGATCGCTGGTGGGAGAGCAGCAAGGGAGTCGCCGCCTCGCTCGCGAACGTCGTGCGCCCGATCGAGCAGGCGTGCGGATTGCCGAACGAGACCTACGTCTCCGACGAATTCGCCGCATGGGAGCAGGGGGCGGTGCTGGCCCGCTCCTGGACCTGCATCGGCACCGGCAGGCGCGTGCCGGAGGTAGGCGACGCGCATCCGCTCGAATTCGCCGGCCTGCCGCTGTTCATGCTGCGCGGCCGCGACGGCGCGGTGCGCGTCTTCCACAATGTGTGCAGCCACCGGGGCATGATGCTGATGGAGAAGCCCGCGCGGACGCGCGGCACGATCCGCTGCCCCTATCATTCCTGGACCTACGACCTCGACGGCGCGCTTCGCGCCACGCCGATGATCGGCGGTCCCGGCCAAGGGACCTGCGCGAGCCTCGACCCGACGAAGCACGGGCTGAAGCCGGTGCGCACCGCCACCTGGTTCGATGCCGTGTTCGTCAACCTGAGCGGCGATGCGGCGCCCTTCGAGAGCTTCATCGCGCCGGTGGCCGAACGCTGGAAGGATTTTGACAGCGGCGTGTTGCGCTTCGAGGACCGCGATTCCTCCTTCGCCCTGGATGTCGCCTGCAACTGGAAGCTCGCGGTGGAGAATTTTTGCGAGGCCTACCACCTGCCGTGGATCCACCCCAACCTCAACAGCTACTCCCGACTCGAGGATCACTACCAGATCGCGGAGGAGGCGGACGGATACGCCGGCCAGGGCAGCACCGCCTACCGGCCCCAGCTGGTGGATAACGAAGACGCGTTCCCGACGATGCCGGGCCTGCCCGCGCGCTGGCACGGGGCGGCCGAATATGTCGCTCTGTTCCCGAACGCGCTGTTCGGCGTCCACGCGGATCACTTCTTCGCCGGCACGCTGATGCCGAGCGGCCCCGGACGGACCATCGAGCACATCGACATCTACTACTTCGCCGACGAGGCCCTGGACGACTCCTGCGCCGAACTGCGGCAGGCCAACACGCGCCAGTGGCGCGGCGTCTTCGAGGAGGACCGCTTCGTCGTCGAGGGAATGCAGCGCGGCCGCGCGTCGCCTGCCTACCGCGGCGGCGTGCTCTCGCCGGCGCAGGAAGGCACCACCCACTGCTTCTACCGCTGGGTGGCGAAGCGTCTGGTGGAGGCGAGCCAGGCCGACTGCGCCGCCTGAACAGCTACGCAACCCTTCAGATCTCGCAGGCGTCGCCGTTGCAGCCCTGCTTGCCGCGTCCGACCGTCATGCGAACGGGCGGCAGGTAGAGGGCGAGGCCGTAGAGCAGGAACAGGGGTATCTGCAGGCACAGCTTGCGGGTGGCGTAGACGCCGGTGAACGCCCTTCCGCTCCGCTTCTCGACCACGACGATCTCGCCGACCGGGACTGCGCCGAGGGGCGAATCGTCCGTCCGCAGCTCGACCCGGCCCAGCCAGTCCATGCGCGCCGTGACGCGCGCCTGACGCACGCAGTCGGGGCAGCGCGGATTGTAGAAGAGCGAGACGGTCATCGGGCGCCGGTCATGCGGCTTGGAGGGCGGCCCCCGCCGGCGGGCCCTGTCCGGCCGTAGAAGCCGAGCCGTTCCGCATCGCTGAAGGCTACGTCCGGCGTCTCGTAGTAGGAGAGGACGGCGACGATGCGCGGCCGCCCGCCTTCGACCGGCGTCACCCGGTGGGCGGTGTTCCTGCCCCGGAAGACGTTGAGCGTGCCCGCTGCGAGCGGCAGGGTCCGCACGCGCTCGTCGCGGCCGGCGAGCAGGCGGGCGACGCCGTCGTGGTTCGGGTCCGCCTCGCTCCTCAGGCCGCTGCGGTACTGGAATTCCCCGCCTGCCTCCGGCGCCTGCAGGAGGATGGTGACGGTGAACTCCGCCCGGTCGAAATGCCAGTTGAGCCGCTCGCCGGCCCGGTAGGCCATGACGTTGATGCGGCCGAGGGGATCGGCCATCGGGTATAGCCGCGGCTTCTCCATCGCCGCCGCCAGGAAATCGACGAGCGGCTGCCACTCGTAGATCCGCGTGACCGCGCTGGCCGGAATCCGGTCGCCGCAGATCGTGCGGTTGACGGTGGTGAACCGGGCGAGCGCCGGGTGGCCCTGCGCCACGCCCCCGATCCCGTCGTCGAAGTAGATGTTGTGCTCCCGGGCGTGGGTGAAGGCGGCGGAGTCGAAGAGCGGCTCGACCTCCGCGACGCAGGCCCGCAGCGCCCCGGCCCGGATCAGGCCGTCGAGACTGAACATGCCGGCGTCGCGCAGCTCGTTCCGGCAGCGGGCGACCAAGGCCCGGCCACGCGCGCCGTCGAGCGCGTCCAGGGGCCAGCGGTCCAGGTCGAGAATCGATCTCATGGACATGCTCGGAGTCGTGGGCGAACGGCCCTCCCCTACAGCCAGTCCTCTTCCAGCGGATAGGTCGAGAGCTGCTCGTGGCCCGTGGCGGTAATCAGCACCTGCTCCTCGAGCTTGACCGACTCGCGGCCGCCGGCGGGCGTGGCGAGCCCCTCCACGCAGATGACCATCCCCTCCCGGAGCACGCCGTCGTCGCCGGGCTCGAAGTCCTGCGGGTAGGGGATGATCGGGTACTCGTCGCAGAGCCCCACCCCGTGCATCCCCACGCTGTAGCGGCCCTCGACGAACTCGTCGGCAAGCGGGCGCATCCGCTCGGTCAGTTCGCGAAAGCTCACGCCCGGCTTGAGCAGCGCCTTGTTCTCCTGCACCTGCGCATAAGCCTCGGCATAGATGCGCCGCTGCTCGTCGCTCGGCCGCGCGCCGCACACCCAGGTGCGCGAGATGTCGCAGCAGTAGCCGTAGGGGCCGACCAGGTCGGTGTCGAAGGCCACGATGTCGCCGCGCTCGATGACGCGCATCGACGATTCGCGGAACCACGGGTTGCTGCGCGGCCCGGATGCGAGCAGCCGGGTCTCGATCCACTCACCGCCGCCGGCGATGTTCCCGCGGTGGAGCTCGGCCCAGAGCGCGTTCTCGGTGATGCCGGGCTTGAGCGCCGCGCGCATCTGCGCGATGGCCTGCTCGCACACCGCGACGGCATGGCGCATCAGCACGATTTCCCCGGCAGACTTGATGTTGCGGGCGCTCTCCATGACCTCGAACCCGTCGAGGATCTCGTAGCCCCGCCGCTGCATCTCGATCACGCCCTGCGGTGCGACACGGTCGATGGCGATGCGCCGGTTGCCGCCACTGTGCTCGCGGATCACCGAGTCGAGCTCGTCGGCCCAGGCCTTCGCCCTGTCCTCGTGTCGCTGGCCGGCGATGAAGTACAGGAAGAAGACGGCGGGGCGGACCTCGTCGACGGTGGGGAGGCCCGATGTGAGCAGGTCGCCGCTGCTGAATTCGAAGAGGCGGACCGGGCCTTCCGTCGGCACGTAGAGGTAGCGCGCCTCGTTGTGGGCGCACCAGATATCCATGTTCGACGAATCGACCGCGTAGCGGACGTTCACCGGGTCGTAGAGAATGATGCCGGCGAGGTCGCGCTCGGCCAGCGCCGCACGCACCCGCCCGAGGCGATAGAGGCGCACCGCATCGAGGTCGCAGGGCGGGGCGCTGTGCTCCATCGCGCCGTGCTGGCGCGCCATGTTGCCACTCATGGGCTGTGACTCCTCAGAGCTCGCGGCCGAGCAGCCGCTCGTCGAAGGGGAACGTGCTCATCGACTCGGTGCCTGTCTCGGTGACCAGGACCTGCTGTTCGAGCTTCACCCCCTCGCCTCCCTCTTCATGGCCGATGAAGCTCTCCACGCACAGAGTCATATTCGCTTCGACGATGCCGTCATAGTCCTGCCCGCCGTCATAGTCGGCCTGGTACACGATGTAGGGATACTCGCCGGTGGCGCCGATGCCGTGGATCATCAGATAGTAGCGCCTGGCATGGTAGGGGGCGGGGATCGTCCAGGCCGCCTCGGTGATCTCGCGGAAGCTCCGGCCCGGCCGGATCAGCGCCATGTTGTGATGGATCTGCTCGTGGGCGAGGCGGTAGAGGGTCCGCTGCGCCGGGGTGGGCCGGCCGTCGCCGCACAGGAAGGTGCGCGAAAAATCCGCATAGTAGCCGTGCGGGCCGACGACGTCGGTGTCGTGGGCGACCAGGTCGCCGGCCCGGATCGCGCGCCTGCCGGTCTCCTGGAACCACGGGTTGGTCCTCTCGCCCGAACTCAGCAGCCGCGTCTCCACATAGTCCGCATCGCCCGCGATCACGTGGCGATGGAATTCCGCCCAGAGCGCGTTCTCCGCGATCCCCGGCCCGATGGCCTCCTCCAGCGCCCGCTCCGCCGCCATGACGCAGGCCATCGAGCGCGTCGAGCAGACGATCTCCTCCGGCGTCTTGATCGCACGCGCCCGCTCCGCCGGCGCCTGGGCGTCGAGGATGGTGAACCCCCGATCCGCCAGATGGCCGACCGCGCGCGCGTCGATGCGCTCCAGGCCGATGCGCGTCTCGCCCGGGCAGTGGCGGCGCATGAGCGCGGCGATCTCCCCGGCCCAGCTTTTCGCGCTATCGTCGCAGAGCGGCCCGCGCGCCACGTAGGAGACCGTCGTGGCCACGCGAATCTCGTCGATCGCCGGATTGCCCTGCTCCAGGTGCTCGCAGCCCGCGAACTCGAACAGGACGACGGGACCCTCCAGGGGCACAAAGACGTAGCGCGCCGGATTGCGCAGCAGGAAGGGCAGCATGTTCCGCGCGCCGGTGGCGTAGCGGACATTGTGCGGGTCGGTCAGTACCAGTGCCGCGAATTCGCGCCGCGCCATCTCCGCCCGCAGCCGCGCCAGCCGGCCCAGCCGCAGGGCCGTCTCGTCGGGCGCCGGCGGCACCGCAACCGGCGCTGCGGTCATTGGGCGGCGTGGAGGTCCCGGTCGGGGATGGTGATCACGGGCTCGACCTCGCGCAGTTCCTCCAGCGGAATATGGCAGGCGATGACGTGGCGGTCCGCGTTGGCCTGGAGCGGCGGCGGCTCGTCCTCGCAGATGGTGCCGAGCTTGCGCGGGCACCTGGTCGAGAAGGGGCATCCCTTGGGCGGGTCGAGCGGGCTCGGGAGCGTGCCTTCCAGGACGATGCGGCGCTTCTGCACCTCGGGATCGGCGATCGGCACCGCCGACAGCAGCGCCTCGGTGTAGGGGTGATAGGGCGGCGCGAAGACCTGCTCGGTCGAGCCGCGCTCCATGATCTGCCCCAGATACATCACCACCACGCGGTCGGCGAGATAGCGCACCGCCGAGAGGTCGTGGCTGATGAAGAGCAGCGTGGTGCGGTGCTCGCGCTGAATGTCCATCAGCAGCTCCGTCACCGCGGCGGCGACCGAGACATCGAGCGCCGAGATCGGCTCGTCCGCGATCACCGTCTTGGGATTGCCGGCGAAGGCGCGGGCGATGCCGACGCGCTGTTTCTGTCCGCCCGAGAGCTGACGGGGCTTGCGCGTGACGAAGGCGCGCGGCAGCTTCACCGTGTCGAGCAGATCGTGCACCCGCTCCCGCCGCCTGGCAGAATTGCGTTCGATGCCGAAGCGCTTGATGACGCGGCCGATCTGATAGCCGACCGAGTGGGACGGGTTGAGCGTGTCGTTCGGGTTCTGGAACACCATCTGCAGCGAGGAGAGCTGCGCCCGCGTGCGCTTGTTGACCGGGATGCCGCCGAGGTCGGTCCCGTCGAGCGTGACCGTGCCGTCGGTGGCGGTTTCCAGGCCCATCAGCACCTTGGCGAAGGTGGACTTGCCACAGCCGGATTCGCCGACGATGGCGACGGTCTCGCTTTCGCCTGCGCGGAAGCTGATGCTCTCGTTCGCCTTGACCTCACGCACCGCGCCGCCCGAGACCAGGGCCGCCAGGGAACGGTCGCGGACCTTGTAGTACTTGCGCATGTCGGCGACCTCGAGGACGGTCTCGCCGATCTCGATCGGCTCGCGGCTGTCCTCGACGCGCACGACTTCGGTAACGTCGATCTCGTTCCAGCGGGTGCAGCGCACGCGATGGGCCGGATCGTCGTCGGTGTGCACCCCATCCATCGGGATCAGGCCCTTGTCGCAGCGCCCCGCCTCGAAGAAGCCGCAGCGGGGGCCGAAATTGCAGCCCTCGGGCCGCTCGTGGGGCAGCGGAAGCTGGCCCTTGATCGAGACCAGCGGGCGCGCGTTCTTGTCGGCATGGGGCAGCGGGATACAGCCGAACAGGCCCTGCGTATAGGGGTGCTTCGGCCAGGAAAAGATCGAATCGATCGTCCCTTCCTCCACCACCTCGCCGGAATACATCACGCAGATACGGTTGCAGACCTCGAGCATCAGGCCGAGATTGTGGGAGATGTAGAGCAGCGACGAGCCGGTCTTGCGGCTGAGCTCGGCGATCAGCTCGACGATCCCCGCCTCCACCGTCACGTCGAGCGCCGTCGTCGGCTCGTCCAGCAGCAGCAGCGCCGGCTGCGAGAGCAGCGCCATGGCGATGACCACACGCTGCTGCTGACCGCCGGAGACCTGGTGCGGATAGGAGATCATCAGGCGCTTCGGGTCGGGAATGTGAACCGCCGACAGCATGTCGAAGGCGCGCTCGAAGGCCTCTCTCCGCCTCACGCCCTCATGGGTCATGGGCACTTCCATGAGCTGGGCGCCGATGGTCAGGCTCGGATTGAGCGAGGCCATCGGCTCCTGGTAGATCATGGCGATGTCCTTGCCGCGCACGCGGCGGATCTCCTCCTCGGACATCTCGGCCATGTCCCGGCCCTTGAACCTGATGGTGCCGCCGACGATGGCGCCGTTGTTCCCCATGTAGCGCATGATGCCGTTGGCCACCGTGGACTTGCCGCAGCCGGACTCGCCCACGAGCCCGACCGATTCGCCCTTGGCGACGGTGAGGTCGAAGTCGTAGACCGCCGGCACTTCGCCGGCGCGGGTGTAGTAGCTGAGGCAGAGGTCGCTGATCTCGAGGACCGGCGGCTCCGTGGTCTGATCCGACATTACATTCCGCCTCCTAATCCTTGAGCGACACTTCGCGCAGGCCGTCGGCCAGCAGGTTGAAGCCGAGCACCAGCAGGGACACCGCGCAGGCAGGCAGGATCGCCATGTGGGGGAAGCCGCCGGAGACGAAGGCGCGGGTCTCGGTGATCATGCCGCCCCAGTCGGGGTCCGGCGGCGGCAGGCCGAGGCCAAGGAAGCCCAGCGCTCCGATGGTGATGGTCGTGTAGCCCATGCGCAGGCAGAAATCGACGATCAGCGGCCCGCGCGCATTGGGCAGGATCTCCACCAGCATGACGTACCAGGGCCCCTCGCCGCGGGTCTGGGCTGCCGCGATGTAGTCGCGGGTCGCGATGTCCATCGTCACCCCGCGCACGATGCGCATGATGCCGGGCGAAGACGCGAACACGACGGCGAAGATGATGTTGAGCCCCGACGCGCCGACCTTGGCGATGATCAGCACGTAGAGCACCATGATCGGGAAGGAGAGAATGACGTTGGCGACGAAGGAGAGGAGCTCGTCCAGATAGCCCCGGAAATAGCCCGCAGCCAGGCCCATGACGACGCCGACGACATAGGCCAGGACCGTCGCCACGGCGGCGTAGAAGAGCACGCGCTGGCCGCCCCAGATGATCCGGGACAGGATGTCGCGGCCAAGATGGTCGGTGCCGAGCAGGAAGATGCGGCCGTCCGGCGCCTCCGCGCCCGGATAGGCGAAGGGCACCATCGCATCGTTGGGATCGAAGGGGGCGATGAATTGGGCGAAGACCGCCAGCACCACGAAGACGAGGACGATGGCGCCGCCGATCATGCCGACCGGGCTTTCCCTGAGCAGCGCGACCGGCCGGAGCACCGAGGCGATGGAAGCGCCGAGCCTCGCGACCGGCGCGACGGCGTCGCTCACGCGTGGCGCCTCGCTCATTTGAAGCGGATCCTCGGGTTCAGGTAGGTGTAGCCGAGATCGCCCACGGTCTGGGTGAAGACGGCGACGAAGACCGCCGCGGTGCCGCAGGCCTCGATCACGAAGATGTCGCGCCGCAGCGCCGCCTCCAGCAACAGCGCGCCGAAGCCCTTGTAGCCGAACGCGAACTCGGTCACGACCACGCCCGAGAGCAGCCAGTTGATCTGCAGCATGATCACGGTGAAGGGCGCGATCAGCGCGTTCCTGAGCGCGTGCCTCAGGATGATGTGCCGGTAGGGCAGGCCCTTGAGGACGGCCGTGCGGATGTAGGGGGTCGTCATCACCTCGGCCATGGAGGCGCGCGTCATCCGCGCGATGTAGCCGAAGCCGTAGAGGGTCAGCACCAGCACGGGCAGGACCAGCTCGACCACATTGAACCCGGCCGTCATCGACGAGGTTCCCGGCAGCCAGCCGAGCCAGAACACGAAGACGCCGACGAGGAAGACGGCGCTGGCATATTCCGGGATCGAGGTGGTGACGATCGAGAAGACCGAGATCGCCCGGTCCTGCAGCGAGCCCTCCTTCATGCCCGCCAGCACGCCGAGCACGAGCGCGATGAAGACCATGAGGACGAAGGTGACGCCGGCCAGGATGCCGGTGTTGCCGAGACGGTCCCAGAAAATCTCGCTTACGGGCCGCTTGTAGATGACGGAGTCGCCGAGATCGCCGGCGAACAGCCGGCCGATCCATTCGAAATAGCGGATGAAGACCGAACGGTCGTAGCCGTTCTCGATGACCCATGCGTCGAGCTGCTCGGGTTGCGCATAGGGGCCGAGAACGCTGCGTGCGATGAGCCTCGGATCGCCCTCGTTGATCAGGAAGAGAAGCAGCGCGACGACGAGCATGATGAGGATCATCATGCCGACGCGCCGGACGATCAGCTGGATCATGCCGGTCTCCGGCTACCGGACGACGACCTGTGCGACCGGGGCCCGCCTGAGCGGGGAGTCCGCCCAAGCGGGGAGCGTGGCGCGGGAGGGCAGAGCCTCCCGCGCCGCACCTGGATCAACCGTCCAGCCAGACCTCGTGGAACTGGTGGTACAGCGTCGGATGGGTCTTGAAGCCCTTGACCCTCTTGTTCGACGCCTTGTAGACCGAGCGCCAGAAGGGCTGCGGGATGATCGCGTCGTCCTGCAGGATCTGCTGGCAGACCGCCATCTTCTTGGTGCGCTCCGCCACGTCGAGGGTGCCCTCGGCATCGTCGAGCGCCGCGTCGAAGGCCGGGTTGTCGTAGGCGACCTCGTTCCACGGCACGCCGGCCCGGTAGGCAAGGCCCAGCACCATGGTGCCGAGCGGGCGATGGGTCCAGGCGGTGTAGCCCCACGGCGCCTTGTCCCAGACCTCCCAGTACTGGTTGGCCGGCATCTTGTTGATGTTGATGGTGATGCCCGCCGGCGCCGCCTGGTTCTTGAAGATCGCGCAGGCGTCCGTCATCCACGGGCCCTCGGTGTCGCCGTTGGCGATCTCGAGGGTGATCCCGTCCGGGTAGCCGGCCTCGGCGAGCAGCGCCTTCGCCTTCTCGATATCCCGCTTGAGCGGCGGCAGCGTCGCATACTCGGGATGAACCGGACAGACATGGTGGTTCTCGGCGATCTGGCCGTAGCCCTTGAAGGCCTTGTCCAGAATCTCCTGGTGGTCCATGCACGCCACCACCGCTTGGCGGACCTTGAGATTGTCGAAGGGCTCGTGGGTGACGCGGAAGCGCATGACGGCAGTCTGCGCCGTCGTCACCGGATGAACGTCCACGAAGGGCAGGGCCTGCGCCGTCTCGATGAGGTTGTTCGCCAGACGGAAGACCATGTCCACCTGCTGCGACGCGAGCGCCGCGATCCAGGCGTTGCTGTCCTCGCCATGGTCGAAATAGTGGATCTCGTCCAGATGGAACGCGCCGGCCCACCAGTCCCGCGCCTTCTTCAGGATGGCGCGCTCGCCGATCGCGAATTCGGCCAGCTCGAAGGGGCCGGTGCCGATCGGGTTCGCCGAGAAATCCGCCTCATAGTCCACGCCGAAGCCCCGGTGCACGATGGCGGTCGGGTAGTTGTAGAAGTTCTCCGGCATGGCCAGGGCGGCCTGCTTCAGGTTGAACTGGATGGTGTGGTCGTCGATCACCTCGACCGCGTTGGCGATGCCCCGCTTCTTGCCGTCCGCTCCTTCCTCGACCATGGCGCCGAAGAGACCGAGGTTCGATGAGCCGACCTCCGGGTCGAGCCAGCGGTTGACCGTGTGGGCCACGTCGGCGGAGGTGAAGGCGTCGCCGTTCGACCAGGTGATGCCCTGGTTCAGGTGGAACACCCAGGTCTTGAGGTCGTCGGTCGCCTCCCACTTCGAGGCGAGGTAGGGGACCGTGTTGCCGTCCTGCTTGGTCCGGGTCAGATACTCCGCCATGAAGCGCGAGACGTTGGACCTCTCCGTCCAGGGGAAGGTCGCGGGGTCGGTCATCTCCTGCACCCGCATGGAGACCCTGAGCGTGCCCCCCGCCTTGGGCATCTCGTCCGCCGCGGCCGAGCCGATCGGGTCGCCGCCGCCGAGCGTGCCGGCCATGGCGTAGGCCGTGCCGGTCGCCATGCCGAGCAGCATCGCCTGGCGCAGGAAGTCGCGCCGGCTGATCTTGCCCGTCTGGAACTGGTCGCAGAGCTCCGGCATATAGGAATGCGTCTCGGCGCCCAGCGCGCGTTCCGACGGCAGCGTGTAGCGCCGAGCATCCCGGCTCAGCACTTTCCTGTCTTTCATGAGTTCGCCCTCCCGATGTTGCCCCGTACCGACACCGCCGGCACACCCGTCAGGGAATGGATGTGCCCGGCACCCTTCCGCTCACATTGAACGAGACCGGCCATTGCAAGACTAACTGAAACCGGGCGAACTGTCCCACTCAATTGCCGAACGCGATGAGGGCGACCCGTTGCTCGATAGTCAGGGGTCGTCCCGGCCGCTCCCGGCACGCCAGTAGGGTTCGGCGGCGGCGAAGGCGCGCCAGTCCCCGTTGATCCGGGCGCGCGCCTCCTCGCGCGCGCGGGCGTGCCAGCCGATCACCTGCCCGGCACCGACGCCGAGCGCGGCGAGAGCAGCGCTCTCCGGCTGGGCGCGGAGCAGTTCCGACAGGTGCCGCTCGGCGACGGCCGCATCGTTGAGGCGGCCGAGGTCGTCCTGGAGCCGCCGCGCCGCCTTGATATAGGGGCGAGGCCTGCCGTCGGGGAACTGGGCGGCAAGGAGCTCGCCGGCATAGCGCAGCTTCTTGAGCGCGATCCTGAGCCTGTGGAGGCGATCGTCGGAGAGCCGCTCGAAGTCGCGCCCCCGCTTGAGGACCCGCGCGTACCGCTTGTCGAGCAGGCGCCCGGCGAGGCGCGCGAGCGGCTGGTCGAGCAGCGCCCGGTCTGCCTCGTCGCGCCAGCCGGCGGTCTCGATCCAGCGGCCGAAGCGGAGCAGGAACGCCGTGTAGGCGGGGGCCCGCAGCGCTTCCGCCTGCTCGTAGGCGCGCGCGCGCTCGGCCTCGGCCGCCTGGGCGAGGCGCCTCAGATTGTCATCGGCAGGCCGGGCGGCCCGCACGGCCGCCAGCGTTTCGGTGATGAACACGTCCCAGTCGCGCGCCGGGCCGAGCACGTCGATGAGGCGGCTCGCCTCGTGTTCCAGCCAGGCGGCGTCGCCCGGCGGCAGAACGGCTCTGAAGACCGCGATGGCCGAGCGCAGCCGGCGCAGGGCGACACGAAACTGGTGGACCCCTTCGGGATCGCTGCGGTCCAGCACCGCATCGCGGTTCGCGGCGCAATGACCGGCGCAGGCGCGAAAGATCGCGCCGAGGGCCCGGTCCACGAAGCTCCCCGGCGCCAGCGCAAGCATGGGCGCCTTGCAGCCGGCATAGCCCTCCCCGCCGGCGAGGACGTAGCCGCGCTTGGCCTTGCTCGCGGTCTGGATGCAGAGCGGCGCGGAGGCCTGCAGCGTCATGGCGAGCTCGTAGAGAGCGCTCGCCGGTCCCTCGATCAATTCGAGCTCCAGCTCCGAGACCCGGTCCCGCCTCCCCTGCGCCCTGATCTCGCCGCTGTCGAGCGCGACCTCGACCAGCGCGGTGCCGCGCTCCGCTGAGCTCACCGCGACCGTCGCGGTGCGGCGCAAGACATCGGTCGAGAATGCCGGCGCCAGCTCCGCCGGCCGGAGCGGCCCCACCGCATCGCGCACCGCCCGGTCCGGGGCGACGGGCAAACAAGGCACCGGGGCCTCGACCGGGCGCGACCACTCGTTGCGCCTGAGCACGGCGCCGGCGCCGCAGGGCCCGTCCGACTTCAGGGTCTGGACCAGCCGCTCGCCGTCCTCGCGAATGCGCAGCGTGAAGCCGCGCCTGCGCAGGCGGAAGTCGCCGGTGTCGAAATAGGTGCTGCGCAGGCGTTGCTGGCGCGCGCTGCCGCCTGCGGGGACCGCCGCACGCCAGCCCTGGTCGAGAGCGGCAGCATCGCCGCCGAGCGTCAGCTCGACTTCGAGAGAGTGCCCGCCCCCTGCCGCGTCCGCCACCCCGCCGCCCTCTCCCTTGTCCATCGGTCGCCGTTCCCGGTGTCGCTTGCAGGCTGCGCGTCCGGCCGCGTGCTCGACAACGATAGTCACGACACTTGCGTGGAATGGTCAAGACTCGGACGCAGCGGCATCACCCGGACCCGCCTCCGGCGAGCGCTTTCGGCGGCGGCGGCTTGAGGCCGTGGCGCCATGCGGCCGCCGCCAGCACGGCCTCGACGATGTGGCCGTAAGCGCCGCAGCGGCAAAGATTGCCGGCCAGCGCCCGGCGCACCTCGGCCTCGCTCGGGTTCGTGTTGTCCTCGAGGAACTCGGCCGCCGTCATCAACATGCCGCTCGTGCAATAGCCGCATTGCAGCGCATGATAGTCGCGGAAGGCCCGCTGCAGCCGGTGCGGCCTCCCGTTCGTGCCCAGGCCTTCGACGGTCGTGACCGCGCGGCCGTCCGCCTGCACGGCGAGCACCATGCAGGACTTGATCGCGCGGCCGTCGATGTGAACGGTGCAGGCGCCGCAGCTTCCGTCATGGGCGCAGGCGCTGCGCGTGCCCGTGAGCCCGCAGGCGTCCCGGATGAAATCCAGCAGCAGCAGCCGCAGCGGCACGGTCCGGGCGCAGGCGCTGCCGTTGACCGTCACGGCGATGTCCCTGTTCATGGCACCGTTCACGGCGGCACTCATGGCGGCGGGCCCCCAAAAACCTTGTCGCGGGCACGGGCGTAGGCGCGCTCGATCACCGCACGCCCGAGGCTGCGGACGAGCGCCTGCCGGTAGCGGGTATCGCACGAGCCGCCGGACGCTGGCGCCAGCGCATCCGCCGCCGCCGCCGCGGCGGCACCCGCCCTGGCCTCGTCGATGACGCCGCCGCAGAGCAGCGCCGCCGCGTCCTCGAAGAGCCGCGCCGAGGGCGCCAGACCGCCGACCGCGAGGCGGGCGTCGCTGCACAGTCCCTCGGCGTTGACTTTGATAGAGGCGGCGACACCGGCGAGCGGCGGGCCGCCGGCTCCGGTCGCGGCCTTCTTGTAGGCGCTCGCCGCGCCGGGCTCCGCCCGCGGCAGGCGAATCTCGACCAGGAGCTCCGGTCCGCCCCCGTCCGCTCCCGCCGGATGCGCCACGAACGCGGACGCCGGCAGCGCCCGCTCCGCCCCGCCGGGGGAACGCAGCGCCAGCACGGCATCGAGACAGAGCGCCGCCGTCGCCATGCAGGCGGCGCCGCCCTTCCAGAACAGGCCGCCGCCGATGGTGCCGGCATTGCGCACCTGGCGATCGCCCATGGTCGCGGCGGCATCGGCGATCGCCTGATGGGCGCCGTGGAGAGCGGAGACTCCCGCGAGATTTCTGAGGCGCGTCATCGGACGGATGGCGACGCCACGCGGTCCCTTGGCGATCCCGTCGAGCTCCTCCACGCCGCCCAGGTCGACCAGCGCGCACGGGCGCAGGGCACGCGCGTTCACGGCCGGCATCGCGGCGGTGCCGCCGGCCAGGTAGAGGGCGCCCTCGCCGGCGCCGGCCATCGCCTCCAGTGCCTCGGCGATCGTCGCCGGCCGCTCGTAGCGCGCGATCGGAGCCGGATACATCGCCTCATCCTAAGTCAAGCGCCCGCGTGCCATAAACGGCGAAGGGACGCCGTGTGCAGCCGGGCGCAAGCGCCTGCGCACTGCCTCGCCGTTTTGTGAGTTGATGGCGGCGCCCGCATCCCCTATGCAGGGAAGCACGGCGAGGGGTTCGACTGCGGGACAAGCGAACACGCCGAATGAGGAGGATCATACCCATGACCGACTACGCTAAGCTCGGGTCCAAGGCTCCGCTCTCGCGGCGGTCTTTCCTGAAGAGCACGGCGATGGGAGCGGCAGCGCTCTCCGTCGCAGGGACGGGCACCTTTGCGGGCCGCGCGCGCGCCTCGGACTGGTCCGGCGAGACCCTGCGCTTCATGATCATCAACCCCCACGCCGGCTCCATCAAGCCGCTCTCGGAGGGCTTCAACGCGCTGACGGGCGCCACGGTCGAAGGGGTGAAGGTGCCCTACGACCAGATCACGGCGCAGTCGACGCTCGACGTGATGTCCGGCACCAACGACATGGACGTCTTCCAGTACTGGTACGTCGACAAGGAAGCGCTGGTGCGGGACGGCGTGCTGGCCGACATCACCGACCGCATCGCGGCGGAGGAGGCCGACATCGACCCGGCCGACTTCCTGGGGGCGCTCTACGACGCCTACACCCTGGTGGACGGACGCCGCTACGGCCTGCCCTATGACGGCGACACGCACGTCCTCTTCTACAACAGGGAGATCCTCGACCGGAACGGGCTGCAGCCGCCGGCGACGTGGGACGAATACAACGCGGTCGCCAAGGCGGTCACGGATGCGGAAGCCGCCAATGGGGTGTACGGCGCCCTGCTGATGTGCAAGCAGTTCCCGATCATCCTCTGCTCGACCTACGCGAACCGGCTGGGCGGCTACGGCGGCGACTTCCTCGACGCAAACGGCGCGCCTGCGCTCACCAGCGATGCCGCGATCGGCGCTGCGCAGACGATGCTCGACGCCGGCCCGTCCGCGGTGCCGACCCCGCTCGAGACCGAGTTCGGCAACTCGATCCCGGTGTTCCTCAGCGGCGGCGCCGCCATGATCGAGTTCTGGACCGACCTCGGCACCTGGGCGCAGGACGCCAACCAGAGCCAGATCGTCGACAAGTGGGGCGTGGTGCCCATGCCCGTCGCCGGCAGCAACACGGTCAACCGGCCGGCGATGAACGCGGGCTGGTCCTTCGGCGTCTCCTCGGGCTCGCACAATCCCGAGATGGCGTGGGAGTTCGTGCGCATGCAGTCGAGCAAGGAATTTCACGTGCGCGTGCTCACCGACAACACCACGGGTGTGGACCCGACCCGGCGTTCGGCGATGCCCGCCTATCGGGAATTCGCGCCGCTGCAGGCGGACGCCGTGGAGCAGGCCATCGACGACGCCTTCCCCTGGCCGACCAAGCCGGAATCGCCCAAGCTCATGCAGTCGCTCACGGACGAGCTCGGCCTGATGATGGCCGGCGACAAGACCGCCGAGCAGGCCATGGGCGAGGCCCAGGCCTCATGGGAGGATATCCTGAGCTAAGCATAGCCAAGGGCCGGGCGGCCGCACGCGCAGGGGCCACCCTGGCGGCGGCCGCCCCGTCTTCCCGTCATGGCTGAGCTGGACACCGCGCCGCAGCGCACGCGCGAAGGGCCGCAGGCAGGCGGGCGCCGGGCCGGCGCACCGAGCCCGCATTTCTCACCATGGTCACGGCCTGCGTCGCGCCCAGGCGTTCGATCCGCAAGGAGCGGGCCGAAAAGCGTATCGGGGAATACGGTTGAGGCCCGCGACGCCGCGGGCGGGCGCCTGGGCGCGACCCGAAGGGCGGCGCTGTCCGGCCGACAGGGTGCGTCGAGACGCTTGCCCGATGTCCCCGCATCGCGCTGCGCGCCTCTCCTGCCCTCTCGGCCGGACAGCGCCGCGCAGACCATGGCCATGGTGAGAAATGCGGGCTAACCTCGACCGGCGCAGGCTGATCGGCTGGGCGGTGGTCATGCCGCTCATCGGCGGCCTGATCGTGTTCGCCGTCTATCCCTTCGTCTACCTGATCTTCCTCTCCTTCTCCGAGTCCAACCTGGGCACGCTGTTCCGCGGCTGGGTGGGCGTCGAGAACTTCAGCGACGCCATCGGACAATCGAAATTCACCGCGTCCCTTGTCCGCTCCGCCGTCTTCGCGCTGATGACGACCCTGGCTTCCGTCGTGCTCGGCGTGGTCGTCGCCCTTCTCCTCGATCGCGCGGTGCGCGGCAGGCAAATCCTGCGGACCCTCATCCTCCTGCCGCTGATGACCCCGCCGATCACCGTCGCCGTCATGTGGCAGCTTCTGCTCATGCCGAAGGGGGGCTGGCTCAACAGCTTCCTCATGGACATGGCGCTCTTCAGCCGGCCGGTCAGCTTCCTGGGCTCGTCCACCATGGCGTTCCCCTTCGTGTGCCTGGCCGACGTGTGGCAGTGGACGCCCTTCATCGCGCTGATGACCTATGCGGCGCTGCAGACCCTGCCGGAGGACATCTACGAGGCGGCCAGGCTCGACGGCGCGTCGGGGCCGGCGATGTTCTGGTCCATCACCCTGCCGATGCTGGCGCCGGCGCTGCTCGCCATCGCGGTGCTCAAGCTGGTCATCGCCTTCAAGGTCTTCGACCTCGTCTTCGTGCTGACCGGCGGCGGGCCGGGCCAGGCGACGACCGTTTCCAGCTTCTACATCTACCGGGTCGCGATCCAGCAGTTCGACATCGGCGCGGCGGCGGCCCAGACGCTCATGTTCGCGGTGGTGGTGGGCCTCGTCACCATCCCCTTCACCACCGCCCATGACTATGCCGAGAAGAGACTCTCGTGAGGCCCGCCGGCGCCGGAAACATCGACGGCGGCAGCTGGCTCTCGGAGGCGCCGGTCGACCTCTGGACCCTGGCGCGCTGGGCGGGAACCGCGGCGGTCGTGCTCTTCTTCATCTTCCCCATGATCTTCATGTTCATGGTCTCGCTGAAGACGCAGCCCGACATCGCGAGCGGCGGCTTCCTGCCCGGAGAATTCTTCTGGCAGAACTACCCGGACGCGTGGAACTCCGTCGCCGTCGGCACCTACCTGCGCAACTCGATCGTCGCCGCCGCCTGCGGTGCGCTGGTGACCCTCGTCATCGCCGTGCCCGCCACGCACGCCATCGTGCGCTACCGCATCGGCGGCAAGTTCCTGCCGGCCTTCATCCTCGCCACCTATGTGGCACCGCCGATCGTCGCCCTCTTCCCCCTCTTCTTCCTGCTGCGCTCCATCGGGCTGCTGAACTCGCTGGCCGGCCTCGCCCTCGTCTACGGCGTGATGAACCTGCCCGTCGCCTTCTGGCTGCTGTCGAGCTTCGTGCGCCGCCTGCCGGAGGAGCTGGAGGACGCCGCCCGCATCGACGGCGCGGGCTACGGCTCGGTGCTCTTCCGCATCACCGTGCCGCTGCTCATGCCGGGCATCATCAGCACCGGGATTATTTGCCTGATCCTGGCCTACAACGAGTTCCTGCTGGCCTCCTTCCTGACGCGGAGCGAAAGCACCCAGACGCTGCCGGTGGGCCTCTCGCTCTATCAGGGGGACCGGCAATTGCGATACGGGCAGATGTCGGTCGCGTCGCTCATCGGCATCGTGCCGGTCTACCTGCTGGCGATGTTCTTCCAGCGCTGGCTCATCCGCGGCCTGACCGCAGGCAGCACGAAGTAGCGATGACAGGCGAGCGGACAAGCGGGAGCGCCCGGCGATGACGAACCCCGCCGCCATCGCGGCCATGCTCAAGGAGCTGGTCGACGTGCTGCTGCCAGGCGACGGGCGCTTCCCGGCCGCGAGCGAGGCCGGCATCCATGGCGTGGTGGCGGACCGGCTGGTGGCGCAGGCCGGCGAGAGCGCGCTCGACGATCTCGCGGCCACGGTCGCGGCCTGCGGCGGCCCGCTCACGCCGCTCGGCCCGGCGGAGCGGCAGGCGGTGGTGCGCCGGGCCGAGGAGACCCACCCGGAACGCTTCGAGACGCTGCGCATGATCGCCTACCTCGCCTATTACGAGAGCCCTGCCGTGGTGCGCGCCGTGCGGGCATTGGGTCATGTCTACAACGACGCGCCACAGCCCGAGGGCTACGCCATGGCGCCCTTCGACGAGCGCGACCCCGCCCAGGCGCCGGCGCACCGGCGCGGCGGCTACGTCAGGACGGAGGAGGTGGCGCGCCTCGACCTCGCGCCGCTCCCGCCCGAGCCGCTGGCGCCGGAACGGGTCACGCGGGACGACGCGGTGGCGAGCGGGCGCGGCGCCATCGCCAAGGGGGCGCGCGCGGGCGCGCACCCGGCAGACAATCGGACATAGGGGCGGGGTATGGCCAACGTCGGCATCAGCAACGTCCGAAAATCCTTCGGCACCACCGAGGTGATCCACGGCATCGACGTGGATATCGCCGACAAGGAGCTGGTCGTGCTGGTGGGGCCGTCGGGCTGCGGCAAGTCGACGCTGCTGCGCATGATCGCGGGGCTCGAAGACATCAGCACCGGCGAAATCTCCATCGGCGACCGGGTGGTCAACCGGGTCGCGGCCAAGGACCGCAACATCGCCATGGTGTTCCAGTCCTACGCGCTCTACCCGCACATGACCGTCTACCGCAACATGTCCTTCGGCTTGCGGATGCGGAAGCTCCCCCGCGACGAGCAGGAGCGCCGCATCGCCTGGGCGGCGGAGGTGCTGGAGCTCACCGACTACCTCAAGCGCTACCCGCGCCAGCTCTCCGGCGGCCAGCGCCAGCGCGTCGCCATGGGCCGGGCGCTGGTGCGCGAGCCCATCGTCTTCCTGTTCGACGAGCCGCTCTCCAACCTCGACGCCCAGCTCCGCGTCCAGATGCGGACCGAGATCCGCGCGCTGCACCAGCGGCTGCAGACCACCATGATCTACGTCACCCACGACCAGGTGGAGGCGATGACGCTGGCCGACCGCATCGTCGTCATGCGCGACGGCCATATCGAGCAGACCGGCGCGCCGGACCAGGTCTACGACCGGCCGGCCAACACCTTCGTCGCGGGCTTCATCGGCTCGCCCCAGATGAACATGGTGCCGGGGACACTGGGCGCGGACGGCGCGATCGCGCTGGAAGGCGACGTCACGGTCCGCCACGACCAGGACGTGCCGGCGCAGGCGGGCCGCAGCGTCCTCTACGGGATCAGGCCCGAGGACCTGCGCCTGGTCGGCGAGGGCGAGGGCTTCCCGCTCACCGTTGACGTGGTCGAGACCACCGGCCGGGAGATCGAGTTGTTCGGCGCCCTCGGCACGCGGCGGCTCTGCGTGTTGCTGCAGGCGCGCGCCTCCGTGCGTCCGGGCGAGACCGTGTGGATCGACCCGGAGCCTGCGCGCGCGCACCTCTTCGATGCGGAGAGCGGCGCCCGGCTCGACGCCGACGGGCAGGCCTGAGGCTCCCGCGATGGCCGCGCGCACGACGCACGAGCGCGCCGATGTCGTGGTCGTCGGCTCCGGCCCCGGCGGCGTCATTCCGGCCGCCGTGCTGGCGCGGAAGGGCATCCGCGTGGTCTGCCTCGAGCAGGGCTCCTGGTTCCCGCCGGAACAGCGCCCCCATCACGGCCGCGACTGGGAATGGCGGCGCGCGACCGACTGGTCGATCGCCGTCAACGTCCGCGCGCACCCGCACGATTACCCGGTGGACAGCGCGGACGAGACCACGCTGATGTGGAACGGCGTCGGCGGCTCGACCGGGATCTACACCGCCACCTGGCCGCGCTACCGCCCGTCCGATTTCCGCAAGGGCACCGAGCACGGCCTCGCGCCCGACTGGCCGATCGCCTACGAGGACCTGACCCCCTACTTCGAGATGGCGGACGAAGCCTGCGGCGTCTCCGGCTGGCCGGGCGACCCGGCCATGCCGCCGCGCGGCCCCTTCCAGACCCGCCCCGGCCCGCGCGGCGCCATGGGCGCGGCGGTGGCGCGCGGCTTCGACGCGCTCGGCTGGCACTGGTGGCCCATGCCCTGCGCCATCCTGGCGGAGGGTTATGACGGCCGCCTCGCCTGCAACAATTGCGGCAACTGCCAGAGCGGCTGCCCGCGCGGCTCGCTCAACGACATGGCCGTGACCCACTGGCCCAAGGCGCTCGCGGCGGGCGTCGAGCTCCGCACCGACAGCCGCGTCGAGCGCATTGAAGCGGACGCCGCCGGGCGCGCCACGGGCGTGGTCTATGTCGAGCGCAACACCGGCGTGCGGCATTTTCAGCCGGCCGATGTGGTGATCCTCGCCGCCAACGGCGTGGGCACGCCGCGCCTGCTGCTGCTGTCGGAGAGCGCGGCGCACCCCGCCGGCCTCGCCAACCGCTCCGATCAGGTGGGGCGCAACCTGATGCACCACACGCTCGGCATGGTGGAGTGCTGGGTCGATGCGCCGACCGAGGCGCACAAGGGGCTGATCTCCGCCATCGCGATCTCCGAGGAGTTCGCGGAGAGCGACACGTCCCGGGGCTTCGTCAACGGCTTGACGTTCCATATCGTGCGGCAGAACGGCGCGGGCTATCAGGCGCTGGGCTCGCATTCCGGCAACACGGCGCCCTGGGGCGACGACCATCACGCGTGGTTCGCCCGGCATTTCGGGCACGGCATCGGCATCCTCATCGTCGGCGACGACCTGCCGCGGCCGGACAACCGCGTCACCCTCTCCGACAGCGTGGTCGATTCCTCGGGCCTGCCGGCGCCCCGCATCGCCTACGGCATGTGCGAGAACGATGCGCGGCTCGCGCGCTTCGGCATCGAGCGCGCCGTCGAGCTGGCGGGCGCGATGGACGCCTGGGACATCAAGGTCAATCCCTTCCGCGACGCGCGCGGCGTCTACGCGCCGCCCGCCTGGCACCTGCTCGGCACGGCGCGCATGGGCGCCGACCCCGAACGCTCCGTCGTCACCAGGTGGCACCAGGCCTGGGAGTGCCCCAACCTCTACATCACCGACGGGTCCGTCATGGCGACCGGCGCCGCCATCAACCCGACGAGCACGATCTGCGCGCTGGCCTACCGCGCCGCCCACCGCCTCGCCGACAATTTCGCCGAGGCCCGGCACACCGACCGCCCGCTGCTCGATTAGAACAGTCCGCGACGGCGCACCACATTGACGGCACACCATAGACATCTTATAAGATGTCACTTAGTCTCGCATGGTGAGACTCGTGGTGGATACGAACGTCATCGTCGCCGCATTCCGAAGCCGCCGGGGCGCAAGCAACGCGCTCCTCATGCTGGCCGATGCGCGGCGCGTGACGCCGCTCTGCTCCACGGCTCTCTTCCTGGAGTACGAAGCGGTCCTCAGCCGCCCGCAAACGCGTGCCGTCACAGGACACAGTCTCGATGACGTCGCTGCAATCATGCGGGCCCTTGCCGCTCTCTGTGAGCCGGTCGACATATCCTTCAGGATCCGCCCCATGTTGCGCGACGCCGACGACGAGATGGTTCTCGAAGCAGCATTCAATGGACGAGCCGACGCCATCGTGACGCACAATGTCAGGGACTTCGAATCGGCCCGGGCACTCGGCCTGGAGATCGCGACCCCTGGCGACATCGCAAGGAGACTGTCTCCATGACCGACGCCCGGCGCTACAGATATCCGTTGCAACTACCGGTGTCGCTGAAGGACACGGCGGTGCGCCTTGCCCGCGAGGATGGCGTATCTCTCAATCAGTGGATCGTCGCGGCGGTTGCCCAGAAGATCGGCGCCGTCGAAACCGCGCAGGTATTTCTGCGAGAGCGAGCGGCGGGTGCGGGTGCGGGCGATCTGGAACGCTATCTGAACGAGGCGCCGGATGTGCCGCCCGAGCCGCACGACGAATTGACGCGCTGATCCAGCCTTCTCTCGCGGCTACTGCGCGGTCCAGCCGCCGTCGATGAGCAGGCTCGTGCCGGTGATCAGGCTCGCGGCGTCGCTCGCCAGGAACACCACCGCCCCCATCACGTCGGGGAGTTCGCCCAGGCGGCCCAGCGCAATGCGCTTCAGCGTGTCTTCCCTGAAGGCCGGGTTATCGAGGAAGGGCCGGGTCATCGGCGTGGATATGAAGGTGGGCGCGATGGCGTTGACCCGGATGCCGTGGGGCGCGAGGTCCATCGCCATCGCCTTGGTCATGCCCTCGATGGCGTGCTTGGCGGTGCAATAGACCGTGCGCCGCGGCCCGCCGACATGGCCCATCTGCGACGACATGTTGACGATGACGCCGCCCCGCTTGGCCGCCACCATCTCCCGCGCCACGGCTTGCGCGCAGAAATAGGCGCCGCGCACGTTGATGCCCATGACCGCGTCGAAGTCGTCCACCGTCACGTCGAGCAGGGCGGCCGGGCGGTTGCCGCCGGCGTTGTTGACGAGGATGTCCACCGGCCCGAGCGCCGCGAGCGCCTCTGCCGCCCCTTCCACGTCGGCGATGTCGAGCGGCAGGGTCTCGGCCGAGCCGCCCGCAGCCTCGATCTCACCCGCCACCCGTGCCAGCGCATCACGGCCCCGCGCCGCCAGCACGACACGGGCGCCGGCCTCGGCGAGCGCCGCGGCCGAGGCACGGCCGAGACCCCGGCTCGCGCCGGTGACCAATGCTCGCTTGCCGTCGAGCCGGAAGGAGGGCGTCCTCGGCAGCGCGTCGGCGGCGGCGGGATCAGGCAAGGTTCTTGCCGCCATAGCGGCGCACGCGAATGTCCGCCTGCTCCTTGTGCCCGGCGAAGCCTTCCAGGGCGCAGAGCCTGGAGCAGTATTCGCCCACCATGGCGGACGCCTCGTCGGTCAGCACCCGCTGGTAGGTGCAGGTCTTGAGGAACTTGCCGACCCAGAGGCCGCCGGTGTAGCGCGCCGCCTTGCGCGTGGGCAGCGTATGGTTGGTGCCGATCACCTTGTCGCCGTAGGAGACGTTGGTGCGGGGCCCGAGGAAGAGCGCGCCGTAGTTGGTCATGCGCTCCAGGAACCGGTCGGGGTCCGCGGTCATCACCTGCACATGCTCGGCAGCAATCTCGTCGGCGACCGCCACCATCTCGTCGAGGGTGTCGCAGACGATCACCTGGCCGTAGTCGCGCCAGGCCTGGCCGGCAATCCCCGCCGTCGGCAGGACGGCGAGCTGGCGCTCGACCTCGGCCATGGTCGCGCGCGCGAGACTCTCCGAGTTCGTCAAGAACGTCGCCGGCGAGGTGGGTCCATGCTCGGCCTGGCCGAGCAGGTCGGCGGCACAGAGCTCGCCGTCCACGCTCTCGTCGGCGATCACCAGGGTCTCGGTGGGTCCGGCCAGCAGGTCGATGCCGACGCGGCCGAAGAGCTGGCGCTTGGCCTCGGCCACGAAGGCGTTGCCGGGGCCGACCAGCATGTCCACGGGCGCGATGCTGCCGGTGCCCAAGGCCATCGCGCCCACCGCCTGGATGCCGCCCAGCACGTAGATCTCGTCCGCGCCCGCGAGATGCTGGGCGGCGACGATGGCCGGCGCCGGCCTGCCCTCGAAGGGCGGCGCGCAGGTCGCGATGCGCTGCACGCCCGCCACCCTGGCCGTGACCACCGACATGTGGGCGGACGCCAGCAGCGGATACTTGCCGCCGGGCACGTAGCAGCCGACCGCGTTGACCGGGATGTTCCTGTGGCCGAGCACCACGCCCGGCAGGGTCTCGACCTCGACGTCCCGGAGCGCGTCGCGCTGGACCTGCGCGAAATTGCGTATCTGCTCCTGCGCGAAGAGGATGTCCGCCCGGTCCTGCCCGGTAAGTTCCCCCAGGCAGGCCTCGATCTCCCCCTCGCTCAGCCGGAAATCCTCGCGCTCCCAGCGGTCGAACCTGATCGACATCTCGCGCACGGCGGCGTCGCCCCGGCGCGCGATGTCGTTCAGCGCGTCTTCCACGACGCGGCGGACCTTCGCGTCGGCCTCTGCCGCCTCGGCATCGCTGATGCCGGTCTTCAGATGTCGAGGCATCGGGACATTTGCTCCCTGTTGCACGGCCCGAGGCGCGCACGCCCGGTTCGTGGCTGTGGGCGCGCCGCGCTTCAGGCCTTCGCCTGCAGTTCGCGGGGCCAGTTCGCGAGGGTTTCCGCGCCGGACCCGGTGATGCGGATGCTCTCGGTGATCTCGAGACCCCAGTCCTCGAACCAGAGCGCCGGCATGAAGTGGATGGTCATGTTCGGCTGCAGCACGGTGCGGTCTCCGGGGCGCAGGCTGAGGGTGCGCTCGCCCCAGTCGGGCGGATAGCTGAGGCCGATGGAGTAGCCGCAGCGGCTCTCCTTCGCCAGGCCGTGCCGTGCCAGCGAGTCCGAGAGCGCGCGGTGGATGTCCTCGCACAGGTTTCCGGGTCTCGCGGCATCGAGTCCCGCCTCGATGGCTTCCAGCAGCGCGCCCTCCGCGTTGCGTTCCCGTGCGGAGGGCCGGCCCAGGAATACCGTGCGGCAGAGCGGGCAGTGGTAGCGCCTGTACACGCCTGCGATTTCGAAGAAGGTCGCCTCGCCCGCCCGCATCGGCTTGTCGTCCCAGGTGAGGTGCGCGGCGGACGCGTCGATGCCGGTGGGGAGCATCGGCACGATGGCGGGATAGTCGCCGCCGGCGCCCTCCACGCCGGTGATGGCCGCGTGGTAGATCTCCGCGACCAGCTCGTTCTTGCGCATACCGGGCTCGACCACCTCCAGGATGCGCGCGTGCATCTTCTCCACGATGCGCGCCGCGTTCCTCATGTAGGCGATCTCGGTCTCCGACTTCACGAGTCGCTGCCAGTTCACGAGGCCCGTCGCGTCGAGCAGCGTCGCCTCGCGGAGATGGGTCTCCAGCGAGCGGTACGCGGCGGCGCTGAAGTAGTAGTTGTCCATCTCGACGCCGATCCGCGATCCGCCCCAGCCGCGCCCGGCGATGACCTCGCTCAGATAGTCCATCGGGTGGCGCTCGCTGGACATCACGTAGTGGTCCGCGTAGCCCACGATGTCGTCGTGCGCCATGAACACGGTGCGCTTCGCCCCGTTGGCGTCCATGCCGCGCCCGAACCACACCGGATCGCCTGCGAGCGAGAGGAGCACGCACTGGTGCACGTAGAAGGACCAGCCGTCGTAGCCGGTCAGCCACGCCATGTTCGAGGGGTCGGAGACGACGAGCAGGTCGAGCCCTCTCCCGTCCATCGCGCGGCGGGTCTTCGCGATCCGCGCCGCGTATTCGTCGCGCGAGAAGGCGAGTTCGACCGGCGCGGGCGTGCCGCTGTCGCAGCCTGTGGAGGAGGTGCTGTTCAAGGCCCGAGAATCTCCGAAGGTGTGTGGTCGTTTCACGACCATATCGCATACGCCGCGACGCGCGATAGCGCTGTGCGCAGCGGAGGCCCCGGGCGACTCCCTGCGCAGGCGCCCCCGTACTATGATGCGCCCGCGTGCGTGCCGGGCGGAGGGAGCCATGGCCGGCTACACGAGCGATGAGCTGCGGGCGATGGTGCGGCCCGACCGGGTGCACCGCGCCATCTACACCGACCCGGCGATCTTCGAGATCGAGATGGAGAAGATTTTCCGCCGGGTCTGGCTCTATGTCGGCCACGAGAGCCTGGTGCCGAACCCCGGCGACTATTACTGCACCCAGCTCGCGCGCCAGCCGGTGGTGCTGAGCCGGCACGCGGACGACGGCATCTGCGTGCTCTTCAACCGCTGCGGCCACCGCGGCGCCAAGGTGCTGAGCGCTGAGCGCGGCAACGCCAAGGTCTTCACCTGCATGTATCACGGCTGGAGCTTTCGCCCGAACGGCGCGCTCGCCGGCGTGCCGATGCGCGCAGACTTTCCCGAGGAGCCGCTCGGCGACCCGCACTTCGGCATGGCCCAACTGCCGCGGGTGGACTCCTACCGCGGCTTCGTCTTCGCCTCCTTCAATACCGACGCCGAGCCGTTGCTGGACTATCTCGCCGAGGCCCGGCGCGGCATCGACGAGCTTGTGGACCGCGCGCCGGCGGGCGCGGTGACGCTCAGCGCCGGCTGCCACCGCTATCACTATCGCGGCAACTGGAAGCTGCAGCTCGAGAACCTGGCGGACATGTACCACCCCGCCGCCTGCCATGCCTCGACCGTCGGCCCCGACGGCCGGCAGTTCAAGCGCCGCGCCGGGGCCGAGGGCGGCGATGCGGCGTTCTTCGCCGCCAACGGCGAGGCCATCGTCGCCCAGACCGGCGTGCGCGGCCTGAACGATCGCCACAGCTCCGAGGCCTCGCTCTTCGACAGGGAGCAGTCGGGCGGGCACTGGGACGACTACCGCGCCATGATGGTGGCGCGCCACGGCGAGGCTCGCACCGCGGACATCCTCATGAACCGCCGCCACAGCATGACCTTCTTCCCCAGCTCCGACATCTTGCTGGCGCAGACGTCCGTGCGCGTGATCCGGCCGGTGGCGGTGGATCTTACCGAGGTCGAGGTCTGGCCGGTCCGCCTCGAGGGCGCGCCCGAGACCATCTCCGACGACCTGGTGCGCTTCGTGAACATCACCCATGCCGCCGCCTCCTTCATCCAGTCCGACGACATGGAAGCCTTCGAGCGCTGCCAGGAGGGGCTCACGACCCAGGGCAGCGACTGGGTGCTCGTCGCCCGCGGGCTGGGCGCGGAGATCGACGAGGGCAACGGCGTGCTCTTCGGCCCGCGCTCCAGCGAGGTGGGCCAGCGCGCCCAGCACGAGGCCTGGCGCGCGCTCATGGGCGCATGAGCACAAGTACGACCGCCGAGGCCCACACCGCCGCCGGCTCCAACGCCGTGCGCGTGGACGAGCTGCGCCGATTCATCGAGCACGAGGCCGACCTGCTCGACGAGCGGCGCTTCGACGACTGGTGCGATCTCTACACCGACGACGGCACCTACTGGGTGCCGGCCGCGCCTGAGCAGGAGAGCTGGCACGACCACGTGTCGCTCTTCTACGACGACAAGGCGACCATGCGCATCCGCGTCCAGCGCCTCAACCATCCCCGCATCCACTGCCAGAGCCCGCCGTCGCGCTGCGTGCGCGTGCTCTCCGGCACGAGGCTCGACGCGGTGACGGAGGACGGCGCCTGGCTGGTGCGCTCCAAGTTCGTGATGGTGGAAGACCGCCCCGGCAAGCCGCAGCGCGTCTTCGGCGGCCGCTACGCCCACACCATCGTGCAGGAGGACGACCGCCTGCGCATCCGCCTCAAGCGGGTCGACCTCACCAACTGCGACCAGAGCTTCCCGATGCTCACCCAACCGTTCTGATGGCGCCCGCGACAGCGCGCCGGGCCGGCGCACTCCCTCCCCCGCTTGTCCCGATGAAATGACAGCGCCTATGATGGGCGTGCCGGCAACGAGGGCGCGCCCGCCGATGGGCGAACAAGACACGGCCGGCGACACAAAACGGGAGGGAACGGAGATGAGGCAATTCCTGCGCAATACCGCGCTCGGGGCCGCGGCCCTGGCGCTCCTTGCAGGCGGCATGGCGCCGGTCGGGACGGCCGCTGCGGACGACAAGGTCAAGGTCTATGTGAGCTTGGGTTTCGAGGGCAACACCTGGATGGATGCGTCCACCAACCTGCTGAGCTCAATAGCAGGGACCAAGGACTACAAGGACCGAGTGGATATCGAAATCCAGTCCGCGCGGGGCAATGCGCAGACCCAAATCCAGCAGATCAACGCGATGGTGCAGGCGGGCGCGCAGGTCATCGTCGCCTGGGCGATCTCGCCGACGGCGCTCAACCGCGCCATCCGTAACGCCTGCCGCCGGGGCGTGGTCTTCATCACCTTCGACGCCCAGGTCACCGAGCCCTGCGCCCATCACGTCGGCATCAATCAGGACTGGGCCGGCGCGGGACCGGCCGAATGGCTGGCAGAGGAGCTTGGCGGCAAGGGCAACATCGTCTTCATGGGCGGGATTCCCGGCAACATGGTCGACCTGCGGCGGAACTCCGCGGCCAAGGCGGTGTTCGCCGAGTTCCCGGACATCACGATCATCGCCGACACGCCGAGCATGTGGAACAACGCCACGGCGAAGCAGAAGCTCACCGAGATCGTCGCCACCCACGGCTGGGACAAGATCGACGGCCTGTGGACCCAGACCGGCTGCTACGTCTTCACCCAGATGCAGGTGGACGAGGGCCGGGGCGACACGCTCAAGCCCTGCGCCGGCAACGGCACCAACGGCCACAGGGTCGCGCAACTTCCGCCGGGCACGACCGAGGGCGCCTACGGCTTGCGCAGCGCCTCCATGGGCTCGCCGCCCTGGGCCGCGCCGGCTGCCTTCAAGCTCGCCATGAGCAAGTTCGACGGAGCCGATATTCCGCGCTTCTACGAGATTCCGATGCCCCTGGTGATCCCGGGCGAGGCGGAGCTCTGTGACACGGGGGACAAGGCCGAGCTCACGGCGAAGAACTGGTCGTGCAACGCGGTGCCGCTCTCGGTCGCGCCGTCGAACTACTTCATCGACGTGTGGCATTCGGAGGTGCCGGAGCTCGACGTCTATTCCGCACTCAACGGCACGGTGCCCGAGGGTAGCTGATCGCGGGCAGCGGCTGCGGGCGGGGCCGCTCGCGGCCCGGCCGGGGACGCGGGGGCGCGGCGGCCAACGCCGCGTCCCCCCCTGGCGCTCCCACGCCGCCGGCGTGAACGGCCGGCGCCAAGGGACGCAGCGTCCGGGAGCCGGCAATGGATGAGCAGGCGCCGGCGGTCGAAATCCGCGGCCTGAGCAAGGCGTTCGGCGCGACCGTCGCGCTCGACGACGTCTCGCTCGCCATCCCGCGCGGCGAGGTCCATGCGCTGCTCGGCGAGAACGGCGCGGGCAAGTCGACGCTGGTCAAGATGCTGAGCGGCCTCAGCCGGCCGGACGCCGGCGAGATCGCGCTGTTCGGCAGCCCCGCCCGCATCGACACGCCGCGCGCCTCCCACGGGCACGGCATCCAGACCGCCTATCAGGAAATCTCCCTGATCGGCGACCTCACGGTCGTGCAGAACATGCTGCTGCCCTACGAGCCCACCGGCCCCGGCGGGGGCATCAGGCGGCGCGAATCGGAGAGGCAGGTGCGCCGCGCACTCGCGGACCTCGGCCTCGACGACATCGACCCCAACGCCGAGGTGAGGACGCTCGCGCTCCCCACCCGGCAGAAGATCGAGATCGCCCGCGCGGTCTCGCGCAGCCCCCGCCTGCTGCTGCTCGACGAGCCGACCTCGTCGCTCTCCGGCAACGACGTGCAGTGGCTCGGCGCGCTGTTCGAGCGGCTGCGCGCGGCGGGCACGACCATCGTCTTCATCTCGCACCGGATGCAGGAGGTGCGGGATTTGTGCGACAGCCTGACGATCCTCCGCAACGGCCGCATGGTGGGGAGCTTCCGCACGGACGAGATCTCCGACGACCGGGTGATCGAGCTGGTGATCGGGCGCTCGCTGGCCGCGACCTTCCCGCCCAGGCCGGCGCAGCCGGCGCGGCGCGGGGAAGCGCCGATCCTGGCCGGCGAGGGACTGGCCATCGAGGGCGGCGTGCAGGACTTCTCGTTCGCGCTCTGGCCCGGCGAGATCCTCGGCGTCGGCGGGCTGGACGGCATGGGCCAGCGCGACCTCTTCCTCGCGCTCTTCGGCATGGTGGGGCTCAGCGCCGGCGACATCCTGATCGGCGGCCAGCGGGTGACGCTGCGCTCGCCCAAGGACGCGGTGAACAGCCGCATCGGCATCAGCTTCGTGCCGGAGGACCGCAAGACGGAGGCGCTCTTCCTCGCGCTCACGGGGCGCGAGAACATCTCGCTCCCGATCGTCGACAGCTGCGTGCGCTTCGGCCTGGTGGACCTCGCGCAGGAAGCGCAGGCGGTGGGGCGCGCGCTGGACATGGTGCGGGTCGACAGGCGTGCGCTCCACAGCCCCTGCAACGTCTTCAGCGGCGGCAACCAGCAGAAGATCGCCATCGCCAAGTGGCTGCTGGCCGAGAGCCGCGTGCTGCTCATGTACGACCCGACGCGGGGCGTGGACGTGGGCACCAAGGCGGAGATCTACGCCCTCATGCGCGCCTACGCCGAGGCCGGCGGCGCGGTGCTCTACTACTCCACCGACGTGCCGGAGCTGGTGAACCTCTGCGACTCCGTGATGGTGATCTACCGCGGCCGCAAGGCGGCCTCTCTCAGCGGCAGCGGGATCACCGAGGAGAGCATCATGCGCGCAGCCCTCGGCGAGGGCGCCCGATGACGCGGCTGCGGGCGCTCGACACGCTGGGGGCACCCGCCCTGCCGCGCGTCAGCTGGTCGCGCCAGCGCGGCACGATCGTCGCCATCGCCGTGTTCGCCGCCACGATGATCGCGCTCCAGCTCATCACCGGCCAGGGCATCGCCTATTTCGACATCAGCAGCATCGGCGCGAGCGCCGCGACGCTGGCGCTCGCAGCGCTGGGCGAGACCATCGTCATCCTCGCCGGCGGGCTCGACCTCTCCGCCGGCGCGGTGATCTCGCTGGTCAACGTGGTCCTGGTCACCCAGCTCGGTGACGCGGCGGAGATGGGGACCGGGCTCTTCACCCTCGCCGCGCTGGCGATCGCGCTCGGCCTCGGTGCGGCAATCGGCGCCGTCAACGGCTTCCTCGTGGCGTATGCGCGCCTGCAGTCCATCGTGGTGACGCTCGCCACCATGTTCATCGCCCAGGGGGCGGCGCTGCTGGTGCTCAAGTTCCCCGGCGGCGAGATGCCGTGGGACTTCAGCCTGGTCTTCACCGGGGACGTGATACCGGAGGGCCTGCCCGCACCCG
Source organism: Alphaproteobacteria bacterium (assembly GCA_965218275.1). GTDB lineage: Bacteria > Pseudomonadota > Alphaproteobacteria > UBA828 > UBA828 > WTGU01. Next base: position 291,758 of record CBDCKM010000001.1, read on the forward strand.
TGGTGGTCCTGGCGGTCGCGATCCTGTTCTGGCTCGTGCTCAAGAACACGCGGATCGGCACCGGCATCTACGCCATCGGCAGCGACGAGGGATCGGCCCGGGCGAACGGGGTGGACGTGCGCCGCACCCGCTTCCTCACCTTCACCTTCGCCGGCATGTGCTACGGCGCCGCCGGCCTCTTCATCACCGCCAACATGGGCGGCGGCGACCCGCTGATCGGCGCCAAGATGCTGCTCCAGATCTTCGCCGCCGTGGTGCTGGGAGGGACCCTCATCGGCGGCGGGCGCGGCGGCGCCGTCGGCACGATCTTCGGCGCGCTCACGCTCACGGTCGTGGTGAACATCTTCCTCGTGCTCGGCGTGCGCACCTACTACACGCCGATCGTCGAGGGCGCGATCCTGCTCATCGCCGTCCTCGGCTTCTCGCTCGGCCGCGATTCGCCGGTCGTGGACATCGCGCGATTCTGGCGGGCGACCCTGCGGGCGCTCCGGGAGTCGACGCTCCCCTCCCGGCTCCGGGTCGTGGGCGCGCCGATCCGCCTCGTCGGGCTCGACCCGGCGGGCGACGCGCCGTCCGCCTCCGCCGCCGCCGTCTCCTGGCTCGACCGGCACCGCGCGGTGCTGCGCTTCGCGGTGCCGGCCTACGTCATCTACATCGTCATCCTGGGCACCACGGTCGGCATCTTCGGCGGCGGCTTCTCGCCGCTCGCCTATCTCAACGCCATGCTGATCCTGACCGCCTTCCTCGCCATCCTCGGCCTCGGCCAGGGCACGGTCATCATCACCGGCGGGCTCGACCTCTCGGTGCCCTGGACCATCACCTTCCCGGCCATCGTCGTCACCACGGTCTGCAACGGCGTCGACGCGCCGGCGGCCTGGGCGATCCCGGCCGCGCTCGGGATCGGCATCGCCATCGGCTTCCTCAACGGCATGACCATCGTGCTCTTCGGGCTCTCGCCGATCATCGTCACGCTCGCCATGAACGGCATCCTGGAGGGCGTGTCGCTGCTCTTCAGCTCGGGCGCGCCCATCGGCAAGGCGCCGCCGGCGCTGGCCTGGTTCGTCACCGGGCGCATCGGCGGCATCGCGCCGATCGGCTGGTTCCTCGTCGTCTTCGTCGCGGCGGCGACGCTCTACCTCAACCGGAGCGCGCAGGGCCGGCGCATCTTCGCGGTCGGCAACAGCGTGCGGGTGAGCCGCCTCTCGGGCGTGCGCACGGGCTTTCCCATCGTCGGCGCCTACGTGCTGAGCGGCTTCTGCTCGGCCCTGGTCGGCATCTTCATCGCCGGCTTCAGCGCCCAGGCCTTCTACGGCATGGGCGACCCCTACCTGCTGTCCTCGATCGCCGTGGTGGTGCTGGGCGGGACCCTCATCACCGGGGGCCGCGGCCACTATCTCGGCATCCTGGGCGGCGCGATCCTGTTCACCGGCCTCGGCATCATGCTGTCGGGCACGGTGCTGCCCGAGGCCGTGCGCAACATCATCTACGGCCTCGTCCTGCTCGGCGCGATCGTCGCGCTCCGCGAGCGCGCGGATACATGACGCGCTCCGCGAGCGCGCGGATACATGGCGCGCCCCACGAGCGCGCGGATTGATAGCGCGCTCCGGGAGCGCGACGCCTGAGCGCCCCGCCCCGCCGGGCGCCGCGGGCGACGGCGGACGGGCGGCTGTTTGCCGATGTCGCGCCGGGTGTAGTGTAGGGCATGGGACAGGAGCCGCCGCAGCCCGGCGGGCGCGCACGCACAGGCCAGGCGCACGCACACGTGCTGGCCTTTCTGATGACCGTCGTCATCTCCACCTCCTTTCCCCTCGGCGAGCACATCACCCACGGCCTCGACCCGGCTGTGCTGATGTGCGTCCGCTTCGTGCTCGCCGCCCTGCTGATGGCGCCGATCGTGGCCTGGCGCGAAGGGCTGAGCCTGCCGCGGGCGAGCGCGTTCGTGCGCTACGTCGTGCTCGGCGCGCCTCTTGCCTTCTTCTTCTGGTGCATGTTCGAGGCGCTGCGCTACACCAGCGCGCTCAACACCAGTGCGCTCTTCACGATCGTGCCCGGCCTCTCCGCCCTCTTCGGCGCGGTGCTGGTCGGCGAGCGCCTGGGCCTGCATCGGCTGGCGGCGCTCTTCCTCGGCATGATCGGGGCGGTCTGGATCATCTTCCGGGGAGACCCGGCGCGCCTGATCGCGCTCGAGGTCACCATCGGCGACGGCATCTTCCTCGCCGGCTGCGTCGGCTTCGGCGTCTACGGTCCGCTCATCAAGCGCCTGCACCGGGACGAGCCGACCCTGGTGCTGACCTTCTGGACGCTGGTGGCGGCGACGCTCTGGCTGGTGGCGGCGAGCAACGTCAAGCTCTGGCGCACCGACTGGTCGGCGGTCGAGCCGGTGGTGATCGGCGGCATCGTCTATCTCGCCATCTTCTCGACGATCGTCACCTTCTTCATCACCCAGTACACGACGCTGCGTATCGGCCCGACGCGGGTGCAGGCCTACGGCTACGCGTTGCCGGCGATCGTGCTGCTCATCGACCTCGCGCTCGGCAAGCCTGCGCCGCCGCTGATGACCGTGCCCGGCCTCGCCATCGTCCTCGCGGCAAGCGTGGTGGTGCAGCGCGGCGCGATCCGCGAGTTCCACCAGTGACGGCAGCAGCGGCGGCGGCGACGGCGGGCTAGCGCGCGCGCAGGCGGTCGAGCGCCCCCTGCAGGATGTAGGCGGCGGCCACCCGGTCGACCACCCGCGCCCGCTTGCGGCGCGAGAGATCGGCGGCGATCAGCGAGCGCTCGGCCGCAACCGTGGACCAGCGCTCGTCCCAGAAGGCGACGGGCGCGTCGAGCGCGTCGGCCAGGCGCGCGGCCACGTCGCGGGCGGACTGTGCGCGCGCTCCCTCGCTCCCGTCCATGTTGACCGGCAGCCCGACGACGATGCCGCCGATCCCGTCCGCCGCGATCAGCGCGCGCAGGGTCTCGATGTCGCGCGTGAGCTTGCTCCGCCTCAGCGTGGTGCGCGCCGAGGCGATCGTGCGCGTCACGTCGGAGACCGCGACCCCGATGGTCTTCGTGCCGAGGTCGAGCCCCATCAGGCGCGCGTCCGGCGCCAGCAGACCGTTCATCTCGCTCAGATCGCAGATCGCCATGGCTCCCTTTATCACATCCCTCAGGCGCCGGGCGCTCGCGCTTTGTTCATTTCCCTCAGTCGCCGGGCGCTCGCTCCGCTCGCTTGGCTTTCGCGCCTGGCGGCGCGCCGGCGCGGTCGCGCCGGCCGGGCCGCTGCGCGGCCCGGTCCCGCTCGGCTCTCACGCCCGGTTGGCCGCCGGGCGTACTTTTTCATTTCCCTCAGGCGCCGGGCGCTCGCTCCGCTCGATCGCGCGCTCCCGCGCGCGCGGTCGCGCGACGCTCCGCGCCTGGCGGCGCGCCGGCGCGGTCGCGCCGGCCGGGCCGCTGCGCGGCCCGGTCCCGCTCGGCTCTCACGTCCGGTTGGCCGCCGGGCGTACTTTTTCATTTCCCTCAGGCGCCGGGCGCTCGCTCCGCTCGCTTGGCTTACGCGCCTGGCGGCGCGCCGGCGCGGTCGCGCCGGCCGGGCCGCTGCGCGGCCCGGTCCCGCTCGGCTCTCACGCCCGGTTGGCCGCCGGGCGTTCGTGTTATCGTCGCGGAATCGACCGGGGGGAGGCAGCGCATGAGGCTGGACGGCAAGGTGGCGATCGTCACCGGCGGCTCGCGCGGGATCGGCGCCTGTATCGCGCGCCGCCTGGGCGCCGACGGTGCGGCGGTCGCGGTCGTTGCGCGGAGCGCGCGCGCCAGGGCCGAGGCCGTGGCGAAGGAGATCGCCGATGCCGGCGGCCGGGCCGCGCCGTTCCAGGCGGACGTGGCCCGCGTGGCCGATTGCGAGCGGCTGGCGGCGGAAGCGGTGGAGGCCTTCGGCACCATCGACATCCTCGTCAACAATGCCGGCATCTACCGCCCGCTCTCGATCGAGGAGACCTCCGAGGCCGATTGGGACGCGCAGATCGACATCAACCTCAAGGGCAGCTTCTTCATGGTCAAGGCGGTGGTGCCGGCGATGAAGGCGAAGGGCGCCGGCAAGATCGTCAACGTGGCCTCCACGCTCGGCCTCGTCGGCACGCGCGGCGGCAGCGCCTACTGCGCCTCGAAGGGCGGCCAGATGCTGCTCACCAAGGCGCTCTGCATGGAGCTCGCGCCGCACGGGATCAACGTCAACGCCGTCGCGCCGGGCGCGGCGAAGACCGACATGAACGAGGCGATCCGCGCCCAGCCCGGCAAGGAGGAGCGCATGAACGCCCTCTCGCCGGTCGGCCGCTACTGGATGGACGCCGACGACGTGTCCGGCGCCGTGGCCTATCTGGTCTCGTCGGAGGCGGACGCCGTCCACGGCGCGCATCTCACCATCGACCATGGCTGGACCGCCTGGTAGGGCGGCCCGGCAGCGCTGACGCCGCGCCGCCGGCCATGTGCGGACGATTCACCCAGCGCCTCTCGTGGCGCGCGCTGCACGAATTTCTCGACCTGATCGGGCCGCCCGCGAACCTGCGGCCGCGCTACAACGTGGCGCCGGGCCAGAGGATCGCGGCGGTGCGGCTGGCGGACGACGGCCGCCGCCTCTCCATGCTGCGCTGGGGCCTGATCCCCGCCTGGGCGAAGGAGCCGGTGATAGGCTACAGGATGATCAACGCCCGCGCCGAGACCGCGCACCGGAAACCCGCGTTCCGCGCCGCCTTCCGCACACGCCGCTGCCTGATCCCGGCCGACGGCTTCTACGAGTGGACGCGCCAGGGCAAGACCAGGCAGCCCTGGCTGTTCGCGTTGAAGGAGGGCGGCATCTTCGCCTTCGCCGGCCTCTGGGAACGCTGGACCGTGCGGGACGGCCTCCCGCTCACCGGCGCGCTGGCCGAACTGGCGCCGGGAGACACGCTGGAGACCTGCACCATCCTCACCACCCAGGCCAACGCGACCGTGGCCCCGGTCCACGACCGAATGCCGGCGATCCTGCCGCGCGACCTGTTCGACCCCTGGCTCGCCGGCGAGCCAGTTCCCCTCGCCCCCTACCTGGCCGAGGCAATGACCGCCCACCCCGTGAGCACGCACGTCAACAAGCCGGCGAACGACGATGCGCGGTGTGTGGAACACGTGAGCAGTGATGAATTCACTCTCGGTACCGGAGCTACGTAGTGTCCCGTTCGCGAAGTTTGTGCGCACATACGCGCTATCCCCGCCACGTCATGGCCGGACTCGTTCCGGCCATCCACGCCCCGCCGCCGCGCGTGGCCGAGATGGATGCCCGGAACAAGTCCGGGCATGACGGCGTGTGGGAGTGGCCGGATCGAAGAGACTTCGCGCCGGCCCAATATCGTGCGAACGAACTTCGGAAACAGGACAGTAGCAACGGCCGTCGCGCACGACGCGTAGTACGCGCGCATCAGCGCAATAGGAAGCCATCAAGCACTTGTTGAATGCCGCGTTTGTTGAGTTGGCGGGCCTGAGGGGAGTTCCGGGGAATTTTCACGCCATCACTGGCAATCCACACGAATCGAATTCTGGCTTCGGCGCGATCGGTCAGCCGCCTTAGTTGCTCGGCTTCCCCATTCAACCAGTCGCGTAGCCACTGCAGTTTTCTGAGGACTTTCGACACTTCCTTCGTCGTGGCCGGGTGAACTTCGATCCAGACGGCCTGCTCCGATCCTTTCGGAGGCTTGTAGCCGAGTCCGTAATCCCAGCGAGGCGCTCCGGCATGGCCAGGCTCTCGCTCAAGCGCCAGATCGAGATTGATACTTCCCGTCAGCCGCCTCGGCTCGTTGCACGCCACGCAATTCCGGTGCTCCTTCTCCAAGGCCTGCTTTCCGGGACAATACGCGCCGCTCACCGGGCGCGGCGCAGCCCGCACCGCCTCCTCGAAGGTCATGCGCCGTTGGCCGACGTTCGGTTGGCGACGTCGGCAACGACATCCCCGACCCTGCCGGAGAATTCCGTGATGCCCCCCCATCCTCCCTCGGCGATATCGTCCGATCCGGGATCGAGGTCGGATATGTCGCGAACCTTGCCGTCGCGTGCGAAATAGTAGGTTCTTAACTCGCTCGTGAGGGCGGCACCGGCCAGCATTCTGGTTTTCCGCTTGGAAGCAAGGCCGAGAAGCTTGAGCACATCCCTGGCTTGCCCGCTATTCTCCTGAAAGAAGCGCAGCGCCCAAATGATGTCGAGGACATGGGGCGAATGCGTGGACAGGCAAATACGATATCCGCGCAACCTTAGCTCCATGACGAGATTGAGCACGGCACCGATTCCGTTCGGATGCAGCCCCATCTCCGGCTCTTCGATAACGACCCAATTCAGATCGTCGCGGCGTGGCGTTGCCGCCGGCGGCAGCAGCCAGTAGAGCCCCAACAACAGGGGCACGAATTCCCGCTGTCCGGCCGACCACACAAGGTATGGCAGTGCGCCGCCGGTGCTTTGCTTTAGAACCAGACGCCCCTGGTGCCCGGAGGTATCCGTGCGCAGCGCGAACCCGCCAAAGATATGTTCCTCAAGTGGTTTTCTCAATACCTCCGCCAAGCGGTTCCGACGCGGGAAAACATCTTCATCGAGGCCGATTTCATTCTGCACGATGCCATGGAGTTTTTCGCTGAAATCGCGGAGGACAAAGGGATCGCCTGCCCTGTAGTCCGAAAAAGGGCGGGTCATTCCATCGCGCAGGCTCATGACTCGTTGCGCCGGAATGTAGAACATTGTTTCGGGACCGTCGGACCGGCCTGCACGAGAATAGGTCATCAAGTCGGTCGGCTTGCGCGACCGCCCGCGGAAAAGGCTGCTCTCTCCCTCCGCCCAGATCGACGCCATTCCCTCGCCGAAATAAAGATCGAAGAAACTGCCTTCGCGACCGCGTTGCGCCAAACTGAAGCGCCGCATTGTCTTGTGGATAGCAGGCTTGTCAACGAGCAGCTTCAGGAGTTGCAAGACTATGCTCTTGCCGGTCGCCTGCGGTCCGACAAACACTGTCAGGTCGCCGAAAGTGATGTCGGCTTCCTTGACCGGCCCAATATTCCTGGCTCGTATCCGCTCGATCATGCCGGGACCGCCTCAGCGCTATCTGTTTCAATTCGCGACAACGGTCATCATCGCACGATCGCGCGGGAGAGTCCGGTATTCGTCGGGGCGTTTTGTACCGGGCGAGCGCGACCAGGGCTATATCAAGGGGTCGCTGCCGCTTGACGCGTCGCTCCAGCGGGGCCGCGACACGAGAGCGCGAGCCGGAAGCCCGCCGGCATCGGGCGCCGGCGCGCCTCGGAACCGCGGCCGCCGTCGCCGCGCGCTATCGAGAGCGCGCGTGGATTACTTGGCGCCGGCGGCCCGCCTGAGTGTGGCCGAGGGGCGGAAGCGCAGGACCTTGGAGGCTCTGATCCGAATTGCCTCGCCGGTCTGCGGATTGCGGCCCTTGCGCGCCTTGCGCTTGGCGATGGTGAAGGTGCCGAAGTTGCCGATGGTGTAGCGGCCTTCCCGCTTCGACTTCTTCAGCCCGGCCTCGACCTCGCCCAGCACGAGGTCCACCGTGCGCTTGGCCTCGGCCTTGCTCATCTTGCCCTTCTTGGCGACCTTCTCGATGAATGCGGCTCTGCTCATGGTAGACAGCCCCCTTCAGCTCTCGAAACCGACTCGACTGTGACAAACCCGCTACATATAGCGGGTTGCAGGCCATGTACACCCCAGAAATGCCGAGCGTTGCAGATTCCCTCAAGCACCACCAGGGCGTGGGAGTGAACGGGACCGGGCCGCATTCGGCCCGGCCGGCGCGACCGCGCCGGCGCGCCGTAAGGCGCGGAGCGTCGCGCGTCCACGCGCGCGGGGGCGCGCGATCGACGCGGGGCAAGCGCCCGGCGCCTGAGGGAAAACAAAAGGCTCAATTAGTGAATCGTATGCGTTACTTCATCACGGCGGCGGCAAGGCAGGCGCGATCATTGGCGCCGGGGGCGAGGCCGACGAGGTGGAACCAGCTCAGATAGTTGTCCAGATAGCGGGTGGCGACGCCGCGGCGGGGTCGCAGGAAGTCCTTCCAGCGGCTGTGGCGGCTGTTTACTGTCTGCACATGCAGATCGCCCCGGACCCGTTCCCCCATCGACCGGTTGAGGCTCTCGTGGCTCACTCCGAGCGCGGCGGCGCACGGCGGGTAGCTGGCGCCGCCGTCGGAGACCAGCAGGGCGTCCCTGGCGACCACCGGATCGAGGGCGGCCGTGAGCACCATCGCATCGACCCTGGGCAGTACCGCGCTGAACGTCGTCCCGCCACGGTCCACCGCCATGAGAACCGGCACCTGCTCGCGCGAGAGACCGCGCTTCTTCGCCTTGCCGCCGCGCCGGCGCGCCTTGCGCCCCAGCTTGCGCGTGCCCTTCCGGCTCTCCAGCATGTACGTCTCGTCCGCCTCCACGATGCCCTTGAGCACCCCCGAACCACCCCGCGCCGCCGCCAGAAAGCGATGACGCCAGCGGAACGCCGTGCTCACCGCCACATCGCACCGCTCCGCCGACGCCTTCACCGTCTCGCCTTCCGCAAGCGAGGCCCCGAACGACAGCCAGCGCTCCTTGTGGTGCAGGCCCGACAGCGGCGTGCCGGTCAGCGCGTTGAAGGTCTTGCCGCAGCCCTTGCATTGGTAGCGCCGAAGACCGCGCGCCTTGCCCCGCGAAACCGCCCCCTCGCGCGCGCAATGCGGACAGCGCCGGGCCTCGTCCACAGCGAGTTCGATCGCCGCCTTCGACGCCTCGCCCTCGGGTCGGCCCGAAAGCACCGCAAGCGCCTCGCGCACCTGTGGGCGCGTCAACTCGTCCGCCGCCGAAAGCCACTCCTGGAACCCCTTGCTGTCCATAACCCAACCTCCTGAACCCAACCCCTTGAAGTTCCCGGAACTATACCACAAATGCATACAATTTACGAATTGAGCCAAACAAAATAAGCTCAGTCGACGCGGCAGACGATGCGCCAGTCGACCGCGCCGGCCTTGGCGCGGCGCTCGTAGCTGACGCGCGACTTCCTGAGCTCGGCGCGGGCGATCTCGACCAGGCCGTCCTTGAGCCGGGGCGGGAGCGCGTCCAGGTCGAGGGTGACGGTGACGGGGTCCCGGCGCTTGCGCGCCCTGGCGGCGCGTGCCCCGCGCGTCGCGCTCTGCCGGCGCGGCGCTTCATTGCCGCCGGCGCCGCCGGCGCCGCCAGCGCCGTCCTCACCGTTCCCGCCGCCCCAGATCGCGTCCCAGCCGCTGCGGTAGGCCGGCGTCCGCACGCTCGAGAAATAGCCGTAATGAGCGTCGGACTCGCCGCCGATCGACTCTCGGGCGGACTTGCCGGCGTCCGTGCCGCTGTCCTTGCCGTTTTCCGTGCCGCCGTCCTTGGCAGCGTCCTTGGCGGTGTCCTTGCCGCCGTCCGGCGCCTTGGCGTCCGAGGGCTTGGTCGACGCGCCTGCGGCGTCGTCCTTGGCCTTGGCCTTGGCCTTGGCCTTGGCCTTGGCCCTGGCCTTGGCCTTGGCCTCGGGCCTGGTGCCGGTGCCGGCGCTCTCGCTCCTGCCCTTGGGCGCCGGCGTGGCCTTCGCCTTCGATTGCTTGCTGCTCTTGCTTTCGCTCATCTCTCTCGCTCGCCGACATCTCCGGGTCGCGGCCCGTGGCGGGCACGCGGGCCGGGATATAGGAGCAAAGCCCGGCCCGCATCAAGGCCGGCGTTCGGCCGCAGGCGGTCGTACGCGCCTGCGTGCGCGGGAGGGTGCGGCCTGTCGTGTCGCGCCTACTCGGCCGCCGCCTGCCGGCGCGCGCGTGCGCGCGGTTCCTTGTGGAGGGCGCCGTCCTTCATGATCATGGCGATGCGGTCGGTGTCCTGCAGCACGCGCACATCGGCGAGCGGGTCGCCGTCGACCGCGATGAGATCGGCGAGATAGCCTTCCCGGACCATGCCCACCGCATCGCCGAAGCACTCGCCGCCGTAGCGCGTCGCCATGGTGAGCAGCTCGATGGCGGAAAAACCCATGAGCTCCTGCCAGAGCGCGAGGTCGCGGGCGTCGCGGCCGACCGGGTTCCACTCGAAGCCGTAGTCGCCGAAGGGCAGCACGCGCACGCCGCGCCGGTGCAGCTCCCTGGTCACCGCGATGGCGCCGTCGAGCTCGCGCTTGAAGCCCCACTCCTCCGCCTTCTCCTGCGGCATCCCGTAGTCCGCCATCTCGTAGAGGGTGGTGTAGGTGAGCCCGATGGCGGGGTTGACGAACAAGCGATCCTTGTTCGCCTCCAGCAGGTCGAGCCCCTCCTCGTCGCAGAAATTGGCGTGGTAGATCAGGTCGATCCCGTGCTTCACGCAGCGCTTGACCGCCTCCGCCGTGCGCGCGTGCGCAATGACCCGGCGCTTGTGAATGTGGGCGATGCTGGTGCAGGCGACGATCTCGTCCTCCTGCATCACGGTCATGTCGCCGGTGGCGGTGTCGTGGACGAAGAAATCGCCCGAGATCATCAGCTTCAGGCTGTCCACGCCCTCGCGAATCATCAGGCGGGCGAACTTGCGAATCTCCTCGGGCCCGTCGCAGACCACCGCGAAGCCCTCGTGGTACATGTGATACTGCCGCAGGTCGCCGAGCCCGCCGGTCACCGTGATCTCGGGCGTGGCCGCGCGCATCCTGGGGCCGGGGATGCGCCCTGCATCGATCTCGTTGCGGGTGGCGATGTCGAGCCGGGCCTTCGCCGAGGAGCCGTTGACGGAGGCGGTGAAACCCGCGTCCAGCATCGCCTTCACGTTGTGCATGGTGCGGAACACATGCTCCTCCACCGGGAGCTCGCCGGTCGAGTAGAAGTCTGCGCCCATGTTGGGGTAGGTCGGGTGCCCGTGGCAGTTGACGAGGCCCGGCATCAGCACAGCACCGCCGCCCTCGACGACCCGGTCCGCCGCCGTGCCCTGGGGGAAGCCGCCGGGCGCCACCTTGGCGATGCGGTTGCCCTGGACCAGAACCTCGCCCGCGAAGGGCTCGCGGCCGGAGCCGTCGAAGATCGTCACATCGGTGATCAGAGTCCGCGTCATCTCTCTCTCCTCCGCCGCCACCGGAGCGCGGCGGCGATTGCAGGCGCCTCCCTGTTGTCTTGTCCTGCGGCGCCGGGGATCGAACGGTCATCCTAGCATGGGGCCAGTGGGCCGCAGGCGTGCACGGGGCATCTCCCCCTCCCCGCCCCGGCTTTGACGGGCGGCCAGTCTTTGGCATGATGCGCCGGCCGAGCGGCCGAATCGGGTGCGCCGGCGGGGAACGGGCCGCCGGCGGGTGCGCCGGCACCGTGTCGAGGGGTTTTGGGACCGTGCACGCATCGCTGGAGAGCTGCCAAGCCCTGGTGCTCAACGCCGACTATCGGCCGCTGAGCTATTTCCCGCTGTCGGTCTGGGGCTGGCAGGACGCGATCAAGGCGGCGTTCCTCGACCGGGTGACGATCCTCTCGGAGTACGACCGGGCGATCCGCTCGCCGAGCGTGGCGATCCGGCTGCCGAGCGTGGTCGCGCTCAAGCGCTACCGGCCATTGGCGCGGCGCCCCGCCTTCACCCGCTTCAACGTTTTCCTGCGCGATTCCTTCGCCTGCCAGTATTGCCACGGGCCCTTGCCGGTGGAGGACCTGACCTTCGACCACCTGGTGCCGCGCTCGCGCGGAGGGCGCACCACCTGGGACAACGTCGTCACCGCCTGCAGCGCGTGCAACCTCACGAAGGGCAACCGGCTGCCGCGCGAATGCGGGATGCGGCCGGAGCGCAAGCCCAGGGCGCCGAGCGCCCACGACCTGCACGCGGCGGGCCGGCGCTTCCCGCCCCGCTACCTGCACGAGAGCTGGGGCGACTACCTCTACTGGGATTCCGAACTGGACCCGGACTAGCACGGCCTACGCGGGAGAACGCCCATGCTCGTCGAGCAGATCTGGACCGCCAACGCCTACCGCAACTTCAACTATCTCATCGCCTGTCCCGAGACCGGCGAGGCGCTGGCCGTGGACCCGCTGGATCACAAGCGCTGCCTCAAGGCGGCCAGGGACAAGGGCTGGCAGATCACCCAGGTGCTCAACACCCACGAGCACGGCGACCACACCGGCGGCAACAAGGCGGTGATCGAGGCCACCGGCGCCCGGCTGCTGGCCCATGCCAACGCCGGGGGCGCGATCCCCGGCATCGACCGCGGGCTCGGCGCGCACGACGTGGTCAAGGTCGGCGCCACGGTGGAGCTGGAGGCGCTGGACACCCCCGGCCACACCATGAGCCACGTGTGCCTGCTGTCACGCACCGACACGCCGGCGCTCTTCTGCGGCGATACGCTCTTCAACGCCGGCGCCGGCAACTGCCATTCCGGCGGGCACCCGGCCGAGCTCTACGAGACCTTTGCCGGCCAGCTCGCGCGCCTGCCGGACGAGACCCTGATCTATCCCGGCCACGACTATATCGAGAACAATCTGCGCTTCACCCTGGACCGCGAGCCCGACAACGCACGGGCGGCATCGCTGCTCGCCGATGTCGAGCCCCAGGACCCCGACGACCCCCTGGTCTCGACGCTCGCGCTGGAGAAGGAGATCAACACCTTCTTCCGCCTCCACAGCCCGAGCGTCATCGCGCGCCTGCGCGAGGCCTTCCCCGGCCTGCCCGACGAGCCGGGCCCCCGCGCGGTGTTCCTCAAGCTGCGCGAGCTCAGGAACAGCTGGTAGGGGCGCCGTCCTCTCCGGGCGCAGACTCCGCGATGCTCACCAAGCTCACGATCCGCAACTTCAAGCGCTTCGGCGAGGTCGAGGTCGAGTTGGGCAACCCGGTCGTGTTCATCGGCCCGAACAATTCGGGAAAGACCTCGGCCATGCAGGCGCTGGCCCTCTGGGACATTGGCGTGAAACGATGGAACGAGAAGCGCGCGGGGAAGAGCGCGCCCGAAAAGCGTCCAGGCGTCACGGTCAACCGCAGGGACCTGCTCGCCATCCCCCATCCGGGCGCGGCCCTCCTGTGGCGCAACCTCCATGTACGAGACGTTCGGAAGATCGACGGTCGCCAGCAGACAGACAACGTGCGGATCGACCTCATTGTGGAGGGCGTCGACGAGGACAAGGCTTGGACCTGCGGCCTCGAATTCGACTACGCCAACGAGGAGTCGTTCTATTGTCGGCCTCTCCGGCTCGACGGTGGCAGGCCTCCGAAACGGATGCCGGTCCCGGAGCAGGCGAGATCGACGCATATCGCCTTCCTTCCCCCGATGTCCGGGCTCGCAGCGACGGAGACGCGGCTCGATCAGGGCGCCGTCAACGTGCGGGTGGGAGAAGGCCGCACAGCCGAAGTCCTGCGCAACCTGTGTTTCCGCATCCTGAGCGAAAGCCCCGACGAATGGGATTCGCTGGTTGAGCGGATCGAGTCCCTCTTCGGCGCCGAACTCGACAAACCCCGCTATGTGGAGGAGCGGGGAGAGATCACCATGGGCTATCGAGAGCGCGACACGGCTCTCGACCTCTCCTCAAGCGGGCGCGGATTGCAGCAGACCCTGTTGATCCTGGCCTACATGTACGCCAACCCTGGCGCGGTGATTTTGCTGGATGAACCCGACGCACATCTCGAAATTCTCCGACAGCGTCAGATTTATCGCCTGATAACCGAGGTCGCTTCAGACCGCGGCAACCAGATCATCGCGGCAAGCCATTCGGAAGTGCTCCTGAACGAGGCGGCCGACAAGGATTTGGTCATCGCCTTCGTCGGCAGACCGCACCGGATCGGAGACGGTCTAAGTCAAGTGCGCAAGGCGCTGGCGGAGATCGGATTCGATCAGTATTACCAGGCCGAGCAGACCGGGTGGGTGCTTTACCTCGAAGGCTCGACAGATCTAGCCATCTTGCATGCGTTCGCCAAGCGGCTCGGCAAAGACGACGCCGTCCGGGCGCTCGAACGGCCCTTCATCCATTACGTAGGCAACCAGCCAAATGCGGCCGCCCGCCACTTTCACGGTTTAAGAGAAGCGTGCCCCGCTCTCAAGGGCATCGCTCTCTTCGATCGCCTGGAAGGTGGAGCGCCGGATAGCCGTCCGCTTCAAATCCAGGTCTGGAGGAAGCGCGAGATCGAGAACTACCTCTGTACCGAAGCGACGCTCGAAGCCTATGCGCGCTCATCGGCCGCCAAGGTTCACTCCACGCCTCTGTTTACGCACGCGGAAATCGACAGGCGATTGAACGCCATGCGCGAAGCCATTGCGGAAGTCGGCAACGCACTGGAAACGCTGGGCAAAGGTTCGCCGTGGGCGGCCGACGTGAAAGTGAGCGATGATTTCTTGACTCCACTCTTCAGGACTTACTTCGAAAAGATCGACATTCCCAATCTCATGGCAAAGAAAAACTTTTACGAACTTGCAGAATTCGTTCCTGATAACGAAATCGACTCCGAGATCGACGAAAAGCTAGATGCTATCACCAGCATGGCTGAAAGTGCAACCCCTGCGACGCACACGTAACTGAAAAGAATACAAGGGCGGAAAGGCAAGATGGTTCATCATCAGCGGCCTTCGGCAAAGACTATCCGAACAGCGCCTGGGCCATGAACTTCCGCGCGTCGATGTTGCTGCCGCAGACGATCACGGCGCTGCGCTTCCCTCTTAGCCGCCCGGCGAGCGGGCCGAGCAGGGCCGCCGTCGCCGCCGCACCCGCCGGCTCCACGGCGAGCTTCATCTCGGCGAAGAGCAGCCCCATGGCGCGGCGCATGGCCGCGTCGTCGATCGTCACCAGCGCGTCCACGTAGCGCCGGCAGAGCGCGTAGGAATAGGGCGCCGCATGAGGCGCGCCGAGACTGTCGGCGATGGTGGCCACCCGCTCGATCGCCTGGGGGGAGCCTGCCGCGAAGCTGCGGTGCATGGTGTCGGCGCCCGCCGGCTCGACGCCATAGACCCGGCAGTCGGGCTGAATGGTCTTGATGGCGCAGGAGACGCCGGCGCAAAGGCCGCCGCCGCCGATGGGGACGATCACCGCATCCAGCGCCGGCACCTGGCGCGCGAGCTCCAGGCCGAGGGTCGCGCTGCCGAGCGCAGTCCTCGGACCCTCGAAGGGATGGATCAGCGTGCGCCCCTGGGCCTCGATGGCGCGCACGGTCTCGAAGGCGGTGTGCACGTCCGGCACCTGCACCAGCTCGGCACCGTAGCGGCGCACCTGGGCGACGCGGAAGGGGTCCGCGCCCTCCATCATCACCACCTTGGCGGAGGTGCCGACGCGCCGTGCGGCGAAGGCCACGGCAATCGCGTGGTTGCCGGCGCTGACCGCGGTCACGCCCTGCGCCCGCGCCGTCTCGTCGAGGGCGAGCGCGTTGAGCAGCGCGCCCCGCGCCTTGAAGGTGCCGGTGCGCTGGAACAGCTCCAGCTTGAGGAAGACCGCGCTCTCCGGCCCGAGCGCCGCCGAGACGGCGGGTGCTCGCCAGCGCTGCACCGGCGTCTCCTCGATCAGATCGCCGAGCGTCGCCCGCGCCGCCTCGATCGCGGAGAGGTCCGGCGGGGTTGCGCCTTTCTCCGCCACCAGGGGTCTACTCCCCGCGGAAGCGCGGCGGGCGCTTGGCGATGAACGCCTCGACCGCCTCGCGGTGATCGGCGCTGCCGCCGAGCACGCCGTAGGTGGCAGCAGCGCGGTCGAGCCCGGCGCGCAGGTCGCCGCCCGCCCCGTCGCGCACCAGCCGCTTGATGGCGCGAACCGCAAGGGTGGGGCCGTCGGCCAGGCGGCGCGCGAAGTCCATGGTGCGCTCCATCAGCGCCTCGTCGGGCCAGACCCGGTTGACGAGGCCGATGCGCGCGGCCTCCGCCGCGTCGATGGCATCGCCCGTCCAGAGCAGCTCCAGCGCCTTCGCCGTGCCCACCAGCCTGGGCAGCCAGTGGGCGCCGCCGGCGCCGGGCGCGAGCCCGACCTTGACGTAGGTCTCGGCGAAGCGGGCGGCGGTCCCGGCGAAGCGCAGGTCCATCGCCAGCGCGAGATCGAGGCCGGCGCCGATGGCGGCGCCGTTGATCGCCGCGATCACCGGCTTGTCCATGTCGGCGAGGGTGAGCGGGATGCGGTGGACATGCTCGCCGATCAGCGCCCGCTGCTCGGCCGCGCTGCGCCCCAGCCCCTCCCCCATCAGCTCCTGGATGTCGCCGCCGCTGCAAAAGGCCGCGCCCGCACCGGTCACTACCACGACGTGCACGTCGCCGCGCGCGCGGCAGTCGGCGAGCGCGGCGGCCCAGGCGTCGATCATGGAGCGCGTGAAGGCGTTGCGCCGCTCGGGCCTGTTCAGCGTGACGGTCGCGACCCTGTCGGCGACCTCCAGGCGTATCTCATCGCTCACGGGATATCTCCCTCGCTTGCCGTACTGCCACCGGCCGCCACAATCGTCGGCCAGAGTGCGACGCCGCCGCCCCGCGCGGCCTGCGCGCCGAGCACCTGCCACCAGCGGGCCTCGTTGCCGCACTCGTCGCGCCAGGCCCAGAGGCGCGTGGTCCAGTGGTGCAAGTCGTGCTCCGCCGTGTAGCCGATGGCGCCGTGCACTTGATGGGCGATGCGGGCGACGCTGCCCGCCGCCTGGCTCGCCCGCGCCTTGGCCGCGGCGCAGGCGAAGGGGGTGCCGGCGCTCGCCGCCGCATCGACCGCAGCGCCGCTCGCCGCCGCCTCGCCCGCCATCCCGGCGAGATGGTGCTGGATCGCCTGGAAGCGGGCCAACGGCCGGCCGAACTGCGCGCGCTCCTGCGCGTAAGCCAGGCTCATGGCCAGCACCTGCTCCATGGCGCCCCGCAACTGGGCGGCGCGCGCCAGCGCCATCAGCGCGAACCCGTCCACCGCCGGCGGCAGTGCGTGAAGAGACGCCGGCCGGCCGGCGAGGGTGACATCGTCGCGTGGCTCACCCGCCAGGTTCGCGCCCTCGACCGCATCGACCGGCGTGCAGAGGGCGAGTCCCTCGCCGGGCACGACGAGCGCGATGACGGCGGCGAAGCGCGCCCATGGAACGCGCGGCAGGGTGACGGCAGTGCTGTCTCCCTCCGCCGCCGCCGACACGCAGAGGGTGATCGGGCCGGACGGCGCCTCGGTCCCGGCCAGATGGCAGAGAAGGGTCCCGACGATGCTCTCGGCAACCGGGATCGGCGCGGCATGGCGCCCGGCGGCGCGCAGTACCGCAAGCCCAGCCGCGAGGCCGGCACCGCCCGCCTCCTCCGGCAATGCCGCCTGCGCGAGCCCGGCCTCGGCGAAGGTCTGCCACAGACGCTCCGGCCATGCGCCGGACGCGAGCGCCGCGCGGGCGCCTTCGCTCTCCGCCGCGAAGATGTCGTCCGCGGTCTTCTCGACCAGGCGCGCCGTCTCGCTGCTCATCGGACTCTCAGCGCATGCCCAGGCCGCGGGCGATGATCGAGCGCAGGATCTCGTTGGTGCCGCCGCGCAGCGTGAACGAGGGCAGCGCCAGCACCGATGCGCCCAGTGCCGAGGCGAGCGATGGCGCGTTGGCGCTCCCGTTGCCGCCGGCGGCTTTGGCGTTGTCGCCGGCGTTGCCGCAGGCGGCTTTGGCGTCGTCGCCGGCGTTGCCGCCGGCGATGGGCTCGACCGGCACGGCCCGGCGCAGCGTCTCCGCCACCTCGGCCTCGAAGCGGGTGCCCATGTCCTTGACGATGGCCGCCTCGACCTCCGGCAACGCGCCGGCCTCCAACTCTCCGGCGACGGCGAGCGACATGGCGCGCAGCGCGTAGAGCGCCGCCATGAGCCGCCCGATCGCCTCGGCGAGCCGCGCCTCGGGCGCAGGCCCCGCCGCCTCGACCAGCGCCGCAAGCAGGTGAACGGTGCTGAGGATGCGCTCGGGCCCGCTGCGCTCCAGCGCGAGCTCGCCGGTGACCTGGCGCCAGCCGTCGCCCTCGCGGCCGATCAGCCGGTCGGCGGGGATCGCCACATCCTCGAAGACGCACTCGTTGAAATCGTGCTTGCCGGCGAGGTTGACGATGGGGTTGACCTGCACGCCGTCGGCTTCGAGGTCGATCAGGAACTGGCTGAGGCCGCCGTGACGGTCCTCGCCCGCCGGCCCGGTACGGCAGAGCGCGATCATGTAGTGGGAACGGTGGGCGTTGCTGGTCCACACCTTGGTGCCGTCGATGCGCCAGCCCTCGTCCGTGCGCAGCGCGCGGGTGCGCACCGAGGCGAGGTCGGAGCCGGAATCGGGCTCGCTCATGCCGATGGCGAAGTAGCAGTCGCCGGCGGCGATCCTGGGAAGGATGCTCCGGCGCTGCGCCTCGCTGCCGAAGCGCAGCAGCAGCGGGCCGCTCTGGCGGTCCGCGACCCAGTGGGCGTAGACCGGCGCGCCGGCCGCCAGCAGCTCCTCGATCACGACGTAGCGCTCCAGCGCCGAGCGCTCGTGCCCGCCATAGCGGGCCGGCCAGCACATGCCGATCCAGCCGCGCGCACCCAGCGCCCGGCTGAAGGAGGCCGACCAGTCCGACCCAAAATCGGAATCGGGCCGCCAGCCCTCGGCCGCCCGCGACTCCGCAACGAAGGCGCGGACCTCCGCACGCAGTGCGCCCACGCCGGGCGGCAGCGCCGGCGGCGGGAAGTCGAACCCGGTCACGGCGCGTCCTTGGCCCGCATATTCACCGATGTCATGGTCTGCGCGGCGCCTTCAGAGCGATGCGGTGAGCGGAAACCGCTGCATGGCCTCGTCGAAGGTGTAGACGGCGTTCAACCCTTCGCCGGCGTCCGCGCGCACTCTGGAACGCATCATCGTGCAGAAGATACCGGAGCAGGACGCTGGTATCGGCGGCGATCAAGGCGTCGGCTCGTCCAGCGTGTTCTGCAGGGACTCCTCATCGCTGACCACAGGATCGCAGGCCACGTGGCTGAGCATCCCCCTGGCCGAACCGGCGGTCTTACGCACGATGGTGATGCGGCCATCGGCGACGAAGCTGCGGCACTCGTCCCCCGGCCCGATCCCGACTTCCCTGCATTGGTCGACAGGCAGCGTGATCTGGCGCTTGGCGCTCACGCGCGGCATGAGGTTGCTCCTCTCGATATGGCCAATTCAGACAAACGGCATCCGGTTCTTTACCGACACGCAATTTGGTAAAGACGCTCCGTCGCAACGAGGGCGATCAGCGGCCGAAGGCTTGGCCGTAGCGCGCGAGCTTGGCGCGCCAGGCCGCGTTGTCCCGGATGGCGCCGTTGACGATGCCGGCGGGCTCCTCGCCTCGCATCAACGCCTTGCTGGCGACGATGTCGTCGGCGCCGAGCCCGGCGAAGCACTGGTCGGTCCAGGCCAGCGCGTGCGGGGCGAACACCACATTGTCGAGGGTGAGGATCGGGTCGTCCGGCTCCGGCGGCTCCGGGTCGAGCACGTCGAGGCCGGCGCCGGCGATCCGCCCCTCCTGCAGCGCGGCCGTGAGCGCCTTCTGATCGACGGTGCCGCCGCGCGAGGTGTTCACCAGATAGGCGCTCGGCTTCATCGAGGCGATGCAGCGGGCGTCGACGATGTGGCGGGTCTCCTCGCTCAGCGGGCAGTTGACCGTGAGGATGTCCGCCTCGCGGCAGAGCGTGTCGAGATCGACCAGCTTCACGCCTAGCTCCGCCGCCACCGCCGGGTCGGCATAGGGATCGCAGGCGATGAAGTGCATGTCGAAGGGCGCGGCCAGGCGGAACATTTCCGCACCGATATTGCCGATGCCGACCGAGCCCAGCGTCTTGCCGACGAGGCCGACCCCCATATGGGCGCCCTTGCGGGCGAAGCCGGGCGGGCCCTCCCGCGTGAGTTGGTCCTTGAGCAGCAGCTTGCCGGTGACCGCCAGGATCAGCGCGATGATGGCGACCGCCACCGGGCGGCGCACGCCGTTGGGCGTGATGACCAGCGCGATGCCGTTGTCGGTGCAGGCGGGGACTTCCACGGTGTCGTAGCCGACGCCGAAGCGCGCGACCATGGCGAGCCGGCCGTCCGCCGGCACGCTGGAGCGGTCGAAGCGCTGGGCGAGCAGGATGAGCGCGTCGTGGCCGGCGAGCTCCCCTGCGTCCACCGGCCCGATGCCCTTCTCCAGATAGCGCCACTCGATGTCCGGGTCCTCGTCCAGCGGCGTCCGGTCGAACATCGGGAAGAGGGGCTCGCCCTCCGCCGTGAGGAAGTCTCTGCTCAGTGCTACTCTGAACTTATCGGCCATAACCTGTTGATCTCCTTTATTTTCTCTTCCGCCTCCGGCCGCGTTTGCATTGGGCGCGCAAGCCGTCCGCGCCCGCGCGCATCGCCTGCTGCAGCAGCCAGACATCGCCCGAATAGCAGATGAAGTCGAAGCCCTCCTGGAACAGCGCCGCGCCCACATCGACGCTCGGCACCAGCCGGCCGAGGGACTTGTTGTGCCGGTGCGCGGCGCCGGCGATGCGCGCCACCGCCGCGGTGAAATCGGGATGGTCGAACTGGCCGGCGATGCCCATGGAGACCGAGAGGTCGAAATGGCCGATCCAGAGCAGGTCGACATCCTCGATCGCCGCGATGTCGTCGGCGTTCTCGACGCCCTCGGCGGTCTCGATCAGGGCGACGAAGGTGCAGCGATTGTTGGCATCGCGCAGCTTCTTCTTCGTGTCCCCCGGCGCGTAGCCGTCGTGGGCAATCTGCAAGGCGACGCCGCGCTCGCCCTTCGGCGCGTACTTGACGTAGCTCAGCAGCTCCCGCGCGACCTTCGCCGAGCCCACCATCGGCAGCATGATGCCCTCGGCCCCCATGTCCATGGCCCGCGCCGCGTGGTGGTATTCGCGCGACGGCACCCGCACGATCGCCGGCAGGTCGCCCGCCTGCATGTAGCGCAGCATCTGCTTCAGCGTGTCGAAGCCGAAGCCGGAATGCTCCATGTCGAGCAGCACGTACTCGCAGCCGGCGGCCTTGAGGATCTGGCCGATCCCCGGCGTGCTGAACTCGACCACGAAGGTGCCGACCTTGAGGCGGCCGTGGCGGGTCATCTCCTTGAGCGCGTGTTCGGCCATGACTCTTGCTTCCCTTGTCGATCCTTCGAGAGCCTAGGCGCCGAGCGCGATGCGCGAGACCGCGAAGGGCGCGAGCGCGATGCGGCCGGGGTCTCCCGGAGCGCCGGCGGACGCGGCGAAGCCGGCCGGGTCGGTCGCCGCCTCCACGAAATTATCCGAATCCAGCCGGCCGACGGTGGCCGTGCCCGCAGCGACGCCCGAGACCGCCACCGTCTGCGGCGCCGGCGTGAGGTTGGCGAGCCAGAGCAGCGCGCCGGCGCCGTGCGCGTAGGCGAGGCCGAGCACGCGCGCGGGATCGCCGCTCGTCACGCTGTGGATCGCTGCCCCCTTCGCCGCCGCCAAAGCCGCCACGATGTGATAGAGCGGCAGCACCGCCGGGCCGTCGAGATCGTCGAACCAGGGCTGCGGCTGCGCGGTCCTGCGATAGACCATGCCCAGCGCGCCGGAGGGTGCGCCGAGAGCCAGCGCCTCCAGCCCGAGCGGGGCCACCCGCGCGGCATAGCCGAGGGTGAAGGCGGCGCCCAGCAGCGCCCGGTGGCGCGGGTCCTGGCGGTTGAAGGAGTGGCGCCCGTTGTCGCCGTTCTCGTGGACGCCGGGTCCATAGGGATTCGAGCGCATCCCGATGGCGCTCGGCGCGATGCGGTAGGGCTTGCCTCCCGCCAGCGCCTTGGCCGAGGCGGCGATGTCGGGCAGCGTCTGCAGCGTCTCCATCACCGAGCGGTCGTCCGGTTCGTGCACCACGGCCGTGGTGCCGTGGGTGAGGAAGTCGAAGAGGCCGGACTCGGCGCAGTTGCGGTTCAGCTCGGTGAAGCTGGTGAAGACGCCGCCGCCGAGGCGGACGCCGGGGAAGGCCGCCCGTGCGGCTCCGTAGACCTCGTCGAAGTCGGGGATGCCCAGCGCCGCGATCTTCTCCAGCGTGAAGGAGAGCAGCCGCAACTGCTCCGGCACGATGGCGACGGGCGCGAGCCGGGCCCGGCCCGCGACCTCGGCCGCGGCTTCCAGCTCGTCCGCCACCGGGCGGGCGCAGGGCACCGTGATCTCCAGCACGACCTCGGCGTTCAGCGCCTTGGACAGGTCGCGATAGGCGGTGAGGGTCTCCGCACCGTGTGCCCTCGGATCGAATTCGCAGACGAGGTGCCCGGCCCCGAGCCCTCTGACCAGATCCAGCCCGTGGTCGAGGCGGTCACGCTCCGACGCGGCGACCCCGAGCCCGATCTCCGGCATCTGCGTACCGGTCTCGCCGCCCAGGGCGATCTCGACCGCCCCGTCGCCGCTCCCGGCCGTTGCGCCGGCCCGCGCCGCGGCAGGCGCGGCGGTGCGTCCTTCGACGGTCAGCGTCGCGGTCTGGCGCAGCGTCTCGCCGGCCGCCAGCGTGTAGGGATAGGGCAGCGCGAGAGGGCGGTAATAGGTCTTGTAGGACGCATCGGTCCAGTTGCGCTGATCCTCGGTCTCCCACGGGTCGGCGCCCTCGAAACGGCAGGTGAGCCAGACCCCCGGCGCGACCTCGTGGCGCATGGCGGCGATGTCGAAGAATGGCTGCAGCGGCATCACCAGGCGGGGGAAGGCGGTCTCCTCCACCGTGCCGTCGCTGTGGGTGACGGCGCAGGCTTCGCCCGCCACCCCCTCGATCGCATGGAGGGCGACGAAGCCGGTGCGGTTGGTCGTGAACGCCGTCTCCGGCGTCATCTCCACCGTGAAGACGAGGCGCCGCTCGTCCTCGGCAACGATATCGGCGCGGAAGGCGAGGATGCCGTCGGCGGACTCGATGCGCCCGTCGTAGCCGATGCGGAAGCCGCTTGCGTCCTCCTCGATCTCCAGGTTCGCGATCTGCGGCGCGTAGGTCTCCCAGCCCCCGCCGCGCACCACGAAGGCGAGACCGCGCAGCGCTTCCGTGCCGCCGACGCGGATCCAGCGCAGCTTGCCGGCTTCGAGCTCGGCGCCGAGCGCGCCGGCGCTGAGCGTCCGCGCCGCCGGCGCCTCCTGCTCCGTGCCGTAGAGCTTGAGCGCCTGCGATGGTGCCGTGGCCATGTCCCCTTCCCCGCCCGGTCCGGTCCGGCCCGTTATAGCAGGGAGCGCAGCCCGCAACACCGGGTGCCCGCGCTCAGGCGCCCACCTCCTCCCAGCGGCCGCTTTCGCCCGAGCGCGCCAGCGCGTCCAGCGCGCGCATCATCCTGACCGAGTCCTCCAATGGGAAGAAGGGCGGCGCCTCGCCCCGTACCGCCGCGCAGAAGGCCTCGGCCTGCCGCACGTACTGGTTGACCCGCTCCAGGGTCTCGACCTGCTCGTTGAGCGGCTCCCAGATCTGGCGCGGGCCGAGGATCGAGAGTCGGGCCTCGCGGGTCGGCGACTGGGCGAAGGGGTCGGGCAGCTCGATCCGCCCCTCCGCGCCGTGGATCGCCATGTGCTGATGGGCCGCGGCCAGGGTGGCGCAGGTGAAGCTCAGGATGCCGGCGGGGAACGCCAGCATGGCGCCGGTCAGCGTGTCGACCCCCCATTCGGGGTGCCGCTCGATGCCGGCGAAGGCGCGCACAGGCTCGGCCTCGAAGACGTGGCGCCCGGTCAGCAGCGGATAGACGCCGATGTCGAGCAGCCCGCCGCCGCCCATCTCCCGCTTGTTGCGGATATTGTCGGGGTCCTCCAGCCGGTAGCTGACCCAGCCCTGGATCGCCTGCACCCGGCCGATGCGGCCTGCGCGCACCAGTTCGCGCACCCGCTTCCACTGCGGGTGGTGCAGCACGACATAGGCCTCCTGAATCTGCACCCCGGTCTCGTCGCGGACGGCGATGAGCTGCGCCGCCTCGTCGGCATTCAGCGCAATGGGCTTTTCGCACAGCACATGCTTGCCGGCCCGCGCGGCCTTCGCCGTCCAGGGGACGTGGAGATGGTTGGGCAGCGGGTTGTAGACCACGTCGATGGCGGGATCGGCGAGCATGGACCGGTAGTCGCCATAGGCCCGGGCCAGGCCGAAGCGTTGCGCCACCGCCTCGGCCCTGGCGTGCTCGCGGCTCGCGATCCCGTGGACGCGAACGCCGGCGCTCTGCTGCAGTGCCGGGATCATGTGCTCGATCGCGAAGAACGAGGCGCCGAGCACGCCCCAGTTGAGCGCCGTCATGTCCCCTCCCCCGCGCCGGCGGGCGCGGCGACGCCATCCTGCGGGATGCCCGGTCCAGGCTCAAGGGACGGAACCCGCCTCACGCCGCCACCCGGCAGACCGTCTCGCTGCCGAAGCCGGTAATCACGCGGCGCCAGCCGGCCAGCGCGCGGTCGAGCGCGGGATCGCCGCTATCGACATGAAGCGTGTTCTCCCGCAGCGACGCGAGCTTTTCCGGCGTCGCCGCGACGAGGAGGCGGTCGAGCCCCACCGCCCGCACCACGCGCGCGCCGATCTGCTGGTTGCCGCGCCCGAGGAAATGCCCCTGGCCGCCGATGGGGGTCACGACGATGGCACCGGGCGGACCCTCGGCCAGCACGCGCAGGATGCCGTCCTCGCTCGCGTCGGCGGCGCACAGCGCGCCGTCCCGCACCAGGTCCACGCCGAGCAGCGTCTTGGGCAGGCCGAGCGCGTCGGCGACGGCGCGCATGGTGGTGCCCGGCCCCAGGATGTAGGTTCGCCCCGCCTCCATCCGGCCGGCGATCTCGGCGGCGATTCCGGCGAGCGCAGCACGGTCGCCGCTGACCCCGCCCGCCTTCACGTTCTGGATGAGATCGGGCGCATAAGGCACCGTCATATAACCGTAAAGCCTGGCCGATACGGCACCGGCGCGGAACGCCTCCTCGTCGATATCCATGACTTCGCGCAGTCGCGCGTCGATATCCATGACTTCGCGCGGCCGTGCATCGACCTCCCCGCCCAGCGCCCGCAGGACGAGGTCGGCGGCGGCGCGGGGGCTGGTGGCGTAGACCGCCGAGTGCATCTTGACGCCGGCCGGCACGCCGATCACGGGCACCCGGTCTCCCAGCGCCGCCGCCATGTCGCGCGCGGTGCCGTCGCCGCCGGCGAAGAGGATCAGGCGGGCGCCGGACGCCGCCATCGCCTGCGCCGCCGCCCGCGTGTCCGCCGCGCCGGTCTCACCCTCGGGCGGGATGCCGACGACCGAGGGACGCAGGCCGGCGGCGCACGCGATGCGCGCGCCCATCTCGCCGGGGGCGGCGAGCAGGTCCAGTCCCGGCCGGGCGGCGGCGACCGCATCCAGCACCAGCGCCATGCGGCTGGCGGCCTGCGGCACCGCACCGCGGGCGCGGGCCTCGCTCAGGACCGCCGCCGTGTCGGTGCCCTTGAGGCCGACACTGCCGCCCATGCCGGCGATGGGGTTGACGATGAGGCCGAGCGAGGGCCGGCCCATGGGAAGACGCTCAGCCGTAACCGCCGCCGCCGTGCCCGCCCCCATGATCGCCCAAGCCGCGCTTGACGTTGGCCCAGTTCGCGCGCTTGCGCCGATAGGCGCGGCTGGTGAAGGCCCAGCAGTCCGGGTCCGCCGGCACGTCGTCGTCGATGGGGCGGGTGGCGGCGCTGTGCGGCGCCGCCTTAACCCGCTCCGGCGCCGTGCGGGCCTCCTCGGCGATGCGGCGCAGCGCGTCGAGCACGTGGTCCATCTCGTCCACGGTGAGCGATTCGCCCGGCTCCAGGGTGAAGGGCTGCGGCACCAGCATCGGCACGTGGCTTTCCATGTAGTGCTGCACGCCGAAATCGACCATGCGGTTCATCACGTCGTGGCTGGCGACGCCGGTCTCCTCGTAGAGCGGCTCCCAGCTGTAGCGGACCTGCTCCAGCTTCGGGTAGGTGTTCGCAGGCCAGGGGATGGTCGTGCCCTCGATCCGCCGGATGTTGTGCAGCATGTAGTTGTTGTTGAGCACCGCGGTCTCGGCGACGGCGCGGAGGCCCTCAGACCCCAGGCTGCGGACCCAGGCATAGGCCTTGAGCACCGCGTGGACATTGCCGAGGAAGGCGCGGATCTTCTCGATCCCCTCCCCCGGATCGTGGTCGAGGCCGTAGCGCTCCCCGTCGAAGGTGACGATGGGGCGCGGCAGGAAGCGCTCCAGCGCCGCCTTGACGCCGACCGCGGCACAGCCCAGGCCGATGGCGCCGTGGGGTGCGGAGAAGGTCTTGTGCAGGTTGAACTGGCACATGTCGAAGCCGGTGTCGCCGGCGCGCACGATCCCCAGCAGCGGATTGCCGTTGGCCTGGTCGTAGGCGCAGAGGCCGCCGGCTTCGTGCACGATGTCGACGAATTCGCGGATGTGCGGGTTGAACTGGCCGGTGTCCTCGGGATTGGTCAGCATCAGGCCGGCGGTGCGCTCGGAGACCGCGGCCTTGAGCGCATCGACCTCGGCGAAGCCCATCTCGCCCGGCATGAGGGTGATGACCCGAAAACCCGCCACGGCGGCTGTCGCCGCGTCGGCGGGGTGGGAGAAGGCGGTGGTGACGATCTCGTCCCGCTGGCCGCCCTCGCCGCGCGCGGCGTGGTAGGCGCGGATCAGGCAGGCATTGGTGTAGATGCCCTGCGCCCCGCTCGCCGGCTGGAAGGTGAACGCATCCATCCCCGCGATGGCGCACATCATGCGGTTGAAGCGGTAGAGAATCTCCAGCGTGCCCTGGAGCGTCTCCGGGTCTTGCAAGGGGTGGACATCGGCGAAGCCCGGCAGGCGCGCGACATGTTCGTGCACCTTGGGGCTGTATTTCATGGTGCAGGTGCCCATCATGTCGGCGGTCACGTCGAAGCCCATGGACATCTGCGAGAGCCGCAGGAAGTGCCTGAGCACGCGGTGTTGCGGCAGCGACGGCAGCGCCGGCGGCGCGGCCCGCCGCACGCCCTGCGGCAGCGCCGCGGCGACATCGCCCACGGCATCGGCGATGGCCGCGTCCAGCGCCGGCGGCAGCAGGCCGCGCCCGGATTCGCCGCCGATCTCGTCGATCAGTGGCTCGTCCCAGCGCGCGGCGTGGAAGCCGCCTGCCGTCCGCTCGCTCATCGGATCGCCTCGCCCAGCGCCGCGACCAGCCGGTCGATCTCGGCGGCTCCGTGCAGCTCGGTCACGCAATAGAGGGCCGATTCCCCGAGCGAAGGAAATTCCCGGCTCAGGTCCTTGCCGCCGTGAATCCCGGCCTCCAGAAGCGCCGCGTTGACGGCCGCCACGGTGAAGCCCGTGG
This sequence comes from Alphaproteobacteria bacterium, assembly GCA_965218275.1. GTDB lineage: Bacteria > Pseudomonadota > Alphaproteobacteria > UBA828 > UBA828 > WTGU01. Next base: position 318,850 of record CBDCKM010000001.1, read on the forward strand.
CGGAGAAATCCACCACGAACTCCTTGAAGAAGGGCCGCTCCATGTGCGGCACCGAGACGCCGGGGAGGGCCGCGATCCGCTCCGCCGCGTAGCAGGCGCGCTGCATGATGCCGCGGCCGAGCTCGGCCATGCCCTCCGGCCCCATGAGCGAGAGATAGACCGCCGCCCCGATGCCCCAGAGCCACTGGGTCGTGCCGGTGTAGTCGGTCGCATCGTGGCGGGTGTCGTAGGAGGTGCGCTCCATGGTGGACCAGGCGAAGCCGAAGCCGTCTCCCTCCTGCGCCGGCGCGATGCTGAAGAGGATGGAGGGGTATTCCGCGACGAAGCGGGCGTCGTCGCGGCTCGCGATGAAGCCGCCATTGCCGCCGCCGGCATACATGTGGATGCCGAGCGGCTGCAGGTCGCCGACCGCCAGGTCGGCGCCGTAGTCGGCGGGCGCCGCCAGCACGCCGAGGGAGATCGGGTCCACGCCGGCAATCAGCAGCGCGCCCGCCCCATGAACGATGGCGGCGATCTCAGCCGCCTCGGTCTCGATGAGCCCGAGATAGCCCGGCGATTCGATCACCACCGCGGCGGTCTCGGCCGAGACCCTGGCCCGGAGGTCGGCGAGGTCCGTCGTGCCGCTCGCAGGGTCGCGGGCGACGGTCTCCACGCTGGCGAAGGGCCTGGTGAAGCCCCGCAACTGCGAGCGCCGGTCGGCGCTCATGGTCTCCGGCACCAGGACGCCGCGCCGGCCGGTGATGCGGCAGGCCATCGTCACGGCGCTGCCGGTCGCGGCGCCGGCGTCGTAGGTGGGGGTCGAGACCACCTCCATGCCCACCAGTTCGCCCATCAGGCTCTGATACTCGAAGAGCGCCTGGTTCTTGCCGTGGTCCGAATAGGTGCCGCCGCCGTAAGCCGTGAGGAACTCGCCGCGCTGGACGATCTCGTCCACGATCGCCGGCACGTAGTGCTGGGCGCAGCCGGCGCCGCAGAAATTGAGCCACGACCCGGTGCAGGGCCGGTTGCGGGCGACGATCTCCTCGAGATGCCGGCGCAGGTCCTGTTCGCCGGGCAGCGCGGGCGGCAGGTCCAGCAGCCCCTCGACCCTGAGCGATTGCGGAACCGCGGCGTAGAGGTCGGCCACATCGCCAGCGCCGATGGCCTCCAGCAGCCTCCGCCGCGGCCCGGGTGCCGCGTTGGGCACGTAGGGATGGATGAAGCCTGCGCCCATGATTGCCTCCGCTCCCGATCTCGGCCAGTCTATCGCGCCGCTGCGGGGGTACCAACGGCGCCCGCCGTGGCTCTGTGGCACCGGCCCCGTCGCTCGACGGCGGCTGTCAAACCTGGACCGAGGGCGGAGGCGACGCATGAGAATCGGCGTCGATGTGGGCGGCACGAACACCGATGCGGTGCTGATGGACGGCGCCACCGTCGTGGCCTCGATCAAGGCGCCGACGACCGCCGATGTCGGCGCCGGCGTGGTGGCCGCCATCGAGGGCGTGCTCGCCCGATCGGCCGTGGCGCCGGAGGCCGTCACCGGGGTGATGATCGGCACCACCCAGTTCACCAACGCCATCGTCGAGCGCCGCCGGCTGGTGCCGGTGGCCATCGTGCGCCTGGCGCTGCCGGCCACCGAGAGCCTCAATCCGCTGATCGACTGGCCGCGCGACCTGGTGGACGCCATCGGGCGCAACGTCTACATGGCCGAGGGGGGCTACGAGGTGGACGGGCGCGAGATCTCAGCCCTCGACGAGGGCGAGATCGCCCGCATCGCCCGCGACATCGCCGCCAAGGGGCTCGAGTCGGTGGCGGTCTCCTCGGTCTTCGCCCCCCTCAACAGCGCGCAGGAAGACCGCGCCGCCGAGATCATCCGCGCCGAACACCCGCAAGCGCAGATCACGCTCTCCAACGAGATCGGCCGGGTCGGGCTGATCGAGCGCGAGAACGCGGCGGTGATGAACGCCGCCCTGGTCCAGCTTTCCGCCAAGGTGGTCGGCTCCTTCCGCGAAGCCTTGAAGGCGCTCGCCATCGAGGCGCCCTTCTTCGTCAGCCAGAACGACGGCACCCTGATGAGCGCGGCCTATGTCGAGCGCTATCCGGTGCTGACCTTCGCCTCCGGCCCCACCAACAGCATGCGCGGCGCGGCCTTCCTCTCCGACCGGGAGAACGCCGTGGTGGTCGATATCGGCGGCACCACCACCGATGTCGGCGTGCTGGCGCGCGGCTTCCCGCGGGAATCGGCGGTGGCGGTCGATGTCGGCGGTGTGCGCACCAACTTCCGCATGCCCGACGTGCTCGCGATCGGGCTCGGCGGCGGCAGCCTGGTGCGGGGCGACGACAGCGTGACCGTCGGCCCCGACTCGGTCGGCTTCGAGTTGACCTCGAAGGCGCTGGTCTTCGGCGGCGACACGCTGACGGCCACCGATATCGCCGTCGCCGCGGGCCTCGCCGACATCGGCGACGCCAAGGCCGCGGCCGGGCTCGACGGCGGCGCGGTGGCGCGCGCGCTCGACCGCATCCACACCATGGTGGAGGACGCGATCGACCGCATGAAGACCAGCGCCGAGCCGGTGCCGGCGATCCTGGTGGGCGGCGGCAGCATCCTGATCGAGCGCGCGCTCGCCGGTGTCTCGGCCTTGAGCGTGCCCGAGCATTCGGCGGTCGCCAACGCCATCGGCGCCGCCATCGCCCAGGTCGGCGGCGAGGTCGACCGCGTCTTCTCCTACGAGCAGGAAGGGCGGGAGAACGCGATTCAGCAGGCCAAGGACGAGGCGACCGCCAAGGCGGCCGATGCCGGCGCCGTGCCCGCCAGCATCGAAATCATCGAGGTCGAGGAGATCCCCCTCGCCTACCTGCCGGGCGCCGCCTGCCGGGTCCGGGTCAAGGCGGTCGGCGATCTCGCGGGCGACTGAGGAACAAGAGAATGGCGACCATGAAAATGCACCTCGGCCTGCTGCCGGATTTTTTGCGCGGCACCGCCTTCCTCGGCACCGGCGGCGGCGGCGACCCCTATGTCGGCGGGCTGATCCTCAGGCAGAAGCTGGAGGAAGGCGCCGACATCAGGGTCATGGACCCGATGGACCTCGACGACGACGCCTTCGTCGTCTCGGTCGCGAACATGGGCGCGCCGACCGTGATGGTGGAAAAAATCCCGAGCGCGCTCTCCATGGTGAAGTGCCTGCGCTCGATCGAGCGCGAGAAGGGCCGCACGGCGGACGCGCTCATCGCCGCCGAGGCCGGCGGCATCAACGGCACGCTGCCCATGGTGGTCGGCGCCATGACCGGCCTGCCGGTGGTGGACGGCGACGGCATGGGGCGCGCCTTCCCCGAGCTGCAGATGTGCACCTTCGGTGTCTACGGCGTGCCGGCGTCGCCCATCGTGCTGCGCGACGAGCACGACAACGAGGTGATCGTGCGCGCCCGCAGCAATCTCGAAGCGGAGTGGTTCGCACGCGTCGTGTGCACCCGCATGGGCACCAAGGCGGAGATCGCCCTCTACGCCATGTCGGGCAAGGAGGCGAAGGAGTCCGGCGTGCTCTACACCACCACGCTCGCCATGGAGATCGGCCGCTCGATCCGCGAGGCGCGCGAGACGCAGAGCGATCCCTTCGCCGGCCTCGCGCGCTACTTCGAGACCTCGCGCGACAAGCGCTTCAGCACGGTGCTCTTCGAGGGCAAGGTGGTGGACCTGTTGCGCGAGACCACGCGCGGCTGGGCCATCGGGCGGGTGATTTTCGACGGCATCGGCGAGAGCATGGGCCAACAATTGGAGGTGCGCTTCCAGAACGAGTTCCTGGTGGCGCAACGGGGCGAGCGCACGCTCGCCATGGTGCCGGACCTGATCTGCGTTCTCGATCAGGAGAACGCCGAGCCGATCACCACCGAGGGGCTCAAATACGGCCAGCGGGTGCGCGTGGTGGGCGTGAGCGTGCCGCCGGTGATGCGCACGCCCGAGGCGCTCGCCGTCTTCGGCCCCAAATATTTCGGCATCGCCGACGTCTACACGCCGATCGAAGAGCTGGTCTGAGCCCCCCCCCGGAGCCGGCAGGCTCAGTCGACCAGCAGCTCGCTGCTCGCGACCGTCCAGCCGATCACGGTCTCGGCTCCGTCGGCGAGATCGGGCTGGTCGGGGCGGTTGGGCACCTCGGCCACGATCTCCTGGCCTTCGAGCGTCATCCGGTAGCGGATGAGCGCGCCCTGGTAGCTGCGGTCGACCACGGTCGCGGTGGCCTTGGGGCCGTCCACGGCTTGCGCCGCGGCGCCGATCAGCACGCGCTCCGGCCGCACCACGAAGCCGACGGCCTGGCCGGCCTCGACGCCTTCGCGCCGGGGCGCGGCGAATTCGAAGCGGCCCACGGCGATGCGGCACTCCTGCCCGCTCAGCGCCGCCACCTGCGCTTCGAGGATGTTGGACTCGCCGATGAAGTCGGTGACGAAGCGGTCCGCCGGGTGCTCGTAGATGGTGGCGGGCGCGCCGATCTGCACCACTTGCGCCCGGTTCATCACCGCGATCCGGTCCGACATGGTGAGGGCCTCGCCCTGGTCGTGGGTGACGTAGACGGTGGTGACGCCGAGCGACTGCTGCAGCCCCTTGATCCAGTACTTCATCTCCTCCCTGAGCTTCTTGTCGAGTGCGCTCAGGGGCTCGTCGAGCAGCAGGATCTTGGGTTCGGTGATGAGCACGCGGGCGAGCGCCACGCGCTGCTGCTCGCCGCCGGAGAGCTCGCGCTGATAGCGCCGCTCGTAGCCGTCGAGGTTCACCTGTTCGAGCGCCTTGCCGACGCGGCTGCGGATCTCCCGCTTCGGCACCTTCCGCATCTTCAGACCGAAGGCGATATTGTCGTACACCGTCATGTGCGGGAAGATCGCGTAGTTCTGGAAGACGATGCCGATCCCCCGCTTCTCCGGCGGCAGCAGCGTCATGTCCTCGCCGCCGATGATGACGCGGCCCTCGTTGGGGCGGACGAAGCCCGCGATCATGCGCAGAGTCGTGGTCTTGCCGCAGCCGGACGGGCCGAGGAGGGAGAAGAACTCCCCCTCCTCGACCCGGAACGAGACGTCGGCGACCGCGAGAGTCTCGCCGTAGCGCTTGGTCAGGCCCGAAAGCTCGACGTCCGACACGCGCTGCCCCGTTCAGGCAGGCGGCAGGTGCGGATCAGCCGCCGAAGATCTCGTTGGTGGTCTCGACGATGTCGTCCTCGTTGTCGAGATACCAGTTCCAATCCGGGATCCAGAGACCTTCCATGGCGCCGGCCTGGTTGACCACGCCCTTGCTCGCGAGGTTGTCCGCCACCGCCGCCGTGCCGTTGGTCGGCCGCAAATAGAACGTGCCGCCGCACTTCGCCTGATAGGCAGGATCGAGCGTCTCGTTCATCAGCGCCAGCGCAAGCTTCTTCTGCATCGGCTCGGAATAGCGGCTGATGGTCTTGGTCTGAGTCAGGATCGGCTTGCGCACCTCCCAGATCACCGGGGCGACGGAGATGCCCTTGTCCATCTGCAGGTAGACCTCGCCTTCCCACTGGACGCCGAGGTGCACCTCGCCGCGCTCGACCAGGGTCTGCATGTTGCCGGTGAAGTCGCTGATCTTCATCGGCATGGCGCGCCGCATGGCGTCGAAGCCGGCGTCCATGTCCTCCGGCCCCTCGCCCCAGACGGCGTTGGCGGTGATGAAGAACACCATCTGCAGAGTGTTCGACGTGATGTAGGTGGCGCGGTTGCCGGCGAAACGGTCCTCCCAGAAGGACTTGAAGTCGGCCGGCGCCGGATCGACCAGGTCGGTCCGGTACACGTAGGCGTATTGGCCGAACGCCCAGGTCACGCCGATGCCGTTGGCGAAGGCGAAATCCCAGCAGTCGGCCGCGTTCGGCACGTTGGCCTTGATGTCCTCGATCGGCAGGAAGTAGTCGCCGGCCCGCGCGGTCTTCATCATCTCGGGCAGATTCCAGTTGCACATGTGGAAGGCCGGGTCCTGCGGCCCGCCGGCGACGTATTTCGGGAACCAGGGCCACGACGAATCGTAGGCGACGTTGCAGTTGTAGGTCTTCTCGAAGTTCTCCAGCATGGCGCCGCGGACGAACTCCTCCCAGAAGCCGCCCCACTCGCCGAGGATGAAGGTGGCGCCGCCGGCGTCGAAGGGCTCGCCGTCCCAGTGCACGTCCTGAGACCAGGCGTGGTTGATGTTGAAGAGGCCGAACTGGGTCGAGGCGGCGGCCGCGCCGCCGGCCGCGAGGCCCTTGAGGACGCTGCGCCGCGAGGGCTTGGAAGTGCGCTTGCCGGTCATCGTTCGCTTTCCTTCTGTCGGTTACGAGAACTTGATCCCGGCGAAGCGCCGGATGTTGATGAGCCGCGAGGCAAGCAGCATCGAGATCACGACCAGCGCGATCGCGAAGATGCCCGCCGCCGCCGCCGTCGGCTCGAACGTGTATCTGAGCGAAATATAGAGGGCGATGGGCAGCGGCGTATAGTTCGGCGTGCTCAGGAAGAGCGAGACGTCGAACTGGCCGAACGACACGATGAAGGCGAAGATCGCCCCGGCCGCCACGCCCGGCCCGATGATCGGCAGCGTCACCTTGCGAAACGCCGTCAAGGGGCCCGCGCCGAGGCTGCGGGCGGCCTCCTCCAGCGCGATGTCGAAGTTGAAGAGGGCCGCAGACACGGTGCCGATCACATAGGGCGCCGTCACCAGCACGTGGCCGATGATGAGGCCGGGCAGGGTGCGCGAGAGCCCGATGCCGCTGGAGACGTAGAAGACGTAGAGCGCGAGCCCGAGCACGATCCCCGGCAGGATCAGGGGCGAGAGGAAGTAGGCCCGGAGCAGGTTGCGGCCGGGAAAGGTCATGCGCGTGAGGAAGATCGCCGCCATGGTGCCGAGCGTGGTGGAGATCACCATGACCACCACCGCGAGCCACAGGCTGAACACATAGGCGTCCAGGAACTCGCTCGCCTCGAAGAACGCGAACACCCAGCGGAGCGACAGCCCCTCCGGCGGCCAGGTCAGGTGATCGCCGGAATTGAGCCCCGCCAGAACCACGATGACGACGGGAAGCAGGAGCACGACGAAGGCGAGCCACGCGCCGATCTGGAGCGGCAGCGCCACCGCCGGCTCCTCGCGCGGCCCGTTCCGCCGGCCGAACGGCGTCCAGCGGCCGCCGCCGCCGCGCGGCGCGGGCCCGGTGTCGGTCACCATCTCCGCCATCTCAGGCCCGCCCGCCCGCCGTGCGCGCCGCAAAGCGCTGGTAGATGTAGACCGCGACCATGCTGGTGACGAAGAGCACCACGGCAATGGTGGCGCCGTACTGCCACTTACCCATCTCGGCGATCTGCTGGTAGATGTGGAGCGGCATCACGATCACCTTCCAGCCGCCCATCAGCGCCGGCACCACGTAGGACGAGATCGAGATGGCGAAGACCAGCAGCGTGCCGGCGAGGATGCCCGGCATGCTGAGCGGGAAGGTGATGCGCCAGAAGGTGGTCCAGCGGTTGGCGCCGAGGCTGCGGGCGGCTTCCTCCAGCGAGGGGTGGATGCTCCTGATGATGCCGATCAGCGACAGCACCATGAAGGGCAGGGTGAACTGGACGAGGCCCACCACCGCGCCGAAGAAGTTGTACATCAGCGGCAGGGGCTCTCGGATGGCGCCGATGTCGCGCAGGATGCCGTTGATGATTCCGTTGTCGCCCATCAGCACCATCAGGCCGAACAGGCGGATCACCATGTCGAGCTGCATCGCGCTGAGCACGAGGATCATATAGAAGGTGTTGAGCCCCGGATGCCTGCTCTTGGCGACGAAGTAGGCCAGCGGGTAGCCCAGCGCGAGCGTGCAGACCGAGACGATCGCCGCCAGCCCGATCGAACGGATCGCCGCCTCGTAGTAGAGCGAGCGGTTGAAGAAGCGGATGTAGTTCTTCAGCGTGAAGTCCCACTGGATGTCCACCACGCCCGCGACCGACTTGTCGAAGGAGATCAGGAAGAGCGAGACGGTCGGGATGACGAAGAAGATCAGGAAGAACGTGAACGCGGGCAGCACCAGCCAGTAGAACTTGGAGTCGGCCAGGATGCGCCGCAGGTCGGGCAGCGGAGGCGTGCGCCCTGTCTCGGCCGCGGCGAGTGCCATCTATTCGTTCATTCCGTGGGTCCCCAGGGAGGCGATGTTGCCTGAATGCTTCGCACGCGCCAACCCGGCGGCCGCCATGCCCGGCTGGCGTCACACCCTCAGGGTGTCAGGTGGTGACGACGATCTTCCCCTTCTGCACGTTGGACTCCATGTAGCGGTGGGCGTCCACGATCCGCTCCAGCGGGAAGGTCCGGTCGACGATCGGCGTCAGCGCGCCGGAGGCCACCTGGTCGTGCACGAAGGCGAAGCAGGCGGCGCGCTTCTCAGGGAGGCGCACCGTGTCGTACAGGCTGTGGAACTTGAAGCGCAGCCGCTTGGCGAGCATCGGCAGGACCGGAATGTCGATCGGCTCGGTGCGGAGGTTGCCGTAGTTGACGATGAGGCCGCAGGGCTGCGCCGCGGCGACGAGATCGCCGATGAAGGCGCCGCCCACCGGGTCGTAGGCGATGGTGAAGCCCTGCCCGCCGGTGATCGCCTTCACCCGGGATTCGAGGTCCTCCTCCTCGGTGGCGACGACGTGATCGGCGCCGGCGCCTGTCAGGAAGTCCGCCTTCTCCCTCTTCCGCGTCGCGGCGATGACCGTGGCGCCGGCGTTCTTCGCGATCTGCAGCCCGCCGAGACCGGCGCTGCTGCTCGCCGCCGTGACCAGCACGATATCGTCGGACGACACGCCCGCATGGTCGACCAGCCCGCCCCAGGCGGTCGCATACTGGCACCAGATCGCGCCGGCGTCTGTGGCCGGGATCCCGTCGGGGTTGCGGGCGACGGTGAACGCAGGCACCACCGCGCTCTCCCCGTAGGCGCCGTACTTGATGACCGAATCGGGCGTCCAGTTGCCCCATTGATCCCACGAGATGAAGGGGACGGCGGCGGCGCGCTCGCCGATGGAGAAGCCTGAGACGCCCGGCCCCAGCGCATCGATCGTGCCGCTCGCCTCGATCCCGATGCGGGAGGGAAACGCGGGCGTCGCGACATAGGCGCCGGTGCGGAACATGATCTCCGCCCGGTTGAGGCCGATCGCCTCGACCCTGAGGCGGACCTCCCCTTCCCCCGGCTCCACCAGCGGCTCGTCGCGAAGCTTGAGAACCTCAGGCCCGCCGTGTCTCGCGAATCGAACGATACGCGCCATGCTTCGCTCCTCCCCATCGCCGTCATACGGACGCACGACGATACAGCATTTCGGCCGCACGGAGGCGCCGCCGGGGCCACCGCCGGCCGGCGCCTCCGTGCGGCCGACAGGCGGGGTTGACTCGCCTCTCTCCGTGCGGAGTAATGCGGCCGGAACGAAAAAGCTGCCGGCGGATCGATAAGCCGATCGGCGGTACGGGGCCGCGAGACTGTGCCTCAAAGTTGTGGGGCGCTCCTGCGGCAGCAGACTCGGATGAGAGGGGTCACATGAGCATCAAGATCAATACGCGCGGCTACGGGCAGTTTCCCAACGGGCAGCTTCCCGGCCTCAGCCGGCGCAGCTTCCTGAAAGGATCGGCGATGGGCGCGGCGGGGATCGCCGCCGCCGGCGCGATGGGCGGCCTGCCCGCGCTGGCACAGGACAAGGACCCGCTGGTCTTCTCGTTCTGGCCCTGGGGCAGCGAGATCGTCACCTCGAACGCCGATCTCTTCATGGCCGAGCAAAACGAGCTCGTCGATCTCCAGCCGATCCCCGGCGACTACCCCGCGGTGCTAGAGACCAAGCTCGCCTCGGGCGCGGCTCTCGACATGTTCTACGCCCAGCGCGGCCAGGCGTCCCGCTGGCACGCCGCCGGCTGGATCAGGCCGGTCGACGGCATGCCGGGCCTCGAGCAGATTCGCAGCGAGATGATCCCCGGCCTCGATCAGGACACCGTGGCCTACAACGGCGACTATCTCGGGCTCACCTACTACAACGGCGGGCCCTTCTGCACCTTCCTCAACCTCAAGCCGCTTGAGGCATGGGGGTTCGAGGCGACCGCCAATGTGAGCGACTATCCCCAGACCTGGGACGAGGTGGCAAAGATCTCCCGCGAGCTGAAGGCCAAGGGGATCAGCGACGCACCGATCCTGCCGGCTTGGTACAACGCCTGGTCGGGCATGCCCTGGGCGCTGATCTCGCAGTGCTTCTCCGAGGGCGAGACCTTCATCGACGCGGATCTGCGCGCCACCTACAGCGCCGACACGCCGATCCTCAAGGTCCTCACCGACTGGAAGCAGTGGTGGGAGGAGGGCCTGGTTCCCAAGGGCATCCTGACGACCCAGGAGTCCACCATGTCGGACATGTGGGTCACCGGCAATCATGCCTTCCACTGCTACATGGACTACATGCACTTCATCTACGGCGACCGCGCCAACAAGCACATCGCCGACTGGAACCTGATGAACCCGGTGATGCCGGGCGCCACCCAGGACACCGTACTGGTCGGCCACGCGCTGCTCTGCACCGGCACGCACGAGCGCAGCGAAGAGGACATGCTGCGGGCGTGGGAGCTGATGAAGTTCTACGGCTGGCAGAACGGCGCCGGCGAGTACCACACCCACAAGCGCTGGGCCATGAAGGCCGACCTGCCGATCCCCTACCAGTCCGTCTACGAGGACCCGGAGGTAAAGGCGGCGCTGCTCAAGTGGATGCACGCCGACCTGGGCGAGGCCCAGTACAAGTGGCAGGCCGATGGGCGCGCGCGCTCCCTCGGCCCGAACCTGCTCAAGTCGCCCTGGCACCAGGAGTGGGACACCTACACCTGGGATATGGTCGCGAACGACCTGATCGTGACCGGCGACCTGACGCCGAAGGAAGTGGTCGAGAAGACCCGCAAGCGCTGGGACAAGCTCCAGAAGAAGTACACCCAGATCGAGCGCAAGACCTTCTACGTCGCCTGAGGGCACAAGGCCGGCTCAGTAGCAACGACCGGCGGCGGATGGGGAGGAGCGCATGGCGACCGTTACGCTTGAGACCATCACCAAGACCTTCGGTGAGACGCTCGCGGTCGACGATGTGTCCCTCCACATCGAGGATGGAGAGTTCGTCGTCCTTCTCGGCCCCTCGGGGTGCGGGAAGACGACGACTCTCAACATGATTGCGGGCCTGGAGAGGCCGACTGCGGGCCATATCTCGATCGGCGGCGAGCGCGTGGAGCACGTGCCGCCGGACAAGCGCGACATCGCGATGGTGTTCCAGAGCATCGCGCTCTATCCGCACATGTCGGTCTATCAGAACATCTCGTTCCCGCTCAGGATGGCGCACACGCCCAAGGCGGAGATCGACCAGCGGGTGCGCCGCGTCGCCGACCTGTTGCGCATCGGCGAGTTGCTGGACCGCAAGCCGCACCAGCTCTCCGGCGGGCAGCGCCAGCGGGTGGCGCTCGGCCGCTCGGTGGTGCGCGACCCGGCCGTGTTCCTGTTCGACGAGCCGCTGTCGAGCCTCGACGCCAAGCTTCGGGTCGATATGCGCGTCGAGGTCAAGAAGCTTCACGAGCGGCTCGGCGCCACCTTCGTCTACGTCACCCACGACCAGGTCGAGGCCATGACGATGGCCGACCGGGTCGCCGTGATGGACGAAGGCATTCTGCTTCAGCTCGGCTCGCCGGGCGACATCTACACGCGGCCCGCCAACCTCATGGTCGCGGGTTTTCTCGGCAATCCGGGCATGAACCTGGTCGCCGGCAGGCTCGCGAACGGCGGTGGCGGCCTCCGCTTCGAGGGCGGTGCCGTCACCGTCGACCTGTCGGCTGCGGAGTCGTCGGCCGCCGCCGGCCAGGCGGTCACCCTCGGCATCCGGCCGGAGAGCGTCATGGTCGGCGAAGGCGCGGCCGACGGCGCGACCGTGCACGGCAACATCTTCGCGACCGAGCCGGTGGGCTCGGACCTCTTCCTCGACATCCTGTTCGAGGAAGACGCGGGCGACAGCGACGGGGCGCGGCTCTTCAAGGTGCGGGCGCGGCCCGACCTCCAGGTGCGGGTCGGCGAGCGCATCCCCCTCTGCCTGCCCCACGCCAATCTCTATCTCTTCGACGATGCCGGCTACCGCATCCATCCCGAGTAGCGCCGGCAGCGGTGCGCGGACAGCGGCCGCCATGAGCGCGTGCCCCTGCCCCGGCGGACGCCAATGATGGTGCTCAAGCGCAGGTCGGGCGGGCTCACCGATCCCCAGTTCGCGCTCACCATCGTCATCGGCGTGCTGCTCTTCCATGTCGTCATCATCATCGTGCCGCTGGCCTACTCGTTCTGGCTCAGCCTGCACGAGACCAACGTCATCCTGCGCTCGAGCGACTATGTCGGCTTCGATCTCTGGGCCGAGGTGCTGTTCGAGGAGCAGACCCAGACGGCGACCCTGAAGAGCCTCTACTTCGCCGGCATCTCGGTGGTTTTCTCGCTCTTCCTCTCCCTCGGGATGGCGCTCGTCCTCAACCAGGAGTTCCCCGGCCGGGGCATTCTGAGAGCGCTCATCCTGCTGCCCTGGGCGGTCTCGGAGGTCGTCACCGCCACCATGTGGACGGTGATGCTGGAGCCTTCATGGGGCTTCTTCAACGGCGTGCTGGAGCCGCTCGGCGCGGTGAGCAGGGGCCATGTCTGGCTCAACAAGGACTGGGCGCTGTTCTGGCTCGCCATCGCCTTCACCTGGCATCTGGCGCCGCTCGGCACCTTCTTCTTCCTCGCCGCCCTGCAGACGATCCCGCAGGACCTCTACAACGCCGCGCGGATCGACCGCGCCGGGGTCATCTCGCGCTTCTACCACGTGACGCTGCCGCACATCCGCTACGCCGTGCTGATCGTGCTGGTGGTGGTGACCGTCGAGGCCTTCCGACAGTTCGACCTGGTCTTCGCCATGACCAGCGGCGGTCCCGGCACGACCACGCAGATCCTGCCGCTGCTCATCTTCCGCTACAATTTCCAGTTCTCGCAGTACGGCCTCGCCGCCTCGGCGTCGTTCATCCTCATCATCATCGCCACTATCCTCGCGGTCGCCTACTTCGTGCTGATGACGCGCCGCAGCAAGCAGAGCCGCGTGGCCGCACCTGCGGCGCGGCCGGCGGCGGCGGCGCGGGCCGCCTGAGGGCGCCATGAGGCGCGACGCCAACCTCAAGCTGTTCGTCGGCCTCTCGGTGCTGTTCGTCCTGCTGTGGACGATCGTTCCCTTCTTCTGGATGCTCTGGGCCTCGTTCATGACCGAATCGGAGCTCACCGAGGGCATCGTGCAGGGGATCGACGAACCCACGCTCGAACACTACAAACGCATCTTCGGCCATGCCGAGAAGGAGGCGATCTTCGGCGGCCAGACCAAGCTCATCGGCCAGGGCTTTCTCAACAGCCTGATCGTGGCGCTGCCCGTCGCCATCATCGGCACCGCGATCGCGACGCTCGCCGGCTACGCCTTCGGCCGCTTCCAGTTTCCCGGCAAGACCGGGCTGCTCTTCGGCCTGCTGCTGACCCGTGTGCTGCCGCCGGTCGCCATCCTGATCCCCTACTTCACCATGTTCAGGACGGTAGGGCTGGTGGGCGATCCGGGCGGGCTGATCCTGACCTATCTCACCGGCATCATCCCGCTGCTCTCCTGGGTGCTGATGGGCTATTTCGCGACCCTGCCGCTGGAGGTCGAGCGCGCCGCCCGCATCGACGGCTGCAGCCGGCTCAAGGTGCTCTGGTACGTCATCATCCCGATGGCCGCGCCGGGCATCAGCGCCGCCTTCATCATCGCCTTCCTGTTCGCCTGGAACGAGCTGCTGTTCGGGATCATCCTGGTCGGCGGCACCCAGTGGCAGACCCTCTCGCCGGCCCTGCTCGCGATCTCGCCGCTGACCGCAGTGGGCTATTCGCCGATCGCGCTGTTCTCAGCGGCGAGCGCGCTCTCGATCGTGCCGCCGCTGATCCTGGCGCTGATCTTCCAGCGCTACATCACGCGGCTCAACATCGTCGATCCCGTCACCATCCGCGAATAGGGGCCAGCGCATCGCCGCGGCCATCCTCCTGCGGCGCGTCCGCGACCGATGGCGCGCCGCGTCCGGCCACGAGCGGCTGGGCATCGCGGTCATCGCCGCCGCCATCCTCGTCCTCATCTGGTCGGTCCTGCCCTTCCTGCTGATGTTCTGGGCGTCGTTCATGTCCGAGTCGGAGATGGTCGGCGGTATCGCCCGCGTCATCGAGGAACCCACGCTCGAGCACTACAAGCGCATCTTGGGGCATGCCGACAAGGAAGCGCTGTTCGGCGGCCAGACGAAGAAGATCGGCCAGGGCTTCCTCAACAGCCTGATCGTCTCGCTGCCGACCGCGCTCATCGCGACGGCGATCGCGACGCTTGCGGGCTATGCCTTCGGCCGCTTCACCTTCCCCGGCCGCATGGGGCTCCTGTTCGCGCTCCTCTTCACCCGGGTGCTGCCGCCGATCGCCATCCTCATCCCCTACTTCACGCTCTTTCAGTCGGTGGGCCTCCTGGGCAGCCATGTCGGGCTGATCCTCAGCTATCTCACCGGCATCACGCCGCTGCTCGTCTGGATACTGATGGGCTATTTCGCCACGCTGCCGGTCGAGGTCGAGAGCGCCGCGCGGATCAACGGCTGCAGCCGGCTCCAGGTGCTTCGCCACGTGATCGTGCCGATGGCGATGCCCGGAATCGGCGCCGCCTTCATCATCGCCTTCCTGTTCTGCTGGAACGAGCTCCTGTTCGGCATCATCCTGGTGGGCGGCACCAACGCCCAGACCCTCTCGCCGGCCCTGCTGGCGATCTCGCCGCTCGGCGCCGTCGGGGTTTCGCCGATCGTTCTCTTCTCGGCGGCAAGCACGCTCTCGATCATCCCGCCGCTGGTGCTCGCGCTCCTCTTCCAGCGCTTCATCACCCGCCTCAACATCGTCGACCCGATCACGACACGGGACATCTGACGCGCCGGGCCGGCGCCCATCGAGGACCCACGCAAAGGACGCTGCCGATGCCCACCGCCTCCCGCCCCCTGGGCGTCTTCATTCTCGGCGACGCGGCGCCCGGCGATCTCGTCGGGCTGAGCCGGCAGGTCGAGCGCTGCGGCTTCTCCGACCTCTGGTTCGCCGAGGACTATTTCATGCTGTCGGGATTCGCGAGCGCCGCGATCGCCCTCCAGGCGACCGAGGCGATCGATGTCGGCATCGGCGCGGTCTCCAACCGGGTCCGCCATCCGGCGGTCACCGCCATGGAGGCATCCACGCTGGCCAACGCCTATCCCGGCCGCTTCACGCTCGGCATCGGCCACGGCGTCCCGGCCTGGGTCGGGCAGATGCACCTCACGCCGAAATCGGTGCTGGGTTCGATGCGGGAGGCGGTCACCGCCGTGAAGCGCCTGCTGGCCGGCGAGACCCTGACCGGCAGCGGCGCCTATTACGGCTACGACCGGGTGGCGCTCACGCACCCCGCGCCCGACCTCGACGTGCTGGCCGCCGTCGTCGGGCCGAAGTCGATCGATCTCTGCGCCGAGATCGCGGACGGCATGGTCGTCTCGGTCCTCGCCGGGCCGCGCTATGTCACGATGGTCAGGGAGCGAATCGCGACCGTCCGACGCGCGCGGGGATTGCCGGAGGATTTTTCGCTCGTGACCTACGTCCTGGCCAGCGTGGACGAAGACCGCGCCGCCGCCCGTGCCAGGGTACGCCCCGCAACCGCCTTCTATCTGGAAGCCATGGGTCCGACGCTGATCACGGACGTCTACGACGCCAACGAGGCGCTGGCCGGAATGATCGAGTCGGGCGGCGCCGCGGCGATCGAGGCCGCCATGCCGGAGGAGTGGCTGGACTGGCTCGCCATCGCCGGCACCCCGGAGGACTGCCGCGCCGGCATCGACGCGCTCTTCGACGCGGGCGCGAGCGCGATCGTCCTCTGCATCGTTCCGTCAGAGACGTTGCCGACACAGTTGGAGATTTTCGGTCGCGCGGTGCTGCCGGGGCTCTAGCCTTCGATGGCGGCGATGACGGCGAGGGCCGCCTCGACGCCGGCGCCGACATCGGCCTGCCCGCCCAGCGCATTGACGGCGCCGCCCAGCGCGGTGACTGCCACGATGGCGTAGATCGGCCGGGCGACCGGCCCCATATGGCCGATTCGCACCAGCCTGCCGAGCAGCGAGCCGCGGCCGGCGGAGAAGACCACGCCGTAGCGCCGGCGCGCTTCCTGCCGGATCGCCGCATCGTCCAGGCCGTCGGGCACCCGCACCGTCGTCGCGGTATCGGCGCAGATCGCCTCGCGCACGGGCCAGAGGTCGAGGCCCATGGCGCGGACGCCGGCGCGGCAGGCGCGCGCCGTCAGCGCGTGGCGCGCCCAGACCGCCTCCGGCCCCTCGTCGAGATAGTTCCGGACGGCGGCGTCCAGCGCGTGGACCTCGGACACCGAGGGCGTGTACGGGAACAAGACGTCCGCGCGCCAGGCGTCGCGCCAGTCCCTGAGGCTGAGCACGGAGCCGGTGGGCGCCGCGGGATTGGCGTCGATCCGGGCCCAGGCGCGCTCGCTCACATGGACGATGCAAAGCCCGGTGCTCCCGCCCAGGCACTTGTTGGGGCCGGTCACGAAGATGTCGGCGTGGACCGCCTCCGGGTGAACGTCCATGCCGCCGAAGGAGGAGACCGCATCCACGATGGTCAGCACGTCGTGCGCCCGGCAGATGGCGCCGATCTCGCGCACCGGGTTGATCGTGCCCGACGGCGTGTCGTGGTGGCAGACGGAGAGGATGCGGATATCCGGCCGCGCCCTCAGCATCTCGCGCACGGTGTCGGGATCGACGGCGTCGTCGTAGGGCACCTCGATCTCGACGAGTTCCCGGCAATGGCGCGCCGCCCAGACGCCGAAGCCCTTGCCGTATTCGCCGGAGGCCAGGTTCAGCACCGCGTCGTCGGAGCGGATCAGGGCCGCCGCGGCCGCTTCGAGGCCGAGCACCGGCTCGCCCTGGAGAATCACCGGCGGCAGCGCGGTGCGCAGCGCCTCGGCGGTCTTGAGCACGGCAGCTTCGTAGAAGCGCTGGAAGGAGGGATCGAAGTCGTAGGTGACGGGCCGCGAGAGCGCCCGCAGCACCGCGGGGTACGCGTCGACCGGCCCCGCGCTGAGCGTGATGACCGGGGGATCGTCGTCGAGGTTGCGCATGGCGACGGTACCCAGGGTCCTTCACCGGAGCGTCAGGATACATCGCCGGCGCGCGTTCCCCAAGGCGGTGGAGAGTGGCGTACGATGGCGCCCGAGGCCGGCCCGGCGGGCGCCGGGGCGCCCACGCCAGCGCTGCACGAGAGGTCGTTTGACGGGGCTGCCCTTTGTAGTAGGTTTGTCATGCTGGCCTCGCGAGATTCGGGCCGTGCGACGGGCCTAACGGTGCCACGACACCGAGAGGGAGCCATGCCGGAGACGCCGCATCTGGACCGCGTGAACAGCCCCGAGGCTCTGCGCAGCCTCTCCGTGAAGGAGCTCAAGAAGGTTGCGGAGGAGTTGCGTGCCGAGACCATCGACGCGGTCTCGGTGACCGGCGGCCATCTCGGCGCGGGGCTTGGCGTGGTCGAGCTGACGGTGGCCCTCCACCATGTGTTCGACACCCCCCGCGACCGCCTGATCTGGGACGTGGGGCACCAGTCCTACCCGCACAAGATCATCACCGGCCGGCGCGACAAGATTCGCACCATCCGCCAGCCCGGCGGGCTCTACGGCTTCACCAAGCGCAGCGAGAGCGAATACGACCCCTTCGGCGCGGCGCATTCGTCGACCTCGATCTCGTCCGGCCTCGGCATGGCGGTGGCGAGCGATCTCAAGGGCGAATCGCGCAACGTCATCTGCGTCATCGGCGACGGCGCCATGTCCGGCGGCATGGCCTACGAGGCGATGAACAATGCGGGCTCCATGCCGCCGCGTCTCATCGTGATCCTCAACGACAACAAGATGTCGATCGCGCCGGCGGTGGGCGCGCTCAACGCCTATCTGTCGCGGCTGCTGTCGAGCCACCAGTTCCGCAGCCTGCGCGAGCTCGGCAAGCAGTGGGCGCGCAAGCTGCCCAAGGCGATGGGCGATGCGGCGATGCGGGCCGAGGAATATTCCCGCGGCATGGTGACGGGCGGCACCCTCTTCGAGGAGCTCGGCTTCTTCTATATCGGGCCGATCGACGGTCACAATCTGGAGCATCTGATCCCGGTGCTGCGCAACGTCCGCAAGGACCGGACGCCGGGGCCGGTGCTGCTCCACGTCGTGACCAGCAAGGGCAAGGGCTACGAGCCGGCCGAGAACGCGCCCGACCGGGGCCATGCGCTCGGCAAGTTCGACGTGGTCACCGGGGTGCAGAAGAAGAGCAAGCCCAAGGCGCCGAGCTATACCAGCGTGTTCGCGAACAGCCTCATCAGGGAGGCCGAGCGCGACGAGGCGATCGTGGCGCTGACCGCCGCCATGCCGTCCGGCACCGGCCTCGACAAGTTCGCCAAGGCGCACCCCACCCGCTGCTTCGACGTGGGCATCGCGGAGCAGCACTGCGTCACCTTCGCGGCGGGGCTGGCGACCGAAGGGCTGAAACCCTTCGCCGCGATCTATTCGACCTTCCTCCAGCGCGCCTACGACCAGGTGGTGCACGATGTCGCGATCCAGAAGCTGCCGGTGCGCTTCGCGATCGACCGCGCCGGCCTGGTCGGCGCCGACGGCCCCACGCATGCGGGCAGCTTCGACATCACCTATCTCGCCACCCTGCCTGGCTTCGTCGTCATGGCCGCGGCGGACGAGGCGGAGCTGGTCCACATGGTGCACACCGCGGCGATGATCGACGACACGCCCAGCGCCTTCCGCTACCCGCGCGGCGAAGGCGCCGGCGTGCCGCTGCCGGAAACGCCCCGGATGCTGGAGATCGGCAAGGGGCGGATCGTCCGCGAGGGCACGGCGATCGCGATCCTCTCCCTCGGCGCCCGCCTGCAGGAGGCTCTGGGCGCGGCCGACGAGCTGCAGGCGCGGGGGCTCTCCACCACCGTCGCCGACGCCCGCTTCGCCAAGCCGCTGGACGAGGACCTGATCCGCCGGCTGGCGCGGGAGCACGAGGTGCTGATCACCGTCGAGGAAGGGTCGATCGGCGGCTTCGGCGCCCATGTCATGCAGTTCCTGGCGATGGCCGGCTTCATGGATGCCGGCCTCAAGATACGCCCGATGCTCCTGCCCGACCGCTTCGTCGCCCACGGCACGCCGGCCGGCATGTACGAGGACGCAGGCCTCACGGCACGCCATATCGTCGACATGGCGCTCTCCGCCCTCGGCAGCAATTCCGCCACGATGACGCGCCGCGCCTGACGGGCCCATGGAGCTCGCGCGCGCCGAGTCGCAGCGGCGGAACGATACGGCCGTCGGCCACGCGCCGAACGGCACTGCCGGTTCCATCCCTCTCCCCGACCTCGAGCGGGTCATCGACGAGGCGGCTCACGCGCTCGGCGGCCTCCAGCGCGATGACGGCCACTGGGTCTTCGAGCTCGAAGCCGATGCGACGATTCCCGCGGAATATGTCCTTCTCAACCACTTCCTCGACGAGCTCGATCCCGAGACCGAGGCGCGCATCGGCGTCTACATTCGCGCCCGTCAAGCGGATCACGGCGGTTGGCCCCTCTTCCATGGCGGCGCCTTCGACCTGAGCTGCACCGTCAAGGCCTACTACGCGCTCAAGCTGATCGGCGA
Source organism: Alphaproteobacteria bacterium (assembly GCA_965218275.1). Lineage (GTDB taxonomy): Bacteria > Pseudomonadota > Alphaproteobacteria > UBA828 > UBA828 > WTGU01. The sequence continues at coordinate 338,539 of CBDCKM010000001.1, forward strand.
CGACAGCCAAGCGCCGCACATGGTGCGCGCCCGCGAGGCCGTGCTCGCCGCCGGCGGCGCGGCGCAGTGCAATGTGTTCACGCGGATCACGCTGGCGCTCTTCGGCCAGGTGCCGTGGCGCGCCGTGCCGGCGATGCCGGTGGAGATGATCCATCTGCCGCGCTGGTTCCCCTTCCACCTGACCAAGGTCTCCTACTGGTCCCGCACCACCATCGTGCCGCTCACCATTCTGCTCGCGCTCAAGCCTCAGGCACGAAACCCGCGGGGCATCGGGATCGCGGAGCTGTTCACCACCCCGCCGGCGCAAGAGCAGTACAACTTCCCGAAGAGGACCGGCACCGAGCGGCTCTTCCTGGGTCTCGACCGCGCGCTCGCGTTCGGCGAGCGGGCGATACCGCGCGCACTGCGGCGGCGCGCGGTCAACCGGGCGCTCGACTGGTGCCTGACGCGGCTCAACGGAGACGACGGCCTGGGTGCGATCTTTCCGCCGATGGCCAACGTGCTCATGGCCTTCGATGCCTTGGGCTATGGGCGCGACCATCCGGCGCGCCGTACCGCCCGTCGTGCGATCGATCTGCTGGTGACCGAGCCGGTGGACGGCAGCCAGTACGTGCAGCCCTGCGTCTCGCCGGTCTGGGACACCGGGCTCGCCGCGCTGAGCCTGATGGAATGCGGCGGCGAGGCCGAACGGCGCGCCGCGCAGGCCTCCCTCCCCTGGCTCGCCGACCTCCAGATCCTCGATGTGGAGGGCGACTGGGCGGCGACCAGGCCCCATGCGCCGCCCGGCGGGTGGGCCTTCCAGTACCGCAACGACTATTACCCCGACGTGGACGATACGGCGGTCGTGGCCATGGCGCTCCACCGCGCCGATCCCGAGGCGCACCGCGACGCGATCGAACGGGCGGCCGTGTGGATCGTCGCCATGCAGAACGAGAACGGCGGCTGGGGCGCCTTCGACGCCGAGAACGAGCACTACTCTCTCAACCGCATCCCCTTCGCCGACCACGGCGCCCTGCTCGACCCGGCGACCGCCGATGTCAGCGCCCGCTGCGTGAGCTTCCTCTGCCAGATCGGCCATTCGCGGCAGCACGACGCCGTCGCCAGGGGGCTGGCCTACCTGTACGCGACCCAGGAGGAGAACGGCTCCTGGTTCGGCCGCTGGGGGACCAACTACATCTACGGCACCTGGTCGGTGCTGTGCGCCCTGAACAGCGCCGGCGAGGACCCGGCGACGCCCGCCATCCGCAAGGCGGTTGCCTGGCTCGAAGCCCGCCAGCGCGCCGACGGCGGCTGGGGCGAGACCGGCGACAGCTACTACGCGGACCGCATCGAGCGCGCCTTCGACCGGGTCTCGACCCCGTCGCAGACCGCCTGGGCCCTGCTCGCCCTGATGGCGGTGGGAGAAGGCGACGGCGATGCGGTGCGGCGCGGCGTCGCCCACCTCTGCCGCGCGGAGCGGCAGGGCGCGAAGTGGCGGGAGGACCACTACACCGCGGTCGGCTTCCCGCGCGTGTTCTACCTCCGCTATCACGGCTACAGCGCCTATTTCCCGCTCTGGGCGCTGGCGCGCTACCGCTCGCTGGTGCGCGGCGACGAACGCCGCCCGCTTCACGGCATGTAGGCCCCGCGGGCCGGGCACGGCGCCATGGCTGAGCGGTCGCGCATCGGCGTCGTCACGGGTCTCGCGGCGGAGGCGGCGACCCTGCCCGGGGACGAGCTGCGGATCGCGCTTTCGGCGGCAGAGCCTGCGCGTGCGGCCCAGGCGGTCGATGCGATGATCGCGAGCGGTGTCCGGCTGCTGCTGAGCTACGGCTTCGCCGCCGGGCTGGACCCGCAGCTCGGCCCCGGCACCCTGCTGCTGCCTGAGGCCGTGGTCGCCCACGAAGGGGAGGTCGAGACGCCCGACAGGGGCGGCGTCCGCGACCGGCTGCAGCAGATCGTGTCCTTCCGGCGGGACGATGGGCGCAAGGCGCCGCCGGCTCCGTCGCCCGACGATCGTCTGCCGGTGGACGAGGCCGTGCGGGAGGCGCTGCGCCGCGGGCTGGGAGAGCCGGTCGAGGGCGGCGCCATCGTCGGTGTCGACCGCCCGCTGATGGACGGCGACCAGAAGCTCGCGCTCTTCGTGCAGGCGCGCGCCAGGGCCGCGGACATGGAGAGCCACATCGTCGCCCGCGCCGCAACGGCGGCCGGCGTGCCCTTCGTCGTGCTCCGTGTGGTCAGCGACCCGAGCAACCGCACGATCCCGCGCGCCGCCCTCGCCGGCCTCGGCGGGGACGGCCGCATCCATGGCGGCGCGGTCGCGCGCGCGCTGCTGCTGCGGCCGTGGGAATGTCTCGATCTGCTGACGCTTGCGCTCGACACGGCGCAGGCGTTGCGCCGGCTACGCCGCGTTGGTCGCCGGGCGGCGCCCCTTCTCGCCGGCCTCTGACGCTGCTTCCTCGGCCAGGCGGATCTCGCGCAGCTTGTCCTGCACGTGCCGGTCGAACATGTACTGGGCGGGGCGGGCCTCGCTCAAGTCGATCTCCGGCGCCATCGGGCCTGCCGTCCTGATGCCGCGCAGCTTGACCATCAGCGCGGCCCAGGGTCGCGAAAGCGAATATTCCGCCGCGGTCGGCTCATAGCCGCAATGGACCATGCAGTCGGCGCACTTCTCGTAGCGCCCGGTGCCGTAGGAGTCCCAGTCGGTCTCCTCCATCAGGGCGCGGAAGCTCCCAACATAGCCTTCGCCCAGCAGGTAGCAGGGCTTCTGCCAGCCGAAGACGTTGCGCGTCGGGTTGCCCCAGGGGGTGCACTGGAAGTTCTGGTTGCCCGCCAGGAAGTCCAGGAACAGGCTGGACTGGCTGAAGCGCCAGCCCTTGCCCTGGCCGCGTGCGAAGATGGCGCGGAAGAGCTCCTTGGTCTTGGCTCGGTTGAGGAAGTGCTGCTGATCGGGTGCGCGCTCGTAGGAATAGCCGGGCGAGACGGTGATCGCGTCGGCGCCGAGCTCGTCGGTGACGAAGTCGAAGAATGCCGCGAGCCGCTCCGCCGGGTGGCCGTCGAACACGGTGGCGTTGACGTTGACCCGAAATCCCCGGCGCTTGGCCTCTTCGATCGCCGCAACCGCGCGCTTGAAGGTGCCGGGCTGATCGACCGCGTGGTCGTGCTCCTCCTCCAGCCCGTCGAGATGGACGGAGAAGGTCAGGTATTTCGACGGTGTGAAGAGGTCGAGCTTCTTCTTGAGCAGGAGCGCGTTGGTGCAGAGATAGACGAACTTCCTGCGCTGGACGATGCCGGCGACGATCTCCCCGATCTCCGGGTGGATCAGCGGCTCGCCGCCGGGGATCGAGACCATCGGCGCGCCGCACTCGTCCACCGCCTGCAGGCACTCGTCCACGCCGAGGCGCTGGTTCAGGATCTCGGCCGGGTAGTCGATCTTGCCGCAGCCGGGGCAGGCCAGGTTGCAGCGGAACAGCGGCTCGAGCATGAGCACCAGGGGATAGCGCTTCACGCCGCTCAGCTTCCTGCCGACGACATAGGCGCCGACGCGTATCTGCTGGATCAGCGGGACCGACATGACGGCGTGCTCGCGGCGTTCCTGCCGGGGGCGCCCGCGCTCACGCGCCGGGCGCGTCGGCGGCGGGCTCCTGCCGCTCGCCGCTGCCGCTCGCCTCGACCAGCTCGGCCGGCAGCTTGAAGCGCACCCGCTCCTTGATCCCGTCCTGGATCTGAAGCTCGACCGTGTTGATCTCGCGCAGGCGGGCCACCAGGTCCTGCACCAGCCCCTCGGGCGCGGACGCGCCGGCGGTCACGCCGACACGGCGGACGCCCGCGAACCATTCCGGGTTGAGGTCGCGGGCGTCGTCGATCAGATGGGTCGGCACGCCCATCTCCTCGCCGATCTCCCGCAGGCGGTTGGAGTTGGAGCTGTTGCGCGCGCCCACCACGAGGATCAGCTCGACCTCTTCGGCGAGCTTGCGCACCGAGGCCTGGCGGTTCTGGGTGGCGTAGCAGATGTCCTTCACGTCGGGGCCGGAGATGCTCGGGAAGCGCGAGGTGAGCGCTTCGATCACGTCGCGGGTGTCGTCGACGCTGAGCGTGGTCTGGGTGACGTAGGCGACCTTCTCCGGGTTGGCGACCCGGAGCCTGGCGACATCCTCCGGGGTCGCGACGATGTGGACGCCGTTCTTCACGCGGCCGCTGGTGCCCTCGACCTCGGGATGCCCGTCATGGCCGATGAGGATGATCTCGCGGCCGTCGCGCTCGTAGCGCCGCGCCTCGATATGGACCTTGGCCACCAGCGGGCAGGTCGCGTCGATCACCGGCAGGTTGCGGCGCTGGGCCTCGCTCTCCACCTTCTCGGAGACGCCGTGGGCGCTGAAGATGGTGACCGCGCCGTCGGGCACCTCGTCGACCTCCTCGACGAAGACCGCGCCCTTCTTGCGCAAATCGTCCACCACGCGCTTGTTGTGCACGATCTCGTGACGGACGTAGACCGGCGGGCCGAACACCTCGAGCGCGCGCTCCACGATCTCGATCGCCCGTTCGACGCCGGCGCAGAAGCCGCGCGGTTCCGCCAGGATGACCTGCATGACGCCGCTGTTGCCCACCTTGGGACCTTGCTCCATCCTGGAGTCGCTCGGGGCGGGATCACCGACTCCGCGCCCGGAGCCAACGGCGCACCCTATCGCAGCCGGGCGCAACCGGCAACAAGCGCCTTCCTCACAAGCGCCTTCCTCGCCGCGTTCCGCGCGTGTCTGGCGGGACGCAGGCCGGGCGTGGACCGGGATTCGGCGGGACAAGGCGGGATTGCTCGGGAAAAGGGGAGAAAGCACATATGAAGCGGGATTCGGCGGGAAAAGGTGGGGTCTCGCAGAACGGACGGCGGCCGGGCCGTGGCGGCGAGGCAATGCGCTCACGGCGGGGGCTCCGGCGGGGGCGGCCCCTCGATGGCCCGGCGAATGGCGGCGACGGTCTCCGCAGAGAGGCCGCGCTGGCGCGCGGCCCGACCGCCACGGGCGGCGGCTTGCCCGAGCGCGCGCTCCCGCTCGGCCCGGAGCTTGTCGGCGCTTTCGATGCGGCGCAGCGCCAACGCGAGGCGGGCAACCTCCTCCGTCGCTACCGGCGTCTCGCGCTCGCGGAGGTCGCCCACCGATTTCAGCGCCAGCGTTCGCACGGCCTCGATCGCGATGAGCCCCGTGCGGCCCTGGGCGCGCTCTCCGAGCACGCGAATCCACAGATCGGCGCAACGGTCGACCTCGCGCTGCTCGCGGATCAGTTCGCGCATCCGCTTGGCGTAGCGGCCAACGGCCGAGCGTGAACAATTGCCGCCGCGCTCGTGGATGCAGGCCACGATCTCTTCGATGGTGGCGCCCCCCTCGATCGCTGCGTCGACGGCGTCGCGGAGCGCGGGCGGCAGCCGCTCGACCGAAGAGCGCCGGCCCATCCCGTCTGCGATGTTCCGTTCGCTCTGGTTCTGCATGGCGCGATCATGGTGCTGGCACCGCGCACCGCGCGCCGTGCACCACACCATGGTCCGGGGTGTCGCGCACGCCCGCAGGGTCGTGCGCGCAACCCGACAGAGCGGATCACCAAGCAGATGGTTGCGGGAATCACCGTGAACATTGCGCCGGGCGGCGCAATGAATATATGTGCAGTAAGAACGCGGGCCGTGATAGCCTGCGGCCGGGACACAATCTCAGGGACAGGCAGATGAGCGGCGATCCAGGAAAGCCGAATGGGAGCGTGGACCTGCTGGCACAGGCGATGCGAAAGGTGTTCAGCGAACAGGTCGAGGGCTCTGCTGAGACGACGCACTCAGAGGAGAGCGAAGACTCACCGGAAGACCTGGAAGCCGGTTCCGCCGAACCGTCCCGGCTCTGGTAGGCACGGCCGATTCAAGGGGGCGGCGGCACTTCCTTTCCTCACCGCCGCCCACTGTCCCACAGGGGAGACGACCATGACCGGCAGAGCATTAAGATGACGCGCCGCCGAAGCACTAACACGGAGTGGGTCGAAGATGGGGAACGCCCAGCCCAGGAGGTCGAACATGAAGACGGCTTCTGAGGAACACTTCAACCCGAAGAGTGTTGTCGCGCCTCCAAATTGGCACGATCTCTTCGTCGAAGCTATCGCGGAGCGCGTCTCTCCAGCCTGTACCAGATGCGGTAGTCGTGAGGGATTTCTGGTCGGCAGTCATCCTGTGACAATGCTGGCATGGCGAGATGGGGCGACGAGACAGGGAGAGGGATTCCTTTTTGCCATCCTGACATGTCGGACGTGTGGGCTCACGGACCTTTTCTCCCTCAAAGCGCTGGGAATAGAATGAAGAAGGGAATGGCGAATGGCGCAGGGTACACAAGGTTCTTTGCCCGTATCCGATATTGGCTGGCCTGGCGTGGACAAGGACTTGCGTGACAACTATGCGAGGAACAGAGGGTATTTCTTCGTCTTAGGGCCAGTCCTGATCGCAATGTGGATCGGTGTTGTAACCGCCCTGCTCTTTGCAAAGGACGTGGACGCACAGGTGGCCATCGCACTCGCAGGTAGCGTTACTACGGTGGTTGTAGGGGGACTGTTCGCAATAGGACGCGCCTTGCCGCTGAGGCTTTCCAGGTAGGGGACGGCGCGCTCCGCGAAGGCGGCGAAGCCATGCTCTGGGCCAAGACCCGGAGCGATCTCGTCGCCCCGCTCACGGCCATGGTCAAGGCACTGCACAGCTACACCTGCCCCTGCGTGATCGCGCTGCCGATCACCGGCGGCAATGCCGACTATCTCGCCTGGATCGACGCCGAGACCGCGCTCAGATAGACCTCGTTGCCGGGGTCGCGACAGCGCTCGCGCGCGGTCGCCGAAAGCTCAGGAGCGTCCGCCGCCAGCCACAGGAACGTGCATGTATCGAGAAGAAGCCTCACGCCGTCTCGTCACCGCCTTCGAACGCCGCCAGCAGATCATCGGGGAGCGGCTCGAAGAAGGCGGCCGGGACGGTCATCCCGCGGTCGATGCCGACCGGGCGCAGCTCGCGTATCGCCTTGGGGAGCGCGCGGATCTCGGCGATCGGCACGTTGCGCCGGCAGAGAACGACGGTCTCGCCCCGCTCGACGCTCTCAAGGTAACGCGAGAGGTGAGTCTTGGCCTCGGCCACGTTGACCCGAATCATGGTTAATTCATAGACCATCTAGATGGTCATGTGCAATCCGCACACGATGCGCCCATCCCCGCGACTCCGGCGGCGGGCGGCGCCCGCGACCCCGGCCAGACGCGATTGCATTCCGGGGACGTCAGCCGCCGACGCGAAGGCGAATCACCACTGGCGATCCACGCCGATGGCGTCGAAGACGGCGTCCACCGAGACCAGCGCGCAGTTCTCCAGCCGCGCCTGCGCCGCCAGGAGCCGGTCCCACGGATTGCGGTGGTCCCAATCGAGATGGGCTGCATAGTCGGCATCGCTGTCGAGACGCAAAATCACGACGCCGCCGGCGGGCCGCGCCAGATACCCACGGCATCGGTATGGTCGCCGGCATCGATCGCGCCTTGGTCCGTTTCCTCGCGGTCGAAGAGGTCGTCGGGCAGGTGGAGATGCTTGAGCGGCGCCAATTCCCGCTGCCCCGCTTGGGTAGGAGGCATGATCCGATCCTCATGTCTGTGCCGGCCACGATCGACGCGAGCAATTTCGTCCGTCTCTCCTCGGCAGTGTGTACAACATAGTCGGTCATCTTCGACAACGAATTGTGCGGGGCGTGCGGATTGACGGCGCGGGCCGGGCGCCCATGATGGCGGGGCGGCAGCGGTGGAGGCGGCATGGTCTACGACGAGCCGGTGTTCAGGACGCTGGGCGACACCGCGATCAATGTCGAGTTCGGCGACGAATCGAGCATCCCCGTCAACTTCCGCATCCTGGCGCTCGACATCGCGCTCCGCGAGGACGCACCGAAGGGGCTGGTCGAGACCAATCCGCAGGTGCGCACCCTCGGCCTCGTCTTCGACCCGCTCAGCACAACGCGCGCGCGCATCGTCGCCCACGTGACGGCGCTGATCGCGGCCCAGGGCCCGGTCGCGACGCTGCCGAGCCGCCGGGTGATCGTCCCGGCGCTCTACGACGACCCGTGGTCGCGCGAATGCGCCGCCGCCTTCGGGGTCCGCAACAACATCGAGTACATCGCCGATTTCAACGACATGAGCGTCGCCGATGTGATCGAGACCCACACCGGCTGCGACTACTGGGTGACGGGCGTGGGCTTCGTCCCCGGCGCCTTCATGTCCTACGCCATGGACCCGCAAAAACGCTTCGGCGCGCCGCTCTACCGCACGCCCCGCACCTGGACCCATGCCAGGCTGCTCAATTTCGGCGGCCTGACCTCGACCATCTACCCGATCCGGGTGCCGGGCGGGGGCCAGCTCTTCGGCCGCACCCCGATCGAGATCTTCGACCCCAAGGAGCGCAGCGCCGCCTTCGCCGACGGCCCGGTGCTCGCCCGCGCCGGCGACCGCCACCGCTACGAGTCGATCACGCGCGAGGAATATGACGGGATTCGCGCAGAGGTGGAGGCCGGCACCTACGACTACCGCGTCGAGGACGGCACCTTCGACTGCGCGGGCTGTGTCGCCTGGCTCGCCGGGACGGGTGAGCCGGTGGAGAAGCGCGACCCCGAGAGCCTGTGGGGGCCGGCCTGATGCTCGAAGTGCTCGACGGCGGGCTGCGCACGACCGTCCAGGACACCGGAAGGCGCGGCGGCCAGGCTTTGGGTATTCCGCCCTCCGGCGCGCAGGACGGCTTCGCGCTCAGGATCGCCAACCTGCTCGCCGGCAACCCGGCGGGCGGCCCGCTGGTGGTGCGCGAGGACCCCGGCGCGGCCGGGCTCGAGATCACCCTCGGCCGGCTCAAGCTCCGGGCGCTGGCGGACCATGCGGTGGCGCTCGCCGGCGCCGACACGTGCGCGACCGTGGACGGCGAGGCCGTGCCGTGCTGGTCCAGCTTCGTCCTGCGCCGGGGCCGGACGCTCGCCTGCGGCATGGCGAGGAGCGGCGCGCGGGGCTATCTCGCGGTCCATGGCGGGATCGACGTGCCGCTCTACCGGGGCAGCCGCGCCACCCATGTCGGCGGCGGCTTCGGCGGGCTGGAGGGGCGGGCGCTCAAGCAGGGCGACCGGCTGCCGGTGGGCAGGGCGTCAGCAGGTGTCGCGGACCTGGCCGGGCGCCGGCTGCGGCCCGACCTGGTGCCCCGCTACGCGCCGCCCCATCGGGTGCGCGCCGTCGCCGGCCCCGAAGAGCATCGCTTCACGGCCGACAGCGTCGCGACCTTCTATGCGACCGCCTGGACGCTCAACCCGAAGGCCGACCGGACGGGGATGCGCTTCATCGGCCCCGCGCTCTCCTTCAGGCCGGGACGGCCGCGCTACCTGATCGAGGACGCGGGCGCCGACCCCTCCAACATCGTCATCGACCCCGGCGCACCCGTCGGCACCGTGCAGGTGCCGTCCGGCGTCGAGCCGATCGTGCTCGGGGTCGATTCGCCCAGCATCGGCGGCTATGCGCGGATCGCCGTCGTGATCTCCACCGACATGGGCCGGGTCGGCCAGGCCCGCCCCTTCGAGGAGGTGCGCTTCGTCCGCATCTCGCACGAGGATGCGGTGGCGGCCCTCGCCGCGCAGGAAGCGCTGATCGCGGACACGACCATCATCATCTGAACGCCAGCAACGCGGGAGGCGCGTGACATGCAGCGAGCGATGGACATCAACAGTGATGTCGGCGAGAGCTTCGGCAACTACTCCTTCGGCGCCGACGCGGCGATCATGCCGCATCTCTCCTCGGCCAACGTCGCCTGCGGCTTTCATGCCGGCGACCCGGTGCACATGGAGCGCACGGTGACGCTCGCGAAGGAGAACGACGTGGCCGTCGGCGTCCACTGGGGCCTGCCGGACGTCAACGGCTTCGGCCGCCGCGAGATGAAGATTTCCGTCGACGAGGCGCGCTGCCTCACGCTCTACCAGATCGGCGCGCTGCGCCAGATATCGCACGCGGTGGGCGCGACCATCGACCATCTGGTCCCCCACGGGGCGCTCTATCCGATGCTGGCGCGAGACGAGGCGATCGGCGGCGCGATGGTCGATGCGATCAACAGCGTGGGCGAGCCCTGGGTGCTCTACTGGCCGACCCCGCTGGAGCGGCACCGCTTCTACGAGATCGCCGGGCGCGAGGGCATCCCCATCATCCACGAGATCTGCGCCGACCTGGACTACCGCGCCGACGGCTCGCTGATCGTGGAGCGGGTGAAGCAGGCCAGGGACCCGAGCATGATCGCCGACCGGGTCCAGCGCTTCGTCGAGGAGGGCAAGCTGCGCACCGTCGACGACACCGACCTGGGGTTCGAGGCGCAGGCGATCCTGGTGCACGGCGACGGCCCCAACGCGGCCGAGGTGATCGGCGCGGTGCGGTCGACGCTGGAGCGCATGCAGGTCGCCGTGCAGCCCGCCAGCACACTGGCGCACTGAGCGGGCAGGCCGACGCCTCCATCATGTGCTCAAGGAGAGGATGATGACTGCCAGCGCTTTCGACATCCTCGCCATCTTCGCCGTGAACATAACGGTCGCCATCACGACTGCTATTGTCACGGTTCATCTGTCGATCAGGCGGTTCCGCACAGAGAAGTGGTGGGAGATCCGAGCCGAGGCCTACCATCGGGTGATCGAGGCCCTCCACAACGCAAAGGCGTTTTCGGACACTCATCTGAAGGCGGATATGGAGGACCTGGCGATTTCGCCAGAAAGAGAGAAGGAGGTCTCCGAGCAGAGTGAAAAGGCAGTCCGCGAGATCACGCACGCGATCGACCTTGGGCGCTACCTTCTGAGCAAGGAGGCGCTCGACAGGCTGAAGCGCTATCAGACCGATCGAGCGGCGGCCGCCGACACGACTTCTTGGCAGCGCTACCTCATGGATACACGGGATGTGTGCGAAGATTGCCTGAAGGACATGAGCAAGATTGCGAGGCGCGAACTCAAGATCAAGAACTGAGGCCCCGTCAAGCCCCTAACCACTCATTCCGAACACCAAGACGGACGAGCGGTTGGCTAGTTAGGCGTATAAGTCCCAAAGAAAGACCCCGGCGCCGCCGGGCGCCGGGGTCCTGGTCTGCTAACGAGAGTCCGGAGCCGGTCTGGCCCCCTACTCCGCCGCCATCTTCTGCGGCTGGGGGATGCCGTCGATGGGGCAGCCCGTGACGCCGATGGAATCGCGGGTGATGGCCTCGACCATCTGCTGCGCCCGGCGGGGGTCCTCGACCCAGGTGCGGTAGAAGTCGAACGGGCATTCCGCCACGCCCTTGTCGCCGTCGCCCGAGGCGTAGACGCCAGTGTAGCCCCGGTGCATCAGCTTGAAGAGGTGGTTCTGCGCCTGATCGTTGGCACGGGAATCGCGGATCTGCGAGACCGAGAGCTGGGCGTACTGGATGCCGAACTCCTCCTCGCCGCACTCGCCGAGGGTGCGGCCGTCGAAGCCGACGATCGCCGAGTGGCCGAAGTAGGTGTAGACGCCGTCGTTGCCGGCGGCGTTGGCGACCGCGACGTAACAGCAGTTGGACCAGGCCATCGCCTTCGCCATCATGATCTGCTGGTCCTTCGCCGGGTACATGTAGCCCTGGCAGCGGACGATCAGCTCGGCGCCCTTGACCGCGCAGTCGCGCCAGATCTCGGGATAGTTGCCGTCATCGCAGATGATGAGGCTGATCTTCATGCCCTTGGGCCCGGTGCTGACATAGGTGTCGTTGCCGGGATACCAGCCCTCGATCGGGCACCAGGGCAGGATCTTCCGGTACTTCTGGACGATATCGCCCTCGTTGTTCATCAGGATGAGGGTGTTGTAGGGGTTCTTGTTGGGGTGATCCGGGTGCTTCTCGCCGGTGAGCGAGAAGACGCCCCAGGTGTTCGCCTCGCGGCAGGCCTCGGCGAAGATGTCGGTCTCCGGCCCCGGGATGTCGGACGCCGTGTCGAACATCTCCTTGCGGTCGTACATGATCCCGTGGGTGCTGTACTCGGGGAAGATCGCGAGATCCATCCCCGGCAGCCCGATCTTCGCGCCGACGACGAGGTCGGCGATCTTCCTGGCGTTGTCGAGGACCTCCTGGCGCGTGTGAAGGCGCGGCATCTTGTACTGGAAGACCGCGCAACCCACCGTATCCGGGCTGCTGACGATATCACCGTGTCTCATGGCGTGGCCTCCTTCGCCGTCCGTGTTCCTGGCCGGATTTATACCGCGCCCTGCGGCGGCGACCAACAACGCATGGCGGGCGGGCAACGAGACGCTGGACCCTTCGGCACGATCGCGCCCATACTTCGAGGACAACGACAAGACGGGAGGGGAGGATGGATCTGATTCTGGCGAACGGCAAAATCGTGACCGCCCACGAGAGCTACGACGCCGATGTCGGGATCGAGGGCGGCGTCATCAAGCAGATCGGCCACGGCCTCGGGCCGGCCGGGCGCACCGTCGATTGCAGCGGCAAGATCCTGTTCCCCGGCGGCGTCGACGTGCACACCCATGTCGAGTTCGAGCTGATGGGCCAGGAGACCGCCGACGACTTCCACTCCTCCACGGTGGCCGCCGCCTGCGGCGGGATCACGACGATCTGCGACTATGCGTTCCCGGAACCCGGCCAGTCGCTCCAGGACTGCCTCGTCCGCTGGAACAAGCGCGGCGAGAAGTCGGTGATCGACTTCGGCCTTCACCCGACGATCTTCCAGCCCGGCGAGCACACGCTCTCCGAGATGCGGGACTGCGTCGCCGACGGCTACACCAGCTTCAAGATCTTCATGATCGGCTTCTCCGAGTTCGACAAGTACGCGCCCCAGTACCTGCGCTGCATGGAGGAGGCCGGCAAGCTCGGCGCGATGGTCAACATCCATTGCGAGGACCAGTGCTGCATCTCCTACATGACCCGGAAGCTGGAGGAGGAGAACAACTCCAACGTCCGCACCTTCCCCGATTCCAGGCCGCGCGTCTCGGAGGGGCTCGCCGCCCGCCGCGCGCTCTGGATGGCCCACATGGCCGACGTGCCCGCCTATCTCGTCCACCTCTCGTGCCAGGAGGGGCTGGATGCGCTGAACGACGCGCGCGGCCGGGGCCAGACCTGCTACGGCGAGACCCGGCCGATCTACCTCCACCTCTCGCGCGAGCGCTTCAACGAGGAGGTGGACCCCGAGCGCTATGTCGGCTGGCCGCCGCTGCGCGAGGCCGACCAGATGGAGGTGATGTGGCAGGCGCTGGACAGCGGCGTGCTCCAGACCGTCGCCACCGACCATGTGGGCTGGAACATGAAGCAGAAGAAGGCCAGCGTCACCGTGGACGAGCTGCTGCCCGGCATGTCGAACCTGGAGACCGTGCTGCCCATGCTCTATTCCGAGGGCGTGCGGGAAGGCCGGCTCTCGCTCAACCGCTTCGTCGACGTGAGCGCCACCAAGCCGGCCAAGCTCATGGGCATGTATCCGCAGAAGGGGACCATCGCGGTGGGCTCCGACGCCGACGTCATGGTGTTCGACCCGGACAAACCCGTCACCATCCGCCAGCACGACATGCACTCCAAGCAGGACTGGGAGCTGCATGAGGGTTTTGGGGTCACCGGCTGGCCGGCGATGACGATTTCCCGCGGCGACATCATCGTCGAGAACGGGAAGGTCCTCGCCGAAGCCGGCCGCGGCAGGCTGGTCAAGCGGCGCACCTACACATCGTAGCCGGCGAAGAGGCCGGCACGGCCCGAAGCCGGTACGGCCCGAGGCCGGTACGGCCCGAGGTCGGTACGGCCATGCGGACGCCCGGATCGGCCGCCCCGATGGCGGACACGCAGCGGGGCGAGCCCGGCGCCGCGCTCCGCGTCGTGGGCCTCTACAAGAGCTTCGGCGACCTGGAGGTGCTCAGGGACGTCTCGCTCACCGCGCACGAGCACGACGTCATCGCCATCCTGGGCGCCAGCGGCTCCGGCAAGAGTACACTGCTGCGCTGCGTCAACCTGCTGGAGGTCCCGGATGCCGGGGAGGTCCATGTCGGCGGCGAGCTGATCCGCATGAGAAGCGACCGGCGCGGCCGGGCGATGCCGGCCGACCGGCGCCAGGTCGACCGCATCCGCGCCCGCCTCGGCATGGTGTTCCAGCAGTTCAACCTGTGGTCTCATCTGACGGTGCTGCAGAACGTCGTCGAGGCGCCCGTCCACGTGCTCAAGCTGCCCCGCCGCGAGGCGACCGACAGGGCGCGGGCCCTGCTGGAGAAGGTCGGCCTCGAGGACAAGCACGACTACTTCCCGGCCCATCTCTCGGGCGGGCAGGAGCAGCGGGCGACGATCGCCCGCGCGCTCGCCATGGAGCCCGATGTGATGCTCTTCGACGAGCCCACCTCGGCGCTCGATCCCGAGCTCGTCGGCGAGGTGCTGAAGGTCATCCGCGACCTCGCCGAGGAAGGGCGGACGATGCTGATCGTCACCCACTGAGGTCGGCTTCGCCCGCGACGTGTCGTCGCGGACGGTGTTCCTGCACCAGGGCCGGATCGAGGAGAAAGGGCCGTCGCGGGCGCTCCTCGACCACCCGTCCTCGCCCCGGCTGCAGCAGTTCCTCTCGAGCGACCGCAGCGGCACCTGAGCCATGCAACCGAGCCACCGTCACCGCCCACCATCACCGAAGGAGACCGGAACCATGAGAGGACTGACATTCGCGGCGCTGTTCGCAGCGCTCGTGCTCAGCGCCGGCACGACCGCGGTCGGCACGGCGTCGGCCGACATGAAGAAGGTCACGCTGGGCACCGAAGGCGCCTACCCGCCCTTCAACTGGATCGACGAGAACGGCGAGCTCCAGGGCTTCGACATCGACATCGGCAACGCGCTCTGCGCCGCGGCCAAGCTGGAGTGCAACTGGGTGATCCAGGACTGGGACGGCATCATCCCCGGCCTGCTCGCCAAGAAGTTCGACGCCATCGTCGCCTCGATGTCGATCACCGAGGAGCGCCGCAAGAAAGTGGACTTCACCGGCAAGTACTACACCACGCCGGCCAAGTTCGTGCGCATGAAGGGCTCGGGCATCGAGATCACGGACGAGGGCCTGGCGGGCATGGCCGTCGGCGTGCAGCGGGCGACCATCCACGAGAACTTCCTGCGCGACAATTACGGCGACATCGTCGACATCAAGGCCTACGCCACCCAGGACGAGGCCAACCTCGACTTCGGCGCCGGCCGCGTCGACCTGCTCCTGGCGGATTCGATGGCCCTTCAGGGGGGCTTCCTCGACACGCCCGACGGCGCGGGTGCGGAGTTCGTCGGCCCCGACTTCACCGATCCGCAATGGTTCGGCGACGGCGCCGGGATCGCGATGCGCAAGGGCGAGACGGAGCTTCTCGACGCACTCAACGGAGCCATCGAGGCGATCCGCGCCGACGGCACCTACAAGACGATCAACGACACCTATTTCGACTTCGACGTCTACGGCGGCTGAGCGCCGCTCACGAGCGGGTGGGCGGCGCCCGCCGCCCGCCCGCGCTCCGTGACGCATAAGGGGTCGGGCCGATGCTCGATCTCAAGGGCTATGGCTGGATGCTGCCCCGGGCCGCCCCCCTCAGCCGGTGGCG
This sequence comes from Alphaproteobacteria bacterium, assembly GCA_965218275.1. GTDB lineage: Bacteria > Pseudomonadota > Alphaproteobacteria > UBA828 > UBA828 > WTGU01. The sequence continues at coordinate 354,112 of CBDCKM010000001.1, forward strand.
ATGGGGCTCCGGCCGGCGGCGTCGTCTTCGGCCTTGAGCTTTTCCGCCGCGGCAAGGGCCGCCTCCGGCGTGTCGAAGCGCAGGTCCTCGAACATGATGAGCGGCTTGGCCCCATCGGCGGCTGGACAACGTGCCCGCGCTCGGCAACACTCGCGTTCGCGCGTGGCGTCGGGCGCGCCGGCACATGGGTCGGCCGATGCTCCGGGTGAGCGGACCGGCGCGAAAACGGTCGAGCCGAAGAGAGCGGCGCGCGAACATGGCAGTGGGCGCTCCGTGAGCGGGCGATAGGCGAATGCGGTTCACGATAGAGGTCGAGCGGGAACGGGACGGGCGCTGGATCGCGGAGATCGCCGAGATCCCGGGCGCCATGACGTATGGAACGAGCCGGGGAGAGGCGATCGCCAGGGTCGAGGCCCTGGCGCTCCGGGTCCTGGCGGAAAGGATCGAGGCGGGAGAGCAGCCTGCCGAGCCGATCAGGATCACCTTCGCCGCCGCATGAGCCGATGGGGCAGCGCACGAGCGCGCCGCGTGCTCGCTGCTTTGGAGCGCATCGGATGGAAGATCAAGCGCTCGTCGGGGTCTCACCGGACGCTCTCACGAGACGGATACCCGGATTTCGTCTTTGCGTTCCATGACAGAGAAGAGATCGGGCCGCACATGCTGGCCCGAATCGCGAAACGGACGGGACTGACCCCCGAAGATCTGTGACCCCCGCGTCGTGTCCGGCCTTGGCGTATCGGTCGCGTGTGCGAACGCACCGTCGATGCAAGCATTGAAGAATCTCGTGTCGGCCGGAACCGAGCGCGCGGCGCGCGGCATCAGCCGGTGACGATGGGGCTCCGGCCGGCGGCGTCGTCTTCGGCCTTGAGCTTTTCCGCCGCGGCGAGCGCTGCCTCCGGCGTGTCGAAGCGCAGGTCCTCGAACATGATGAGCGGCTTGGCACGGTCGGCGGCGAGCTGGCCGACGCACCACTCCTCGTCCGCCCTGGTGCAGACCACGACGTAGAAGCCGCCGATCGGGCCGAGGCGGTGGCCGTTGAGGGCGAACAGCACCTCCGACAGGTCGTTGAGCTTGTCGGGGTCGAGGCCGCCGAGCAGCGCCTCCTCCAGCGCGCTCGCCTCGGCCCGGGTGGGCAGCATCTTCTTGCCCACGGGCGGCATGACCATGGGCATGAGGGAGCTGCGGCTCTTGTCGGACATGCTCATCCGCAGGCTCTCCCCGCACCGGCCCGGCCCGGCACGGTGGCCCGCCGCCGCCGCCGGAGGTGCCGCCGCCCTACGGCAGCGGCCCGTCCTGGAGGAAGCCGTCGATCACGTTCTTCATGATCCTGGAGACGTTGTTGTCGTAGTCGTTGTGCGAGAGGCTGCCGCACCAGACCAGCGAGCCGGGCCCGAACACCGCGCCGTCGTTGGGCGTCTTGTAGTAGATCATGTCGGCCCGGACTTGCGGGTTCTCGTGGCCGCCGCCGTAATAGCCGCGGCAGGCGAAGTGGATCTCCTCGTTGACCTGGAGCATCAGGTCGGTGTGGCCCTCGGAGCGCGCCAGCAGATAGCCGTTGTGGGGCGTGCCGAACTCGAGGTCGTAGCGGTCGAGCTCCAGCCCGGCGGCGCCGCCGCCGACGAGGCCGAAGTCGCCGATGATCTCGTCATCGCCGATGCCATCGAAGATCCATTCGCACTCCGAGCGGAAGCTGTCGGGCTCGCGCCGGTAGTAGGACGACACGTCGAAGCCGTAGGCCGTGAAGGTGAGGCCGCAGACCTTGCTCGGAATCCGCCCCCTGGCGCGCCACATGCCGCCGAACTTGCCGTCGAAGGCGTTGTTGTACTCGCCGGGGTTGGCGGTCCAGGCGCGGGTGCCCGCCTCGCCCTTGCGGACCTCGATGATGTTGCCGTTCTCGGGGTGATACTGGCTGCACCAGTAGAACCCGTCGGCCCCCAGATAGAGCCAGCGGCCGCCCTGCTGCTGGTAGGCCTCGTAGGCGTCGATCATGGCCTCGGACGAATATTCCGGATGCGAGCCGGTGAGGACGACGCGGTACTGGTTGAGCAGCGCCACGCCCTCGCGGTCCAGGTCCTCGTCGGTATGCAGGTCGTAGTCGAAGCCCACGGCCTCCAGCCAGTCGGTGAGATGCAGGTCGCCGTTGAGCTGCCACAGCGAGGGCGACAGCCAGTGCCGGTATTTCGGCCGCATATTGAGGATCGGCCGGAGCCGCGACGAATAGCAGACGCCGCTGCCGTCGGAATGGAGCGAGTAGGTGGAGAGCCCGTACTCCCGATGCTCGTTGAGGTAGAGGTCGGAGGCCTGCATCAGCGGCACCTTGCCGGCGAGCAGCTGCGCCACCACCGAGTTGGTCGCCAGATTGTCGTTCGAATAGGCCAGGTAGCTGTTGGTCGGGATGATCACGGCCACCCGCGCCGAGGGCCGGTCCCTGGGCGGGCGCACCACGAAGGGGATGTAGTCCTCGGTGGCCGGCGACTCCTCGCCGCCGATCCTGAGCCGGGCGGCGTAGAAGCCGCTCTTCAGCCCCTCCGGCGCGGTGAACGAGAAATCCGCGTCCCAGCGGGCATCGTCGATGTCGTCGTCGTGGAAGTGGATGGCGCCGTATTCCTCCGGCGCGTGGTGGTAGACGATCTCGTCGCCGGTCCAGTTGTAGCCGGTCATGCCGCGCGCCGGCAGGTTGATCGCGTGGCCGTTGAGCAGGTTCGGCGAGGTGTCGACGATGTAGGTCGACGCGATGCTCTTGGTAATGTTGGCCTGGAAGTCCCAGGCACCGATCACGATGCGGCGCAGGTCGGCGGGGCAGCCCTTGAAGCCGCGCGCGAGCGTGTCGATCTCGTGCTTGTCGAGGGCCACGGAGGAGAGACGCGGACGGTCGATCTTGCCGTTGTAGGTGTCGCACTGCTCGGGCAGCGCCACCGGGCTCGTCGCCTCCTTGTAGTGGGCACCGCAGATCGAGCGGCCCGAATCCGAGACCGCCGTCGAGGCGGCCATGAGGAAGGGCGCGTCGTTGGCGCCGGGTCCGATGTCGCAGTTGCCGGAGACCTCGGCCGTGGTTTCCTCGGCCGGATGCAGCAGCGCCATGCCGAGGCCGCCGTTCGCCGACGTCACGACCGGCTCCTGATAGAGGCGCATCGCGCCGCTCTCCGCGTCGTAGGAGGCGGCGGCGAGGTACCAGACCTTCCGCATCAGCGGCTTGCCGCTCGAAACCTTGTGTACGTGGTTGCCGTCGCCGATGCAGAGCGCGAGGCAGCCGTCGTCGTCGACGAAGAGCCCGTAGCCGGTGTCGTTCACCCATTTGGTCAGGATGCCCTGGCGGCCCTTGGGCGGCGTCGTCGGGAAGATGAAGGCCTGGATGGTGAAGCTCGACACGGACAGGCGCTCGTCGTGGGGCACGATCACGTAGGAGCCGCCGTGGATCTTCTGGTTGCGCCCCGTGTAGCTGCCGTCGAAGGGGGCTGCGATCTCTTCTTCCTTGTAGCCCGGCCCGTCGGGGTTGGTGTCGCCGTGGATGAGGCGCACGAGCCTGGCTTCGTAGTTCTCGCCGTTTTCGGCGTTCACATAGAACGTGATGTCATCACCCGGACGAATCGAGTAACGGTCGCTGTATCCGGTGATCCGCAGCATTGTCGTGTCTCCCAACCGTGTGTTCGTTGATTCGTGGACCCGGCGTCTACTTGCCGTGGCCGTAGAGCGCCAGAAGGTCGTCGACCCGCTTGAGGAAGATCGCGTGCTCGCATGCGTCCTCGCTCGGATAGGCCTCGTCCTCGAGCATCCTGACCGGCTCCCCGCGCACGCCGGAGGCGATGCCGATGCGGTATTCCCGATGGGGCCTGGTGCAGACGCGCACATACTTGCCCGTCATCGGCGCGCGGCGCAGCTTGTCGATCACCGTGATGAGATCGGGGCTGTGGCCGACGCCGGCCTTGCCGCCGTCGCCGGGCCTGCCGACGGGGTTGTTCCTGTGCTCCTCGGTCAGCCGCGCGCGCGTGGCCGGGTCGGTGAGCAGGGGCAGCACGTAGGTGCGGGTGATGAAGTCGTCGGTCGACGCCCGGCCCTGGTCGAGCTGAATGCCGGTTTGCTCTGGGATGTTCGGTCGCATCGTTTCCTCCCTGGCGCGCGCCCCGCGCCCCTCCAGGCCGCAGGAGGCGGGACGGCGAACGGAACCGGGCCGGACTGTGCCGCACCGCCCCGGCGATGGCAAGTTGGCCTCGAAAGACCAGATGGGGCGCTTCGAGACCGAGTTCCTGGCCACCGACCGGAACCTCGCCGCACTGGCCGATCTCTCCGGGCGATGGATCGACCGGATGCACGAGCGGCATCCGTCAAAGACGATCATGCTCGATATGGGCAGCAGCGTCAGCCTGAAGTACAATCGGAACAGTGTCATCGGATGCTGCGGCAGCCAATCCGACTCCGACGCAGCGCATCGGAGGAATGCACGCCCCTAGGGCGCCGGCATGTTGCCTGTCGCGCGGTATTGGCGCACGATCAACCCCGAGAAAGGAACTCGAATGGGGCATCCCAAATGGATTGAATGTTTGGCGCAACCGTACACATCTTTGCATCAACCATACAATGAATTCTATGAACATCTGCTAATATTCCCGCTATGTGTCCGATGAATGTGGGCTATATTTACTTGCCTAATTGAAGGATTCTGAGATGACAGAAACAAACACTTATGAGATTTTTATAACGCTCGGTCCGCCTCTCATTATTGCGTTTGGAACGATTATTGCGGCGATAATAAAGCGTTCATACGACTCCAAGAGGAAAAAAATTCACGGTCAAGAAGCACGAGGCCTTTCAAGCATTCCAGCTAGTTGGATCGCAATTCTTGGGCTTTTCTTCTCTTTCACCGCAGTGCTAGCAATTGTGAGCATTAGACAGCTAGATATTGCCAACAATATTATCAGTGTAGAGAAGGAGCTGCTCAAGGATGAACTCAATTTGCTAATTGATTTTCCCCGCACACCAGAAAAGATCGGTTTCAACATATTCTCCATGGATAGAGAGGCCGCAGCCATTCTGGATGGAGCTGGCCCTAGTGAATGGAAAACAGATAAAGAAACCTTGAAACGAGGTGAAGTATTTTTCGTTGAAACGCATGATTTCATAGAATTCGTGACTCCGAAGGAAGATTCTAATCGGGTTCAGAACGACTCATGTGGAATTATGTCCAAAGGAAAGCTGTACGTGCAAGGCTTTAGCATTGGTAGGCAATCTGCTCTTCTCGAGTATTTTTCGCCGGATGAAGCAGCGGGATCTAGGTGCAAGTCAGGGACTTACCTCTTTTATCCTATCCCTCCAAGAATTCCTTAGACGCAACTTGAACACCAAGATCGGGTGGAACCAGAGCGATTTTCGAAAAACCCGTTTTTTTCAATACCCGCATGTTTGGGCGTGAAGGGGTATGGTGCCAAATGCTTGGCGCCTAATTGATTTTGAAGTTGCGATACGTCGCGAGTCCGCGATGCTAAGCGCATGTTCGTCCGCGAGAAGACCGTCAACGGTTACACCTACCTCTATCTGGTGGAGAACGTTCGCGAGAACGGCCGCACCAAGCAACGCATCATCCGTAATCTCGGACGTAAGGAAGCCGTCCTCGGCTCAGGCGCCCTCGACCGGCTGATCGCCTCGATCGGCCGCTTTGCCGAGCGCTCCCTGGTGCTGCGCGCCATCGAGGAGGTGGACACGCGTTTCGAGGTGCGCTGGATCGGCACGCCTCTGCTGTTTGGGCGGCTGTGGGAGGAATCCGGGCTAAGCATGTCGCTGGAAGGCGGCCCCGGCGGTCAGCGCTCGCGCCCGGCGCGCGCCCCCGCCGCGAGCCTGCGCAGCAGCGCCGAGACCCAGCCCGTCCGCCCGGCTTCGGCCTCAACGGCCCTGGCGCGGCATTCCGCCATGACGTGGGGCGGCGTCATGCGGTAGGCGAGCCAGAGCGCAGCCGCCGCCACCACGAGGTCGTCGAGGATGCCGAGGACGGGAATCACGTCGGGAATCAGGTCGATCGGGCTTGCCAGATAGGCGAGGAGCAGGATCAGCACCGCCTTCGCCGGCCAGGGCGTCTCGCGGTGGCGGAACACCAGCCAGAGGGTGTGGACCTCCACCTTGAGGCGGCGCGCCAGCCGGTCGAGAAAGGCGATGAGTCCCGGCTCGCCGCCGCCCTCGCCGCCGCCGCCGCCGGCCTGCCGCTCATCCGGCGTCACGGCCGGGGCCGGGGTCGGGGTCCTGGTCGGGGTCGAGCGGCTCCCGGCTCTTGAGCAGGACGTAGAGCGCGCCGGCGCCGCCGCCGCTCGCGGGCGCGTTGGCGATGGCGACGATGTGCCGCCGCAGCGCGGGCTCGTTGAGCCAGCGCGGCGTCATCCGGCGCAGCACGCCGCCCTCGCCGCTCGCCACCGAGCCCTTGCCGGTGATGATCTGGACGCAGCGGCGGCGCGCCATGCGGCTCTCGCGAATGAAACGCCGGAGCGCGTCGTGCGCCTCGGCTTGAGTCTTGCCGTGGAGGTCGAGCCGCGCCTCGACGGCGAGCTGCCCGCGCTTGAGGCGCCGCGCCGTGCGCCGGTCGAGCCCGGCGGGCGCCACCGGGTCGAGCCGGGGCAGCGCCGGCGGTCGCCGCGGCGGAAGCGGCGCCGCAGCCGGCGCCGCAGCGGGGGCCGCACCCTTGCGCGCCTTGCGCGCGACCGCCGGCGGCGGCGCGGCCTCCCCGGTCGCGTCGTCCTCCGGCGGATCGGCGTGCTGCGCGAGCGGCTCCACGTCGCGGGCGACACGCTGCCAGAGCGCCGCCTCCTCGTCCCGCACCCGGCGGTCGCCCGTGCTCACGGCGCCGAGTCCTCCACGATCACGATATGCAGCCGACGCGGCCCGTGGGCGCCGAGGGTGATGGTCTGCTCGATGTCGGCGGTGCGCGACGGGCCGGTCACGAGGTTGACCGTGCGCGGCATGAAGCCGGCGTCATCCTTGCCTTCGCCCTCGGTGCGCAGATGCGCCCAGCCTTCCTCGTAGACGCCCTTGATCCGCGCCGCCGGCAGCACCACGACGTGGGTCTCCGGCAGGAAGTTGAGCGTGGACGGGTGCTCCGGGCCGGAGGCCATCATCAGCGTCCCGGTCTCGGCGAAGCCCATGACGGCGCCGGTCACGGCGACCTGGTCGGCTTCCTCCGCCCTGCCCCGGCGGATGGCGAGCAGGGGTCTCTCGCCCCAGGGATAGGCGTCGAGTGCCGGGTCCGGCGCCATGACCAGAGACGGCGCCAGATTCTGGCCGGCCAGATAGTCGGCGACGGCGGCTGGGACATCGCCGGGCCCCGAAACCCGGTCCACGGTCGCGGACACCGCCTCCGCCATCGCGACGAAGAGCGCGACTCTCTCGTCCTGCGGCAACGCGGCGCGCGCCGGCACGAGGTTGGGCGCGGGCCGGGCGAGGCGTTGGTCGAGCGCGGCGCGCGCGGCCTCGTCCAGGGGCCCGCGGCCGAGCGCCCTGCGGACGGAGCCCAGGATGGCCTCGCGCCCGACGGCGGCGCGCCCGCTGCCCGCCCCGCTCATGCCCGCCGCCCCTTGCGCCAGAGCGTGTGGAAGGTCGCCCCCTCGGGCGCCGGCAGGTCCCTTGCGCGTGTCCAGCCGCCGGCGAGCGGGAGCCGCGTGAAGCGCCCGCGGCGCCGGCCCAGCCTGCCCAGCACGCGGATGCCGAGGCCTGTCAAACAATGGTAGAGCGCCGGCCGCCGGGCGATCCAGGCCCAGGCGCCGATCCCGGCCCGCTGGACGGCCGGGCTCAGCCGTTGCGCGAACTCCTGCTCCCGGAGCGTGCGCATCAGGGCCGGCAAGGGGATGCGCATCGGGCATACTTCCTCGCAGCGGCCGCAGAAACTCGATGCGTTGGGCAGATGGCGTGCCTCTTCCAGGCCGATCAGGTTCGGCGTCAGCACGGCGCCGACCGGCCCCGGATAGACCCAGCCATAGGCGTGGCCGCCCACCGCACCGTAGACCGGGCAGTGGTTCATGCAGGCGCCGCACTTGATGCAGCGCAGCACCTCCTTGAATTCGGAGCCGAGCATCCTTGCGCGCCCGTTGTCCAGCAGCACCACGTGGTAGGCGTCGGGGCCGTCGGCATCGCCGGTCCGGCGCGGCCCGGTCGAGACCGTGGTGTAGGTGGAGAACTCCTGGCCGGTGGCCGAGCGGGCGAGCACGCGCATGATCGTGGTCGCGTCCTCCAGCGTCGGCACCACCTTCTCCAGCGTCGCGATGACGATGTGGACGCGGGGCAGGATCTGCGTGAGGTCGGCATTGCCCTCGTTGGTCACGACCGCGCTGGACCCGGTCTCGGCGATCAGGAAGTTCGCGCCGGTGATCCCGACATCCGCCGCGAGATAGCGCGGCCGCAGCACCTCCCGCGCCTCCTCCACCAGCTCCTCGACGCGCTCCAGGCGGCGGGTGCGGCCGAGCGGCGTGTGCTTCTCGTGGAAGAGGTCGGCGACCTGCTCCCTGGTCTTGTGCACCGCCGGGGCGATGATGTGGCTCGGCCGCTCGTCCGCAAGCTGGACGACATATTCGCCGAGGTCCGTCTCGACCGGCTCGATGCCGTGCGACTCGAGGAAGGGGTTGAGCTCCATCTCCTCGGCGATCATGGACTTGCTCTTGGTCACCGTCCTGGCGCCGGCCGCCTGGCAGAGTTCGAGGATGACCTCGCGCGCATCGGCCGGCGTCTCGCACCAGTGCACGGCCCCCCCGCTTGCCGTCACCTGCGCCTCGTAGCGCTCCAGATAATGGTCGAGATGGGCCAGCGTGTGGTCCTTGATGGCGCGCGCCTCGTCGCGCAGCGCCTCGAACTCCGGCAGGCGCCCGGCGGCCTCGGCCCGCTTGACCGTGAAGCCGCCCTGGAAGCGGGCGAGCGAGCGCTGCAGCGCGGCGTCTTCCAGCCCGGCGCGCGCGTTGGCGACGAAGCTGCGGCTGGTCGCGTCCACCTGTGTCCCTCAGCGCTTCCCGGCGGCCCGGCGCGGCTCGCCGATGGCCGGGCGATCGTCCATGCCGGCGAGGACCTCGGCGACATGACGCGCCTTCACGCCCGAGCCCTCGCGCGCGAGCCGGCCGGCGATATTGAGCAGGCAGCCCATGTCGCCGGCGAGCACCGTCTCCGCACCGGTCGCGGCGATGTCCCCGGCCTTGTCCGCCACCATGCGGCCCGAGATGTCGGGATATTTGACACAGAACGTGCCGCCGAAGCCGCAGCAGACCTCCGGCGCCGCGAGCTCGGCCAGCTCCAGCCCGTCGACGGCGGCGAGCAGGCGGCGCGGCTGCGACCGAACCCCGAGCTCGCGCAGGCTGGAGCACGAGTCGTGATAGGTCACCGTCCCGTCGTGGCGCGCCTCCACCGCCTCGACGCCGCACTCGTCGACCAGGAACGACACCAGCTCGAAGGTGCGCGCGGCGAGGCGGCCGGCGCGGGGCTCCCATTCCGCATCGCCGGCGAAGAGCGCCGGGTAGTGGCGCTTGATCATGCCGGCGCAGGAGCCGGACGGCGCCACTGTCGCATCGAAAGGCTCGAACGCGGCGATGACGTCGCGGGCGATCGCCTTCGCATCGGCGCGGTCGCCTGAGTTGTAGGCGGGCTGGCCGCAGCAGGTCTGGGCGGCCGGCACGACCACCTCGCAGCCGGCGCGTTGCAGCAGCGCCGCGGCGGCGAAGCCCACCGTCGGCCGGAACAGATCGACGAGGCAGGTCACGAAGAGGCCGACCCGGCGGGGCGTTGCGGGCATGGGCGGCTCGTCAGCGTGGGAAAGGGATCGAGAGACTAGCCCGGACTTGTCGCCGCTGTCACGGCCCGCGTCGGGGCCAGGCATTCGGCCCGCGGCCGCGCGAGGCGCAGAGAAATTCCAAATTTATCGTTATAAAACAATAGAGTATGAGAAATTGGCTTCGTCTTGTAGTTGCGTCTTTCTCAGTTAGTTTATTGTTGTTTCACAAAGGGTTATTCGCCGGCTACGCGGCACAGTCTCGATCGGCTCCTCGGCGCGCCGTTATCGTGGGATCGTAACGGGGTGGCCCCTTTAAGGAACTTAGGACGCACCTTGTCCCGGCTCCGTCGCATTGACGAGCGCAGCCATGTTTCCATAAGGATGACGGTTCTCGTACATCAGCTGATGCGCCTCGCCGATTTCGTCGAACGAAAAGGTGTGAGACAGGCAGGGGTCGACCTTTCGATCCATGACCATCCGGTTTACCGCCTCGGCCTGCTCGTCGTTCGAGAGGTGGCTGCCCTGAAACCGCTTCTGCCGCATCCAGTGGTAGCGAAGGTCCAGCGTCGCGGTGTACCCGGTCGTTCCGGCGCAAATGACGACCATGCCGCCTGTTGCACATAGGAATCCCGACGTCGGCAGCGTTGCCTCGCCTGGGTGTTCAAAGACGATGCGAGGGCTCGCCCTTTCGCCAGCCGCTTCCCAGAAGGCCTTGCCGAACGCCCTGGCGCCCTTGAACCACTGCCCCCACTCCCTGCTGCTCGTGTGGGGCATCGGCCCCCAGTGGTCGAAGTCGTTTCGATTGATCGCGCCGACGGCGCCATGGTCGAGACAGAACTGCCGTTTCTCTTCATCGGACACGACCGCCACCGGTTTGCCGCCGTATGCGGTGACGATTTGGAGCGCGATGGCGCCGAGCCCACCGGCCGCCCCCCAGACCAGCACATGATCGCCCTCTTCGACGATGTTCGGCGGCCAGCCCATAAGCATTCGGTAGGCGGTCGATGCGCAAAGCAGGTAGCAGCCTGCCGCGTCCCAGCTAAGGAGTTTCGGCTTTGGCTGGCATTGGTGGGACTGGGCCCGCGCGAATTGGCAATAGCTCCCATAGTTGGTTTGGTAGCCCCAGATGCGTGTGCTTTCGGCGAGCATTGGGTCGCGGCCTGACAGTACCCACGGGTCGTCCGGCTCCCACCATCCGCTATGGACGACGACCTCGTCACCTGGGCGAACGTTCGTCACCCGATCACCGATTGCGAAGACGATGCCGGCGCAGTCGCTCCCGCCCGCATGAAAGTCCTCCAGCTCCCCCTTTTTCTGCCGGTCGGCGATGACGTCGACGGGCTTGCCCAGAGCCGCCCAGACGTTGTTGTAGTTGATTCCGGTTGCCATGACGTAGACGAGTACGTCGAGCGCCCCGATTTCAGGGGTGTCGATGATCTCGTGACGCCATGCATCCTTCGGTTCGCCGAAGCGATCTTGCCGGACCACGAAGGCGTGCATTTTCTCCGGTATTTCGCCGAGCGGCGGGAGGTCGCCGAGCTCACATAGTTCCATTCGTTCCCCCTGCGTCCCCGATATCGTTGTCGGCACCCAACCCAAGGGCAGCCGGAACTCGAGTGCGCCGACCCATCAGCCTTCGCTTCAAATTTTACGCTATTTCAATATTTCACCCTTTGTCAAACCCAACTTGAACAGTGGCTTTGCAAAGTATCCGCCATTTCAGACGCTTACAGGCCCGCTGGCGGTCCTTGGCACCACAGGCCTGCCGGAAGCGGCCGGCGGTGCGCCTCCTCCGCCGCGATCGCGCCGTGGCGCCCCACCGTCACCCGCTGGCCCATGCCCCGCAGACCGTGACGGTGCGAAGTCCATGTCAGTCGAGATACGCGCTCACGTCGAGACCGCGCGGCAGCAGCAGCCAGTAGCGGCCCTCATGCCTCATGCGCCCCGCGACCGCGCCGGCCGCCGCGCCCGTGCCCCAATAGACATCGCCGCGCACCGGGCCGCGGATCGCGGAGCCGGTGTCCTGCGCCACCATGAGGCGCCGCAGGGGCCGACCGCTCCCGGCGGGATCGGCGGGGTCGGGCGCGCCGGTCGCGAGCCAGACCGGCGCCGTCAGGGGCACGAAGCGGCGGTCGACGGCGAGCGAGCGGCCTGCGCTCAGCACCACGCCCTGCGCGCCGACCGGGCCCTCCGCCGCCTGGCCCCCGTCGAGCCAGCGGAAGAACACGTAGGAGCGGTTCTCGTGCATCAGCGCCGGCGCCTGCTCCGGGTTCGCCTCCAGCCAGGCGCGGATCGCCGGCATCGACACCTCCTCGGGCAGCAGCGCGCCCCGCTCGACCAGCGTCCGGCCGATCGGGAAATACGCCTGACCGTTGGTGGCGGCGTGCGCGATGCGCCGGGCCGTGCCGTCCGCGAAGGCGAGGAGGCCCGATCCCTGGATGTGCAGGAAGAAGGCGTCGACGGGGTCGTCGACCCAGGCGAGCTCCAGGCCCCGCTCCGCCAGCGCGCCGGCGTCGATCTCCGCGCGTGTCGCATAGGGTTTCAGGGTGCCGCCCGAGACCCGCCCGGCGATCCGCTCGCCGGCGAGCGCGTGGCGGAACAGGCCGAGATCGGCCGTCACCAGATCGGGCGGACGGCGGTAGAGGGGCACGGCGTAGCGGGCGTCCGCCCGCAGCGCGCCGTGCAGCTCGGGCTCGAAATAGCCGGTGAAGAGGCCCTGGGCCCGCGCGTTGTTGCGCGCCTCGTAGGCGCTGAAGCGGGATTCGAAGAAGGCGCGCGCCCGGTCGCGCCCCTCCACCGCTGCGGCGGCGGCACAGACGGCGCGCCAGTCGCCGACCCGGCCACCCGGCGGCGCGGCGTCGAGCGGCTCGTCGTCGGCGCGCGCCTCCAGCGCCGCGCACGAGCGCAGCAGCGCGCCGAGCGCGGCGCCATGGTCGTCCGCCTCCCAGCCGGGCAGCGCCCGGAACGCGACGGGGCGCAGGACCAGCCGGTCCGGGGCCTCCCGCTCGACCTCGCCTGTACAGGCCTGCATGAGGATCGGGACCGCGGCCAGAACCCACGCGAGGCGCCGGGCCACGCCGCTCAATTGGGGATGCTGGTCTCGATCAGCGCCCAGTTGGGATCGCTCGAGCGGGTGTTGCGGGCGAAGGTCCAGATGTCGGTGACCCGCTCGATCAGGCTCGCGTTGCCGCCGACCTCCTCGCCGTCCTTGTCCCGGACCACGTTGATCTGCTGGCTCACGAACTTCACCGTCACCCGCGCGCTGCTGGAGCGCATCTCTGCGCTGATGATCTCGGCCGCGTCGAGCGCGACGATGGTCGTCTCGTGGACGTGGCCTTCGGCCATCCGCTCGCGGATGGCCGCCGCGAACTCGTCGTAGACGTCGTCGCCGAGCAGCGGCCGGAGCGTCGGCGTATCGCCCTTGGCGAAGGCCGCGACCACCATCTCGAACGCCGCCTGGGCGCCCTGGATGAAGCGGCGCGGCGAAAAGTCCCGGTCCGCCTGCCCGATCTGCTCGAGGGCGGCCCTGAGCCCGTCCACCGCCTCGTCCCGGTCCGAAGCCGGCTGCGGCGCCGGCTCCGCCGGGCGCACCAGGCGCGGCGTGGCCTGCTCCGCCGCGCTGTCCTGCGCCGCATCCGGCGGCGCCTCGCGCACGGGTGGGGTCCGGTCGGGCAGGTGGACGACCTCGCCCTGGCCCTGGCCCTCCTCCGCGGCCTTCTCCGTCTCCGTCCGCGCGAAGCGGTCGGGATGGCGCTGGCGCTGCTGGCCGGTCCGCCGTCCGAGAACGCCCCGCAGACGCAGGATGATGAAGATCGCGATCAGCGCGAAGAAAATGATGTCGTAGAACTGAAATCCGTCGGACATGTCCCGAACCTTGTGGGCAGGCCGCCTTCCGTCGCACAATGACCGCTGAGTGCGGCCACCGAGTCAGGCCACCGCATCCCCCGGATGCGGCGTTCGCCGGTGACCCCGGCGCGGGCGCCGGTCCCGCCGAAGCCCGGCGCGGGCCGAAGCCCGGCGCGGGCCGGAGCCCGGTGCGGGCCGAAGCCCGGTGCGGGCCGGAGCCCGGTGCGGGGAGCCGACAACACGCAAGATAGGTAGAGCGCCGCGCGAGCGCAAGCACGGAGCACACCGCCGCAATGCCCCTCCTTCTGCTCCTGCTGGCGGTCCCCGTCGGCGAGGTCTTCGTCTTCCTCGAAGTCGGGAGCGTCATCGGCACATGGCCCACGGTCGGGCTGATCGTCGGCACCGCCGTGGTCGGCGGCCTGATCCTGCGCTGGCAGGGGCTCCAGACGCTGGCGCGGGCGCGCCGGCAGCTTGCGGCGAACCGGCTTCCCGTGGCCGAGATGGCAGAAGGCGCGGCGCTGGCGCTGGCAGCGGTGCTGCTGCTGACGCCCGGCTTCTTCACCGACGCGCTGGGCGCCCTGCTGCTGCTGCCGCCGCTCCGGCGAACGCTGCTGCGCCGCGTGCTGGCCCGGCTCGCGCCGCACGACCGCTTCGCCGGCGCCGGCGCCGGCCCGGAGTCGACCGCCGACGGCGCACGGGTCATCGACGGCGAATACCGGGTGCTCGACGACACGCACGAGCCCGGCCCGCCGGGGACGCGGCCCCACGGAGGAGAGCGATGACGGCTGACGATACCGCCAGAGAGACGCCGCCAGCGACGGCGGGCGCGCCGGGCGCCTCGGCGGGCGCAGCCAGCGCCCAGGACACGCAAGCGGCCCGCGGCGCCAGGGAAACACAGCCGCAGCTCGGGATCAGGTCCCAATATGTGAAGGACCTCTCGTTCGAGAACCCGGCGCCGCCGGACCGCCCGGCGGAGGCGGAGCGCTCGCCGGACATCACGGTCAACGTGCAGGTGGAGGCGCGCAGGCTGGACGAGACGGTCTTCGAGATCACGCTCCAGATCACGGCCCACGCCAGGCACGAGGAGAAGCCGGTCTTCCTGCTGGAGCTGACCTATGCCGGGGTCTTCACCCTGATCGCCGTCCCGCAGGAGGCGCTGGAGCCGGCGCTGCTGGTGGAATGCCCGCGCCTGCTCTTCCCCTTCGCGCGGCGAATCGTCGCCGACGTCACCCGCGACGGCGGCTTCCCGCCGCTGCTGCTGACGCCGATCGATTTTCTGGCTCTCTATCGCGGGCGCCAGGCACAGGCGGCACAGGCACAGGCGGCCGAGGCTGTCGGGGGCGAGCCTCCCACCGCCACCGACGAGGCGTAGCCGCGCAGCCCCTCGCCGCCGGCCGCCTGACGCGGCGCGCCGCCGCCTCACCAGGACATCGTGGTGCTCAGGAAGACCGTCCGACCGCGGACCGAATCCGCCGGCCTGTACGCGGCATCCGGGTCCGTGGGATCGATGCTCGGATTGCGGTCGGCGAGGTTGAGGATACCGCCGGTGAAGTCCATCCCGCCCAGGCCGAAGGCGTCGACCACGCGGACGGAGACGTCGTGACCCACCCACGTGTCGAAGCGGCCGGTCCGGCGCACGTTCCAGAAGCCCGAGACCGAGCGCACGCTCCAGCTCGCGGTGACATTGCCCCGGCTTGCGCGAAGCGACCCATGAACGCTGTTGCGCGGATTGTCGCCCGGCTGCACTTCGCCGAGCACGCGGGTCTCGCGCCGGCTCTCGTGCAGCCAGCGGGCGTCGAGGACCAGATCGGCCCAATCCGCGTCCCAGCCGAGGCGTGCCCGCACGTCGACACCCGACTTGTCGACCTCGCCGCTGTTCACCACCGGGCTCTCGATCGCATCGATCTGCCCCCCTGCGTCGCGTACCACCTTCACGCCGGGCGGCAATGCGTTCCGGACCTCGAGGTCGATGATGGATTGCGCGGACAATTCGCCCGGCACGTCTGAGAGCGCGACCCGGAACCAGTCGGCACTCAGGAATAGAGACCCCAGCTCGGCCGCTGCGCCGAGGCTGAAACTCTCGGCCTTGTCGGGCTCCAGGTCCGGGTTGCCGCGGCTGATCCGCTCCTTCTGTTCTATCGGGCACCGCATCTCCGGGTCCGTGTGCGTCACCCTGTCGCAGAGCCTGGGAAAGTTATTCGAGCTGAAGTGCAGATCGTACAGGCTGGGGGCTCGCGAGCCCTTGTCCCAGGCCCCCCCCCCCCGCAGCGTCAGGGCATCGTTCACGCGAAAGCTGCTCGCGACCTGGTGGGCATAGGTCGCGCCGACATCGTCGTGGTCGCTGCCCCGCCCGGCGATCGTGACATCCCAATCGTCACGCACAGGCAGCGACGCCTCCGCAAACCCGGACCAGCTTCGCCGCTCGCCCTCGCCCTGAGTTCCGCCGGAGCCAAGCACGTCCGTCGCCGGAAAGGACTGGCCGAAGCGGTCCCGATAGGCGTGCACGTCCTTCCAGTCCTCGATGGCGAACTCCGTGCCGGCCGCCCACCGCGCTTCGCCGCCGCCGAGCGCGACCAGCGGCCCGTCCAGAGAGGCGTGGACCGTCCTGCGCTCGGTCACCCGTTCGCGGGTCAGCCGCAGCGAGGTGTCGCGGATCGTCTCGCGGTTGGACGGATCGAGCGGGTTCGCGAGGTCGTAATTCCCCTCTTCGATGATCGCCTGGATCGCGCTTTCGCTGACGAAGGTATTTCCGTCGACTGCGGAATCATGGAGGTAGTAGCGCAGGTGTGCGTCGTAGCCGATATCGTCGTCGACCTTTCCCTCCAGGCCGAGCGTGATGTCGTACTCGTCGAGTGTGGTGAGCCACTCGCGGTTGCCGTGAGCGATGAAGCGGTGCGACACGCGAACGGTGTTCCCACTCGGACTGATGTCGGAATCCGGCAGGAGTTCGTCCTCAAGCGTGTCAAAATCCACGTCGAAGGTGCCCACGGAAGGGGCAAAGCGCTCAAGCGATTCGCTCGTCGCAAAGCGGGCGTCGATATAGGCGTCGGTCGTCTCGTTCAGCGGGTGGTCGAGCGTGAGAAACAGGCTCTCCCGCTCGTAGCGCGCCGCCCCCCACGAGATGTCGGCGTAGGCGAAGCCGCACCCCGTGCCGTCAAGGCCGAAGGGTTCGGCGAGCTCGCCGGTGTAGGTGTCGGTGGGACAGTCGCCGAGGGGGCGCGCGATGGTGCCGTCATCGGTGGGAATCCGCACGGTGTTGCCGCCGGTGCTGACGCCGGTCGCATCGGCGAACGTGCCGCCCGGCGTCCACTTGGCGCGGCTGCGCGCGCGCGCCGCGTCGGGTATCTCCTCGCGTCGAAACGCATCCACGCCGATGGTCATGCGGCCCTTGCCGACCGCGCCGCCCCAGAGCGCGCTCCCCTGCTCCGAATCGCCGCCGGCGTCGGTCGGCCGACCGGCGAATGCCGTGGCCTCCACGCCTTCGTAGCCGCGCCGGAGCACGATATTGACCGCACCGGCGATGGCGTGCTCGCCGTGGAGCGCAGGCGCACCGCCGTTCAGGATCTCGACACGCTCCACCGCCGAAGTCGGCAGGGTGGCGAGATTGAGGGTGGAATCGGAGATTCGGCGGCCGTTGACGAGAACCGCGGCCCGGCCGGTGCCGAGGACGAACGGTCGTCGGAGGCCGAAGCCGTTGACCGCGAGCCGTCCGAACAGCAGGTCCGAAACGGTGCGCATGCCCGAGAGCGCAATATCGTCGCGGTCGATCACCGTCACGGGGCGCACCGGGTCCGCCGCCGCTGCGGGGATGTGGCTGGCGACGGAGCGCCCCTCGTCCGCCGCTCCCTCGCCCGGCACCGGGGCCAGGCACAGCGCCGCAGCGACTGCCAGGGCGGCAGCAAGGCGGAACGGTGCCGGAGCACGGCGGTGCCGAAGCGGCGAATACGGACTCTGCGCGCGCGGCGATACGGTCATTCCGACGCCTCTCCATTTGCACACAGAGCGGGGACCATTGCGGTCGTTTTCTCCGCCTGCCCTGTCGCATCGATGTCCTGGAGCGCCCGGGCGGAGCCTGTCCTTTAGCTATAGACATGTCCGCGCCCCTTCACCGGTCGCCGCCGGGGCCTTGGCGTCGGAGACCCTCAGCGCCCGTCGTTGAAGTCGGTCTCTTCGCTGTCCTCGTACTGGGCGAGGATCTCGTCCATCTCCGCGTAGGCCGCCTCTTCCTCTTCCTGCCTCTTGCGGCGCTTCTTCTCGACGAAGCCGACCGAGATGATGGAAATCTCGTAGAGCGCGATCAGCGGAATGCCGAGACCGATCTGGCTGAACAGATCCGGCGGCGTCAGGATTGCGGCGGCAATGAAGACGATGACGATGGCGTATTTGCGCTTGCGCCTGAGCCCGGCGGCCGTGGCGAGGCCGGCGCGGCCCATCAGGGTCAGCATCACCGGCAGCTGGAAGGCGATGCCGAAGGCGAAGATCAGCTTCATCACCAGCGACAGGTACTCGCCGATCTTCGGCAGGAGTTCGAGGCCTAGACGCTCCTCGGTGGCCGTGTCCTGGAAAGAGATGAAGAAATTGAACGCTTGCGGAAAGATAAAGTAATAAACCAGCGCGCCGCCGGAGAAAAACAGGATCGGCGTGATGAAGAGGAACGGCAGGACCGCCATCTTCTCGTTCTTGTAGAGGCCCGGTGCCACGAACATCCAGAACTGCGTGGCGATCAGCGGGAAGGTCACGAAGAACGCGCCCCAGAAGGCGATCTTCAGCTCGGTGAAAAACGCCTCCAGCAAGTGGGTGTAGATGAGGCTGGTGTCGTACCCGCCCTCGTCCAGCACCTCGCGCAGCGGCTCGACCAGAAAGGCGAAAATGTCCGGGGCGACATACCAGCAGCCGAGGAAGGCGATGACGAGGCCGATGGCCGCAAAGGCGAGACGGCGCCTGAGCTCCATCAGATGGTCGATCAGCGGCGCCCGCGACTGCTCGATCCGGTCGACCACCGGCTAGGCACCCGCCAGGGTGTGGCCCCGGACCGTCAGGGTACGGGCAGGCAGGCCGTACACCCCTGGGTCGCGCCTCTGCGGCGCCGATGCGCCAGGCGATGGCCGCCGCGACATCCCGATATTGTCCGGCCGGGCGCCTAGGCGCTTGCACCGCGCGCGGGCGTGCCGTCCGCCGCGCCGTCGCCCTGTGCGTCCGCCGCCGGCGCCGCTTCCGGGGCGGCGGTTTCGCCCTCCGCCGCGGGCGCTGGCGCTGCGCTCCCGTCGCCGTCGGCCGCCGCAGCCTCGGCCTCCGGCGCAATCCCGCCGTTGGCCTTGGCGGCCGCCGTCTTGGACGACGTCCCGACATCCTCGCTGAACATCTTGTTCATCGAGTCCGTGCCCTCCGCCACGTCCCGCCGGGCGGTGGTGAGCTCGCGATTGGCCTCGTCGATCTCCTTCTTGACCGCATCGATCTCGGTCGCGTCCGCGGCCTCCTCGATGGTCCTCTGGAAGTCGCGGGCGTAGCCGCGCGCCTTGCCCATCCACTGGCCCGCCGTCTTGACGACGCGCGGCAGGTCCTTCGGCCCGACGACGATCAGGGCGATCAGCATCAGGATGATGATCTCTTGCCAGCCGATGTCGAACATTGATCTGCCCGCTGCGGAAGCGGGTAATCTCCCTGCGTCTCTTCAGCCGTCCGGCGTCGGGCGTCTAGCTCTTGGCGGCTTCGTCCTTCTTGACGGCGCTCGCCTCGATGGTTGCGGCCTCGCCCTCGATCACCTTGGGCTCCTGCGGCGCTTCCGCCGGCGCGGTCGCGCTCTGGGCCGGCGGCGGCGGCGCCTCGCCCTCCCGCATACCGGTCTTGAAGCTCTTGATGCCCTTGGCGAAATCGCCCATCAGGCGGGGCAGCTTGCCGGCGCCGAACAGCAGCACGACCACCAGGACGATCAGAAGGATTTGCCAGATCGAGATACCCATGACACGGCTCCAGTCTCACCACGACGGCGGCGCAGGTCAGGGTCCCGGGCCGTCCCTTCGTCGAGCGGCACCGATCCCGCAGCCCTACCGCCTACAGGTCTTGCATCGCAGGGAACACAAAAGTTCGGCGCGGGTCAAGCCGAATGCGGACGGCACCCCCGCCGAGGCCCCTGCCCTTCCCCCCTGCTCCGGCGCGCCCCCACCGGGGCCTCGGCTTGAAGGTGCCCCCGAGTCCGACTACGGTGCCGCCCCGTCTGCGCGGCACAGCGGGGGAAGCAATGGGGCTTCAGCGGGAGGGCGTGGCCGGCCCGCTCAGGCTCGGCGTGGTCGGCGCAGGCCATTTCGGGCGCTACCACGCCGAGAAGATGGCCGCGCTCGACGGCGCCCGCCTGGTCGCGGTCGCCGACACGGACCCCGCACGGGCCGCCGCCGTGGCGGCCCCGCTCGGTGCCGCCGCACTGGCCCACCACCGCGCGCTGGTGGGCCGGGTCGATGCGGTCTCCGTCGCCGTGCCCGCCGCCGCGCACCACCCGGTGGTGATGGACCTCCTCGACGCCGGCATCCACGTGCTGGTCGAGAAGCCGCTCACCGAGCGCGTGGAGACGGCCCGGGAGGTCACGGCCCTCGCCGAGGCGCGGGGACTGGTGCTCCAGGTCGGCCTGATCGAACGCTTCTC
The DNA here is from genome assembly GCA_965218275.1 of Alphaproteobacteria bacterium. GTDB lineage: Bacteria > Pseudomonadota > Alphaproteobacteria > UBA828 > UBA828 > WTGU01. Next base: position 374,318 of record CBDCKM010000001.1, read on the forward strand.
CGACGCCTTCCGCACCGTCGCGCCGCACATCACCCGGCCGCTCTACATCGAATCGGTGCGCGTCTCGCCGTTCTCGCCGCGCGGCACGGACGTGAGCGTCGTCCTCGACGTGATGATCCACGATATCGACATCATCCTGGCGCTGGTCGATGCGCCGGTCGCCGCGGTCGACGCCGTCGGAACGCCGGTGTTCTCGGCCAGCGAGGACATCGCCAACGCCCGCCTCAAATTCGCCAACGGCTGCGTCGCCAACGTCACCGCGAGCCGGGTCAGCCTCAAGACCGAGCGCACGCTCCGCATCTTCCAGCCCGACATGTACATCAAGGTCGACCATGGCGAGCGCAGCGTCAGCATCGCCCGCAGGAAGGGCGGCGCGCCGGTGACGGGCGTCGACGGCGTGGCGCTGGAGAGCACGCGCCTCGACGGCGGAGACGCGCTCAAGCGCGAGATCGAGGCCTTCGTGCACGCGGTGCAGACCGGGGGCGCGCCGGTTGTGACCGGCGCCGACGGCATACGCTCGCACGAGGTCGCGCGCCGCATCGCCGCCTGCATCGCCGAGAACCGGGCGAGCCTGGACCTCCCCTGACTCCGCGGCAGGCGGGCGCGTCCCCGCGCCCGGCGCGGCAGGCGGGTGCGGCGTCTATTCCGCGGCGTCGCGGGCGAGGCTCGTGCCCGGCAACGCTTCGTAGCCGACCACGGGCTTCGCCGGCGGCTGCTCGTAGGTGATCTTGCTGTGGCTCAGCCCGGCATCGACCAGGCCTGCGGCCATCGTAATCGCCCACGGCACCGGATCGATCACCGGCACGTCGTGGCCCCTGGCGAGCAGGCCCCGGCGCACGGCGTCGGCGCATCCCAGCATCCCGGTGCAGCCGAAGACGATCGCGTCGGCGCCGTCGTCCTCGACCGCGCGCACCGCCTCTTCGGCGAGCGCCGCCTTGGTGCGCTCCGGGTCCTGCTCCAGCTCCAGCACCGGGATCGAGACCGAGCGGACAGAAGCGAGCTTCCCGCGCACCCCGTAGATCTGCGCCTGATGCTCGAACTGCGGGCGCAGGCGCTTGAGCACGGTGACGACGCTGAAGCTGTGGCCGAGCATTGAGGCCACGTGCATCGCCGCCTCGCAGGGCCCGATCACGGGGATGGAGACGCATTCGCGCCCCGGCAACATGCCGGGATCGCCCATGCAGTCGATCACCACCGCGTCGCAGCCGTCGCGTTCGGCCTCGACGATCTTGGCGATCGTGCCGGGGACCGCGAGGGCCTCGTCATATTCGCACTCGATCGAGGCCGGGCCGGTCTCGATCTCGACATGGCTGATCGCGAGACCCGGCCGCTCCAAGGCGCGGAACTCGGACTTGTCCCGGAACCCCCACGTCGTGATCGGGGTCACCACCCTCACATCCTTTGCCATAGCCACGCCCTCCCTGTGCGGTTCCCCTACAGGGATTAGCGCCGGAGCCGGTCTCGTTCAAGGAAAGACATCGAGGCGGACGCGGCCGGCGGCAGCGCCCGCGATTGATTCGCCCCTCGGGGCCGTGCTTCGATGCCGGCCGCCGGCGGAGACGAAGGACCATGGACGAGAAGCAGCTCGACGCGGCGCTCCTGCCCTACCCGCTGCCGCCCTGGAAGCACCGCTTCCGCACCCTCAGCATCTTCTGCGAGGTCGACGAGGCGGCGCTCAGCACCCGCGTGCCGGCACCGCTGGCGCTCGCGAGCAATGTCGTGCAGATCACCGTCATGCACTTCGAGAGCACGGTGCCGGCGCGGCCCTACTACGACAGCGCCGTCATCGCGCAGGTACGCTATGGCGCAGAGACCGGCGGGCACTGGGTGCACGCCTTCACCAGCACCGATCAGGTCTGCGCGGGCACCCGCGAGCTCTGGGGCTTCCGCATGAAGCTCGCGGCGATGGAGCTTCACATCGACACGAAGCGCATATGGGGCTTCACCGAGCGCCTGGGGCGGCGCGTGATCGAGATCGACATGCGGCCTACGGGCCGCGCCTTCGAGCCCCCAAAAACCTTCCCGCGCCTCTTCGTCAAGGCGCTGCCGGAGGCCGACCGGGCGCGCGCGGTGAAGCGCCAGGTGGTGCAGCTGCCGGCGGAGACCGAGATCACCGAGACGATCTGGGGCGAAGGCAGCGTGCGCTTCGAGCCGAGCGACGACGACCCCACGCACCTGCTGAGGCCTGAGCGCATCCTCGGCGCAAGCCTCGTCTCCGGCAATCAGGTCCTGCCCTGGGGCGTGGTGCTCTCCGGTTAGGAGCCGCGGCCGGCGCCCGCCCGGCGTCGCTTCACACCCGCTCCAGGACCATGGCGATGCCCTGGCCGACGCCGATGCACATGGTGCAGAGCGCGTGGCGGCCGTCGCGGCGCTCCAGCTCGCGCAGCGCCGTCAGCACCAGCCGGGCGCCGCTCATGCCGAGCGGATGGCCGAAGGCGATGGCGCCGCCGTTGGGGTTCACGTGCTCGGCGTCGTCCGGCAGCCCGAGTTCGCGGGTCACCGCCAGCACCTGCGCCGCGAAGGCCTCGTTGAGCTCGATCACGTCCATGCGGTCGAGGGCGAGGCCCGTGCCTGCGAGCACCTTGCGCGTGGCCGGGGCGGGGCCGACGCCCATGATGCGGGGCGCGACGCCCGCCGTCGCCATCGCCACGACCCTGGCGCGGGGCACGAGGCCGTGGCGCCGGGCGGCGTCTTCGGAGGCCAGCAGCAGCGCGCAGGCGCCGTCATTGACGCCCGAAGCGTTGCCTGCGGTGACGGTCCCGTCCTTGCGAAACGGCGTCGGCAGTGCCGCGAGATCTTCGAGCGTGGTCTGCGGGCGCGGATGCTCGTCGCTTTCCACGGTGACCGGGGCGCCCTTGCGCTTTGGCACCGCGACCGGGGCGATCTCGCTCTCCAATCGGCCGTCCTCAATAGCAACGGCGGCGCGGCGCTGGCTGCGCCAGGCGTAGGCATCCTGGTCCTGCCGCCCGATCTGGTAGTCCTCGGCGACGTTCTCGGCGGTCTCGGGCATGGAGTCGATCCCATGCTTCGCCTTCATCAGCGTGTTGACGAAGCGCCAGCCGAGGGTGCTGTCCTCGATCCTGGCCTGGCGCGAGAACGCGGTCTCGGCCTTGGCCATGACGAAGGGCGCGCGGGTCATGCTCTCGACACCGCCGGCGATCGCAAGCGCGGCCTCGCCGGCCTTGATCGCCCGCGCCGCGCTGCCGATGGCGTCCATGCCCGAGCCGCAGAGCCGGTTGACGGTGGCGCCGGGCACGGTCTCGGGCAGGCCTGCGAGCAGCGACGCCATGCGGGCGACGTTGCGGTTGTCCTCGCCGGCCTGGTTGGCGCAGCCGAAGAGCACGTCGTCCACCGCCGCCCAGTCCGTGCGCGGGTTGCGTTCCATCAGCGCGGCGATCGGCACCGCGCCGAGATCGTCCGGGCGCACGGCGGCCAGCGCGCCGCCGAAACGGCCGATGGGGGTCCTCACGCCGTCGCAGATGAAGGCCTCGGCGGTCATGGGCTCTTTCCCTCCCTGTCGGCGTCGGCGACGAAGCTGAAGCTGGCGGGATCGAACACGAGACGCCGCTGCACCGGGAAGAAGCGGAGGTCGAAGCGCTCGGCCACCAGGCCCCAGACGCCCTGCGGCGCGCGCAGCATCATCAGCACGGCGGCGGCGCCGAGCACGATCAGATACCAGCTGCCGAAGTCCGCGAGCAACTCGCGCAGCACGAAGAAGATCACCACGCCGACGATCGGCCCCTCGATGGTGCCGATGCCGCCGATCACGACGATGAAGATGACGTTGGCGGTCCAGTCGACGACGCTGAAGCCGGCCTCGGGCGAGATGCGGAGCTTCGTCAGGAAGACCAGCGCGCCCACCATGCCGGTGCCGAAGGCGGCGACGATATAGACCCAGACCTTGGTGCGGAAATTGTCGACGCCGAGGCTGCCCGAGGCGGCCTCCGAATCCCGGATCGCGGTGAGCGCGAGTCCGTGGCGCGAGCGCAGCAGCAGGTAGACCAGCGCGATGGCGCCGGTGGCGATCACTAGCGCGGTCCAGTAGATCGCCGATTCCCGCCACATGCGCCCCGATGCGATGCCCCTCACCACCGCCGCCGGCAGGCTCAACCCGGAGCCGCCGCCGAGCGCCGACACCTGGGCGAAGGAGAGCATGTACACCTCCGCCACGACCCAGGTGCCGATGGCGAAATAGGCGCCCCGCAGGCGGAACACGATGAACGCCGTCGGCACGGCAAAGAGCGCCGCGGCGACGCCCGCGAGCGGGACCGCGGCGATGGGGTGGATGCCCGCGTTCATCGCCAGCACGAAGAGCGCGTAGCCGCCGAGGCCGAGGAAGGCCTGCTGCCCGACCGAGACCAGCCCGGCATAGCCGGCGAGCAGGTTCCAGAGCTGCGCCAGCGCCAGGTAGTAGGCGAGCTCCACGATCGTCCGCATGTCCGCGCGCCCGCCCCAGAAGGGGAACGAGACCAGGACGGCGAGACCCAGAAGCGCGGCCAGCGCGCCGTAGCGGCTGGCCCGGGTGCCGCGCTCGACCCGGTAGGCGGCGGCGCCCTCGCTCACCGGTCCCTCGTGCGCGGGAAGAGGCCGTTGGGGCGGAGCACGAGGACGATCAGGAAGGCCACGTGGCCGGCGAGGATCTGCCCGCCGGGGTGGAACTTGGCGCCGATGGCCTGGGCGACGCCGAGGATCACCCCGCCCGCCAGCGTCCCCCACAGGCTGCCGAGTCCGCCGATGATGACCGCCTCGAAGGCATAGAGCAGCCGCGCCGGCCCGATGGCCGGCGAGAAGTTGGTGCGGATCGCCATGAAGGTGCCGGCGAGCGCCACCACCGCCAGCGCCAGCGCCATGGCGAGCCCGAAGACATGGCGGTTGTCGATGCCCATCAGCGCCGCGGTCTCGTGGTCGTCGGAGGTGGCGCGGAAGGCGCTGCCGAGCCGGGTGTGGAAGAGCACCAGTTGCAGGCCCGCGATGACGCCGAGCGCGGAGAGGAAGACGATGAGCGGGAACCAGCCGATGGCGATCTGCTCGCCGATGGCGATGCTCGCGGTCTCCAGGCTGCCTGCCTTGAGCCGCTGGGTGTCGGCGGAGAACACCTCCAGCAGCACGTTCTGGATGATGATGGAGAGACCGAAGGTGACCAGCAGGGGGGGAAGGATGTCGCGCCCCAGCGTGAAGTTGAGGATGCCGCGCTGGAGCGCATAGCCGATGGCCGCCATCGCCGGCACGGTGACGATCAGGCTGAGCAGCGGGTGCACGCCGGTGCCGTTGACCATGGCGAGGCCGAGGAAGGCAGCGAGGACGATCAGGTCGCCGTGGGCGATGTTGACCAGCCGCATGACGCCGAAGATCAGCGAGAGCCCGGTCGCGAACAGCGCGTAGAGCCCGCCGAGCAGCACGCCCTGGATGATGGCGTCGAGCCACCCCATGCGCTCAGGCCGCTCGCGCAGGTGCGCGGGTCATGGACGGCAGGTCACGGACGTCGTGGACGCACCGCAGTTCCAGTGTCCTGGAATCGATCCGAGGTTCATATCGGATGAACCCATCGCACCGCGCCCTTATTTCGTCATGGCCGGGCTTGTCCCGGTCATCCACGGATCCGCCTCGCCTCCGTTCCGTCGGCATTGTGGAGCGCTTGCCCCGACCGCAGTCCGAGGACTGTGCAACGATCGGCGCGCGCCTCTTTGTCCCGGAGGATGGCGCGACCGCGTGGATGCCCGGAACAAGTCCGGGCATGACGGTGGTTGGGATTGGCCGGCTCAGCGCCATGACAGGAACCGGACCCGCACGCACGTCGGTTCCATCGGGCTACACCCCGAAATAGGCCCTGGCCACGTCGTCGCGCGAAAGGCCCTCGGGCCGGCCCTGCAGGGAGACGCGGCCCTCCTGGAAACAGTAGACGCGGTCGGCGACGGCGAGCGCCTGGTTGATGTCCTGCTCGACCGCCACGACCGTGGTTCCCTCCGAGACGATCACCGGGAGGGTGGCGTAGATCTGGCGGATGACGACGGGCGCCAGGCCGAGGCTGAGCTCGTCGCAGAGCAGCAGCGTGGGGTTGCTCATCAGCGCCCGGCCGATCGCGCACATCTGCTGCTCGCCGCCGCTGAGCGCGGTGCCGGGCGTCGCCCGGCGCTCCCGCAGGATCGGGAAGAGCTCGTGGACGCGCTCGATCTTCCACGGCCCCTCGCGCTTGCGGTAGGCGCCGAGGCGCAGGTTCTCCTCGACCGAGAGCGAGGGGAAGAGGAGCCGCCCCTCGGGCACGAGCGCGATGCCGCGACGGACGATGTCATGGGCCGGCAGATGGCCGATGGCCTCGCCCTCGAACGCGACCTGCTCGCGCGCGGACCGAAGCTGCCCGATCACGCTCCTGAGGAAGGTCGACTTGCCCGCACCGTTGGCGCCGATGACGGCGACGATCTCGCCGCGCCCGACATGGAGGTCGATGCCGAAGAGCGCCTGGAAGTCGCCGTAGAAGGCGGTGAGGCCTTCGGTCCTGAGCACCGCCTCCGGCGCCGCGCTCATTGCGCCGCGCTCATTCGGCGTCGATCCCCATATAGACCTCCTGCACCACGGCGCTGGCCATCACCTGGCGCGGGTCGCCCTCGGCGAGTTTTTGGCCGAAGTTGATCACGATCAGGCGTCCGACGACCGAGAGCAGCGCGTGCACCACATGCTCGATCCAGACGATGGAGACGCCGGTGCGGTGGATCGCCTTGACGGTCTCGATCAGGGCGCCGCACTCGTGCTCGGTCAGCCCGCCGGCGATCTCGTCCAGCAGGAGTGCGCGCGGCCGGGTCGCGAGCGCGCGCGCCATCTCCAGCCGCTTGCGCTCCAGCAGGGTGAGTGCGCCGGCCAGCGCGTTCGCCTTCTCCAGCAGGCCGGTGCGGTCGAGGATCTCGCAGCACTCCTCGTGGCAGGCGGCCTCGGAGCGGCCGCTGCCGAAGGCCGCGCCCACCAGCAGGTTCTCGAACACCGTCATGTTCGCGAAGGGATGGGGGATCTGGTAGGAGCGCCCGATCCCCATGCGGCAGCGCTCGTGCGCCGGCGTGCGCGTGATGTCGCGGCCGGCGAAGAGCACGCGCCCCTCGCTCGGCCGCACCCCGCCGGTGATGATGTTGAACATGGTGCTCTTGCCGGCGCCGTTGGGGCCGACGACGCCGAGCGCCTCGCCCTCGGCCAGCTCCATGCTGAAGCGGTCGGTTGCCTTGACCGAGCCGAAGCTCTTGGAGACGCCCTCCAGCGCGATCAACGCCTCCATGCCGGCGCCGCCTGCGCCGAAGGGCGCCGGAGGCGCCTGCCGCTGGCCCCTAGCCGATGGGTTCCATCTCGGCGGCCGCGGGAATATCCGGCGCCGTCTCGTTGGAGGTGACGATGATCTCGTAGGGGAAGGGGCCGTCCGGCGTGCGCCGCCACTGGCCGCCGACCAGCGGCATCTTGGCCACGTTCTTCACCGGGCCCGAGCCCCACGAGACATGCCCCGCAATCGTCGCGATGTCGGTGGCGACGATGGAGGCCAGCATGGCCGCAGGATCGTTGATGTCCGCCGCCCGGCCCACGATGTCGAGGGCGACCTCGAACAGCGAATGGCCGTAGCCGACCGGCTGGCTCCACTGCTTGCCCGTGGCGGCGGTGAAGGCGGCGGCGAGCTCGCCGCAGGTCTGGCCGGTGAGGCTCGACGTGAAGGGATGCGACGGGCTCCACCAGATCTCGGAGCTCAGATTGTGCCCGGCGTCCCCCAGCGCCTCGACCGCGACCGGGAAGAGCAGCGCCTTGCCCACCGACGCCGCCTTGGGCCGGAAGCCCTGTTGCGCAGCTTGCGTCCAGAAGGTGGTGAAGTCCGGCGGCAGCACGACGCCGGTGACGATCTGGACGTCGTTTTCCTTGAACTCGGAGATGTGGGCCGAGAAATCGTCCGTGAGGTTCTGGTAGCGGCCGGGATCGATCAGGCTGTAGCCGGCGCCGGCGAGCGGCTTGGGGAAGCCCAGCTCGGGATGGCCCCAGGCGTTGCCGTCGCCGTCGTTGGGGAAGAGCCCGCCGACCACCTTGTTGGTCTCCACCTTGTTCCAGAGATTGAGGAAGACGGCGATCACGTCCTCCAGCCCCCAGAAATAGTGATAGGTCCACTGGAAGCCGGTGGCCGGGTCGCCGCCGCGGCCGAAGAAGTAGGGCTGCCACGGGCAGAGCGTCGTGACGCAGGGGACCTCGTTGATCTCGGCCTGGTCGGCGACCGGGTTGGTGGTCTCCGGCGTGTTGCCGGCACACAGCAGGTGCACCTCGTCGGAGAGGATCAGCTCGCTCGCGACATCGGCCGCACGGTTGGGGTTCGACTGGCTGTCCTTGACGATGATCTCGACATCGAGGCTCTTGCCGCCGGACTGGACCTTGCCGCCGATGGCGTCCAGCACCGAGGCGACGTTGAACTCGTCGGCGGCGGCGAAGGGCGCGAGCGGCCCGGTCTTGGGGCTGACATAGCCGATCCGCACCGTGTCCGCGGCGCGTGCGATCGAGGGAAAGCCAGCGCCGATCGCGGCCGTGCCTGCGACGCCTGCGGCACCGGCTTTCAGGACCTGGCGACGGGTGCGGCCGGCGGTCTTCGCCGTGCGGCTCTCATGTGTCATGGACTGACCTCCTCTGCCGGCGATCGCCGTTCGCGATCCTTCGTCCGACAGTAGCAGACCTTCCCCGCCCCGGCGAGCGAGGCGTCTTGCCGCCGGAAATGTTACTGGATATATTACCGGTGATAATTTGGAGGTCAATCGTGAGCAATTCGTCCCAGAGACGCGCCATCAAGAGCTACCGGCGCCGTCTGGCCGAGCGAGGCATGGCCCGCTTCGAGGTTCTCGCCCGCGACTCCGATCGCGAACTGATCCGCTCGTTGGCCAGGCGCCTGGCCGAGGACGACCCGGAAGCCGATCGTCTGCGCACTGTCGTCAGTCACGGCATTGCCGGGCAATCGCCGCGAAAGGGCGGAATCCTCGATGCACTGCGCCGCTCGCCGCTGGTCGGCGAGGATGCCATTGCTCCCCGCCCGTTCGAGTCCGGTCGTAAGGTCGATCTGTGAAGCGCTATCTTCTGGACACCAACATTATCAGCAACGTCACGAAGGCCGCACCGTCGGAATCCCTGGTGGCGTGGATGGCCGAACAGGTGGACGAGAGCCTGCATGTTTCCTCGCTCACCATCGCTGAAATCCGGCGCGGCATCATGGAGATGCCCGCAGGGCGGAGGCGCGATCGGCTGGAGGCGTGGTTCGCCGGTGCAGAGGGCCCCTCGGCCCTTTTCGTCGGCAGGGTGCTGTCCTTCGACGAGAAGGCCGGTCTCGTCTGGGCACGGCTCATGGCGGAAGGCAAGGCGACAGGACGACCCCGCAGCGCGCTCGACACGATTATCGCGGCGACAGCAGAAGCCAACGGCTGCATCGTCGTCACGGACAATGAGAGGGATTTCGCCGGCGTGGAAACCTTCAACCCGCTTCGCAGCACGGCCCGATGAGCGAGCACCGGCCGTGCGTTCGACGAGACATGGATGCCAAGAGGACCGGACCGGCGGCCCCAGGGTGCGGGAGATGGGCGGGACCGGGCCGCGCAGCGAGGCGAAGGGGTGGCGCTTAACAACAGCCAACACACACAACCGCTGCGAGGCGCCAGACTCTTGGGAGCCTATCACGCCGCCTCGCCGACGGTGACGGTGACGCGCTTTCCCAACCGTCGCAAGGCGCGGTCCATGGTTGCAGCCTTGGTGCCGTGCTCCGGGTTCAACATGCGTCGCACTTCGCTCTCGGCGATGTCGAGTTCACGGGCAAGACGGCGTTGCGAAATCCCCGCTTCGCGGTACGCCTCGTAAAGCGCCGCCTTCAGCGCGATTTGCACCGGCGGTACGACCAGGGGCCGCTGCTTCCCCGCGCGCGAAGGCTCGGGCAGATCCTTGCCTTCCCGAATCGTGGCCGCGATGAGTTCGCGCAGCAGGTCCCTGGCTTCGAGGAGCGCCTCGTCTCGCGTCGCGCCGTCCGTGGCGCCCCAACCGAAATCCGGGAACGTGACGACGACCCGGCCGTCCTCGTCGCGTTCGATCTCGGCGGGATAGTTGTACGTGTCAGGCATGCATTCGGTCCTTCGTCGCAGGGGCACTTCCGTCGTTCGGTCTCCTAGAAATCGTCCCTGTCGATCCTAAGGTCTGCGAGCATCTTGCTGAGCAGTCCCTTGCCAATTTCCTTCTTCCGATCCTTGACGGTCGTTCTGCGATCGCCCGCGCAGAGCGTTCCATGCGAGCCCTGCCGCGCGCCGGTCAAGAATAAATGCGTGCATTTTTGAACGCAACAACCCATTTCCGACAACCGCCCAAGCCAGCATCGATGCTGAGCCAAGTAAAACAGGCGCACGTGGAAGCGAAGCTATCGAGGTTCGCCGGCGGGAGCCCGCGCAGCCGCCCAGCGGCGCCAAGGTGCGGGAGATGGGCGGGACCGGGCCGCCCAGCGGCCCGGCCGGCGCGAACGCCCGGCGGCCCCGAGGTGCGGGAGATGGGCGGGACCGGGCCGCCCAGCGGCCCGGCCGGCGCGACCGCGCCGGCGCGCCGCAAGGCGCGTAGCCAAGTGAGCGGAGCGAGCGCCCGGCGCCTGAGGGAAACGAACAAAGTGCGGAGCGAGCGCCCGGCGCTTGAGGGAAAAGAAAAGGCTCAATTCGTGAATTGTATGCATTTGTGGTAGAATGCATGGAACGGCAGGGGGTTGGGTCATGGACATCAAGGGTTTCCAGGTGTGGCTTTCGGCGGCGCGCGGGCTGACGGGCGCGCAGCGGCGCGAGGCGCTCGCGGTGCTGTCAGGCCGGAGCGAGGGCGAGGCGTCGAAGGCAGCGATCGAGCTTGGTATCGACGAGGCCCGGCGCTGTCCACACTGCGCGAGCGAGGGGGCGGTTTCGCGCGGTATGGCGCGGGGTCTGCGGCGCTACCAGTGCAAGGGCTGCGGCAGGACCTTCAACGCGCTGAGCGGTACGCCGCTGTCGGGCCTGCACCACAAGGAACGCTGGCTGTCGTTCGGGGCGTCGCTGGCGAAGGGCGAGACGGTGAAGGCCTCGGCGGCACGCTGCGATGTGGCGGTGAGCACGGCGTTCCGCTGGCGTCACCGGTTTCTGGCGGCGGCGCGGAGCGATTCGGAGGTACTCAAGGGGATCGTGGAAGCGGACGAGACCTACGTCCTGGAGAGCCGGAAGGGTGCGCGCGGGCTTGGACGCAAGGCGCGGCGGCGGGGCGGCAAGGCGAAGAAGCGCGGCCTCTCGCGCGAGCAGGTGCCGGTTCTCATGGCGGCGGACCGGAGCGGGACGACGGTCAGCGCGGTGCTGCTCAGGGTCGATGCGGCGGCGCTCGCGGCTGCTCTCGATCCGGTGGTCGCGAAGGACGCCCTGCTGGTCTCCGACGGCGGCGCGAGCTACCCACCTTGCGCCGCCGCGCTCGGGGTGAGCCACGAAACACTCAACCGCTCGATGGGGGAACGGGTTCGGGGCGACCTGCATGTGCAGACGGTGAACAGCCGCCACAGTAGGTTGAAGGACTTCCTGCGTCCCCGCCGCGGCATCGCCACCCGCTATCTCGACAACTACCTGAGCTGGTTCCACCTCGTCGGCCTCGCACCCGGCGCCAATGACCGGGCCTGCCTTGCCGCCGCCATAACAAGGTGACCCATACGATTCACTAATTGAGCCAAAGAAAAAACTGCCTACGCCAGGTCCTCGCCGGCCAGCGCCCGGTCGATCAGCGCAACCGTCTCCGCGAGTCCGTAGAGGGCGATGAAGGAGCCCATGCGGGGCCCCTGGCTCTGGCCCAGGAGGATCTCGTAGAGCGCGCGGAACCAGTCGCGCAGCGAGTCGAAGGGGTGACGCTTGCCCACCTCGTAGACTTGCGCCTGGATGTCCTCGGCGGCGGTGCCCGCCGGCATCGCGGCGAGCACGGCGCGCAGGTCGGCGAGCGCCGCGCGCTCGTGAGGCGCCGGCGCGCGGTAGGCCTTGGCGGGCTTCACCACGTCGCGGTAGTAGGTGAGCGCGTGGCCGACGAGCGCGTCGAGGATGGGCGCGGTCTGCGGCGACGCGCCGGGCACGTAGCGGGCGATGAAACCCCAGAGCACGGCCGGGTCCTCAGTGTTGCAGACGCCGGCGAGGTTGAGGAGGACGCCGTAGCCGAGCCCGGTCTCGGGCGCGGGCGGCGCGCCGGCGTGGATGTGCCAGGCCGGGTTCTCGAGCCGCTCGGCCGGCCCCTGCGCAGAAAACTTCGCGAGATGGGCCAGATGGTCGTCGACATGGCGCGGGATCACGTCGAAATAGAGCCGCTTGGCGCGCCGGGGCGCGTTGTACATGTAGAGCGAGAGGGACTCGCGTGAGCCGTAGGCGAGCCACTCCTCGATGGTGAGCCCGTTGCCGCGCGACTTCGATATCTTCTCGCCGTTCTCGTCGAGGAAGAGCTCGTAAACGAAGCCGGCGGGCGGACGCGACCCGAGCGCGCGGCAGATGCGCCCGGAGAGCTCGACCGAGCCGATGAGGTCCTTCCCCGCCATCTCGTAGTCGACGCCGAGCGCGTGCCAGCGCATCGCCCAGTCGGCCTTCCACTGCAATTTGCAGCCGCCGCCCGTGACCGGGACGGTCACGGGCTCGCCGTCCTCGTCGACATAGCTCACCGTGCCGGCGTCCTCGTCGCGGGCCGTGATCGGCACCTGCAGCACGCGGCCGGTCTTGGGGCAGAGCGGCAGGAAGGGGCTGTAGCTCGCCTGCCGCTCAGCACCGAGAGTCGGCAGGACGATCCGCATGATCGCGTCGTAGTGGCGGAGCGCGTCCCTGAGCGCGCCGTCGAATTCGCCTGAGCGGTAGGCCTCGCTCGCGCTCTTGAAGGTGTAGTCGAAGCCGAAATCGTCGAGGAAGGCGCGCAGCCTGGCGTTGTTGTGGACCCCGAAGCTCTCGTGGGTGCCGAAGGGGTCGGGGACACGGGCCAACGGCTTGCCGAGATGCGTCTCGACCATCGCCCTGTTCGGGATGTTGTCGGGCACCTTGCGCAGCGCGTCCATGTCGTCCGAGAAGGCGACGAGGCGCGTCGGGATGTCGCTGAGGGTGCTGAAGGCCTTGCGCACCATGGTCGTGCGCGCGACCTCGGCGAAGGTGCCGATGTGGGGCAGCCCGGAGGGGCCGTAGCCGGTCTCGAACAGCACGTGGCCTTTCTCAGTCGCCTTGCCGCCGATACGCTTCAGCAGCGCCGCGGCCTCCTTGAAGGGCCAGGCTCTGGCGCTCTGGGCGAGCGCCCGCAGGTCGTGTGCCGGGTCGGTCATCATCCGGGTCCGAAAGCCGCGGGAACATGCGCCGGGCCGCCGCCATGCGTCAACCGCTATACTCGCGACCGATGCCGTCCCCTGCCGAGTCTCGCGAGCCGCCGCCGCCGCTGTCGCGGGCACCGGCGCTCGCGGTCGCGCCGCGTCATGCGGTCTGGCTCGACGAGGACGGCGTGCCGGCACGGCTTTCCCACGCGGCGGCGCGCGCGCGCCTGACCGCCGCTGCCGCCGCCGCACGCCCGCCCCTCGTCTGCCATGCGCCCGCCACCGCCCGGCGGCTCGGCCTGCAACGCCTGGCGGCGCCGGACCTGCTGGAGCTCTTCGCCTTCGTGCATCCGGCGCGCCCGGCGGTGCCGACGGCGCGCGGTCTCGCGCGCGCGCTCGGCCTGGCCCTGCCGGAAAGCACCGCCGAGCAGGCGGCGTTCCTGCACAGGGCCGCGGACCGGCTCCTTGCGGCGCTCGCGGCGCCCGGCCTGGCGGGCGCTGCGGCGGCGCCGTCGATCGCGCGCGCCATGGCCCGCGCCGGCTGGCTCTGGGGCGATGCGGTGGTGGCCGCGCTGAGCGCCGGCGGCCGGGCGCCGCCGAGCGCAGGTGGCGCGGGTGCCGCCGGCGATGCGAGCGCGCTGGCCGTCTGGACCCGGCTCAAGGATTGGCAGGAGAGCGCCCCGCCGCCCGCACCGGGGCACGACCCGGTGGCGCCGGCGGCCGCGCGGCGGCGGCTCGCGCTGCTGCTGGGCGACGGCGCCGAGCCCAGGCCCGAGCAGGCGGACTTCGCCTCCGCCGCCTGCGCCGCCTTCGATCCCATGGAGGCGGAGGAGGAGCCCCATGTGGTGCTGGCCGAGGCCGGCACGGGCGTCGGCAAGACCCTCGGCTACATCGCGCCGGCGAGCCTCTGGGCCGAGCGCAACGAGGGCACGGTCTGGCTCTCCACCTTCACCCGCAACCTGCAGCGCCAGATCGACCGGGAGCTCGACCGGCTCTACCCGGAGCCGAAAGCCAAGGCGGAGAAGGTGGTGCTGCGCAAGGGGCGCGAGAACTATCTCTGCCTGCTCAACATGGAGGAAGCGCTCGGCCGCAGCGCGCTGGTGCCGTCGGAGCGCATCGCCCTCGGCCTGATGGCCCGCTGGGCGGGCGCGACCCGGGACGGCGACATGACCGGCGGCGACCTGCCGGCCTGGCTCGCCGACCTGCTCGGCTACGGCCGCACCCTCGGCCTCGCGGACCGGCGCGGCGAGTGCATCCACAACGCCTGCACCCACTACCGCCGCTGCTTCATCGAGAAGAGCCAGCGCAAGGCGCGCCGGGCGGACATGGTGATCGCCAACCACGCGCTGCTCATGGTGCAGGCGGCGCGCGCCGCCTTCGGCACCGGCGACGAGCGCGGCGCGCCGACCCGCTACGTGCTCGACGAGGGGCATCACATCTTCGACGCGGCGGACGGCGCCTTCTCCGCCCATCTCAGCGGCGCGGAAGCACGGGAGCTGAGACGCTGGCTGCTGGGGCCGGAAACCCGCGCCCGCGGCGACGCCGGCCGGGCGCGCGGCCTGCAAAGCCGCATCGGCGACCTGCTCGAGAGCCGGCAGGCGGCTGGCGCGGCCCTCGACGCGGCGCTGGCCGCGGCGCGCGGCCTGCCGGGCAACGACTGGCATCGACGGCTCGCGGCCGGCTCGGCGCAGGGCGCGTGCGAGCGCTTCCTGGCGCTGGTGCGGAGCCAGGTTCTGGCGCGCGCGCCGCACCCGGAGAGCGGCTACGGGATCGAGGCGCCGGTGCACCCGCTCGTTCCCGGCCTCGCGGAGGCGGCGCTGGCGCTGGCGGCGGCGCTGGACGGCATCGCCCGGCCGCTCGGGCTGCTCGCGGCCGCGCTCGCGGCGCTTCTCGATGAGGAAGCCGAAAGCCTGGAGACCGCCGAGCGCCAGCGCATCGAGGCCGTGGTGCGCGGCATCGAGCGCCGGACGACGGAGCAGCTCGGCGCCTGGCGCTCGATGCTCGCGGACATGAGCGCCGCCCCGGCCCCGGCGGCGGGGACCGGCGGGCCGGCGCAGGCGGGCAGCCCCGCCGGCGAGCCGGCCGCCGGCGAGCCGGTCGCCGGCGCGGACGGCTTCGTCGACTGGTTCGCGATCTCCCGCAGCGACGGGCGCGACATCGATGTCGGCATGCACCGCCACCATGTGGACCCGACCGTCCCCTTCGCCGCGTTCGTCATGGGCCGTGCCCACGGCGCGCTCATCACGTCGGCGACGCTGCGCGACGGCAGCGGCGAGCCGGAGCAGGACTGGGCCGCGGCGGAGGCGGCGACCGGCGGGCGCCACCTGAAGGCGCCGGCGGTGCGCGCAGCCCTCCCCTCTCCCTTCGATTACGGCGCACAGACCCGCGTGCTCGTGGTGACCGACGTGCGGCGGGGCGCGCCCGATCGGGTGGCGGCCGCCTATCGCGTGCTCTTCGCCGCCGCGGGCGGCGGTGCGCTGGGCCTCTTCACCGCCATCGCCCGTCTGCGCGGGGTCCATGAGCGCATCGCCGGCCCGCTGGACGAGGCGGGCATCGCGCTCTGGGCCCAGCATGTCGATCCGCTCGACACCACGACCCTGGTCGACATCTTCCGCAGCGAGACCGAGGCCTGCCTGCTCGGCACCGACGCGGTGCGCGACGGCATCGACGTGCCGGGACGGAGCCTGCGCCTCATCGTCTTCGACCGGGTGCCCTGGCCCCGCCCGGACATCCTGCACAAGGCGCGGCGCCGGGTCTTCGGGGGCAGCCGCTACGACGACCGGCTCACGCGCGGGCGCCTGCGGCAGGCCTACGGCCGGCTGGTGCGCCGCGCCGACGACAGGGGCGTCTTCGTCCTGCTCGATGCGGCGCTGCCGAGCCGGCTCGCCGGCGCCTTCCCGGCGGGCGTCGCGGTGGAGCGTGTCGGCCTCGCCGAAGCCGTGCGCATCACCCGCGCCTTCGTCGGGCCGGCGGAGGAGACCCCGCCGCCCTCCCCCGGCTGACGCAAGAGAGCGGCCTCGTCAGTGCGCCTCGCGCGGCACGGCGGCGGCGCCGAACGCGGTTAAGTCGACCGGGTCCGTTCAGCGGGCGGAGCCTGCGAGGCCGCGTCCGCCGCTCGCCAGCCACTGCTCGAACCTGCCCGTCAGCGCGTCGTGGTGCGTGGCCCACCACGCGGCGTCCGTCTGCAAGGCGTGAGCGAGGTTTTCGGGTGCGGTGGGAAGATGCGCTTTGGTTTCCTCGGCGACCTGCGCCATGGAGGACGTTCTCGCCGGGCCGTAGGAGATGTATTTCGTCTGCTCCGCGAGCGGCCCCGTGCCCGTGGCGAAGCGAATGAAGTCCATGGCCTTGTGCAGATTGTCGCTGCCCTTGACGATGCCCCAGGAGTCGATATCCCAGATCTGGCCGTCCCACAGGATGGCATAGGGCTTGCCGTCTTCCACGATCGGGCGATACATGCGCCCGTTCCAGGCCGAGGTCATGATGACCTCGTCCGAATCGAGCAGGCGTACCGGGTCCGCTCCGACCTCCCACCACTCGATGTGGTTCTTGATCCCGTCCATGACCGAGAACGCCCGGTCGAGCCCGTCATCGGTCGCGAGCATGGCGTAGACGTCCTCCGGCGCGACGCCGTCGGCAATCAACGCCCATTCGAGGATCACGCGCGGATCGCGCCGCAGACCGCGCTTGCCGGGGAACTCGTCCACGTCGAAGAAGTCGGCAAGATCGGTGGGAGCGCTCTCGCCCACCGCCTCGGCATCGTAGGCCACCACGGTCGACCAAACGGTCTGGCCGACGCCGCATGGGGTGAATGCGCCGGGGATGAAATCGTCCGCGGCGGGCGTGCCGTCATCGCCCGGCGGCAGGGTGCCGTGGTCGATGGTTTCGAGCAGGCCTTCGCGGCAGCCCCGGATCAGGTCCGAGAGCTCGAAATCCACCACGTCCCAGACCACGTTCTCGGTCTCGACCTGCTCGCGTATCTCCCGCAGTCCGCCGTTGTAGGTCTCCATCGACACCCATTCGCCGCTCAGCAGGCGGTAGGGCTTCACATAGGCCAGCATCTGGCTCCTTGTGTAGCTGCCGCCCCAGGAGACGATGGTCAGCGCCTTCGTCGGTGCCACGACCGGGTCCTCCGCCGGCTCGTCCCCGGCAAACGCGGGGACCGACGCCAACAAGGCAAGTGACAGGGCAAGGGCTCCAATCCCCCGACAAGATGCCATCTCCGCTCCCCTCCTTGTTCGCGCCTCAAGCGCTCGCACGGTGTCGAGACTCAGCCTTGAAGGTCGCCCTTCAAACTGGTGCCGTCCGGTGCCTTGCCGTCGCTCGGCATGGGCACGGCGCTCGGGTCTTCATGCAGGGACTTGATGATGCCGTAGGTCATCATGAGCAGGATGACGCTGACCGGCAGAGCCGCGGCTATGGAGGCGGTCTGAAGCGCCTTCAGGCCGCCCGCGAGCAGGAGCACCGCCGCAACGAAGCCTTCTCCCAGCCCCCAGACGATGCGGAACTTCCGCGGCGGGTTGTCGCTGCCCATGCTGAGCATGGTGGTGATGACGAGCGTTCCCGAATCCGAGGAGGTAATGAACCAGGTCGCCAGCAGGAAGGTCGCGAGCGCGGCCATGATCCAGTTCAACCACGAAATGTCCGTCATCAGGTCGATGGTGCCGTAGAGCGAGGCGGGAAGGTTCCAGTCCCGGACCAGCTGGGCGACACCGGCGGTGCCGACGCCACCGGCCGCATGCAGCTCGGCATAGATGGCGTTGCCGCCGAAGATGCACAGCCAGAAGAAGGCAATGGTGGTGGGCACGAACATCACGCCGACCATGAACTCGCGGATCGTGCGCCCGCGGCTGATCCTGGCGATGAACATGCCGACGAAGGGAGCCCAGGAGATCCACCAGCCCCAGTAGAAGATCGTCCAACCGCCTTGCCAGGCAGCCGCGCCTTCGGAGTTGAAGGTCTGGAAGCCCATGGGGATGAAATTCCAGAGATAGTCGCCGACGGAGGTGACGAAGAAGCCCAGCAGCCACTTGGTCGGGCCGCCGAACAGGAAGAAGGCGACCAGCACGATGCTGAGCCAGATATTCCATTCCGAGATGATGCGGATGCCCTTGCCGACCCCGGACACCGCCGACAGTGTCGCGACGATCGAGATTATGACGATCAGCACGACCTGCGTGATGACACCCGGGTCGATCCCGAAGAGATGATTGAGCCCGGTCGCCATCTGGCTCACGCCCAGGCCAAGCGAGGTTGCGACGCCGAACACGGTCCCGAATACGGCGAGAAGGTCGACGGCATGGCCGACGGGACCGTAGATCCTGTCGCCGATGATCGGGTAGAGCGCCGAGCGCAGCGTCAGCGGCAGCTTCTTGCGGAACCCGAAATAGGCCAGGCACAGACCGACCATCACATAGACCGCCCAGCCGTGGAATCCCCAGTGGAAGTAGGTGACGCGCATGGCGAGAACCGCGCGGGCCTCGTTCATCTCGTGGGCACCGGCGCTGTCGGCAAAGGGATTGTTCGGGTAGCCCCAGGGCATGCTGTTGTCGAAATAGAACATCGGCTCGGCGATGCTGAAGAACAGCAGCCCGATGCCGACACCGGCCGAGAACAGCATTGCAAACCAGGAAAAGGTGCTGAACTCGGGTTTGCTGTCGTCGTCGCCCAGCTTGATGCGCCCGAAGCGGCTGAACATCAGATAGAAGCACGCGAGGAGCATCACGACGAGCGCGCTCATGTAGTACCAATTGAGCGCATGCTCGATCCATTCGCGAACCGCCGAATAGATGTCGTTGGCGATGTCGACAAAGAGGGCCGTGAACACGACGAACGCCGCAATCATGCCCTTGGACGCGATGCCCATGCCGGGGTGCAGCCCCTTCCAGAGTCCCCGATCCGCGACATTCTTCGGCATGTTGTTCTGCACCGTTCTCACCCCTCTCGGTCAGCTCCTGTACGCACCCGGCTCCGGGGCAGTTCCGGGTCGGGCAGAGCGCCGATGTCGTTCGGCGTCGACACGCGACCTTGCGGACTCAAAGGCAATCAGCACGTCATGGCACGGTCCGCCGCATCCCAGGCCTGCGCTGCTGCAGCGCCCGGCGACAGGCCGAGCGCGACGGCGGCCGCGCAAGCATACTTGGACATCGCTACTGTCGATCTCCCTGCGAATCCTTGTTTCGTTCAGTCTCACACCCGCACCCCGCACGGTCAACGACATCGGCCTTCCGTCCGAACGCCGGAACCTCGGCCACCTTGGCGCGAACGAGCTCTTCCACCGCCGTTCTCCTCATGTCGAGAGCTCAGGCCCACTGTGTTCAGGCCCCCTGGCGCGTCCCCTCGGGGTCGTAGGGCGGCTCATCGTGGCGCACGGCGGGGATCGGCCGGGAATACACCTCGATCTCATAGTCGCCATGGCCTGCATGGGCGGCCGGAACGTATCCCATGGCAATGGGCTTTCCCACGCTGTGGCCGAAGTTCGCACTCGACGTGACGCCGAGGACGGCACCGTCGCGCAGGATCGCCTCGCCCCCGAATACGTCCGCCGGCTGCTCCAGGGTGAAGAGGCAGAGTCGCTCCGCCGGTCCCTCCTCCTCGATGCGCTGCAGGGCTTCCCGCCCGATGAAATCGCCCTTGCGGCGGGAGACGAAGCGGCCGAGGCCGGCGTGATGCGGCGAATAGTCCGGCGAGATGTCGGCGGCCCAGGCCACGTAGCCCTTCTCCATCCTGAGCGTGTCGAGCGCGCGGTAGCCGATGTCGGCCAGCCCGTGCTCGCGGCCGGCCTCGCGCAGCAGCTCGTAGACGTGGCAGGCGTACTCCGAGGGCACGTGCAGCTCCCAGCCGAGCTCGCCCGAGTAGGACAGCCGGATCGCGCGGACATGCGCGGCGCCGACGACGATGTCCCGGCAGCGGGCGAAGGGGAATGCCTCGGGCGAGAGATCGCTGTCGGCGATGCCTTGGAGCAACGCACGCGATTGCGGGCCGCAGACGTGCAACACCGCATAGGCCGAGGTCACGTCCATGGTGGCGGTCGTCCCGTCGTCCGGAAGGTGGGCCCCGATCCAGCCGAAGTCGTGCTGTCCGAACGCGGTGCCGGTGACCACATAGAAGCGATCCTCCGCGATCCGGGAGATCGTCAGGTCGGCCTCGATCCCGCCGCGCTCGTTGCAGAGCTGGGTGTAGACCGCGCGGCCGACCGGCCGGTCGAGGTCGGCAACGGCCAGCCGCTGCAGGCCATCGAGCGCGCCGGGGCCCCAGACCTCCATCTTGGCGAACGAGGACTGATCGATCACGGCGACGCGTTCGCGCGCCGCCCTGTGCTCCTCGCCCACGATATCGAACCAGTTCGCGCGGCCGAAGGACGGCTCGTCACGCGCCGCCGCTCCCTCCGGGGCGAACCAGTTTGCCCGTTCCCAGCCCGCCTTGCTGCCGAAGACGGCGCCCCTCTCGCGGAGCATCCAGTAGAGCGGGCTGCGGCGTATGCCGCGGGCGCTCTCCGGCTCCTCGACCGGCCACTTCATCGTGTAGTGCCTGCCGTAGAGCTCGACGGCGCGCCTGTCCAGGAAGTAGCGCGTGTGGTGGTGGGCCGAGAAGCGCCGGATGTCCAGCGACCAGAGGTCGAGGCTCGGCCGGCCGTCGACGATCCACTCCGCCATCATGCGGCCCGCGCCGGGCCCGCCCGCGATCCCGTAGAGGAAGCCGCTCGCGACGAAACAGTTGTCCAGTCCGGGCGCCTGCCCCATGACGAACTCGCCGTCTGCGGAATAGGGGATCGCTCCGTTGATGAGCTGGCGCACGCCGACTTCGTTGACGATCGGCGTGCGCCTGCCTGCCAGCGCGGCGATCCGGGCGAAGCGGTCGAAGTTCTCGGGCAGCAACTGCTGGGCAAATCCCGACGGTATGCCGCCCGAGCCGAAGGGCACGGTGTCGGGCTCATAGCCGCCGACCACCATGCCGCCCGCGTCGGGCTTCCAGTAGCTCAGGAGGTCGGGGTCGCGCACCGTGGGCATACCGGGCGGCAGGTCGGGAATGGGTTCGGTCACGATGTACTGGTGCTCCAGCGCGACCGTCGGCACATCGACGCCGACCATGCGCCCGAGCGCGCGGCTCCACATGCCGGCGGCGTTGACCACGGTCTCGGCGCGCACGGAGCCGGCGCTGGTGTGAACCGCGCGCACCCGCCGGCCCTTCAACGCGAAACCCGTGGCCTCCACGCCCTGGACGATCCTGACTCCCCGTCTGCGAGCGCCGGCCGCCAGTGCCTGGGTGGCGCTCGCCGGGTCGACATAGCCGTCCGACGGGATGTAGGCCGACCCCTCGACGCCATCGAGGGTCATGATGGGAAAGAGTTGCTGCGTCTCCCTCGGCCCCAGGAGATGCATGTCGAGCCCAAAGCTCCTGGCCGTGGTGGCGGAACGTCTGTATTCGCGCATCCGCTCCCTGGACGAGGCGATGCGCAGGCTGCCGACCCGCTTCCAGTCGATCGCCTGGCCGGTCTCTTCCTCCAGGGTGTCGTAGAGAGCGACCGTGAGCCCGAGCATGCGCGTGACATTGCGCGACGGGCGAAGCTGACCGATCACGCCGGCGGCGTGCCAGGTCGCGCCATGGGTGAGCCCCGACTTCTCGAGCAGGAGCACGTCGGTCCTGCCCATGCTCGCCAGATGGTAGGCGATGCTGCAGCCGACGATACCGCCGCCGACGATGACGATCTCCGCCTGCGTCGGGAGAGTTTGCGGCATTGCCTCGTTCCCTTCCCTCTCGCTCCGTCGGCGATGCGCCGCCGGCCGCGCGCCCCGCGCGTCAGCTCTTCACGCGTGTCATTTGGGGATCGTGGAGCGGCCCGTGCCGCATCGTGCAGGGGACCCGCTCGTCCGCCACTTCGAGCTCGTAGGTTCCGCCGTAGAGAAAATCGTCGGAGACGCCGTTGCCGGAACGCACGTAGCCGTAACCGATGTTCTTCCCGACCGTGTAACCCCAGCCTCCGGAGGTGAGCCAGCCGCACGGCCCGCCGTTGCGGTAGATGGTCTCGCCGCCGAGAAGGACGACCGCGGGATCGTCCACCGTGAAGCACGCCAGACGCTTCTTGAGCGGTCCGGCCCGTTGTGCAACCAGCGCGTCCCGTCCCTTGAAGGAGACGTTCTTGCGCAGCTTGACCGCCCAGCCGAGGCCGGCCTCCAGCGGCGTATGGTCCGGGCCGATGTCGCTGCCCCAGGCAAGGCAGCCCTTTTCCAGGCGCAGGCTCTCGATCGCCCGGTATCGGTGATCAGGTACTGATGCTGAACCGAGACCAGCGGCACGTTGACGCCGGCCATCGCGCCCACCTCGCGCGCCCACTGGCCGGCGTAGTTCACGACGGTCTCGACGGCGACCTTGCCCCGCTCCGTCAGCACCTCCGCCACACGCCCGTTCCTGACCGCGATGCCGGTGACCGCACAGTCCTCGACGATGGTCACGCCGCCCTGCCGCGCGCCCTTGGCGAGCGCCTGGGTGACGTCCGACGGATTCACCTGGCCGTCGGTCGGCAGGAAGGCGGCGCCCTCCAGGTCGTCGATATCCATGAGCGGCCAGAGCTCCCGCGCCTCCCTGGGACCGAGAATATGCATGTCGAGGCCGAAGGACCGGGCGGTGGTCGCCTGACGCCTGAGTTCCGTCATGCGTTCGCGGTTGCCCCCTCGTTGCTCGTTCGAATAGCGGCCTCGCACGCGCGACGGTCCCGGAGGACTGTCGCGCAAGGCGAAATGGACCGCAAATCTACCATATTCCCCCACTATCTCAACATTTGTTATGTGGATTTACGATATTTTGTGCGGTTTTGGCGGCTGCCGTGATAGGATTCCCGCGCAATCGAAGGCATGCCCTCATTCCGGTGAGGGATCGCGGCGGGACGCCATGACCGTATCTGTACGTCAGTCGGAAATTCTGAAGCTGGTGCGGCAGCGGGAGTCGTGCACCATCGCCGAGCTGGCCGAGCGGCTGGAGGTTTCCGACGAGACCATACGGCGCAACGTCAAGCCGCTCGTCTCGGAAGGCCTGGTGCTCAAGGTGCATGGCGGCATCATCCTGCCGCACCGCTTCCGGGAACCGCCGATTCAGCGGCGCATGCTCGACAACAGGGACGCCAAGGAACGCATCGCAGCGCTGGTCGCGCAACAGGTCCAGGACGGGGACTCGCTCGTGCTCGACACGGGCTCGACGACGATCTATGTGGCGCGGGCGCTGAGCGAGCATTCCAACCTGGTGGTGCTGACCAACTCGACCCGGATCGCCGGCACGCTGGCGGCCGGCATCGAAAACCGCGTGTTCCTGGCCGGCGGCGAGTTGCGCTCCCACGACGCCGCCGCATTCGGCGCCGAGACCGTCGACTTCATCCGCCGCTTCCGGGTACGCCATGCCATCCTCTCCATGGGCGCCGTGCACGCCACGCACGGATTCACGGACTACTACCTCTGCGAAGCGGAGTTCTCGCGCGCCGCCATGGCCCAGGCCGAGCGCTGCATCGTTGCGGCGGACAGCTCGAAGTTCGACCGCAGCACGCTGGTCCGGGTCTGCCCGCTGGATGCCGTGGACCTGCTGGTGACCGACTCGCTGCCCGGCCCGGACCTGACGCGCGGCCTCGAGGCGGCAGGCGTGGCAATCCACGTGGCCGACCGGACCTGATCCGGCGCCTGGACGCGATCCGTCCCGACGCCATGCCGGACCGCTCGCTGCGGGCAGGCCGCGCGCGGCACCGCGATAGCGGCTCCCCCCGCGGCCGGTCAGCTTGACGGTCCCGAACCCGAGGAATAGCCTTTCGGAAAAATGGCGTTTCGGGATGTGGGAGGTACGAAGGCCATGCTCATGAAATCAACCGAACAACGGAGCCTTCGCGGATGGCTGAAGCGGTCGTTCGCGATGGCAATTGTTGCCGGCGCGGTTGCGTTCACCGCCCCGGTACAGGCGAACGACACCATCAAGATCGGCTTCAGCATGGCGCTGACCGGCGGTCTTGCCGGCGCCGGCAAGGGTGCGCTCATCGCCATGCAGGTGTGGGCCGAGGACGTCAACGCCGCGGGCGGCCTGCTCGGCAAGCAGGTCGAGCTCATCTACTACGACGATCAGACCAACCCCGCGACCGTGCCGGCGATCTACACGAAGCTGCTCGACATCGACGAGGTCGACTTCGTGGTGTCCGGCTACGGCACGAACCTGATCGCGCCGGCGATGCCGATCGTCATGCAGCGGGGCCTGGTCTTTCCGGCGCTGTTCGGCCTCGCGGTCAACGAGAAGTTCAAGTATCCGAACTATTTCCAGATCATGCCGGCGGGCCCGGCACCGATGACGGACTGGTCGAAGGGCTTCTTCGACGTTGCCATGGCGCAGGATCCGCCGCCGCAGACGATCGCGCTCGTGGGCGCCGACGCGGAATTTGCCAAGAACGCGGTGAACGGCGCGCGGACGAATGCGCAGAACCTGGGGCTCGAGATCGTCTATGACGAGTCCTATCCGCCGAAGACTCCGGACTACACCCCGATCGTCAATGCGATTCAGGCGCGTAATCCGGATATCGTCTACGTCGGCTCCTATCCGCCCGATTCGGTCGGGATAGTGAAGGCGGCCACCGAGGTCGGGCTCAAGGCCAGGATGTTCGGCGGCGGCATGGTCGGGCTTCAGTTCGCCTCGATCATGACGGCGCTCGGGCCGAAGCTGAACGGCATCGTGAACTACGATTTCTGGGTGCCGGAGCCGACCCTCAGATTCGAGGGCGTCGAGGCCTTCCTCGCCAAGTACCAGAAGGCGGCGGAGGGCAAGGGCGTCGATCCCCTGGGCTACTATCTCCAGCCCTACGCCTACGCCTACTTGCAGATACTGGGGGATGCGATCGCCGCCACGAACGGCATGGATCACGCCGCGATCGGCGAATACATCCGCAGCTCGGAGTTCGACACTGTCGTCGGCAAGGTCAGCTTCGCGCCGAACGGCGAGTGGGCCAAGACCCGCGTGCTGATGGTGCAGTACCAGGGGATCGCCGACAACGAGCTCGCCACCTTCACCAAGGCGGGGACACGCGTGGTGCTCTATCCGGCGGAATGGAAGTCCGGGGACATCAACTACCCTTACGCCGAATAGCCGGCGCTCCCGAGAGGAGCCGTACAGCGACCCAAGATGGAAGTGTCATCCCGCACTCGACGGGATGGCATTTCCTGTTCCCGCTAGGGCGGCCTGGCGTTGTTCTCCGTCGATCTTCTGTTGAACGCGCTGGTCGCCGGCGTGCTGCTCGGCGGCTTCTATGCCGCGGTCAGCCTGGGGCTGACCGTTTCGTTCGGGCAGCTCAACATCGTGAACATCGCGCATCCGGCGTTCATCATCCTGGGCTCCTATATCGCCTACATGTGCAACAGTCTGTGGGGGTTGGACCCGATTCTGGCCGGACTCATCTTCATCCCGGTGTTCTTCCTCATCGGTGCCGGCGTTTATCGGCTCTACTACGAAAGCTTCGAGCGAAAGGACGATGAAGCGCTGCGCGGCCTCGCCTTCTTTTTCGGCGTCATGTTCATCATCGAGGTCGCGCTCATCATGGTTTACGGCGTGGATTTCCGGACGGTGCAGGCGTCCTACATCGGGCAGAGCTGGAAGGCCGGCGGGGTCGGGGTTCCGACCCGCATGTTCGTGCCCTTCTGCGCCGCGCTCGCCATGTTCGCGACCGTCCATCTCTACATGTCGCGCACCTTCGACGGCCGCGCGATCAAGGCCGTGGCGCAGGATCGCCTCGCGCTGCAACTCATGGGCGCCGATCCGGTCAGGATCAAGCAGCTCGGCTTCGGCATCAGTATCGGGACGGCGTCGCTGGCGGGCGCGCTGCTGATCATCATCATCCCGGTCGAGCCGTCGGTCGGCCGGCTCTACATCGGCCAGGTGTTCGCGATCGCGGTGCTCGCCGGGCTCGGATCGATTCCCGGCACTCTGGTCGCGGGCCTGGTCCTCGGCGTCGCCGAGAGCCTGGTCTCGACCTTCTTCGGCCCGTCCTGGGCGCCCGCCGTGGCCTTCGGCATTCTGCTGGCGGCCCTCGCGTTCCGGCCGCAGGGACTCTTCGGCCGATGAGAATGCCTGCGATGAAGCTCTCGGCTTTCTGGATCTGCGCCGCCGCCGTCGCGCTGATCGGCGGCGCGGTGACGATCTTCGACGTGTTCGCCATCAACAAGTTCATCTTTTTCGCGGGCTATGTCGTCCTGCAATACGTGATTCTCGCGACCGCCTGGAACATCATGGGCGGCTACATGGGGTACGTGAATTTCGGCACCGCCGGGTTCTTCGCGGTGGGCGCGTACAGCGCCGTCGTCCTCTACAACCTGATCGAAGCGCCCCTGGCCCTGATGATCCCCTTCTCGGGCGCGGTCTGCGGCCTGCTCGGACTCGCCATGGGGTACCTGACGCTGCGCTTGCGGGGTGTCTTCTTCGCCATCGCCACGCTCGCGATGGCCATCGTCCTGGAGACCCTGATCATCAACTGGGATTTCGTGGGCGGTGCCACCGGCGCCTATATCCTGCGCTCGCGGGAAATGGCGCCCTTCGGCGGCTATGTCGAGTTCCTGTTCTTCGTGATGCTCCTGCTCGCGATATTCGCGGTCGCGATGGCGCGCTGGATCGAGCTGTCGAAGGCGGGGCGCGGCTTCGCCGCCATCCGCGACGACGAGGTTGCCGCCGAATGCGCCGGCGTTCCGACGCTCAGGCTCAAGCTGATCGCGACGACGGTGTCCGGCTTCCTGATGGGTGTCGCCGGCGCGCCGTTCGCGCTCTATGTGGGCTTCATCGAGCCGTCGTCGGCGTTCAATCTCGTCTATGCGGTGAACGCCATCGCGATGCCGATGATCGGCGGCGCCACCACGTGGCTCGGCCCGCTGATCGGCGCGCTGCTGCTCGGCACCGTCCAGCAGGTGGCGACGGTGACGATCTCGTCGGAGCTCAACCTCCTGATCGTCGGCGTTGTCCTGGTGTTCTTCGTCATCGTCGCGCCGGAAGGGATCGTCGGGCTGCTGCGAAAGTGGTGGAGGCCGCGCGATGACCGATGACGCGCTGCTCGACGTGCGCACCGTCACCAAGCGTTTCGGCGGCTTCACGGCGCTGGACGGGATCAGCATGGAGGTCAGGGCGGGCGAGCGCTTCGGCATGATCGGCCCGAACGGCTCCGGCAAGACCACCATGATCAACTGCATCTCGGGCACGCTGGCGAACGACGGCGGCGAGATCCGCTTCAAGGGCGTCAGGCTCGACGGCAGGAAGCCCCATCAACGCACGCGGCTGGGGATCGCACGGTCGTTCCAGATTCCCAAGCCGTTCCGCTCGATGACGGTGCTGCAGAACCTCGGCATCGCGCTCGAATTTGCGAGCAACGCGGCGCCCGGCGAGGTGCGCGAGCGCGGCATGGCGATCCTGGAGACCATCGGCCTCGCGGACCGCGCCGGCGCCAATGCCGGGGCGCTCACGCAAATCGACATGCGCAAGCTCGAGCTCGCCCGCGCGATGGCGACCCAGCCCGAATTGCTGATCTCCGACGAAGCGATGGCCGGCCTCTCCTCGACCGAGGTCGACGACATCCTCGACATTCTGTTCAAGCTGAACGAGGGCGGCATCACGATCATCATGATCGAGCACATCATGCGGGCCGTGATGCGCTTCTCGACGCGGATCGTGGTGTTGGACGCGGGCCGGAAGATCGCAGAGGGCAGGCCCGACGATATCGTCAACGACCCCGAGGTAGAGAGGGCCTATCTGGGTGAGTAGGATCGTCGTCGACAATGTCGAAGCCGGCTACGGCTCGGTGCGCGTCCTGCACGGCGTCTCGGTCTCCGTCGAGCCCGGCGAGACGGTCGTTCTGCTCGGCACCAACGGCAACGGCAAGTCGACGCTCATCAGCTGCATCATGGGAATCGTCGCTCCCTCCGCCGGGTCCATCACGTTCGAGACCGAGGACGGCGAGAAGATCGAGCTCGTGGGCAAGACGCCGCAGGACGTGGTCGAGCTCGGGATTTCGCTGGTGCCGGAGGGCCGGCGCCTGTTCCCCCAGCTCACGGTGGCGGAAAACCTGATGCTGGGCGCCTATCGCTCGTCGGCGCGGCAGCGGATCGGCGCCAATCTCGAGTTTGCGTTCGAGGCCTTCCCGGTTCTTGCCGAACGCCGGCGCCAGCTCGCCGGTTCCATGTCGGGCGGTGAGCAGCAGATGCTGGCGATCGCCCGCGCGCTGATGTCGGAACCCCGCATCCTGCTCATCGACGAGCCCTCCGTCGGGCTCGCGCCCATCCTCGTGAGCCGCGTGATCGCGAAGATCCGGGAGCTGAAGGAGCAGCGCAATCTGACCGTGCTGATGGCCGAGCAGAACTTCAACCAGGCCATCAAGATCGCCGATCGCGGCTACATCATCGTGCACGGCGAAATTGCGTTCGCCGCCGCAAGCGCTGCCGATCTGTCCGAAAACGAGATGGTCAAGCAATACTATCTCGGCGCCTGACGCACGCATCGCACCGGGGCGTCTCCCGCTGCATGGCCGAAGCGGCAATGGGTGCACCCGGTTGGACCTGCCAACACGGTCGGCCCTGTGGTAGCGTCGCCGAGTCCACCTCGCCACGGGGCGCCGGCCGGTCGCGGTTGCGCGCCGGACCATGAACCATGACTCATCCCGATCGCCTGCTGGCCACCCGCTTCCTGGATGCGATCGAGCATGACATCGTCCCACTGACGCGGGCGGGAGTGGCGCGCGGCGACAAGGTGTTCGGTGCTGCGGTCCTCCGCAAATCGGACTTGTCGCTGGTCGTCGCCGGCACCAACCGCGAGACCGAGAACCCGCTCTGGCACGGCGAGGTCGCGACCCTGAACGCGTTCTTCGCACTCCCCGGGTCCGCCGCCCGACCGGCACCTGGGGATTGCCTGTTCCTGTCGACCCATGAGCCCTGCTCATTGTGCCTGTCGGCGATCACGTGGGCCGGATTCGACAACTTTCATTACCTCTTCGGCTACGAGGACACCCGCGACGCGTTCAACATCCCCCATGATCTGAAGATCCTGATCGAGGTCTTCCGCATCGAGAACGGAGACTATGCCCGCGAGAACGCGTTCTGGCGAAGCCGTGCCATCGACGAACTGATCGGTGGCGAGGGCGGGGATTTGCAGGAGCGGATCTCCCACCTTCGCACGCTCTATGACGAGCTCTCGTCGCTGTATCAGGCATCGAGGGACGACAGCGACATCCCTCTTCGCTGACCCGGCTCAGGGTGGCGGCCGGGACCGGGCGGCCGAGCGGGACCGGCAGGACCTCGCCCACCTTGCCGGTCGACAGCCCGAGCACGAAGCCGGCTGCACCCGATCGACGGCAGACGGTGGAATACACCTCAGCCACCTGTCCGATTTTCCGGGACCGCCTCAGGTGCCGCCGGCGTCGCCGGCGCCGCCATCGAAGACCGTTGACTTGCTGCCGCTCGATGGGTCAGGATTTTACCCAGAGTGAAAAGAGGGGTGCCCCGGCGAATGGCAGGGACGTCCGAGACGGCACGGTCGGCGGAGACGGACGCCCCCCTGGGGAAGCGCCTGCGCGACCGTCGCCGGCAGCTCGGGCTCACGCTCAGGGAAGTCGCCGACGGTGCCGGGCTTTCGGTCGGCTTCATCTCCCAGATCGAACGCGGGCTGAATGCGCCCTCGCTCTCGTCGCTCGCCGCCATTTCCGGCGTGCTGCGCACCCACGTCACCGAGTTCCTCGCCCCGCCCCGCCCCGATGCGCCCTTCACGCTGCACGGTGAGCGCAGAAGCTTCGCCATCGAGAAGCACGCGCTCCGCTACGAGCGCATCTCGGCGTCGTTCCCGGGCAGCGTTCTCAACGGCGTCATCATCCACAAGCCGCCGGGGCACCGGTCCGAATGGATCCGGCATGAGGGCGAGGAGCTGTTCTACATCCTGGAAGGGGCCATCACGGTCGAGACCGAGGACGAAAGCACGGTTCTCGAGGCGGGCTCCTCCATCCACTTCAAGTCAACGCGGCTTCATTCGAGCTGGAACCACGGCACGACGCCGGCGGTGATCCTGCACGTCTGCACGTCGGACGTGTTCGGCGACCGGAGCAAACGGGCGACGACGCAGCCCGATGCCGGCGCTGACAATGGCAGCGGTGCCGGCCCGCCGCGGGCGGCCGCAACCGAAGACGATGAAAAGGGAGGACAATGACATGAGATCGCTCGTGAAATTGCTGTCGGCCGCCGCGCTGGCGGCGGTGCTCTGCGCGGCACCTCATATCGTCCAGGCCGGCGGGGTGCTGCGTCTCGACGAGGTCGCGGTCGGCGAGCTCGATCCCGCCAAGGCGTCGGACTACGCCGATTCCATCCTCATGTTCAACGTGTACGACACCCTGCTCATCCCGCAGCAGGGGGCGCCCGGCCACGATCCGCACCTCGCGACAAGCTGGGAGGGCGCAGGAACCAACTTCACCTTCACGCTGCGCACGGATGTCCAATTCCAGAGCGGCAATCCGCTGACCGCCGATGACGTGGTCTTCTCCTTCGACCGGATGAAGTCGATCGGCCAGGGGCTCTCCTACCTGTTCACCAGCGTGCAGGGTGCCGAGGCGCTGGATGCGCACAGCGTGCGCTTCACGCTCTCCGAGCCCTACGCGCCCTTCGTCTCCTCGCTGGTGCGCCTCCCCATCGTCGACAAGCAGCTCGTCATGGCAAATCTCGGCGAGGGCGACGGCGAGATGGGGGACTGGGGTCAGGCCTTCCTCTCGGCCAACGGCGCCGGCAGCGGGGCCTACCGGGTGGTCTCGCACAACCCGCAGGACGAGACGGTGATGGAGAAGGACGCCGGCTACTTCCTCCCCATCGCCGACGCGGCGCCGGATACCGTGCGGCTGCGCTACGGCCTGCAGGCGGCCACCGTGCGCACCCTGATCGCCCAGGGCGAGCACGACATCTCCTCGCAGTGGATTCCGCCGGAGGTGCTGCGCGCGCTCGCCGGGGGCGGCGCCCAGCTGCTCACCGAGGGCGGCGTGACCGGCTTCTACATGAAGCTGAACACGACCAAGGCGCCGCTCGACGACGTGAACTGCCGCCTCGCGCTCGCCAAGGCCTTCGACTACGAGGGCGGCGTCAAGATCATCGCGGTCACCGACGAGGTCTCGCAGGGGACGCTCTCCACCGGCGCGATCCCCGCCGCCATGATCGGCGCCAACCCGCGCGAGAAGGCGCAGACGCGCGACCTCGACGCCGCGCGCCAGCATCTGGCCGACTGCCGCTATTCGCCGGATGACTTCGTCCTGGAGGTCACCTGGATCGGCGAGGTGCCGCTGGAGGAGCGCTTCGCGCTGCTCATGCAGGCGAACTTCGCCGAGATCGGCATCGAGTCCGAAATCCGCAAGGTCCCGTGGGCCTTGTTCTCCGAGCAGGTATCGAGTGCCGAGAACACGCCGCATGTCTCGCAGCTCTACGTCACCGCCGTGACCGGCGATTCCGACACGCTGCTCTACGGCATGTACCACTCCAGCGCGGCGGGCACCTGGCAGTCGCCCGAGCACCTGAACGACGCCGAGGTGGACCGGCTGCTGGAGGCCGGGCGCACGGCGGCGACGCTGGAAGAGCGCGGCGCGGCCTACGCGGCGCTCAACGACCGGCTGATCGCCATCGCGCCCACCATCTACGCCCACGACTCGCTCTCGGTCTTCGCGGCGTCCAACCGGGTCAAGGTGCCGGCGCTCAGCGATCCCGCCAAGGCCTTCGGTCTCGACAGCTTCGGCTTCAGCTTCCGCCTCATGGAAATGACCGAGTAACGTTCGCAGCCGTTCCGCGGCGGAGCGGGCGTTGTGCCTGCCTGCCCGCTCCGCCGCCGAGACCATGACCCCGGGTGAGCAATCCGGGCTAGAGTCGGGCCGTGACACCGACGCTCCTCATGTTCGCAAGGCGCGCCGGGACCTCCTGCATCGTCCTGCTGGGGGTCTCGATGCTGATCTTCGCCGTCGCCCGGATCATTCCGGGCGATCCCGCACGCATCGCGCTCGGCCCCAACGCAACCGCCGAGAACGTCGCAAAGCTGCGGGCCGAGCTCCGCCTCGACGAGCCGATCGCCGTCCAGTACGGGCATTTCCTGAGCGACCTCGCGCAGGGCGACCTCGGCATCTCGCTCTACACCAACCGGCCGGTGGCGGTCGATATCGCGCAGTTCCTGCCCGCGACCCTGGAGCTCATCTTCGTCGCCGGCGCGATGATGATCGTCATCGGGCTGCCGCTCGGCATCGCGTCCGCGCGCTACCGGGGCAGCTGGGTGGACAATTCCATCCGCCTGGTTGCGATGCTCGGCGTCTCCGCGCCGAGCTTCGTCTGGGCCGTGATCCTGATGCTGCTGTTCGCGTACTTCCTGCCGCTCTTCCCCATCGCGGGCCGCATCACGGACACATTCTCCATCGAATCCATCACGGGCTTCCTGCTGCTCGACACGCTGATCGCGGGCGACCTCCGCGCCTTCGGCAACGCCGCCTGGCACATCGTCCTGCCCGCCTTCGCGCTCGCGCTCTCCGGGATCGGCCAGACGGCCAGGCTCACGCGCGCCAACATGGTGGAGACCTACGACAAGCCCTTCATCGAGATGGCGCGCTCCTACGGCGTGCCGGATCGCCGCATCGCGAACCGCTACGCCTTCAAGCCGTCGCTGATTCCCTCGCTCACGATCATCGGGCTCGACTTCGCGGCGATGCTCGGCAACGCCTTCCTCGTCGAGGCGGTGTTCGCCTGGCCCGGCCTCTCGCGCTACGGAGTCTCCGTCATCCTGCGCAAGGACCTGGATGCCATCGTCGGCACCGTGCTCATCATCTCGGCGACCTTCCTCATCATGAACCTCATCGTCGACGTGCTGGTCACGGTCATCAACCCGCGCATCCGCTATTCCCGGGGGCGGGCATGAGGCGCAGCGCCGCCATCCTGGCACGGAACCCGCTCTCGATCCTGGGGCTCGGCCTGGTGGGCATCATTCTCTTCTGCGCCGTCTTCGCCGACTTCATCGCGCCCTTCCCCGAGCATCGCGGCGCCGTCGTCGACTTCGCCAACTTCAACCAGCCGCCGAATTGGCCGCATCTCATGGGGACCGATCTGGTCGGCCGCGACCTCTTCAGCCGCATCATCTACGCCTACCGGATCTCGCTGATCCTCGGCGCCGTGGTGCTCGCCATTGCGGTTCCCGTCGGCGTCACGGTGGGGCTGATCGCCGGCTATTTCGGCCGCTTCGCCGACTATGCGCTGATGCGGGTGACCGACGTCTTCCTCTCCATCCCGCCGCTGGTGCTCGCCATGTCGATCATGGGCGTGCTGGAGCCGACGCTCATCAACGGGATGCTGGCGGTCACCGCGATGTGGTGGCCGTGGTACGCCAGGCTCGTCTACAACATGACCCGGGCGGAGAAGGAGGAAGGCTACGTGCTTGCCGCCGAGGTGATCGGCGCCTCGCCGCTGCACGTCATGTTCCGCGAAATCCTGCCGAACTGCTTCCCCTCCATCATCACCAAGATGACGCTGGACCTCGGCTTCATCATCCTCATCGCGTCGTCGCTCTCCTTCCTCGGCCTCGGCGTGCAGCCGCCGACGCCCGACCTCGGCTCGATGGTCGCCGACGGCGCCAAGTACCTGCCCGATTCATGGTGGCTCACCATCTTCCCGAGCCTCGCCATCCTGGTCGCGGTGTTCGGCTTCAACCTCATCGGCGACGCCCTGCGCGAGCTCTTCGGGGCCGACCAATGACCGTGCCGACGCTGGACATCCGCGACCTCACCCTCGGCTTCAGGACCTACGAGGCTTACGTCGAGGTGCTGCACGGAATCTCGCTCTCCATCGCGCCGGGGGAGCGGGTGGCGCTGGTGGGCGAATCGGGCTCCGGCAAGTCGGTCACGGCCCGCATCGTGCTCGGCCTGCTGCAACTGCTGCGCTCGGCGCGCATCTCGGGCCAGGTCGTCTTCGAGGGGCGCGACCTCGACCGGCTCTCGGCGCGGGAGCGCCGCCGGCTGCGGGGCACGCGCATGACGATGGTGTTCCAGGACCCCACCTCGTCGCTCAACCCGGTCTACCGCATCGGCACGCAGTTCCACGAGGTGCTGAGACGGGCGGAGCCGGCGATCGACGGGGCGGCGGCCAGGGAGCGCGCGGCGCGGATGCTCTCCGAGGTCTCGATCGACGACCCGGACCGGGTCTTCGACTCCTATCCCTTCCAGCTTTCGGGCGGCATGAACCAGCGGGTGATGATCGCCATGGCGCTCGCCAACGAGCCCTCGCTGCTCATCGCCGACGAGCCCGGCACCGCGCTCGACGTGACGGTCCAGGCGCAGACGCTCGCGCTGATGCGCGCGCTCGTCGAGCATCACCGCACCGCCGTGCTGTTCATCTCCCACAATCTCGGCGTGGTGCGCGAGTTCGCCGACCGAGTCTACGTCATCTACAGGGGCCGGATCGTGGAGCAAGGGCCCACCGCGGCGGTCTTCGAGCGTCCGGGCCATGCCTACACGCGGGCCCTCATGGCGGCGGTGCCGCGCATCACCGGCGGCGGGCTCCCGGACATCGACGACGAGCCGCGCGATTTTTCGCAAGCCCGGGTCGTCCACGCGAGAGACGGAGACGAGCCTTGAGCCCGCCGCTCCTCTCGCTGCAAGGGGTCACCAAGCGCTTCCGGCTGGAGGACCGCGAGATCCCGGCCCTGGTCGATGTGTCGTTCGATGTGAGACCCGGCGAGTGCCTCGCCGTCGTGGGCGAGTCCGGCGCTGGCAAGAGCACCATCGCAAACCTCATCCTCGGCGTCTATCCGCCGACCTCCGGCACGATCCGGATGCACGGCCAGCCCCTGCCCGCCCGGCGCCGGCGCGAGCACCGGCGCGCCATCCAGCTCGTCCAGCAGAACCCGCTGTCGACTCTCAACCCGAAGCGCAGCGTCGGCGCCTCGCTCCGCCTCGCGCTGGACGTGCATCGCATCGGCGAGCGGCGCGAGCGGCCGGAGATCGTGGCGACGCTGCTGGAGGAGGTCGGCCTGCCCGCCGACTTCGCGCGGCGCCATCCTGCGGCGCTCTCCGGCGGGCAGCGCCAGCGCGTCGCCGTCGCCCGCGCGCTGGCCTGCCGCTCGGAGCTGGTGGTGCTGGACGAGCCCACCTCGTCGCTCGACGTGCTGGTGCAGGCGCGGGTGCTGCGGCTGCTGGAAGAGCTGCAGCCGCGGCGCGGCCTCACCTACCTCTTCATCACCCACGACCTCTCGGTGGTGCGCAACGTCGCCGACCGCGTCGCGGTGTTCGAGAAGGGCCGCCTGATCGAGATCGGCGTGACGGAGGCCTTGTTCGCGGCGCCTGGGCGCGCCTACACACGGCGCCTCATCAGCGCGGTGCCGGTCGTCAACCCCGAAGAGGAGAGGGTCCGGGACGCGCTCGCGCAGGGAGCCCGCCAATGACCAGGACCATCCGTGTCGCAACCGATGTCGGCGGCACCTTCACCGACCTCCTGGTCCTCGAGTCCGACGAGGCCACCGGCGCGTCCACCGTCCGCAGCGCGAAGACCGACACGACCCCCGGCGGCTACGAGGAGGGCGTGTTCGACGTCATGGCGAAGGCGGGCGTCGCCGCAGACACCGTGGGCTTTCTCGCCCACGGCACGACGGTGGTCATAAACGCGCTGACCGAGCGCACCGGGGTCAGGGTCGGGCTCATCACGACCGAGGGTTTTCGCGACACGCTGGAGATCGCGCGCGGCAACCGGCCCGATTTCTTCAACCTCCACTACCAAAAGCCCGAGCCCTTCGTCCCGCGCAGCCTGCGCCGCGAGCTGCCGGGGCGCATCGACTATCGCGGCGAAGAGCTGCGCCCCCTCGACCTCGCGCCGCTGGCGGGCATCGTCGCGGACTTTCGGGTGCAAGGCGTGGAGGCGGTCGCGATCTGCTTCCTCCATTCCTACGCGAACCCCGCGCACGAGCAGGCCGCGCTGGCCGAACTCACCCGGCTCTGGCCGGAGGTGTCCGCCATCTCGTCGCACCAGATCACGCGCGAATGGCGCGAATACGAGCGCACCAGCACCGCCGTGCTCTCCGCCTACGTGCAGCCGGTGGCGGAACGCTACCTCCGGCGCCTCGACGCCGGCCTAGGCGCGCGCGGCTTCGCCGGCGGCCTCTACATCATGCAGTCCAATTGCGGCGTCGATTCCGTCGATACGGTCTCGCGCATTCCGATCACCATGGTGGAGTCCGGGCCGGCGTCGGGCGTCTGGGGCGCGGCCGAGCTCGGCCGCCTGATCGGCGAGCCCGACGTGCTGGCGCTGGACATCGGCGGCACCACCGCCAAGTGCTCGCTCATCGAGGGCGCGCATGTGCGGATCAAGACCGACTACTGGATCGGGCGAAGCCGCGCCTCGGCCGGCTATCCGGTCATGGTGCCCGTCGTGGATCTGGTGGAGATCGGCAACGGCGGCGGCTCGATCGCCTGGGTGGACGACTACGGCAAGCTGCGCGTGGGCCCGCGCTCCGCCGGTGCCATGCCGGGCCCCGCGGCCTACGGGCGCGGCGGGCACGAAGCCACCGCCACCGACGCCAATCTCTGGCTGGGCCGCATCAACCGCGACTATTTCTGCGGCGGGGAGGTGGAGGCCGACATGGATGCGGTGCAGAGGGCGATCGAGGCGGTGGGCGCCCGCCTCGGCGTCGATGCCGACGAGGCCGCGCGGGGCATCGTCCGCATCGCCAACAACAATATGGTGAACGCGCTCAAGCTGGTCTCCGTCAACCGCGGCTTCGACCCGCGCGACTTCACGCTCATCGCCTTCGGCGGCGGCGGCGCGATGCACGCGGTGGCGCTGGCGCAGGAGCTCGGCGTCGCCAAGGTGGTGGTGCCGGCCGACGCCTCGGTGTTCTCCGCCTGGGGCATGATGATGTCGGACCTGCGCCGCGACGATGTGGTGACCCTCCTGGTCGATCTCGCGGCCGGGAATGCGGCCGCCATCGAGGCCGCCTTCGCCGAGACCGAGGCCCGCGCCCGCGACCGCTTCGCCGCCGAAGGCGTCGACCCCGCCGCGGTCAGGCTCGCGCGCCTCGGCAAGTTCCGCTACCAGAACCAGGAGCACACCACCGAGGTGGCGCTGGAGGCGGGTCCGGTGACGGCGGCGCGCATCGCCGCCATCGAGGCCGCCTTCCACGAGACCTATGAGCGCGAATACACTTACCGGCTCGCAGCCCCGGTGGAGATGGTGGGCCTGCACGTGGTCGCGACGGTCGAGATCGGCAAGCTCGCCATGACGCGGCGCGAGGCGACGGGGCGGACGCTCGACGAGGCGCGGAAGGGCGCGCGCAGGGTCGACTATGCGCTGGACGGGCTGCACGACGCGGCCGTCTATGACGGCGGGAGGCTGGAGCCCGGCATGGCCTTCGCAGGCCCCGCCATCGTCGAGGATCCCGGCACCACGGTCGTGGTCCATCCCGGCAACCGGGCGCAGGTGGACGACTACGGCAACATCCATATCCACATTCGGAACTGAGCGATGAACGAAACGGCGGCGGCGACGATGACGAACGATCCGATCACGCTGGAGATCATCCAGAACTCGCTGCAGAGCGCGGCGGACGAGATGTTCGCGGCCATGAAGAAGACGGCGATGAGCTCGATCATCTACGAGGTGCTCGACATGGGCACCGGGATCACCGATGCCAAGGGCGAGATCGCCTGCTCCGGCGCCGGCATCCCGGCCTTCGTCGGCGTGCTCGACAAGGCGGTGACGGTGATCGTCGAGAAGTTCGGCGAGCCCGGCGCGGTCGAGCCCGGTGACGTGTTCGTCACCAACGACCCCTATTACGGCGGGGTGACGCATCTCAACGACATCGTGGTGGCGATGCCGGTCTTCGCCGACGGCCGCATCATCGCCTGGACCGCGAACATCGCCCACAACTCGGACGTGGGCGGCATGGCGCCGGGCTCGCTCACCGGCGAAGCGACGGAGATCTTCCAGGAGGGGCTCCGGCTGCCCGCCATCAAGATGATCGCGCGGGGCGAGCCGATCCGGCCGGTGATGGAGATCATCAGGGTCAACTCGCGCATGCCCGACGTGCTGGAAGGCGACGTGTGGGCGGCGATCGCCTCGGTGCGCATCGGCGCCGCCCGGCTCGCGGAGATCGCGGAGAAATACGGCACCGCCACCTTCGAGCAGGCGATGACGG
The DNA here is from genome assembly GCA_965218275.1 of Alphaproteobacteria bacterium. Taxonomy (GTDB): domain Bacteria; phylum Pseudomonadota; class Alphaproteobacteria; order UBA828; family UBA828; genus WTGU01. The sequence continues at coordinate 412,764 of CBDCKM010000001.1, forward strand.
CCTTCATGGACTATGGCGAGCGGGTCTCTCGGGCCGCGCTGGCGGCGCTGCCGAAGGGGACCTTCACACTCGCCGAGGAACAGGACGACGGGCAGGTCTTCAACGTCACGATCGCCATCGGCGACGACGAATTCCTCGTCGACCTGCGCGAGAACCCCGACCAGGCGACCAATCCCGTCAACACCAGCCGGGACGGCGTGATGGTGGCGGCGCAGATGATCTTCAAGTCGCTCACCGACCCCTATTCGCCGTGCAACGCCGGCTCGTTCCGGCCGATCCGCCTGCTGACACGCGCGGGCTCGGTGTTTCACGCCGAGGAGCCCGCGCCCGTCGGGTTCTATTACGAGATCGACCTGCGCGCCTACGACCTCATGTGGCGCTGCCTCGCCCAGCACATGCCGGAGCGCCTCGCGGCGGGGCACTTCGCCTCGGTGTGCGGCACCTTCATCGGCGGCATCCATCCCGACACCGGCCGCCAGTACACCATCATCGAGCCCCAGCTCGGCGGCTGGGGCGGGCGCGAGGGGATGGACGGAAATAGTGCGATGTTCTGCGGCTTCCACGGCGAGACCTTCAACTGCCCGGCCGAGATCAACGAGGCGCGCAACGGGCTCTATGTCGACCAGATGGCGCTCAACCTGGAGCCCGGCGGCGAGGGCCGCTTCACCGGCGGGCGCGGCATCGTCATGGACTATCGCGTGCGCGCCGACGACGGCTTCCTCACCGTGGGCTACACGCGCTCGCGCTTCCCCGCCTGGGCGCTCGACGGCGGCCACGAGGGCTCGCCCAACTATGTCGAATTCATCCCGAGGGAGGGAGAGCGCCAGCGCTTCGCCTTCGTCTCCGGCCTCAAGACTCAGAGGGACGACGTGATCCGCGTGGTGACCGGCAACGGCGGCGGCTTCGGCGACCCCAGGCAGCGCGACCCCGCCCTCGTGCGGCGCGACGTGAGGAACGGCCTCATCGGCGCCGAACGTGCGCGAGAGGTCTACGGACTCACCATCGATTCGGACTAGGAGAGGACCGCATGAAGGCCAACGCCCCCCTCAAGCTGATGTACCTGAACCCGGTCGGCACCGAGCTCTACGACGCCGTCTTCGCCGACATGGCGCGGACCTACAAGCTGCCGGGAACGGAGGTGCACATCGCCTGCCTGCCGGAGGCGGACGGGCGCTTCACCCACATCGAGTACCGCTCCTACGAGACCATCGTCTCGCGCGGCATCATCAGGGCGACGCGCCAGGCGGCGCGCGAGGGCTTCGACGCGCTCGCCATCGGCTGCTTCTACGACACCGCGCTGCACGATTCGCGCGAGATTTCCGGCGAGATGATCGTGACCGCGCCCTGCCTCGCGTCGTGCGAGATCGCGGCCAGCCTCGCCAACCGCTTCGGCATCGTCGTCGGCCGCCGCAAGTGGGTGAACCAGATGAACGCCGTCGCCCGCGAGCACGGCTATGGCGAGCGCCTCTCGGGCTTCTATCAGGTCGAGCTCGGCGTCAACGACTTCCAGACCGATCACGCGGAGACCGAGCGCCGGCTGGTCGCGGCCGGGCGCCGCGCGGTGGAGGAGGACTATGCCGAAGCGCTGATCCTCGGCTGCACGCTGGAGATCGGCTTCTACCGCGAGATCGAGAAGGCCCTCGGCGTGCCCGTGATCGACCCCTCCATCGCGGCGCTGAAGCGCGCCGAGTATGCCGCACAGCTCAAGCGCCAGTGCGGCTGGGTGCCGAGCCGGATGTGGTCCTGCGAGCCGCCGCCCGAGGAGGAAATCGCGCGCTTCGGCGGCTTCGACGAGGGCGAGGCCTTCGGCCAGCGCCTGGTCGTCGAGGCCGAATAGCAGGCGACGGTCGCGGCGTTGCCTCGAGGCGCCCGCCGCCCCACCCTGTCGCAGGGTCGGTATCCGGTCGCAGAGCCTGGCGAGGTGCAGCCGATGCGGGTCGTAAGCTGGAACGTCAACGGGATCAGGGCGTGCGTGAAGCGGGGCTTCGCCGATGTCCTGGAGCGCGCGGGCGCCGACCTGCTGGGCGTGCAGGAGGTCCGCGCGCTGCCCGGCGAGATTCCCGACGCGGCCCGCACGCCGCCCGGCTGGCATACCTCGTTCGCCGTGGCCGAACGCCGGGGATACAGCGGCGTCGGCCTCTACGCCAGGCTTGCGCCGGAGCGGGTGGAAACCACGCTCGGCGAGTCCCGCTTCGATGTCGAGGGCCGCTACATCGCCGCCCACTTCCGCACCGCGCGCGGGCGCTTCGCCGTGGTCAACGCCTACTTCCCCAAGGGGAGCGGCAAGGACCGGGACAACAGCCGGGTCCCCTACAAGCTCGATTTCTACGGCGCGGTGTTCGAGCGGGTGCAGCGGCTGCGCCGCCGCTGCCCGGTGCTCGTGATCGGCGACTTCAACACCGCGCACCGGGAGATCGACCTGGCACGGCCCAGGGACAATGTCAGGAACAGCGGCTTCCTGCCCGAGGAGCGGGCCGAGCTCGACCGCTGGCTCGCGGCCGGCTGGGTGGACAGCTTCCGCGCGCTCCATGCGGACGAGGCGGGCCACTACACCTGGTGGTCGCAGCGGGGCGGCGCGCGCCAGCGCAACGTCGGCTGGCGGATCGACTACGTGCTCGCCTCGCCGGCCGCGATGAAGCGCGTGCGCGCCGCCTTCATCTGGCCCGACGAGACGGGCTCCGACCACTGCCCGGTGGGCGTCGATATCGACCTGTAGGAGGGCCGCCAGTCGAGGGACCGGGCGCTGGTGCCCGGATGGCGCGCGCCAGGGCCGCTGCCGAGCCGCCGGGCAGATGCGCGCGTGAGAAAGCCCGCCTACCCGGTCTGGTCCGCCCAGCCTTCTGCGTGGGAAGCCAGGAACCTGCCTTCGACCTTGATGCGGGTGAACAGCCACTTGCCGTCGCGCTTCACCAGGTCGTCGTCATACTCGGCGGCGAACCAGCGCGCCTCCTTGCGGCCATCGACCATCATGGTGCACCACATGATGAGCCACCATTTCGCGTTCGCCGTGTCGCCGTCGACGGTGATGATCGGGTTCATCACCGGGTGAATCGCGAAGACGATGTCGTCCCCGATCCCGGTGAAGAATTCCCTGATGGCCTCCCTGCCCTCGTAGACGCCGAACTGGCCGCCGTCCCAGTGGGCATCCTCGACGAAGAGGCTCGCCAGCCCGTCAGGGTCGTAGCCGTGGTCGGCGTAGTGGCAGTACCGGGCCTTCATCTGCTTGATGTCCTCGATCGCGGCAAGCCGCGCGACCTGCTGCTCCAGAGTCAATTCGGCCATCGTCATCCTCCCTTCGGGGCGCCGTCGAACGCCCGCAGCTTCTCCACCAGCTCGGCCGGGACCGGCGCCGGGCGGCGCGTCTGCTGATCGGTGTTGACCCACACCACCTCGCCCGAGGCGAGGCGCTCGTCCCGGCCCTTCGGGTGTATCTCCAGGCCGAAGGTCAGGCTCGACCGGCCGATCCGCGCGGTGCGCACGCCGACCTCGATCTCGTCGTCGAAGAGGATCGGCGCGTCATACTCCACCACCGTCCTGACCGTGTGATAGTCCTCGCCGGTGCGTTCCACCTGCCCCCGGTAGTCGTAGGGCAGCGCACGGAAATACTCGGTAATGGCAGTGTCGAAATAGGTCAGGTAGTGGGCGTTGAAAACGATCATCTGCCCATCGACTTCCGAATACCTCACCCTGAACGGGAAGAAGAAGGAAAATTCCGACCTTGCCATGGCGACGTTCTCTTCGATCGCTGCGCGGCCGCATCGCCGCAGAGACGGACTGCTGCGCCTGTGTGCTACGATCGTGCGAGGATATGCTATCCCGCTCCCCTTCTCATAGACCGCAGGCGCCGGCATCGGGCACCGCCATGTCCCCGCTCTTCGATCTGACCGGCAGGACCGCCGTCGTCACCGGCTCCACCAGGGGGATCGGCCGCGCCATCGCCGGCGCCCTGGCCCGCCACGGCGCGCGGGTCGTCGTCTCCAGCCGCGACGCCGGCCGGGTCGAGGCGACGCAGCGGGACCTGACGGACGAGGGGCTCGCGGTCCTGGGCTTCGCCTGCAATGTGGGGCGCAAGGCCGAACTCCAGGGCCTGATCGACCGGACCCGCGCGGCCTGGGGGCCCATCGACATCGTCGTCGGCTGCGCCGGCATCAGTCCGCACTACGGACCGGCCACGGAGATCCCGGACGACACCTTCGCCAGGATCATGGCGACCAACGTGCAGTCCAATCTGTGGCTGGCGCAGATGGCCGCCGACGACATGCGGCGGCGGAAGGACGGCGCGATCGTCTTTCTCTCGTCCATCGGCGGCCTGTTCGGCTCCGACGTGATCGGCGCCTACTGCATCTCCAAGGCCGCCGAGTTTCAGCTCGTCCGCAATCTCGCCGTCGAGTGGGGGCCCGACAATATCCGCGTCAACGCCATCGCGCCGGGCCTGGTGCGGACCGATTTCGCGCGCAAGCTGTGGGAGGATCCCGAACAGGCGGCCGGCCGCATCGCCAGGACGCCGCTGCGGCGCCTGGGCGAGCCCGAGGACATCGCCGGCCTCGCGGTCTACCTGGCCTCGGACGCCGGCCGCTGGACCACCGGCCAGAGCATCGCCGTCGACGGCGGGATGTCGATCGCCGGATAGCGGCGCCCCCTCGCCCCCGCGCAATCAGGATCGCTGCCGGGGCTCGGCCGCGAGGGCGTAGCCGTTCGCCGCGAGCTGGCGGCCGAGTTCCGCGATGTGGGCGGGGCCGATCTCGCAGCAGCCGCCGACGATGGCCGCGCCGGACTCGATCCAGCGCAGCGCGTGGCGCGCATAGCGCGCCGGGTCCAGGTCATCGCGCGCCTCCAGCACGTCCACGCTTGCGCCCGGCTGCAGGGCGCTCACCGAAACGAAGCCGTTGGCGTAGGCGCCGAAGGGCACGCCGGCGCCGGCCAGGATCGGCAGGGCCGCGGCGACGGCCTCGGGACTCGAGCAGTTGATCAGCACGGCCTCCGCACCGGCGTCCACGGCCGCACGGGCGCCGGCGGCAACCGGCTCGCCGGAGCGCAGCAGGGTTCCGTCTGCATCGTCGACCGTCAGCGCGGTCCAGACGGGCTTGCCGCTCTCCCGCGCCGCCGCGCTCGCCACGCGCGCTTCCAGCGCAGACAGCATGGTCTCGCACAGGAACAGATCCACACGGTCCGCCTGCGCGGACACGATGCGGCGGTAGTCGGAGAGGCAGACCTCCTCGGGCGGCGTCAGGTCGGGCCTGTAGCTGCCCACCAGCGGCGGCAGGCAGCCGGCGATCCTGACGGCCCGCCCGCTCCTGTCGCGCGCGGCCGCCGCCGCGGCGCAGGCGGCCCCGTGCAGCGCGTCGAACATCCCGGCCTTGCCGGCGCGGGCGAGGCGGTGCGGCGTCGCGGTGTATGTGTTCACCGTGATGATCCGCGCGCCGGCCTCGATGAAGTCGAGATGCACGGCTTCGACGAGCGCCGGTTCGTCCATCATCACCTGGACGGACCAGAGAGGCGACGCCGGCCTCGTGCTCCGCCGGTACAGCTCCTGGCCCACGCCCCCGTCGAGAAGGACGATGTCCCTGCCGCGCGCCGCTGAGGATTCCGCCATGATCGTGCTCCGCCGACGGGCCGGCGAGCGGAGAGGCGCCCGACCGGCATGGACGTGACCGGCTCCACTGTAGCCCGGCTTTCTCATCATGGTCATGGTCTGCGCGGCGCTGCCGTCATTTGCCCCGTGCCCGCCCATGTGCGACCTATGAGCCGGCGGCGGCAACGGGCGAGGCAGGCGCGGGCGCGGTGGGCATAGGCGTCACGGACCCCGGCAGGGCCGGGCTCGGCGCGGTGGCGACCGGGCTCGACCTCGCGGCGGCGACGCCGCAGGACCACGCGGCACTGCGCCGCGCCTTCCGGGCGAGCCCGATGCTCTGCATCCGCAGCGGCGCGGTGTCCCCGACAACCTTCCTGCGCCTGGCCCGCGTCTTCGGCACGCCCCAACGGGAGCTGCTCGGCGTCCTGCGCGATCCCGCCTTTCCCGAAATCTCCCTGGTCGAGCGCAGGCAGGGCATCAGCACCGCCACCGGCAAGCCGGCGACCTTCGGCGGCCACTGGCACACCGACGATTCGTACATGGCGGCGCCCTGCGCGGCGACCCTCCTCTATGGCGAGGTCGTGCCGCCGCGCGGCGGCGACACGGCCTTCACCAACATGCACGCGGCCTACGAGGCGCTGCCTGCCGATACCAGGGAACGGATCGCCGGACTCGGCGCCGTGCACACCTACCAGTCGCGGCGCAACCTCTCGCCGGTGCCGGAGCGGACGGCAGAGGAGCGCGCCCGGACACCGCCGGTGACGCATCCGCTGGTGCGCACCCACCCGGAGACCGGCCGCAAGGCGCTCTACATCAACCCCAACCGGATCGACCGCATCGCGAACATGCCGCTGGCGGAGGGCGACGCCCTCCTCGACGGGCTGATCGCACACGCCACTGGACCCGCCTTCGTTCACGTCCATGCCTGGGCCCCGGGGGACATCGTGATCTGGGACAACCGCTGCACGATGCACCGGGCCTCGCCCTACGAGGGCGACCATCCGCGCCGGCTGCTGCGCATCCTGATCGAGGGAAGCGTGCCCGCGTGAGCGCGTGCGCGGGGTCTGCGAACGGGTCGCGCCGGCGCGCGCGATCGGTCACACTGTCGTCGAATCCGACACGCCGAACCGGGGAGAGCGCATGATGGAACGGGTCACGGAAGCGGCGCCCGAGGGCGTCGTGAGGCTGGAGAACCGCTTTGCCGACGGGGCCGCCTTCATCGACGGCGCCTATGTGCCGATCGCCGAGGCGCGCATTCCCATCCTCGACTGGGGCTTCACCCGCTCCGACGTCACCTACGACGTGGTCCATGTCTGGGGCGGCAGGTTCTTCCGCCTCGACCACCATCTCGACCGCTTCGAGAAGAGCCTCGCCAGCGTCCGCATGGCCATTCCCCACGACCGCGACGCGGTGGTCGCGATTCTGATGCGTCTCATGCGCCTCAGCCAGTTGCGCGACGCCTATGTCGAGGTCCTCTGCACCCGCGGGATGCCGCCCAGGGGCACCCGCGACCCGCGCGCCTGCGAGAACCGCTTCATCGCCTTCGCCATCCCCTTCGTCTGGATCGCCGACGAGGAGACGCGGGCGCGCGGCATCCACCTTCACCTGAGCTCGTACCTGCGGATCCCGCCGGCCTCGATCGACCCCGCCACCAAGAACTTCCACTGGGGCGACATGATCCGCGCGCTGTTCGAGAGCTACGAGGCGGGCTGCGACATGCCGGTGGTGGTGGACCTCGACGGCAACATCGCCGAGGGGCCGGGCTTCAACGTCTTCGCCGTGCATGGCGGCACCGCGACCACGCCCGGCGGCACCTGCCTGGAAGGCATCACGCGACGGACCGCACTCGATCTGCTGGCCGAGCTCAACGTGAAGGGCGAGGTCGGCACGGTCTCGCCGGACGACCTGCGCGGCGCCGACGAGGTCTTCCTCACCAGCACGGCGGGCGGCATCCTGCCGGTCACCAGGATCGACCACGCGCCGGTCGGCGACGGCGGCGTCGGGCCGCTCACCGAGCGGCTGTGCAGCCTCTACTGGCAGCGCCACGACGACGACCGGGAGGCGACCCCGATCGACTACGGCGCCTGACCCCCCCGGTTCGACCCCCGGTTCGCGCAGCGCTGCGCCCTCGACCCCGGATTTCAGGCTTGGACCGCCGGCGGCGATGGCGCGCGGCATGACCATCGGCGGCATTCCGGGGCCGAAGCGGATCGCCACCGGGCCCGAGGCCAGGGCCGCGCTCCTGCGCGGTGCGGCGATCGTGGGCCATGTCGTGGGCTCCACCCTCGGCCCCGGCGGACGCGCGGTGCTGATCGAGCGCCGCCATGCCCGGCCCTGGGTGTCGAGCGACGGCTACACCGTCGCCCGCCACATCGACCTCGGCGACCGCTTCGAGGACATGGGTGGGCGGCTCATCCGCCATGTCGGCTCCAGGATGAGCGACGAGGTGGGCGACGGCTCCACCACGGCGATGGTGCTGGCTGCGGCGCTGCTGGCGGAGGGCCACCGTGCCACCGCCGCCGGCGCCGATCCCATGAGCGTCATGCGCGGGATCGAGCGTGGACTGGCCGCCGCCGCGGCGGCGCTCGACCGCCAGTCCCGCCCGCTCCCCGCGCGTGGCGGCCTGCAGCGCGTGGCCCGGCTCGCAGCCGGCGGGGACGACGAGATCGCCCGGCACATCGCCGGCGCGATCGACCGGGTGGGCCCCGACGGCGTCGTCACCATCGACGAGGCCAAGGGCGTGGAAACCGAACTCTCGGTGCACGAGGGCATGAGCTTCGACACGGGCTACGTGTCGCCGGAATTCGTCACCGACCCGGACGACATGACGGTCACGCTGGGCGAATCTTATGTGCTGGTGCACGAGAAGACGATCTCCAGCGTGGACGCGATCGTGCCGGCGCTCCGCGCCTTCGCGAAGTCCTCGCATGCGCTGCTCATCGTCGCCGAGGACGTGGTGGGCGAGGCGCTGGCGACGCTGATCGTCAACAAGCGGCAGGGTGGGCTCCGTGTCGCCGCGGTCAAGGCGCCGGGCTTCGGCCAATGGCGCAAGCCGATGCTGGAGGACATCGCGGTCGCGACCGGCGGCCGGATCGTCACCGACGAGCTCGGCAATTCGCTGGAGACCCTGAAGCCGGCGATGCTGGGCGCGGCAAAGAGGGTGCTTGTCGCCCGCGACCGCACCACGATCGTGGAAGGCGCCGGCGACCCGCAAGAGATCGAACGGCGCTGCGCCATGCTTCGGCGCGAGGCCGAGGCGGAGAAATATCTCAGTTTCGACCGCGAGAAGCTGCAGGAGCGCCTCGCCCGCCTCGCCGCCGGCATCGCCCGGCTCCGCCTCGGCGGTGCGACCGAGTCCGCGCTGCGCGCCCGCAAGGAACGGGCGAACGATGCGCTGAACGCGGCGCGCGCGGCGGCGGCGGACGGCGTGGTGCCCGGCGGCGGCATCGCCCTGCTGCAGGCGTCGCGCGCGCTCGGCGCCGTCCGCGCCGGCAGCGGCCCCGACGAGGCCATGGGGGTCGCTGCGCTGGAGGCCGCGCTCAAGGCGCCTGCGCGGCGGATCGTGGAGAACGCCGGCGGCGAATGCTCCTACGCCGTCGCGCGGGTTCTGGCGCAGGACAATGCGCGCTGGGGCTACGACGCCGCCGCGCGGCGTTTCCGCGATCTCGCGCGCGCCGGCATCGTCGACCCCACGAAGGTGGTCCGCACCGCGCTCCGCACCGCGGTCCCCGCCGCCGCCCGCGCCATCGCCGCCGAAGCCGTCGTCGCCGGCACGCCACCGCCCGACACCCAGGAGAAGGCCCTGGACGAGTCGGCCCTGCCGGGGAGCCGGGAGGCGGGATAGCCGCTGGCGCCCCTTACCCCTGCGCGGGCCGGGGCGGGAGCAGGACGCCGGGGTTGAGGATGGCGTCGGGGTCCAGCGCGCGCTTGGCCGCCGCCAGCGCCGCGCCGAAGAGAGCGGGGCGCTGGGCCTCGTACCAGGGCATGTGGTCGCGGCCGACGGCATGGTGGTGGGTGATCGTGCCCCCGCCCCGGATCAGCGCGTCGGAGGCGGCGCTCTTGATCGCCCGCCACTGCTCGATCTCGGCGCCGGGCGCAGGCGCGGCGTGACAGGTGAAGTAGGGCGCCGGCCCGTCGGGATAGACGTGGGTGAAGCGGCAGGTGACATGGCCGGGCCTGCCGGTGGCCTCCGCGATCGCCGCCTCCGTCGCCCCCTTGACGCTCGCGTGGAACGCCTCGAAGCGGTCCCAGGTGATGGCGGTCTCGAAGGTGTCGTGCAGCAGGCCGTGGGCGATCAGCCCCTCGCGGTCGTAGGGTGCCCGGATGAAGGCCTCGCGCCAGGCGTCGGCGAGCGGGTCGCGGGCTTGCGACGCCGCCTCCCGGTCGAAGACGGCGCCGTGGTCGGCCATGCATTCCAGCGCCCGGCCCATCCACGCCTCGACCGGATGATCGGCGCTCTCGAAGGCCAGCAGCGCCAGGTGGAAGCTGCCGTCGCCCGCGCCGGCGAGCCGGGCCTCCTCGGAATCGACGAGGCGCAGGTTGGTCGGATAGAGCCCGGCCTGGCCCACGGCGCGGAGCGCCGCGGCGGCGGCCGCGAAATCGGCGAAGCGGAGCGCGGCGGAGGCGCGGTGGCCGGGCCGGTCCTGCAGCCGCATCCAGGCCTCGGTGACGATGCCGAGCGCGCCTTCCGAGCCGATCATGAGGCGGTCGGGGCTGGGGCCCGCGCCGGACCCCGGCAGGCGGCGGCTCTCCATAATGCCGGCCGGCGTCACCGTGCGCAGGCTTTCCACGAACTCGTCGATATGGGTGTAGAGCGTCGCGTAGTGGCCGCCGGAGCGCGTCGCGATCCAGCCGCCGAGGGTCGAGAAGGCGAAGGACTGCGGGAAGTGCCTGAGCGTAAGACCTGCCGGCTTGAGCTGGGCCTCCAGCGCCGGCCCGAGCGCGCCGCCCTGAATGCGGGCCGCCCGCGACGCGCGGTCGATCTCCAGCACCCGGTCCAGGCGGCCGAGGTCGATGGTGAGGGTCGCGGCATAGCCGTCGCCGACGCTGGGCTCGACGCCGCCCACCACGGTGGAGCCCGCGCCATAGGGAATGACCGCAAGCCCCGCCGCGCCGGCCCAGTCGAGCAGCGCCACGATATCCGCCTCGTCGCGCGGGTAGGCCACCAGGTCGGGCGCGGCCCCGAAGTCGCGCGCCCAGGCGCGGACATAGTCCGGGTAGGACTTGCCGTAGGTGTGGCTCGCCCGGCTGTAGGGGTCGCTGCGGCAGAGCGCGGCGAGGGCGGCGGGCGGTGTTGCGCGCGGCGCCGGGAGCCGCACCTCGTCCAGCGTGGGCGGTGCCGTGTAGGGGCCCGGTTCGAGGCCGGTGAGCGCGGCGACACGCCGGGCGATCTTTCGGGCATCCGCCTCGCCGAGGGTCTCCGATTCGAGGCCCCAGCCCCAGAACTTGCGCCGTGCCTCCGTCACAGCCGTTCATCCTCCCGATACGAGGGCGCGCGGCGGATGCCGGGCGCCGCGGTAGAGCACCTGCGCCTGCACCGCGACCTTGCGCCGCCACGCCGCCCGCGCCGCCTGACCCATCTCCTCGACCGGGCGCGGATCGACATCGAAATGGCGGAAGCGATCGACGCCGCGCACCGGCATCGCGGACTCGCGCGGCTCGTGTTGCCAGGCGTGCGTCGGCACGTACTCGATGAGGAAGACGATGCGCCGGTCCCGGCTCCGGTTGGGGCCGGAGGAATGGCAGATCGCGTTGTTGAAGATGACCGCCTCGCCCGCCGCCAGCGGCAGCGAGACCGCGGCATCCTCGTCGAGGGGGGCGTCGATCCGCTGCTCGCGGGTGAGCAGGCTGGCGGTGCCGAAACATTCGCGGTGCGGCAGCGTGTCCCAGCGATGGGAGCCGGGGATTACCCGCAGGCAGCCGGCCTTGGCGCTACAGTCGGAGAGCGCGAGCGCGGCGATCGCCACGATCGGCCTGATGTCGCAATAGGCGGTGTCCTGATGCCAGCCGGCGAAGGTCCTGCCGTCGGGCTCCTTGAGCCTGAGCGAGACGCCCCACACCAGCAGGTCGGTGCCGAGCAGGTCCTCCATCGGGTCGAGGAGGCCGGGGAGGCGGGTGAATTCGTCGATCCACGGGCAGAGCAGCGAGGCGCCCTGGTCGAGCATGTGGCGGTCTGCCGGCCAGCGCCGCTCGAAGCGCTCCAGCAACCCGCGGTAGCGCTGCGCCTCGCCCGCGCTCATGGCGCGCAGCGGCCGGCAATAGCCCGCGTCCCGGAAACTCCGCCGCTCCGTCTCGCTCAACCGCTTCGGCATCCAAGCGCTCGCCTCGGCACCCGGCGCCTGCCGTCATAGCAGGTTTCGCAGCGCCGAGTTACCCGTTCGGCCCCGGCCTCGAGGACGAGGTCGGCACGCGCGCCTCCATGACACGGCCGAGGCCGAGGCATCTCAACGTCTTTCGTTCTTGACTCAGCGATATTCGTGTCTTATTACGTATCCTAGAACTATATCGGGAGTGTTCTCATGGAAAATGTTCGGGTGTCGGCAGATGCGGCCTTCCGTGAGGAGGTGACCAACCATGTGGACGGGATAGACTTTAGGGCGGCCTTCGAGCAGAGATACGGCCGCCGCGGTTGGCAGCGCAAGCTGGGCGCGGTCTTGGATGTGCCCGAGACCACCGTGAACGGCTGGTTCAAGTCCAACAAGTTCCCTGCGCTGGCGACCCTGGCCTTCGGCGTCCTGCTCAGCAGAGCCACACGGCCGTCTCGGCAGTGGCTTCCCGTCAAGAATGGGCCGGGATATGCCGTCTGCGATATCCGAGGGCCTATCGGCCGGATCGTGGCGGACAACATCTCCAGTCTTGATGACGCAATGTTGCTGGCAGCAGCGCCCCAGCTCCATGAGGCAGCCGGCGATGCGTTCGTCGTATTCGACGACGCAAGAGACCACGTCGAAGGCTGGGGAGCTCTTGCTGACAAACTTGGCGAAGCAATTGATGCCGCAACAGTCACTCGATCCGCTAACCAGCGCGAAGATGAGAAGGAGAATTAACCATGGCTGCAGAAAAGGCCGGCAAATTGGAGCGGGATATGCTCATTCGTGAGATCGAAAAACGCCATGGAGTAAAACTCAGACGAGTGAAGCCTTATTCCAAGTGGCTCCAAGACCAAACCGGGAAGAACTTCTGTGTATTGGTCGGAAACGGTCTATGGCACGGCATACCAGAGAAGTTACTTGAAGCCGAACGCGACGCTCAGGCTGGGGGTATTCTCGTTGTGGCTGTGAAGAATGACGCGGTGATAAATGTGTACGTCGGTCCGCTTGAGCAGGTTGTCAAGGCCGCCAAGGTACAATATGGAGAATATAAATTCAACTGCAAGGAGCGGAGCACCTATCTGACAATACAGGAAATACCCGGCTTTACGTTGAAAAAGTCTTTCGCACTTCCTTTTGGAAAGAAAGAAAAGGAAACCCAAAAGAAAATCAGTGAGTTCAAGAATGTATGGGCCAGTTCTTCTCCCGAAGAGCGGAAAGAAATTGCTCGCGTGTCAAAGGCGCAACCGGGCGCTTTATAGAGTCGTATCCCCCCATCCCTCTTCTCCCCAGGGAGGAGAGGGAGCGAAACTACCGATGCCGCCTGCGTCCCCCTCCGCCCTTTGGGATTCCTCTGCGAAAGGGGTTTGCGGATTTTGTGGCATGTGATTCGTTGCTGCGAGACGGGGAGGTCGAGTCGATGAGTGGCAGGGATCAGCTGGGATTTGCGGAAGCGTTCATGTCTGCGGGCCTGGGGACGAACCGGAAGCTGGAGCGTCTGGACGGGTTGATCGACTGGTCTGCGCTCGAGCGTCTGGCCACACCGGTGCGCGAGGGGCGCCGGGGCCGTCCGCCCTATGCGCCGTTGTCGATGCTGAAGGCGCTCTATCTTCAGGCGCTCTACGACCTGTCGGACCCTGGTCTTGAGGAGATGCTGCTGGACCGTCTGTCGTTCCGGCGCTTCTGCGGCTTTGCGCTGGACGGGGGCACGTCGGACGAGACCACGATCTGCCGCTTTCGCGCGGACGCAGGCGCTGTGTTGGAGGCAGCGTTCGAGGAGATCAACCGCCAGCTCGATGCGGCCGGCCTGATCCTGCGCAAGGGCACGCTGATGGACGCGACGCTGGTGGCTGCGGCTTCGCGCCCGCCGCCGTACAAGGCCGGCGCGGGTGCCGGGAGTGCGCGCGAGCCGGGTGCGGACTGGACCCGGAAGAAGGGGCGCGCCTTCTTCGGCTACAAGGCGCATCTCGGTGTCGACCAGGGCTCCGGTCTGATCCGTCGCGTGGTGCTGAGTTCGGCCAAGACCTACGAGAGCGAGGTTGCCGATCGGCTGATCTGCGGCGACGAGGGGGCGGTCTATGGCGACCGCGCCTACGAGCAACAGGCGCGACGGGCGCGGCTCAAGGCCGCAGGCATCAAGGACCGCATCATGCACCGGCGGAACAAGCACATGGCCTCGCTGCCCTCCTGGCAGAAGCGCCGCAACGACCTCATTGCAAGGCGCCGGGCACCGGTCGAGGCCGTCTTCTCGGCGCTGAAGCGCCTCTACGGGCAGCGGCGGGCCAAGAGCCTCACCCTCGAGCGGAACACCGCCCGCCTCTATGCCGTCGCCACCGTCTACAACATGCGCCGCGCCAGCCTGCTCGCAGGCGCCTGAGGCGCAAGCGCAGTGCAAACCCCCGAGGGAAGGCCGCCGTGGAGCCGACCTCACAGCACGAAAGACCCATGCACGCCGGCAAACGACGGCGCCTGCCGCCAATCCGCTCAACGGAACCGGCGCACAGACCACGATCAACACACCGAGCCGCCATCCCCCTCCCTCCAAACCAACTACCCCGATTTCGCAGAGGAATCCTTTGGGGGGGGAGCGGGACAGGGGGAGGTGGGCGCTCATCGGGGACACCACGCGTCGGACGGCGGGATGTGCCCCGGAACGCAGCGGTGAGGTTACTCTGTTAATCGAAGCCGCAGTCTTCCACACTGGCGATCAGGGCGGCCCATTGGCCCTCCCTCTTCCCGTAGCAGCCGTGCAGCCACAGGCCCTTGTGAACGTCGCCGTCGGCGAAGGTGGCGATCCCGAATCCGTGCGGCCTGTCGTCGCGCCAATCGCCCTGGTAGCGATGGCCGATGATCCACTTGTAGGTCCCGCGCCCGTGCCTCTTGCCGTCGCGCCATTGGCCCTCGTAGCGGCCGCCGTCGCTCCGCACCAGTTTCCCCTTTCCGTGCAGCTTGCCGGCCTCCATGCCGCCTTCGTAGACGTACTGTCCGAAGCGGCTGCGCCAGACGAGCCGCCCCTCTCCCGAGGCCTTGCCGTCCACACATGCGCCCGACCAGGTGAAGGGTCCGTACTCGTCGCCCCTGCCCTGGTTCCATACCTGGCACGGCTGGTTCTGGGTGATGGACCAGTCCGCACCCAAGGGCTCGACGGTCGCCGTCTCCTTCGGGAGCGGCGCGTGGGTAGTCGCCGTCTCCTTCAGGAGCGGCGCGTAGACGAATGCCGCGCCGCCGTCCCCGCGCAGATCGACCCGCAGCCAGTCGCTGTCCCGAACGGCACCGGTCACGCGTACCTTGACGCCCTCGTTCAGGGTGACGCGCACGGCATAGTCGGGGCCGGGACCGGCCCGCACATTGGCCCCCTCCGCCGCCTCCATCACCCGGTTGAGAGGATCGACCGTGTAGGCGTCCGCCTCGGCCTCGGCCTCGGCTGCGCCCCCGATCCAGACCATGGCTGCGGCGAGCGCCACGGCCAGCGCCGCAAGTGCTCTCATGGTTCCTCCCGTGTGCGCCTTGTTGTCCGGCGCTCGATTCGCGCGCGCCCGGCGACGGGCGTGAGCGGCTCTTGTCGTCCGAGACTATGCCAAGATTGCGGATGGCGCGCACGCCCGCATCGGAAGGCACGGTGTCCCCTTGCGTGTCCCCCTGGCGAGGCCGCCCGCGCCCTTGCGCCGCCGGCCCGGCGGTTGCGAGGATGCGCGTACAGAGAAAGACGAGCGCTGCGGGGGGCGGGTGAGCGCGTACCGGGTCTCGATCGACATCGGCGGGACCTTTACCGACTGCGTGGTCTCGGACGGGGCGCGGCTCGCGGTGGTCAAGGCGCCCTCCACGCCGCCCGCGTTCGAGCGGGGCTTTCTGGACGCGCTGGCGCTTGCCGCCCAGGCCTTCGATACGGCGCTCCCGGAATTCCTCGCCCGGACCGCGCGCATCGTGCACGGGACCACCGTCGCCACCAACGCGCTGGTCGAGGGGCGCACCGGGGCGGTCGGGCTGATCTGCAGCGCCGGCCACCCGGACGTGCTGACGCTGCGCGAGGCGCCGCGCAAGCGCGCCTTCGACTGGCGGCTCGACTACCCCCGGCCCTTCGTGCCCCGCAACAGGACCGTCGAGGTGCGCGGGCGGATCGACGCGCGCGGCAACGAGATCGCGCCGCTCGCGGAGGACGACGTGCGCGCAGCCGTGGACCATTTCAGGCGCTGCCCGGTGGACGCCATCGCCGTCAGCCTGCTCTGGTCGGTGGTGGAGCCTGCGCACGAGCGCCGCGTGGGCGAGATCGTGGGCGCGCTCTGGCCGGAGGTGCCGGTGACGCTGAGCCACGCGCTCAACCCGATCCCGCGCGAGTACCGGCGCACAATCGCGACCGCCATCGACGCCGCGCTGCACGGCATCGTGCCCGCCTATCTCGGCCGGCTGGAAGGCGCGGTGCGCGCCGCGGGTTTTTCCGGCACCCTGCTCGTCGCCAACTGCCAGGGCGGCATGATGACGGTCGACCAGATCGCCGCGCGGCCGATCCACGCGGTGATGAGCGGGCCGACGCTGGCGCCCATCGCCGCGCTCGAACTCTCAGGCGAGCCCGACATCGTCGTCATCGACATGGGCGGCACCACCTTCGATGTCTCGGCGATCCGCGCGCGTGCGCTGATCCGCACCACCGAGGCGCCGATCGGGGACGACCTGCTCGGCCTCCCCAAGATCGACGTGCGCTCGGTCGGCGCCGGCGGCGGCAGCATCGCCTGGGTCGATTCCGGTGGCCTCCTAAGAGTAGGCCCGGTCAGCGCCGGCGCCGATCCCGGCCCTGCGGCCTACGGCCGGGGCGGCACGCGACCCACCGTGACCGACGCCAACCTGGTGCTGGGCCTGCTCGACCCCGCCTACTTCCTCGGCGGGCGGCTGCCCCTCGATGCGGACGCCGCGCACCGCGCCGTCGCCACGGTGGCCGACGCGCTCGGGCTGGAGCTGGCAGAGGCGGCCTACGCGATCCACGCGACCGGCAACGAGACCATGATCGCGGCGATCGAGGACATCACCGTCAACGAGGGAATCGACCCGCGCGCGTGTTTTCTCGTCGCGGGCGGCGGCGCCACCGCCTGCCATATCGGCGAGATGGCCCGGGCCTTGGGTATCGGCCGCTTCATGGTGCCCGGTGTCGCCGCGGGGCTCAGCGCCTTCGGCGGCCTGGTTACCGACATCCGCGGCGAGGAGACGGCGACGCTCCACACCAGCGACCGCCATTTCGCCCTCGACGCGGTCAACCGGACGCTCGCGGCGCTCCATGACAGGGCGCGCCGCTTCCTCGAGCGCGCCGGCGTGCCGGACGAGAGCCGAGCTTACGAATACGCCTTCCAGGCCCGCTACAGGTACCAGTCCTGGGAGATCGAGGCGCCCTTCGAGCCGGCAGCGGACGGCACCCTCGGCGCCGACGACGTGGCGGCGCTTTCCCTGGCCTTCCACGCCATGCACGAGCGCATCCACACCATCCGGGAGGACGACAGCGAGGTCGAGTTCACCACCTGGACCGTGCGTGCCATCGGCGAAGGCAGGAGTGTCGACGGGCTGCACACGGAGGCGCAAGGCAGCGGCCGCCTGCTGCAGCGCGGCACGCGCCGGGTCTGGCTCGGCGAGGCGCGGGCCTTCCGCGCGCTCCCGGTCCATGACGGCAACGCGCCATCCGCCGGCGCCGAGGTCGAAGGCCCCGCCCTGATCGACTGCGACACGACGACGATCCTGCTGCTCCCCGGCCAGCGGGCGCGGACCGATGCGGGCGGCAATTTCCATGTCGAGAGCGGGTAGAGTCACCGGCATGGCAGAGCCGCCACCCACCCGCTTCGACCCGCTGCTGATGGCGGTCCTCTCCCGCCGCCTCGAAGCCATCATCCGCGAGATGAGCAACACGGTCATGCGCGCCTCGCGCTCCGCCGTCATCACCAATGCCCGCGACATGTCCTGCGGCATCCTCACCTACGACCACCGGCTGATCTGCGTCGAGGAGGCCATGCCCATCCATGTCAGCGCGCTGGAGCTCACGACGCGGCCGATCACGGACCTCTTCGACGACGTGAAGGAGGGCGACGCCTTCTTCAACAACAGCCCCTATCACGGGGTGACGCACCACGCCGACATGACCCTCTGCGTGCCCGTCTTCGCGGACGGCGCGCCGCTCTTCTGGGTGCTCTCGCGCTCGCACCACGCCGATGTGGGCGCGCCGGAGCCCACCACCTACCTGCCCTATGCGGCGACGCTCTATCAGGAGGGCGTGCACTTCCCCTGCGTGCGCATTCAGGAGGGGCGCGAGGACAAGGCGGACATCGTGCGCATCGGCCTGCAGAAGATCCGCGCGCCCAACGTCTGGTACGGCGACTACCGCGCGCAAGTGGGCGCCTGCCGCATCGGCGAGCGCAGGCTGAAGGCGCTGGTGGAACAGTACGGGATCGAGACCGTCCGCGCCTTCGTCGAGGCCTGGATGGACTATGGCGCGCGCCGGGCGAAGGCGGCGATCCGGGAGCTCCCCGCCGGCACCTGGCGCTACACCTGCACCCACGACCCGATCCCCGGCGTCGCGGCGGACGGAATCCCCATCACCGCCGCCGTCACCGTCGAGCCCGAGGAGGGCTTCGTCACCGTCGACCTCCGCGACAACCCCGACTGCGTGCCGGGCGGGGTGAACCTGTCGGAGGCCTGCGCGGCGGGCTCGTGCCGCATCGGCGTCTTCTACAATCTCGACCCGACGATCCCGCACAACGAGGGCAGCGCGAGCCGCGTCCACGTCCTGCTGCGGGACGGCTGCGTGGTCGGGCGGCCCACCTTCCCCGCCGGCACCTCGGTAGCCACCACCAACGTCAACGACCGCCTCATCAACGCCGTGCAGTGCTGCTTCGCGCAGATCGGCGCGCCCCATGGGCTGGCGGAGGGCGGCGGCAACTTCTCCGCAGGCCTCGGCGTGGTCTCCGGGATCGACGACCGCGACGGCGCGCCGGTGGCCTACGTGAACCAGTTCTGCGTCGGCCTCTCCGGCGGCCCCGGCACCCACGGCCACGACGGCTGGCTCACCTACGAGGCGCCGGACGGCGGCGGTGTCCTGGTGATCGATTCGATCGAGATCGACGAGGCGCAGTATCCCATCCTGATGGAGGAGCGCCGCATCGCCCGCGACACCATGGGCGCCGGCCGCTGGAACGGCGCACCCGCGACCCAGGGCGCCTACCGCTCGCTGGCCGGCCCGGTCTCGGTCTTCTATTGCAGCGACGGCGACGAGAACCCGGCGCAGGGCGTGCTCGGCGGCGCGGCGGGCGCGCCGTCGCTCAACCGCAAGCGGGCGGCGGACGGCGCCTTCGCCACGCTCCCCTCGTTCCACGAGGAGCGGCTCGGCCCCGGCGAGGCGATCCACTACCGCAGCGTCGCCGGCGGCGGCTACGGCGACCCCCGCGCCCGCGACCCGGCGGCCGTCGCCGAAGATGTCGCGCGCGGCTGGCTCAGCACCGAGCGCGCGCTCGCCGTCTACAGGGTGGCGCTGGTCCGTGCCGCCAACGGCATCGACATCGCGGTCGACGAGGAGCGAACGCGCCTGCTCCGCGCGTACGCCTGAGGGCGGTCGCGCGGGCGGTCGCGCGGGGCGACGGCGGCGGCGCTTTCTGCCAAGATGCGCGCCCGATCGGTCAGCGGCGCGGGGGAGAGGGGCCATGAGTGTGTGCATCGTCGGCTGGGGGCATACGGCGTTCGGCAAGCGCACGGACGCCGATGTCGAATCGCTGACGCTGGAGGCCGCGCGGGCGGCGCTCGATGACGCAGGCATCGGCCCCACCGACATCGACGAGATCGTGGTGGGCTCCACCGGGCGGCTCGCCGACCAGGCCTTCCCGTCCTCGCTGCCGCTCCAGCTCGACGACGCGATGCGCTTCACGCCCTCCACCAATGTCGAGAACGCCTGCGCCACCGGCAGCGCCGCGATCCACCAGGGCATGGCGGCGATCCGCAGCCACCGTGCCCGATTCGTGCTGGTCGTGGGCGTCGAGAAGATGACCGGCGCGAGCCGCGAGGAGGTGGCGTCCAACCTGCTCAAGGCCTCCTACGTGAAGGAGGAGGCCCATATCGAAGGCGGCTTCGCAGGCGTGTTCGGCCTGATTGCGGAGAGCTACTTCCAGCGCCACGGCGACAAGTCCGACGCGCTCGCCGCGATCGCCGCCAAGAACCACCGGAACGGCGCGAAGAACCCTCTCGCCCACTTCCGCAAGGACCTGGGCTACGATTTCTGCCGCCATCCCTCGGAGAAGAATCCGCAGGTGGCCGGGCCGCTGAAGCGCAGCGACTGCTCGCCGGTCTCCGACGGCGCCGCGGCCCTGGTGCTGACCGATGTCGAGACCGCGCTCGCCATGCCGAAGGCGGTGATCTTCCGCGCCGCCGCCCACGTCAACGACTTCCTCCCCATGAGCAAGCGCGACGTGGTGCTGATGGAAGGCTGCGGCGAAGCCTGGGCACGCGCGCTCGACCGGGCCGGGCTCGCGCTCGACGATCTCGACTTCGTCGAGACCCACGACTGCTTCACCATCGCCGAGCTCCTGGAATACGAGGCCATGGGCCTCGCCCGGCGGGGCGAAGGGGCGGAGGCGATCCTCGACGGCTCGACGGCGATCGGCGGCAGGCTGCCGGTCAATCCCTCGGGCGGCCTCAAGTCGAAGGGCCACCCCATCGGCGCGACCGGCGTCTCGATGCACGTGGTGAGCGCGATGCAGCTGACCGGCGGCGCCGGCGACATGCAGCTTCCCGGCGCGAGCCTCGCCGGCATCTTCAACATGGGCGGCGTCGCGGTCGCCAACTACTGCTCCATCCTGGAGCCGATCCGCTAGCCCGGCCGCAGCGCGCGGCTACTCAGCAACGGACAAGACACATGTACGGGCGCGACGTCTTCATGGAGAGCCTGCTGGCGCACGGGGTCCGGCACCTGTTCGGCAATCCCGGCACCACCGAGAGCCCGCTGATCGACAGCCTGGCCCGCTACCCGGCGCTCGACTACGTGCTGACCCTGCACGAGGGCGTCGCCATCGGCGCCGCGAGCTACTACGCCCAGGCCTGCGGCCGCGCCGGCGTGGTGAACCTCCATGTCGCGCCGGGCCTGGGCAACGCCATCGGCATGATCTTCGGCGCGCTCCGCACCAACTCGGCGATGGTGGTCACGGCCGGGCAGCAGGACACGCGGCTGCGCCTGCGCGACCCGATCCTCGGCCACGACCTGGTGGCGATGGCGGCGCCGGTGGTCAAGTGGAGCGCCCAGGCCGAGAGCGCCGACGAGATCGCGCCGATCATGCGGCGCGCCTTCAAGATCGCCCACGACCCGCCCGCCGGCCCGGTCTTCGTCGCGCTGCCGATCAACGTGATGGAACAGCAGACCGAGATCCGGGCCGCAGCCGCCGGCGCGCTCTACCGCGCGCCCGCGCCAGACCCCGCGGGCGTGGCCGCCGTCGCCCGGCATCTGCTCGGGGCCCGGGAGTCCGTCATCGTCATCGGCGACGATGTCGCGCGTGCGGGCGCCGGCGGCGCCCTGCTGGCGCTTGCCGAGGCGACCGGCGCCGGTATCTGGACCGAGCTCATCCACCAGCACCAGCCGGTCCCCAACATGCATCCCAACTACCGGGGCCGCATCCCGTCGGATCCCGCCAGCATCGCCCAGGCGTTCGGCGCAGCCGATCTGGTGCTCATGGTGGGCGGCCCCTTCTTCGAGGAGGTCTGGTACGCGCCTGACGGGCCCTTCCCGGCGGGTGCGACGGTGCTCCAGATCGAGGAGTCGAGCGCCCGCCTCGCCCGCAACCATGCGCTCGACGCAGGCCTGATCGCCGGCCTCGTGCCCGCGCTGGAGGCGGTTCGCGCGCTGGTCGAGAAGGACGGCTCGGCCGCCTACGCCGCCGACGCCGCCAAGCGCAACGAGCGCTTCACCGCACTCCAGGAGGAGGAACGGACGGCACGGCAGGCGCGCCTCGACGCCATCGGTGACCGGCGACCGATGCCGGTACCGATCATGCTGGAGGCGCTGGCGGCTGCGGCGCCGGAGGACGCGGTGATCGTGGAGGAAGCCATCACCGGCAGCCCGGAGATCCCCCACGCCTTCAGCTTCGGCGGGCATGGCGATTATTTCTGCGGCCGCGGCGGCGGCATCGGCCAGGGGATCGCCGGCGCGCTCGGCGTCAAGCTCGCGATACCCGACCGGCCGATGCTCTGCCTCTCCGGCGACGGCTCGGCGATGTACAGCATCCAGGCGCTGTGGACGGCGGCGCATCACCGGCTGCCGATCGTCTTCATCATCCTCGCCAACCGGGAATACCGCATCCTCAAGCACAATCTCGACATCTACCGGAAGCGCTTCGGCGTGGCCACCAACCACCCCTACCGCGAGATGGACCTGATCGACCCTCCCTTGGGTTTCGTGGAGATGGCTGCCGGCATGGGCGTCGCCGGCACCCGCGTCACCGAGCCCGACGCGCTGGCCGCGGCGGTGCAAGAGGCCCTCGCCTCGGGCGCTCCGCGCCTGATCGAGGTCGCAGTCGAGGGCAAGGTCTGATGGCTGCTGGTAGTGTATCAGTTTGGTTTGTCCCTATCACTTAACGGAACCCTAAATCGCCTGAAACCACCTCATATCGCATTGATATATAACGCAAATATAGAATATGCATAAAACCCCTTGCATTTGGTAATAGGATCAGTCATGATTCTTACGCTTCACATTGCGAGGTTCCCAATGCTGCCAGCCATCAACAACGTTCGCCCAATCGTTCGAGATTTCGAGCTCCGAATGCGGAAGGTACTTGAGGCCGCATGGGATGAATGGATGAGGGTACCCGACCGTGGACGTTTCTCTGCGCGTTCGCGAGCGTCAATAGTCTTTGACTTTATACGCGCCGGCGCAATCGACGAATTCGATGGAGACCCAGACGTTAGGGTTATTCTGAAAGGCCAAACGGTACATTATTTGTTTCGAGACTGTGTTCTGATTCGATTCAAAAAGGCGAACGAGTCTGGCATGGGTTCAAATATAGAAACGCAATCAGTACTTGATTTCATTGATCCGCAGTTTGCATTTCCGAACATGCTTCCAGACATATTCCACGTTGAAGTGTGTTATCATCTTGACGAATTGAAAACTCGCATAGACCTGCTAGCTGTAACTGCTCGGCGGCGTCACAAGCGACTCTGGAGTTATGAACTAGAGCGCAGACCATCTGCTGAAATTGTACCAGTCTCCGAACCGCATGGTGGAAATGTATCGCCACTTCAGATTCGAGTGCGCACGCCCAAGCATGAATCTGACGCCAACGAGTAGGCCATGCTGGCAAATGGAGAAATGCTGCGCTTGGCTCGGCAAAGGAAGGGACTCCGCCAGAAGGAGGCGGCCCACCGATTGGGGATTGAACAGCCGTTGTTGTCGCGCATGGAGAACGGACTCGCAGAAGTTACCGATGATTTCGTGGTGAGCGCGGGAGCTATCTACGAACTGCCAAAATCGTTTTTCTATTTGAATGATCCGGTATTGGGCGCGCCTGTGAGCGTCCACACCATGTGGCGACGCAAAGCAGACGTCACAGCCAAAGAAATGGATATGGTTGTTGCAGAACTTAACCTCCGTGCGATGCATTTACGACGCTTTCTTGAGGGAGTAGAAATAGCCAACTCAGCTGATATCCCTCGTCTCGATATTGACGATTATGAGAACCCGGAGGAGATCGCCGAAATTGTGCGGGCGCATTGGAAAGTACCGAGTGGACCGGTCAAAGACCTTACTGCCTTGATTGAGCGTGCCGGGGCTATCGTCTGTCATTCAGACATGAGCGGGGCTTCAATAAGTGGAGCTACTTTCTCTGCGCCCGGCGTTCCTCCGCTTATTCTGCTCAATAGTGAGCAACCAGCGGATAGGATGAGGTACTCTTTGGCCCACGAACTTGGGCATCTCGTCATGCATCGCTTCCCCTCTTCAGATATGGAAAGGGAAGCCAATGAGTTTGCTGCGTCGCTGCTGATGCCCGCTTCCGATATTCAACCCTATTTTAAGGGTCGCCGGATTGACCTCGCTCTCTTGGCCGCAATGAAGCCTGAATGGCGGGTAGCCATGCAGGCACTGCTCATGCGTGCCCGCTCGCTTGAATGCTTGACAAAGAACCAAGCTCAATATCTTTGGAAGCAAATCAGCGCACGAAGACTTCGATTGCGCGAACCTCCCGAACTCGATTTCCCGAAGGAAGTACCGACTGTTGTTTCGACAGTGGTCCAGATACATCTGGAGTCATTGGGCTACTCGGCAAGCGAGCTGGCACAGCTTCTCCATGTTTATCAAGATGATCTTATAGCTATGTATTCAATAGGACAACAGCCTTCTGAGAAGCCGCGACTGACCATTCTAAAGTAGCCATTTACTTGGCATCAGCATTGGAATTCATATATCGCATGAGAACTCTGGCCCTTAAATCCCATTCACTGATTATCAAGATGCTCTGTGAAGGCCAGTCTTCGCGTGCGACCGCACGGTTGATCAATGCGTTCTTATGGAAGCTCAGGAAGGATATGCACATGGTCGCACTCTATATTGATTGGTACAATTTCATCCACATTTACAAGGTGATTCACGTTGCTCCTAACGTGCAAGTCGGTCTCAGTGGTACAGTTTGGGACATGATCCACTTGGTGCGGATCATGGACGAGCGCGCCACGAAGCCCGGCTGGCGTGGCCCCCACGTGAGTCACAATTCGAATTGATGCGCTACCTCTCTGGCCCACCCCTCGACGCCGCGCGTCTTTGCCCGCACACTCTGCGCGCGAGTCCAGGCAGGATAGCATAGATGGCGGGCGCGGGCGCGGGCGCGGCGGTGCGGATCGGCGTCGATATCGGCGGCACCTTCACCGATATCGTGCTGGAGCGCGGGCCCGAGCGGATCACGGCGAAGGTGCTCACCACGCCCGACGCGCCCGAGGAAGGCGTGCGCCAGGCCCTCGCCCAGGCGATGGAGTCCAACGCCGTCGCACCTGAGGACGTGGCGCTGGTGATCCACGGCACCACCCTCGCCACCAACGCGCTGATCGAGCGCAAGGGCGCGCGCACCGCGCTGGTGACGACCGAAGGTTTTCGCGACTCCATCGAGATGGGAACCGAGAGCCGCTTCGAGCAGTACGACATCGACATGGAGAAGCCGGTGCCGCTGGTGCCGCGGCGGTGGCGCTTCCCCGTGCCCGAACGGCTCGACGCCTCCGGCGAGCCGATCCTGCCCCTCGACGAGGCGGCGGTGGAAGCCATCGCAGAGCGCCTCGCCGCAGAGGGGATCGAGAGCGCCGCCGTCGGCCTGCTGCACTCCTACGTCAACCCCACGCATGAGCGCCGCGTGCGCGACATCCTGCGGGAAAGACTGCCCGAGCTCGCGATCACGCTGTCGGCCGAGGTGGCGCCGGAGATGCGCGAATACGAGCGCTTCTCCACCGCCTGCGCCAACGCCTATGTCCAGCCGGTCATGGCGCGCTACCTGCGCAATCTGGAGGCGGACCTGAGGGACGCAGGCTTCGTCTGCCCGCTCTACGTCATGCTGTCGGGCGGCGGCGTCGCCGATATCGGGACGGCGATCCGCTTCCCCATCCGCCTCGTCGAATCCGGGCCGGTGGGCGGCGCCGTCTTCGCCAGCCACGTGGCGCGGCAATGCGGGCTCGACCGCGTGCTCTCCTTCGACATGGGCGGCACCACCGCCAAGATCTGCCTGATCGACGACGCCCAGCCGCAGACGACGCGAGCCTTCGAGGTGGCGCGCGCGCATCGCTTCCTCAAGGGCAGCGGGCTGCCGCTGCGCATCCCCGTGATCGAGATGGTGGAGATCGGCGCGGGCGGCGGCTCCATCGCCGTCGTCGACCGGCTCGGCCGCATCGCCGTCGGGCCGGAGAGCGCGGGCGCCGAGCCGGGGCCGGCCTGCTACGGCCGGGGCGGCGCGGAGCCCACGGTCACCGACGCGGACCTCGCCATGGGGCGCATCGACCCGGCCGCGTTCTCCGGCGGGCGCATCGCGCTAGACGAGAAGGCGGCGACGGACGCGCTCGCCGCCGCGGTCGGTGCGCCGCTCGGCCTCGCACCGCAGATGGCGGCGCTCGGGGTGAGCGAAATGGTGGGCGAGAACATGGCCGGTGCAGCCCGCGTCCACGCCATCGAGATCGGGGCGACGCTCGGCGAGCGCACGATGATCGCCTTCGGCGGCGCGGCGCCGCTGCACGCCGCCCGCCTCGCCGAAAAGCTCGACATGGACCGCATCCTGATCCCCGCCGCCGCCGCGGTGGGCTCCGCCATCGGCTTCCTCCGCGCGCCGGTGGCCTACGAGGTGGTGCGCAGCGCCTATCAGGTGGTGAGCGCCTTCGACGCCGAAGCCGCCAACCGCGTGCTGGGGGAGATGCGCGCCGAGGCCGCCGCCATCGTGGCGCAGGGGGCGCCGGGCGCCGCGACGCAGGAGATGCGCGCCGCCTACATGCGCTATCTCGGCCAGGGCCACGAGGTGGTCGTGCCGCTCCCCAACCGCATCTGGGAGGCGGAGGACACCGGCATCGTCCGCGCGGCCTTCGAGGCCGCCTACGAAACGCTCTACGGGCGCATCATCCCGAAGCTCGACCTGGAGATCGTGAGCTGGTCGGTGCAGGTGACGGCCGTGCCGGAGGCCGTCGCGCAGGTCGATCCGCCGCCCGCGGCGGAAGCGCCCGTGGCGCGGGGCGCGCGGCCCGTTCTCGATCCGGGCAGCGGCCGCACGGTCGAGGCGAAGCTCTACCGGCGCCAGGACTTCTCCGCCGGCGCCCGCATCGACGGGCCCGCGCTCATCGTCGAGAGCGACACCACGACCGTGGTGAGCGCGGCGTTCAGCGCCTCGGTCGATGCGCTGGGCACCATCGTGATGGAACGCCGGCCGGCACAGGAGGGAGACGCCCGATGAACGCCAGCACCGACTCCGGGCTCGCGCAGATCAAGACGCAGATCATGTGGAACCGCCTGATATCGGTGGTCGAGGAGCAGGCGCAGACCCTGCTGCGCACCGCCTTCAGCACCACCGTGCGCGAGGCGGGCGACCTCTCCGCCGGCGTGTTCGACACGCAGGGCCGGATGCTCGCCCAGGCGGTCACCGGCACGCCGGGCCACGTCAACTCGATGGCCATCGCCGTGCGGCACTTCCTCGACCGCTATCCCAACGAGGTCATGCGCGACGGCGACGTCTACATCACCAACGACCCCTGGCTCACCTGCGGCCACCTGCACGACCTGACGGTGGTGACGCCGGTGTTCCGCGCGGGCCGGGCGATCGGCTCCTTCGCCTGCACCGCCCATGTGGTCGATATCGGCGGGCGCGGCTTCGGGCCGGACGCGCGCTCGGTGTTCGAGGAGGGCCTCTACATCCCGATCATGCCGCTCTGCCGCGAGGGCCGGATCAACGAAGACCTGCTGGAGATGGTGCGCTGGAACGTGCGCGAGCCGCTCCAGCTCGAAGGCGACGTGCACTCGTTGATCGCCTGCAACCGCGCGGGCGCTGACCGGCTGCTCGCCATGATGGACGAGTTCGGGCTCGCCGATCTCGACGGGCTGGGCGAGGAGATCGTCGAGCGCTCGCGCGCCGCCACGCTCGCGGCCATCGCCGCGCTGCCCAGGGGCACCTACCGCCACAGCCTCACCATGGACGGCTACGACGAGCCGATCACGCTGGCCGCCGCGATGACCGTCTCGGGCGATGGAATCCACGTGGATTTCGCCGGCTCCTCGCCCGCGAGCAATCACGGCATCAACGTGGTGCTCAACTACACCGCCGCCTACACGAGCTTCGGCCTCAAATGCATCGTGGCCAAGGATATCCCCAACAATGCCGGCTCGCTGGCGCCGCTCACGGTGTCGGCGCCGGAAGGCTCCATCCTCAATGTGCCGCGGCCCTGGCCCGTCGCCGCCCGCCACGTCATCGGCCACATGCTGCCCGACCTGGTGTTCGGCGGCCTGCACCAGGCGATTCCCGACCGGGTGCCGGCGGAGGGCGCCGCCTCGCTCTGGATCGTTCAGCTGCGCGGCGGGGCCACCGCCATCGACAGCGAGGCCAGGCGCAACGCCGCGGCCGAGCCGCCGGAGTTCGAGGTCGCGCTCTTCAATAGCGGCGGCGCCGGCGCGCGGCCGACGAAGGACGGACTGTCGGCGACCGCCTTCCCGAGCGGCGTGCGCACCATGCCGGCGGAAGCCACCGAGACCGTGGCGCCCATCGTCATCTGGCGCAAGGAGCTGGCGCCGGACAGCGGTGGCGCCGGCGCGCGCCGGGGCGGCCTCGGCCAGGCGATCGAGATCGGCGGCGCCGACGGCGCGCCCTTCAGCGTGCTCGCGCAGTTCGAGCGCATCGACAACCCCGCCAGGGGCCGGGGCGGCGGGCTCGACGGCGCCGCCGGCACCATCGCGCTCGACGACGGCACGCGGCTGCGCGGCAAGGGGCAGCAGACCGTCCCGCCCGGCCGCCGCCTCCGGTTGACGCTCCCCGGCGGCGCCGGCTACGGCGACCCGCGCCACCGCGACGCGCGCGACGTGGCCGCCGACGTGCGGAATGACCTGATCTCGCCCGAGACCGCACGCCGCGACTACGCCGTCGCCGTCTCGGCAAACGGCACCCTCGACGAACCCGCCACCGAAGCCCTCCGCGCAACAGGCGGGAGCCCGGCCTAGGAGGCAGCCGGCGACCGCACGGCGGCGGCCGATCATGGCCGAACGCAGCCGGCCCGTGCTCTCCGTCCGGGATCTGCGCACGCGCTTTCGCGTGCCCGGTGGCGGTGCGGTGCATGCGGTCAACGGCGTCAGCTTCGATCTGCACGCGGGCGAGTTGCTCGGCGTGGTGGGCGAGAGCAGCTCGGGCAAGAGCGTGACCATGCTGTCGCTGCTCAGGCTGCTGCCCATGCCGCCGGCGGAGATCGTCTCGGGCCGGGCGCTGCTGCAGGGCGAGGACCTGCTCGCGCTCGACCCTGCGCGCTTGCGGCGCGTGCGCGGCGGCAAGGTGGGGTTCATCTTCCAGGACCCGATGGCCGCGCTCAATCCGGTGCTGAGCGTCGGCTACCAGCTTGCCGAGCCGCTGCGGACGCATCTGGGCCTGAGCCGGCGCGACGCGCGGCGCCGGGCGGCGGCGCTGCTGGACGGGGTCGGCATTCCTGCGGCGGAAAGCCGCTTGCGCGACTTCCCGCACCAGTTCTCGGGCGGGATGCGCCAGCGCGTGATGATCGCCATGGCGATCGTCTGGGTCACCCACGACCTCGGCGTCGTCGCCGGCCTCGCCGACCGGGTGATGGTGATGTATGGCGGGCAGGTGGTCGAGCAGGCGCCCGTCGCCTCGCTCTACGCCAGGCCGCAACACCCCTACACGCGGAGCCTGCTGCGCGCTGCCGCGCCTCGACGGCGGCGGCGGGCGGCTCGCCAGCATCCCCGGCCAGCCGCCGACCCTCGCGCAGGCGCCAGACGCGTGCCCCTTCGCGCCACGCTGCGGCCACGCCTTCGCGCGCTGCCGCGAGGAGAATCCGGCGCTTACCCCAGTGATGGAGGGCCACGCGGTGGCCTGCTGGTTCGACGCCGACGCAGGAGCGCCCCGTGCCGCCTGAGTCCGCGCCCCTCCTCGCGGTCGAGAACCTGACCAGGCACTTCCCCGTCATGCGCGGGGTCCTGCGCCGCCGGGTGGGCGCCGTGCGCGCGGTGGACGGGCTCGACTTCGCGATCCAGCCGCGCGAGACCCTCGGCCTGGTGGGCGAGAGCGGCTGCGGCAAGTCCACGGCAGGCCGGGTCATCCTGCGCCTCGACTCAGCCACCGCGGGACGGGTGATCTTTCGCGGCGAGGACATCACGGCGCTGCGCGGCGAGGCGCTGCGCCGGCTGCGCCCGCACATGCAGATGATCTTCCAGGACCCGCAGGACAGCCTGAATCCGCGCATGACGGTGGGCAGCATCGTCGGCGAGCCGCTGCGCGAGCACGGGGCGGCGGCGGGCGCGAGCTTGCGGGCGCACGTCGAGGCGCTGCTGGAGGCGGTGGGCCTCGACCCCGCCTTCGCCAACCGCTACCCGCACGAGTTCTCCGGCGGCCAGCGCCAGCGCATCGGCGTGGCGCGGGCGCTCGTGCTCAAGCCCGCCTTCATCGTCTGCGACGAGCCCATCGCCGCCCTGGATGTCTCCATTCAGGCGCAGGTGGTGAACCTGCTGAAGGAGCTGCAGGAGCGCTTCGGCCTCACCTAACCTCTTCATCTCCCAGGATCTGCGCATGGTCCGCCACGTCGCCGACCGCGTGGCCGTGATGTATCTCGGCAAGATCGTCGAGCTCGCGGCCAGCGACGCGCTCTACGAGGAGCCGCTGCACCCCTACACGCGCGCGCTGCTCTCCGCCGTGCCCACGCACGATCCCGCGCAGGAGGCGCGGCGCGAGCGCATCGTCCTGCAGGGCGAGGTGCCGAGCCCCGCCGACCCGCCGCCGGGCTGCCGCTTCAGCACCCGCTGCCCCGTGGCGGTCCCGGAATGCGCGCGCATTGCGCCGGAATGGCGCACGCTCCGCCCCGGCCACCGGGTCGCTTGTCACCTGGCGGAGTGATGGCGGATGATCGACGAGGCGGTGTCTAGAACGCGCCGCGGTCGCCAGGCGGATGAACGACATCGTCGTCCAGAACCACTACGCGATCCCGCTCGTCTGGCGGGCGAAGGTCTCCGCGCACGCGAACACGCTCAAGGGCGTGCGCATGAACCCATGGGATTCGGAACTGTGGAACGTGGCGGACTGGCACCGCTGAGGCGGTGAGTCCACTGCCCCGCCTTGCCGCAGGCCGGCCCGACAGCGGCCCCGCGAGAGGCAGCGCGCGATGCGGACCGAACGACACCCACCTCTCCCTGTCCCCCTCCTCCCAGGAGGATTCCTCTGCGAAAGGGGTTTGCGGATTTTGTGGCATGTGATTCGTTGCTGCGAGACGGGGAGGTCGAGTCGATGAGTGGCAGGGATCAGCTGGGATTTGCGGAAGCGTTCATGTCTGCGGGCCTGGGGACGAACCGGAAGCTGGAGCGTCTGGACGGGTTGATCGACTGGTCTGCGCTCGAGCGTCTGGCCACACCGGTGCGCGAGGGGCGCCGGGGCCGTCCGCCCTATGCGCCGTTGTCGATGCTGAAGGCGCTCTATCTTCAGGCGCTCTACGACCTGTCGGACCCTGGTCTTGAGGAGATGCTGCTGGACCGTCTGTCGTTCCGGCGCTTCTGCGGCTTTGCGCTGGACGGGGGCACGCCGGACGAGACCACGATCTGCCGCTTTCGCGCGGACGCAGGCGCAGTGTTGGAGGCGGCGTTCGAGGAGATCAACCGCCAGCTCGATGCGGCCGGCCTGATCCTGCGCAAGGGCACGCTGATGGACGCGACGCTGGTGGCTGCGGCTTCGCGCCCGCCGCCGTACAAGGCCGGCG
Source organism: Alphaproteobacteria bacterium (assembly GCA_965218275.1). Classification (GTDB taxonomy): domain Bacteria; phylum Pseudomonadota; class Alphaproteobacteria; order UBA828; family UBA828; genus WTGU01. The sequence continues at coordinate 444,063 of CBDCKM010000001.1, forward strand.
CGGGTGCCGGGAGTGCGCGCGAGCCGGGTGCGGACTGGACCCGGAAGAAGGGGCGCGCCTTCTTCGGCTACAAGGCGCATCTCGGTGTCGACCAGGGCTCCGGTCTGATCCGTCGCGTGGTGCTGAGTTCGGCCAAGACCTACGAGAGCGAGGTTGCCGATCGGCTGATCTGCGGCGACGAGGGGGCGGTCTATGGCGACCGCGCCTACGAGCAACAGGCGCGACGGGCGCGGCTCAAGGCCGCAGGCATCAAGGACCGCATCATGCACCGGCGGAACAAGCACATGGCCTCGCTGCCCTCCTGGCAGAAGCGCCGCAACGACCTCATTGCAAGGCGCCGGGCACCGGTCGAGGCCGTCTTCTCGGCGCTGAAGCGCCTCTACGGGCAGCGGCGGGCCAAGAGCCTCACCCTTGAGCGGAACACCGCCCGCCTCTACGCCGTCGCCACCGTCTACAACATGCGCCGCGCCAGCCTGCTCGCAGGCGCCTGAGGCGCAAGCGCAGTGCAAACCCCCGTGGGAAGGCCGCTGTGGAGCCGACCCCACAGCACGAAAGACCCATGCACGCCGGCAAACGACGGCGCCTGCCGCCAATCCGCTCAACGGAACCGGCGCACAGACCACGATCAACACACCGAGCCGCCATCCCCCTCCCTCCAAACCAACTACCCCGATTTCGCAGAGGAATCCGAAGGGCGGAGAGGGGACGCAGGCGGCGACCGCCCGTTCTCCCTCTCCTCCCCCAAGCCAAGCTCGCGGAGCGAGCGCCCGGCGCTTGAGGGATCCGAAAAGGTGGGAGGAGAGGGCCGGGGTGAGGTGGGGGCGCCTGCGCCCGCGCTCAATGATGAGAGGGACGAACGCTGTCGGCCGGGCGCGCCAGGGGCCGAGACCCTGGTGAGACATGCGGGCTGACAGCGTGAGACGCCGCCTGCGACGCTTCGCCACCGGCCGGAACCGGGACCGCACACCCTCACGGCGCAAGCGATGACCCACTACATCGTTCGCCGCCTGCTCTTCGCGGTGCCGACGCTGGCCGCGATCAGCTTCATCCTGTTTGCCCTCCTCGACCTCGCGCCCAACGATCCCACCGGGCAGCTTCCGCTCACCATCTCGCCCGAGGCGCGGGCGCAAATCCGCGAGTCCCTCGGGTTGGGCGAGGCCTTCCACATCCGCTATGCCAGGTGGATGGAGCAGTTCTTCGTCAACGAGCCGCTCAACCTCATCGAGCGGGCCTTCGGCGTGGAGATCGGCGAGTCGGAGGAGCGGCTGCGCGTGCGTTCCTGGGCGACGCGGAGCCCGGTGGTGGACCTCATCGTCGAACGCCTGCCGCAGACGCTCTGGGTGGTGGGGCTCTCCTACCTCATCGGCATCCTCATCGCGCTGCCGATCGGCATCGTCTCCGCCTACCGGCAATATTCATGGTTCGACCAGGCGGGCACCTTCGTCTCCATGATCGGCTTCTCGGTGCCGACCTTCTTCACCGGCCTGCTCGCGATCATCGTCTTCAGCGTCACGCTGCAGTGGCTGCCGTCGATCTACGACACCACGCACCGGGTGACCGACCTCTCGAGCTTCTGGGTGCAGGTCAAGCAGATGGCGATGCCGGTGATGGTGCTGGCGCTCTTCAACGCGGCGCAGATCAGCCGCTTCATGCGCGCCGCCATGCTGGGCAATCTCAACCTCGACTATGTGCGCACCGCCCGCGCCAAGGGGCTGCGCGAGCGCACGGTGCTCTTCGTCCATGTGCTGCGCAACAGCCTGATCCCGGTGGTGACCCTGATCGCGCTCGGCATTCCCACGGTCTTCGGCGGCGCCATCATCACCGAGAAGATCTTTCGGGTGAACGGCATCGGCGAGCTCCTCATCACCGCCATCCAGGGCGCCGACATTCCCCTGGTGCAGACCCTCTCCTTCCTGTTCGCGGTGCTGATCGTGCTCTTCAACCTGATCGCGGACGTGCTCTACGGCGTCCTCGATCCGCGCATCCGCTACGGCTGAGCGATCCCTGTGCCCGCGGCGTCCTCACCCAGCCTCTCCGCCCCCCCGCGCGCAGCACAGCGCCACCGCTCGCTCGGGATGGACGTGTGGCTCGCCTTCCGCAACCACACAGGCGCGCTGGCGGGCGCAGGCGTGTTCGCCGCCATTGCGCTCGCGGTGGCCGTCGGCCCGCTCATCCACGGCGTGGACCCCCACTATCTCGACATCCTGGCGAAGAACTGGGGCCCCTCACTCGCGCACCCGATGGGGACCGACAATCTCGGCCGCGACATGCTGGCGCAGGTGCTGGCGGGCGGGCGCATATCGCTCGCCGTGGGCGTGACCGCGATGCTGATCTCGCTCGTGCTCGGCACCCTGGTGGGCGTGCTCGCCGGCTACTTCAGGCCGCTCGACGGCCTGCTGATGCGGCTCACCGACATGTTTCTCGCGCTGCCGCTGCTGCCGCTGCTGCTGGTCGTCATCATGCTCTTCCGCGACAGCCTGCGCGCGGCCTTCGGGCCGGAGATGGGGATCTTCCTGCTGGTGGTGTTCGTCATCGGCATCACGAGCTGGATGCAGACCGCGCGCATCGTGCGCGGTGACGTGCTGGCGCTGCGGGAGCGCGAGTTCGTGACCGCGGCGCGCAGCATCGGCACGCGCCGGCGGCGCATCATCACCCGCCACATCCTGCCCAACGTGCTGAGCCCGATCATGGTCTCGGCGACTTTGGGTATCGCCAACGCGATCATCGTCGAATCCGCCCTCTCCTTCCTCGGCCTCGGCTTCCCGCCGGACTTCCCGACCTGGGGGCGGCTGCTTTTCGACGGCGCCAACTTCATTTCGGTGACGCCGGCGCGGGTGCTCTGGCCGGGCCTCGCCATCTCGCTCACGGTGCTGAGCGTCAACTATATCGGCGACGGCCTGCGCGACGCGCTCGACCCGCGGCTGCGGGGGACGTGAGCCCGGCTGTTCTTCTCGGTGCGCCCGGCACGGGCCGCAGCGAGCGGCCTGGCCGGGCGACTACCGGTAAGGGGAGAGGTCGACGGGCAGGCCGTGCGCCTCGCGCAGGCGCCGGTACTTGCCGGTGGCGACCATGGCGGCGACGGCGTGCTCGACCGCGTGGTGGAGCCTGTCGTTGCCCGCGCGCACGGCGAAGCCGACCTCGCGCACCGGGCGGAACACGCCCTCCACGAGGCGGGTGCGCGATTCAGCATCGGCGCTGATCGCCACCGCGCTCACGGTCTGGATGAAATAGCCCTGGGCGTGCCCCATGGAGACCGGGAAGTGGGTCCAGCGGTGATGGGGGAAGGAGTGGACGTGCATCGGCGCGCGGCCTGAGTCCTCGAACGCCCGGTTGAGGGCGTGGGCGAAGCGCTCGCCGCTGGAGCCCGAGGTGACAGAGGCGACCCGGCCGCTCAGGTCGTTCGCCTCGCGGATGCGGAAGGGATTGCCCCTGAGCACCATCAGGTGATCGCCGACCACCAGATAGGGCACCGTCCTGGCGCCCGCCGGCGCGGCCTCCATGGCGAGGGTGTTGGCGGTGTCGATGTCGCCTGCGGCGAGCGCCCCGGCGAGCGCGGCGCGCGGCAGGCGCACCAGCGCCAGCGCGAGCCCGTGGGCCTCGGCGACGGCCCGCGCCATCTCGATCTCGAAGCCCCTGAGCCGGCCGTCCCGCTTGTAGGCGAAGGGCTGGCCGGTGAGCGCGATGCCGACGGTCAGCGTGTTCTCGCTGTGCAGCGCCTCGTTCAGATCGACATAGTGGGCGGATGCTGCCGGCGCGACGAGGAGCGCCAGCAGGAACAGGGCGACTCTACGGAACCTTCGCAGCATGGCTCTCCCCATCATCGTTCGGCTGCGGGCGGCGCCGGCTCGGCCTCGGGCGCGTCCGCGTCGCGCGCAAGCGCCGGACCCGCGCCCCGGTGCACCAGTGCAGACAGGAGCTCGGCGGCGCCGATCACGCCGATCAGCCGCTGCTCCGCGTCCAGCAGCGGCATCGCCCGCCCGGTCTCGTGGCGCACTTCGAGGGCGGTGCGCATGGTGGTCTCGGGACTGCCGGCGACGACCTCGCCGTTGCCGAGCGTGCCGAGGTCGAGGTCCTGCCGGTGGGGCACGAGCTGCGCCGGCGCGCCCTCCAGGGCGAGCGCAGCCGGCCGGCCCTCACCATCCAGGCGGCAGGTCATGGAGGATGCGTCGTCGAGCAGGTGGACCCCGTCCCGGCAATGGAGCGCCGCGAGCGGGCGCATCAGCGAGACGCCGCGCAGCACGTTGAGCGGGTTCACGTTGGCGACGAACTGGCGCACGTAGTCGTCCGCCGGCTCGGTGACGATCTGCTCCGGCGGTCCCACCTGGATGATGCGGCCGCCCTCCATGATGGCGATGCGGGTGCCGATCTTGAGCGCCTCGTCGAGGTCGTGGCTGACGAAGAGGATGGTGCGTTTCAGCGTCCCCTGCAAGGCGAGCAGCTCGTCCTGCAGGCGCTCGCGGATCAGGGGATCGAGGGCCGAGAAGGGCTCGTCCATCAGCAATATCTCGGCATCGGTGGCGAAGGCGCGGGCGAGGCCGACGCGCTGCTGCATCCCGCCCGAGAGCTCGTGCGGATAGTGGTCGAGCCAGGAGCCCAGCCCGACCTGCTCCAGCACCTCCGCCACGCGCCGGCGGCGCTCGGCCTTGGGCACGCCGCGCACCTCCAGCCCGAAGGCGACGTTGGCGGCGATGGTGCGCCACGGCATCAGGGCGAACTGCTGGAAGACCATGGAGACGCGGTCCATGCGGAGCCTCCGCATGAAGCGGGGGTCGCAGTCGGTGACGTCGATCTCCTGACCGCCGTCGTCGATCAGGACCCGGCCGCGCGTGGCCGGGTTGAGGCCGTTGACGCAGCGCAGCAGGGTCGACTTGCCCGAGCCCGAGAGCCCCATGAGGACGAAGATCTCGCCGGCCTCGACCTGGAGCGAGGCGTCCTGCACGCCCACCACCTGGCCGGTCTCGGCGAAGATCGTGTCCTTGTCGGCGCCGGCGTCGAGCAGCGCCAGCGCCTCCTTGACCTTCCGGCCGAAGATCACGTCCACCCGGTCGAAGGTGATGACGGCCATCAGCGTGTGGCGGCGCCGCTCCCGCCCCCGCGCCCCTCGACCTGCTTCAGGATGCGATCGAGCATGATGGCGACGATCACGATGGCGAGGCCGGCCTCGAAGCCCTTCGCGATTGCGTATGTATTGAGCGCCCGCACGATCGGCACCCCAAGGCCGGGGGCGCCCACCAGGGCTGCGATCACCACCATCGAAAGCGACAGCATGATGCACTGGGTGATGCCCTGCATGATCGTCGGCATCGCGTGGGGGAGCTCCACCTTGAGCAGGAGCTGCAGGTCGCTGGTGCCGAAGGCGCGGCCCGCCTCCAGCAGCGGCCGGGGCACGTTGGAGATGCCGTGATGGGTGAGCCGGATCGGCGCCGGAATGGCGAAGATCACGGTGGCGATGAGACCCGGCACCAGCCCCAAGCCGAAGAAGACGAGCGCCGGGATCAGGTAGACGAAGGGCGGGACGGTCTGCATCAGATCGAGGATCGGGCGCAGCAGCCTGAAGAGCCACGGCCGGTGCGCCGCCGCGATGCCGATGGGCACGCCCACCAGGATGCACACGATGGTGGAGGCGGAGACCAGCACCACCGTGAACAGCATCTCCTCCCAGAGACCCATGTTGAGGATGAGAAGCAGCCCGATGACCACGCCGACCACGAGCCCGATGCTGCGATGCCGCCAATAGGCAAGCCCGACCACGAGAGCGATGAAGACGAGCGGCGGTATCAGGCCGAGAAAGTAGGCGAAGGCGTCGAGCAGCCAGCCGATGGCGTCGGAGAAGGCGCGGAGCTCGTCAGAGAAATTGTCCTTGATGAACTCGATTGCGTTGGCGATCCACTTGCCGATCGGCACTTTCTCGGTGAGGACTCCGAGATCGGTGTCCATGTCGCCCCTCCCCGACCGGACGGGGCGGGCGGCCGGCGCAGCCTGGTCGCGCGGCGCCGGGCCGCCCGCATCCTCGAAACGCTACATGTTGAGGCGAGCCTTCACGGCAGCGGCGCCGTCCTGGCTCCCGTCCATCGTGGTCACGCCGGCGAGCCACTCGTCCACCAGCTCGGGGTGCATCTCGACGAGCTTGCGGGCGGCCGCCTGCGGGTCCATCCCGTCGTCGAGCATATAGCCCATCATCTCGTTCTCAAGCGCCAACGAGAAGCGCAGGTTCGTCAGGAGCGCGCCGACATTGGGGCAGGCCTCGGTGTAGCCCGCATGCGCGAGCGTGTAGACCGTGGCGCCGCCGAAGTTGGGCCCGAAATAGTCGTCGCCGCCATCGAGATAGCTCATCTCGAAGCGCCGGTTCATCGGGTGCGGCTCCCAGCCGAGGAAGGCGATCCACTCGTCGCTCCTGACCGCACGCTCGACCTGGGAGAGCATCCCCTGCTCGCTCGACTCCACGACCTCGAAGCCGCTGAGGCCGAAGGCGTCGTCGTCGATCATGCCCTGGATGATGAGGTTGCCGTCGTTGCCGGGCTCGATCCCGTAGAACTTGCTGTCGAACTTGTCGGCATGGGCGGCGATGTCGCCGAAAGTCGTGACCCCGGCCTCGTAGACGTAGTTGGGCACGGCGATCGTGTACTTGGCGCCCTCCAGATTGACCGCGACATTGGCGACGGTGCCGTCGTTGAAATAGGGGTCGATCATGCTCTGCTGGGTCGGCAGCCAGAGGCCGAGGAACGCATCGATGTCGCCGTTGGAGAGGCTGGCGAAGGTCACCGGCACCGAGAGCACGGTCGCCTTCGGCTCATAGCCGAGCCCCTCGAGGACGGTGGTCGCGACCGCGGTGGTCGCCGTGATGCAGCTCCAGCCGACATCGGAGAAATTCACTTCCTTGCAGGTGTCCGGGTCGGCGGCATGGGCGTTGCCCGCCATGGCCGCGGCGCCGAAGGCGACGGCGGCGATTGCGGATGTCATCCGAATGTGCATTGAAACCTCCCTCTCGCTCGCTGAGTCTGGTGCGACTCTCGCAATCTTTTCTTGATTGGTCAACCAAATAAATATAATCATGACAGGGGTCACAGGAGTAGCCCATGCCAAAGATCGGGATGGCGCCCGTGCGCCGGCGCGCCTTCGTCGAGGCCGCGATCAGGAGCATTCACGGCCGCGGCTTCGCCGACCTCACAACCGGCGACGTCGCGCGCGAGGCGGGTCTCTCCCAGGGTCTCGTCCACCACTATTTCGGCTCCAAGAGCGCCCTCATCATCGCCACCATGCGGCACCTCCTCATCGAGTTCGGCGCCGGCATCAGGGAGCGTCTGCGCGGCGCCGAGACTCCGCGCGAACGGCTCTCGGCCATCGTCGACGGCAGCTTCTGCGCAGACCAGCTTCGGCCCGAGGTGATCTCCGCCTGGCTCACCTTCTACGTGCAGGCCCTCACCGAGCCCGCGGTGCACCGGCTGCTGCGCATCTATGCGCGCCGCCTCATCAGCAATCTGCGCCACGAGTACCGGCGCCTGCCGACACGGGAATCGGCGGACATCGCCGCCGAATCCACCGCCGCCATGATCGACGGGCTGTGGCTGCGCCGGGTGCTCGGCGGCGAGGATCCCTGCGGCGAAAGCGCGATCGCCATCATGGAAGCGCACATCGACAGCCAGATCGAGACTCTTCATACCCCTCAAGCGCCGGGCGCTCGCTCCGCTCGATCGTGCGCCCCGCGCGCGTCGACGCGCGACGCTACGCGCCATTCGGCGCGCGGCGCGGTCGCGCCGTCCGGGCCTGCGGCCCGGCGTTCGTAGCCGGGCCGCGGCGCGGCGCATGACCTCGATGACCGACCGGCCCGGCAACGGATTCGACGACGCGTTCGACTATGTGATCGTGGGGTCGGGCTCGGCGGGCTGCGTGCTTGCCGCGCGGCTCTCGGAAGATGAGCGCAACCGCGTGCTGGTGCTGGAGCATGGCGGGAGCGACGCGGGCCCGCTCATCCAGATGCCGGCCGCCCTCTCCTACCCCATGAACATGCCCCGCTACGACTGGGGCTTCGAGACCGAGCCCGAGCCCTACCTCGGCGGACGGCGGCTGGCCACGCCGCGCGGCAAGGTGATCGGCGGCTCGTCCTCGATCAACGGCATGGTCTACGTGCGCGGCCACGCCTGCGACTTCGACAACTGGGAGGCGCTGGGCGCGGCGGGCTGGGGCTACCGGCACGTGCTGCCCTACTACCGGCGCATGGAGCACGCGCACGGGGGGCAGACCGGGTGGCGCGGCAGCGACGGCCCGCTCCACGTCACCCGCGGGCGCCAGGAGAACCCGCTCTACCGCTCCTTCATCGACGCCGGCAATCAGGCCGGGTACCCGGCGACCTACGACTATAACGGCGAGCGCCAGGAAGGGTTCGGCGTGATGGAGATGACGGTGTGGCAGGGCCGCCGCTGGTCCGCCGCCAACGCCTATCTCAAGCCGGCGCTGCAACGCCGCAACCTGGAGCTCCGGGCGCGGGCCCATGTGCGCCGCGTCGTCATGGAGGGCCGGCGCGCCGTCGGCGTCGAATATGAGAGCGGCGGTGCGATCCGCCGGGTCCGGGCGAACGCCGAGGTCGTGCTCGCCGCCTCCTCGATCAACTCGCCGGCGCTCCTCATGCTGTCGGGCATCGGCCCGGCGGCGCACCTGCGCGAGCACGGCATCGCGGTCGTCGCCGACCGGCCCGGCGTCGGCGCCAACCTGCAGGACCATCTCGAGATCTACCTGCAGATGACGTGCCGGCGGCCGATCACGCTCTACCGCCACTGGAACTTGTTGTCGAAGGCGCTGATCGGCGCGCGCTGGCTGCTGTTCAGGAGCGGCCCCGGCGCCACCAACCACTTCGAATCCTGCGCCTTCATCCGCTCCCGCGCCGGGGTGAAATATCCCGACATCCAGTACCACTTCCTGCCCTTCGCGGTGCGCTACGACGGCAAGGCCGCGGTCGCCGGCCACGGCTTCCAGACCCATGTGGGGCCGATGCGCTCGAAGTCGCGGGGCCGGGTGCGGCTCACCTCGCCCGAGCCCGGCGCGGCGCCCTCCATCCTCTTCAACTACATGTCGCACGAGGAGGACTGGCGGAACTTCCGGGCCTGCATCCGGCTCACGCGCGAAATCCTCTCCCAGCCCGCGCTCGCGCCCTACGCGGGAGAGGAGATCGCGCCGGGGCGCACGGTGCAGAGCGACGAGGAGATCGACGCCTTCCTGCGCGATGCCGTGGAGAGCGCCTACCATCCCTGCGGGACCTGCCGCATGGGCGCGGCCGACGACGCGCACGCCGTGGTCGACCCCGCCTGCCGCGTCATCGGCGCGGACGGGCTCAGGGTGGCCGACAGCTCGATCTTCCCGCACATCACCAACGGCAATCTCAACGGGCCGTCCGTCATGGTCGGCGAGAAGGCGGCGGACCACATCCTCGGCCGCGAAGCGCTCCCGCCCGCGAACGACGTGCCCTGGATTCACCCCGACTGGGAGCAGCGGCAACGCTGAGCCGGGCGGCTGCCGGACGCGGTTGCCGCGGCACCAAGGCCCATCCATGACGGCGCCGCGCCGGCCGACAACGCAAGACAACAGGCCCCCCGCCTTGGCGGTCGGGGGGCCTGGACGCGTGACGCGGCGGCGCCGCGCCGATCGAGCGCGTCAGTTGAGGTAGTCGTAAGTGCCGTTCTTCCACTCGTAGAAGACATAGCCGGGCGCCGTCACGTCGCCGGTCATGTCGAAGCCGATGGTACCGAGCACCGTGTCGAAGCTCTCGGATCTCAACGTCGCGATCAAGGCGTCGAGATCGGTCGTGCCGGCCTTCTCCGCAGCTTGGGCGAAGGTTTGGATGGCGCCGTAGGTGTAGAGCACATAGCCCTCCGGCTCGATCCCCTTGTCGCGGAACTTCTGCACGACCGGCACCGCGACCGGGTTCTTGCGCGGATCGGGGCTGAAGGTCATCAGCGTGCCCTCGCCGGCGTCACCGGTGATGGACCAGTATTCATCGGTCACCAGTGCGTCTCCCGAGACCAACCGGGTCGCCATGCCCTGCTCGCGCATCTGACGGACCATCAAGCCGGCCTCCGTGTGGTAGCCGCCGACATAGAGCACGGCGATTTTGTACTTCTTGAGCTTGGAAACCAGCGCCGAGTAGTCCTTCTCGCCGGCGGTATAGGCCTCGTAGAGCGTCTCGGTCGTGCCCGCGGCGTTGAGCGCCTTCCTGGTCTCGTCGGCGAGGCCCTTGCCGTAGGCGGTCTTGTCGTGAACGATCGCGATGTTCTTGCCGGCGAAGTTCTCCGCCAGAAACCCACCCGCGACCCGGCCCTGCTGGTCGTCGCGCCCGCACGTGCGGAAGACGTTGTCACCGCCCTCTTCGGTGAGGGCCGGGTTGGTCGACGCCGGCGAGATCTGCAGGATGCCCTCCTCCTCATAGACCTTGGAGGCCGGGATCGACGAGCCGGAACAGAAATGGCCGGCCATGAAGATCACGTCCTTGTTGACCATCTGGTTGGCGACCGCCACCGCCTGCTTGGGATCGCAGGCGTCGTCGCCGATCGTGAGCGCGAGCTGCTCGCCGAGGACGCCACCGGCCGCGTTGATGTCCTCGACCGCCTGCTCGGCGCCCGCCTGCATCTGGGCGCCGAAGCTCGCATATTGCCCGGTCATCGGACCGGCGGTGGCGATCTCGATGTCGGCTCTCGCCGCGTGACCGGCGAGCAGGACCGCAGCGGCCGCGGCCGCGGCAATCATCAGACTACGCATGAGCCTACCTCCCCTTCCCGTTCAGTTGACGATCACATTAGGAGCGCGGCTCGCCGCCGGCAACGTCTGTTGCGCCCGTTGCGGCGTCAGGCGGAGGCGATGCCTTCCGCTCCCGCCACGTGAGCGGCGTATGCGGCACGTACAGCCAAGGGTATTGCGTGATCATGCGCCGGACCCGGGTGACGCGAAACGCGGCGGCGGCGGCGAAGCCGATTACCGCCGTGTCGATCGCATAGCCAGTGGCGGAGAGTATCTCGCCGTCGAAGAGCGCGTAGGTGAGGAACCGGTCGCCTACGCCGAGCAGCAGCGCATAGGGCACGAGCTGCCAGGCCGACCGCCAGCTCCCGGCGATCACCTGACCGGTCATCCACGCGGCTCCGCCGGCGATCACCACGGTGATCGCGATGAAGACCCAGATGCTGGTGCCGAGCAGCGAACTCATGGCGCCTCCGCCGCAGCACCACCGGCGCCGCCTTCTAGATAGGCGGCGCGCACCTCCGGGCGGGCCAGCAGCTCCGCGCCCGTGCCGCTGAGCGAAATCGTGCCGTTGACCATCACATAGGCGCGGTGCGCGAGCTTGAGCGCATGATAGGCGTTCTGCTCGACGAGCAGGATGGTCATGCCCTCTCGTTCGTTGATCTCGCCGATTACCCGGAAGATCTGACGCACCACGAGGGGCGCGAGGCCGAGCGAAGGCTCGTCCAGCAGCAGGAGTCGCGGGCGGCTCATCAGGGCGCGGGCGATGGCGAGCATCTGCTGCTCCCCGCCCGACAGCGTGCCGCCCCGCTGGGAGCGGCGCTCCTCCAGGATCGGGAACAGCCCGAACACGCGGGCGAGATCCTCTTCGAAATGCGCGGGCCCGGCGATGGTGGCGCCCATCTGGAGGTTCTCCATCACCGTCATGCGCGGGAAGATGCGCCGGCCCTCGGGCGCGTGCGCGACGCCGTGGCGGATGATCTCGAATGTCGGCTGGTTGGTGATGTCGACGCCGTCTAGCAGGATGTGCCCGGCCGATGCCCTGGGATTGCCGCAGATGGTCATCAGTGTGGTCGACTTTCCGGCGCCGTTGGCGCCGATCAGCGAGACGATCTCACCCTCGCCCACCTCCATGTTCACGCCGCGCAGGGCCTCGATGCGGCCGTAGGACGCGTAGATGCCGGCGAGCGAGAGCACCGTCTACTCCCCCTCGTCGTCCTCGCCGAGATAGGCGCGGATCACCGCCGGATCGGCGCGCACCGCCGCCGGCGTCCCGTCGGCGATCTTGCGGCCGTAATCGAGGACGACGATATGGTCGGCGATCTCCATCACCACCCCCATGTCGTGCTCGATCAGCAGCACGCCGATCCGGTGCTCGTCCCTGATGAAGCGCAGCAGCGCGTTGAGATCGGCCGTCTCCCGTGGATTGAGCCCCGCCGCCGGCTCGTCGAGGCAGAGCAGCACCGGCTGCGTGCACATCGCCCGCGCGATCTCGAGCCGCCGCTGGGCGCCGTAGGGCAGGCTGCCGGCGTCGGCGTCGGCCAGGTCGAGCAGGCCGACCCGGTCCAGCCAGTGGCGCGCGCGCTCGACCGCCTCGTGTTCGGCGCTGCGGTAGCCGCCAAGCCCGAAGAGGCCGGTCACGGTGAACCCGGAAGCGCGCATGAGGCGGTTGTGCTGGGCGACCACCAGGTTCTCCAGGATCGACATCGCCGGGAACAGCCGGATGCTCTGAAAGGTGCGGGCCACACGGGCGCGCGCCGCGATGTGGTAGTCGGTCATCCGCTCGAGCAGATAGATGCGGTTGCCGGAGGCGAGCGCGAGCCGGCCGACGCTCGGCTTGTAGAACCCGGTCAGGCAGTTGAAGACCGTTGTCTTGCCGGCGCCGTTGGGGCCGATGATGGCGGTGATCTCCCGGTCCGCGGCGACGAACGAGACGTCGTCGACGGCGGTGAGCCCGCCGAAGCGCATGGTGAGGTGCTCGACCGTAAGCAGCGCGCCGCCCGCAGCCGGGAGATCGGCCGCTCGGCTCCGCTGTGCCACGGTTGCGGTCACGGCCCGTCGCCGCCGGCTCTTGCCCGGCGCTCGGGATGAAGCCTGATCGTCGGCTCGCGGTGGGCGAGCAGGCCGCGCGGGCGCCACACCATGATCGCCACCATCGCGGCGCCGAAGGCGAGCATCCGGTACTCCTCGAGCTCCCGCAAGAGCTCGGTCCCGCCGATCAATACGACCGACGCGATGACCACGCCGATCTGGCTGCCCATGCCGCCCAGCACGACGATCGCGAGGATCACCGCCGATTCGATGAAGCTGAAGCTCTCGGGGCTGATGAAGCCCTGCCGGGTGGCGAAGAAGGAGCCGGCGAAACCGCCGAACATGGCGCCGATGGCGAAGGCCGTGAGCTTGGTGTTGGTCGGATTGATGCCGAGGGAGCGGCAAGCGATCTCGTCCTCGCGCAGTGCCTCCCAGGCGCGCCCGACCGGCAGCTTGCGGATTCTGAGGGTGAAGAGGTTGGTGATCAGCGCAAGCGCGAGGATCACGTAGTAGAGGAACACGATCCTCTGCATCGACGCATACTCTAGACCGAAGAAGGTATGGAACGACTCGACGCCCTCGGGCGGCCGGCGGGTGAAGGGAAGCCCGAAGAAGCTCGGCCGCGGAATGCCGGAGAGGCCGTCCGGCCCCTTGGTGACCTGGTACCAGTTGAGCAGGATCACCCGGATCATCTCGCCGAAGGCAAGGGTCACGATGGCGAGATAGTCGCCCCTGAGCCTGAGCACCGGGAAGCCCAGCAGGATGCCGAAGAGCGCGGCGAAGCCGCCCGCAAGCGGCAGGCAGGCCCAGAACCCCCAGTCCAGATTCAGCGCAAAGAGGGCGAAGGAGTAGGCGCCGATAGCGTAGAACGCGACATAGCCGAGGTCGAGCAGGCCGGCCAGCCCCACCACGATGTTGAGTCCCCAGCCCAACATGATATAGGTCAGGACCAGCGTCGCGATGTCGACTATATAGCGGTTGGCGAAGGGCAGCCAGGGCAGCACGATCGCGAAGACCACCAGCACCGGGCCGGCATATTTGGCGAAGAACCTGACGCCTGCGCCCACACGGTCGGCGATCCGCTGGCGCCGCTCCCGCGCCACCGGGCGCCGCGTCGCGCGGCGGATCGCGAGCGCCGCGCGGCCGATGAAGACGGCACCGACGGCGACGCCGACCCACAGCCAGCGCTGCCCGAGCGCGAGACCGCCCGACACGTCGGTCACCTGCAAGCCGATCATGAAGACCGCGAGACCCAGCGCCACGAGGGCGGCGAGGCCCGCCTCCTTCAGCACGGCGCCGAGGTCGACCTCCGCGCGGGGCCAGCGCCCCCTCTCGGTGATGGCCACGCGCCTAGACCTTCTCAGTCTCGGGTTTGCCGAGCAGCCCGTTGGGCCGGAAGATCAGCACCAGCACGAGGATCGAGAATGCGGCGACATCCTTGTATTCGATCGTGAAATAGGCGGACCAGAAGGTCTCGATCAGGCCGATCAGGAGGCCGCCGAGCATCGCGCCCGGCAGGGAGCCGATACCGCCGAGGACGGCCGCGGTGAAGGCCTTGATGCCGGCGAGGAAGCCGATGAAGAAGTCGATGACTCCGTAGTAGACGACGAACATCAGCCCAGCCACGGCCGCGAGCCCCGCGCCGAAGACGAAGGTGAGCGAGATGGTGCGGTCGACGTTGATCCCGAGCAGGCCGGCCATCACCCGGTCCTGCTCGCAGGCGCGCTGGGCGCGGCCGAGCGCCGTCCGTGCGATGGTCATAGAGAATGTGCCCATCAGGACGACCGTCACGACGACGATGATGATCTGGACGTAGCTCAGGAAGACCGCGAAGCCGTCGGCCTCCATGACCGTGAAGCCCCCCCGGATCACCGGCGGCAGCGGCCGGACGCGCGCGCCCTGGAGAAGCTGCACATAGTTCTGCAGGAAGATCGACATTCCGATGGCGGAGATCAGCGGCGCGAGGCGGAAGGAGCCGCGCAGCGGCCGGTAGGCGAGGCGTTCCACCGCCCAGCCGTAGACCGAGGTCAGCAGCATCGCGACGACCAGCACGAGGAGCAGCGCGAGCGGCACCCAGGTGATGCCGAGTATGCCGAGGATGAGGAACGAGATCAGCGAGATGAAGGCGCCGATCATGAAGATGTCGCCGTGGGCGAAGTTGATCATGCCGATGATCCCGTAGACCATCGTGTAGCCGATCGCGATGAGGCCGTAGATCGACCCCAGCGTGACGCCGTTGATCAACTGCTGGACGAAGTACTCCATGCCCTCGACACGTGTTCCGGCCCACCCGCGCCGAGGTCTGAACCGCCGTGGCGCCGGGTGGTTACGGGCAGGATGCAGGGATCGGCGCGCGATATCAACGCCGCCAGCCGTGGCCCTGCGCGCCCGACGCAGGCCGGCGCAGGGCCTTGCCGCCACCTGTGCCCGGTGAGAGAGTACGCCCGCGTCCAGTCATAGAGGGCGGAAGCGACCGGGGAGGGGGCGATGGAGGTTCGCGCGGCGCTGGCGACCGGCGCGGGAAAGCCGCTCAGCATCGAGACCGTGCAGCTCGACGGCCCGAGGGCCGGCGAGGTGCTGATCGAGGTCAAGGCGACCGGCGTCTGCCATACCGATGCCTTCACCCTCTCCGGCGAGGACCCGGAGGGGCTGTTTCCCGCCATCCTCGGGCACGAGGGCGCGGGCGTGGTGGCCGACGTCGGCGCGGGCGTGACCAGCGTCGCGCCGGGGGATCACGTGATCCCGCTCTACGTGCCGGAATGCCGCCAGTGCGACTACTGCCTGAGCGGCAAGACCAACCTTTGCCAGTCGATCCGCGAGACCCAGGGCGCCGGCGTGATGCCGGACGGCTCCAGCCGCTTCTCCCTCGGCGGCGACAGCATCTTCCACTATATGGGCACCTCCACCTTCGCGAACTACACGGTCGTCTCGGAGTATTCGGTCGCTAAGGTCCGCGAGGACGCGCCCTTCGAGACGATCTGCTACATCGGCTGCGGCGTCACCACCGGCCTCGGCGCCGTGATCAACACCGCGAAGGTGCGCGCGGGCGACAATGTGGTGGTGTTCGGCTTAGGGGGAATCGGGCTCAACGTCGTGCAGGGCGCCCGCCTGGTGGGCGCCAACATGATCGTCGGCATCGACATCAATCCCAAACGCAAGGCGCTCGGCGAGCGCTTCGGTATGACCCACTTCGTCAACCCCAAGGAGGTCGAAGGCGACCTCGTGCCCTACCTGGTGGACCTCACCGGCGGCGGCGCCGACCACAGCTTCGAGTGCATCGGCAATGTCGCGACCATGCGCCAGGCGCTCGAATGCTGCCACAAGGGCTGGGGCGAGAGCACGATCATCGGCGTCGCCGGCGCCGGCCAGGAGATCGCCACCCGCCCCTTCCAGCTCGTGACCGGCCGGGTCTGGCGCGGCACCGCCTTCGGCGGCGCCAGGGGCCGCACCGACGTGCCCCGCATCGTCGACTGGTACATGGACGGCAAGATCGAGATAGACCCGATGATCACCCACACCTTGCCGCTGGACGAGATCAACGACGCCTTCGACCTGATGCATCGGGGCGAATCGATCCGCAGCGTCGTCGTGTTCTGATGGGGGCGCGGCCGCGCCGGCCGGCAGCCGGAGCCCTGTTCGCGGCGGCGCTTGCCGCGCTCGCGCTGGGGAGCGCCGAAGCCATGGCCGCGCCGGCCCACGGCATCGCCATGCACGGGGACCCGAAATACGGCCCCGGCTTCGCCCATCTCGACTACGTCAACCCGGACGCGCCCAAGGGCGGCGAACTCAGGCGCGCGGCGACCGGCACCTTCGACACCCTCAACCCCTTCATCATCAAGGGGGTGGCGGCGCACGGGCGGCATCACGTCTTCGAAACCCTGCTCAAGCGCACCTGGGACGAGCCCTTCTCGCTCTACGGCCTGATCGCCGAATCGATCGAGGTGCCGGACGACCGCTCGTCGGTCGCCTTCACGCTGAGGCCGGAGGCGCACTTCCACGACGGCAGCCCGATCACCGTGGACGACGTGATCTTCTCGTGGGAGACGCTGAAGGAGCAGGGCAGGCCCAACCACCGGCTCTACTACGGCAAGGTCCGCGCCATTGAGCGGCCCGACGCGCGCACGGTGCGCTTCGTCTTCGACAGCGGGACGCCGGACCGCGAGCTGCCGCTGATCCTGGGGCTGATGCCCATCCTGTCGAAGGCCTACTACACCTCGACGACCTTCGAGGAGACGACGCTGACGCCCCCGCTCGGCAGCGGCCCCTATCGGATCGAGAGCGTGGATGCGGGCCGCGGCATCGTCTACCGCCGCGATCCCGGCTACTGGGGCAGGCACCTGCCGATCAACCGCGGGCAGCACAATTTCGACCGCATCTCCTACGACTACTATCGCGACGACGAAGTGATGATGGAGGCCTTCCGGGCCGGCGAATACGACCTGCGCCAGGAGCTCTCGGCGGCCCGCTGGGCGACCGGCTACGACTTCCCGGCGGTGGCGGACGGCCGCGTCATGCTCGAACAGCTGCCGCACGGGCGCCCCTCCGGCATGTTCGCCCTGGTCTTCAACACCCGGCACGAGGTCTTCGCCGAACGCGCGGTCCGTTACGCGCTCTCACTCGCCTTCGACTTCGAGTGGGTCAACAGGGCGCTGCTGCAAGGCGCCTATGTGCGGACGCACAGCATCTTCGACAACTCCGAGCTCGGCAGCAGCGGCCTGCCGCAGGGCGGCGAACTGGCCCTGCTGGAGCCTCACGGCAGCCGGCTCCCGGCCGAGCTCTTCGAGAGCGCCTACCGCGCGCCTGCGCTGGAGGGCGGGCTCCGCAGGAACCTGGCCCACGCCAGGCTCCTGCTGGTCGAAGCCGGCTGGACCGTGCAGGAGGGCGCGCTCCGGCGCGCGGCGGACGGCCTGCCGCTCGCGTTCGAAATCCTGCTGGTGAACCCGGGCAACGAGAAGATCGCGCTGGCCTTCGCCCGCAATCTCGAGCGGCTCGGCGTCGAGGCGAAGGTTCGCACCGTGGACACGGCGCAATACCAGTACCGGCGCAACGTCTACGACTTCGACATGATCGTCTACCGCTGGGGCATGTCGCTTTCGCCGGGCAACGAGCAGGCGTTCTACTGGGGCAGCGACGCGGCGCACCAGGAGGGGACGCGCAACTATCCGGGGATCGAGGACCCGGCCGTGGACGACCTCATCGCCCGCATGACCCAGGCGCGGGCGCGCGCGGACTTCGTCGACGTCATCCGCGCCATGGACAGGGTGCTGATGTGGGGGCACTACCTCGTCCCTCTCTATCACCTGAACGACGACCGCTACGCCTACTGGAACAAGTTCCGCCGGCCCGAAAGCGTGCCGCTCTACGGTGCCGTCCTGGACACCTGGTGGGAGGAGCCGGGCAGAGCGGATGCGCTCGGCCAGTGACGGCCGGGGACATGAGGAGAGAAGGGAGACCGATATGGCGGTGAGCGACCTCGAACGCCGCGTCGAAATGCTCGAATCGATCGAGGCGATCAAGCGGCTCAAGCACCAGTACTGCGCCTATTGCGACGACGGCTACGACGCGGACGGCATCGCCGCGCAATTCGTCGAGGACGGAGTCTGGGATGCCGGCGCGGCCTTCGGCCGCTACGAGGGGCGCGAGGCGATCCGCGCCTTCTTCGCCGGCGTCTCCTCGCAGATCGTCTTCGCCGGCCATCTGGTGATGAACGAGCGGATCGACGTGGACGCCGACAGCGACAGCGCGCACGCGCGGTGGTGGATCGTCATGCCGGCGACCATGATGATGGAAGGTGTCAAGACGGCGGTCTGGCTCCTCGGCGAGTACGACGACCGCTATGTGAGGCGCGACGGCACCTGGATGTATCAGACGCTGACCGTGAACATCCACTTCGTGAAGCCGCACAGGGACGGCTGGGTGGAGGCCTGACCATGACCGCGACTCTGGAGGAACGCATCCGGCGGCTCGAGGACATCGAGGCCATCCGCCGCCTCAAGCACCGCTACATGGCCTATGCCGACGATGGCTACGATGCCGAGAACATCATGACGCTGATGACGGCGGATGCGATCTGGGACGGCGGCGAGGCCTTCGGCCGTCAGGAGGGCGCCGAGGCCTTCGGCAACATGGTGCGCGAGGTCGGCAAGCAGATCAGCTTCGCCGCCCATCTGGCGCTGAACGAGATCATCGACGTGGACGGCGACAGCGCGCGCGGCCGGTGGTGGCTGCTCATGCCGTGCACGGCGCTCGACGACCAGGGCAAGGACGAGGCCCGCTGGATCTTCGCGACCTACGACGACCGGCTGGTGAAACGCGACGGACGCTGGCTCTTCGCCCACACGGTGTTTGACGTGAAGGTATTTTGCGCCCACAAGGAGGGCTGGGCGGAGGCGTAGGCGGTGCCGAGCAGTGGGGCCAGCGGCGAAAATTCAGAAATTACAGAACGAACCCAATTTCGCGTAACACGTTGTTTCTGAACAATAATAACCGCTTATCCCGCATCCCGACTCTCGCTCGGGACGCCCGACCGCCGCGACGCGGCACGGCAACGGGCCGGATCATCCACGCTCACGCAACGCCGCGCGGACGAATGGCGCGCAAGGCGTCGGACTTGTCCCGTTCGGCGATCTCCAGTTCGTAGCGGTCCTGAAGGTTCATCCAACTCCGGGCATCGGTGTTGAAGTATCGCGCCAGCCGCAACGCGGTCTCGGCCGTGATGCCGCGGCGACCGCGGACGATCTCGTTGATCCGCGCCGGCGTCACGCCGATCGCCTTCGCCAGCGCAGTGGCGGACAGCTCGAATGGCTCCATGAAGTCGTGCTTCAGGACTTCGCCCGGGTGAACCGGCTCCAATCGGGTCATGTCGATGCCTCCTCGAACGACATCAGTGGTAGTCGACGATCTCGGCGTCGTGGGCGCCTCCATCGACGAAGCGGAAACAGAGCCGCCATTGATCGTTGATCCGAATACTATACGAGCCTCGACGATTGCCCCGCAGCGCCTCAAGTCGGTTGCCGGGCGGCGCCCGCAGGAAGTCGAGTGTCGCGGCCGCGTCCAGCTGCGCGAGCTTGCGTCGGGCAAGCCGCTCGGTGTCCTTGCAGCGGAAGCTCCGGATCATCCCACGCGATATATCGCATATCGATATCCGAAAAGAAAGCCACCCTTCCCCCGGCGTTTCTAGCTCAGCGGGATCATCACGTGGGTGCGGAAGGGCTCGCGCTCCTGCAGCCGCGCGTACCAGGCCGCGATGCTGGGGAGCTTGGGCCGCTCGATGTCCAGTATGTCGTCACGCGGTCGTCCCGGTTCTCCGGGCAGGCATCCCTCCAACCGCATGATCGCGATCGTCCTGGGATTCATCCATTTCGGAGAAGTTCGTAATGGTCACCGCGCCCTGCGGAAACTCGGCGACGATGTTCAATCGCCCGCCCATGGCCTCAATGTAGGCGCGGAGATTCGAGACATACATGTCCGTCCGTCGCTCCAGCTTTGCGACGGCCGGCTGCTTGACGTTCAAGGCTTCGCCGAGCGCCTTCTGGGTCATCGCCCGCGCTTGACGCAACTCGTGGAGGGGCATGGCCGCACGAAGCGCCGCTTTCCGGGTGTCGACGCGTGCGCGGCGCTCCGGCGTGAGGTCCTTCGTCAGATCCTTGAAGTCATGACGTCCGCTCATTCGATCAGCCCCTCCGCTCTCAGCTCGTCCAGATGCTCGTCATAGAGCCTGTCGGCGAGCGGCACGTAGCGCTTGTAGAACCGGCCGTCACCGGTCTTGTCGCCGCCGATCAGCAGGATTGCCGATCGTCTCGGGTCGAGCGCATAGAAGACGCGTATGGGCCGGCCACCGCTTTGCACGCGGAGTCTTCACGCATGTGGCCGTGGCGGGAGCCCATGACGGCCGAAGAGTAGGGAAACGGCAAGCGTGGGCCATGCTCCATCAGCAATTCGACCGCAGCGGTCACGTCGTCCTGCTCTTGCTCCGCAAGCTCGACCCACCACGCGCCGAACTCATTCGTGTATTCGACGTCCCGACTCATCCGACCATATATTCCATTTGCGGAATATCATCAACCTCGTCCAGCGATTCGGTCGGACGGCACGATCCACGCGAAAACGCGCCGGCTGCGGTCTTGGCCCGCATTTGACGACCGATGGAGACTATGGAGACGCCGACTCCCGGTCCCTTCGAGCGCCGCTCCCCGGAATTTCTAGCTCAGCGGGATCATCACGTGGGTGCGGAAGGGCTCGCGCTCCTGCAGCCGCGCGTACCAGGCCGCGATGCTGGGGAGCTTGGGCCGCTCGATGTCCAGCGCGTGGTAGCGGTAGCAGGCGGCACCGACGGCGATGTCGCCGATGGTGAGGTCGTCGGCCGCGACGAAGCGGCGCCCGTCGAGATGGGCGTCGAGGATGCGCCAGGTCTCGCCCATGGCGCGGGTGCAGCGCTCGATCCGCGCCATGTCGCGCTTCTCCGCAGGCGTGCGGATGAGGCCGATGAAGACGGGCGCCAGGTTGGGGAGCAGCGTGGTCTGCATCCAGTCGAGCCAGCGGTCGGCGGCGGCACGGGCTGCCGGGTCCTCGGGCCAGAGGTGGCCTGAGCCGTAGCGCGCCGCGAGATAGCGGACGATGCTGTGGGATTCCCAGATGGCGGTGCCGTCGCCATCGACGATCGTGGGCACCAGCCGGTTGGGGTTGAGCGCGCCATAGTCGGCCGTATCGAGCCCGCCGAAGGGGCCGCCCACGTCCTTGCGCTCGTGGGCCAGGCCCAGCTCGCCCACGGTCCACATCGCCTTCTGCACGTTGATCGAGTTCTTGCGGCCCCACACCACCAGCACGGTCAGCCCCCTCCCCTGCGCCTTGCCCCGCGAGGCCGGCAGTATGCCGGAGGCCGGACGCCGGTGCCATGGAGGGAGAGAGAACGCACGCGCGCCCGAGCGGAGCGAGCACCCGGCAGCACACGGGGTGTGGAATGTGAGCGGGACCGGGCCGCGAAGCGGTCCGGCCGGCGCGACCGCGCCGGCGCGCCGCAAGGCGCGTAAGCCAAGCGAGCGGAGCGAGCGCCCGGCGATTGAGGGAAATGAATAGAGTCTTCGCGCCCGGCGCTTGAGGGAAATGAAAAGACTCGAAATGAAAAGACTCGATTGCGGGAGCGGGAGCGGGCGCCTAAGCTTGGCGCCGCGGCGGGCGCCGCCCGGAACGGCGCGGCACATCGACCCCTGCGGCATGCGGCCCCCGGTTAGCGCGAGGGCGCAGCCCAGAGGCGGAGGCAGAGACGATGGCACAGACCCTCTTCAAGAACGTCACGATTTTCGACGGCAACGCCAAGCGCCCCTATGCGGGCGAGGTGATGCTGCAAGGCAACCTCATCAAGAAGGTCGCCAGGGGCAAGAGCAAGATCAGGGCCAACGGGGCCACGGTGGTGGACGGCGCCGGCGCAACGCTGATGCCGGGGCTGATCGAGCCCCACGCCCATGTCTGCTACATCGACAGCACGAACCTGCCGGAGATCGGGCGCCTCTCGCCCGAGGAGCACATGGTGCTCGCGCTCGACAATGCGCGCACCATGCTCGACCACGGCTTCACGAGCCTCTTCTCGGCGGCCGGCGTCGGCTACAGCAAGCTCCGCATCGAGCCGGTGCTGCGCGACGTGATCAATGCCGGGCGCTATCCGGGACCGCGCATCAAGGCGGCCTCGCCCGAGATCGTGTCCTCAGGCGGGCTCGGCGACGAGCGCATGTGGCACATGCACCAGGAATCGGTGGGCTACGTCGCCGACGGGCCGGACGAGGTGCGCAAGGCCTGCCGCCTCTGTGTGCGGGAGGGCGTGGACAACCTGAAGATCAACATCTCGGGCGACGAGTTCGCCCGTCCCGGACAGTCGGAGAGGATCACCTATTTCGATGCCGAGGTCGCCGCCGCGGTCGAGGTCGCGCGCGAGGCGGGCGTCAACATCATCACCCACGCCAGGGCCGACAAGGCGGTGCGGCTCGCGCTCAAGCACGGCATCGACATCATCTACCACGCGGATTACGCCACCGATAAGACCCTCGACATGCTGGAGGCCAAGAAGAAGGACATCTACTTGGCGCCAGCGGTCGGCATCGTCTACACGTTCGCCCATGAGGCCGCCGAGTGGGGCATCACCCGCGAGGTCGCCGAGAGCTACAACATGTTCTACAAGATGGAGCACACGGTCCGCACCTACAAGGAGGTGCGCAAGCGCGGCATCCGGGCCATGCCGGGCGGCGACTACGGCTTCGCCTGGAACCCCATCGGCGCCAACGCCCGCGACCTGGAGCACTTCGTCAACCTGTTCGGCTACTCGCCGGCCGAGGCGCTGATCGGCGCCACGAAGTGGGCCGGCGAGCTGATGGGGCTCAATGTCGGCATGGTCAAGGAGGGCTACCTCGCCGACCTGCTGCTGGTCGACGGCGACCCGACCAAGGACGTCTCGATCATGCAGGACGCCGACAACCTGCTCATGGTGATGAAGGACGGCGCCTATCACCGCGCGCCGAACGAGATCGCGCTGGCCAAGCGCCGGCGGGGCGCGGCGTCCGCAGCCGCCGAGTAGACCGGACGGAGCCTGCCAGGGGCCGGAAGCCTTCCCGCCGATGGCGGGCGGGCGCCGGCCCCTCGGCACGGGGCGAGTACGGCCGATGAACGATCGTCGAGGCCGGTTCCGTGAAGCTGAGTGACGCGCAGCTTGAGTCCTTCCACAGGGACGGCCTGCTGATCCTCCCCGGCCTCTTCTCGGCGGCGGAGGTGGCGACCATCCGCGCCGCGCTGCCGGCCCTCTTCGCCGAGGACTGCGAGGCCAACATCGGCGAGAAGGCGGGCACCGCGCCCCGCACCGTCATGGGCCTCCACCTGCGGAGCGATCTCTTCGCCCGCCTCGCGCGCCACCCACGCCTGGTCGGGCCGGCGCAGCAGATCGCCGGCCCGGCGCTCTACATCCAGCAGGTCAAGGTCAACGTGAAGGCGGCCTTCGAGGGCGATGCCTGGCAATGGCATTACGACTTCGCCACCCATCACCGGGACGACGGCGTGCCGGCGGCGCAGGCGCTCAACCTGCACATCCTGCTCGATGAGGTGAGCCACTATAACGGGCCGCTCTATTTCATTCCCGGCTCGCACCGGCACGAGCCGCTGCCCACCTTCCATGACGTGACGAGCACGAGCTATCCGCTCTGGGTGGTCGACCGCGAGACCGTCAGCGGGCTGATCGCGGACGGCGGCATCGCGCCGGCGCTCGGGGCCCCCGGCACGGGGCTCATCTTCGGCGACCTGATGGTGCACGGCTCGCCGGGCAACATGTCGCCCTGGGACCGCGCGATCTTCTCGCTCATCCTCAACCCCGTCGCCAACGCCCAGACCGCGTTCGCCCGGCCCGAGCACAAGCATCACACCGATTTTTCGCCGGTGGCGCCGCTCGCCGACGACTGCCTCGCGCCGGCGACGGGCCCGTGAGCGACTCCCCGGCGCTGGAGCCGGGCTACTTCCTCGACCGTCTGCGCAGCGCCGACCCGGAAGTCCATGCGGCGCTCGCGGGCGAGCTCCGACGCCAGCAGGACGGGATCGAGCTGATCGCGTCCGAGAACCTGGTCAGCCGCGCGAGCCTCGACGCGCTCGGTTCCGTCATCGTCAACAAGACCGTCGAAGGCCGGCCCGGCGCACGCTATTACGGCGGCGCCGAATTCGCCGACCGGATCGAGGCCCTCGCCATCGAGCGGGCCAAGCGGCTCTTCGGCTGCGCCTACGCCAACGTCCAGCCCCATTCCGGCAGCCAGGCGAACCAGGCGGTCTTCCTCGCGCTGCTCAAGCCGGGCGACCCGGTGCTGAGCATGGCCCTCGATGCCGGCGGCCATCTGAGCCACGGGGCCGCGCCGAACCTGACCGGCAAGTGGTTCAGCCCGGTCCGCTACGGCACCGATGCGACCGGCTTCATCGACATGGAAGCGGTCGAGCGCCTGGCGCACGAGCACCGGCCCAGGCTCATCATCTGCGGCGGCTCGGCCTATCCGCGCGCGATCGACTTCGCCGGCTTTCGCGCCATCGCCGATTCGGTCGACGCCGTGCTGCTCGCCGACATGGCGCATTTCGCGGGCCTGGTGGCCGGCGGCGTGCACCCGAGCCCGCTGCCCCACGCCCACGTGACCACGGCGACCACCTACAAGAACCTGCGGGGCGCGCGGGGCGGGATCATCCTGACCGACGATGCGGACCTCGCGCGCAGGCTCGACAGCGCCGTCTTCCCCGGCATGCAGGGCAGCGTGATCCTCAACGCCGTCGCGGCGAAGGCGGTCTGCCTGGGCGAGGCGCTGAAACCCTCGTTCAAGGCCTATGCGGCCCAGGTGCTGGCCAATGCGCGAACCCTCGCCGATACGCTGACGGCGCGCGGCATCGCCATCGTCTCCGGCGGCACCGACACGCCGCTGCTGGTGGCCGACCTGCGTCCGCTCGGGCTCACCGGCGCCGCGGCCTCCGACGGCCTGGAGGCCGCCGGCCTCACCTGCAACAAGAACACGGTGCCCGGCGACACGCGGCCGCCCACGGTGACCTCGGGGCTCCGCTTCGGGAGCGCCGCCGGCACCACCCGGGGCTTGCGCGAGGCCGAATTCCGCCGCATCGGCGGCTGGATCGCCGACCTGCTGCACGCCATGGCGGCGGCGGGCACGCGAGACGAGGCGGTCGAGAATGGAGTCCGCACGGAGGTGCTGGCGCTCTGCCGCGCCTTCCCCATCTATCCCGGCCTCGACGCCGATGCGCAGGCCGTTTCCGTGTGACACGGAAACGCTCTAGAGTGCGCGGCCTTTCCGACCAGCGCGGGAGACGGTCGTGGAGCTACCCCTCGAGCCGAGACTGAGCATCGGCTTTCAGCATGTGCTGGCGCCGCACGGCTATGACGATGCAAGCGCAGCACCGGGCGGCGGCCTGCCCGAGGTCGTGGGTCTGCTCGATGCCTTGGGTTTCGATTCGATCTGGTCCGGCGATCATGTGGCCTATGCAGGGCCGATCCTCGATCCTCTGATCCAGCTCGCCCAGGCGGCGGCGCTCAGCGACCGGCTCACCGTCGGCACCGCGGTCTACCTGCTGCCCCTGCGCCATCCGGCGCCGGTGGCGAAGCAGGTGGCGACCCTCGATACGGTCTCGAAGGGCCGGGTGATCTTCGGGGTCGGCGTCGGCGGCGAGTTCCCTGTCGAGTTCCAGCTCTGCGGCGTGCCGGTGGAGGAGCGCGGCGCGCGGCTCGGCGAGGGCATCCGCGTGCTGCGCAAGCTCTGGTCGGGCGAGGCTGTCGCCCATGACGGCCGCTTCTATCCCTTCGCCGAAGCCGCGATGGAGCCGCCGCCGGCGCAGCCGGGCGGCCCGCCGATCTGGTGCGGCGGCCGCGCCGACCCGGCGCTCAGGCGCGCAGGCCGGCTCGCGGACGGCTGGATGTCCTACGTCGTCGACCCCGATCGCTACCGCCGCTCGCTGGAGACCATCGCCGCCGCCGCGGACGCCGCCGGGCGCGCCCTGGACCGTTTCGGCACGGCGCATCTGCACTTCGTCCGGCTCGACAAGGACCGCGCGAGCGCCCTCGAATTCGCCGCGAAGTTCCTGAGTATTCGTTACGCCATGGATTTCACGCATGCGGCCGAGCGTTACTGCGCGCTGGGGGAGGCGGCGGACGTGGCGGCGGCGATCCGCGCCTTCCACGCGGCCGGCATGCGCCACCTCGTGCTGCACATGCTCGCGCACGAGCGGGAGAAGGCGGCGCATCTGCAACGCTTCGCGGACGAGGTCATGCCGCTGCTCGCGGACTTGCGCTGAACGACATCGCCGGAACGCGCCATGTCCGTCCCCTTCCTCCTCCACAGGAACCCGCGCTACGTGCCCGCGCCGGAGGACGAATCGGCGCCGGTGATCCAGCCGGAGCGCCGCGCCGCGGCGCGCGCCGCCGTCACGGGCTTCGCGGACTACCGGCCGACACCCCTGCACCGACTGGACGGCCTCGCACAGGCGCTGGGCATCGAGGCGCTGTGGCTGAAGGACGAGAGCGGGCGCTTCGGCCTCGGCAGCTTCAAGGCGTTGGGCGGCGCTTATGCGGTGGTCCATCTGCTGCGCGAGCGGCTGGGGGGCGCGGCCTCCATCGCCGACATCGCCGCCGGCCGCGCTGCCGCGCGAGTCGCGGACATGACGGTCTGCTGCGCGACCGACGGCAATCATGGGCTCGCGGTGGCCTGGGGCGCGCGGCGCGCCGGCGCACGCTGCACGGTGTTCCTGCCGGGGCCGGTGAGCGCGGGCCGGGCGCGGGCCATCGCCGCCCAGGGCGCGGACATCGTGCGCGTCGCCGGCAGCTATGACGAGGCGGTGCGGACCTGCGCCGACGAGGCGGCGTCCAGGGGCTGGCTGCCGGTGTCGGACACGTCGCACGCCGGCGGCGACGAGGCCCCGAGCCGGGTCATGCACGGCTACACCGTGCTGGCGGACGAGATCGGGGAGGCGCTGGCCGGTGAGACGCCGACCCATCTCTTCGTCCAGGCCGGCGTGGGCGGGCTGGCGGCCGCGCTGATCGGCGCCTTCCGCCAGGATTTCGGGGCCGGGAGCCCGAAAGGCGTGGTGGTCGAGCCGGCGGCCGCCGACTGCCTCTATCAGAGCGCGCTCGCCGGCAAGCCGCGCCCCGCCTCCGGCGATCTCGACACGGTGATGGCGTGCCTTGCCGCCGCCGAGGTCTCGCCGCTGGCCTGGCGGGTGCTGGATCGCGCGGCCTTCGCCTTCATGGCGCTCGACGACGCCGTCGCGGTCGACGCCATGCGCCGCGCCGCCGCGCCCGCCGCCGCCGACCCTGCCTTGGTGCTCGGCGAATCCGGCGCCGCCGCCCTCGGCGCCCTGATTGCCGCGGCGGCAGAGCCGGCGCGCGCGGCGCTCGGGCTGAGCGAGGCATCGCGGGTCCTGGTCATCGGCAGCGAGGGCGCGACCGACCCCGAAATCTACCGCCGGCTGGTCGGCCGCAACCCGGCCGCCGTCGCGCCGCCGGTCGCGCCACCCAACGCGGCCGGGTGAGCCGGTCCGCAACGGCGGGGCGGCGGCGGCCATGACCGAGAGCCTCGACATCGAGACCAGGCGCCGGCGGCTGCGCTACCGCTCGGCCCGCACCGGCACCAGGGAGACCGACCTCCTGGTCGGCGATGTCATCGCCCGGCTCGGCGACAGTCTCCCGCCCGAGGAGGTCGCGCAGGCGGAGCGGCTGCTGAACGCGAACGACGTGGACATCGCGCGCTGGATCGGCGGGCGCACGGCCGTGCCGGCGGAACACGACACGCCCTTCCTGGCGCGCCTCAGACGCGAGGCCCGGAACCGGCACCGCCGGCAGCGCCGGTGACCGCGCTCGTCCCCGACCGCTGCGTGCGTGCCCTGGCCGCACCGGGGCGCACCGCCCTCGGCGGGGTGCCCGAAGGCTTCGCTGCGCCGGTGCTGCTGCGTCTGGCGGAGGCACACGACAGACCGGTGCTCTACATCGCCCGCGACGATGCCAGGCTCGCGCGGCTCTCCGCCCTGCTCGCCTTCTTCGATCCCGACTGCGTGCAGATCACGATCCCGGCCTGGGACTGCCTGCCCTACGACCGGGTCTCGCCGCGCGCCGATATCGCGAGCCGGCGCCTCGCCGGCCTCGTCCGGCTGCTGCGAGACGGCGCGGCACGGCCTCCCGTGGTGCTCACCACCGTCAACGCGGCGGTCCAGCGGGTGCCG
This sequence comes from Alphaproteobacteria bacterium, assembly GCA_965218275.1. GTDB lineage: Bacteria > Pseudomonadota > Alphaproteobacteria > UBA828 > UBA828 > WTGU01. The sequence goes on from CBDCKM010000001.1 coordinate 472,539, forward strand.
CCGCGCACCATGCTGGCCGACGCGACCCTTCCGCTCGCAAGCGGTGCGCCGCTCGCTGTCGAGACCCTGCTGGACTATCTGGAGCGCAACGGATTCGTGCGCGCCGGCACGGTGATGGAGGCGGGCGACTATGCCGTGCGCGGCGGTATCGTGGACATCTTCCCGCCCGATGCCGAGCGCCCGGTGCGGCTCGATTTCCTCGGCGACGTGATCGAGACCATGCGCTGGTTCGACCCCCTCACGCAGCGGCGCGCGGAGGCCGCCGACGCTCTCGACCTCGCGCCGGTCAGCGAGGTGCTGCTCAATCCGCAGTCCATCGCGCGCTTCCGCGCCGCCTACCGCCGCGCATTCGGTGCCGTGACCGGGGAGGACCCGCTCTACGAGGCGGTCTCCGCCGGCCGGCGCTATCCCGGCATCGAGCACTGGCTGCCGCTCTTCCATGACCGGCTGGAGACCGTGTTCGACTACGTGCCGGACGGCCCGGTGGTGCTCGACCATCGCGTGGGGCAAGCGCGCGACGGCCGCTTCGAGACGATCGCGGACTTCTTCGACGCGCGCACGAACCCGCAGACCTCCCTGGTCGCGGATGCGCCCTATCATCCGGTCCCGCCCGCCGCACTCTTTCTCGATGCGGACGAATGGGCGCGGCTGACGGGCGGGCGCGCGCTCGTGCAGTGCTCGCCCTTCGTCGAGAGCGAAGGCGGAGCGGACGCCGGCGCCCGCGACGGGCGGGACTTCGTGCCCGAGCGCAAGCAGCGGCACGGCGCGCTGTTCGAGGCCGTCGGCGACCATATCGACCGGCAGCAGGAGAGCGGCCGGCGGGTCCTGATCGCGAGCGGCGGCGCCGGCAGCCGCGACCGCATGGTCCGCCTGCTGCGCGAGCACGGCGTGCACGGGATCGAGCCGGTCGCCGACTGGCGCGGGGCGCAGGCGCTGCCGCCCGGCATCGCGGCGGCGGCAGTGCTGCCGCTGGAGCGCGGGCTCGTCGCGCCCGGGCTCGCCGCGATCGCCGAGCAGGACATCCTCGGCGCGCGCCCCGGCCGGCCGGAGCGCCGCCGGCGAAAACCCGCCGAGAACTTCCTCGTCGATACGGCGGCGCTCGCCGACGGCGATCTGGTGGTGCACGCCGACCACGGCATCGGCCGCTATGACGGGCTGGTGACGCTCGAGGTCGATCACGCACAACACGACTGCCTGCGCATCCTCTATGACGGCGACGACCGGCTCTTCCTGCCGGTCGAGAACATCGAGCTGCTCTCGCGCTACGGCTCGGCCGAGCGCCCGGTGGCGCTGGACCGGCTCGGCGGCGCCGCCTGGCAGGCGCGCAAGGCCCGGCTCAAGCAGCGCATCCGCGACATGGCGAATCAGCTCATCGGGCTCGCGGCGGAGCGCGCGACGCGGCCGGCGCCGCAGCTCGCGGCGCCGGGCGCCCTCTACGACGCCTTCTGCGCGGGCTTCCCCTATGTGGAGACCGAGGATCAGGCGCGCGCCATCGAGGAGGCGATCGACGATCTCGGCGCCGGGCGGGCGATGGACCGGCTGGTCTGCGGCGATGTCGGGTTCGGCAAGACGGAGGTGGCGCTGCGCGCGGCCTTCCACACGGTGCACGCCGGCAAGCAGGTCGCGGTGCTGACGCCGACCACCCTGCTGAGCCGGCAGCACCTGCACACCTTCGGCGAGCGCTTCGCCCGGCTGCCGGTGCGCATCGCCCAGCTCTCGCGCCTGGTGCCGGCCAGGGAGCAGGCGGCGACCCGGCGCGGCATCGCCGGCGGCGAGATCGATATCGTCATCGGCACCCATGCGCTGCTCGGCAAGTCGATCGCGTTCAACGATCTCGGCCTGGTCATCGTGGACGAGGAGCAGCATTTCGGCGTCGCCCACAAGGAACGCCTGAAGCTGCTCAAGGCGGAGGCCCATGTGCTGACGCTCACGGCCACGCCGATCCCGCGCACCCTGCAGATGGCGTTGAGCGGCGTGCGCGACATGAGCGTCATCGCGACCCCGCCGGTGGACCGGCTCGCGGTGCGCACCTTCATCCTGCCCTTCGACCCGCTGGTCGTGCGCGAGGCGCTGATGCGCGAGCTCCTGCGCGGCGGCCAGGTGTTCTACGTCTGCCCGCGCATCGCCGACCTCGACGAGGTGGCCGCGCATGTGCGCCGCCTGGTGCCCGAGGTAAAGATTGCCGTCGCCCACGGACGGCTCGCGGCGCGTGCGCTCGATTCGATCATGGGCGACTTCTACGACGGCAGGATCGACGTTCTGGTCTCCACCGCGATCATCGAATCGGGGCTCGACCTGCAGCGGGTCAACACCATGATCGTGCACCGGGCGGACCGATTCGGGCTGGCCCAGCTCTACCAGCTTCGCGGCCGCATCGGGCGGGCGAAGCTGCGGGGCTATGCCTATCTGACGCTCCCCCCCGGTCATCGCCTCAGCGATACCGCGCACAAGCGGCTCCAGGTCATCCACCGGCTCGACGGCCTCGGCGCCGGCTTCAGCCTGGCGAGCCACGATCTCGACATCAGGGGCGCGGGCAACCTGCTCGGGTCCGAGCAGTCGGGCCACATCAGGGAAGTCGGGGTCGAGCTCTATCAGCACATGCTGGAAGAGGCCGTCGCCAGCGCGCGCGCCGCCGCGGGCGGCGAGGCGCCGCCGGCCGAACGCTGGTCGCCGGCCATCAGCCTCGGCACCTCCGTGCTGATCCCCGAGAGCTACGTGCGCGACCTCGACGTGCGGCTCACCCTCTACCGCCGGGTTGCCGCCCTGGAGGACCAGGCCGGCATCGACGAATTCATCGACGAGCTGGCCGACCGCTTCGGCCCGCCGCCGGCGTCGGTGCGCCACCTGCTGGAGATCATGGCGATCAAGCAGCTCTGCCGCCAAAGCGGCATCGAGCGGGTCGAGGCCGGGCCGAAGGGCGCCGTGCTGAGCTTGCGCGACGGCGGCTTCCTGGAGCCGGCGGCGCTGGTCCGCTACGTGTCGGCGCCGGAGAACGCGCTGCGCCTCAGGCCCGACAGCCGCCTCGTGGCGCTGCGCCGCTGGCCCGACACGGAGGCGCGGCTGGACGGCGTTCAGCGCATCCTGCGCGACCTCTGCGCCCTCGCCGGGAGTTCGTCACCGTGCTAAACGTCCTGCCATGACTGAACGGCTCGAACGGGCGATCGCGAAGCTCCGCAAGCTGCCGGCTGATCGTCAGGATGAAGCGGCCGCGCTGCTCCTGAGCGTGGTCGAAGAGGACGCCGACGCGCCCCGCCTCACACCGCAGCAGGCCGCCGAGGTCGAGCGCCGCCTCGGCGAAGCGCCGCGCTACGCCCCTCACGAAGAGGTTCGCGCCTTCTTTCAACAGAAGGCCGCTACATGAGGCTCCGGTGGCGGCTCTCTGCCGTCAGCGACCTCGCCGACATCCGGGACTTCATCAGCGAAAACGACCCCGAGGCCGCGCGGGCGGTCGTGGACCGCGTGCTCCGCTCCGTCGATCGGTTGGCGTCCTTTCCGAAATCCGGACGAGCGGGCCGAGTCCCCGGCACGCGCGAGCTCGTCGTGCCCGGCCTTCCCTATATTGTCGTCTACACCTGCGACGACGCCGACATCGACATCATCGGCGTGTTTCACGGTGCGCGGAATCGAGGATGACCCGACGAATGGCTATCCGCCGGCCAGCGCGTTGACCTTGGCCGCCATGATGAAATCGTTCTCGTGCAGGCCCTTGATCTTGTGGGTGTAGAAGAGGACCGTACAGTAGCCCCAGCCGAAGGCGATGTCCGGGTGATGGCCTTCGTCCTCGGCGAGGTCGCCGACCTTCTGCACCAGCGCCATGGCCTCGGCGAAATCGCCGAGGGTGAAGGTGCGGCGGATCCTGGTGGCGCCGTCGATCAGCTCCCACCCCGGTGTCTGATCCAGAAACGCCCGTGCCTCGGCGTCTTCGAGCGGCGGGATGCCGCCCCGGCAGGGCACGCAGGTCTTGCTCGTCAGGCTCATGTCGTCCTCCGGCGGCGCGGGTCTCTCGCTCGTCGCGCCCGAATTTTCTGTGGTGTCTGCTACAGCCTTTGCGGCTGCGATGGCAAGAGAGGGATATGAGAAATCCCGCTCTTCGCCCCCGAGACCGAGAGCTGAGACCGAAGGCTTGCCGCCACCGCCCGGCCGCGCTATGAGGCGCGGCGATGGAGGTGCGCATCTACAGGCCGGCCAAGACGGCGACCCAGTCCGGGCGTGCCAAGACCGCCCGCTGGGTGCTGGAGCACAGCCCCCGTGGCACCCGCGCGGTGGACAGCCTGATGGGCTGGACCGGCTCGGACGACACCACCCAGCAGGTCAGGCTGAGTTTCGATACCAGGGAGCAGGCGGTGGCCTACGCCAGGCGGCGCGGCTTCGCTTACGTGGTGGAGGAACCCCGGACGCACACCGTGCGGCCGAAATCCTACGCCGACAACTTCATCCGCAAGACCTGAACCGGGGCGCCGCCCGGCCCCGATCGCCCTAATCCAGGAGAACGGTCAGCTTCTCCCGGACTTCGCGCACCACTTGCGGCGGCGCCCGTGTCTCGAAGCGGGCACGGCGCGCACGCCAATCCAGGCTCCTGATCTGGTCGGACAGCACGACGCCGGTGATGGTGCCCTCGGCGGGGAGCAGGACCTCGAAGGGATAGCCCTTGACCCTGGAGGTGATGGGGCAAAACAGCGCCAGGCTGGATTTTTCGTTGTAGCTCCGCGGGCTCAGGATCAGGGCGGGACGGTGCCCGGCCTGCTCATGGCCGGCCTGGGGCGAGAAGGCGAGCCACACGATGTCTCCGGCGTCCGGGACATAGCGTGCCTCTACCACCGTTCGTTGCCTTGAGCCTCGCCGGTGTCGTGCTCGGGGTGAACATTGTCGGCGGTCATGCGGCTCAGCATGTCGGCGAGGTCATAGGCCCTCTTTCGCATCACCACCCGATCGCCCTGCGATTGCATTTCGATGGCGGAGCCTTCCGAGACCCCCCATTGCTCGGCGATGGCCTTGGGGATGCGCACGGCCAGGCTGCTCCCCCACTTCCGCACATGCTGAGTCGCGCCCATCGGATTCTCCTGCAGTTTATATCTATATTATATATCTTATCGAGCGCGGCCGCAACGAGCTCTCGTGCTCGGGCCAGCTCAGCCGGCGAAGCGGGGCTCCGGAATGCCGCGGATGCCGAGGCCGGTCACCGCGAACAGGCCGCCGGCGAGGAACTGGGGCTTCGCCTCCTGCGCGAACATGTCGTGCACCGCCGGGTGCTGCACGCGGGCCATCGAGGTGACGTAGAGCACGTCGAGACCGTCGCCGCCGAACATCACGCTGGTGACGTTCTTCACCGGCATCCCGATGCGCCGCTCCACCGAGCCGTCCGGCGCGTAGCGCACCAGCTCGCCGCCGATCACCTGGGCGTTCCAGAGACAGCCCTCCTCGTCCACCGTGGAGCCGTCGGCGACGCCGGCGTCGTCCTTCGTCGTGGCGAACACCCGCTTGTTGGCAAGCGTGCCGCTCTCGATGTCGTAGTCGTAGGCCCAGAACTCCTCCTGGAAGCTGTCGGCGAGGTAGAAGGTCCGGTCGTCGGGGCTCCAGCAGGGGCCGTTGGTGCAGATGATGCCGCCCTCCACCTTGGTGACGGAGAGATCGGGGTCGAGCCGCCACAGGCCGCAGATGGTGAGCTCCTCCCTGTCGTCCATCCCGCCGGCGAAGAAGCGCCCGCGCCGGTCGCACTTGCCGTCGTTGAGGCGGGTGCGCGGCTGGTCGGCGTCGACCTTGGCGATCGGCTCCAGCACCGCCTTGTCGTAGTCGAAGAAGTAGAAGCCGTCGTCCAGCGCCATCACCGCGCCGCCACCGGCACGGAGCGCCATTGCGCCCACGTCATGCTCGCCGAGGGTCCAGTTCTCGACCCGGCCCGAGCGCGGGTCCAGGCGCCAGAGCTCCGGCTTGCCGACGCGGCGCCCGGTGCCGTCCACCCAGTAGAGCCGGCCTTCGTCGACGTCCCACACCGGCCCTTCGCCCAGATGGTTGCCGCAGTCGAGGATGCACTCGATCCTGATGCTCATGCGCGCCGTCCCTCCGTTTCCCCGATGGTGGCGACGGCCGGCAATGCACGCAAGGCCGCCGATTGCCAGCGCCCGGCGGCGCGGCTAAGAGGGGGCAGGGGGACCCATCGCATGACCGCTCACGACATCGATCTCGCGGCGCTCGGCCGCTACGACACGCCGACCGTCTGCAACGCGCTCCTCGCCGTGGCACCCGAGGCCGCACGGCGCACGACCAAGGCGACGCTTCACTGCGCCAGGCCCGCGCTTCCGCCCATGGTGGGCTTCGCCCGCACCGCGCTCTACCGCACGCTGGAGCCGGGCGGCCTCGACGCCGGGCAGACGCGGGCGCAGGACCTCGCCTGGTTCGACCATGTGGCCGCAGGCCCTGAGCCCCGCATCGTCATGGTGCAGGACGCCGACACGCCGCACGCCGCCACCAACGCGCTCTTCGGCGAGGTGATGAGCTTCATGCACAGCGCGCTGGGGTGCATCGGCCTCATCACCAACGGCGCCGTGCGCGATGTCGCCGGCATGGCGGAGGGTTTCCAGGCGCTCCACGGCGGCATCGCGCCCAACCGCGCCGACTATCACCGGGTCGATTTCGACTGCGAGGTCAACGTCGCCGGGCTCTACGCGCGCAGCGGCACCCTGATCCACGCCGACGCCAACGGCGCCGTCGCGGTGCCGCCGGAGCAGGTGCCGGCCATCCTGGAGGCGGCGGCGGCGATCGTGGCCAAGGAGCAGGCGATCGTCGACTTCTGCCGCGATCCCGCGTTCACCGTCGCGGGCTTCAAGCGTTTTTGGGGCGAAGGCTGAGCGCCGGTGCGCATCCTCCTGCTGCAGAACCACGAGAACTCCGGGCCGGGCTACCTGGAGGAGCCCGCGACCAAGCGCGGCGCGCATCTCGACCTCTGCATGCCGCACCTGAACGCCGACCACAGGCTGCCCGCCGACGATGCCGGCCATGACGGCTACCTCCTCATGGGGGGCGCGATGCACGCCGGCCATGTGGAGGAGCACCCCTGGCTCGAGCACGCCGCGGCGCTGGTGCGGCGCTTCACCCAAGCGGAGAAGCCGGTGCTCGGCATCTGCCTCGGCGCCCAGATCGTCGCGCGCGCCTTCGGTGGGCGCTGCTACGACCTGGCCGTGCCCGAGGTCGGCTTCGTGCCGCTACGGCTGACCCAGGCTGCCCTGAGCGACCCGCTGCTCGGCCAGTCCTTCGACAACCCGCTCCATCTCGCCCAGTTCCACAGCCAGACCTTCGACCTGCCGCAGGATGCGACGAGGCTCATGGTCGGCGAGGAGGTGCCGAACCAGGCCTTCCGGCTGGGGGCAGCGACCTACTCCTTCCAGCCCCATTTCGAGGTGACGCCGGAGATGATGACGGCCTGGGTCACGGGCTCCGAGAAGGTCGTGCCCACCCATGCGCCGACGCTGCCCGAGGACCTGCCGCACCTGCTGCAACTCCACCACTTCGCCTCGCACGAATTCTGTTACCGCGTGGGCGACGCCTGGCTCGGCCTCGTCGCCGCGCGCGCAGCCCTCAACGGGGCGAGCTAAGCAGCGGCGATGCGTTCGATCTGTAGTGTCCGCTCGAGGTGGCGGGACCGCGCCAGGTCGTAGGCCAACTGCATGCCCAGCCACGTCTCCGGGGTCGAGCCGAAGGCCTTCGACAGACGATAGGCCATCTCGATGGAAACGGACGCCTTTTCGTTCACGAGGTTGGACAGCGTCTGGCGCCCGATGCCGAGCCGCCTCGCGCCCTCGGTAACGGACAGACCCAATGGCTTCAGACAGTCTTCGAGAACGATGGCGCCAGGATGCACGGGGTTGTTCATGGCCATCGCAGGTACTCCTAGTGATAGTCCAGATAGTCGACATCCACGGCGTGTCTGTCTTCGAAGCGAAACGTCACCCGCCAGTTGGCGGCGTAATGAGCGCGCTTTACTTGGCGAACAAGTCCCTTATCCTTTAGTTTCTTTAGCGCCGATCGTATCCAATGTTGATAGCGAGGTTGGCCTTCCCAATCGTCTTTATGGTGAGGCGTGACGAGAGGATGGTCTTTCATGCCCCTGTAAATGTCTTGAAGTGACATAACATTGTTGCGTGTTCTCAAAATCGCAAGTATTGCTTCCTCCCAAGTTTCAGATTGTTGCATCAGAGTAGCCTTATTCAGTTGGAACAAACGGTGGTAGTAAACGAACGGGTGGTGACCCCTACGGGAATTGAACCCGTGTCTCCACCTTGAAAGAGTGGTGTCCTAACCTCTAGACGAAGGGGTCCACGCACTGGGCTGCGCTATGTAGCGGGCCGGGCGTCCCGGAATCAAGGGGCGATCAGAGGTCCGACGGCTCGGGCTCCGGAGCCAGGGTGCCGTCGTCGATCTGCAGCTCGACGGCGCGGCCTCCCCGGTAGCGGTCGAGGCGGAGGCGGCCGGCCAGGTGGAACGCTTCGCCCGAGCCAGCCAGCAGCGCGTGGCCCAGCGCGTTGTCGGCAGCGCGGAAGGCGATGCCCTTGAGCCGCTTGCCCGACTTGCCCGCGAGCTGGCAGCGCACATGGCCGCGCCCGACGATATCGGCGCGCAGCAGCCGGGCGCCGGCGACGGCGAAGCGGGGCTCCGGATTGCCGGCGCCGTAGGGGCCCGCCGCCTCCAGCACCTCCAGCAGCGCCGCCGTCGCGCCTTCCACGCCGAGCGCGCCGTCGAGGCCGAGACTGCGCGCAGGCGCCGCGCCTGCACCTGCGCCCGCGCCTCCGCCGAGGCGGTCGTGCAGGAACTGCGTCAGCGCCTCCAGCCGTTCCTGCTCCACGGTGAAGCCGGCCGCCATCGCATGACCGCCGCCATTGACCAGCAATCCGGCCTGCCGCGCCGTAGTGATCGCCGCGCCGATATCCACGCCCGGCACCGAGCGGCAGGAGGCCTTGCCGATGCCGTCCTCCCAGGCGACGACGATCGCCGGCCGGTCATGGCGCTCCCTGAGCCGGCTCGCGACGATGCCGATCACGCCCGGATGCCAGTTCTCGTCATGGGCGAGGACGAAGGGCGCCTGCGCTGCGGCGCCATCGGCTGCGTGCGCCACCTGCTCGACCGCGGCCTCCAGCACCGCCGCCTCGATCTCCTGGCGCTCGCGGTTCAGCGCGTCGAGGCGGCGCGCGAGCTCCGCCGCCTCGTCCTCGTCCTCCGTGGTCAGCAGGCGCGCGCCGAGACTCGCCTCGCCCACCCGTCCCCCCGCATTGACCCGGGGCCCGAGGATGAAGCCCAGGTGGTAGACGCCCGGCGCCTCCTCCAGCCCGGCCACGTCGCCGAGCGCCCTGAGCCCGACATTGCGGCGCTGCCGCATCACCGTGAGCCCCTGGCGCACCAGCGCGCGGTTGACGCCGGTGAGCGGCACCACGTCGCAGACCGTGCCGAGCGCCACCAGGTCGAGCCATTGCTTGAGGTCGGGCTCCTTGTGCGCGTGGTACCAGCCGGCCTCGCGCAGGTGCCGGTTGAGCCCGACGACGAGGAGGAAGGCCACCCCCACCGCGGCGAGTTGGCGGTGCGGGCTCTCCTCGTCCAGCCGGTTGGGGTCGATCACGGCGCAGGCCTGCGGCAGCCTGGCCTCGGCGATGTGGTGGTCGACCACGATCACGTCGAGGCCGGCGTCGGCGGCGTCCGCCAGCGCATCGAAGGCGGAGATGCCGCAATCGACGGTGACGACCACCCGCACACCTTGCGCGGCGAGCAGGCGCATGGCGGCGCCGTTGGGTCCGTAGCCCTCGCGCAGGCGGTCGGGGATGTAGAGCGTCACGGGCGCGCCTGCGGCCGCGAAGAAGCGGCTGAGGAGGGCGGCCGATGTCGCGCCGTCCACGTCGTAGTCGCCGAAGATTGCGATCTTCTCGCCGGCCGCGAGCGCCCCGGCGAGGCGGTCCACGGCCTTCTCCATGTCGCGCAGGTGGCGTGGGTCGGGCAGCAGGCGGCGGAGCGTGGGCTCGAGATAGGCCGCTGCGTCCTCGGCCCGGACGCCGCGCGCCGCGAGCACGCGCCCCACGATCTCCGGCGCCTCGATGGCCTGGGCGAGGGAGAGTCCGGCCATCGAATCGGCGAGTCGCGCGCGCCAGCGCCTGCCGAGCAGCGACCGCTCCACGCCGAGCATCGCCGTCCCGTCGCTCATCGCCTGGCGCTTCGGCGCGGCGGCGGAGAGCAAGCGCCCCTCCTCGTCTCTCTGCGCGCCGCCATCGGGGTCATGGTGGCGGAGGGGGCCGGCAACGGTCGTTCCGGGATCGTGTCCTGCGCCGCCGTCGCGTGATCGTGCGCGATGGTCCCATGAACGGCTGCTTTCATGCACAGTCTCGCCCGCGCTCCGCTTGCCCGATGGGCGGCCGGACGCGGAGGGGCCCGATTCGCGACCCGGTGCGCGCCACCATGCCACGATCCCGTGCCGGGGTCATCACGAAGCGCTCGCCCGGCCGGCGCGTCCGACGTGTTTGCGCCGGGACCCTGCGGGGCCGCGCGAACCCTTTCGCGGCGGATCGTCCCTTGCCCGTGCCGGGCGCGCGCCCTATCAAGGCGGCCGGTGCCGGGAGAAGGGGCCATGGGTGCGATCAGCGATATTCGGGCGCGGGAGATCCTCGACAGCCGCGGCAACCCCACGGTCGAGGTCGATCTCGTGCTGGAGAGCGGCGCGGAAGGGCGGGCGGCGGTTCCCTCCGGCGCCTCGACCGGCGCGCACGAGGCGGTCGAGCGGCGCGACGGCGGTACCCGCTTCGGCGGCAAGGGTGTGCGCGAGGCCGTGCGCGCCGTCGAGGAGGAGATCTTTCCGGCGCTGAGCGGCATGGAGTCGGCGGAGCAGGCCCGCCTCGACGCCACCCTGATCGCCCTCGACGGCAGCGGGAACAGGAGCCGGCTCGGGGCGAACGCGATCCTGGGCGTCAGCCTCGCTGCCGCACACGCCTCGGCGGCCGAGCTGGGCCAGCCGCTCTTCCGCTATGTCGGCGGCCTCGATGCGCGGCTGCTGCCGGTGCCCATGATGAATGTCCTCAACGGGGGCGCCCACGCGGACAACGCGATCGACCTGCAGGAGTTCATGGTCATGCCGGTCGCCGCGGACGGCGTGGCGGACGCGGTGCGAATCGGCGCCGAGATCTTCCACAGCCTGGGCGCGCGGCTCTCGGACGCCGGCCTCTCCACCAATGTCGGCGACGAAGGCGGCTTCGCGCCGGCGCTCGACGGCACCGATGCCGCGCTCGGCCACCTGATGAAGGCGGTCGAGGCGGCGGGCTACCGGCCCGGCGAGGATGTCCATCTCGCGCTCGACGCGGCGGCGAGCGAGTTCTACCGGGACGGCGCCTACCGGCTCGCGGGCGAGGGACGCAGCGAAGATGCGGGCGGGATGATCGCCTGGTACGAGGACCTTGCGGGCCGCTACCCCATCGCCTCCATCGAGGACGGCCTCGCCGAGGACGACTGGACCGGCTGGGCCGCGCTCACGGCGGCGCTGGGGGGGCGCATCCGGCTGGTCGGCGACGACCTGTTCGTGACCGGCGCGGCCCGCCTCGGCCGCGGCATCGCGGAAGGCGCGGCCAACGCCATCCTGGTCAAGCCCAACCAGGTGGGCACGCTGACGGAGACGCTGGAGACGGTCTCGCTCGCCATGCGCCGCGGCTTCGCCGCCATCGTCTCCCACCGCTCGGGCGAGACCGAGGACACCGCCATCGCCGACCTCGCGGTCGCCACCGGATGCGGCCAGATCAAGGCCGGCGCGCCGTCGCGCAGCGACCGCACCGCCAAGTACAACCGGCTCATCCGCATCGAGGAGAGCCTCGACGACAGCGCGCGCTACGCCGGCCGCTCGGTCCTGCGCAGCGCCTGAGCCCGTATCTCCGCCCGCACCTCCGTCTTGACAGCGGCCGGCGACGGGGGTGATGTCGGCGCGCCATGGCCGAGCGATTCGCGCGGATTCGCTATCGCACCATCGTCGTGCTGCTCACCTGCGCGCTCGGCCTCCTCTATGTCGGCTATCAGAGCGTGCAGGGCGAGCGCGGGCTGCTGGGGTGGATCGAGCGTTCCGTCGAGGCGGACCGCACCCGCGCCGAGGTGGCCGCGCTCGCCGACGAGCGGCGCAAGCTGGAGCGCCGCGTCTCCCGGCTGCGGAGCGACAACCTCGATCTCGACCTGCTCGACCAGGAGGCCCGCCGCCTGCTCAACCTGGGACACCCGGACGAAGAGGTGCTGTTCCGCGACCGCCCGACGCGGCCCGGCGCGGGCGCAGGCGAGCGGCCGTCGCCCAAGCGCTGAGCGGGCTTATTCCTTGCCATGACAAGGGATAGTCCCCGGACACTTGTCAGCCGGCCGCGTTTGACCTAGCGTGCCGGCGGTTGCCGCACCGGCCGATACCTGCCGGGCGGCACGGGCGGCGGGCACGAGGGGGAGATGGCGACCGCCAGGAGGAAAGCCCGGAGCGGCGCCGCGGCCGCTCGGGAGAGCGCGATGACGCCCGAGGCGCTCCTTCGCGCATTCCGCGACATGCTGCTGCTCCGGCGCTTCGAGGAGAAGGCCAGCCAGCTCTACGGTATGGGTCTGATCGGCGGCTTCTGCCACCTCTATATCGGGCAGGAGGCCGTGGTCACGGGCATGCAGTACGCGCTCGAGCCCGGCGATTCGGTCATCACCGGCTACCGCTGCCACGCCCACATGCTGATCTCTGGTGTCGCACCCAGGGACGTCATGGCGGAACTCACCGGGCGCGCCGCCGGCGCGTCGCAGGGCCGGGGCGGCTCCATGCACCTGTTCGCGCCGGAGCGCGGCTTCTACGGCGGCCACGGCATCGTCGGCGCCCAGGTGCCGCTCGGCGTCGGCCTCGGCTTCGCCCACAAGTACCGCGCTTCCGACCGCATCTCCGTCACCTATTTCGGCGACGGGGCGGCCAATCAGGGCCAGGTGTTCGAGGCCTTCAACATGGCGGCGCTCTGGCAGCTCCCGGTCCTCTTCGTGATCGAGAACAACCAATACGCCATGGGCACCTCGGTGGAGCGCTCGGCGGCCGTCTCCGACCTGCACGAGCGCGGCCGGGCCTTCGGCATTCCCGGCGGCCGCGTCGACGGCATGGATGTCGGTGCCGTGTTCCGGGCCGCCGAGGAGGCGGTCGCGGACCTGCGCGCGGGCAAGGGGCCGTTCCTGCTGGAGGCGATGACCTACCGCTATCGCGGCCACTCCATGTCCGACCCGGCGAAATACCGGAGCCGGGAGGAAGTGAGCAGGATGCGCCAGGAGCGCGATCCGATCGAGCGGGCGCGCCAGGCCCTGATCGACGGCGGCCAGGCCGACGAGAACGCGCTCAAGGAGATCGACCGGGAGGTCAAGGCCATCGTCAACGATGCCGCCGACTTCGCTCAAGGTACGCCGGAGCCGGACCCCGCCGGGCTGCGGGCCGACATCGTAGCCGGCGCCTGAGCCCGGGACGCACGAGGGACGCCGGTCAGCGATGGTTCTCCAGACCGTACGGGAAGCGCTGCGCGACGCGATGGCGGAGGAGATGCGGGCCGACCCCGACGTCTTCCTCATGGGCGAGGAGGTGGCGGAGTATCAGGGCGCCTACAAGGTGAGCCAGGGCCTGCTCGACGAGTTCGGTGCAGGCCGCGTGATCGACACGCCGATCACCGAGGCCGGCTTCGCCGGGATCGGCGTCGGCGCTGCCATGGGCGGGCTCAAGCCCATCGTCGAGTTCATGACCTTCAACTTCGCCATGCAGGCGATGGACCATCTCATCAACTCGGCCGCCAAGACGCTCTACATGTCGGGCGGCCTGCTGCCGGTGCCGGTGGTGTTTCGCGGACCCAACGGCGCCGCCGCGCGGGTCGCCGCGCAGCACTCCCAGTGCTATGCGAGCTGGTTCGCCCATGTGCCCGGCTGGCGGGTCGTGGCCCCCTATTCGGCGGCCGACGCCAAGGGGCTGCTGAAGTCCGCCATCCGCGACCCCAACCCGGTGGTCTTTCTGGAGAACGAGCTGCTCTACGGCCAGAGCTTCGAGGTGCCGGCGGACGCCGACCGCCTGGTGCCCATCGGCAAGGCCGCGCTTGCGCGCCCCGGCAGCGACGCCACCGTCGCGGCCTTCTCGATCATGGTGGGGCGGGCGCTGGAAGCGGCGGAGACCCTCGCCGCGGAGGGCATCGAGACGGAGGTCATCGACCTGCGCTCGCTGCGCCCGCTCGACGGCGCGGCGGTGCTGGCCTCGGTGGAGAAGACCGGCCGCCTGGTCACGGTGGAGGAAGGCTGGGCCTTCGCCGGAATCGGCGCCGAGCTCGCCGCCATGGTCATGGAACACGCGTTCGATATGCTCGACGCGCCGGTGGCCCGTGTCTCCGGCGCCGACGTGCCGATGCCCTATGCGGCGTCGCTCGAGGCCGCGAGCCTGCCGTCTGCGGCCGACATCGCCGCCGCCGTCCGCCGCGTCTGCTACCGAACTTAGGGACCAGGGAGGCGACATGCCGATCCAGATACTGATGCCGGCCCTCTCGCCGACGATGACCGAGGGCAATGTCGCGAGCTGGTTGATGAACGAGGGAGACCGGGTCGCGGCCGGCGATATCCTGTGCGAGATCGAGACCGACAAGGCGACGATGGAGGTGGAGGCCACGGACGAGGGCACCCTCGGCAGGATCGTCGTCCCGGCCGGCACCGAGGGGGTGGCGGTGAACGCGGTCATCGGCCTGATCCTGGAAGACGGCGAGGATGCGGCGGCTCTCGACGGCGCCGCAGCGCCGGCTCCCGCCGCGGCATCGTCAGGTGCCGCCCCGGTAGCAGCGACAGCGGCGGAGCCCGCGTCGGAGCCTGCGGACGAGCCCCCGGCCGCAGCGGGGCCCCCGGCACGGGAGCCCGGCGCGCGCATCTTCGCCAGCCCGCTGGCGCGCCGCATGGCGAAGCAGGCCGGCCTCGCGCTCGACGCGATCGCCGGCAGCGGCCCCGGCGGGCGCATCGTGAAGGCCGATATCGAGGCGGCGATCGCCGCCGCCGCAGCCGCTCCCGCCGCCGCGGCACCCGCGCCTGCCCCGGCGCCGGCACCGGCTGCGATGCCGGTCGCTCCCGCCGCGGCCGCCGGCTACCGGGACGCGCCTGCGAGCACCATGCGCAAGGTCATCGCCCGGCGTCTCCAGGAGGCGAAGCGCGAGGTCCCGCACTTCTATCTCACCGTCGACTGCACGGTCGATGCGCTGCTGGAGACCCGCGCCGCGCTCAACGAGCGCTCGGAGGCCTTGAGCCTCTCGGTCAACGACTTCGTGATCCGGGCCGCGGCGCTGGCGCTGCGCAAGGTCCCGGACGCCAACGCCTCCTGGGTGGACGGCGCACTGCGCCGCTACGACGGCGTGGACGTCTCGGTGGCCGTCGCGATCGAGGACGGGCTGGTGACGCCCATCGTGCGCAACGCCGACGGCAAGGGACTCGCGGAAATCTCCGCCGAGGTGAAGGCGCTCGCCGGGCGCGCCCGGGCCAGGCCGATGGGGCTCGCGCCGGAGGAGTATCAGGGCGGCACCTTCAGCGTCTCCAATCTCGGCATGTTCGGCGTGCGCGAGTTCTCGGCGATCATCAACCCGCCGCAGGCGATGATCCTCGCCGTCGGCGCCGCCGAGCAGCGGCCCGTCGTCAGGGACGGCGCGCTCGCCGTCGCCACCCAGATGTCGTGCACGCTCTCGGTCGATCACCGGGTGGTCGACGGCGCCCTCGGCGCCCGCTTCCTGCAGGCCTTCAAGGGCCTGATCGAAGACCCGCTCACCATGCTTCTTTAGCCCGGTGCCGGAACTAGAGATGTACAATCCCAGCGTCCCCTCCTCGTCATGGCCGGGCTTGTCCCGGCCATCCACGAGGGCAGCCCGGTCTCGCCCGTCGCGACGAGATGCCCGGAACAAGTCCGGGCATGACGGTGGGAGGCAAATGTTGTTCGTGCGTCTTTCCGGGACGAAACACTAGCGGAAGCCGGCGACGCCGGCCGGACTCCTTCCACACGCGAGACCGGAGGACATCATGGCGGATGCGTCCTTTGACGTCGTCATCGTCGGCAGCGGCCCCGGCGGCTATGTCGCGGCGATCCGCGCCAGCCAGCTCGGGCTCAAGTGCGCCGTGGTCGAGCGCGAGCGCCTGGGTGGCATCTGCCTCAACTGGGGCTGCATTCCGACCAAGGCGCTGCTGCGGGTCTCCGAAATCCGCCACACCCTCGACCGCCTCGGCGACTTCGGCATCAGCGCAGGCGAGGTGACTGTCGATATCGAGAAGGTCGTCGCCTATTCGCGCAAGGTGGCGGACCAGCTCTCCGGCGGCGTCAAGTACCTGATGAAGAAGAACGGGATCGCCGTGTTCAAGGGCCAGGGCAGGCTTGCGGGCGCCGGCGCGCTGGAGGTCGCGAAGGAGGGCGGAGCGACCGAGAACGTCCGTGCGGCCCACATCGTCCTCGCCACCGGCGCGCGGGCGCGGGTGCTGCCGGGGCTGGAGCCCGACGGCACGATGATCTGGACCTACAGGGAGGCGATGGTGCCGCGCGCCCGGCCGGCATCGCTGCTGGTGATCGGCGCCGGCGCCATCGGCATGGAGTTCGCGAGCTTCTATGCCGACCTCGGCAGCGCCGTCACCGTGGTCGAGGTGCTGCCCCGCATCCTGCCGGTCGAGGACGAGGAGATCTCGGCCGCCGCGGCCAAGGCGTTCGAGGCCCAGGGCATGATCCTTCACACCGGCGCCCGCGTGAACAGCCTCGCGGTCGAGGGCGAGGCGGTGCAGGCCACCATCGAGACGGCGGACGGCGGCGCGCAGGAGGCGGCGTTCGACCGCGCGATCCTCGCCGCCGGCATCGTCGGCAATGTCGAGGACCTCGGCCTGGAGGGCAGCGGCGTGGTCGTCGAGAAGGGCCACATCCGGACCGACCCCTGGATGGCGACGGGTGAGCCGGGCGTCTACGCCATCGGCGATGTCACCGGGCCGCCCTGGCTCGCCCACAAGGCCAGTCACGAGGGCGTGCTCTGCGTGGAGAAGATCGCAGGCGTGGACGGAGTCCGCCCGCTGGACACGAGCCGCGTGCCGGCCTGCACCTACTGCCGGCCCCAGGTCGCCTCGGTCGGGCTCACGGAAGCCGCCGCGAAAGAGCGCGGGCACGGGGTGAGGGTCGGCCGCTTCCCCTTCCTCGGCAACGGCAAGGCGATCGCCCTCGGCGAGCCGGAGGGCATGGTCAAGACCGTGTTCGACGAGGCGACCGGCGAGCTGCTCGGCGCCCACATGATCGGGCCTGAGGTGACCGAGCTGATCCAGGGCTACACGGTCGCCCGCACGCTGGAGTGCACCGAAGCCGAGCTCGCCGAGACCATTTTCCCGCACCCGACGCTCTCCGAGGCGATGCACGAATCGGTGCTTGACGCCCATGGGCGCGTCATCCACATCTAGGCGGAAGTGAGGAAACTCCCATGCCTGATTCGCAGGTCGCACCGCTGAAGCCCCGCACCGACCGCCAGCCCAAGCCGGGCTGGCTCCGGGTCAAGGCGCCGACCTCGCCCGCCTACAACGCGACCCGCCGGCTGATGCGCACGCACCGGCTGAACACGGTGTGCGAGGAGGCCGCCTGCCCCAACATCGGCGAGTGCTGGGCCAAGGGCCACGCGACGGTGATGATCCTGGGCTCGGTCTGCACCCGGGCGTGCGCCTTCTGCAACGTGGCGACCGGCCGGCCCGACGCACTCGACCCGCACGAGCCGGACGAGCTGGCGCAGGCGGTCTCGGCGCTCGGCCTCGATCATGTCGTCATCACCTCGGTGGACCGCGACGATCTCGACGACGGCGGCGCCTTCCAGTTCGTGCGCTGCATCGTGCGGCTGCGCGAGACCGCGCCCGAGACCACCATCGAGGTGCTGACGCCCGACTTCCGCAACAAGGCGGGCGCGATCGAGGCGGTGACCGACGCGAGGCCCGACGTCTACAACCACAATCTGGAGACGGTGCCGCACCTCTATACCGAGGTCCGGCCCGGCGCGCGCTACTACCACTCGCTCAGGCTGCTGGATACGGTGAAGCGCCGCGACCCCGCGATCTTCACCAAGTCGGGCGTCATGGTGGGGCTCGGCGAGGAGCGCCGCGAGATCCTCCAGGTGATGGACGACCTGCGCTCGGCCGACGTGGATTTTCTTACCATCGGCCAGTATCTGCGCCCGACCGAGCGCCACCACGAAGTGATGCGCTACGTCACGCCGGACGAGTTCGCGGACTATGAGCGGCTGGCCTACGCCAAGGGTTTCCTGATGGTGGCGTCGTCGCCGCTCACGCGCTCTTCCTACCACGCCGGCGACGATTTCAGGACCTTGCGGGCCAAGCGCGAAGCAAGGCTTGCGGCCGCCGCGCCTGCCGGCGCCTGAGAGAGTGCGCCGCGCCGATGCCGCAGCACGTCGAGCGCCGCGTCCTGCCCTATAGCTCGGCCCAGATGTTCGATCTCGTGGCCGAGGTCGAGCGCTACCCCGAGTTCCTGCCCTGGTGCCTCGGCACCCGCGTGACCCGGCGCGAGGCCGGCGAGCCCGGCATCGTCGAGGCTGACATGCTGATCGGCTTCATGATGTTCCGCGAGCGCTTCGGCTCCCGCGTCCAGCTGCACCGCGGCGCGCGCATGATCGAGGTGAACTACACCCACGGGCCCTTCCGCTACCTGATCAACCGCTGGCGCTTCAGCGAGCGCACGGATGGCTGCGAGGTGGATTTCTTCGTCGATTTCGAGTTCCGCTCGCGGCTGCTCAAGCGCGTCATGGGCGGCCTCTTCGCCGATGCCGTGAAGCGCATGGTCCGCGCCTTCGAAGGGCGCGCCCGCCAGCTCTACGGCGCCCCGGCGGCACAACAAGCGGCAGGCTAGAAGCGCGGCCACGGGGAGGGCGAGTCATGGCGGTCAGAGTTCCCACCACCGACCAGATCGTCGAGGTCGGCGCGCAGCTCGGGATGAGGCTGGGCGAGTCCGAGGCCGCCCAGTATCTCGCGGCGATGAAGCCGCTGCTGGACGGCTACGACACCGTCGATGCCATGGCCGACGAGCTGCCCCCGGTCGTCTACCCGCGCCTCCCCGGCTACCGGCCCGAGGGCGACGAGAACCCGCACAATGCGTGGTACTGGAAGACCGACATCAAGGGCGCGGCGGAGGGCCCGCTCGCCGGCAGGCGGGTCGCGATCAAGGACAATGTCTGCGTCGCCGGCGTGCCGATGATGAACGGCGCCTCGGTCCTCGAAGGCTATGTGCCGGACCTGGACGCCACGATCGTGAGCCGCATCCTCGATGCAGGCGGCGAGATCGCCGGCAAGACGGCCTGCGAATATCTGTGTTTCTCCGGCGGCAGCCATACCAATGCGACCGGCCTGCCCGTGCACAACCCGTGGAAGCGCGGCTACACCACCGGCGGCTCCTCGTCGGGCTCCGGCGCGGTCGTCGCCGCCGGCGACGTGGCGATGGCGATCGGCTGCGACCAGGCCGGCTCGGTCCGCATCCCGGCATCCATGTGCGGGATCGTTGGCCTCAAGCCGACCCATGGCCTGGTGCCCTATTCCGGCGTGATGCCGATCGAGATGACGGTGGACCACGCCGGCCCCATGACCGACACCGTCGCCAACAACGCGCTGCTGCTCGAGGTCATCGCCGGCGCCGACGGGCTCGACCCGCGCCAGATCGGCGTGCCGGAGACCCTCGACTACACCGGGGCGCTGGAGGAGGGCGCTGCGGGCCTCACCATCGGCGTGCTGAAGGAGGGATACGGCCATCCCAACTCGGAGCCCGGCGTGGACGAGAGGGTCCGCGCCGCGGTCGCCCAGTACGAGGCGATCGGCGCCACGGTGCGCGAGATCAGCATCCCCGAGCATCTGGTCGGTGTCGCCGTCTGGACCCCCATCGGGGTCGAGGGCACGGTCGATTTCATGATGAACGGCAACGGCTTCGGCACCAACTGGAAGGGCCTCTACGTCACCAGCCTGATCGACCGCTACGCCCGCTGGCGCGAGCGCGCGGACGAGCTTTCCCATTCGCTGAAATACGTGATCCTGCTCGGCCAGTACATGCAGAACCAGTATGGCGGCCGCTACTACGGCAAGGCGCAGAACATCTCGCGGCGCATTCGCGCGGCCTATGACAGGGCGCTCGGCGCGTGCGACGCGATCGTCATGCCGACGCTGCCGATCACGGCGACGCCCATTCCACCGGCGGACGCGCCGATCGAGCTGGTCATCCAGCGCGCCCACGAGATGTTCGCCAACACCGCCGTGTTCGACGCCACCGGCCATCCCGCGCTCACCATTCCCTGCGGGCTCAGCGACGGCCTCCCGGTCGGCCTCATGCTGGTCGGCCGGCACTTCGACGAAGCGACGATCTACCGCGCGGCATACGCCTACGAGCAGTCGGTCGACTGGCGGGCGCTCTGAGCGGCGGCGGCCATCAAGGGAGACACTGCGCCATGAAGCTCTACGAATTCTCGCTCGCGCCCAGCCCGCGCCGGGTGCGCATGTTCATCGCCGAGAAGGGGATCGAGATCCCCTCGGTCCAGATCAACACCCGCGAACGCCAGCAGTTCAGCGACGAGTACCGCGCGGTGAACCCCAACTGCGTGGTGCCGACGCTCGTGCTCGACGACGGCACCTGCATCGGCGAGACGGTGGCGATCTGCCGCTACCTGGAGGAGACCCACTCCGAGCCTCCGCTGATGGGCCGCGACGCGAAGGAGAAGGCGGTGATCGAGATGTGGAGCCGGCAGGCGGAGTTCGAGGGCTATCTCGCCGCCGTCGAATCGCTGCGGAATTCGGCGCCGATGTTCGAGGGTCGCGGCCTGCCGGGGGTCACGGGCGGGGTGCCCCAGATCCCGGCACTGGTCGAGCGCGGCAAGCAGACCATGGGCCGCCTCTTCCCCAAGCTCGACCGCCGGCTTGCTAGCAACCGCTATCTCGCCGGCGATACTTTCTCGATCGCCGACATCACGGCTTACGTCGCGATCGACTTCGCGAAGCGCGCCGAGATCGAGATTCCCGCGGATTGCCCGGACCTCGCCCGCTGGTTCGCAGACGTCGGCGCCCGGCCGAGCAGCGCCGCATAGGCGGTGAGCGCCTCCACCTCACCCCGGCCCTCTCCGCCCCAAGGGGCGGAGAGGGAGAGCAGGCCGCCCGCAGCACGAGAGACCGTTGGCCCCAAGGGTGCGGGAGATGAGCGGGACCGGACCGCCCAGCGGTCCGGCCGGCGCGACCGCGCCGGCGCGCCGATAGGCGCGTAGCCAAGCGAGCGGAGCGAGCGCCCGGCGCCGGAGGGAAGGAAAAAAAGTGCGGAGCGAGCGCCCGGCGCCTGAGGGAAATCAAAGAGGGAGAGATCGATGAAGGTGGTGGTTGCAGGCGCGAACGGGCTTACCGGGCGCATCGTGCTGAAGCTTCTGACGGAGGCCGGGCACCAGCCCGTCGCCATGATCCGGGACTTCGCCCAGCGGGAGGCGCTCGAGGCGCTCGGTGCGGAGTGCCGGTTCGGCGATCTCGAGACACCCGTGGGCTATGCCGTCCGCAACTGTCGCGGCGCCATCTTCGCCGCCGGCTCCGGCTCCAGGACCGGGCCGGAGAAGACCATCGACGTGGACCAGAACGGCGCAATGGCGTTCATCGACACCTGCCTGCGCATGAACGTCCGCCGCTTCGTCATGCTGAGCTCGATCGCCGCCGATACGCCGGAGCGGGGGCCCGAGAGCCTGCATCACTATTTCGGCGCCAAGGCGGTCGCCGACCGGCACCTGCAGGCGAGCGGCCTCGATTACACCATCGTGCGGCCGGGCTTCCTCACCAACGAGCCCGGCACCGGCGCCATCGCCGCCGGCGACGACCTCGGCCCCCTCGCCAAGGAGACCCACTCGGTAACCCGCGAGGACGTGGCGCAAGTCCTGGTGGACTGCCTCGCCCGCGACAACACCATCGAGAAGACCTTCGAGATGATCGAAGGCCCGACGCCCATCGCCGACGCGCTCGCTGCGCTCTAGGCAATCGCCGCAGCCGGCCTGACGTCGAGAACGATGCAGCCGGCGTCGTTGAGCGCGGCGCGCACGCCGGGGGGCACGACGCAGGTGGCGTCGTATTCCTCGACGATCAGCGGGCCCTCCCGCCCCTCCGCCAGGTCGGCGCGGCCGATGACGGCGGCCTCGCACCAGCCGCTCTCCGGCCCGAAATAGGCGGGGCGTGTGGCCGCCCCCGGCGCCGGGCCGGCCGCGCGGTCGATGCGGGGCGGCGGGGCGGCCGGGCGTGCGCCCCGGCCGAGCACCCGCAGCGTCACCAGCTCGACCGGCTCCTCCGGCCCGGCGCGGTGGCCGTAGGTGCGCTCGTGCTCGGCGCCGAAGGCCTCTTCCAGCGCGGCGAGCGCGTCGTCGTCCAGGGGGCCTTCCGGCACCGGGACGGTGAGCTCGTAGGTCTGGCCCTGATAGTGCAGGCTCGCATGGCGCTCGATCGGGGCGGCCTGCCCGCCGTAGCCGTCCGCCGCGAGCCGGCGCCGGGCTTCCTCCGCGAGCGCCTCCCACGCCGCGTTGAGCGCCGCCTTGTCGAGACCGCGCAAGAGCGCGCGGAAGGTGCGCGAGAGGTGGTGCTCGACGTCCGCCGTGAGCAGGCCGAAGGAGGAGAAGAGGCCGGGCGCCGGCGGCACCACCACGCGCCCGATATCGAGCGCCTGCGCCATGGCGGCGCCGAATACCGGGCCGTTGCCGCCGAAGGCGACCAGGGTATGGCCGCGCGGGTCGCGGCCGCGCTCGGTCGAGACCGCCCGGATCGCGCGGATCATGTTGGAGGCGACGATCCGATGTGCGCCGAAGGCCGCCTCCTCCACCGAGACGCCGAGCGGTGCGGCGATCCGCGCCCGCAGCGCCTCGACCGCCTTGGCGGCGTCGATGGGCAGCGCCCCGCCGACGAGATGGTGCGGGTTGAGATAGCCGAGCGCCACGTTGGCGTCGGTGATCGTGGGCGCGCACCCGCCCTTGTCGTAGCAGACCGGGCCGGGCTCGGCGCCCGCGCTCTCGGGCCCCACGGCCAAGGAGCCGCCGGCGTCGATGGCGATGAGCGAGCCGCCGCCGGCGCCGACCTCGGCGAGGTCGATGGAGGGCATCCGCACCAGGTAGCCGGCGCCGGTCATCAGGCGGGAGCCGGTGAGAATGCCGCCGCCCACCTGGTATTCGCTGGAGCGGCTGACCGCGCCGCCCTCGATCAGCGCCGCCTTCGCCGTGGTGCCCCCCATGTCGAAGGTGACGAGATCGTCCTGGCCGATGTCCGCGGCCATGGCGAGCGCGCCGACCACGCCGCCGGCCGGCCCCGATTCGACGATGTTGACCGGGCGGCGCGCGGCTTCCTCCGCCGAGGTGAGGCCGCCGTTCGACTGCATGACGAGCAGGTGGGCGCCGGCGCAGCGCGCGCGGATCGCCCGGCGCAGGCGTTCCAGATAGGTGCCCACGATGGGGCTGACATAGGTGTTGATGACGGTGGTGGAGGTGCGCTCGTACTCCTTGATCTCGGGCAGCACGTCGTAGCTGATGCAGACCGTGCAGTCCGGCGCGCGCGCCGCGACGATCGCCTCGACCGCCCGCTCGTGCACCGGGTTGGCGAAGGAATTGAGCAGGCAGACGGCGATGGCGTCCACGCCTTCGGCGAGCAGCCGGTCCACCGCGGCGCGCGCGTCGTCGGCGTCGAGCGCCTTCTGCACGTGGCCTGCCGCATCGATCCGCTCGTCCACCACCGCGCGCAGGTAGCGCTCCACCAGCGGCGGCGGCTTCTCCCAGGCGAGGTCGTAGAGCCGGGGCATCCTGAGATTGCGGATTTCGAGAATATCGCGGAAGCCGCGCGTGCCGATCAGGCCGGTGCGGGCGCCCTTGCGCTCCAGCAGCGCGTTGCTCGCGACCGTGGTCCCGTGCACCACCTCGGCGATGTCGGCGCCGTCGAGTCCGTGCGCGGCGACGAGCGCCTCGATCCCCTCCATGATGGCACGGGCATAGTCGTCCACGCTGGAGGAGATTTTTCGCGTCGCGACCGTGCCGTCCGCGGCGAGGAGGACGATATCGGTGAAGGTGCCGCCGATATCGACGCCGATGCGCCAGGCGCTCACGTACCGCCCTCGGGCGCGCCGCTCTCGGGCGCGTCGTCGTCAGGCAGGGGCATCTCCCCGCGGGAGACCTTGGGCGGCGCGGTCCAGCCGCGCGCGGCCCGCAACGCCGCCCGGCGCGCCTCCGTCGCCTCCTGATCCACCCGCCAGCGGGCGAGGTCGACGATCACGCCATAGTCGTCGCGCGCGCTTGCCTCGCCGACCAGCTCGTTGCGGAGGTCGCGCAGCACTGCTTGCGGGTCGCGCTCCAGCGGATCGCCCCAGCCGCCGGCTCCCGCCAGCTCGTGGCGGAACACGTCGCCGCGCGCGATGGTCTCGGTGAGCTTGCTCGGCAGGGGGCGCTCGTCGGGGCCCGGGTTCATCGCGTTGCGCGAGGGCTGGCCGGAGCTGCCGCCGTAGAGCCCGTAGGGCCTGAAGGTGTGGCGGTCGGCCCGCACCTGGAGCAGGCCTTCCCTCTCCAGAAAGCGGTAGTCGCGGCGGAAGGGCGTGCCGCCCCGGTAGCGGCCGGCGCCGGCGCGGTCGGGCACGAACTCGTAGGAGAGGATCTGCAGCGGATACTCGGCCTCGGTCACCTCCACCGATTGCGACGCCATGTTGGCGAAGATGTTGGAGTTGCCGTCCAGGCCGTCGGCCCAGGGGCGCGCGCCCCAGGTGCCGCAGGTGAAATCCACATAGACGAAGGGCTTTCGCTCGTCGTCGTAGCCGCCGATGGTGATGCCGGTATTGCCGCCGTCGGAGGCCGCAAACACCTTCTCCGGCAGCATCATCGCGAGCGCCCCGAAGGCGCAGTCCACCATGCGGAACCCGGTGAGCCCGCGCGCGGCACAGGCCGCCGGCAGCACGGCGTTGGTGATCGTGCCGGGCGGCGCGGCGACGGTGATCGCGCGGAACACGCCTTCGTTGTTGGGAATACCCGCCGGCAGCACCGAGCGGATCGCCGTGTAGGTGGCGGCCTTGGTCCAGGAGAGCGTGCTGTTGATCGCGCCCTTCACTTGGCGCGCGCTGCCGGTCCAGTCGGCGTGGAGGCTGTCGCCCTGCTTGCTGAGCGTCACGAACAGCCGGATCGGCTTGCCGCGGTCCACGCCGTCGTCGTCGATCCAGTCCTCGAAGCTGGTCTCGCCGTCCGGCAGGTCGCGCAGCGCCGCCCGGGTCAGGCGCTCGGCATAGTCGATGATCTCGCGCAGGTAGACGCGCACCGCCCCCGCCCCGTGCCGGCGGACCAGATCGACGAGCTGGCGCTCGGCGATGTGGCAGGCGGCGAGCTGGGCGCGCAGGTCGCCGAAGAGCTTGACCGGCAGGCGCACGTTCTTCTCCAGCAGCGCGTAGAGCGTCTCGTTGCGCGTGCCCGCGTCGTAGAGGCGGAGCGGCGGAATGCGCACGCCCTCCTGGTAGATCTCGGTGGAATCGGAGGCGTTGGAGCCGGCCACCCGGCCGCCGACATCGGCGTGGTGGCAGACGGTGGCGGCGAAGGCCAGGCGCTCAGCCCCATCGAAGACCGGCTTGAACACGAAAATGTCCGGCAGGTGCATGCCGCCGTCGAAGGGGTCGTTCATGACGAAGACATCGCCGGGATGGATGTCGTCGCCGTAGTGGCGCAGCACCGCCTCGATCGCCGTCGGCACGGAGCCGAGATGGCCCGGCAGCGTGAGCCCCTGCGCGATCAGGCGGCCGGCGCCGTCGGTGAGCGCGGTCGAAAAATCCATGTTGTCGCGCAGGACGCCCGAATAGGTCGTGCGGCAGACGGTGAGCGCCATCTCGTCCGCGATGGCGAAGATGGCGTTCCTGAAGAGCTCGAAGCCGAAGGGATCGGCGCCGTCCGCGCCTTGCGAACCCGGCGCGCCTGCCGCCTCGACCGTCTCTGCCGCCGCCTCCATGCGCCCCTCCCCGGCTGGCCGCGATGATAGCGAGGGGGGGAGTGCCAAGTCGACTCCGGCCGCCGCTCTGGCCGCCACTGTGGCCGCTCCCTAGAATGACGGTCCGCCAACGGCCGGACTGCCAGGATGCCTCCTCCACGACCGGCGACCACCCCCGTCCGCGCCGCGCATCGCATCGACCGGGCGCGCCTCGAGCGCCATCTCGCCGCGCATGTGCCGGAGGCGGCGCCGATCCTTGGCGTGCGCCAGTTCGCGGCGGGCCAGTCCAACCCCACCTATCTGATCGAGGGGGAGCGCAGGCGCTTCGTGCTGCGCAAGAAGCCGCCGGGCACGCTGCTGCCGTCTGCCCACATGGTCGAGCGGGAATACCGTATCCTCGCGGCGCTGGCCGAGACCGATGTGCCCGTGCCCAGGGTCCATCACCTCTGCGAGGACACCGCCATCGTCGGCACCGCCTTCTACGTGATGGACCATGTGGAGGGGTCGGTCGATCAGGACCCGGCCTGGCCCGCGCTCTCGCCCGGCCGGCGCCGGGCGGCCTACGAGTCGATGGCCGACGTGCTCGCGCGCCTGCACCGGGTCGACTGGCGCGCGCTGGGCCTGAGCGACTATGGCAGGGAGGGCAACTATGTCGCGCGCCAGATCCGCCGCTGGACCGGCCAATACGAGGCCTCGCAGACCGGCGAGATCGCGGAGATGGACCGCCTGATCGCCTGGCTGCCCGGCCACATCCCCGACGACGACGAGACCGCCATCGTCCACGGCGATTACCGGCCGGGCAACCTGATCCTGCACCCGCAGGAGCCGCGCATCGCGGCGGTCCTGGATTGGGAGCTCAGCACCCTCGGCCATCCGCTGAGCGATCTCGCGCACAACTGCCTCGCCTTCTCGATCCCGCGCGGAGAGAGCGCGCTTCCCGGTCTCGGCAACGCCGACTTCGAGGCCCTGGGACTGCCGCAGGAAGAGGACTACCGGGACGCCTATTGCACGCGCGCCGGGCGCGGCCCGATCGCCGAGTGGCGCTTCTACATGGCCTTCGCCTTCTTCCGCATGGCGGCGATCTGCCAGGGAGTCTACGCCCGCGGCCTCAAGGGCAATGCGAGCGCGCCCAATGCGCACGAATATGGCGAGCGCGCCCGTGCGCTGGCCGAACTGGGCTGGGAAAAGGCCTCGGGCCCCGCCTGAGCGCCGGGTTATTTCCGGAACAGCCCTTCGATCGAGGCGGGCAACGCGGCGAAATCGTCGATCACGGCGTCGGCACCCAGGTCAGCCGCCGGAACCGGGCTGTATCCGTAGGCCATCGCGATCGCCGCAACGCCTGCGCCCCGCGCCGCCGCCACGTCCGCGGCGCTGTCGCCGACCATGACCGCACGCGCGGGCCGGGCGCCGAGGGCCGCCAGCGCCTCGTGCAGATGGCCGGGATGAGGCTTCATCTCGGCGACCCGGTCGCCGGCGAGCACCGCCTCGATATGGCGGTCGATGCGGAAATGGGCGAGCAGCCGGCGGGTCGAGCGCTCCGTCCTGTTGGTGCAGACGGCGAGCGAGAGGCCGTCGCCGCGAAGCCGCTCCAGCGTCGCCGCCACCGACGGGAAGAGCCGGATCCTCTCCGTCTCGATCTCGAAATAGTAGGCGATCAGCCGCTCGATCAGGGACCGCAGCGCCGCGTCGCCGGGCGGGTCCTGCCCGTGCGCAGCGAGCGCCGCCAGGAGCAGCCGCTTGGCGCCCTCGCCCGCACGCTGGCGAAAGCGCGCGAGCGCGACCGGCGCGTGGCCCATCTCCTCCAGAAGCCGGTTGAGCGCCGCGATGAGGTCGGGCGCGGAATCGGCGAGCGTCCCGTCGAAATCGAGAAGCACCGCGTCCACATGCTCGCGCATCGCGCCGATGGTGCGGCAAGGGCCCGGCGTTGACAAGGCAGCGGGCTCCGCGCTCCTCGTGATATGATAAATGAGATTCGCCTAGCCACCGACCGATCCCGCCATACATGGCCGAGAACCCGTGAGGAACATGCTGTGAGCCAAGCGGCGTCGCATGGCGCAAGCACGGCGCGGATCGAATACTTGAGAGTGCAGAACTTCCGGGCGCTGCGGGACGTCGAGCTCAAGGACGTGACGCCGCTGACGGTCCTGCTCGGCCCCAACGGCAGTGGAAAGTCCACCGTCTTCGACGTATTTGCGTTCCTTGCCGAGTGCTTTGAGTCGGGCTTGCGAAGAGCCTGGGACAGACGCGGGCGCGCCAAGGAGCTCAAGACCCGCGGCGCCGACGGGCAGGTGACCATCGAGATCAAGTATCGCGAGCGGCCGAGGACGCCCCTCATCACCTACCATCTAACCGTCGACGAAGGACGCGGCGCGCCGGTGGTGGTCCATGAATGGCTGAGCTGGAAGCGCGGCAGATATGGCCGCCCGTTCCGCTTTCTCGAATACTCGATAGGCTCCGGTCAAGCGGCGAGCGGAGAAGCGCCCGATGCCGAAGACACGCGGGTCGAAATCCCGTTGCAATCGCCCGACCTCCTCGCAGTCAACGCACTGGGCCAGTTCCAGGATCACCCGCGTGTGGCCGCCCTGCGGACCTTCATCATCGGTTGGCACGTCTCCTACCTCTCGGCCGACAGCACGCGCGGCCAACCCGAAGCGGGGCCGCAGGAGCAGTTGAACAGGACGGGCGACAACCTCGCCAACGTCATCCAATATCTGTCCGAGCAGCATCCGAAGCGCCTGGAACACATATTCGAAGTCTTGAGACAGCGCGTGCCCCGCGTCGAGCGCGTGCTGGCCGAGGCCATGCCCGACGGCCGGCTGCTGCTGCAAATCAAGGATGCGCCGTTCAACAACCCCGTGCTGGCGCGCTTCGCCTCCGACGGCACGCTGAAGATGCTGGCCTACCTGGTGCTGCTACACGATCCGGAGCCGCCGCCTTTCATCGGCATCGAGGAGCCCGAGAACTTCCTGCACCCAAGGCTGCTGCCGGAACTGGCGGAAGAATGCCGCGCCACCTGCGAACGCACGCAATTGCTGGTGACCACGCACTCGCCGTTCTTCCTTGACGGGTTGCGGCCCAACGAAGTGCGAGTCTTGTGGCGAGACGAAGCGGGCCACACGCAAACACGGCGTGCCGCCGATCTGCCGGGCGTGAACGCATTCATGGAGGAAGGTGCACAACTCGGCGATCTGTGGATGGAGGGACAGTTCGGAGTCGGCGATCCCCTCGTGGAGGGGGGCGCACCTACGCGCAACATTGACCGTCAGGCCAGATGACCGCCGGTCATCTAGAGTTGTTGGTCGAGGAGCCGTCGATGGAAGCATTTCTGCGTGTCCTGCTTCCTCGCTTGTTACCTCCAGATCGATGTTTCGGAGTCCGGGTGTTTCAGGGAAAACACGACTTGTTGCGAAAACTGGAGAGTCGCCTACGGGGTTACGCCAAATGGCTGCCCGACGACCATCGCATCTTCGTCATGGTCGATCGCGACAATGACGATTGCCATGAACTCAAGGCGCGACTGGAGGAAGCCGCCGGCCGGGCGGGACTGCTTACGCGCCCGCGCGCGAACGCGCGTCCTTGGCAGGTCGTCAACCGGGTCGTGATCGAGGAGCTGGAGGCGTGGTATTTCGGCGATTGGGATGCGGTGCGGGTCGCCTATCCGAAGGTATCGTCGACCATTTCGAACAAGGCGCCCTATCGCGTTCCCGACGCGATCGCAGGCGGTACGTGGGAAGCGTTCGAGCGAATCCTGAAGCGGCACGGATATTTTTCGACTGGATTGCGCAAGGTGGAGGCGGCGCGAGCCATCGCCGTCCATATCGACCCGAAGCGCAATTGTTCACAGAGCTTCGGCCTGTTCGCTGACGCAATCGTCGAGGCGACCGCGTGAAGGACGTAGAAAGCGGCGAGCCGCGCCCGCTCGCCTGCGTCGTGCTGGCGGCGGGCAAGGGGACGCGGATGCGCTCGGCCCGGCCGAAGGTGCTCCATCCCCTCGCCGGGCGGCCGATGGTGGAGCATGTGCTGGCGAACGCCCGCGCCCTCGCGCCGGAGCGGACGGTCCTGGTGGTGGGGCCCGAGCTCGACGCGGTTGCCGCCGGCCTGGAGGGCAGCGACGGGGCGGTCGCCTGCGTGGTGCAGGAGCAGCCGCTCGGCACCGCCCACGCGGTGGCGCAGGCCCGCCCGCTGCTGGAGGAATTTGGGGGCGACGTGCTCGTCCTCTATGCGGACACGCCGCTGCTGCGGGGCGAGACCATGGCCGGGCTCCTCCGGGCGCGGCGCGAAGGCCCCGGCGCGGTCGCGGCGGTCCTGGGCTTCCGCCCCGACGATCCTGCCGCCTACGGCCGGCTCATCCTCGCGCCCGACGGGTCGCTGGCGCGCATCGTCGAACATGCCGAGGCCGGCGAGGCCGAGCAGGCCGTGGCGCTCTGCAACGCCGGCGCGATGGCGGTGGACGGGCGCCGGCTCTTCCCCCTGCTCGACGCCATCGGCAACGACAACCGGGGGGGCGAGTACTATCTGACCGACCTCCCCGCCATCGTCGCGGCGCAAGGCGGCACCTGCGCCGTCGCCGAGGCGCCCGCCGCGGAGGTCATGGGCATCAACGACCGCGTCCAGCTCGCCGCCGCCGAACGCATCCTGCAGGACCGGCTGCGCCGGGCGGCGATGGAAGGGGGCGCGACGCTGGTCGATCCGGCCACCGTCTGGCTCAGTCTCGACACTGAGCTGGGCGCCGACGTGACCATCGGGCCGAACGTGGTGATCGGACCCGGCGTGGTCGTCGAGGACGGCGCCGAGATCGGGCCCTTCAGCCATCTGGAAGGCGCGCGCGTGCGGAGGAACGCGGCGGTTGGCCCCTTCGCCCGGCTCCGGCCGGGCAGCGATGTCGGCGAGGGCGCGCGCGTCGGCAATTTCGTCGAGGTGAAGAACAGCACGGTCGCGCATGGCGCCAAGATCAACCACCTCAGCTATGTCGGCGACGCCGGCGTCGGCGCGGGCGCCAACATCGGCGCCGGCACCATCACCTGCAACTATGACGGCTACGCCAAGTCCCGGACGACGATCGGCGAGGGCGCCTTCATCGGCTCGAACACTGCGCTGGTGGCGCCGGTCTCCATCGGTCCCGGCGCCGTGGTGGGCGCCGGCAGCGTTATTACCGAGGACGTGGAGGCCGACGCCATCGCCGTCGCCAGGGGCGAGCAGCGCGAGCGCAAGGGCGCGGCGGCACGCAGGCGGGCGCGGCGCCGGCCGGATGCGGCCGACGAATAGGCGGCGGACGGAAGAGGGAGGGCCGGCAGCGTGTGCGGAATCATCGGCGTCACCGGCCGCGATCAGGCGGCGCCGCATATCCTCGACGGGCTGAGGCGGCTCGAATACCGCGGCTACGACTCGGCCGGCCTGGCGACGCTCGCCAACGGGTCGATCGAGCTCCGCCGCGCCGAGGGCAAGCTCGCCGCGCTCGAACGCCTGGTCGCGCGCCGCCCGGTCGCGGGCACGGTGGGGATCGGCCACACCCGCTGGGCGACCCATGGCGCGCCCAGCGAGACCAACGCCCACCCCCACACCGCCGGCCGCGTCGCGGTGGTCCACAACGGCATCATCGAGAACTACCGGGAGCTTCGCGCCAGGCTCGAGGCGGAGGGGCGTGAATTGGCCTCCGATACCGATACCGAGGTGGTCCCCCACCTGATCGATTCGCACATGGAGCGGGGCCTCGACCCGGAGGCGGCCACGGCGGAGGCGCTGGCGCAGCTCGAAGGGGCCTTCGCGCTGGCGATCATCTTCGCCGGCCACACGGACCTCCTGATCGGCGCCCGGCGCGGCTCGCCGCTCGCCATCGGGCACGCCGACGACGCCGCGTACCTGGCCTCCGACGCGCTGGCGCTCGCGCCCTTCACCCGCCGGATCAGCTATCTCGACGAAGGCGACTGGGCGGTGCTGCGGGGCGGCAAGGTCACGGTGCGCGAGGCGAGCGGACGCCCCGTCCAGCGCCCGCTCAGCGTGACCGCCCACGACGGCGCCATGATCGGCAAGGGCAACTACCGCCACTACATGCTGAAGGAGATCTTCGAGCAGCCGGGCGCGCTCGGCGACACGCTCGGCGCCTACTACAATCCGGGGGCGCAGAGGATCGCGCTCCCCGCCCTCCCCTTCGCGCTGGAGCGCGTGGACAAGATCTCGATCGTCGCCTGCGGCACCTCCTACTATGCCGGCCTCGCCGCGCGCTACTGGATCGAGCAGACCGCGCGGGTCCCGGTGGACATCGACATCGCGTCGGAGTTCCGCTACCGCGCGCCGCCGCTGGAGAAGGACAGCGCGGCGCTCTTCATCTCGCAGTCCGGCGAGACCGCGGACACCCTGGCGGCGCTGCGCTTCGCGCGCGCAGCCGGCGCGCCCAGCGCGGCGGTGGTCAATGTGCGCGAGAGCACCATGGCGCGCGAGGCCGACGCGGTGCTGCCCACCCATGCCGGCGTCGAGATCGGGGTGGCGTCGACCAAGGCCTTCACCGCCCAGCTCGTGACGCTCGCCTGCTTCGCCATCGCCCTGGCCCGGGCGCGCGGCGCCATCGACGGGGCGGAGGAGGCCCGCCTCGCCGCGGCGCTCGCCCATGTGCCGGCCCAGGCCGCGCAGGTGCTGGGCCAGGACGAGCGCATCCAGAGCCTCGCCGAGACCCTGCGCCAGGCCGGGACCGTCCTCTATATCGGCCGCGGCACCGGCTACCCCATCGCCATGGAGGGCGCGCTCAAGCTCAAGGAGCTCTCCTACATCCATGCCGAGGGTTTTGCTGCCGGCGAGCTCAAGCACGGCCCCATCGCGCTCATCGACCGGGGCGTGCCGGTGATCGTCGTGGCGCCTCCCGGCCCGCTCTTCGACAAGACCGCGTCGAACCTGCGGGAGGCCGCCGCCCGCGGCGCCCATGTCGTCGTCATCAGCGACCAGGGCGGCTGCGAGGTGCTGGCGCCGCTGGCCGCGGACGCCATCGCGCTGCCGGCACTGGACCCCTTCGTCGCGCCCATCCTCTACGCCATCCCGGTCCAGCTCATTGCCTACCACGTGGCGGTGCTCAAGGGGACCGACGTGGACCAGCCCCGCAACCTCGCGAAATCCGTGACCGTGGAATGAGCGAGCGGCCGGCCCTGATCGACCTCGACGACGACCACCGCGAGCTGCGCGAGCCGGTGCGCGCGCTCTGCGCCCGCTACCCCGGCGAATACTGGCGCGAGAAGGACCGCGCCAGGGCCTACCCGGGGGAGTTCGTGCAAGCCTTGACCGACGCGGGCTTCCTCGCCGCCCTGATCCCCGAGCGCTACGGCGGCAGCGGCCTCGGCATCGGCGCGGCTGCGGCGATCCTGGAGGAGATCCACGCGTCCGGCTGCAACGGCGGCGCCTGCCACGCCCAGATGTACACCATGGGCACGCTGCTGCGGCACGGCTCGGCGGCGCAGAAGGAGGCCTACCTGCCGCAGATCGCGAGCGGCGCCAGGCGGCTCCAGGCCTTCGGCGTCACCGAGCCCACGACGGGCTCGGACACGACCCAGCTCAGGACCACCGCCGAGCGCCGCGCGGACGGCGGCTACACGGTGAACGGCCAGAAGGTGTGGATATCGCGGGCCGAGCATTCGGACCTGCTGCTGCTGCTGGCCCGCACCACGCCGGCGGCGGAGACGGCCAGGCGCACCGAGGGGCTCTCGGTCTTCCTGATCGAGCTCGAGGGCGCTCTCGGCAACGGCCTCGAAATCCGGCCGATCCGCACCATGATCAACCACGCGACCACCGAGCTCTTCTTCGACGATCTGACGATCCCCGGCACGAGCCTGATCGGCGAGGAAGGCCGGGGTTTCCGCTACATCCTGGACGGCATGAACGCCGAGCGCATCCTGATCGCCGCGGAATGCATCGGCGACTGCCGCTGGTTCATCGAGAAGGCCTCCGCCTATGCCGCCGAGCGTAACGTCTTCGGCCGCCCCATCGGCGCCAACCAGGGCGTGCAGTTCCCCATCGCCGAGGCCTACGCCCAGATGGAGGCGGCGCGGCTGATGGTGCTGAAGGCCGCCGCGCTCTTCGATGCCGGCCGCGCCTGCGGGCCGGAGGCCAACATGGCGAAGCTGCTCGCGTCCGAAGCCTCGTGGAAGGCCGGCGACACCTGTCTACAGACCCATGGCGGCTTCGGCTTCGCCGAGGAATACGATGTCGAGCGCAAGTTCCGCGAGACCAGGCTCTACCGCGTGGCGCCGATCTCGACCAACCTCATCCTCGCCTATCTCGGCCAGCATGTGCTCGGAATGCCGCGCTCCTACTGACCGCGCAGAGGCCGGGCGGCGATGAGCGCGGGCGCCGAAGGCCCGCTTGCCGGCCTCCTGGTGGTCTCGGTCGAGCAGGCCGTCGCCGCCCCCTTTGCCACCAGCCGCCTCGCCGACGCGGGCGCGCGCGTCATCAAGGTCGAGCGGCCGGAGGGCGACTTCGCCCGCGCCTACGACCGTGTCGTGGACGGCGAATGCGCCTGGTTCGTCTGGCTCAACCGGGGCAAGGAATCCGTCGTCCTCGACATCAAGGACGCAGGCGACAACGCCCTGCTGCACCGCATCGTCGCCCGCGCCGACGTGTTCGTGCAGAACCTCGCGCCGGGCGCCGCAGGGCGCGCGGGATTCGACTCGGGCGAACTCCGGCGCCGTCATCCGCGCCTCATCACCTGCGACATCAGCGGCTATGGCGAGTCCGGCCCCTATGCCGCGATGAAGGCCTACGACTTCCTCGTCCAGTGCGAATCGGGGCTCGCGTCGGTGACCGGCACGCCGGAGTCCGCGAGCCGCGTCGGGGTCTCGGTGTGCGACATCGGCGCCGGCCTCAACGCGCACGCAGCCATCCTGGAGGCGCTGCACGGGCGCCACCGCTCAGGGCGGGGCAGCGGCATCGCGATCTCGCTCTTCGACGGCATGGCGGACTGGATGACCGTGCCGCTGCTGCACCTGGAGCACGGCGGCGCCGCGCCCGCGCGAACCGGCCTCAGCCACGCCATGATCGCGCCCTACGGCGCTTACCCCGTGGGCGACGGCGGCCGGATGGTGATCGCCATCCAGAACGAGCGCGAGTGGTCCCGCTTCTGCCAGGAAGTCCTGGGCGATGCGGCACTCGCCACCGACCCGCGCTTCGCGGGCCACCCGGCCCGGCTCGCGAACAGGCGCCAGATGGACGACCTGATCGTCGCCGCCTTCGCCCGCCACGACATGGACTCACTGGCGGACGCATTGCGCGGCGCGAAAATCGCCTTCGGCCGGCTCAACGATGTCGCCGGCCTCGCCGCCCACCCGCAGCTTCGCCGGGCGCGGGTCGCGACACCCGCCGGGACGGTCGACATCGTGGCACCCCCCGTGCGACATGGGGAGAATGCGCCAGCGCTCGGGCCCGTGCCGACGCTGGGTGCCCAGAGCGAGGCGATTCGTGCGGAGTTCGGCGGCGGAGAGTTTGAATCACCCGGCAAACCACCTGTCGTTGGCTGAATAAAATTCAGCACCGTCCGGCTTACCAAGCAAGTACGTGGATGCTTGAGGAAACATAATAATGATGAATCGTAGAGAAAATGGCAGGAACAGACTTTCATTCTCTCAGCGAGTAGGGGAAGTTACACTTCCGGACGCGATGAAGTTGGGGAATGTTTCCCGGCAATTTAGAGCCGCCCTGTGGCGAGTAGTGTACAAAAGAATAAAGGCGGAAACGAACACATTTTGGGGAGACACGTATGATGATGATTCAAGCATTTCAGCATATATAGCCTTATATCAGGAGAAGATTAGGGAGGTCTATTATGACGAAGTAAAGAGAAGGCCATCAGCGCAACTGCGGTTGATGAAGCAGACAATTACAGAGAGCTCATATCATGACGTTCTGACACTGATAGAGTTTTTCTTACGGTTATCCGTAGCTACCAAGGATAATAAATTTCGCCAAATTCTCTTGAGGCTCTTCGAACTAACACCTATTGCCTATTTTGTCGATAATCGCAATATAGCGCCGACCACTTGCCCCAGGCAAGATCAGATATCGGGGGAGACGGTTGCCGCCGCGATGATGGATATTCGAAAAGGGGGCTTGAGCGGTCCTGAAAAGCACTTAACGAAAGCCGCCGAGTTTATCAATGAAGGGCGCTACTCGGATTCGATCGTTCAAAGTGCTCACTCGATCGAATCTGTGGCGAGAAATATCGCTCCCGATGACTGCAAGACTTTAGGCCCGGCGCTTAAATCGCTGGAAAGGAACGGGATTCTCAATCATCCATCACTAAGGGAAGCGTTTTCAAAGCTTTATGGTTATACAAGCGACAAACAAGGGCTGCGCCACGCTATACTGAAAGAAGGAGGCCGCCCGCCCGATGTGGATGAAGCGGTATTCTTTTACGGAGCATGCGCCTGTTTTACTGCCTATCTTACGAAGAAGTCTCGTCAAATCAAAGAGGATGAGTAGGAGGGATAGATCAGTTCCCTCATTGCCGGTTCTCGTGATCAACAACTCCCCCGGCCGACGCACCGACTTTGCGTTGGCGGTGTAGGTCGTCGTCACCTGCTGGAACCGCAAGCCCGTGAACAGCACCTGCCCCACTGGCAGAACGCCATGCTCAGTTAAGGCCGAAATCCTTGAAGCGCTTGTTGAAGCGCGAGACCCGACCGCCGATGTCCACAATCCGCTTGATGCCGCCGGTCCTTTACGGATGCGACAACGGGGCGATGGCGAGGGTGAGCGTATCGCGGCGCGCCCCCACCTCTCCCTGTCCCTCTCCGCCCCGGCGGGGCAGAGAGGAGACGAAGGCGGCACCGGCGGGTTCTCCCTCTCCTCCCTTGGGAGGAGAGGGTCGGGGTGAGGAGGGGTTTTTGTTGCTCATGGCCCCCTCTTCCTCCCGTCATGGCCGGACTCGTTCCGGCCATCCACGTCTCTCCGTCGCGCCCGGTCGATGGAGATGCCCGGAACAGGTCCGGGCATGACGATGGGGTGGCCGGGCTGGAGGGGGCACACGCCCAGACCGGACTCGTTCGAGCGTCGGAAGCAGGTCGCGAGCCCGCGTTTCTCGCCACAGTCATGGTCTGGGCGACTCTGTTGCGCGCACGACGTTATGCGATGCGCGCGTGACCTTGATATGCGCCCGCGACCGTTCCGGCGCGGGCGTCTCAGGCACGCACGACCCCACGGGCGTGCGCGACTCTTTAGTGCCGCGCCCGCGACCTTTCAGGCGCGGGCGACTTAGTTCAGCCCGAATTCCCCGAAGCGCTTGTTGAAGCGCGAGACCTGGCCGCCGCGGTCGACGAGGCGCTGGGCGCCGCCGGTCCAGACCGGGTGCGACAGCGGGTCGATGTCGAGGGTGAGCGTGTCGCCCGCCTTGCCCCACGTGGAGCGCGTGGTAAAGGTGCTGCCGTCGGTCCGAACGACGGTGATCTCGTGATAGTCGGGATGAGTGTCTTTCTTCATCGGGCGCCCCGCTTGCGGAGCGGCCTTGATACAGAGGGAGAGGCCCGGGCGCAAGCGCCTGTCAGTCTCGGCCCCGCTGATATATCGTCGCGCCGTCCGGGCACGGGACGACGGCGCCCGCCCACCGGCACCGTGAACCCCGGCACCATGAGCCGACGACAGGTACGACGATGAGCCCGACCCTCGTCCCCGACTCAGGGGCGGCGCGCGCGTGCGGCACGAGCGCGGGAGCGTGAGCATCTTCGGGCCGGGTTCCCGGCGCCGCTCCGGCAATGCGCCGCCCGCTGCGGGGGAACGCGGCGAGCGCGGAGAGCTCGGCCGTATCCGCCACCTGTTCCGCTTCCTGCGGCCCTACCGCTGGATCATGGTCGCGGCGCTCGCAGCACTTTGCGTCAGCGCCGCGGCGGTGCTGGCGCTGGGCCAGGGGCTGCGGGTGCTGATCGACGACGGCCTCGGCGGCGAGGAGATCGCGCGCCTGCACGAGGCGCTGGTCTACATGGCCGGCATGGTGGCGCTGCTGGCCGCCGGCACCTTCGCCCGCTACTACCTGGTCTCCTGGCTCGGCGAGCGGGTGGTCGCCGACATCCGGCGGGCGGTCTTCGGCCGCCTCGTGGCCCTGAGCCCGGCCTTCTTCGAGATCAACAAGGTGGGCGAGCTGCTCTCGCGCATCACCACCGACACCAGCCTGCTCCAGACGGTGGTCGGTGCCCAGGCGTCGTCGGCGCTGCGCAACCTGCTGCTCTTCCTCGGCGCCAGCGCCATGCTGGTGGTGACGAACCCGACGCTCACCGGCTACGTGGTGCTGATGGTGCCCCTGGTGGTGTTCCCCATCATCGTGCTCGGCCGCCGGGTGCGCCGCTTCTCCCGCGCCGCCCAGGACCGTGTGGGCGATGTCGCCGGGCACCTGGAGGAAGCGCTCGGCGGCATCCGCACCGTGCAGGCCTTCGGCCAGGAGGAGCGGAGCGGCGCGCGCTTCGGCGACCATGTCGAGGCGGCGTTCCATGCGGCGCTGAGGCGTATCGGCGCGCGCGCGCTGCTGACGGCGATCGTCATCCTGCTGGTCTTCTGCGGCGTCGGGCTGGTGCTCTGGATCGCCGGGCGCACCGTGCTGCTGGGCGAGATGACCGGCGGCGAGATGACCGCCTTCATGTTCTACGCGGTGGTGGTCGCCGGCTCGGTGGGCTCGCTCAGCGAGGTCTATGGCGATCTGCAACAGGCCGCCGGCGCCGCCGAGCGGCTCGCGGAACTGCTGAAGCAGGCGCCCACGCTCGTGCCGCAGCCTGCGCTGCCGCGACCGCTGCCGCAGCCGCAGCAGGGTGCGCTGCGCCTGGAGCGCGCGACCTTCCACTATCCCTCGCGCCCCGACGCATCGGCGCTGGACGCATTCTCGCTCAGCGTCGCACCGGGCGAGACGGTCGCCCTGGTGGGCCCCTCGGGCGCAGGCAAGTCCACCGTGTTCAACCTTCTGCTCCGCTTCTACGACCCCGAGCAGGGAAGCGTCGCGCTCGACGGGGTCGACCTCCGGGAGGCGTCGCTGGAGGCGCTGCGCCGCTCCTTCGCGCTGGTTCCCCAGGACCCGGTGATCTTCGCCGCGAGCGCGCGGGAGAACATCCGCTTCGGCCGGCCCGAGGCCGGCGACGACGAGGTCCGCGCCGCGGCGGCGGCGGCCGGCGCGGCGGCCTTTCTCGACACCCTGCCCGAGGGCTACGACACCTTCCTCGGCGAGAAGGGAACGCGGCTCTCG
The DNA here is from genome assembly GCA_965218275.1 of Alphaproteobacteria bacterium. Lineage (GTDB taxonomy): Bacteria > Pseudomonadota > Alphaproteobacteria > UBA828 > UBA828 > WTGU01. The sequence continues at coordinate 511,687 of CBDCKM010000001.1, forward strand.
GGCGGGCAGAAGCAGCGCCTCGCCATCGCCCGCGCCGTGCTGCGCAACCCCGCGGTGCTGCTCCTCGACGAGGCGACCAGCGCCCTCGATGCCGAGAGCGAGCGCGCGGTGCAGGCGGCGCTGGAGCGGCTCATGGCGGGGCGCACCACCATCGTCATCGCCCATCGCCTGGCCACCGTGCAGAAGGCGGACCGGATCGTGGTGATGGACGAGGGCCGGGTCGTGGCCGAGGGAACTCACCGGTCGCTGCTGGAGCGGGGCGGACTCTATGCCAGGCTGGCCGCGCTCCAGTTCGACGATGGCCTGGAGGACGACCTGACAATACCGCCCTCCATGGAGGCGGCCGGGCTCGCACCGCGCCGCGCGGCCGGCTAGCCCGGCTTTCTCACCAGGGTCATGGTCTGCGCGGCGCTTTCCGGCCGACAGAGGCGCGGCCCGGGGTAGGAAAGCCGCGCAACGCGATGCGGGGCATCGGGCAAGCGGCTTGACGCACGCTGTCGGCCGGAAAGCGCCGCCCTTCGGGTCGCGCCCAGGCGCCCGCCCGCGGCGTCGCGAGCCTCGACCGTAGGCACCGCTACGCTTTTCGGCCCGCTCCTTGCGGATCGAACGCCTGGACGCGACGCAGACCGTGACCATGGTGAGAAATCCGGGCTGGTCCTCAGCGCTGGGTCAGCTTGAGCTCGATGCGGCGGTTGCGGCGGTGGCCGATCTCGTCGTCGCGCCGGTCGAGGGGCTGGAATTCGCCGTAGCCGGTGGCGCTCAGATGTTCGGGGGGAATGCCCCGGTCGATGAGGAAGTTCACCACCGAGATCGCGCGCGCCGACGACAGCTCCCAATTCGACGGGAAGCGCGCCGTCCGGATCGGGCGGTTGTCGGTATGCCCGTCGACCTGCAGGATCCACGGCAGGTCCGTCGGAATCCGGACCATCACGTCCTTGAGGATTTGCGCGAACTTCGCCAGACGGTCCCGGCCTTCGACGCCCATCTCGTCGGAGGCGGAGGCGAACAGCACCTCGGACTGGAAGACGAAGCGGTCGCCGATGATGGTGAAGTCGCGCCGGTCGCTCAGCACCTGCCTGAGCCGGCCGAAGAACTCGGAGCGGTAGGCGGCGAGCTCCTCGACCTTGGCGGCGAGCGCCTGGTTGAGGCGCTGGCCCAGATTGGCGATCGCCACCTGCTGTTCCTCGCTCTTGCGCTCGGAGATTTCGAGGGCTTGCTCGATCCGTGCAAGCTGCGCCCTGAGCGCCGCGATCTGCTGATTGAGCAGGCCGATCTGATCGCGCTGCCGCGCGCTGAGCCGACGGTTCTCGCTCAGCACGGATTCGGAATCGGTGAGCGAGGACTGCGCCGCAATGTGGAGGGCCTGCACCTCGGCGAGGCGGAGTTCCCGCTGCTCCAGCGCGCGCTGGGCGAGCGTCGTCCGCTCCCGCTCGTCGGAGAGGCGCGCCTCCAGCTCCGCCGTCGTGTCGCGCAGCGCCGTCAGGGTGGCGAGCACACGTTGTATCTCTTCCCGGCTCGCGTCGAGCTCTGCCCGGCTTATGCCGAGTTCGTTCCGACTCGTGTCGAGTTCGTCCCTGTTCCTGTCGAGCGCAATCTGCATCAGGGCGAGCGTGGCCTGCCTCTCATCGAGCTCGATCTGCCTCTTGTCGAGCTCGTCCCGGCTCCCGGCGAGCTCGTCCCGGCTCTCGACGAGGGCAGCGGCCAGCGTCGCGACCTTCAACTCGAGATCGGCGCGCACCGCCTGCAGGGCGTCGATGTCGCGGCGGAGGCGCTCGAGATCGGCGAGCAGGAGCTTGATCTTCTCCTCGCCGGCCTCGGCCTTGAGCGCCGCCTCCGTCTCGGCCTGCGACGCCCGCGCGGCCTCCGCCATCGCGGTCTGCCCCTCGCCGGTCATCTCCCGCAGGCGCAGGCGCAGCGTGTCGCGCTCGTCGCCCACCACGGACAGCGCACCGCTGAGCCGGTCCCGTTCGGAGAGCGAGGCCTGAAGCTGGGACGAGAGTTGGGCGATGTTGATCCTGAGTTCCGCGTTGGCCTGCTGCTCCAGCGACAGCATATCGGCGAGACTGCTGATCTGGGCGGAGAGCTCGCCCAGACGATCGGTTTCCTTCGAGAGCGTCCGCTGCAGGAAATACTGCGCCAGCATGTAGACGACGAGCAGGAAGATCATCACCAGGAGCAGCGTCGACAGCAGGTCGACGAATCCCGGCCAGTAGTCGGCGCTCTGGCCCCTGCGTCTCAGTCGCGATGTGGCGTACACGGGGCGGGCCTCGGCGGCTAGCGGCGATCGTTTTCGGCGACCGCCGCTATGGTCCGTGCGAGGAGCTTGATCTCGCTGCGCAGCTCGGCGACCGTCTGCTCCCGCCCGGAGACCAGTTCCTCGAGGAGGCGCGTAACGTAGACGTCCAGATTGCGCAGGTGCGCGCGGCTGGGCTCATCCAGGCCGGTCTGCCGGGTGGCACCCGACGCGAGCCGCTCCAGCACCGGCCGCATCTCCAGCTGGTTCTCGACCAGCTTGACCATGAGATCCTGCTCGGAGCGCATATGGTCCGTGAGCGTGGCCAGCCGCTCGGTGAGCGACAGCAGGTTGGTGGACGAGGTCGCGCGCTGATCCTCGCCCCGCGCAAGGGTCCGCTGGAGCTCCTCCAGACTGTCCGCCGTCTTCTCCAGCAGGGCGCTGACATAGGCCGGGACCGACTGATCGCCGTCCATCGTGAGCGTGCCGCCGGTGAGCCGGGTATAGGAGGAGAGCCAGTCCTCCAGCTCGTTGTAGAAGCGGTTCTGCGCCTGGCTCGCCTGCAGTTCGAGAAAGCCGAGCACGAGCGAGCCGGCGAGGCCGAAGAGCGACGAGCTGAAGGCCGTGCCCATGCCTTCGAGCGGCGCTTCGAGGCCGATCTTGAGGTCGTCGAACACGCCGATCATGTCCTGGTTGGCGACCGACAGGCCGCCGATCACGTCGCCCACCGAGGTCACCGTCTGCAGCAGGCCCCAGAAGGTGCCGAGGAGGCCCAGGAAGATCAGCAGGCCGATCATGTAGCGCGACAGGTCGCGGGATTCGTCGAGCCGGGAGCTGATGCCGTCGAGCAGGCTGCGGAGCGAGACCGCAGACAGCGTCATGCGGCCGCGCCGGTCCGCGAGCATCGCCGCCAGCGGCGCCAGCAGGCGGGGCTTGCGCGCCGGCGCCGCCGCCGCCGCGCCCGGCACGTCGCTCTGCTTCACTGCCGCGAGCCAGGCCGTATCCGGCTTCAGCAGCAGCACCTGGCGGAAATTGTAGACGATACCGATCAGCAGCGCGCCGAGGATCACGCCGTTCAACACCGCATTGGCGAAGAAGGCCTCCGCCAGGGTCCCGATCAGCACGACGACGATCCCGACCACCAGGGCCAGGAACAGGCTCATGCGAAGCAGGAATGCCCGCTGTCCGCTCATCGCTTGTCCGTCATTCCCGTAGCGCCGGGTTGCCGCTCCATCACCGCTCGACGGCCCCGAGATCGCCCCGGAGCGCACCTCCCGCTGCCGTTGGCGCCGTCGCAAGCACCGTCGCGCCTGCCGTGTTCGGGCGCCCCATATGCGGGCCGCGAGAGGCCGGCCACCTTAGTACGGCGCGCCGCAAGCGGACAACCAAGTGCACAACCAACACGCCCCTAGGCGCCGCTGCGGGTGCGGCCCGCGGCAGCCAGGGGATGCCCGGCCTCGACCAGCCGCCTGAGCCGCTCGTCGAGGACATGGGTATAGATTTCCGTCGTCGCGATGTCGGCGTGGCCCAGCATCTTCTGCACCGCCCTCAGGTCGGCGCCGTTGGCGAGCAGGTGGCTGGCGAAGGCGTGGCGCAGCGCGTGCGGCGAGACCCGCCCCGGCTTGATTCCCGCCGCCTGCGCCAGGCCCTTGAGCATCTGCGCGAGACGGTGCCGCGTGAGGTGGCCGCTCGCGCCGCGCGAGGGGAACAGCCAGCGGGACGGCGCACCGCGCGTCAGGTGACGATCGCGCACCGCAAGATAGGCATCGAGCGCCCGCCGCGCCGCTGCCCCGAGCGGGACCAGGCGCTCCTTGCCGCCCTTGCCTCGCACCAGCAGGGCCCGGGTCTCGGCCGAGGCCGCGTGCAGCGGGAGCGACACCAGCTCGGAGACGCGCAGGCCGCTGCCGTAGAGCAGCTCGATCATGGCGCAGAGGCGCAGCCCGTCGGCCTCGCGCCGGGGCGAGGCCCCCGCCGCGCCTGCCTGCGGCGAGGCCGCTTCGAGCAGGCGCTCGACCTCCGCTTCGCTGAGCGCGCCGGGCAGGGTGCGGGGCAGCGCGGGCGAATCGACCGGGCCGGTCGGGTCGTCGTCGCGCCGGCCGTCGGTGAGCAGGAAGCGGTAGAACTGACGCAGGCAGGAGAGCCGGCGGCCCGCGCTACGCGCCGAGATACCCGATTTGCGCTGCGCCACCATGAAGCCCCGTATCGATTCGGTCTCGGCCTCGGCCAGTGCGATCCGGGAGGGCGCGAGATAGGCGGCGAAGCAGGCGAGGTCGCGCCGGTAGGCATCGAGGCTGTTGCGCGCGAGTCCGCGCTCGGCCGCCGCCATCTCGAGAAACGCCTCGATGGCGGCGGCGTCTTCCGCGCGGAGAACGATACCGCCCGCCGGCCGCCCTCGCGCCTTCACCACCCTTGGTTTCACAGCCCCGCCGCCAGCGCCGCCTCCAGGGCGATCGCCCGTGCCTCCTCCTCGAGCCCGAGGGAGACGAGGCCGGAGACGGCCGTCTCCACGGCCGCGACACCGGCCACGGCGGGGCCGCCCTCGCCCAGCAGCAGCAGGGCCATCAGCACGGTCTCGCCGAACCGCCCCGCCTCGGCCGCCTCCTTCAGGCCGTGGATGAGAGCGGGCGCCGGCGCCGGCGCCCGTACCGCCACGGCCCCCCCGTCGACCAGCAGGCGATCCCACACTTCGGGCTCGATCCGGCCCCCCAGCGCCGCGAGCAGGACCACCAGGCCGTTCCGCTTCGCGCTCGCGCCGCTCTCGGCCACCGCATCGGCCTCGCCGCCATCGCTCTCCTGCGATGCGAGCCAGGCATCGAAGTCGGCCGCCGTCAGGTGGGGCTCATCAGCGCTCAGGAGCATCAGCGGCCGGAGCCGCGGGGCACCCCGCGCATGGGCCAGCGCATACCAGCCCGCCGCCCCGTCGCGATCGCCGGCCGCGATCAAGGCGCGTCCAGCCAACGCGCCGAACCAGGCATGCTCGGGCGCCGGCGGGATCGAGCGCACCTGGTCCGCGAGCGCGTGCGCCAGGAGCCTGCCGCCATGCCGCTCCGCGTCGGAGAGCAGCGCCGCCAGCAGCTCCGCCCGCAGGGCGGGGACGGTCTGCGCCTCGATCGCCTGCACCATGAGCGCACGCGCGAGCACCGGCTCCAGCCCGACGATCTGAGCCGGGGCGTCGGCGCGCTCCTCCGGCGAAAACGCCGTCTGCATGTAGAGCGCGCGCACGGCCTCGATGGGGAGCGTGCCGAGCGCCCAGGCACGCTCCGCCGCTTGAAGCCGGGTCTCGGGCGACGATTCCGGCGCTTCGACGATGGTGGGCAGCACGTCGGGCACGGCCGTCACGATGGCCTCGGACGGAATCGGGAACTGCGCGAGGCGCCAGGCGGCGACGCGAAGCGGAGTCGGCCGGTCGAGCCGTTCCAAAAGCGGCTCCGCCAGCCCCGCCATGGCATAGATCGTGTCGTCGAAGAGCGGATCCGGCGACGCATCCGATTCGAGCAGCAGCTCGAGGCCGAGCGTCGCAGCCTCGATCAGGCCGGCCTCGGCCTGGCAGAGGATGCGCACCCGGCGCCAATAGCCGTCGCCGGTGCGGCCCGCCCTGCTCGCGATACCCTCGCAGGCACCGTCATAGTCGAGCGCCACCAGCCGGCCGTCGGTCCTGAGCCGGGCGATAGCGTCCGCGCCGCCCGGCGGCCCGGCCCGATCGAGAAGGGCAAGGGCGTGGTCGTGCGCGCCCATGGCGGCGAGGCGCTCGGCCCGCGACAGCACGAGTGCACCCGGCTCGCCCGCGCCGGCCGGCGGTTGACCCGGCGAGGAGAGCAGCGCCAATGCCAGCCGGCGCACGGAGGCGGAGGTTGCCAGCGCCGGCAGGCGGGGCAACAGGGCTTCGATCCTGGAGCGCCGCGAGCCCGCCCACAGGTCGGCGGGAAAGGGCTCGATCCCCGGCAGGACCACGCCGGCCGCGTCCGGGTCGATCGCTGCGAGGGTTCCCACCACGATACCACCTTCGTCGGACGCGGTGGCGGCCGGCTCGTCGCGGCCGCCCTCCGCTCCCAGGACGAGCGGCTCCCCGGCGACGGGTGCCGCGACGATCGGGTCGGAGAGCGAATCGGCGATCGGGACCAGGGCGTCCCCGCCCGGCAACGGGCGCAAATTAACGTCGCCCGGCGCCGTGCCGCCGCTATCGCCCGCCTCGGTCTCCTGCACGGGGATCAGCCGGAGCGGCGCCTCGTCGTCCTGGGCGGCGCTCTCGTCGGCGAAGGCGAGCAGCAAAGCGGCAGCCGCCGCGATCGCGCAGGGGAGCCCGCCCGGCAGCCGCCGGCGCGGCGGCGAATGGGGCGGGACCAGGTGCGTCATTCGGCTAGCCAAGCGCACGCTCACTTTTCGAAACGGTCATTGGACAGCACCTTTTCGACCGGGCCGGACGGCGGCGGAATGTCCCAGGTCAGGAGGAACGCGAACCCGCCCCCGATAACGAGCAAGACGATGATTGCAAGGATTTTCAACAGGATGTGCCCCCACCTCCTGGCCCTGCACCGGCCGCGAAACAGCCGGCAGGCATTCGTCGCATGTGTGATAGAATCGAATTATGGCGACGGTGCGGCAGTCTATCGGCGCTGGCGCGGTGCTTCAACGACGCGCGGGCGGGCAGGGCGGCGCATGGCGCTGAGCCGATGACGGCGGCGCCGGGGAGCCTGCAGGTGGACCGCTCGATCGTCTTCGTGGGTCTGATGGGCGCGGGCAAGAGCGCGATCGGCCGCCGCCTCGCCAGCCGGCTGGGGATGCCCTTCGTGGACGCCGATACCGAGATCGAACGCGCCGCGGGGTGCTCGATCAGCGACATTTTCGAGATGCACGGGGAGGCCGCGTTCCGCGACGGCGAGCGCCGGGTCATCGCCCGGCTGCTGGCCCGCCTGCCGCATGTGCTGGCGACCGGCGGGGGCGCGTTCATGGACCCCGAGACGCGCGCGGCGATCCGGGCGGCCGGCATATCGATCTGGCTGCGGGCCGACCTCGAACTCCTGGTCTCCCGCGTCTCGCGGCGCAGCAACCGCCCGCTCCTGGCCGGGGGCGATGCGCGGGCGATCCTCGAAGGGCTGATCGCCGAGCGTCATCCGGTCTACGCCGAAGCCGACATCATCGTCGAAAGCATGGACGGGCCGCACGAGCAGACGGTGCAGACGGTGCTCGGCGCGCTCGGCGCCCACCTTGACGCCCATGCCGAGTCGCAGCGCAGCGGGCCGGGTGCGCGCCCGCCGTCGGCAGGCGTCGGAGCCTGATGCGGTGAACGGCACCGGCCCCGACCCGCGACCCGGCCCCAGACCCGCTCAGGACCGGGAGACGGTGCACGTCGCGCTCGGCCCGCGCAGCTACGACGTGCTGATCGGCGCCGGGCTCCTGCCCGAGGCGGGGCGCCTCCTGGCATCGCGTCTCCCCGGCCGGTCGGCGGTCGTGGTCAGCGACAGCAGCGTCGCCGGGCGCTATCTCGACACCACCCTGGAGGCGTTGAGGGAGGCCGGCTTCGCCTGTTCCGATCTGGTGGTCCGGCCCGGCGAGGGCAGCAAGGACCTCGAAACGCTGGCAGGCGTGCTGGAGAGCATCCTCGGCCGGGGAATCGAGCGGTCGACCGTGCTGGTCGCACTCGGCGGCGGGGTGATCGGCGACCTCACCGGCTTCGCCGCGAGCATCCTGCTGCGCGGCGTCCCCTTCGTTCAGCTCCCGACCACGCTTCTCGCCCAGGTCGACAGCGGCGTCGGCGGCAAGACCGGCGTCAACAGCAGCCACGGCAAGAACCTGATCGGCAGCTTCTACCAGCCGCGGCTGGTGCTCGCCGACGTGGCGACCCTCGCCACGCTGCCGCTGCGCGAGCGCAGGGCCGGCTATGCCGAGATCGTGAAGTACGGCCTCATCGACGACCCCGCCTTCTTCGACTGGCTCGAAGAACACGGTCAGGCGCTGATCGACGGCGACGAGGACCTGTTGAGGGCCGCGGTGGCCCATGCCTGCCGGGCGAAGGCGCGCATCGTCGCCGGCGACGAGCGCGAGAGCGGAAAGCGCGCCCTGCTCAATCTCGGCCACACCTTCGCCCACGCGCTGGAAGCCGAGGCAGGCTATGACGGGTCGCTCCTGCACGGCGAAGCGGTGGCCTGCGGGATCGTGCTCGCGCACCGTCTCTCGGCCCGGCTCGGCCTCTGCGGCGACGACGAGACGGTGCGGGTCGCGGCCCATTTTCGCGCCGTCGGGCTGCCGGGCGGGGCGGAGGCCCTCCCCGCCTTCCGCCGGCACCCGCCGGCGCTGATCGAGCGCATGAAGCGCGACAAGAAGTCACAGGACGGACGGATGACCTTCGTGCTGACGCGCGGCATCGGGCGCGCCTTCCTCAGCCAGGATGTCCCGCCCGAGACCCTCGATGCCCTGCTCGACGAGGCCTTCGGCGCCTCGGGCCGGGCGCTGACCCGCTAATCCCAGGCAACAATCCACGACGACACGGCCATGACGACCGAGATTGCCATTTCCATCGGCGCGATCGGCCTGCTGATCGCGCTGTCGAGCTTCTTCTCCGGTTCGGAAACCGCGTTGACCGCGGCCTCCCGCCCGCGCATCCACCATCTCGCCGGCGCCGGAGACCGGCGCGCCCGTGCGGTGGCCCGGCTCACCGACGACCGTGAGCGGCTGATCGGCGCGATCCTGCTGGGCAACAACGCCGTCAACATCCTCGCATCGGCGCTGGCCACCAGCGTGCTGATCTCCTTCGTCGGCGATGCCGGCGTGGCCTACGCGACGATCGGCATGACGCTGGTCATCCTGGTCTTCGCCGAGGTGCTGCCCAAGACCTATGCGATCCGCGATGCCGACCGCGTGGCGCTGCGGGTGGCGCCGGTGCTGGGCCCGGTGGTGTGGCTGCTTTCCCCCGTCGTCGGCGCGGTGCGGCTGGTCGTCTCGGCCACGCTCAGCGCCGCCGGCGCCTCCCAGGGGCCGAGGACGGCGAGCGCCGCCGAGGAGGAGCTGCGCGGCACCATCGCCCTCCAGGCCGAGGAGGGCGCGATGGTGAAGCATGAGCGCGACATGCTTCACAGCATTCTCGACCTCGAGGATGTCGAGGTCGGCGCGGTGATGACCCACCGCAAGACCATGGAGATGATCGACGGCGACGCGGCGCCCGCCGACATTCTCGACCAGGTCGTCCGCAGCCCCTATACGCGCCTGCCCGTGTGGCAGGGCGAGCCGGACAACATCGTCGGCGTGCTCCATGCCAAGGACCTGTTGAGGGCGCTGCACGCCAACCTGGCCGACCCCGGCCGCCTCGATATCATGGCGATTGTGACCGAACCCTGGTTCGTGCCGGAGACCACGCCGCTCGACGAGCAGCTCGATGCCTTCCGCCGGCGCCGGACGCATTTCGCCTTCATCGTCGACGAATATGGCTCGCTCATGGGCCTCGTGACCCTCGAAGACATCGTCGAGGAGATCGTGGGCGAGATCGCCGACGAGCACGACATCGCGGGAGGCGAGGTGGTGGAGAGGCCGGACGGCTCGTTCCTGATCCCGGGAACCGCCGCGATCCGCGATCTCAACCGGCAGTACGACTGGGATCTTCCCGACGAGGAAGCCGCGACCATCGCCGGCCTCGTGCTGCACGAGGCGCGGGAGATCCCCGAGATCGGCGAGTCCTTCTCGCTCTACGGCTTCACCTTCGAGGTGCGGACCCGCAAGCGCAATCAGATCACCCGGCTGCGCGTGATCCCACCCCCCGCCGGCGGCGCGAACGCCGACGCCTGAGGCCCCGTCCCGCACGGGTTGGACCGCAGGCGCGAGACCCGCCCCGGAACGTCGAGGTTCCGCCGAGGTTCGGATTGCCGGTGCGCCGCCTCGTGCTATACAGGAGCCGGGCCAGCAGGCGAATCGATGAACAGCTATCTCGATTTCGAAAAGCCGATCGCGGAGATCGAGGGCAAGCTCCAGGAGCTGCGGCATCTCGGCGAGGACAGCGGCGTCAACATGCTCGACGAGGTCTCGCGCCTCGAGGGCAAGGTCGACCGGCTCCTCCGGCAGACCTACAACCGGCTCACGCCTTGGCAGAAGACGCTGGTCGCGCGCCATCTGCTGCGGCCCCACTGCAGCGACTACATCGCGCGCCTCGTCGCCGATTTCGTGCCGCTCGCGGGCGACCGCGCCTTCGGCGAGGACCGCGCCGTCATCGGCGGACTCGGGCGTGTCTGCGGCCACACCACCATGGTCATCGGCCAGGAGAAGGGCGCCGACACCGACGGCCGCGTCGCCCATAATTTCGGCATGGCCAATCCCGAAGGCTACCGCAAGGCGGCGCGCCTGATGCGTCTGGCGGAGCGCTTCGACGTGCCGGTGCTGACGCTGATCGACACCCCCGGCGCCCACCCCGGCGTGGGGGCCGAGGAGCGCGGCCAGTCCGAGGCCATCGCGCGCTGCATCGAGGCCTGTCTCGACGTGCGCGTGCCGGTGGTCGCCCTCATCATCGGCGAGGGCGGCTCCGGCGGGGCGATCGCGCTCGGCGTCGGCGACCGCGTGCTGATGCTGGAGCACGCCGTCTACTCGGTGATCTCGCCGGAGGGATGCGCGTCGATCCTGTGGCGCAATGCGGCTCTTGCGGAGACCGCGGCGGAGGCGCTGCGGCTCACCTCGGAGGACCTGCAGGAGCTGGGCGTCATCGACGGGATCGTGCCGGAGCCGGTCGGCGGCGCCCACCGCGACCCCGCACAGGCGATCGACGCGGCCGCTGCGGCGCTGGAGGAGGCGTTCGCCGAGTTGCGCGGGAGCGACGGCGCGGCACTGCGCAGCCAGCGCCGCGAGAAGTTCCTGGCCCTCGGCAGCGTCGCCGCACCGTAGGCGTGCGGCGGCGGAAAACATGAAATTACAAAACGAACCCGATTTCACGTAACCCTCTGTTTCAACAGATAAAATTATTGCTCTCTCCGATGCCGGCCACTGACCGGGATGCCGCCCGGCGGCTCCCAGGTGTGGGATGTGAACGGGACCGGGCCGCGCAGCGGCCCGGCCGGCGCGACCGCGCCGGCGCGCCGCTAGGCGCGGAGCGTCGCGCGTCCACGCGCGCGGGGGCGCACGATCGAGCGGAGCGAACGCCCGGCGCTTGAGGGAAGTGAATAAGGCGCGAGCGCCCGGGCATGACGCAGGCCGTGACCGTGGCGAGGGTTCCGGTCTAGCGCACTGTCCGACCGGACGGGATCGCACCCGGTTGCCGCACGGTCCCTTGTCTTGCACGCAGTGCGGCCCGAGAAACCCCCACCTCGCCCCGGCCCTCTCCTCCCACCATTTCAGATCCCTCAAGCGCCGGGCGCTCGCTCCGCGAGCTTGGCTTGGGGGAGGAGAGGGAGCGAAGGTCGGTGCCGCCAGCGTCCCCTCTCCGCCCTTCAGGATTCCTCTGCGAAATCGGGGTAGTTGGTTTGGAGGGAGGGGGATGGCGGCTCGGTGTGTTGATCGTGGTCTGTGCGCCGGTTCCGTTGAGCGGATTGGCGGCAGGCGCCGTCGTTTGCCGGCGTGCATGGGTCTTTCGTGCTGTGGGGTCGGCTCCACAGCGGCCTTTCCACGGGGGTTTGCACTGCGCTTGCGCCTCAGGCGCCTGCGAGCAGGCTGGCGCGGCGCATGTTGTAGACGGTGGCGACGGCGTAGAGGCGGGCGGTGTTCCGCTCGAGGGTGAGGCTCTTGGCCCGCCGCTGCCGTAGAGGCGCTTCAGCGCCGAGAAGACGGCCTCGACCGGTGCCCGGCGCCTTGCAATGAGGTCGTTGCGGCGCTTCTGCCAGGAGGGCAGCGAGGCCATGTGCTTGTTCCGCCGGTGCATGATGCGGTCCTTGATGCCTGCGGCCTTGAGCCGCGCCCGTCGCGCCTGTTGCTCGTAGGCGCGGTCGCCATAGACCGCCCCCTCGTCGCCGCAGATCAGCCGATCGGCAACCTCGCTCTCGTAGGTCTTGGCCGAACTCAGCACCACGCGACGGATCAGACCGGAGCCCTGGTCGACACCGAGATGCGCCTTGTAGCCGAAGAAGGCGCGCCCCTTCTTCCGGGTCCAGTCCGCACCCGGCTCGCGCGCACTCCCGGCACCCGCGCCGGCCTTGTACGGCGGCGGGCGCGAAGCCGCAGCCACCAGCGTCGCGTCCATCAGCGTGCCCTTGCGCAGGATCAGGCCGGCCGCATCGAGCTGGCGGTTGATCTCCTCGAACGCCGCCTCCAACACTGCGCCTGCGTCCGCGCGAAAGCGGCAGATCGTGGTCTCGTCCGGCGTGCCCCCGTCCAGCGCAAAGCCGCAGAAGCGCCGGAACGACAGACGGTCCAGCAGCATCTCCTCAAGACCAGGGTCCGACAGGTCGTAGAGCGCCTGAAGATAGAGCGCCTTCAGCATCGACAACGGCGCATAGGGCGGACGGCCCCGGCGCCCCTCGCGCACCGGTGTGGCCAGACGCTCGAGCGCAGACCAGTCGATCAACCCGTCCAGACGCTCCAGCTTCCGGTTCGTCCCCAGGCCCGCAGACATGAACGCTTCCGCAAATCCCAGCTGATCCCTGCCACTCATCGACTCGACCTCCCCGTCTCGCAGCAACGAATCACATGCCACAAAATCCGCAAACCCCTTTCGCAGAGGAATCCTTCAGGGGGGAGAGGGACAGGGAGAGGTGGGTGTCGGGCCGCCGTGATCCGCTAAGGTCGGATATTGCTCTAGCGCGCGACCTGGGCCAGACGCAGATTGCGGATGCGGCGGCGCGCGATGGCGGCGCGGACGCGCGGGATCAGCACCGTCACGTAATAGGCCATGAAGCCCGCCGCCATGAGGAGCAGCGGCGCCGCCATGGAGCCGTCGATCGAGGGGCTGTCGAGTTTCGAGATCGTGGCCGGCTGGTGCAGCGTGTTCCACCAGTCCACCGAGAACTTGACGATGGGCACGTTGACCACGCCGACCAGCGCCAGGATCGCGGCGATGCGCGCACCCTTGGCGGGATCGTCGAAGGCGGCGTGGAGCGCGATATAGCCGAGATAGAGGAAGAGCAGCACCAGCATCGAGGTGAGCCGCGCGTCCCACACCCACCAGGTGCCCCACATCGGCTGCCCCCAGAGCGACCCGCTCAGCAACGTGATGACGGTGAAGGCGGCGCCGACGGGCGCGCTCGCTTGCGCCACCAGGTCGGCCAGCGGATGACGCCAGACCAGGCTGGCGATGCTGCAGAGCGCGATCACGACATAGACGAAGAGCGCCATCCAGGCGGCCGGCACGTGCACGAAGATGATGCGGTAGGCGTCGCCCTGCTGGTAGTCCGGCGGCGCGACATGGAGGCCGAGCACCAGGCCGGCCGCGATCAGCGCGGCGCTCGCGCCCGCCGCCCAGGGATACACGGCACGTGCAACGCGCAGGAAGCGCGCCGGGTTGGCGAAGAAGTGGATGTTAGCCCAGCCGCCTCTCGCGCGCCGCGCCGCGTCCTTCGCCCGTGTCGCCATGTCCTCGGGTCCCGCCCTATTCCAGCATCGTGCGCAGCGCCGCCGCGGCGGCCAGCGGACCGAGCACGAGCACGGCCACCAGCCCGGCCGCCAGAATCGACAGGTTCGCGCGCACGCCGACGTCGAGCACGGCGCCGTCCACCGCGCCCACGCCGAATATGAGAACGGGAACATAGAGCGGCAAGACCAGAAGTGCGATCAACGCGCCGCCGCGCCTGAGCCCCACGGTGAGCGCCGCCCCGACGGCCCCGATCAGGCTGAGGATCGGCGTCCCCAGCAGCAGCGAGACGATCATCACCACCAGGCCGTCCGTGCTCATGTTCAGGAGGAGCGCGAGCACCGGCGCGGCGGCGGCGAGCGGCAGCCCGGTAGTGAGCCAGTGCGCTGCGGTCTTGGCCAGCACGACGAGCTCCAGCGGCAGCGCACCCAGCATCAGCTGCTCCAGGCTCCCGTCCTCATGGTCGGCGACGAAGAGGTGCTCCAGCGAGAGCAGCGCGGCGAGCAGCGCCGCCACCCAGATGACGCCGGGGGCGATCCGGCCGAGCAGGCCGAGCTCGGGCCCGATGCCCAGCGGAAAGAGGGTCACGGCGATGACGAAGAAGACCACCGCCATCAGCGAGCCGATGCCGCCCCGCACAGCAAGCGTGAGCTCGCGGCCGACGAGGCGGAAGAACACGCCTACCACGACTCGCGCTCCGGCTCCGGCCCCTCGTCGCCCGCAGCCAGCAGCATGTCGGCCGTGACCGCGTGCAGGCCGAGGTCGAGACGGTCGGCGCCCGCGAGCGCGATCTCCCCATGGGTGGCGACGACCGCGATGCCGCCGGCGGCCCGGTGCGCTTCGATCATGCCCGCGACCCGGGCGGCCGAATCGGCGTCGAGCGTGACCGTCGGCTCGTCGAGCAGCCAAAGCGGGGCGGGCGTGGCCGCGAGGCGCGCGAGCGCGAGGCGCCGCCGCTGCCCGGCCGAGAGGAAGCGCGCCGGCACGTCGGCGAGCGCGTCGATGCCGAGCGCTGCCAGCGCGCCGGGTGCGGCCCCGGCGGCACCCCGGAAGCGCGCCCAGTGCTCCAGGTTCTCCGCCACGGTGAGGGTTGCCTTGACCGCATCGAGATGGCCGACATAGTGGGTCCGCCGGCGGTGGGCGGGCCAGTCCTCGTCCACCGGCGCGCCGTCCCAGGCGAGCGTGCCGCCTGCCGGCCGCAGCAGCCCGGCCAGGATCCGCAGCAGGCTCGACTTGCCCGCGCCGTTGGGGCCGGCGAGGGCGAGCGCGCCACCTGGCGCCAGGCGAAACGAGACCCTGGAGAAGACCGGGCGCTCGCCGCGGATGCAGGCCAGGTCGTGCGCCTCGAAGCAGGCCGCGCCGGGCGCGCCGTTTGCCGGGCCGGGAATCTTGCACCCCTCTCCGGTCGAGCCTAGAAGGTCCGGGGCGCCACCCTATCGGCGGCCCGCGCACGCGGCAAGAATCCGCGCGGGCGCAGTATCGCGTCGAGGGGACGCGGCGCCCGGCAGGAGAGAGGGAGCAGCGCGTTGATCGCCTTGGGACAGGACAGCCTCCGCACCCGCCGGACGCTCGACGTCGGCGGACGCTCGTACGACTACTTCAGCCTGCCGGCGGCGGCCGGGGCCGGGCTCGGCGACATCGCCCGCCTGCCCTTCTCGCTCAAGGTCCTGCTGGAGAACCTGCTGCGCTTCGAGGACGGCCGCAGCGTCAGCGTCGACGACATCCGCGCGGTCGGCGTCTGGCTGGACGCGCGGCGGGGCGGGCGCGAGATCGGCTACCGCCCGGCCCGCGTGCTGATGCAGGACTTTACCGGCGTGCCGGCCGTGGTGGACCTCGCCGCGATGCGCGCCGCCATGACCGCGCTCGGCGGCGACCCCGGCCGCATCAACCCGCTCTCGCCGGTCGATCTCGTGATCGACCATTCGGTGATGGTCGACCATTTCGGGACCGCCCAGGCCTTCGGCCAGAACGTCGCGCTGGAGATGGCGCGCAACGGCGAGCGCTACGCCTTCCTCCGCTGGGGCCAGCAGGCCTTCGAGAACTTCCGCGTGGTGCCGCCGGGCACCGGCATCTGTCATCAGGTCAACCTGGAATATCTCGCCCAGGTGGTGTGGACGGCGGAGGTGGACGGCAGCGCCGTCGCCTATCCCGACACCCTGGTCGGCACCGACAGCCACACGACCATGGTCAACGGCCTCGCCGTGCTCGGCTGGGGCGTCGGCGGGATCGAGGCCGAAGCCGCGATGCTGGGGCAGCCGATCTCGATGCTGCTGCCCGACGTGGTGGGCTTCAGGCTCTCCGGCCGGCTGCGCGAGGGCGCCACCGCGACCGACCTGGTGCTCACCGTGACCCAGATGCTGCGCGAACACGGCGTGGTGGGCAAGTTCGTCGAGTTCTGTGGGCCGGGGCTGGACGAGCTCGGCCTCGCGGACCGCGCCACCATCGCCAACATGGCGCCGGAGTATGGCGCCACCTGCGGCTTCTTCCCCATCGACCGCGAGACCATCGCCTATCTCAGCGCCAGCGCCCGCGAGCCCGAGCGCGTCGCCCTGGTCGAAGCCTACGCCAAGGCGCAGGGCATGTGGCGCGAGGCCGGCGCGCCCGACCCCGAATTCACCGCGACCCTGGCGCTCGACCTGGACCGGGTGGAACCGAGCATCGCCGGCCCCAAGCGGCCGCAGGACAAGATCCGCCTCGCCGACGCAGCGCCCGCCTTCGCCCGCGCGCTGGCCGAGACCTTCGGCGCCTCGGGCGGGGCGGCGGACCGGCGGGTCCCGGTCGCCGGCGCCGACCACGGCCTCGGCCACGGCGACGTGGTGATCGCCGCCATCACGAGCTGCACCAACACCTCCAACCCGAGCGTGATGGTGGGCGCAGGGCTGCTCGCCCGCAACGCCGTCGCGCGTGGCCTAAAGGTCAAGCCCTGGGTCAAGACCTCCCTCGCGCCGGGCTCCAAGGTCGTCTCCGACTATCTCGCGAGCGCCGGCCTGCAGGACGATCTCGACGCATTGGGTTTCAACCTCGTGGGCTACGGCTGCACCACCTGTATCGGCAATTCGGGGCCGCTCGCGCCGCCGCTGGCCGAGGCGGTGGACGGCGGCGACCTGGTGGTCTGCTCCGTGCTCTCCGGCAACCGCAACTTCGAGGGCCGCATCAGCCCGCAGGTGAAGGCCAACTACCTGGCGTCGCCGCCGCTGGTCGTCGCCTACGCGATCGCGGGCTCGATGACGCGCGACCTCGACTCCGAGCCGCTCGGCAGCGGCAGCGACGGCGAGGCGGTCTACCTGCGGGACATCTGGCCGACGGCGGCCGAGATTCGTGACATCGTGCGCGCCGCCATCACCCCCGCCATGTTCCGTGAACGCTACGGCGACGTCTTCACCGGCGACGACGACTGGCGCTCGATCCAGGCGCCGGCCGGCCGGACCTACGCCTGGGAGGCCGGCAGCACCTATGTCCAGCACCCGCCCTATTTCCAGGGCATGGCGGCGGAGCCGGCGGCGCCGGAGGACATCGCGGGCGCGCGCATCCTCTGCCTCCTCGGCGATACCATCACCACCGACCATATCTCGCCGGCGGGCGCCATCGGCGCCGAGACCCCCGGCGGGGCCTACCTGCTGGAGCGCCAGATCGGGCGCCGGGACTTCAACTCCTACGGGGCGCGTCGGGGCAACCACGACGTGATGATGCGCGGCACCTTCGCCAACATCCGCATCCGCAACGAGCTCGCGCCCGGCACCGAGGGCGGCGTCACCCGCCACATGCCGGACGGTACGGAGATGCCGGTGTTCGACGCGGCCATGGCCTATCAGGCCGACGGCGTGCCGCTGGTCGTGATCGCGGGCAAGGAATACGGCACCGGCTCCTCGCGCGACTGGGCGGCGAAGGGCACGCGCCTCCTCGGCGTGCGCGCGGTCATCGCCGAGAGTTTTGAGCGCATCCACCGCTCGAACCTGGTGGGGATGGGCGTGCTCCCGCTGGAGTTCACCGAGGGCGCGACGCGGAAGAGCCTCGGCCTCGACGGCAGCGAGCGGATCGACCTCGAGGGCATCGCCGCCGGCGTCACGCCCCGCATGGCCGTGACCTGCCGCATCCGCCGGGCCGACGGCTCAACCCAGGAAGTCGCGCTCCGCTGCCGCATCGACACGGCGGACGAGGCCGACTACTACCGCCACGGCGGCATCCTGCACTACGTGCTGCGGGGCCTCGCCACGGCGGCGTGAGCGCCCGGCCGCTTCCGCCTATTCGGCTGCCCGATCGGCCGTCGGATCGCCCAGTATCTCGATGGCGAGGGCGCGCAGCTTGTGCTTCTGCACCTTGCCGCTCGCGGTCATGGGGAACGCCTCGACCGGGAGCACGTGGCGCGGGATCTTGAAGCTCGCGATCCGGCCCTTGCACCAGGCGGCGATCTGCTCGCCCGAGACGGCCCCGCCCGGCCCGGTCACGACGAAGGCCACGGCGACCTCGCCCAGGCGCGGGTCGGGGTAGCCCACGACGGCCACCCGGTCGATGGCCTCGTGGGCCATGAGGAAGGCCTCGACCTCCGCTGGCGACACGTTCTCGCCGCCGACCCTGAGCTGGTCCTTGAAGCGGCCGACGAAGCGGATATGCCCGTCCGCGCGCAGCACGCAGGTGTCGCCGGTGTGGAGCCAGCCGTCGCCGTCGATGGCCGCGGCGGTCTCCTCCGGCTTCCTGTAATAGCCCTGGGTGATCATGTAGCCGCGGATCAGGAGCTCGCCCTCCTCGCCCGCCGCCGCTTCGCGGCCGCTCTCGGGATCGACCACCTTGATCTCGAAACCGGGCGCCGGGAAGCCCGAAGCGTCCGAGCGCTGCTCCGGCGTCGAGTTGCCGAAGGACATGGTGGCGTAGGTGAAGGTCTCGGTCATGCCCCAGCCGGTGAAGGTGGGCACCATCTCGGTCTGCACCCGCCGCGCGATACGGGCCGAGCTGGTCATGCCGGAGGGGAAGGTGCCGAAGCGGAGGCTGGAGATGTCGCGCGGGTTGCGCGCCAGCGAGTCGAGATACTCTTTGTAGTGGGTGTCGAAGCCGTGGGTGATGGTGCCCTTCTCGACCTCGACGAGGCGCATGCACGCGTCGGCGTCGAAGCGGTCCAGCAGCACGTGCTTGGCCCCGGCGATCAGCGAAATCAGCCCGGCCTCGCTGAAGCCGTACATGTGGAAGAGCGGCAGCGGGTTGACGATCACGTCCTCGAAGGTGAGGCCGATCCGGTTGGCCCGCTCGCGCATGTTGCGGATCATCACATGGGTGTGAAGCACGCCCTTGGGATGGCCGGTAGTGCCGGAGGTGTAGCCGATCATCACCGGCGCATCGGGATCGACCGCTTCCGCTCGGGCGACGAGTGCCGCCTCGCTCACCGCCTCGCCGGCGGCGAGCATCGCCTCCCAACCCAGCATACCGCTCACCCTGCTCTCGCCGACCAGGACCAGACGGCGGAGGCGCGGGAAGCCTTCGATCCGGGCATCACGGGGGTCCTGCGCTGCCAGGTCGGGCAGCACCTCCGTCAGCATCGCCGCGTAGTCGACCGGGCCGGAGCGGTCGATGCTGATCCAGGCCCCGCTGTCGGACTGCTGCACCGTGTAGGCCACGTCGTCGGTGCGGTAGCGGGTGTTGAGCGGCACCAGCACGGCGCCGACCTTGGCGATGGCGAAGACGAGAAAGAGCCATTCCGCCCGGTTGGTCATCCAGAGCGCGACATGCTCGCCCGGCTCCACGCCGAGCGCCATCAACCCCCGCGCCACGCGGTCGACCTCCCGGTCGAACTGGCCATAGGTCCAGCGCTTGCCGTCGCAGACCAGCGCCTCGCGCGTGCCCCAGCGCCGGGCCGCCTCCGCCGGCAGGTCCCCCAGCCGCTCCTTCGGGTACCACTCGCCCATGGTCCGCGCCGGCGTCATCCCCCCCCTCTCCCGTATCGGGCTCCTCGCGCGGCGCCTGTCACGCCTCGACAGGAGTCCCTAGCACGGCCGCGTGCGGCGGAAAATGGAGCGGGCGGAAGGGGGCGCAAGCGCAAGCCGCCGCCGGCCGGCGCGCGGGTTTGCATTCCCGCGGCGCTCTTCGCATAGTGCGCGCGCACCGGGCCGGGCCCGGCGGCCGAACATGCGAGAAGAGGGGGAGACAATGGCGATCAGTGCAGGCGACAGGGTGCCGTCGGTCACGTTCAGGGTCCTGACGGACGACGGGCTCACCGAGGTGGCCAGCGACGACTATCTGAAGGGCAAGAAGACGGCGCTCTTCGCGGTGCCCGGCGCGTTCACGCCGACCTGCTCGGCCAAGCATGTGCCGAGCTTCCTGGCGCAGGCGGATGCGCTCAGGGCCAAGGGCGTCGACCAGATCGCCTGCGTGTCGGTCAACGACGCCTTCGTGATGCAGAAGTGGGGCGAGGACAGGGGCACCGGCGATACCATCGACATGCTGGCTGACGGCAACGGCGAGTTCGCGCGGGCGACGGGGCTCACCCTCGACGCCACCGGCTTCGGGCTCGGCGAGCGCACGCTCCGCTTCTCCATGATCGTCGACGACGGCACGGTCACCGCCCTCAATGTCGAGGAGAACCCGACGGAGATGGTGGTGAGCAGCGCCGAGCATATGCTCACGCAGCTCTGAGACGGTCCGCCCGGCGCGCCCGCCCGCAAAAAGAGCGCTTGTCTGGCCGGCGGCGCTCACCACATTCTTGTCCAGCGGCGGCCGCCTGAACGACCGGGCGACCGCACCACCAGTCGCGACAGGACTGCCGGCCCGCGCAGGGCGGCCGGCGCCCGGACCATCAGGAGGAGACATCAGGCGATGGCATTGAGAATTGGCGACGACGCACCCAACTTCACGGCGGAGACGACCGAGGGTCCGATCGACTTTCACGACTGGATCGGCGACGGCTGGGCCATTCTCTTCTCCCACCCCAAGGACTTCACGCCGGTCTGCACGACCGAGCTCGGCTACATGGCCGGCCTCAAGGCGGAGTTCGACAAGCGCAACTGCAAGGTCCTCGGGCTCAGCGTGGACGGCGTGAGCGACCACCACGCATGGTCCAGGGACATCGAGGAGACGCAAGGCCACGCGGTGAACTACCCGCTCATCGGCGACCCGGAGCTGAAGATCGCGACCCTCTACGAGATGCTGCCGGCGGGCGCGGGCATCACCTCGCAAGGGCGCACGGCGGTGGACAACCTCACCGTCCGCACGGTCTTCCTGGTCGGCCCGGACAAGAAGATCAAGCTCTCCCTCACCTACCCCATGAGCACCGGCCGCAACTTCGACGAGGTGCTCAGGGTGCTCGATTCCTGCCAGCTCACGGCGAAGCACAAGGTCGCGACGCCGGTCAACTGGAAGCAGGGCGAGGACGTGATCATCGTGCCGGCGGTCTCCGACGAGGAGGCCAGGAAGGCCTATCCCGACGGCTGGAAGGCCCCCAAACCCTATCTGAGGATCGTGCCGCAGCCCAAGTGACGCGGCGCGGCGGATAGGACTTCCCCTTCCGCCTGCTCCCCTGCGGGCGGAGGCCGCCAACCGGGCGTCAGACCGCGCCGCCGGCACCGGCCGGCACGCGCTTCTCGATGGCGAGCGGCGCCAGCGCGGCGCGCACGCGGGTGAGCGCGAGAGCGAGGGTTGCCGCCCACGCCTCGGCGCCCGTGCGGTCGCCGATCAGGTCCTGGCGCAGCTCGATCTCGATATGGGGCAGGCCGCGCTCCTGGCCGTGCACCGGAATCGAATAGTCGGACGGCCCTGCGATGGCGTAGGGCTCGTTGTCGCCGATGGCGAGTCCGGGGCGGAGCGCGCCGAGCGCCTCCTTGAGCGGCTGCACCAGCCGGTCGTCATGCTCGTAGAGCAGCCCGATCTCCCACGGCCGGGCGATACCGCCGAACACCGGCGTGAAGCTGTGGACCGCGACCAGGACCGGCACCGCGCCGGCCCCGACCGCCCGGTCGAGGCAGGCGGCGATGGCGTCGTGGTAGGGGCGGAACAGCGCGTCCATCCGCGCCGCCGCTTCCGCCGGCGATACCGCCCGGTTGGCCGGCACGGCCGTGCCGTCGCTCAGCGCAGGCATGGCGGTGGGGCTGCCCGGCGGGCGGTTGCAGTCGACGACCAGCCGCGAATAGCCGGAGAGGAAGGCGGGTGCATCGAGCCGGGCGCTGAGCGATTCGGTGACCGTCGCCGCGCCAATGTCCCAGCCGATATGGCGCTCGAGCTCCGCCCGGTCGAGGCCGAGGCGCCCCATGTGGGCCGGGACCGCGTTGCTCGCATGATCGCAGCAGAGCACGAACTGCGGGTCGGCGCGGTCGGGCCCGATGCGTGCGAAGGGCGGCGGGTCGGCATCGGTCAGGCGCGCCGCGTCGAAGCGGGCGGCGCTCACCGCGACGCCCTCACGGCCGCTCGGCCGCCTTCGACAGGGGCGCCGGCGCCGGTGCGGGAACGCCGGCACCGTCGTCGCAGGCGAGCAGGCGAAGCGCGCCGTGCTCCACCGAAAGCGCGAGGCGGCCGTTCACCAGGTCGAGCGCGGCGTCGCCGAAGAGCGTGCGGCGCCAGCCCTGCAGCGCCGGCACATTCGCCGTCTCGCCCCGCGCGATCCGCTCCAGGTCCTCGGAGCTGGCGATCAGCCGCCGGGCGACGCCGCTCTCCTCGCTCTTGAAGGCGAGCAGCACCTTGAGGAGGTCCGTGAGCGCCCCCGCCGCCGCCTTCTCGTGGCGCGGCGGCGGGCTCGGGCACTGCTCGTCGGGGAGCGCCAGGCCGCGCTTGACCGCCGCGAGAATCGCCGTGCCGGCAGCGCCCTCCGCCGTCCGCTGGCTCACCGAGCGCAGCTTGGCGAGGTCCCCGGCCGTGCGCGGGCGCTGCGCCGCGATCTCGCTGAGCGCGGTGTCGCGCAGGACCCAGGCACGGGGCTTGTCGCGGCGCTCGGCCTCGATTTCGCGCCAGGCCGCGAGCTCGCGCAGGATCGCCAGGAAGCGCCGGTTGCCGCCGCGCACCTTGATCCGCCGCCACGCCTCCTCCGGCGGTGCTTCGTAGGTGGCCCGGTTGCTGAGCACGGCAAGCTCCTGGTCGAGCCACGAGCGCCGCCCGGTCCGGTCCAGCTCCGCCGCGAGCTTCTCGTAGACGATGCGCAGGTGGCTCACGTCGGAGAGGGCGTAGCGAAGCTGGCGCTCCGTGAGCGGGCGACGGGACCAGTCGGTGAAGCGCTGCGTCTTGTCGATGCGCCCCTGCGCGAGCTTCGCCACCAGCGTCTCGTAGCCGACCTGCTCGCCGAAGCCGCAGACCATGGCGGCGATCTGGGTGTCGAAGAGCGGCTGCGGCACCGCGTCCGCCAGCTGCAGGATCACCTCGACATCCTGCCGCGCCGCGTGGAAGACCTTGAGGACCGGCGCACGGACCAGGAGATCGTAGAGCGGCGCGAGGTCGATCCCCTGCGCCAGCGGGTCGACGGCGACCTCCTCGCCGCCCGGCGCGCCGACCTGCACCAGGCAGAGCCGCGCCCGGTAGGTGCTCTCGCGCATGAACTCCGTATCGACGGTGATGAAATCCGCCCCGCGCCACGCCGTGCAGAGGGCGGCGAGCGCCGCGCTCTCGGCGATCAGCCGGGGCTCGCTCACGGGGCGCCGAAGCGAGCGATGGCGGGACAACGCTGGATGAAGCCGGACCGGGCAGGAGACATGCGCGCCGCGCGGCTCAGGCGGCCGCCACGCACGCCGCCGGAGCGGAGCCGCGGCCGGCGGCGCCGGCCGCGGCGGCGAGCGCGGCGCCCTGGCCGGTGCCGGTGATCCAGCCGCCGCCGAGCACCCGGTCGCCGTCATAGAGGACGCAGGCCTGCCCCGGCGCGGTCGCGGCCTCCGGCTCTTCGAGCGTGACCTCGGCGCTGCCGTCAGGCGCCCGGATCAGCCGCGCCGGCGCACCGGGGTGGCCGGAGCGGAGCCGCGCCGTCACCCGCCGCGCCTCGCCGGGTGCCGGCAGGTCGGCGCCGATCCACGCGAGCGGGCCGGTGAAGACGCGGTCGCGCAGCAGCGCCGCCTGCGGGCCGACGACGACCTCGCGCCGGGCGGCATCGACCGCGAGCACGTAGAGCGGCGCCGGCCCGGCGAGGCCGAGGCCGCGGCGCTGGCCCACGGTGAAATGGACGATGCCCTTGTGGCGGCCGAGGACGCGGCCGGCGCGGTCGACGATGGCGCCGGGCTCGGCGGCGCCGGGGCGGAGCCGCTCGATGACGCCGGCATAGCGCCCGTCCGGCACGAAGCAGATGTCCTGGCTGTCGGGCTTGGCGGCGACGGCGAGCCCGAGGCGCCCGGCGTGCGCCCGCACCTGTCGCTTGGGAAGATCGCCGAGCGGGAAGCGCAGGAAGGCAAGCTGCGCCTGCGTAGTGGCGAAGAGGAAGTAGCTCTGGTCCCTGGCGTAGTCCACCGCCCGGTGGAGCGCGGGCCCTGCCGCACCGTCCATGCGCCGCACATAGTGGCCGGTGGCGAGCGCATCCGCCCCCAGATCGCGGGCGAGATCGAGCAGGTCGCGGAACTTGACGCGCTCGTTGCAGCGCACGCAGGGGATCGGCGTCTCGCCGCGCAGATAGGAGTCCGCGAAATCGTCAATCACGGCCTCGCGGAAGCGCGCCTCGTAGTCGAGAACGTAGTGGGGAATGTCGAGCCGATCCGCGACCCGGCGGGCATCGTAGATGTCCGCGCCGGCGCAGCAGGTGCCGGGCCGGGCCCGCTGTGCGCCGCCCGCCGCATGGAGCTGGAGCGTGATGCCGACCGCCTCGTAGCCTGCCTCCACGAGCAGGGCGGCGGTGACCGACGAATCGACGCCGCCCGACATGGCGACGACCACGCGCGTCTGCCGGCGCGGCTTGGCAAGGCCGAGATCGAGGCTGGATGCGGGCATGGCGCGCACTATAGGCGGGCCGGAGAGCGGCGCAAGACGCCCGCGGCCCGCCTGCAGGCGGGGCTCAAAGCTCGGCGGCGTCGAGGCCCGCCTGCCAGAACGCCGCCTCCAGCCGCGTCGCGGCGCGGAATGTGGCGGACAGCGCCCCGAAGCGCGCAGGGCCGCCGCGCCGCGCCGCGAGCGCGTCGATGGCGTCGGCCTCCGCGCGGGCGAGCGCCTGATAGTCCTCGCCGCCATACATGGCGACCCAGGGGGCGTAGGGATTGCCGGCGGCACGGGTCGCGGGATCGGCCGCGAGGCGGGCGCCGATCTCGCCATAGCCGATAACGCAGGGCGCCAGCGCCACCCGCAGGTCGAGCAGGTCGCCGGCAAGCCCGCGCTCCAGCACGTAGGAGGTATAGGCGAGGGTGGCGCCGTCGGCCTCGACCGCTTCGAGGGCGGCCTCGTCCAGCCCCCACTCGGCGCAATAGGCGCGGTGCAGGTCCATCTCCACCTCGACCAGGGCCTTGAGGCCGTCGGACGCCGCGCGCACCTCCGCCAGGCTGTCCGCCTTGTAGGCAGCCAGGCCATAGGCGCGGGCGAACTGGATCAGGAACAGGTAGTCCTGCACCAGATAGTGGCGGAACGCCGCCTCGGGCAGGCTGCCGTCGCCGAGGCCCTGCACGAAGGGATGCTCGACATAGTCGCGCCACGCCGCCCCGGCGGCCTCGCGCAGGCCTGCGAAGAATCCCTGTTCGGCCGCCGGAATTGCCGTTTCTCCCCTTCGCCTGCGTCGGGCCGAACGCCGGGCGCCCCTACATCATGTTGGTTGTCTCGGCCGGCAGCGTCACCACGAGGCCGTCGAGCGCCTCGCTGATGACGATCTGGCAGCCGAGGCGCGAGGTCCGTGTCAGTCCGAGCGCGAGATCGAGCATGTCTTCCTCGTCTTCGCACATTGCGTCCAGCCTGCCGTACCAGGCGCCGTCCACGATGACGTGGCAGGTGGAGCAGGCCATCGCGCCCTCGCACGCGCCTTCGATGTCGATGCCGTGGCGGAAGGCGATCTCCAGCACGGAATCGCCGATGGGCGCCTCGACCTCGCGGCGGGTGCCGTCGGGGTCGATGTAGGTCATGGTGGGCACGGGCCGGGCGCCGCCTAGCCTGCGGCGGCCGAGACGCCGGCCTTCCAGCGGTTGGTGAGGCCCGCATAGAGCGCCCGCCAGGCGCCCAGGAAGCGGTCGATCTCGTCCCCGGTGGTGGCCCATCCCATGCTGACCCGGATGGCGCAGCCGCCGACATCGTCCGGCGCGCCGAGCGCGCGCAGCACGTGGCTCGGCTCCACCTTGCCGGAGGAGCAGGCGGAGCCGGCGCTCACCGCCACGCCGGCGAGGTCGAGGCCCATCACCTGCGTCTCGCTCTGCACCCCCGGCATGGTGATGCAGCTCGTATTGGGCAGGCGGGGCGCCCCTTCGCTGAAGATGGCGACGGCGGGTTCGGTCTCGCGCAGCCGCGCTTCCAGCCGGTCGCGCAGGGCCGCGATCTCGCCGGCGCGCACGAGATCGCCATGGGCGAGCGCCGCGGCGGCGCCGAAGCCGACGATGCCGGCGGCGTTCTCGGTGCCGCCGCGCAGGCCGCGCTCCTGCCCGCCGCCGTGGATGAGCGGCGCGATGTCGAGCCCTGCGCGCACGACCAGCGCGCCGATCCCCTTGGGGCCGGCGAACTTGTGGGCGGCGATGCTCATCATGTCGACGCCGAGCCCGGCGAAGGAGACCGGGATGCGGCCCGGCGCCTGCACCGCGTCGCAATGGACCAGCGCGCCGGCGCGGCGCGCCCGTTCCGCGATCTCGGCGACCGGCTGGATCACGCCGGTCTCGTTGTTGGCCAGCATGACCGAGACCAGGGCGTGCCGCCCGCAGGCGGCGAGCGCCGCATCGAGCGCGCCCAGGTCGAGCACGCCGTCGCCGTCCACCGGCAGGACCCGGCGCTCGCCGGCGCAGGCTTCGGCCGTCCGCAGCACGGCGGGATGCTCGACGGCGCTCACGATCAGTGCCCGCCGGCCGGTGCCGCGCAGTGCGGTGTTGTTGGCCTCGGTGCCGCCGGCGGTGAAGACCAGTTCCGGCGGGGTGCAACCCAGCAGCGCCGCGATCCGCTCGCGGGCGTCCTCGATGCGCTTGCGCACGTCGCGGCCGAAGCCGTGAACAGAAGACGGGTTGCCGGCGAGCGTCAGCGCCTCGGCCAGCGCGTCCACCACCTCGGGCTTGATCGGCGCCGTGGCGTTGTAATCGAGGTAGATCGGGCCCAGCTCGCTCATTCCGCCGCCTGTCCGGCCACGCCCCGCCGGCCGTGCAGCCGGCCGCTCAGGCCGAGAACCCGGCGTGCGCACACGTCTTCGAGCGAAACCGCGCTGAGGAAGTGGTGAATATGGGTGCCGAGCTCGTCCCACAGATCGTGGGTCAGGCAGCGCTGGGCGTCCTTCATGCAGCCCGCGCGCGCATCCGGCGGGCAGCGCGTCGCGCGCAGATTCTCGTCCACCGCGATGACGATGTCGGCGATCCTGAGCTCGGCCGCAGGGCGCGCCAGCCGGTAGCCGCCGCCGGGCCCGCGCGCGCTCCGCACCAGGCCCGCCCGGCGCAGGCGGCCGAAGAGCTGCTCCAGATAAGACTGCGAGATGTCCTGCCGCGCCGCGATCTCGGCGAGGGTAACCGGGCGGTCCTCGCCCGCAGCGCCGGTGCGCAGCGCGAGCTCCGCCATCGCCATGACCGCGTAGCGGCCCCTGGTGCCGAGCTTCACGGGCCGCTCCCGCCCGCCCCCTCGCCTATCCGCCCGCCGCGCGGCGGCCGAGCGGCGCGGCAGCCGCATCGGCCTCGCCCTCGCCTTCGGCCTCGGTGGCCTCGCCTTGGGCCTCGGGGGCGGCCTCAGTAGCGCTCTCGCCGTCCCCGGCGGCCGGCCCGACGGCGTCGGGCTGCGGGGCGGCGGCGCGCTCCAGATCGTCCAGGCGGCCCCTGAGGGCGCCGACCTCGGCCAGCAGCTGCTCGACGGTGCGCGTCGTCGGATCCGCGATGTCGGGCGAGGGCGTGCCGTAGGCGTCGAATGTCTGCGTGTCCTTCTTCGCCGCGCTGGGGCCTGCGGCGCGGGCCGGGATTCCCACCATGGTGGCGCCGGGCGGCACGTCCTTGAGCACCACCGCGTTGGCGCCGATGCGCGCGTCGCGGCCGACGGTGATCGGCCCCAGCACCTGGGCGCCCGCGCCCATCACGACGCCGTCGCCCACGGTCGGATGCCGCTTGCCCGGCGACCAGGTGACGCCGCCGAGCGTCACCCCGTGATAGAGCGTCACGTCGTCGCCGATCACCGAGGTCTCGCCGATGACCACGCCCATGCCGTGGTCGATGAAGAAGCGGCGGCCGATCTGCGCGCCGGGATGAATCTCGATGCCCGTAAGCACGCGGCCCACATGGGAGACGAAGCGCCCGAGCAGGCGGAAGCCGTTCTCCCACAGCCAGTGGGCCACGTGGTAGAAGAGGAGCGCGTGGAAGCCGGGATAGCAGAAGAACACCTCGATGCGGGAGCGGACGGCCGGGTCCCGGCCGAACACGCTGTCGATGTCTTCCCGAATACGCTTGAACATGGCGCTGCCGTCCGTATATCAATGGCCCGCGCGAGGGGCCGCCGCAGGCCGGCATTTCCGTGTGACGGACGGGATATAGGGTTCCCGACTTCAGGGGTCAAGTATGTCCGCCGAGTCCGGCACGACGGGAAGGAGGCCGCGCCTGGCTCCGGCACCGTTCGCGCGAATTCATAGTGCAGCGCAGCAAAGCCATGTCTCGCCCATGCCGGAAGTGATGATCAACGGGCCCGAGGGCCGCCTCCAGGCGCGCTACCATCAGGCCGAGGACGCCCGCGCGCCCATCGCGCTCATGCTGCACCCGCATCCGCAGCATGGCGGCACGATGAACAACAAGATCGTCCACGCGCTCTATCACGCCTTCCGCCGGCAGTCGTTCTCGGTCATCCGCTTCAACTTCCGCGGCGTGGGCCGCTCGCAGGGCGCCTACGACCACGGCCAGGGCGAGCTGAGCGACGCCGCCTCGGTGCTCGACTGGCTGCAGATCCGGAATCCGAGCGCCGACCGCTGCTGGATCGCCGGCTTCTCCTTCGGCGCCTGGATCGCCATGCAGCTCCTCATGCGCCGGCCGGAGATCGAGGGCTTCGTCGCGGTCTCGCCGCCGGCCAACAAGTTCGACTTCACCTTCCTCGCGCCGTGCCCGTCGTCGGGCCTGATCGTCCACGGCGGCGCCGACGATCTGGTGCCCGAGCCCGAGGTGGCGGAGCTCGCGGACAAGCTGAAGAGCCAGCGCCAGATCGAGATCGACTACGACGTCATCGCGGGCGCCGGCCACTTCTACGAGCGCGAGCTCGGCGCGCTCTCGGAGATGGTCGAGCGCTACGTCGCCCGCCGCGTCGACGGGGACGCCGGCGCCGGCTGAACGGGCCTACCCGCCGCCCGGCTGCGGCACCGGGTGGAAGACGCCGCCGCTCAACGGTCGGGGCACGCCGGTGGTGCGCGGCAGGCTGAGCGGCAGACCGCGCCGGCTGCGCACGGCGAGGAAGGCGAAGGCCTGCGCCTCCAGCGCGTCGCCCTGCCAGCCGACGCGCTCGACCGGATCGCAGGGCACGCCGAGGCATGCGCCGAGCTGCGCCATGAGCGCCGGATTGTGCCGCCCGCCGCCGCTCACCAGCCAGCGCTGCGGCCGCGCCGGCAGGTGGGCGCACGCCAGGCGCACAGCTTCCGCTGTGAAGGCCGCGAGCGTCGCGGCGCCGTCCCCCGCCGAGAGCTTCCCGACCGGCGCCGGGTCGAAGGCGTTGCGGTCCAGCGACTTGGGCGGCGGCGCCGCGAAGTAGGGATACGCCAGCAGGGCCTCGAGCGCCGCCCTGTCGACCGTGCCCGAACGCGCGAGCCGGCCGTCGCGGTCCAGCGCGGCGCCGGTCGTGCGCCTGACATGGTCGTCGATCAGGGCACAGCCGGGGCCGGTGTCGAAGGCCAGCAGATCCTCGTTGCCCGGCCCGCCGATCCAGGTAACATTGGCGACGCCGCCGAGATTGAGCACGGCGAGCGGCGCGGCGAGACGGCTGCGACGGGCGAGCGCCGCGTGATAGAGCGGCGCGAACGGCGCCCCCTGCCCGCCCGCGGCCACGTCGTTGCTGCGAAAGTCGTTCACCACGTCGATCCCGAGCCAGCGGGCCAGCGCCGCGCCGTCGCCGATCTGGTCGGTGCGCCCGGCGGCAGGCTCGTGGCGGACCGTGTGGCCGGGGAAGCCGACCAGCGCGACCTCGCGCGCAAGCCCGCCGGCCTCCGCCAGCAGCGCCTCGGCGAGGTCGGCGTGGAAGGCTGTGAGCGCGTGCTCGGCGGCGGCGCGGTTGCCGCCGCCCTCGATCACCGCGCGGAGCCGGTCGCGCAGCGGCGCCGGATAGGAGGCGGTGCGCCACGGGCCGGTCGCGGCGACGGTGACGCCGTCGCTCTCGATCAGCGCCGCGTCGACGCCGTCGAGCGAGGTGCCGCTCATCGTGCCCAACGCCCAGAGCGGCCGCCCTGCTCCGGCGCCGCTCATGGGCGCGGGTTCGCCGCCGCGACGGCTGCCGCGTTGTCCATACGCCGCCCCTGTGATACACGAGCGCGCGCCCCGGCGACGCGCCGTTGCGCCGCCGGGCGGTGCTGCAGCCAGCGGGTCGAGCGACGGTGTTCTCCTCCGATTTCATGCGCGTGCTGTCGGAGCGCGGCTTCATCCATCAATGCACCGACGAGGCGGCGCTGGACGCGCTGGCCGCGCAGGGGCGCCTGAGCGCCTATATCGGCTTCGACTGCACCGCCGACAGCCTGCACGTCGGCAGCCTGGTGCAGATCATGATGCTGCGCTGGCTCCAGACCACCGGCCACCGGCCGATCGTGCTGCTCGGCGGCGGCACAACGAAGATCGGCGACCCGAGCGGCCGCGACCGGTCGCGGGCGCTGCTGGGCGAAGACGCCATCGCCGCCAACAAGGAAGGCGTCCGGCGCTCGTTCGCGGGCTTCCTCTCCTTCGGCGACGGCGCCGGCGACGCCCGCCTCGTCGACAATGCCGAGTGGCTCGACACGCTCGGCTACATCCCGCTGCTGCGCGACATCGGCGCGCACTTCTCGATCAACCGGATGCTGACCTTCGACAGTGTGCGCCTTCGCCTCGACCGCGAGCAGCCGCTGAGCTTCCTGGAATTCAACTACATGATCCTCCAGGCCTATGACTTTCTGGAGCTCGCGCGGCGCGCCGATTGCCGCCTGCAGATGGGCGGCTCCGACCAGTGGGGCAACATCGTGGGCGGGGTCGAGCTCGCGCGGCGCATCGACGGGCGGCAGCTCTTCGGGCTGACCACGCCGCTCATCACCCTCGCCTCCGGCGCGAAGATGGGGAAGACCGCTCAGGGCGCGGTCTGGCTCAACCCCGACCGGCTCTCGGCCTACGACTACTGGCAGTACTGGCGCAACACCGACGATGCCGACGTCGGCCGCTTCATGCGCCTCTTCACCGAGCTTCCGCTCGACGAGATCGCGCGCCACGAAGCGCTCCAGGGCGTCGAGCTGAACGACTCGAAAAAGCTGCTGGCGAGCGAGGCGACCCGCCTCTGCCACGGCGCGGACGCAGCCGCGAACGCGGCCGAGACGGCGCGCCGGACCTTCGAGGAAGGGGCGGCGGGTGCGGACCTGCCTGTCGTGGACATCGCGCTGAGCAACCTTGAGGCGGGCATCCCCGCGATCGCCCTGTTTCAGGCGGCGGGGTTGTGCGAATCGGGCGGCGCGGCACGGCGGCTCATCCGCGGCGGGGGCGCGCGCATCAACGGCGAGGCGATCGACTCGGAGACACGCGCGATCGGGTCCGGCGACATCGGCGCCGACGGCCTCATCAAGCTCTCCGCCGGCAAGAAGCGCCACGCCCTGATCCGCCCGGTCTAGCCCGGCTTTCTCCGCCTACTGCCGGCGGCCGGCCGCAGGCGGCTCGTCGGGCTGCCATGGCTCGTAGTCCCCGGTCGCCCGGTCGCGCGTGCCCCCGCCCAGTATGTGGCCCGGAGGCCGGTAGGCGGCGGCGGTGCCGGTCAGGTTGGGGCGGTGCGGCTTCTCCCAGGTCTGCTGCCGCAGCGGCGCCTCGGTCGGCGGCTCATCGGTGCTGTGGTGGAGCCAGCGGTGCCACTCCGGCGGCACCCGGGAGGCCTCCACCTCGCCCTGGTAGACGACCCAGCGCCGCTGGCGCCGACCGGCGCCGGCCGGCCTGCGCCGCTCGCGATAGTAGCGGTTGCCGGCATCGTCCTGACCCACCAGGGCGCCGCACAGCAGGGTGAAGAGCCGCGTGCCGATGGTCGCCATGTCGTCTCGCCTGCGCTGCCGCCCACGTCTCGCCCGATGGCCGCCGCTTATGCCATGACCGCGCGCCACCCGTCCACCCGTCCACCCGCTCGGTGCACCCGCCGGGACGCGGGGCGGACCGGCTTTACAAATCTTTACCCGCCGGACAAGGGCGGGAAACCCCGGAGCCCCATACTGCCTGTACCGACCACAGCAACGCATCCGAGAGGCAGAGACATGAGCGACACGAACGACACGCGGAAGGGCGCCGGCCGGAAGCCGCGCACCCGCTGGATCCTCATGGGCATCGCCGGGCTCCTGGCCGTCGCCGTCGCCGGCACGACCTGGAGCGCGGTGGCTTATTCCGAACGATCCTGGGACGGCGACAGGTTCGAGCGCCACGTGGAGCGGAAAATCGAGCACATGCTGGACGAGGTCGACGCCAGCGACGACCAGCGCGAGAAGGTGAGCGCCATCGCGAGCTCGGCTCTCGCCGACATGGAGGAGTTTCGCGACCTCGGGCGGGAGGGCCGCCAGGCTCTGGTCGCGGCGCTCACCGCCGACACGATCGACCGCGACGCGCTCGAAGCGCTGCGCCGGAGCAAGATCGAGACCGCCGACCGCGCGAGCCGGCGCCTGCTCACGGCTCTCGCCGATGCGGCCGAGGTGCTGACGCCGGCCCAGCGGGCGGAGCTGGCGGCGGAATGGACGCCGCGCTGGCGCGACTGAGTGGGTCAAGCTCCCCGCGGCTGCGGGCGCCGCGCGGCGATTCCGTCCGCGCGGCGCCCGTGCTAGTGGGGCCTGCATGACCCGCCTGCTGATGATCGAGGACGACCGCGCCCTGGCCGAGATGGTCGGCACCTATCTCGGCCGGGCCGGCATGACGCTGGAGCATCGGGAGAGCGCTGCGGCGGGTCTCGCGGCCGCGCTCGGCGGCGGCTACGACGCGGTCGTGCTCGACCTAATGCTGCCGGACGGCGACGGCCTTGCGCTCTGCCGGGCGATCCGTGCCCACTCCGGCGTGCCGATCCTGATGCTGACGGCGCGGGGCGACGAGGCCGACCGCATCGTGGGGCTCGAGATCGGCGCCGACGACTACCTGCCCAAGCCCTTCAATCCGCGCGAGCTGCTGGCCCGGCTGCGCGCCATCCTGCGCCGCCGCAGCGGCGAGGCCGGCGGCCGGGCGGCGGCGGGCGAGACGCTGCGCTTCGGCAGGCTCACCATCGACCGCTCGGCGCGGCGTGTGCTGGTCGACGGCGAGGAACGGCCGCTCACCGGCCACCAGTTCGACCTGCTCTGCGCGCTCGCCGAGAGCGCGGGCCGCGTGCTCAGCCGCGAGCAGCTCATGGAGCGCGTGCGCGGCGAGGCGCTGGAGGCCTTCGACCGCAGCATCGACGTGCACATTTCGCGCATCAGGGCGGCGATCGAGGACGATTCCAGGCATCCGCGCCGCATCGTCACCCTGCGTGGAACCGGCTATCTCTTCGCCCGCCGCCAGGACGAGGACGAGCACGGGCACGAGGACGGGAGCGGAGACGGCGGGCCGTGAGCCGGCGCCTCTTCCTC
The DNA here is from genome assembly GCA_965218275.1 of Alphaproteobacteria bacterium. Lineage (GTDB taxonomy): Bacteria > Pseudomonadota > Alphaproteobacteria > UBA828 > UBA828 > WTGU01. The sequence goes on from CBDCKM010000001.1 coordinate 545,182, forward strand.
CAGGTCTATCTGACGCTGCTCGGCATCGTCGTGCTCTTCGGCCTGCTCGTCTCCCTCGGCTGGTGGCTCGCCCGCGACGACGTGCCGGACGCGGAAGTCCGCCGGAGCATCGGCACGCTGCTGACGGAAGCGCTGCCGCCGCCCGGCGCGTCCCGGACCGAGGTCGATGCCACCCTCGTCCGACTCGGGGGCGACCTCGACGCCCGCATCACCGTGCTCGCGGCAGACGGCGGGCTGCTCGGCAGCCTGGGGGAACCCCTGCCCGTGCCCGAAGAGCGGCCCGCCGGCTGGCGTACACGGGGAGGCCACGCCTTCGCCCTGCCGCTGGCGGACGGTCGCCTGGTCCTGGTGCGCCCGGAGCGGAACCTGCCCCACGCGCCGGCGATCGGCTTTCTCGCCGCCCTCGCCGTCCTCGCCCTTGCCGTCGCCGCCGGCGCCTGGCCGCTGGCGCGGCGGCTCGCGCGGCGGCTGGAGCGGCTGCAGACCCAGGTGGAGGCTCTGGGCGGGGGCGACCTCGCCGCCCGCGTCGCGGTCGAGGGCAAGGACGAGATCGCCGCCCTCGCCCGCAGCTTCAACCGGGCGGCCGAGCGCATCCAGGCGCTGGTCGAGGCCCAGCGCGACACGCTCGCCGCCGCCTCCCACGAGCTGCGCTCGCCGCTCGCGCGCATTCGCATGGCCGTGGAGCTGCTGGCGGAGAACGGCGACCCGGCGCTCAGGGCGCGCATCGAGCGCGATGTCGAGGAGCTCGACGCGCTGATCGAGGAAATCCTGCTGGCGAGTCGCCTCGGCAGCCTGGAGCGGCCCGTGCATCTCGAGCGCATCGACCTCCAGGCGCTGGCCGCCGAGGAGGCCGCGCGGGCCGGAGCGGAGTTCGCGGGCGAGCCCGCGACGGTGGAGGGCGAAGGCCGGCTGCTCGCCCGCCTGATCCGCAACCTGCTCGACAATGCCGCGCGCCACGCGCCGGGCAGCCCGGCGCAGGTGGAGCTGGCGCTGCGCGGCGGCCACGCCGTGCTCAGCGTCTCCGACCGCGGGCCGGGGGTGCCGGAGGCGGAGCGTGAAGCGATCTTCGAGCCCTTCTACCGCCGGCCGGGCCGGCGGGCGGAGAGCGACGACGAGAGGGGCGCAGGCCTTGGGCTCAGCCTGGTGCGCCGGATCGCGCGGCGCCACGGCGGCGAGGCCACCTGCCTGCCGGGCCCCGGCGGCGGCGCCTGCTTCGAGGTCAGCCTGCCGGCTCGGGAGGGATAGCCGGATGCGCGGCGTTGCGGCGGTGATGCGTCCCGCAGGAAGCCGCTGCGCCGCCGCCCGTGCCATGACCGCCCTGCCCACCTCCACCTGCCGGGAGATCGCGTCGACGGGGCCGACCCCGACACGGCGACAGCGGGGCTGATAGGCGACCCTGGATTCCGTGAAAAATTCTTGTTGACAGAAGAATGAGATTTGGCGTCTCTTACTAGAGATTGCGGCTCTGTCGCCTTTTCCACCCAGATATGGTGTTGTTTGGTTTGGTGTGGTTTGGTTCGGCTGGGTCGGGTGCACCGGAGTCGCAGTCGTCGGATGCTCAGGCTTCGGCCGGTGTTTAGGGGGCTTCATGCGCATCGCGCGCCACTACACGACGGACGACGGAGCGGCCCGGGAGGAGATCGCCTACCGCACCACCGCGTGCCAGATCCGCAATCCCGACGGCTCGGTGGTGTTCGCGCTGGAGGATGTCGAGGTTCCGGCCGGCTGGTCGCAGGTCGCCTGCGACGTGCTTGCCCAGAAATATTTCCGCAAGGCCGGCATCGCTGCCCGGCGCAAGCGCGTGCCCGAGGTCGATGTCCCCGAATGGCTGTGGCGGAGTGTGCCGGACACGGACGCCGCCGACACCGCCAGCGACGAAGACGACGCGCCCTCCTGCGGCGAGCGTTCGGCGAAGGAGGTGTTTCACCGCCTCGCCGGCACCTGGACCTACTGGGGCTGGAAGGCCGGCTATTTCGACGCCGAGTCGGACGCCCGCGCCTTCCATGACGAGCTCTGCGCCATGCTGGCGCTGCAGATGGCAGCGCCTAACTCGCCGCAATGGTTCAACACGGGCCTCAACTGGGCCTATGGCATCGACGGCCCGGCCCAGGGGCACTATTTCGTCGATCACGAGAGCGGGGAGGTGAACGAGGCGACCTCGGCCTACGAGCGTCCCCAGCCGCACGCCTGCTTCATCCAGAGCATCGCCGACGACCTCGTCAACGAGGGCGGGATCATGGACCTCTGGGTGCGCGAGGCGCGGCTCTTTAAGTACGGCTCCGGCACCGGCACCAACTTCTCCAACCTGCGCGGCGAGGGCGAGGCGCTCTCCGGCGGCGGCAAGTCGTCCGGCCTGATGAGCTTCCTCAAGATCGGCGACCGCGCCGCCGGCGCCATCAAGTCCGGCGGCACCACGCGGCGCGCCGCCAAGATGGTCATCGTCGACGTGGACCACCCGGACATCGAGGACTTCGTCTCGTGGAAGGTGGTCGAGGAGCAGAAGGTCGCGGCCCTGGTGTGCGGGTCGGCGCTGCTGCACACCCGCCTCAACGCGATCGTCGCCGCCTGCCGCGAAGGCAGCGGCGCCGGCCGCTTCGATCCGAAGGCCAATGCGGCCCTCGCCGGCGCGGTGCGCGAGGCGCGCAAGGCGCTGGTTCCGGAGACCTGCATCCACCGCGCGATCAGCTGGGCCGAACAGGGTTTTGCCGAAATCGACTTCCGCATCTACGACACGGACTGGCAGTCCGAGGCCTACCTCACCGCATCCGGCCAGAACTCCAACAACTCGATCCGCGTGACCGATGCGTTCCTGCGCCGGGTCGAGGCCGGCGGCGATTGGAAGCTGATCCGCCGCACCGACGGCAAGGTGGCCAAGACCATCCACGCCAGGGCGCTCTGGGACCAGATCGCGGAAGCCGCCTGGGCCTCGGCCGATCCCGGCATCCAGTTCGACAGCACCATCAATGCCTGGCACACCTGCCCGGCGGGGGGGCGGATCAACGCGTCGAACCCGTGCTCCGAGTACATGTTCCTCGACGACACCGCGTGCAACCTCGCCTCGCTCAACCTGGTCGCGTTCCGGCGCGAGGACGGCAGCTTCGATACGGAGAGCTTCGAGCACGCCGTCAGGCTCTGGACCGTCGTCCTTGAGATCGCGGTTGTGATGGCGCAGTTCCCGTCGCGCGAGATCGCGCTGCTCTCCCATCGCTACCGGACGCTGGGACTGGGTTTCGCCAATCTCGGCGGGCTCCTCATGTCGCTGGGGCTGCCCTACGACAGCGCCCAGGGGCGGGCGCTCTGCGGCGCCATCAGCGCGCTCATGACCGGCACTGCCTACGCGACCTCGGCAGAGATGGCCGGCGCGTGCGGCGTGTTCGCTGCGTTCGACGACAACCGCAGCGCGATGCTGCGGGTGATGCGCAACCATCGCGCCGCCGCCACCGGCGATGCGGACGGCTTCGAAGGACTGGATATCCGGCCGGCGCCGCTCGATCATGCCAACCTGCCGGACCGGGCTCTCGGCGAGGCCGCGATCGGCGCCTGGGAGCGCGCGGTGGCGCTCGGCGAGCGGCACGGATACCGCAACGCCCAGGCGACAGTGATCGCGCCCACCGGCACCATCGGCCTCGTCATGGACTGCGACACCACCGGCATCGAGCCCGACTTCGCCCTGGTGAAGTTCAAGAAGCTCGCCGGTGGCGGGCACTTCAAGATCATCAACGGAACGGTGCCCAAGGCGCTGAAGACGCTCGGCTATTCGCCGGCGCAGATCCGCGCGATCGTGGCCTATGCGGTGGGCCGCGGGACCCTCGACGGGGCGCCGGCGATCGACCACGCCGCGCTCGCGCGCAAGGGCTTCACGCCGGAGGTCATCGCCCGCGTCGAGCGCGCGCTCGACTCCGCCTTCGACCTGAACCTCGCGTTCAACAAGTGGACGCTCGGCGCCGATTTCTGCACCGGCACGCTCGCCCTCGATGCGCGCGACCTCGACCGGCCGGGCTTCGACCTGCTCGGTGCGCTGGGCTTCCGCGCAGGCGAGATCGATGCCGCCACGCTCTACTGCTGCGGCGCGATGACGCTCGAAGGTGCGCCGCACCTCAAGACCCGGCACCTGCCCGTCTTCGACTGCGCCAATCCCTGCGGCCGGACCGGCTCCAAGCGCTGCCTCTCGACCGAGAGCCATGTGCGGATGATGGCGGCGGCCCAGCCCTTCGTCTCCGGCGCCATCTCGAAGACGATCAACCTGCCGATGGACGCCACCGTCGAGGACTGCCGCCGGGCCTACGAGCTCTCCTGGCGCCTCGGCCTCAAGGCCAACGCGCTCTACCGCGACGGCTCCAAGCTCTCCCAGCCGCTCATGTCGCTGGTCCTCGGCGACGGGCTGGAAGAAGCGGCCGGCGAGGAGGGCGCGGACACGGACACGGCGGCGGCGCGCCGGCCGGACCCGCTTGCCGTCGCCGAGCGGATCGTCAGGCAGGTCATTCGCGAGGGCGAGCGGCGCCGCCTGCCCCACCGGCGGCGCGGCTACACCCAGAAGGCCATCGTCGGCGGGCACAAGGTCTATCTCAGGACCGGCGAGTTCCAGGACGGCTCGCTCGGCGAGATCTTCATCGACATGCACAAGGAAGGGGCGTCCTTCCGCAGCCTGATGAACAATTTCGCGATCTCGATATCGATCGGCCTGCAGTACGGCGTGCCGCTGGACGAATATGTCGATGCCTTCACCTTCACCCGCTTCGAGCCGGCGGGGTCGGTGCACAACAACGACGCCATCAAGATGAGCACCTCGATCCTCGACTACATCTTCCGCGAGCTGGCCATCTCCTATCTCGGGCGCAGCGACCTCGCCCATGTCGAGGCCGAAGACCTGCTCCCGGACACCATCGGCGGCGGCGAGGGGCAGGCGGTGCGCGCGCCGAAGCCGCCCCGGAGCGTTCGTGCCGGCAACGGCTCCGACGACCCGGTGAGCGCCGGCTATGTCCGCTCCAACCTTCTGGTGCTCACCGGCGGCGCCGCCGCAGACGGCGAGAGCGGCGGCCGCGAGAGCGCCCGTCGGGCGGGCTCGGCGCGCAGGGAGGACATGGCGGCGGCGCTCTCCCGGCGCGAGCAGCCGGGCGCTTCAGCGCCCGCCGGTACGCCCGCGACCGGGAGCGGCCGCGATGCCCTGCTCCAGGCGCGCGGCAAGGGTTACGAGGGCGAGGCCTGCAGCGAATGCGCGAACTTCACGCTGGTCCGCAACGGGACCTGCATGAAGTGCGTCACTTGCGGCGCTACCAGTGGTTGTTCCTGACGACCGTTCATCTCCCGCGGTCACGAACCACTGGTACTGGGGAGTGCGTTCAACGCGCACTCCCCCTTTTCTTCGCCCCATTCGAGCGCGCTTCACGCAAACGGTCAAGCGGTATGACCGGCGCGGCCCGATGGGCGTGACCGGGAGAGCGAGCGCCATCGGCGCCCTGGTCGCCGTCATGGCGCTCGGCCTCGCGGCATGTCAGACGCAGGGAACGGTCACCCCGATCGCCACCGACGAGACGGACACGCCTCTCACCTCCTGGCTCGCCAAGCCGGAAGGCGACGGCCCCTTCCCTGCCGTCGTTCTGGCGCACGGCTGCAGCGGGCTCGAAAGGAGTACCGCGCATCGGACGGTCTGGCGCGGCCTGGGTCGACACGCGGCGCTGTTGAACGAGAACGGCTATGTGACGCTCATCCTCGACAGTTTCGGGCCGCGCCGCATCACGGATGGCTGCCAGACCGGCGCCAAGTACTATTCCCTGCAAGTCAATGACGCGCACGCCGCCCTCGATCATCTGGCGTCGCTGCCCTTCGTGGACAGCGACCGCATCGGCCTTGTCGGACTTTCGCTCGGCGGCGGCACCGCCCTGCGCCTGGCGCAACGAGGGTATGTGCACCATCGCACGGCAAGCGGCCGAGAGACGTATGCCGCGCTGGTCGCCTACTATCCCTGGTGCGAGGCCGCCTGGGCCTTCTCCCTGGCCAGTCCCGTTCTGATCCTGATCGGCGCCGACGATAATTGGACGCCGGCACCCCGGTGCATCGCTCTCGATGCTCTTGCCAGGAAGGCCATTAACCGGCCTGTTCTCGAGCTCAAGGTCTATCCGAACGCGCACCATTCGTTCGATCTGCCCATGCAGGGGCCGTACACCGTCGAGGGCATGCCCGGCATATATCACACGGTGGCGGGCAACGACGGCGCGCGGCGGGACTCGCAGGAGCGTATGCTGGCCTTCTTCGAGACGCATCTCGGCCCGGTGCGCTGAGGCCCGGCGGGGTGACGCCCTGCCTCCACCCAGAACCACAGGATGAGCCGATGGCCCCGAGCGCCTTTCGCGCCTTCACCTTCGATTGCTACGGCACCCTCATCGACTGGGAGAGCGGCATTCTTCAGGCGCTGCGGGCGCTGCCGGGGGCTGCTGCCGACGACGAGGCGCTGCTCACCGCCTTCGCCCGGCACGAACACGCCGTCCAGGCGGCCGACCCTGCGGCGCTCTACCCCGAGGTGCTGCGCCGCGTCTGCAAGGCGATCGCGGGCGACCTCGGCCATGCGGCGTCGGACGAAGACGCAGATGCTTTCGCCGCCTCGATCGCCGACTGGCCGCCCTTCCCGGATACGGTCGAAGCGCTGGCCTATCTGCGCGGGCACGGGCTGCTGATGGTGCTCTCGAATGTGGACCGCGCGTCCTTTGCCGTGAGCGCCCGTCGCTTGGGGAATCCCTTCCACGCCGTCGTCACCGCGCAGGATGTGGGGAGCTACAAGCCGGCACCCGCCCATTTCGAGCACGCTACGGCGCTGCTCGCCGAGCATGGTATCGCGCCCGGCGACGTGCTCCACGTGGCCCAGAGCCTCTATCACGACATCGAGCCCGGCAAGGACGCGGGCTTCGCCACCTGCTGGATCGACCGTCGCGCCGGGCGCAGCGGCGGCGCCACGCCACCCTCGGACGCCACGCCGGACATGACCTTCACCGATCTGGCGGGGCTCGCCGCCTGGCACCGCGCAGGCAACGGCTGAGCGTCGAAGCGGGGCGAACGGCGCGCCGCCCCGCGCCGATCCCGGGATCGGCCTATTCGTGGACGTCGAAGCGGAACGACTTCGAGACGATCTTCCAGTTGCCGTCGATCCTGATGAGCGACAGGAAGTCGGTGAAGTAGCGCGGATGGATCGCGCACTCGCAGGTCACGACGGCGGTGTTCTCGTCCGCCATGTCGATGGAGAGGATGCGGTCGTGGCGCGCTTGCCCCGTTGACGCCGGCGGAACGCGGCTCTTCACGATCTCGAACCACTCCTCGCGCGGCCAATCGATGAATTCACCGTCCATATTCGCGAAGAGGTGGCTGGACGGGTGAAAGATCGTGGCGAGCTTCGCCGTGTCGCACTCGTAAAGCCCGTCGAAATAGACCTGCACCACATCGGTGATCTGCTGATAGCTGTCGCTCATTGACGCTTCCTCCAATTCCCTTGCGGCGTCTCGATCCGGTCGCCCAGCCTCGGGCCCCGTATAGGCGTTTTCGCCGGCCGGGAACATCCCGGCGATGCTAGGCTGACATTGCCGGTGAAAATCGGGCCCCGTATAGGCGTTTTCGCCGGCCGGGAACAGTCTCATCGGCAGCCGCGACCTTGATCTCCGGCCGGGCGGCCGTGCTAACGTTGCCGGCGGCCGGATCGGACGACGCGCCGGCGGCGCGGGAGGGGGAGCGATGAAGACCGTCATGCGCGAGAAGCAGTGGGCGCAGAAATATCCCGACCTGGGAACGGACCCGGTGCCCACCGAGCCCTATGTCTCGGACGAGCATTACGGGCTCGAACGCGACCTGATCTTCCGCCGGACCTGGGTCAATGTCGGCCGTGTGGACGAGATTGCGCAAGCGGGCGACTACTTCGTGCGCGATCTCGCCATCTGCAAGACCTCCGTACTGGTCATGCGCGGCTCGGACGGCATCGTGCGCGGCTTCCACAATGTCTGCTCGCACCGCGGCAACACGCTGGTGCTGGACGAGCGCGGCTCGTGTCCGGGGAGCGTCTACTGCCACTTTCACAACTGGGTCTACAGCGACACGGGCGCGCTGATCCGCGTGCCCGACGAGGAGAATTTCTTCGACCTCGACAAGCGCGAGCACGGGCTCACGCCGGTGAACACGGACATCTGGGAGGGCTTCGTCTTCGTCCACCTCGACCCGGAGCCCGCCGAGACGCTGCGGGAGTTTCTGGGCGGCGTCGCCGACCAGCTCGACGGCTGCCCCTTCCACGAGATGCCGCTGATGCAGACCTACCGCGTGGACGAGCGCGCCAACTGGAAGGTCGGGCTCGACGCGCAGAACGAGCTCTATCACCTGCCCTTCCAGCACCGGCGCATCCTGGGCGACTCGTTCAGGATGAACGACAAGGGCCACTGCCGCTTCCAGGACGTGAACCTCTACAACTATCACAGCGTCTGGTCGTGCGAATACGACCCCGGCCACAAGCTCACCCCGCTGGAAGGCGCGCTGTTCGCCGCCGACAACGGGGCGCCGGCGTTCCGCATCCCGCAGATGATCGGCGAGTTCGACTTCTTCGTGGTGTTCCCGAACTTCGTGATCCTGCTCTTCGAGGTGGGCAGCGCCACGAGCTACGCCACCTACAATTTCTGGCCGCTCGCGGTCGACCGGACGATCTGGGAAATCCGCATGCACTTCAGGGAGCCCGCGACCGTGCGCGAGCGGCTCCAGCAGGAGTATTTCAAGTGTCTCATCCGGGACACGCTGCAGGAGGACACGGTCGCGCACGAGAACGTGCACGCGGGCCTGGCGTCGCGCGCGAAGGCGCATGTGATCCTGCAGGACGACGAGGCGCCGATCCGCTACTTCCACAAGGTGCTGGAGGATCGCGTCGGCTTCTACCAGGGCGCGTGAGCCGCGCCGGCGGGACGGGAGGACGCGCGATGGCCGAAGCGATGCTGCCGGAGGCGTTCGCCGACCTCGCGCCCTGGCTCGACTGGGCGCTGGAGCCGGAGCGCGCGCGGACGGCGAAGAAGGTGGCCTCCTCGATGGAGGAGATCAACGCCTTCTACGACGCCACGATGCCGCGGATGGAAGAGATCATCGCCTATCTCGACGATCTCCCTGGCGACGACAGGCCGGCGCCGGCACACCGGCTCTACCTGCTCACGCTCTCGCTGGTGGAGGTCGCCAACCTGGTGGAGATCTACAAGCGCCGCGAGGTCATCGAGGCCTGCGACCCGCTCCACTTCGACCCGCAGCGCTGAGCGGGAGAGCCGGGGTGCCCGCTCCCGGCACTCACTTCGCGAGCGCCCGCAGCATCTCGCGGTCTTCGTCCATGATCACTTCGGCGAGCGCCTTCTGACGCGCCTGTTCCGAGTCTTTCGGCTCAGGCCGGTTATCGCCCTCCGGCGCCTTGGTCGGATGGAGCGTGTCGTCCTTCTTCATTCCGCTACTCCTCCCCCGCCTCCCGCTCGGGCGGCAGGTCGAGGGCGAGGCTGAGCTCCTTCAGGTGGCGCGCCGGCACCGGCGCGGGTGCCCCCATCATCAGGTCCTGTGCCGTCTGGTTGAGCGGGAACATGATGACCTCGCGGATGTTGGGCTCGTCGGAGAGCAGCATGACGATGCGGTCGATCCCCGGCGCGATGCCGCCGTGGGGCGGCGCGCCGTACTGGAAGGCGTGGTAGAGCGCGCCGAAGCGGCGCTTCACCTCGTCCTCGCCATAGCCCGCGATCTCGAAGGCCTTGACCATGAGGTCGAGGCGATGATTGCGGATCGCGCCGCTGGAAAGCTCCACGCCGTTGCAGACGATGTCGTACTGGTAGGCGAGCACGCCGAGCGGATCGTCGACCTCCAGCGCCTCCATCCCGCCTTGCGGCATGGAGAAGGGGTTGTGGCTGAAGCCGACGGCCCCGGTCTCGAGATCGCGCTCGAACATCGGGTAGTCGACGATCCAGCAGAACGCATACGCGCTCTCGTCGATCAGCGCGAGCCGCCTGCCGAGCTCGAGACGCACCGCGCCGGCATAGCGCGCGGCGGCCTCGGGCATGTCGCAGCTCAGGAACACCGCATCGCCGTCGCCGATCCCTGCGGTCTCGCGAATCTCGTCCTGCACCGCCTCCGGCACGAACTTGGCGATCGGTCCCTTGCCGGCGCCGTCGGCGAAGGCGATGTAGCCCAGGCCGGGCGCGCCGAGGCTCTGGGCGTAGCCGATCATCCGGTCGAAGAAGCTGCGCGGCCGGTCGGCGATTCCCTTGACCGGAATGCCGCGCACGACGCCGCCCTTGGCGATGGTGCCCTTGAAGGCCTTGAACGCGACCTCCTCACGGCCGAAGTGCGCGGTGAGGTCGACGATCTCGATGGGGATGCGCAGGTCCGGCTTGTCGGTGCCGTAGCGCAGCATCGCGTCCTCGTAGACGATGCGCGGGAAGGGCAGCGCGGTGACGCTGCGCTCGGAGAACTCCGAGAAGACGCCGTGCATGACCGGCTCGACCGCCTCGAACACGTCCTCCTGCTCGACGAAGGCCATCTCGATATCGAGCTGGTAGAACTCGCCGGGGGAGCGGTCGGCGCGGGCGTCCTCGTCGCGGAAGCAGGGCGCGATCTGGAAGTAGCGGTCGAAGCCCGACGCCATCACCAGCTGCTTGAACTGCTGCGGCGCCTGCGGCAGCGCGTAGAAGGTGCCCGGATGCAGCCGGCTCGGCACCAGGAAGTCGCGCGCGCCCTCGGGCGAGCTCGCAGTCAGGATCGGCGTGTGGCACTCCATGAAGCCCTGCTCGACCATGCGCCGGCGGATGCTGGCGACGATGGCGCTGCGGCGCACCATGTTGGCGTGCATGCGCTCGCGCCGGAGGTCGAGGAAGCGGTAGCGGAGCCTGACCTCCTCGCCATAGTCGTGCTCGCCGTGGACCGGCAGCGGCAGGGTCTCGGCGGCGTTCTGCACCTGAAGCTCGGCGATGCGGACCTCGACCCGGCCGGTCGGGAGCTTGGCGTTCACGGTCTCTTCGTCGCGGGTGACCACCGGGCCGGTCACCGTCGCCACGGTCTCCGGCTTGAGCGCCGTCACCGCGTCGAACAGCGGCTCGCCGGTCTCCGCCACGCACTGGGTGATGCCGTAATGGTCGCGCAGGTCCACGAAGACGAGATGGCCGTGGTCGCGCACCCGGTGGACCCAGCCGGAGAGGCGCACGTCCCTGCCGACATCGGACGGCCTGAGCGCGCCGCAGGTGTGCGTTCGGTATCGATGCATGGCGGGAGCCCCGTGGAGCGTGGTGTGGAGCATGGTGTGGAGCGCGGTGCCTGGACCGGGCCGGAACAGCGCATGGAAGCGGCCGATTTGTCAAGCGCCCCCCCCTGCCTGCCCCTCCGCCGGCGCTCAATGCAGGGTCGCGAGGTCCTCGGCGGTTTCCTCGCCCGGCTGCTTGCCGAGGATGATCATGCTCAGCACCTGGTCCTTGGTGACGTCCGCGCGGCGGTGGGTGCCGATCTGGCGGCCATTGGTCATCACCGTGATCCGGTCCGACAGGTCGAAAACGTCGTGGATGTCGTGGGAGATCAGGACCATGCCGATTCCCTCCGACTTGAGCCGGAGCACGAGCTCCTTGAAGACCGCGGTCTCGCGGTGCCCGAGCGCTGCGGTCGGCTCGTCCATGATGAGGACCTTGGTGTCGAAATAGAGAGCGCGCGCGATGGCCACCGACTGGCGCTGGCCGCCGGAGAGCCGCTGCACCGGCTCCCGCAGGTTGACGAAGTTGGGGTTGATGCGGGCGATGACCTCGCGGGCGGCGCGTTCCATAGCGCTGCTGTCGAGGGTCCCCCAGCGGGTCATGATCTCGCGGCCCAGAAACAGATTGGCGACCGCGTCGAGATGGTCAGCGAGCGCCAGGTCCTGATAGAGGGTCTCGATGCCGTGGTTCCTGGAATCGCGGGGGGTGTTGATGGAGGCCTTCTCGCCGCGGATGTGGATCTCGCCGCTGTCCATGCGATAGGCGCCGGCGAGGATCTTGATGAGCGTCGACTTGCCGGCGCCGTTGTGGCCGACGACGCCGAGCACCTCGCCGGCCTCGACGGACACGGAGACGTTCTCGACCGCATGGGTGCCGCCAAAGCTCTTGCAGATGTCGAGCATCTCGACCAGGGGCGATGCGCTCATGCTGTCCCTCGCTGAAGCGGGCGTGCGGCCGGCCGCCGGCCTACTGCGCCTCTCCGGCGCCCCCCTGCCCCGCGCCTTCCTTGAAGTGGGCGATGGCCTCGGCCAGCTCGTCGGCCTCTTCGCAGGCGCCGCCGCAGACCTCCGTCAAGATCGCAAGGTGCCGCTCGGCCTCGGCCAGGTCGCCGATGAGGAGATAGGCCTCGCCGATATATTCGTGGGCGCCGCGGTGCGCAGGGTCGAGGTGGAGCGCCCTCCCATAGGTCGCGAAGGCGTCCTCCAGCCGGCCCAGGTGGCGATAGCTGTAGGCAAGCAGGTTGAAGACATCCGCGTTGCCCGTGTCGGCCTCGGCCGCGCGTTCGAGAAAGGCCGCGGCACGCTCCCAGTCGCCGGCCTCAATGGCCTGCTTGCCGCGCTCGATGTTCCGCTGATCCGCCTGGGACGTTGCGCTGCCGGTGCTGCTGCCGCTCCCTGCGGCGATGGCATCCGAGACGGGGAGCGCAGCTCCCGCGCCTGCGAGCAGAAGGATGACGGCGAGGGCCCTTGCGAATGTCGTCATGTCGTACCTCCAGTCCGGCATCGCGCGGTGGGCCGGCCTCAGTGAGGCGGCTGATAGTTGGGCGGCTCGCGCATGATCCCGACATCGTGGATGTGGCTCTCGCGCAGGCCCGCGGCGGAGACCCGCGCGAATTGGCAGTTGCGCTGCATCTCGGCGAGGGTCGCGCAGCCGGTGTAGCCCATGGCCGCGCGCAGGCCGCCCACGAGCTGGTGGATCACCTGGCCGAGCGGCCCCTTGAACGGCACCCGCCCCTCGATCCCTTCCGGCACCAGCTTGAGCCGGTCGCTGATCTCGGCCTGGAAGTAGCGATCGGCCGAGCCGCGCGCCATGGCGCCGAGCGAGCCCATGCCGCGGTAGGACTTGTAGGAGCGGCCCTGGTAGAGAAACACCTCGCCCGGGCTTTCCTCGGTGCCGGCGAAGAGCGAGCCGATCATCGCGCAGTCGGCGCCGGCGGCGATCGCCTTGGCGAGATCGCCGGAGAACTTGATGCCGCCGTCGGCGATCACGGTAACGCCCTGCGCGCGCGCCACCTCGACCGCGTCGACGATCGCCGTGAGCTGGGGCACGCCCACGCCCGCGATGACGCGCGTGGTGCAGATGGAGCCGGGCCCGATGCCCACCTTGATCGCGTCGGCGCCGGCGTCGATCAGCGCCCGCGCGCCGTCCGCCGTGGCGACGTTGCCGGCCGCCACCTGAGCATGGTTGCTCATGGCCTTGATGTCGGCCACGGCACGCCCCACCGCTTCGCCGTGGCCGTGCGCCGTGTCGACGACGATGAGATCGCACTCGGCGTCGAGCAGCGCCTCGACCCGCGCGAGCCCGTCCGCGCCGACCCCGGTCGCAGCTCCCGCCCGAAGCCGGCCCTGGCCGTCCTTGCAGGCGTTGGGATAGGCCTGCGCCCGCTCGATGTCCTTGACCGTGACGAGGCCGACGCAGCGATAGGCGTCGTCGACCACCACGAGCTTCTCGATGCGATGGCGGTGGAGGAGCCGCTTCGCCTCGTCGCGGTCCACGTCCTCGCGCACCGTGATCAGGTTCTCGGCGGTCATGATCTCGCGCACCGGCCGGTCGTGATCGGTCTCGAAGCGCACGTCCCGGTTGGTCAGGATGCCGACCAGCCGGCCGCTGCCGTCCTCGACCACGGGGATGCCGGAGATGCCGTGCTCCTCCTTGAGGCGAAGCGCCTCCCGCACCGGCCGGTCGGGCGCGATGGTCAGCGGGTTGACCACCATGCCGGCCTCGAACTTCTTGACCCGGCGGACCTCCTGCGCCTGGGCCTCGGGCGTCATGTTCTTGTGAATGATGCCGAGGCCGCCCGCCTGCGCCATGGCGATGGCAAGCCGGCTTTCGGTCACGGTGTCCATGGCGGCGGACAGCAGCGGGATGCCGAGGCGGATTTCGCCGGTGACCCTGGTATCGACGGCCGTCTCGGTCGGCAGCACCGTCGAGGCCGCGGGGATCAGGGTCACGTCGTCGAAGGTGAGCGCCTCTCGAACCTGCATCGCGACCCCTGTGGATATGGCGCGCACTATACACAAGTCGCCCCGGCGGCCAAAACGCGGCCAAAGCGCGGCGGACCTGCGGACGGCCTGCGGGTGACCCGTCAGAGAGGGGGCAGGCTCGCGCTGAGCCCTTCGTCCGCGACCAGGACGGCGCCGTGGAACGCGGCCGAATCGGCGGTGGACAGAAACAGCACCGTGTTGACGATGTCCTCGGGCTCGGAGAAGGCACGGCCGCTCGGGTTGAGCCGCTCGAAGCGGCGCACCACGTCCTCGTTCTCCGGCGCGCGCATCCAGGCGTTCATCGGCGTCCGCACATTGCCCGGCGCGATGGCGTTGACGTGAATGCCGTGGCCCGCGAGCTCCGTGCCGAGCGAGCGGGTGAGCAGGATGACGCCGCCCTTGCTCGCCGCATAGGCCGCGGACTGCGCCAGCCCGATGACGCCGGCCACCGAGGCGAGGTTGACGATGTGGCCACCGCCGGCCGCGATCATGCCCGGCACCACGGCGCGGACGACATGGAAGGTGCCCTTCAGGTTGGTGTCGACGATACGCGCGAAGGCGGCGGCCCCGGTCCCGGCCCCGATCCCGGTCGCCGGCGTCGCGTACCAGATGCCGGCCGCGTTGACCGCGATGTCGACGGGGCCGATCTCCCGCGCCGCACGGGCGACGGCGTCATCCACGGCTTCCGCATCGGTCACGTCCGCGACCAAGCCGAGGGCGCGGCCGCCCACGCGCCCGATCTCGTCGGCCACCGCGTCCAGCGCCGCCTCGTCCGCCTTGTCGAGCAGGGCGACACGCGCGCCCTCCGCGGCGAAGCGCAGCGCGACGGCACGGCCGATGCCGGAGCCCGCGCCGGTCACCAGTGCCGCCCGTCCCTCGAGCCTCACAGCCACCTCCCTCGTCGCAGCCGATGGCGGAGCCTAGGCGGGCGGCGGCGGCGTGTGCAACCGGGCCGGAGGGCGCGCCGCCGGTCTCGTAGACGGCCCCCCGCGGCCCGCCTATAGTGAACCGGCCGGGCGGCCGATGAACAACTGCAAGAATCGGATGGCGTCCGGGCAAATTGGGAGGGATGGAACGATGCTAGGGAGATTCGCTGCTCTTGTGGCGCTTGCGGCGTTGGTCGCTGCGCCGGTTTTCCACAAGCAGGCCGAGGCGGACGACCATGAGGTGGTCATCGGCTTCGCGATCGCACTCAGCGGCTGGATGAACCAGTATGACGGCCCGCCCTACCAGGGCTCGCTGATGGCCATCGACGAGTTCAACGCGGCAGGCGGCATTCTCGGCAAGCAGATCCGGGCGGTGGTCTCGGACACCAAGACCGACACGGTGCAGGGCGCCAAGGCCGGCGCCGACGTGGTAGCGCAAGGGGCGCAGTTCATGGTCGTCTCCTGCGACTACGACATGGGGGCGCCCGCCGCCACGGTCGCCAACAGCAACAACATGATCTCGATCTCGTCCTGCGCCTCCGACGCCAAGATGGGCGTGCAGGGCATCGGGCCCTACGCCTTCACCCTCAACACCTACGGCCAGGGCGAGGGCGCGGGCATGGCCAAGTACGCCTTCCACGACCGGGGCTGGCGCAATGCCTACCTGCTCCTCGATGCCTCCATCGAATACGACAAGAGCATCTGCCACGGCTTCATGGAGCAGTGGAAGGACTATGGCGGGACGGTGATCGGCGTCGACAGCTACATGCAGGAAGACGCCTCCATCGCCTCGCAGATCACCCGCTACAAGGAGCTGGCGGCCGAGCGCAGCGAGCCCGAATTCCTCTATCTCTGCTCCTACGGCGGCGGCGCGGTGAGCGCCATCCGCCAGATCCGCGCGGCCGGAATCGACGTGCCGATCGGCGGCGGCGATTCCATGGACGGCGACTACTGGGGCGAGGCGGTGCCGGGTCTCAGCGACCACTATGCCGCCTCCTTCGGCTCGATCTGGGGCGACGACCCCCGGCCAGAGGTGAACGCGTTCTTCGACCGCTATCGGGAGAAGTACGGCGAGCCCGAGACCTCGTTCCCGATCAACGGCTACAGCGTGATCCAGATGATCAAGGTCGCGGCCGAACGCGCGGGCTCGCTCGATTCCGATGCCGTGCTGGCCGAGATGAACAAGTTCGACAAGGAGCCGCTGCTCTGGGGTGAGACCACCTACACGGCGGATACCCACATCGACCTCACCCATGTCCTGACCATCGTCCAGATCCAGGACGGCAAGGGCAGCTACGCGGGCAAGGGCGGCGCCGAGAATCCGCCGGCGCTGCAGCTCATCTTCCCGGACTTCACCGAAGACCTTTACGAGAACTAGCCCTCACCGTACCGGGGCCGGCTCGCCGCAGGGCGGGCCGGCCTCCGGCGCAGCAGCCGATTCCTCCCAGGGGGCGTCGTGACCGGACTGGTCCAGAACGCCATCGACGCGCTCGCGCTCGGGAGCCTCTTCGCGCTCACCGCGCTCGGCATCGGGCTCATCTTCGGCGTCATGCGGCTGATCAACTTCGCCCATGGCGACCTCATCATGATCGGCGGCTACGCGCTGATCGTGCCGTCGACCGCAGCCGCGGCCGTGGCCTTCATCGGCGCCTGGCCGGCCCCGCTGCTGGTCGGCGCCATCTGCCTGATCGTCATGCTCTTCGCGCTCGCCTGCGAACGCCTCGCCTTCCGGCCGCTGCGCCGCGCCAATCCCTCGGTATTGCTCATCACCTCCTTCGCGCTCAGCTTCTTCCTCGAGCATCTCGTGGTGATGATCTATGGCGGGCGGGTCAAGGCGGTGAGCATCTGGCCCGGGCTGCTCAAGGCGCTGCCCATCAGCGGGGTCCGCATCCCCTACCTGCAGATCGTCACCATCGGGGTCACGATCGGCCTGCTGGTGCTCCTCGTGCTCTTCCTCAAGCGCACCGCCATGGGCATCCAGATGCGGGCGGCGTCCGAGGATTTCAGCACGGCGCGGCTGCTCGGCGTCCGTGCCAACCGGGTCATCGCCGTGGCCTTCGCCATCAGCGGGCTGCTCGCGGCCGTGGTCTCCCTCCTCTATGTCTCGCAGGTGGGCGCGCTCACCTACAGCATGGGGATTCCGCTGGTGCTCTTCGCCTTCGTCGCCACCGTTGTAGGCGGCATGGGGAGCCTCACCGGCGCGGTGCTCGGCGGCTTCGTGGTGGGGGTCGCGAGCGTGGCCCTCCAGGTCGCGCTTCCGGTGGCCATGCGGCCCGACCGCGACGTCTTCGTCTATGCGCTGATCCTGCTGATCCTGCTGCTGAGGCCCTCCGGCCTGGTGAAGGTAAAGTCGATCGAGGAGAAGGTCTGAGATGGCCGGGCCGGGCCGGAGCGGGACGATCTGGCGCCTGCCCGTCGTGGGACTGCGCGCCTTCTGGACGCCGATCGTTCTCTCGCTCGCCGTGCTCGTCATCGTGCTCGCGATCCGCGCGACCGGCGACGCGGTGCTGGCGCTTGCGGTGACGGCCGCGCTGATCCGCGCGGTGATGGTGATCGGCCTCTACATCTTCATCGGCAACTCGGGCGTACTCGCCTTCGGCCACGCCACCTTCATGATGGTCGGCGCCTACGGCGTGGCCTGGCTGACGCTGCGCCCCTTCAACAAGAGCTTCGCGCTGCAACTGCCGGAGTTCCTGGCGGCGCACCAGTATCCGATGCTGCCCTCGGCGATTGCGGCGGCGCTGCTCGCCGCCATCGTCGCCTTCGTCGTCGGCATCCCGATCATGCGGCTCTCGGGGATCGCCGCGGCCATCGCGACGCTGGCCGTGCTCGGCATGTTCAAGACCTTCTACTCCAACTGGAGCGAGTGGACGCTGGGCGCGGCGACCATGCCGGGCATCCCGATCTACGTGGACATGTGGGTGGCGCTCTCCTGGGTGGTGGTGGCGCTGTTCGCGGCCTTCATCTACCAGCGCTCGCGCTATGGGCTGGCGCTCCGCGCCTCGCGGGAAGACCAGTTCGCGGCCCGCGCGGCGGGCATCAACATCCCGCGCCAGCGGCTCATCGCCTTCGTGCTGAGCGCCTTCTTCATGGGCATCGGCGGGGTGCTGGAGGCGCACTATCTCGGCACCATCGCGGTCAAGAGCTTCTGGCTCACCATCACCTTCATCCTGCTCGCCATGCTGATCGTGGGCGGCCAGCGGAGCCTGACCGGCGCGCTGATGGGCGTGGTGGTGATCTCGACCCTGATCGAGATCCTGAACTCGCTCGAAGCCGGCATGGACGTGGGCGTCGCCGTGCTCTCGGTGCCGATCGGCGCGCAGGAGCTCACCATCGCCGGGATCATGATCGTCATCCTGGTGTTCCGGCCGGACGGGATCATGGGCGGGCGCGAGGTCCCGTGGCCCTTCGGCAAGGCCGGACGTATCGTGAGGGACCCCGGCGCGGTCGAGAACGAGGGCGACCCCTTGCGGCGGGACACGGTGCCATGATGGAGCGGCTCGCACGCAGGCTGCGCCCCATCGGGCGCGCCGCTTCGGACCCGGCCATCGCCGGCAGTGCCGACGACACGCTGGAAGCCTTCGATGTCACGGTCCATTTCGAGGGGCTCGCGGCCGTCGACGGGGTCTCGATCTCGATGCGGAACGGCGAGGTCTTCGGCCTGATCGGCCCCAACGGCGCCGGCAAGACGACGCTGGTCAACGTGCTGACCGGCTTCCAGCGGCCGACACGGGGGCGGGTCGTGCTGGGCGGCGACGACGTGACCGGCCTCGCGCCCCACGAGCTCGGGCGGCGCGGCCTCGCCCGCACCTTCCAGGCGGTGCGGCTCTTCCGCGACATGCCGGTGATCGAGAACCTGGAGGCCGCCGCGGTGGGCACCGGGCTCGGCCGCCGCGAGGCCGCGCGCCGCGCCTCCCGCATCCTCGCCTGGATGAAGTTCGCACACAGGGCCGACGACTGGGCGGACACGCTGCCCTATGGCGACGAGCGCCGGGTGGGCATCGGCCGGGCGCTCGCCATGGCGCCCCGCTTCGTGCTGCTGGACGAGCCGGCTGCCGGCCTCAGCGATGCCGAGTGCGACGAGCTCATGGGGCTGATCGCGGAGATTCCCGGCGTCTTCGGCTGCGGCGTGCTGCTGATCGAGCACAATATGCGGGTCATCATGGGGGCCTGCGACCGCATCCACGTGATCGAGAGCGGGCGCACCGTGGCCGAGGGGCCGCCGGACGAGATCCAGGTCAACCCGGACGTGATGCGCGCCTATCTGGGAACGAAATCGACCGATGCTCGAAGTTGAGGATCTGCACGTCCGCTACCGGCGGCTGCGCGCGGTGCGCGGCGTCTCGCTCAGCGTCGGCGAGGGCGAGATCGTCTGCCTGGTGGGGCCCAACGGCGCCGGCAAGTCGAGCACGCTGCGCAGCATCGCCGGCCTGCACCCGCCGGCCGAGGGCGACGTGAGGCTGGGGGGCCGCTCGGTCACAGGCCTTGCGCCCGAGATCATCGCGCGCAGGGGCCTCTCCCTGGTGCCGGAGGGGCGCCACGTCTTCACCCAGCTCACGGTGGAGGAGAACATCCTGCTCGGCAGCCAGATGCGGCGCGACCGCAGGCAGGTGAAGGCGGACTTCGAGCGGATGCTGGAGAGCTTCCCCTTCCTGCGCGGGCGTCTCTCGACCCCCGGCGGCAAGCTCTCGGGCGGCGAGCAGCAGCAATTGGTCATCGCCCGCGCGCTGATGACGCGGCCCCGGCTGATCCTGCTCGACGAGCCTTCCCTCGGCCTCGCGCCGATGGTGGTGGACACGGTCTACGAGATCCTCAAGGGCCTGCGCGACGAGGGCATCACCCTGCTCGTGGTCGAGCAGAGCACCCACCGCGCGCTGGAGAACGGCGATCGCATCTACATCATCCGCTCAGGCCAGATCGAGCTGGAAGGACAGTGCAGCGAACTCACCGACGAGCGGGTGGAGCAGGCCTATTTCGGCTTCGGCAAGGCGGCCGCAGAGGCGGACCGCCTCGCGCGATTCTGAGCGCCGCCACGACAGGCCCCATGGAGATCGCCGCGTGCGAGAGGCTGGACCCGGTCACGCAGGGAAAGCGGCGGGAGACGGAGACAGGAGAGGACGGTGCCCCATCACGACCGGCTTGGAGAGAAGGGAGCGGGGCCTGCGGTGGTCTTCAGCCACGGCACGCTCATGGATGCGACGCAGTTCGACTCCCAGCTCGACCATCTCGCCGAGCGCGGCTACCGGGCGCTGGCCTATAACAGCCGGGTTCTGACCGGGGAGCCGGCGCCGCATACGCTCGACGATCTGGTCGAGGATTGCCGGGCGCTGCTCGACGACCTCGGCATCGGGACATGCGTGCTCGCGGGCATGTCGGTGGGCGGCTTCATGGCCCTCGAGTTCGCCCTCGCCCATCCCGACCGGCTCAATGGGCTGATCCTCATCGCCGCCACCGCGCAAGACTATACGGCCGAGGAGCGGGAGGGATACCATCGCCGGTTCGACAAGCTGGACGTGGACGGCATGGTGCCGCGCGCCTTCGCGGAATGGGTGGCGCCCTTTTGCTTCGGCGCGACCACGCTTGCACGCAACGGGGCGCTGGTGGAGCACTGGGTCGAGCGCTGGGCGACGACCGTGCCGGCGCGCGCGGTCCTCTTCCAAGGCCGCTCCTGGATCGACAAGGCGGACATCAGCGCGCGGCTTGCCGCCATCGACCTGCCGGTGCTGGTGGTTCACGGCGAGGAGGACGTGCCGCTCCCCATCGCACGGGCGTTGCCGATGGCGGACGCGCTGCCCGACGCGACGCTCGCGCGCATCGCGCAAGCCGGGCACTCGGTCAATCTGGAGAGCCCGGACGCCGTGAATGCGGCCATCGCCCGCTTTCTCGGCCGCCTCGATTTCTCATGAATGAGACACGCCAACACTCGACGACGAAAGGAACACCGCCATGACCGACTCCGCATTCCTGGTGCTGCACTTCCAGAACGGCGTCGCCCATCCCGACGGCGTCTGGGGAAAATATCTGTTCCCGCAGGTCGAGAAGAACGGATCGGTCGGGAACGCCAGGCGGGCGCTCGACACCGCCCGGCAGCGCGGCATGTTGGTGATCTACGTGAACATCGCCTGGAGACCGGGCTTTCCCGAGCTGCCCGACGACACCTGCGACCTGCTCAAGGAGGCCAAGGACAACAACGAATGCCTGGTCGGCTCGTGGGGCGCGGACGTGATCGACGAGCTCAAGCCGGAGGGAGACGAGATCGTCGTCACCAATTTCGGCTCGGACAGCTTCGAGGGCACGGACCTCGACCTGATCCTCAGGAACAGGGGGATCAGGAACCTCGTCGTCGTCGGCCAGTGCATCGAGCACGTCGTGGCAACGACGGTGAAGCGCGCCGTCAACATGGGCTACAGCGCCGCCATCCTGAAGGACTGCACCAGCGGTTTCACCGACCAGAACTACGACGCCATGGTCGAGATCATGCCGCTCTACGCCGACCTCTCCACCGCCGACGAGTTCGGCGCCAGGAATTAGCCCGGCGCGGCTCAGACGCTCTCGATACTCGGCTCCGTGCAGAGCCGGTTGATGGCGCGGCGCTTGTCCTGCGCCTCGTCCACGGAGACCGCGCGGAAGCGGTAGATGTCGCCCGGCTTCGACTGGGCGAGCTTCCAGAACGCAGCGGACGGCACCGTGTAGGGGTTGATGAAGCCGCCCGTCGAGGGCCCGTCATTGACCAGGACGATCGGCGTCTGCCCGCAGAGGTTGACGGCGCCCACCGGATAGCCGTGGTCGAGGATGTTGGAGGGGTCCTCGCCATGCTCGGGGCGCTTGTTCGTCGCCTTCTCCGCAAAGCTCCAGGCCGGGCCGTCGAGGCGGAATCCGGTGCGGTTGCTGCGCGTCTGCACGGTCCAGTCGCTCGCCAGGAACCTGCGATGGCCGGCGGCGTCGATCCAGTCGTCGTTGGGGCCGGGCACCGCCTCCATCCGCCACACCCGTTCGCCGCTGAGCGGCGGCCGGCACTCCGCGCGCACCCGCCGACCGGGCGTGCCTACGCCGGCACCGAGCGGCAGACTTTGCCCGGCCTTGAGCGCATAGCCATCGAGCCCGCCGATCCCGGCCTGGTGGAAGGTGGCGCGCGAGCCCAGCACCGGGGCTGTGTCGATGCCGCCGGCGACGGCGAGATAGGCGCGGGCACCCAGCCGGGCGAAACCCAGTGCCAGCACCTGGCCGGCGCTGACCGAAAAACTCTCCCACAGCGGCGCCGGCGCCCCGTCGAGGGTCGGCTGCATGGCGGCGCCGCTGACGGCGACCACGGCATCCCGGCCGAAGCGGAGCGTGGGCCCGGTGAACTGGCATTCGAGGCCGGCGGCGCCCGGCGCATTGCCGACCAGGATATTGGCGAGGCGGAAGGACCAGTCGTCCATCGGCCCTGAGAACGGGAATCCCTGCTCCCAGTAGCCGATGCGTCCCGGATAATCCTGCACCGTGGTCTCGAGACCCGGCTTGATGACCTCCAGCATGGCTAGAAGCGCACCGTCTCGTCGATGGTGGCGAGCCAGGCGTGATAGTTGCGGATCGAGAAGCGCTGGTACTCGGCCACGTTGTGGAGGTAGCTGCCGGCCTCGACCTGGGCGGCGACATGGTCGTAGTCCTCGGCGCTCGCCGGGATGAAGCGCACGCGGTCGCCCGGCCGGAAGAGCGCGAGGGTGTCGGCGAAGGCGGCGAGCCGCTGCGCCGGGTCCCAGATCGGCACCGGGGTCCGCCCGATCATCTGATAGCCGCCCGGCGTCCTGTCGGGATAGATCGAGCAGAGCGCCCCGCCGATGCCGATGGTGCCCTTGTGGGTCCAGGTGCGCGGCGGGTCGTACTTGGGCGCGGTCAGGCGACAGCGCGGGTCGAGCGGCATGAGCGACACCAGGCCGGGATAGAAACCCAAAGCCGCCACCCAGTAGTCGGTGCCGGAATGGACGCGGGCGAGCTGCGCCAGGTCGCTAAGGCCGTTGAGCCGCGCCACCAGCTCGGGGTCCTGCTCCTTGGGCGCGATCTTGGCACAGTAGTCGTCGTAGCACGCACGCGTCCAGGGATCGAAATAGCGGATCGGCAGGTAGAAGATGCGGCTGTCGAGCTCCAGCCCGTCGAGCGGGCCCACGGCGTGGAAGAGCGCCGTCACCTCCGCCACCACGTCCGCATAGGAGATGCGCTCGAAGTCGTAGCTGATCATGATGGAGGTGAGCTCGGGCACGATCTCGACGATGCCCGCCGGGCCGCTCCCGCGAATCAGGGCGGAGACGCTGTGGACGCGGAAGTTGAGATCGAAGCTCATCTCGTCGCCGAGTTCCATCTCGATGAAGCGGTCCCCGCCGGGCCTGAAGACGGGCTCGGCGAAGATCATGGGCGCTCCCCCTGCCCTGCACTGCGCCGGCCGCTCCTTGCCTGGCCCGCGGGCGATGACGCATACTCGCGCGCCGGGCGCCGGCGCCGACGGGGCGCACCCGCGACACGGCGTCCCGCAAGCCACTCAGGGAGGTAATGATGCATCCGAGAGCTGTTCTGGCAGTCGGCATCCTTGGCGCGTTCGGCGCGGCCATGACGATGCCCGCCTACGCGGAGACCGACTATGTCGCGAAATACGGGATCAAGGAAGATATTCCGGGTCTCTGCTCCTACGCCGCCACCGATGCCAAGGATTATAGCGGGCACGAGATCACCATCCTGACCCACGCGGTCCCGGTGATGGGCGAGCCGGTGGCGCTGCACTCCAAGCAGTTCGAGGAGCTCACGGGCGGCACGGTCAACGTGGTGCACGCCCCCTTCGGCGAGCTCTACCAGAAGGTGATGATCCCCTTCCAGACCGGCCAGCACGTCTATGACATCGTCTATGGCGGCTCCTACTGGATCGGCGACTGGGCGCCGCATCTCGCGCCCGTTCCCCAACGGATTCTCGACACCGACGAGATGAAGGACGTGACGCCGTCCTATCAGGGCGTCGCGAGCTGGAACGGCCAGCGCCTGCAATTCACCTTCGACGGCGACCGCCACTACTTCAAGTACATCCTGCCGCCCTTCGAGGACGCCGAGAACCAGGCGAAGTTCAAGGCCGAGTACGGCCGCGACCTCGCGGTGCCGACGACCTGGGAGGAATATGCCGAGGTCGCCACCTTCTTCAGCGGCTGGGACTGGGACGGCGACGGCAATCTGGAATACGGCTCGACCGAGATCGTCAAGCGCGACGACGTGGCCTTCTCCAACTTCATCACCCGCGTCGCCTCGTATGCCAAGAACCCCAACGTCACCGGCGGCTTCTGGTTCGATCTCGAGACCATGACGCCGCAGGTCAACAATCCGGGCTTCGTCAAGGGGCTCGAGATGTGGATGGACGCGCTGCGCTACATGCCGCCCGGCGGCATCAACTTCGGCATCGGCGACGAGATCTTCTCCTGGGGCGGCGGCGAGTCGCTGATGAGCATCACCTGGGACGACGCCTTCATCCAGGCGATGCAGCCGGATTCGCCGATCCGCAACAAGATCCGCGTCGGCACCCAGTACGGCCCCTCCATGGGCTCGCACAAGGTGTGGAACCGCGTCTCCGGCCAGTGGGACACGTTCGAGACCCCGTCGGTCGCGCCCTATGTGACCTGGGGCTGGGGCGCCGGCGTCTCCAAGCACAGCGAAGAGCAGGACATGGCGTTCGACTGGTTCTGCTTCTTCTCGAACTACGCCAACACCAACCACGACCTGCTGATCGGCCGCTTCGGCGTCAACCCCTTCCGCACCAGCCACATGGATCCCGACTACTGGGAGAAGGAGGCCGGCTGGGACCGTGCGGTGGCCGAGAGCTTCACCGTCATGCTGCAGGGCATGGACACCAGCACCAACCGCGTCTTCGACCTGCGCGTGCCCGGCGTCAACCAGTTCTACGTCGCCATGATGGCGGGCGTCGCCAAGGCGATGGCCGACGAGATGACGGCCCAGGCCGCGCTCGACGAGGTCGCCGAGGAATGGGCGCGCATCCTCGAGAGGATCGGCGTCGATACCATCCGCGACGCCTACAAGAACGTGGTGGCGCTGGAGGACAATGTCACCCTGGAGCAGGTTCAATAGGACCGGCTTCGATCGAAGCAGACCGCGCGGTCGGCATACGGAGAGGCATACGGAGACCGGCGGGCTGAGGCCCGCCGGTCGTTCTTCGCCCGGCCATGCTCGATTCCCGCTACAAGCACGTCTTCCTGCTTCCAGCGCTGCTCGCGCTGGTCGCGATCATCATCTTCCCGCTCATCTACACGGTGCGCCTCAGTTTCTCCGGCTGGGACGTGAACTTCCCCGAACTCGATTCCGTCGGCTGGGAGAACTACGCCCGCGCCATCGCCGACGGGCGCTTCTGGGATTCGATGGGCACCCTCTATCTGATGGTGCTCTTCTGCGTCGTCTTCGAGTATCTGCTCGGCTTCGCGCTCGCGCTCCTGCTCTGGCACGACGTGAGGGCCGGGCGCTTCTTCCGCGTGCTCTTCATCGTGCCGATGTGCGTGACGCCGGTGGTGATGGCGGTTGTGTGGCGCACCATCTTTCACGAGACCCTCGGTCCCCTGAACGACGTGCTGAGCTGGGTCGGCATCCCCGGCGTGCCGTGGCTGAGCAAGAGCGGTCCCGCCTTCGCCGCCGTCATCATCATCGACGTGTGGCAGTGGACCTCCTTCATGTTCATCCTGCTGCTCGCCGGCCTGATGTCGCTGCCGCGCGAGCCCTACGAGGCGGCCCAGATCGACGGCGCCGGGCCCATCCGCACCTTCGTCCACGTGACCTTCCCGCTGATGGCGCCGATCACGCTGGGCGCGCTGGTGATCCGCCTGATCGAGTCCTCCAAGCTGATGGAGACGATCTACGCGCTGACCTCGGGCGGCCCCGGCTCCTCCACCGAGACCACCAGCTATCTGCTCTATATCCGGGGCCTGCGCGAGTTCCAGATCGGCTACACGGCGTCGCTCTCAATCATCTATCTCGTCATCATGATCGTGGCGCTCACGGTCTTCGCCCGCCTGATGAGCCGCCTGATGATCGGGCGCCAGGGACCGGTGCGCGCATGAGCCCGCGCGCGAACCGGACATTCGGCGGCACCATGACCGGGCGCAGGGCCGACCTCTACCGGGTGCTCAAATACGCCGCCCTGATCGCCTGGGCGGTCTTTGTCGTAGCGCCCTTCCTGTGGGCGCTCAGCACCTCGTTCAAGAGCGACCCCGGCGTGGTCGGCGGCGCGACCTACATTCCCTTCCTCGAATACGAGCCTTCGGTGGAGGGCTGGACGGCGCTCTTCCGCGACACCAGCTCGGGCGGGATCAGCATGCAGGGGCCCTATCTCTCGAGCCTGGTCGTGAGCCTGATCTCGTCCGGGATCGCGCTCTTCCTCGGCACGCTCGCGGCCTACGGGCTCTCGCGCTTCACCTTCCGCGCCGGCCCGCTCGGCAACAACGACATCACCTTCTTCTTCATCTCCCAGCGCATCATGCCGCCGGCAGTGCTCGCCATACCCTACTTCCTGCTGCTCCGCTTCACCGGCCTGCTCGACACCCATCTCGGCCTGATCCTGGTCTATGTCGCGATGCTGCTGCCCATCGTGGTCTGGGTCATGGTGGATTTCTTCAACACCGTGCCGATCGAGCTGGACGAGGCGGCGCTGATCGACGGCTGCAACCCGATCCAGGCCTTCTACCGGATCATCCTGCCCAACTGCGCGCCGGGCATGGTGGTGGCGACGCTGCTCTGCATCATCTTCTCGTGGAGCGACTTTTTCTTCGCGCTGACGCTCACCTTCGCCAAGGTACAGCTGTTGCCGCCCACCATCGTGATCCTCAATTCCAACAAGGTGCCCTGGTGGAGCCTGAGCGCGTCGGCGCTGGTCTCGGTCCTGCCGCTGGTCATCATCGCCTTCGTGCTGGAGCGCTATCTCGCGCGCGGCACGCTCGCCGGCGTGATCCGGGAGTAGGCCCGTGGCCGAGGTCAGCGTCAGCGGCGTGTTCAAGCGCTTCGGCCCGGTCGCCGCGCTGAGCGAGATCGACCTCACCGTCCACGACAACGAGTTCGTCGTGCTGGTGGGGCCGTCCGGCAGCGGCAAGTCGACCCTGCTCAGGATCGTCGCCGGGCTGGAGCGCCAGAGCGAGGGCTCGGTCGCCATCGACGGCCGCGACATGGCCGGCGTCGCGCCCAAGGACCGCGACGTGGCGATGGTCTTCCAGAGCCACGCCCTCTACCCGCACATGAACGTGTTCGACAATCTCGCCTTCAACCAGCGCATCCGCGGGGTCGATCGCAAGACGGTGCACGCCAAGGTGCGCGAGGTCGCCGAGCGGCTGGAGATCACCGAGCTGCTGAAGCGCCGCCCGCGCCAGATGTCGGGCGGCCAGCGCCAGCGCGTCGCCATCGGCCGGGCGCTGGTGCGCGACCCGCGCATCTTCCTCTTCGACGAGCCGCTCTCCAACCTCGATGCCGAGCTGCGGGTCAGGCTGCGCACCGTCATCAAGCGGCTGCACCGGGAGCTGCGGCGCACCTCGGTCTACGTCACCCACGACCAGGTGGAGGCCATTACGCTCGCCGATCGTGTCGTGGTGCTCCGCGACGGGCGGATCGAGCAGGTCGGCGCCCCCGATGCGCTCTACGAGAGGCCCGTCAACGAGTTCGTCGCGGGCTTCATCGGCTCGCCGGCGATGAATTTCCTGCGCGGCACGGCGGCGGACGGCGTCGTGCACATCGGCGCGGTAGAAGCGGCGCCGGCGCCGGCAGGCGCAGCGAGCGGCGCGGTCACCGTCGGCATCCGGCCCGAGGACCTGCTTCCGGACGGCACGACCGCCGCCGGCGGCGGTATCCGGGCGCGTGTGACCCTGGTCGAGCCCATGGGCGCGGACACGCTGGTCTTCTGCGCGACCGACGAGGGCCAGGAGCTTACCGTCCGCCTGCCGCGCTACACGGCGGTCCGCGACGGCGAGACGCTCTTGCTCACGCCGCGCGACGGCGCGGTGCACCTGTTCGACCCCGAGACCGGGGACCGATTGAATTGATCGAAGCGAACACTGGAGGAAACCCATGAAGGCAGCGACGCTCCACGGCTACGACGAAGCTCTCGCCAGTCCCCACTTCGTGACCTATGAGGACGTGCCCGACCCGGCGATCGCCAGGCCCACGGATGTGATCGTCCGCATCGGCGGTGCGGGCGTGTGCCGCACCGACCTCCACATCGTCGAGGGCGTGTGGCGGGGCCACGTGGACCTCGCCTTCCCCCACATCATGGGGCACGAGAACGCGGGCTGGGTGGAGGCGGTGGGCAGCGGCGTCGAGAGCATCGCGGTCGGCGATCCGGTAATCTGCCACCCGCTGGTGACCAGCGGCCACTGCCTCGCCTGCCGGCGCGGCAACGACATGCACGCGGGCGAGAGCAGCTTTCCCGGCATCAACGCGGCCGGCGGCTACGCCGAGTACCTGCTGACCGGGGAGCGCGCCCTGATCAAGCTGCCCCAGAGCCTCGCGCCCAAGGACGTGGCGCCCTACACCGACGCCGGCCTCACCGCCTACCGCGTCGCCAAGAAGGCCGCAGGCCACCTGGTGCCGGGCGAGTATGCCGTGATCATCGGCGCCGGCGGCCTCGGCCATATCGGCATCCAGTCGCTCGCGGCGCTGTCGGCGGCCGAGATCATCGTGCTCGACCGCTCCGACCTGGCGCTGGGTCTGGCGAAGGAGTGCGGCGCCCACCACGTCGTGCGCGCCGACGAGGGCGCGGTCGAGGCGGTGCTGTCGCTGACGGGCGGGCACGGGGCGGAGGCGGTGATCGACTTCGTCGGCGAGGGCGACGCCATCGACAAGGGCCTCGCGATGACCCGCAACGGCGGCTTCTACTACATCGTCGGCTATGGCGGGCGCATCCAGATCCCGGCAATCGACATGATCGTCACGGAGAAGACCATCGTCGGCAATCTGGTTGGCACCTACGCAGAGCTGGTCGAGCTCATGGCCCTCGCTGACCGGGGACTGGTGACGCTCGCCACCCGCGAGTACACGCTCGCCGAGGCCAACCGGGCGCTGCACGACCTGCACAACGGGACCGTCAAGGGCCGTGCAGTGCTGATCCCGTGACGGGGCGCCGCCCCGGGCGAAAGCGGCGGCGGGCGGCATGACGCAGACGCTCGCCCAGGGCCTCGCGGCCGCGTGCCGGGCGCGCGGCGTGCGCCGCGCCTTCGGCGTGCCCGGCGGCGGCAGCAGCCTCGATGTCATCGACGCGTTTGCCGCCGAAGGCATCGATTTCGTGCTCACCCACGGCGAGACCGCCGCCGCCCTGATGGCGGCGGTGACCGCCGAGCTCTGCGGCGCGCCCGGCGTGGCGCTCACCGGCGTGGGGCCGGGCGCGGCCAGCGCCGTCAACGGCATCGCCTACGCCGCGCTGGAGCGCGCGCCCGTGCTCCTCGTCAGCGACACCCTGGCGGCGCCGGCGGAGGGCCACCACGCCCTGCACCAGCGCTTCGATCAGCGCGCCCTCTTCGCGCCGCTGGTCAAGGCCTATGCGAAGCCCCAGCCGGGCGACGGGCTGGAGCGGATCGACTCGCTCCTCGACGCGGCGGCGGCACACCCGGCGGGGCCGGTGCAGCTCGACCTCACCATGGCAGCCTCCGCCGCCCCTGCGACCCCGCCCCCGCCGCGACCGGTGCGACCGGCGCACGACGCGCCTCTCGATCTCGTCACGCTGGCGGAGGCGCGCGGGCTGCTCGCCAATGCGGCACGGCCGCTGATCGTCGCCGGCATGGAGGCGCGCGCAGCAGCGGCGAGCGCGGCGTTGCGCACGCTCGCGCAGGCGCTTGGCTGTCCGGTGATGACCACCTACAAGGCCAAGGGCGCGGTCGCCGACGCCGGGCCCCTGGCCGTCGGTTGCTTCACCGGCGCCAGTGCCGATGCGCGCTGCCTCGACCGGGCCGATCTGCTGATCGTCTTCGGCCTCGATCCGGTGGAGCTTCTCCCCGGACCCTGGCGCTTCGACGGGCCGATCCTCGCGCTCTCGGTGCACGACGGCTACGACTATCCGGCGGCGCCGGCGGCGGCGCTGCACGGCGACCTCGGCCGTTCGGCGGCGGCCCTGATCGAGACGGCGCAGCCGGCGGCGTGGTCGGAGCTCGAGATCGCCGCGCTGAAGAGCCGGTTCCGCGCCGGCGTCGCCATGACCGGGCCGGGCGGGCGCACCGCCGAGGACGTGGTGACGGCGGTGCGCCGCGCGGCACCGGCAGGGGCGCGGCTCACGGTCGATTCGGGTGCGCACATGTTCGCGGCGATGGGCCTCTGGCAGGCGGACGCGCCCAATGACGTGCTGAAGTCGAACGGCCTCTCCACCATGGGTTTCGCGCTGCCGGCGGCAATCGCCGCGGCGCTGGAGGAGCCGGCGCGCCCGGTGGTCGCCATGACCGGCGACGGTGGCCTGCACATGTGCCTCGCCGAGCTCGCGACGGCGGCACGGCACGGCTGCCGCATTGTCGCGGTGGTGTTCAACGATGCGCGGCTCTCCCTCATCGACATCAAGCAGCAGCGGCAGCAGCGGGCGAGCCGGGGCGTGCGCTTCGGCGACATGGACCACGCCGCGGTCGCGCAAGGCCTGGGCTGCCGCGGCTGGCGGGTGGCCGCCACCGATCCGCTGGCGCCGGCGCTGGCGCAAGCCTTCGCGGAGGACGGGCCGGCGCTGGTCGACGTGACGGTCGATCCCGATACCTACAATGCCCAGTACGAGGCCCTGCGCGGCTGAGCGGCGCGGGAAGGAGCGGCCATGCCGGACCAGGACATGCCAGACGAAGAGGCGGTGCTCGCCGCCAACGAGGAATTCTACCGCGCCTTCGCCGCACGCGACCTCGCGGCGATGGACGCGCTCTGGGCGCGGGAGACGCCGGTGGCCTGCGTTCATCCGGGCTGGGACGCGCTGGTCGGGCGCGATCCGGTGATGGAGAGCTGGGCCGCCATCCTGGGCGGTGCGGGGGCGCCGCAGATCCGCTGCGAGGCGCCGCGCGCGTTCCTCCTGGGCGCCGGCGCCTTCGTCATCTGCCGCGAGGTTCTGGAGCAGGGCCGGCTGATCGCCACCAACGTCTTCGCCCGCGAGGCCGCGGGCTGGCGCATGGTGCACCATCAGGCAGGCCCGGCCGGCCGGGCCGCACCACCCGCCACGGAGCGCCCGCCGGGGCCGCTCCATTGAGCCGCAACGGGGCATTCTGGCAGGCGCCGCGCTGGTGTATCGTGCCGCCATGACGCGAAACATGGCCAGTCCCGTCTTTCCGGCGATCACGCTGCCGCAGTTCGAGGACGAGCCGCTGCCGCCGGTGATGCCGGTGGCGCTGGAGCACAGCTTCGCGCCGGCGCTCGACGATGTCGCCACCGCCACCCGTGCCGCGCTCGACGCATCGCGGCGGCTCACGGCACTTGGCTCCGGCGCCCGCGTGGCGATCACCTGCGGCAGCCGCGGCATCCGCAGCAAGCCGGCCGTGGTCGCGGCGGCGGTTGCGTGGCTCAAGGCCCGCGACCTCGCGGCCTTCATCGTGCCCGCGATGGGCAGCCACGGCGGCGCCGTCGCCGCGGGCCAGGTGGCGCTGCTGGCCGAGCTCGGCTTCACGGAAGAGGCCATGGGCTGCCCGATCGAGGCCGGCATGGAGGTGGTGCGCATCGGCGAAACCGGCGCCGGCGTGCCGGTCCACATCGACCGCCGCGCCTTCGGCGCCGACGCCGTGCTGGTGGTGAACAGGGTCAAGTCGCACACCTCCTTCGACCGGGAGGTGGAGAGTGGGCTGACGAAGATGGTGGCCATCGGCCTCGGCAAGGCGGAGGGCGCGCGCCTCGTGCACCGGCTGGGCGCGCGCGGCTATCTGGAGGTGCTGCCCGAATGGGCCGGCATCGCCATCCGCGAGGCGCCGGTCGCCTACGGCCTCGCCATCGTCGAGAACGCCGCGCGCGAGGCGGCGGTGGTCGAGGGGGTCGAGCCGGAGGCCTTCTACGAGGCCGACGCCCGCCTGCTGAAGACCGCAAAGGGCGGCATCCCCAGGCTCCCCTTCGAGCAGATCGACGTGCTGGCGATCGAGACGCTCGGCAAGAACATCTCCGGCACCGGCATGGACCCGGCGGTCACCGCCCGCCACGACATCCGCGGGCGCCCGAACCCGCCGGCGCCGTCGATCCACAAGCTGGTGGTGCTGGGGCTGACGCCGGAGACCCGCGGCAACGGGCTCGGCGTCGGCTCGGCCGACTTCATGACCAAGGAGGCGGCCGACGGGCTCGACCTCTATGCCATGTACATGAACGCCTGCACCGCGACCTTCACCGAGCGCGTGCGCATCCCTGCCGTGCTCGCCAGCGACAAGGCGGCGCTGCAGGCCGCGGTCGGCACCTGCTGGCGCCTCGACGGCGCCGAGGCGCGGCTCTGCCTGATCCGCTCGACCCTGCATCTCGACCGGATCATGGTCTCGCCGCCGCTCGCCGCCGCGTTGAACGGCGCCGGCACGGTGCTGGGGGAGCCCGAGGCGCTCCGCTTCGACGAGCAGGGCAAGCTGCTCACCCGCTGCCCGGCGTAACCCGGCCTCGCCCAGGGGTACGCCTGCGAGGGACTCCCCACGGGTGGATCGCTGTCGCTATACTGGTCCGGCTGAGAGACATTGCGGGGGCATCGGGTCATGCAGCATCGGGGTATCGCACTCGACGAGGCCGTCCTCGACGCGATCAGGAAGACGCGCCGGGAACTCGGCTCGGCGCGCCATCTGCCGGGCTTCCTCTACACGGCGCCGGAGATCTTCGCCTACGAGGTCGAGACCGTCTTCATGAAGGAATGGCTCTGCATCGGCAGAGTCGAGGAGTTCGAGAACGAGGGCGACTACCGGGCCATGCGGATCGCCGGCGAGCCCCTGCTCGTCTGCCGCGACGGCAAGGGCGCGCTCAACGCCTTCCACAATGTCTGCCGGCACCGGGGCGTCGAGGTCGCGACCGGCGAAGGCAACCTGAAGAGCTTCCGCTGCCCCTATCACTCCTGGGTCTACGACCTGGAGGGCAAGCTGCTCGGCGCGCCGCACGCCAAGCAGGTCGAGAACTTCGACTTCGCGTCCTGCGCGCTGCCGCGGGTCGGTCTCGACACCTGGGGCGGCTACATCTTCGTCAACTTCGACCCGGACTGCCCGAGCCTCGCCGACTACCTGGACGAGGACGGAATCAGGGAGTTCGCCGCGTTCCTGCAGCCGGAGAACACGCGGACATCGGACAAGTACGTCTTCGACGTGCCCTGCAACTGGAAGTTCATCCCCGAGAACCTGATGGACATGTACCATGTCGGCGTGATCCACAAGGACTCCTTCGGCGGTCACTTCCCGGTCAACGACTTCCGCTTCAACCTCAAGAAGAACGGCTACAACGCGGCTTACGAGAGCTTCACCATGGCGCCGAAGGGGGTCACCCTCTTCGACACCATGCCCTGGCTCAAGGGTAAGGTGAGCGACAGGTTCGCCTGCACCACCTGGATCAGGCCGACCATGAACATCTTCGGCCGGCACGACCTGATCCAGCCCTGGGTGGCGCTGCCGATCGACCACGCCACCACCGAGATCACCATCTACACGCAGCTTCCGCACGCCTATTTCGACGAGCCGGCCTTCGAGGAGAAGAACAAGATCTATGCCGACTTCATCCGGCTCGTCGCGAACGAGGACCGGGCGATGCTGGAATCGCTCCAGAACGGGGTCGGCTCCCGCGCCTTCCGGCCGGGGCCGACGGTCAAGCTGGAGCGCGCCATCCACCACCTCCTCAACTACTATCTCGACAAGCTGCTGAGCGAAGACGACGAGGCACGCGCCAGGCGCCACCGGGACGGCGAGGACGCGCTCAACGAAAGCGCCTCGCGGAACAGGGAGCCGCGCGACGGCGGCTACACCGCGCTGATGAGCGCGGCAGAATAGGAGCCGAAGCCATGGGCACAAGTCAGGATCGGACACGACTGACGGAATTGTTCCGAAAAAACCTCGAACTCTGCGAGGTGGGGCCGGGCCAGACGGTCGCCGTCCTCTCGGAAGGCGACCAGTTGCGGGATTACGCCGAGGCCTCGCTCAACGCGGCGCGCGACCTCGGCGCCGATGTGGCCGACGTGCATATCCCCTCCGACGGCGCCGAGGACCCCGCCGTCAGGATCGCCAATATCGGGCAGAACGCGCTCGGCGCCCACCCGCAGGCGATGCAGACCTGCAAGGACGCCGACATGGTCGTCGACCACATGCTGCTCCTGTTCTCGCACGAGCAGATCGCGATGCAGGAGGCCGGCAGCCGCATCCTGCTCGTCGTCGAGCCGGTGGAGATTCTGGAGCGCCTCTTCCCCACCGCCGAGATGCGCGACCGGGTCGAGGCCGGCGAGAAGCGGCTGAAGGCAGCCGAGCGGCTGCGCTTCACCAACGATGCGGGCAGCGACGTCACCTACACGCTAAGCGACAAGCCGATCCTGACGGAATACGGCTACACCACCGAGCCGGGGCGCTGGGACCACTGGCCGGGGGGCTTCCTCGCCACGCTCGCGGCCGAGAAGGGCGTGAACGGGCGCGTGGTGATGGACGCGGACGACATCGTGTTCCCGCTGCGCGAGTTCACCGGCGAGCGCATCGCCTTCGAGATCGAGGGCGGCATGGTGACGGAGATCGCCGGCGGCGACCGCGCCGCGCACTTGCGCGACTTCATCGAGGGCTATGGCGACCCGCGCGCCTACGCGGTCTCGCATATCGGCTGGGGGCTGAACCATCACTGTATCTGGCGGCCCGACCTGCCGGGGATCGGCATGGACGGACGCGCCCACTACGGCAACGTGCTGTTCTCGCTCGGCCCCGATACCGAGTTCGGCGGCGTGAACGACACGTCCTGCCACCTCGACCTGCCGATGCAGGGCTGCTCGCTCTGGCTCGACGACGAGCTCATCGTGCAGGACGGTGCGGTGGTGCCGGAGGACTTGCGCGCGCCGGCCCGTTGAGCCGGCCTGCGGGCGCCGGCGGGCCCGCGCTGCGGGGGCGACGACGAGCATTTGCCCTGCCGGCCGTCGGTTCGTAATATGCGGCCCGCAAGGAGACGTGACAGTGCGGGCGTCGGCGGAGTTCACCGGCGCCCGTGCCGATACGGGACCATGACCAGAGGGAGATGGAACATGTGGAAGCTGAGCTTAGGCGTCGCTGTTGCGGCGGGCATGGCTGTGTCCAGCTTTGCCGCGACCGACGCGCAGGCACAGGACGATGGCGTCTGGTGGCCGGCACAAGTCGAGATCTACAACCCCTCCTGCACCGACGGCGACCCCGCGTGCTGGACGGATCCCGCCAACACCAACCTCGAGGTCGTGGACTACGTGCCGCTGATGCCCGATGAGGTGGACGCCAAGCACCATATCTGCGTGTCCTTCCCCCACCTCGTGGATTCCTACTGGGTCGGCGCGGCCTACGGGATCATCGAGGAAGGCAAGCGCCTCGGCCAGAAGATCTCCCTGATCGAGGCCGGCGGCTACGACAAGCTGGAGAAGCAGCTCTCGCAGGTCGAGGACTGCATCGCGAACGGCGCCGAGATCCTCGTGCTCTCCGCCATTTCCGCCGAGGGCAGCGTCAAGCAGGTGGACGAGCTGCGCGGCCGCGGCATCCCGGTGATCGACCTGATCAACGGGATCAACACCGAAGTCGATGCCAAGTCGCTCGAGAGCTACTACAGCATGGGCAGGATCGCCTGTAAGTGGATCGCCGATCAGCATCCGGCAGGCAGCGGCGCCGTCAAGCTGGCCTGGTTCCCGGGACCGCCCGGAGCCAGCTGGTCGGTGGCCGGCAACCAGGGCTGCCACGACGCAGTCGTGGGCTCCGATGCCGAGATCATCTCGACCAAGTGGGCCCAGACTAGCAAGGAGGCCCAGCTCAGCCTCGTCGAGAACGTGATCCAGGCGCAGACCTCGGGCAGCGATGTCGACCTCGACTATATCGTCGGCGTGGCACCGGCGGTGGAGGGCGGCATGGCCGCGCTCCGCGACCTGGGCCTGCAGGATGAGATCAAGCTGGTCTCCTACTACTACACGCCCGGCATGCATCTGTTCGTCGGCCGCGGCAGCGTCGCCATGGCGCCGACCGACCAGATGATCATCCAGGCGCGGATCTCCATCGACCAGGCGGTCCGCATCCTCGAGGGCAAGCCGTCGGCGACCGGCGGTCGGCCCGAGTACAACGACACCGGCCGGACGATCGAGCATGTGCAGCCGGTGGCTGCGATGGTGACGCCGGAGAACCACGCGGACTTCGACACCACCACGACGCTCGCGCCCAAGGGCTGGACGCCGGAGTTCAGCACCGACTAGGCGTGCGTTCGTCCTGACAGGAACGAGACTGATGGAGGCCCATAGCAGTGGCAGAACCATCAGCCGCAGTTTTTGAGGAATCCCCGGAGGCCGAGGCCTCCGGGGAGACCCTTCTCAGACTAGAAAATCTCTCAAAGCAGTTCCCCGGCACGCTGGCGCTCGACCGCGTCAATTTCGACGTGCGCGCAGGCGAGGTGCATGTGCTGTTCGGCGAGAACGGCGCGGGCAAGTCGACGCTGATCCAGATCGTCGCCGGCGTCCACAGGCCCTCCGGCGGGACCATTCATCTGCGCGGCGAGCCGACTGTCATTCACTCGGTGCATCATGCACGCCAGCTCGGCGTGAGCGCCGTGTTTCAGGAATTCTCCCTGGTGCCGCAGCTCACGGTCGAGGAGAACCTGTTTCTCGGCTCGGAGCTGACGCAGGGGCAGCTGCTGAACAAGGCCGCGCAGGCGCGCCAGGTGCGCGAGACACTGGACCGGCTCGGCTTTCAGCTCAGACCGCGCGACGAGGTGATGTATCTCTCCCGCGCCGAGCAGCAGATGGTGGAGATCGCCAAGGCCTTCCGCACCCGGCCCGCGATCATGATCTTCGATGAGCCGACCGCCTCGCTCACGGAGCGCGAGACCGAGCGGCTCTTCGGGCTGATCGAGCAGATCAGGGCCGAGGGCATCGGCATCATCTACATCACCCACCGGATGAACGAGATCAAGCGGATCGGCGACCGCATCACGGTGCTGCGCGACGGGCTCTACATCGACACGATCCCGGTCGAGGAGGCGACGGACCAGAAGCTCGTCGAGCTGATGACCGGACGGGTCATCGATCAGATCTTCCCGCACATCAAGCGCAACCCGGCCGAAACCCTGCTGGAGGTCGAAGGCCTCGTCACGGCGAAGCACTTCGTGAACGACGTCTCGATCAACGTGCGCCGCGGCGAAGTGGTCGGCCTCGCGGGCCTGGTGGGGTCGGGCAAGTCCGACCTCGGCCGCGCCTGCTTCGGCCTCGAACGTATCAGGGGGGGCTCGATCACCTTCGACGGCGACCTCGTCTACGACCGGGCGAAGCACGTGAACAAGCTGGGCCCGCGCCGGATGCTCGACCGCGGCCTCTACTACCTGCCCTCGGACCGCCGCAAAGAGGGCCTGATCATGATGCAGAACGTGCGGGAGAACGTGTCGCTGCCCTCGCTCGGGCTCAACACCTTCTCGAACCATCTCTTTCTGCGCCGGGCCAACGAGCGCAAGGTCGTGCGCGATGTCGCGCGGAATCTCGACCTGATACCGCTGAACGTCGAGCGCGACCTCGAGCACTTCTCCGGCGGCAACCAGCAGAAGGTGCTCGTGGGCAAGTCGCTGGTGCGCGACGTCAAGCTCTTCATCTTCGACGAGCCGACGGTGGGCGTCGACGTGGGCGCGCGCGTGGCGATCTACGAATTCATCCGCGATCTCTGCGAGGCGGGCGCCGGCGTCCTCCTGATCTCATCGGACCTGCCGGAAATTCTGCACCTGGTGCACCGCACCTACGTCATGTACCGCGGCGAACTGCGTGCCGAGCTGGACCAATCGGAAATCTCGGAGGAATCGGTGTTGCATCACTTCTTCGAGAAGGAGGCCGCGGCGTGACGGAGAGGAAGAGTTAATGGCCGATGTCGCCCGGCAGCGTCCGACGCCGCTGGCGAGAGCGGAGTATTTCGCGACGCTCATCTTCGTCCGCGCCGGCGTGCTTCCCTGGTTCCTCATCATCGCGATCGTCGTCTTCGCGGTCACCACGGACAATTTCTTAAGCGGCCGCAACCTCATGCAGGTCGCGCGCCAGGCGACCTACCTGGTGATGGTCTCCATGGGCCAGATGGTCGTGCTGCTGACCGCCGGCCTCGACCTCTCGGTCGGCGTCATGTTCGCGATGGTCTCGGTGATCACGTCCATGGCCATGGTCGGCGCGTGGGACGGCGGCGCCGCCGCCACGGGCGCGATCCTCATCGGCTGCCTCGCCGGCTTCGGCGCCGGCACCAGCATCGGCGTGGTCAACGGCATCGGCGTCGCGGTCTTCCGGGTGCCGCCCTTCATGATGACGCTGGCCATGTCGTCCATCGTGTTCGGCATCGCGCTCATGATCACCGGCGGCACGCCGATCTACGGCATGCCGGACGACTTCGCGAACATCCTCGGCTACGGCAGGGGGCTCGGAGTCCCGATCCCCATCTGGATCACCATCGGGTTCGTCATCCTGATGTACGTCTTCCTCAACTGGACGCGGATGGGGCGCTATCTCTACGCGCTCGGCGGCAATCTCAAGGCCTCGCAGCTCTCGGGCATCAGCACGCGCTTCTATCTCTTCATGGCCTATGTGGTGACCGCGGGGATCACGACCATCGGCGCGATCATGCTGACCGCGCGGCTGGAAAGCGGCGAGGGGAACATCGGCAAGGAATATCCGCTGCTCTCGATCGCGGCCTGCGTGATCGGCGGCGTCAGCCTCTTCGGCGGCACCGGGCGGCTGCCGAACGT
The DNA here is from genome assembly GCA_965218275.1 of Alphaproteobacteria bacterium. GTDB lineage: Bacteria > Pseudomonadota > Alphaproteobacteria > UBA828 > UBA828 > WTGU01. Next base: position 584,158 of record CBDCKM010000001.1, read on the forward strand.
GGTGCTCGGCGCCGTCTTCATCATCCTGGTGCAGAACGGCATGAACCTGCTGCGCATCAGCTCCTACATGCAGTTGGTGGTGATCGGCATCCTGCTGATCCTCGCGGTGATCGCCGACAACTACCGCCAGAAGCTTCTGCTCATGCTCAGGGACTGACGATGGCGGCGAACGGACAGCCGCCGGTCATCTCCGGCGATTCCCACGTCATCGAGCCGGCGGACCTCTGGTCGAAGCCGCTCGGCGCGCGCTACGGCGACGCCGTGCCGCGCATGGTGTCCGCCCACGCCGGGATCGAGGCCGACCACTTCTTCACCGGCCTCGAATATGTGCGCGTGGACGAGATCGTCGAGGGCGACGAGGAGCTGCAGAGAAAGCTGGTCGGCTCCGGCACCGACCCCGCGATTCGCATCGGCTGCATGGACGAGGACGGCGTCGTCGGCGAGATCGTCAACTCCACCTGGATGCTCTATGCGCTGCGCGCGCGGGACGACCGGCTGGTCGAGGACCTGTGCCGCGTGTTCAACGACTGGCTCGCCGAGTATTGCAGCCACGCGCCCAGGCGTCTCTACGGCACCTCGATGATCCATCTCGCGGACATCGACTGGGCCTGCCGGGAGCTGGAGCGCACCGCGAAGCGCGGCCTCAGGAGCGTCATCATCAATTGCGACGCGCGCCCCGAGTGGCCGCCCTTCCAGGACAGGCACTACGATCCCTTCTGGGCACGGGCGCAGGAGCTGGACCAGCCGGTCACGCTCCACATCATCACCGGCAACGAGGTCGATCCCTTCACCCTGCACGGGGCGGAGCGGATCAACATGGCCCGCAGCACCATCGGCGTGCTGGCGGAGGCCGGGCCCGTGCTCGCCAACGAGTTCATCTTCGGCGGCATCCTCGACCGCTTCGAGCGGCTGAAGCTGGTGCTCTCGGAATACGAGGTCTGCTGGCTTCCCTACTGGCTCTTCCGCGCCAGGCAGATTCAGAACGACTTCGGGCCGGCGCTGGACATCCCCAAGATCAAGCGGCCGGTCGAGGATTATATGGCCCAGATCCATCACGGGCTGATCGACGACCCCTACCTCGACAAGGTGCTGGACGTGATCGACCCCAAGACCATCATGTGGGGCTCGGATTTTCCGCACGCGAGATGCACCTATCCGAACACCATGGCGGTGATCGAGCGCGTATTCGGCCATCTCGATGCGAAGACGCGCCGCGACATCACCTACAACAACTGCGCCCGCTTCTATAATTTCGACCTGCCGGCGGCCTGAGCGCCGGCTGCCGGCCGCGCCGGGTACACCGGGCGCTTCCGGGTCAGCGCCAGCCCCTGGTTGCGAGGAGCGTCGCGAACCCTTCCATGCTGCGTGCTTGCGCGGGCTCGATCCGCGTGGCGCGATCGCCCGCCACGGCGAAGAACGCTATCTCCTGGTCGATACATCCGGACGGGCAGTCGCCCCACGCCCTGCGGAACGCGACCAGCCAGGTGCCGTTCGATCCGGCTGCCCCGATGTCGGGACCATCCCCCAACGCCGTGTCGGGCTCCGCGTAAGCGACGCCGTCGATCGCCCCATATGCCCCAATCGCCGCCTCGATGTTCACACGCTCGCCGAGATGCAGGGAGGCGGCGCCGAGGGAGGGGTACGGCCGCACCGCCCGCAGGCCGAGCGTGCCATTGAGGGCATCGAAGCGCGCGTGTCCCGTGCGCGGCACGGCGGACAGGTCCTCATCGCCCCAGAGCCGGGCAACGCTGTCGCGCAGCGCGCCCTCGAGGCCCAGCAGAATCGTCGCCGGGTCGTACTCCTCCCGCACCGTAATCTCCGCCATCGCCGGATGGCTCTGCCGGATGAGCGCCAGAGCCCGCTTGATCCCGCGACCGAGTGCGCGCTGCCGCGCGCTATCCAGGAGCAGGTCGTCGCTCTCCCGCCGCAGGATACGATCGGCGAGCACGCGCGCCTCGGCGGCGGCCGAGGCCCAGGGGGACGCGTGCACGGCGATCGCGGCGGCGCTCTCCGCCGCCGTGGCCGGGGTCGGGGCGCTCGCCCAGCAGGCCAGCGCCAGGGCGCAGACTGCGGCGAGCGCCATCCCGATCCGTGCGGGTGGGCCGCCCACCCGCCGTCTTCGCTGAACCAGCCGTGTCATCGCCCGCCTCCGTCTCTGCACGGGCGTGCGGAATGCCGCTCTCGCGCGGGCGCTCACAGGCCCGCGACCGGGGCACCCCACACTGCCGGGACGGCGATCTTACGCGAACGCGGCAGAGTATCGCCACGATGCCGTGCGCCTGCCGAGGGCCTGTCGGGCGCCTGTCGGGCGCCTGTCGGGCGCCTGTCGTGCGCCTGTCGTGCGCCTCGACGGGGCCGGCCGCGCCGCCCATAATCCGCAGCGTCGTGAACCCGCCGTCCCCGCACCGCTACCTCGCACACGGCCGCCCCCGCATGATCGCATGACCTCGTGACGCCGCCCCAATGCTAGAGAGCGCGGCCGCCTGGGGCGCGGGCTGCGCGATCGCCTGGGGCCTCTCGGATTTCGCCGCGCGCTTCGCCGGCCGCTCGGTCGGCGTTCTGGCGGCGACCTGCGCGATGATGACGGTGGGAGCCGCGCTGGTGGCGGTCGTAATGGCTGCCTCGGGCCAGCCCTTCGACTGGCGCCTCGACGGCATCCACTGGCTCGTGGGCATCGGCGCCGGCACCGTGATCGGCTCGATCCTGTTCTTCCACGCCGTGACCCACGGGCCGGTGACGATCGCCTCGCCGGTGGTGGCGTGCTACCCGGCGATCGCGGTGCCGATCTCGGTCGCGCTCGGCTCCCGCCCCGCGCCGCTGCACTGGGGAGCGATGGTCGCCGTCATGGCCGGGGTCTGGCTGGTGGCGCGCGCGGCGCCCAGGGAGAGCACGGCGCACATGGCCGAGTACGCGCCCGCCGTCGTGCGGCGCACGATCCTCTACTCCCTGATCGCCGCCGCCACCTACGCCGCATCGCTGACGGCCGCCGACCGGGCCATCGAGATCTACGGCCCCTGGCAGACCGTCCTGGTGGTCCGGCTCATCGGCGTCGTGGCGCTCTGGGCAATCCTGCTCGCGGGCCGGGCGCCTGCGCGCTTCCCGGTGCGGGCCTGGCCCGTGCTGGCGAGCTTCGGGCTACTCGACACCCTCGGCCACCTGCTGCTCTACACCGGCCTCGGCCTGCCCAACGGCGAGTACGCGATCGTGGCGAGCGTGGGCTACACGGTGGTGACGGTGGTGCTGGCGCGGGCCTTCCTGCGCGAGCCGGTCTCGCCGCTGCAATGGGGCGGCATCGGCCTGGTGGTCGGCGGCGTCGGCATCCTCGCCGCCTTCGGGTAACCCCCCGTCAGTCCGTCCCGAGGGCGTCGCGCAGGAAGGCGCACAGCGGCCCGTTGACCGCCGCCGGCGCTTCGGCGAGCGCCATGTGCCGCAGGCCGGGCAGGATCGCGAGGCGGGCACCGGGAATCAGCGCGGCCATGGCCCGCGCCATGGCCGGCGTGTTGCCGGGGTCGTCCGCGCCGGTCATCACCAGCGTCGGGCAGGCGATCCGCTCCAGGCCCCTGGCGATCCCGGCGTCGCCCTCGGCGAGCACCCGGTATATGCGCGCGTAGACGGCCGGGTCGTTGCCCACGATCCAGCGGCGGATCAGGGCGATCGTCTCCGGCGCCTCGGCGCGGAAGGCCGGCGTGAACCAGCGTTCGAGGGCGGCGTCCACGCTCGCCGCAGGCCCGTGCGCCTCGGCGTGACGCACGCGCGAACGGACCGCGTCGCGTTCGGCGGGGCTGCGATCGTGCGCCGAATGCAGGATCGCGAGCGCCGAGAGCCGCTCGCCACGGTCCAGCGCGAAGCGGCGCGCGATCATGCCGCCGAGCGAGAAGCCCACCACCGCCGCGCGCTCGATGCCGCATCGGTCCAGGAGCCGGAGCAGTTGCCCGGAGAACAGGGCGAGGTCGGGCGCGCGCGCAGGCGGCGCGCTCCCGCCATGCCCGAGCAGGTCGTAGCTCAGCACGCTGAAATGGGGAGTGAGAGCCGGGAGTTGCCACTGCCACATCGCCCGGTTCAGCCCGAAGCCGTGAATCAGCACCACGGCAGGCCCGCTCCCGTGCCGCTCCCAGGCCGTTTCGCCCCCGTTGCCGGCGCTCATTCACGCCTGCCGTCGATGGGCGACAGCGCGGGCGGGCGCGCGGCTTGTCACGCGAACGCCGGCATCACCTCCTCGATGAACAGCGCCAGCGAGCGTTTCTGCTCCTTCATCCCGAGGCCCAGGCTCGCATAGTAGGTGAAGTGGTCGACGCCGAGCGCGTCGTAGGCCCCGAGCTTCGCGATCACCTCGTCCGGGGTGCCGAACATCAGGTTGCCATGGAGCATGTGCGGATCGTACTCGTCCCGGTTCTCCAGCTCGGAGAAATCGATCGCCCGGGGAAAGCCGTTGGCGACGTCGCCGAGGTTCTTGAACAGGTTCTCGAACTGGCCGAACTGGCGCATCGCGGCCTTGACCGGCACCTCCCACTCCGCCGCGCGGTCGTACACCACCGTGTGGCGCATGGTGGCGAAGATCGGCCGCTTCTTGCCGGGGTTGTCGGCGAGCGCGGTCTCCATGCGCCCCTTGTAGGCCTCGACCTCCGCCATCGGGCGGGTGAGCGGCCAGGAGAGGATGTTGCACTCGTGCTTGACCGCGAAGTCGTAGGTGTCCGGCGAACGCGCGGCGATCCAGATCGGCGGATGGGGCTTCTGCAACGGCTTCGGCACCGAGGTCGCGGCGGGAAAGGACCAGAACTCGCCCTCGTGCGCGTAGTCGCCCTGCCAGAGTGCCTTCACCGCCGGCAGCATCTCGAACATGTAGCGGAAGCCGTCGTTGCGCTGGAGGCCGGGATGCATGCGGTCGAACTCGCGCTGGTAGGCGCCGGAGCCGATGCCGAATTCGAGACGCCCGCCGCTGTAGAGATCCAGCAGCGCGGCCTCGCCCGCGGCCTTGATCGGGTGCCAGTACGCCGCCACGACCACCGCCGAGCCGAGCCGGATGCGGGACGTGTGGGCGGCCCACCAGGTCAGGATCTGGAAGGGATTGGGCGCGATGGTCATCTCCAGCGCATGGTGCTCGGCGGCCCAGGCGATCGCGAACCCGCCCTCGTCGGCCATCTGCACCATCTCCAGCGTATGGCGCTCGACATCGGCCATGTCGAGCTCGGGCGCGAGCCGCTCCATGTTGATGGCCAACTGGAATTTCACGGTGGCGGCCCTCCCGAGGGGTTCGAGGCCCGGATCGGGCCCCGCCGGACGACGGACTGCGCCGGACTTCCTGCTCCGGTCGCGGCCTGCGCGGCGGCAGGGTGCCCGGATCGGGCGCCGGAAGAGACGCGATTCAACGATTCATGAAGCAATTGCAACGGGTTACTAGACATTGGGTTCGTCTTGAAATTTTGGCCTTTTCGGCGTCGTCTTCCTTGCCCGCGCGTGCCCGAGGCAACGCGGACGAAGTATAGCACGGATCGGCCTGCCGCGCTCACGGCAGGCCAACAGGCAGGACGGACCGCCCGGCTGTCGCGATGCTCCCGGCCGTGAATAAGATTGCCTTGCATTCTCAATGCCCTGATATAGTATCGTATTGCGTCTTCTTCGCATTTAGACATGTGTGTGCGGGCGAGGACAGGGACGGAGGACGACATGGCCGACGGCGCGATCGAGCGGGAGGCCCGAGCGGCGGCGGCGCGGCGTGCGACGGTGCCCGGCATGACGATCCCGCGGCTCAGCTTCGCCGAGCAGCTCGTGCTCTGGTCCGCACGCCGGCTGGCCGCCGCCGGCCATGTCGCGGCGGCGACCGAGACCGAGGCGTCGGCCTGCCGCCAAGCGGTCCGTGCACGTGTCGCCGTCGAACTCGGCGTCGCGCTGCGCCCGACCGGGGGGCCGGCCGCAGGTCGCGAGGCGGCGGCGTCCCTGGAGCGGACGCTCGCCATCTTCGGCTGTGCGGGCGTTCGCGGCCTTCGGCTGAATCCGATGTGCTGCCGCTTCGTCAGCAATGACGAACGGCTCTTCATGTCGTTTCTCGCCGGCTGCCAGGCGGGCGACTGCGGGCACACCGGCGCCCTCCTCTCCTGGTTCCTGCCGCCGGCGGCCGCGCGGGTCGCCGTAGGCGACGGGGCCGCGTTCGCAGCGGCGCTGCTCGATGCCGGTTTCCAGCTTCCGCAACGCCTCCGGCTTCCGGCATGTGCCGGCTTCCCCCGGGCCGCGCCGGCGGACACGGCCACGCCGCAGACGCTGCACTAGGGCCGGACCGGGCCACGAGAGGCGCCATCGCCGCTTTCCGCAACGGCGGCCCGGCGGCGGAGCAGCGTCTCTTCGCAGGCTACGAGACCCGCCCGGCCTTCTACGACGAGATGTTCGACGCCGGCGGCACGCCGCGGGCCCATTGCAGGGAGCTCTGCGAGGCGCTCGACGGGATGCCCGCCGCCGAGATCGCCGACATGCAGGCATGCGCCGAGCGCTCCTTCCTGCACGAGGGAATCACCTTCGCGGTCTACGGGGAGGAAGGGGTGCAGGAGCGGATCATCCCGATCGACTTCCTGCCGCGCCTCCTCGACGCCGCCGAATGGGAGCTGGTGGAGCGCGGGCTCAAGCAGCGGCTGGAGGCGCTGAACCTCTTCCTCGCCGATGTCTACGGGCCGGCGCCCATCCTCGCCGACGGGGTCGTGCCGGTCGACCTGGTGCGCGGCTGCCCGCAATACCGCATCGAGATGCAGGGCCTCGCGGTGCCGCACGGCGTTCATGTCGCGCTCTGCGGGACCGACATCGTGCGCACCAACGACGGTTTCGTGGTGCTGGAGGACAATCTGCGCGTGCCCTCCGGCGTCTCCTACATGCTGGCCAACCGCCGGGCGCTGAAGACCAGCCTGCGCAACCTGCTCCGCCGCCATCGCGTGCGCGGCATCGAGCATTACGGCCGGCTGCTGCGCGAGACGCTGGCCGAGCTCGCGCCGCCCGGCGTCGCCGACCCCTGCATCGTCCTGCTCACGCCCGGTGTCTACAATTCGGCCTTCTATAAGCACATGTTCCTGGCGCAGGAGATGGGCGTGGAGCTGGTGCAGGGCAGCGACCTGCTGGTCCACAACGGCTTCGTCCATATGCGCACGACCGTCGGGCTGCGGCGGGTGGACGTGATCTACCGCCGCATCGACGACGACTTCATCGATCCGCTGGCCTTCCGGCCCGATTCGCAGCTCGGCACCCCCGGCCTCTTCTACGCCTACCGGCTCGGCAATGTGACGATCGCCAACGCGCCCGGAACCGGCGTCGCCGACGACAAGAGCGTCTACGCCTACGTCCCGGACATGATCCGCTACTATCTGAGCGAGGAGCCGCTGCTCGCCAATGTCGAGACCCATCTCTGCCGCGAGCCGGAGGGGCTCGCATACACGCTCGACAATCTGGAGACGCTGGTCGTCAAGATGGTGGGCGAATCCGGCGGCTACGGGATGCTGGTGGGCCCCCACGCCTCGGCCGCCGAGCGTGCGGCCTATGCCGGGGAGATCCGCAAGGACCCGGCCAACTTCGTCTCGCAACCCGTGCTCGATCTCTCGGTCTCGCCCTGCCTCACCGACGACGGCGCGGCACCCCGCCATGTCGACCTCCGCCCCTTCGTATTGCGCGGCCGCGAGACGCGCCTGGTTCCCGGCGCCTTCTGCCGGGTCGCCCTGGTCAAGGGCTCGCTCGTCGTCAATTCGAGCCAGGGCGGCGGCGGCAAGGACCTCTGGGTGCTCTCTCCCTGACATCATGCTGTCGCGCAACGCCCAGGGCCTCTACTGGATGGGCCGCCATCTCGAGCGGGCGCAGCACGGCTGCCGCCTGCTCAGCGACCAGCTCGCGACCATGGAAGACCGGCCGGTGGAGCAGATCGACCAGAGCTGGCGGCGCCTCTACCGGTCCGTCGAGCGCACGCCGCTGGGCGGCTTCCTGGCACCCAGCCGCTTTGCACGCGCGAGCCCGGCCCTTGCGGCGTTCACCGGCGCCAGGGAACTCCGCCCCGCGCCGGCGACCCCCTCACCTCGCTGCTGGAGGCGGCCCGCGCGCTGCATGGGGCGTTCCGCTACGAGCCGGGCAGCACCGCGGTCGATTCGCCCATCGAGCACATCCTGGAGACCGGCCGCGGCGTCTGTCAGGGCTACACCCACGTGATGATCGCCATCGCGCGCTCGTGGGGCATCCCGAGCCGCTACGTCTCGGGCTACATCCATCTCGAAGGGTCGGCGGGCGAGCAGACGCCCGAGGGAGCCAGCCACGCCTGGGCGGAGTTCCTGCTCCCCGACCTGGGCTGGGTCGGCATGGACCCGACCAACGACGCGCTCGCCGACCACCGCCATGTCCGCGTCGCTGTCGGCCGCGACTATGGCGATGCGGCGCCGACCAGGGGCGCCGTGTTCGGCGGCGGGGAGTCCCGGCTCGACGTGCGGGTGACCGTGACCGAGGGCGCCGAGCCCGAGCCGGCAGGGTCGGCCGCGTCTCATGCGGAGCGGCCGAACCTGCGCGACATGACGCCGGCCCGGCCGCTGCCGCGCACCGCCGATCAATGACCGCCCGAGCGCTCCCGCGCGGTCGCGGGCCGGCCGGCGGCGTTCAGGCAGTCAGTCCGGGGCGAGGGCGCGGGAGCGCTCGGTCGCGGCGCGAACCGCGCGGGTCATCAGGGGGCCGAGCCCGTCGGCCGCCATGAGGACGGAGAGCGCGGCTTCGGTCGTGCCGCCGGGACTGGTCACGTTGCGGCGGAGCGTCGCGGCGTCCTCGTCAGAGCGGGCCAGCAGGGCGCCGGCGCCGCTCACCGTGCGGTCGGCCAGCATCCGGGCGAGGTCCGCCGGCAGTCCGGCGGCGACGGCGGCCTCGGCCAGGCATTCGGCGAGGAGGAAGACGTAAGCCGGGCCGCTGCCCGAGACGGCCGTCACCGCGTCCATCAGCGCCTCGTCCTCGACCCAGGCGACGGCGCCCACCGCCTGGAGCAGGCCTTCGCAGAGCGCCCGCTGGCCGCGGCCGGCGGCCCGGTTGGCACAGGCGACGCTCACGCCCTGGCCGATGGCGGCGGGTGTGTTGGGCATGGCGCGGACGATCGGCACCCGGCCGAGATCGCGCTCGAGCAGAGCGATGGGCCAGCCGGCGGCGATCGAGAGATGCACGCAGTCCGCGCCGCCGATGCCGGCGTAGCGTGGCACCACGTCCGCCATCGCCTGCGGCTTGACGGCGAAGACGATCGCCGCCGGCGGCTGCGAGCGGGGCAGCGCATCGGCGGCCGGCACGCGCAGCGCGCCGAGCGGGGCGAGTCGCGCGGCCGCATCGTCGTCGGGCTCGACGATGGCGAGCTGCGCCGCTTCCAGCGATCCGCGCAGCCATCCGGCCGCCATGGCGCTCCCCATCCTGCCGCCGCCGACCAGGAGGATGGAGCCGGGAGGCGCCGTCATCAGGCGCTCCCGCGCGGTTCCATCAGCGCCGCCGCGAGCGCATCCTTCGGCTCGACGCCCGACTCGACCACCTGCCGGAAGGCCGGATAGAAGCGCTCGCACTCGCCGACTCCAAGGGTCACGAGATCGACGATCTGAGGGTCCTCCACACCGGGCGTGCCGCGCAGCAGAAGCGCGTGGCGCCAGGTCGGTCTTCCCTCCTCGGCCCAGAGGTCGAAATGGCCGATCCACAGGCACTCGTTGATCAGGCTGACCAAGCCGTCCACCGCCCGGCGGCGGGGCTCCGGGATGCACAGGCCGAATCCGCTCGCGAAATGCAGGACGTCCAGGTCGGCCCGGTAGGCGAACCAGAGCTGGTAGTCGCACCAGCCGCCGGTGAACGAGCCCGTGATGTCCTCGTCGCCCATGCGCTCGAACGAGAGCCGGCTCGCCATCATGACCCGCTCCACGGCGTCGAGCGGGTCGCCCGCCAGGCGCTCGATATCCTGCAGCGGCACCGCCATCTCTTCGCCCCGTCGTTGCGCCGCCATATGCGTCGGCCGACGAGACCTACCACATATGCCGCAGCCTACAATAAGCTGTGTTGGGGCGAGAGAAAATCCCAAAATCTTGGGATGGCCGCACTTTGTGGAGGGCTACACTGGGAGCTGCGCCGCGGCGCCGTCGGGGAGGGGGACGCGGTGCTCGTTCAGCGTCATCGCGATCATCGCGTAGTAGCCGTTCAACGCGGTGAGCTCGATCACGCCGGCCGGCCCGAGCAGGTCGAGCGCCTGGTCGTAGGTCTCGTCGCTCACGGCACGGTTGGCCTGCAGCTCGCAGCTGAAGTCGTAGACCGCGCTTTCGTCCGGCGCCGTGAGCGGCGGCGGGCGCCGCTGCGCGATGGCCTCGATCACGGCGTCGGACAGGCCGGCGCGTGCCGCCTCGGGGGCGTGCCAGTGCCATTCGTACTGGCACGACCAGTGGCGGGCGACCGCCAGGATCGCGAGTTCGCTGAGCCTGGGCTCCAGGCCGGTCTCGTAGCGGAGCAGGGCGCCGAGCTTCTGGACGCGGTCGGCGAGCGCGGCATTGTGCAGGAGCGCCATGAAGAGCTCCGGCACCGTGCCGCGCGGCCCGCTCTCGATGGCGTCGTAGACGCGGCGCTGGGCCGCCGACAGCGACTCGACGCGCGGCAGCGGCAGGCGGGGCGCGGTCACGGCGCAGTGCCCCCGCCGCCGGCCGGCTCGCGCTCGGCGATCGGCGGCACGAAGCGCAGGTCGGTGTCCCAGGGGAAGAAGATCCAGGTGTCCTGGCTCACCTCGGTGACGAAGGTATGGGCTTCAGACCGGCCGGCGGGCTTGGCATAGATGCAGGCGAAGTGGGCCTTGGGCAGCATCTCGCGGACGATTCGCGCGGTGGCGCCGGTATCGGCGAGATCGTCGACGATCAGGATATCCGCGCCGTCGCCCGCCACCGGCTTCAGGACCCGCGCCGTCCGCTGGTCCTGATGGTCGTAGGAGGAGATGCAGACGGTATCCACCAGTCGGATGTCGAGCTCGCGGGCGACGATCGCCGCCGGCACCAGGCCGCCGCGGGTGACCGCGACGACGCTGCGCCACGGGCCGCGCTCCGCCAGCCGCCAGGCGAGTGCGCGGGCGTCCCGATGAAGCTGGTCCCAGGAAACGGGGAATCCCTTTTCGAATCTCTCGGTCATCTCATGCACCGTCCATAGCAGATGTCATGGCGGCGCCCATGCAAGCGGACATCGCCCCGCCGGGCAAGGGGTCGCGCCGGAAGGCGCGCGGCAGTATGGGCGGCGGCGCCTTTCGATCCCGCGACGATACGGGTAAGAACGGCCCATGGCCGACCGGGCGCTGCCGAAGAACGAAGCCGAGACGCGGGCGCTCCTGGAGGAGGGGCGCTACGTCGCGGACGAGGCGCTGGTCAAGACCCTCTTCCTGAGCCTGGCGCTGGGTCGCCCGCTGCTGCTGGAGGGCGAGGCCGGCTGCGGCAAGACGCAGCTCGCCGCGACCCTGGCGGAGACGCTGGGCCGGCGGCTGCTCCGCCTGCAATGCCACGAGGGCCTGGACGCCTCCGCCGCCGTCTACGAATGGAACTACGCGGCACAGATGCTCGCGATCCGCCTCGCCGAGCGCGGCGGGAGCGATCGCGAGGCCCTGGCGGAGGATATCTTCGGCGAGCGCTTTCTGGTCAAGCGCCCACTACTCACGGCGCTGGAGCCCGATCCCCTCGGCCCGCCGGTGCTGCTGATCGACGAGATCGACCGCGCCGATGCGCCGTTCGAGGCCTATCTGCTGGAGGTGCTGTCCGAGTTTCAGGTGAGCGTGCCCGAGCTGGGCACGGTGACGGCGGCCGAGCGGCCGCTGGTGGTCATCACCTCGAACCGCACGCGCGAGGTGCATGACGCGCTCAAGCGGCGCTGCCTCTACCACTGGGTCGCGTATCCCGATGCCGCGCGGGAAAAGGCGATCCTGCGCGCCCGCCTGCCGGGGGTCGAGCGCCGGCTGAGCGACAATATCGCCACCTTCATCGAGCGCATGCGGCGCGCCGACCTCTCCACGGTGCAGGCGCTGGGCGAGGTGATCGCCTGGTCGAGCGCCGTGATCGAGCTCGACCGGGTGGAACTCGATCCCGAGACGATCCGCGCCAACCTCGATCGTCTGCTGGCCTACCAGCGGGGCCTCGCCGAGGCCAGCGGCCGCGCGCCCGGCCCCCTCCCTCCCCAGGGCCGGCCGTGACGACGGACCGTCCGCTGCCCGAGCCCGAGGGCGAGGGCACGCTGGCCTACAATGTGATGCATTTCGTGCGCGCCCTGCGCGGCGCCGGCCTGCCGGCGGGGCCGGGCAAGACCATCGCGGCGGTGCGCGCCGTCGAAGCGGTCGATCCGACCCGCCGCAGCGACCTCTACTGGGCGCTCCATGCCGTGCTCGTCGAGCGGCGCGACCAGCACGACATTTTCGACCAGGCGTTCCGGCTGTTCTGGCGCGAGGTCCGCCTGGAGAGCGCGGTCCAGGGGCCGGTCATGGCCACCGACCGGCTGCCCCGGCCCGAGGCGCCGCCGGCGAGCCGGCGCGCGAGCGAGGCGATCGCGCCGCGCCGCGCGGACGAGGAGGAGGGCCGGGAAAACGTCGAGATCGAGCTCGACGCGGTGCTCACCTTCTCTCCCCAGGAAGTGCTGCAGGCGATGGACTTCGAAGACATGTCGGCGGACGAGTTGGCCGAGGCCAAGCGGGCGATCGCGGCGCTCAGGCTGCCGCTCAAGCCGGTGCCGACGCGGCGCTTCCGGGCAGACGCGCTCGGCCGGCGGATCGACATGCGCGCGACGCTCCGTGCGAGCTTGCGTTCCAGCGGCGACCTGATGCCGCTCAAGCGCCGCTCCCGCGCCGAGCGGCAGCCCGCGCTGGTCGTGCTCTGCGACGTGTCGGGGTCGATGAGCCGCTATTCCCGCATGTTCCTGCACTTCGTCCACGCCGTCACCAACGACCGCGACCGGGTGCACAGCTTCCTGTTCGGCACGCGGCTCACCAACATCACGCGGCATCTGAAGCACCGCGATGTCGATGTCGCCGTCGGCCGCGCGAGCAAGGCCGTCCACGACTGGTCCGGCGGCACCCGGATCGGCCCCAGCCTCAAGGACTTCAACCAGTACTGGTCCCGGCGCGTGCTGGCCCAGGGCGCGGTGGTGCTGCTGATCACCGACGGGCTGGACCGCGACGATCTCGGCATCCTGCGCGCCGAGGTCGAGCGGCTGCACAAGTCCTGCCGCCGCCTCGTCTGGCTCAACCCGCTGCTCCGCTACGAGGGCTTCAAGCCCGAGGCGGGCGGCGTGCGCACCATTCTGCCGCATATCGACGAGTTCAGGCCGGTCCACAACATCGCGAGCCTGACGGACATCGCCGCCGCGCTGAGCGCGCCCGCGCCGGCGCAGCAGGGCGCGGCGTGGGGCTGAGCGGGGGGCGCCGGCCTTGTGGCCCGCCGCGGCGGCACCCTAAGATCGCCACCGGACCGGCGGACGGAGCGCCATGAAGCTGGACGGCAAGATCGCGATCGTCACCGGCGGCTCGCGCGGCATCGGCGCCTGCATCGCCCGCCGCTATGGGCGGGAGGGCGCCGTCGTCGCCGTGGTCGCCAACAGACGGCGTGACCGCGCCGAGGCGGTGGTCGCCGAGATCGAAGCCGCCGGCGGCAGAGCCGCTGCGTTCGTCGCCGACATCGGCGTGGTCGCCGAGTGCGAGCGCCTGGCGCGGGAGGTGATCGCGGCCTTCGGCACGGTCGACATTCTGGTGAACAATGCCGGCATCTTCATGCCCAAGCCGATCGAGGCGGTCACCGAAGAAGACTGGGACGCCCAGCACGCGCTCAACCTCAAGGGCGCGTTCTTCCTGACCAAGGCCGTCGTGCCGGCCATGAAGGCGAAGGGCGCGGGCAAGATCATCAACATCTCGTCCATCGCCGGCACCGGCGGATTCCCGGACTCCAGCGCCTATTGCGCGTCGAAGGGCGGGCTCACCAATCTGACGCGGGCGCTCTGTCTCGAGCTTGCGGGCGCCGGCATCAACGTCAACACGCTCTCGCCCGGCAACATCGCCACCGACATGAACGCCGCGAACCGCGCGACGGAAGGCTACGACGCGCGGCAGGCGGAGCTCACGCCTGCGGGCATCGGCCACATGGACCCGGAGCAGCTCACCGGCGCCGCGGTCTTCCTCGCGTCTGCGGATTCGGACTCGGTCCACGGGGTGGACCTCCTGGTGGACAATGGCTGGGCCGCCTGGTAGCGGCGCCGGCGCGGCAGGGCCCATGACGAACGACATCCTCTACGAGGCGCACGGCCATGTGCGCTTGATCACGATCGACCGGGCCGACAGGATGAACTCGCTCGATTTCGACGCCAACGATCGGCTGATCGAGCGCTGGCGCGAATTCGCCGACGACGACGGGGCGCGGGTCGCCGTCATCACCGGCGCCGGCGACAAGGCGTTCTGCGCCGGCGCCGACCTCAAGACCTATACGATGACCTATGCCGGCCGTCCGGCGCCCGAGTTCCGCACGCGCTTCACCGACGGGCCCGGCTTCGGCGGCATCACGAGGGGCCTCAGCATCGACAAGCCCATCGTCGCGGCGGTCAACGGCTATGCGATCTCCGGCGGGCTGGAACTCGCCGAGGCCTGCGACATCCGCTTTTGTTCACCCAACGCCGAGTTCGCCCATCAGGACGTGAACTGGGGTTTCCACCCCTGCGACGGCGGCTGCGTGCGTCTGCCGCAGATCGTCGGCCTCGGCAACGCGATGGAACTCATCCTCTCCGGCAGGCGCATCGACGCCGCGCACGCGCATCGCATCGGCCTCGTCAACCGCATCGTGCCGGCCGCCGACCTGGTGGCGGAGACCGTGGAATTCGCCGCGCTCGTGGCGAGCCGCGCGCCCCTGGCCCAGCGTTTCGCCAAGGACGTGATGATGCGCGCCTTCGACCTGCCGCTCGCCGACGCGCTCCGCCTCGAATCGCGCTCCTTCCACGATCTCGCCGGGACCGACGATCTCAAGGAGGGCACCGACGCCTTCCGCGAGAAGCGCCCCGCCCACTTCAAGGGGCGCTAGTCGCGCGCCCGCAATGCCTGGCGCGCGCGATCAGAAGGATTTGGCGCCCGCGAAGCCTGGCGCGCGCAGAATCGACTACCACGTGACGCTCCGTGCCGCCTTGTCCCTCGCCCGCCCCGACTCTATCGTGAACCTAGCAGGGAGAGCAGGGGAGGAGCCGGCGTGAGCGACGATCCCGCGCGTGGCGTCCACGACATGGGCGGGCTGCCCGCCGGCCGCATCGAGCGGGCGGAGCACGCGCACGCGCTCTGGGAGAAGCGGGCCGATGCCCTCATGGTGCTGCTCGCGAGCCCGGAGCGGCGGGTCATCACCGTGGATCAGCTCCGCCGCGGCATCGAGCAACTCGGCGCCGAGGCCTACGAGGCGTTGAGCTACTACGAGCGCTGGATCGCCTCGATCACCAACACCCTGCTCGCCACGGGGGTCATCACCTCGGACGAGCTGGGCCGGCGCATGGCCGAGGTCGAGAAACGCGGGGAGGGCGGCGGCTGATGGCCGCGCGCTTCGCCGTCGGCGACCGCGTCGCGGTGCGCCGGGCCTTCCCGCCCGGCCACATCCGCACCCCCTGTTACGCACGCGGCGCCATCGGCGACGTGGAGCGCATCTGCGGTACCTTCGGCAATCCCGAGGAGCTGGCCTTCGGGCGCGACGGCCGGCCCAGGCAGACCCTCTACCGGGTGCGCTTTGCGCAGACCGCGCTCTGGCCCGACTATGACGGCCCGCCCGGCGACACCATCGACATCGAGCTCTACGAGCATTGGCTCGATCCCGCGACGGAGTGAGCGATGGCGACACACGACCACGATCACGACCATGGGCCACCGCCCGACGAGGACGGCACGCTCACCTACTACCAGACCATGGAGATCGCCGTGCGCGAGCTCCTGATCGAGAAAGGGGTGTTCGGCGCCGACGACGTGCGCGCCGCGATCGAGGCGATGGATGGGCGCGACCACGCAGGCGGCGCCGAGGTGGTGGCCCGTGCCTGGACCGACGCGGATTTCAGGCGCGCGCTGCTGGCGGACGGCACCGAGGCCTGCGCCAGCATCGGCATGGACCTCGGACCGACCCGGCTGATCGCCGTCGAGAACACCGCGTCCGTGCACAATGTGATCGTCTGCACCCTCTGCTCCTGCTATCCGCGCAATCTCCTCGGGCTTCCGCCAGACTGGTACAAGGCGCGGGCCTACCGCTCGCGGGTGGTGCGCGAGCCCCGCGCCGTGCTGCGCGAGTTCGGCACCGAGGTGCCCGACGACGTGACCGTGCGGGTGCACGATTCGACTGCCGACATGCGCTATATGGTGCTGCCCCGCCGCCCCGCCAGCACCGAGGGCTGGGAGCGGGAGCGCCTGGCCGCGCTGGTGACGCGCGACTGCCTGATCGGCGTGACGGTTCCCAAGAACCCCTGACGCCGGCGCCGCGCTTCGCGTGTGTGCGGCGGATGGCGGGGCGGTTCTGATTCCGGGAGGCAACGGACAAGGCCATGCATGATCTGGTAATCCGGGGCGCGATGGTCGCGGACGGCGTGGGCAACCCGCTCATCCGCGCCGATGTCGCCGTCGTCGGCGAGCGCATCGCCGAGGTCGGCGACGTGACGGAAAGCGCGAAGGAAACGGTCGACGCCGACGGCCTCGTGCTGGCGCCTGGCATCGTCGACGTGCATACCCACTACGACGCCCAGCTCACCTGGGAGAGCCGGGCGACGCCCTCGCCGGCGCTCGGCGTCACCACCGTCGTCATGGGCAATTGCGGCTTCAGCATCGCGCCCTGCCCGCCCGAGAGGCGAGAGCAGATGGCCCGCAACCTGGCCGAGGTCGAGGGCATGTCCATCGCCGCGCTGGAGGCGGGGATCGACTGGAGCTTCGAGGACTTTTCCGGCTATCTCGCGCTACTGCGGCGCAAGGGGTGCTATCCCAACGCCGGCGTCTTCGTCGGCCATTCGGCGGTGCGCACGGCCGTGCTCGGGGCAGAGGCCTCGGAGCGCGCGGCGACCGGGGACGAGATCGCGACCATGCGCGCGATGGTGAAGGAAGCGGTGGAAGCCGGCGCGATCGGCTTCGCCACGTCGACTTCCATCAACCACAATGGCGACGGCGGCGTGCCGATGCCCTCGCGCCTGGCGGAGGACGACGAGATGCGCGCCCTTGTGGGCGTGCTCGGCGAGCTCGGCCGCGGCATCTTCCAGCTCACCGTCGGCCCCGGCATGACGGTGGAGCGGCTGGAGGGCCTGGCCGCCGAGACCGGCCGCCCGGTGTTCATGACCGCGGCGCTCCACAACGAGACCTTCCCCGACCGCGCCATCGGGATGCTGGAGGGCGCCGCCGCCGCCCAGAGTCGCGGCAACGCGGTGTGGGCGCAGGTCTCGTGCCAGCCCCTCAGCATGGATTTTTCGATGCGGACCGCCTTCCCGCTCCAGAGCCTCGATGCCTGGAAGCCGCTGCACGGCGCCTCCGACGACGAGTTCCTTTCGATCATCGCGAGCCGGGACTTCCGCGACCGATTTCGCGATGACCTGGAGAAGCCGCAGCGCGGCAGGATCTTCTATGGCGACTGGCGGCGGGTCGAGGTGGCGATGGCGGCGACGCCCGCGCACCGGCCGCTGGAGGGCGAGACCATCGAGACCATCGCCGGGCGCGAGGGCCGCGATCCGGTCGACGTGATGTTCGATCTCGCCGTGGACGAGAAGCTCGGCACCACCTTCAACGCCGCCCTGCTCAACGCCGACGAGGCGGCGGTCGAGGGGCTGCTGCGCCACGACGCCGGCCTCATCAGCCTGTCCGATGCCGGCGCCCATCTCTGCTACCTGTGCGATGCGGGCTATGGCCTGCACCTCCTCGGCCACTGGGTGCGCGACAAGGGCGTGTTCGATCTCGCGGACGGCATCCGCCGGATCACCAGCCTGCCGGCGCAGCTCTACTGCATCCCGGATCGCGGCGAGATCGCGCCCGGCAAGTTCGCGGACCTGCTGCTCTTCGACCCGGCGGAGGTCGGGCGGGGGGCGCTCAGGCGGGTCGACGACCTGCCGGGCGGCGAGAGCCGCCTGATCCGCGAGCCCTGCGGGGTGCACGAGGTCTGGGTCAACGGCACCGGCGTGTTCGACGGCCGGGGCTACCGCGACGTGCCCCCGCCGGGCCACGTGCTCGACCGTTTCGCGGGCTGAAGGCGCACTGTCGCCGTGTCGGCCGCTTCCTGCGGGCTCTTCTCCGCTGCCGCTCCGGCTGTCCATGGCGGAAACGGAACAATAGAGGGAAAGGACGGGAGGGAATGAACGAGATGCCGAGCGCGGCCGTTCGCGTCGCCTGCGATGTCGGTGGAACCTTCACCGACGTGTGCATTCTGGATGAGGCGACCGGCCGGATGCGCGTCGCCAAGACGCCGACGACACCGGACCCGATCGACGGCGTGCTGAACGGCATCGCGG
Source organism: Alphaproteobacteria bacterium (assembly GCA_965218275.1). Lineage (GTDB taxonomy): Bacteria > Pseudomonadota > Alphaproteobacteria > UBA828 > UBA828 > WTGU01. Next base: position 602,611 of record CBDCKM010000001.1, read on the forward strand.
CAGGCGGGGTCGACCTCAAGGATGTCGTGCTGTTCTCCCACGGCACCACGCTCGCGACCAACGCGCTGATCACGCGCAACTTCCCGCCCGCGATCATGGTGACCACCAGGGGATTCCGCGACGTGATCGAGATCCGCCGCGGCACCCGCGACGACCTCTGGGATACCTACAAGGAGATGGCGCCGCCCTACATCAAGCGGCGCGACCGGCTGGTCGTCACCGAGCGCATCGACTACAGCGGCGCGGTCATCGAGCCGGTGAACGAGGCCGAGGCGCGCGAGGCCGCCCGCATCATCAACAGGCGGGGCGTGAAGACGATCGCGGTCTGCTTCGCCAACGCCTTCGCCAACCCCGAGAATGAGCGGCGCATGCGCGACATCCTCGAGGAGGAGGTTCCCGGTGCGTCGATCTCGCTCTCGAGCGAGATCATGCCCGAGATCTTCGAGCATGAGCGTTTCTCGACGACCGTGGCCAACGCGGTGCTGGCCCCGGTCGCGGGCGACTACGTGAAGCGCCTCGCCGCGCGCCTGCGGGAGGGCGGTTACGACGAGGACATCCTGCTGCTCCACTCCGGCGGCGGGGTGATGACCGAGAAGACGGCGGAAAAATTCGCGGCCCGGCTCGCGGCCTCCGGCATCGCCGCGGGCGCGATCGCCAGCCAGTTCGTCGCCAAGCTCGCGGGCTACGAGAACTCGATCAGCCTCGACATGGGCGGCACCAGCACCGATGTCTCGCTCTGCGACCGGGGCACTCTGCGGGTGACCACCGACTGGTACGTGCAATACGGCTATCCGATCTGCTTCCCCAGCATCGAGGTGCTGACCATCGGCGCCGGCGGCGGCTCGCTGGCCTGGATCGACGAGGCGAACTCGCTTCGCAACGGGCCGCAGTCGGCCGGCTCTGCGCCTGGCCCCGCCTGCTACGGACGGGGCGGCGCAGAGCCCACCAACTCCGACGCCAATATCGTCCTCGGCCGTATCAGCGACAGGCTCGCCGGCGGCGCCGTCGCCCTCGACCGCGCCCTCGCCGAGGACGCCATCAGGCGCCGCGTCGCCGACCCGCTCGGGCTCTCGCTGCAGGAGGCCGCGGTCTCGATCCTCAAGGTCGCCAATGCCAACATGGCGGACGCCGTGCGCCTGGTCTCGATCCGGCGCGGCTACGATCCGCGCGACTTCGCGCTTGTCGTGTTCGGCGGCGCCGGCCCGCTGCACGGCGTGGCGCTGGCCCGCGACCTCTCGATCCCGACCGTTCTCGTGCCGCCGAACCCGGGCGTCACCTCGGCGCTCGGCTGCCTGCTGGTCGACATCAAGCACGACATGTCGCAGATGTATCTGCGCTCCACCGACGACGCCAGGACCGACGAGATCGAGGAGACCTTCCGCGCGCTGGAAGACGAAGGCCGCCAGCGCCTCCTGCACGAAGGCGTGACCGAGGATCGGATGCAGTTCCAGCGCTTCGTCGACATGCGCTATCTCGGCCAGTGGCGCTCGATGTCGATCGCGGTCGAGGCGAGTTCCGGCTCGCTCGACGCGGCGATCGCGCAGTTCCATGAGGAGCACGGCCGCGAGCACAACTATTCCAGGCCCGACGCGCCGGTCGAGATCTATCGCCTCACCGTCACCGCCACCGGGCTCTCGCGCAAGGCGGAGTTCGCCAAGGAGCAGGTGGACCGCTCGGTCCCGCGCCCTGCAAGCGAGCGGCTCGTGGTGTTCGACGAGGAGCCCGAGCCGATCGTGACCCCGATCTACAACCGCGGCGACCTGCACGCAGGCGCCATCGTCGAAGGGCCGGCGATCGTCGAGCAGCTCGATTCCACGGTGCTCGTGCCGCCCGGCCTCAAGGCCGAGGTCGACCCCTGGCACACCATCGTCATGCACATCCCGCAGGCCGAGAGCTGACGCAGAAAACGAGGAAGAAAAGATGGCCAAGAACAGGGACGGCTACACGCTCGACCCCGTGACCTTCGAGGTGCTCAAGAACGCCTACGTCAACATCGTCGACCAGATGGCGGAGCAAATCTTCCGGACCTGCTACTCCTTCGTCATCTGGTCGCGGGATTTCTCGTCCGCGATCTGCGACACCGAGGGCAACACCATCATGCAGGGCTCGGGCGACATCGCCGCCCATGTGGGCACGCTGCACTACACCGCCCAGGCCGTCATCAACAAGTTCGGCGACGACATCCACCCCGGCGACACCTTCGTCGTGAACGATGTCTACCAGGGCGGCACCCACTTCAACGACACGCGCATCGTGCGCCCGGTCTTCTACAACGGCACCCATCTCGGCTTCGCCCAGGCCAACGGCCACTGGGCCGATGTCGGCGGCGCGGTACCGGGCTCGTTCAACGTGAGCGCGCTGGACCACATGGCCGAGGGCCTCCGCATCACGCCGGTGCGGGTCTACAGCAAGGGCAAGTACCTCTCCGACGTGGCCGAGCTGATCGCCAACAACACCCGCGCCCCGGCCGACATCATCGGCGACCTGCAGGCGCAGGCGGAGGCCTGCAACGTCGCCGAGCGCGAGATCGGCCGGCTCTGCGACAAGTACGGCGTCGACGTGATCCAGACCTCCTTCGCCGAGGTGCAGGACTATGTCGAGACCCTGACCCGCCAGCGCATCGCCAGGCTGCCGGACGGCGTCTGGGAGACGGAGGACTATATCGACGTCGATCCGGTCGCGGGCGAGGGGCTGATCCCGATCCGCATCAAGATGACGATCGAAGGCGACGGCGTGCACTACGACCTCTCCGGCTCGCATCCGACGACGATCTCGACCTTCCTCAATTGCTGCTACGGCGGCGCCTTCGCGGCGATCGTCGCCGGCACCAAAATGCAATCGCCCGACATTCCGCTCAACTCCGGCTTCTACCGCGTCGTCACCGTCGATCTCGGGCCGCTGGGGAGCGTGGTCAACGCGGACTGGCCGACTCCGGTCGCGGGCTTCTGCTCGGGCCCCTTCGAGAAGATCATGAACTCGGTGTTCGAGCTCTGGGCCGAAATCCTGCCCGAGCGTGCCATGGCCTGCACCTTCAACCTCGAATATCTGCTGATCGGCGGGCGCGACGGCCGCAAGGAGGACCGCCCCTACTTCATGTGGTACGACTGGATGGTGGGCGGCTGGGGCGCCCGCAACGGCCGCGACGGCTGGTCCGCGACCGGGCCGGTCTTCGGCGTCCAGCTCGGCACGCAGCCCTTCGAGGGGCAGGAGCGGCTGGCGCCGGTGCTGACCACCGGGCACGAGCTCATCGTCGATTCCGGCGGCCCCGGCAACTCGCGCGGCGGCCTCGGCGTCGAGAAGGGCGCGATCCTGACCAAGGCGGAGCGCTCGGTGGTCTCCTACTGCTGCGACCGCGAGCGCTCGGTGACCTGGGGCCTGTGGGGCGGCCTGCCCTCGATCCCGCACGGCGTCTGGGTCAATCCGGGCACCCAGGGTGAGCGCTATCTGGGCTCGATCTTCTCCGGTGTGCCCGTCGAGGCCGGCGACACCGTGATCCGTCCCTCGGCGGGCGGCGGCGGCCTCGGCGATCCGCTCACCCGCGAGCCTGCGACGGTGTGCGAGGACGTGGCCGACGGCTATGTCTCGATCGAGCGGGCGCGCAAGGACTATGGCGTCGTGGTCCGCGAGGTCGATGCCGACCTCGCCGAGCACGAGGTCGACGCGGCGGCGACCGAGGCCGCGCGTGCCGGGATCCGCGCCCGCCGCCACGCCTGGCTCGACGAGGACGCGGAAGCGATCGCGGCGAAGTACCGCAGCAAGGAGTTCGACGCGCTCGACCTGATCCGCCAGTACGGCGTCATCGTCGACTGGGGCACCGGCGAGCTTCTGCCCAAGACCACCCGCCAGTTCCGGGACATGCTGAAGCGCCGGACGGCGGCCCACTGGGAGGTGCCGGGGGCAGCCCGCAACGAGGCACCAACGCTGCGCGTCGCATAGCCCGGTTTTCTCGCCAGAGTCACGGTCTGCGTCGCGCGGGACGCGCGCGGGGCGCACGATGCGGGCGCCGGCTGCGTTGACCCGCGGATTCTCCCCGGCCTACACTCTGCAGGCCGGTGGCAGCAGCGAGGCGCGGGACCATGGCGAGGAAAGCCGCATCGGGGGCCGGCAAGCGCGCGGACGAGCCCCAGGCCATCATCGAGAGTGCACTGGCGCTGGCCGCGAGCCGCGGCTGGGCGCGGGTCGGGCTGGGCGACATCGCCGAGGCGGCGGAGATTTCGCTCGCCGCGCTGCGCGCGCACTTCCCGTCCAAGGGTGCCATCGTTACGGCCTATTTCGCGGGCATCGACCGCGCGGTGCTGGCGGCACGGGACCCCGAGATGGCCGGGCGCCCGGCCGCCGAGCGCCTCTTCGATGTCCTGATGAAGCGTTTCGACCTGCTCAACGCCCACAAGGAGGGGGTGGGCGCAATCCTGCGAAGCTGCCCCTCGGACCCGGAAGCGATCCTGTGCGGGCCGGCGACGCTGCGCCGCTCGATGCGCTGGATGCTGGAGGCCGCAGACCTCAGCAGCGCCGGCCTGCGCGGCCTGCTCCGCGTCAAGGCGTTGAGCGCCCTCTATCTCTCCATGCTCCCGGTCTGGCTCCGCGACGACAGCGAGGACATGGCGCGCACCATGGCCGTGCTCGACCGGCGGCTCGGGCGCCTCGACCGGATGACGCGCAGCCTCTGCCGTCTCGCGCCGAAGCGCGACTGGCGGCCCGACGCCACGCCGGCGGAAAGCGGATAGCATCCGCGCGGCGCGGCCCGGGGCGCGCCCCCCTTGGCGCTCGGGCGGACCTCTACACGGGCAGGCGAAGCTCGGCGCGCAAGCCGCCCAAGGAACCGCCGCTCATGCGGATGTCGCCGCCGTGGCCGCGCGCCACGTCGCGGGCGATGGCGAGGCCGAGGCCGGCCCCGCCGGTGCGGGGGTTGCGCGCGCCGTCGAGCCGGAAGAAGGGCTTGAACACCTCTTCCCGCCGCTCTTCCGGGATGCCCGGTCCGTCATCCTCGACCGCGACCGAGACCACATTGTCCCGGCGCGCGGCGCTGATGGCGACCCGCGCGCCGTGATGGGCGGCGTTCTCGACCAGGTTGGTCAGGCAGCGGCGAATGGCGTTCGGCCTGAGGGCCACGACCAGGGGCCGCTCGACATCGAGCGTGATCGGACCGCCCTTGCGGCGGACATCGCCCGCCACGTCGTCGATGATCTCGGCGAGGTCGGTGCTGACCGGAGCCTCCCCGCCCTGGCCGCGGGCAAAGGCCATGTACTCGTTTATCATATGCTCCATGAGCAGCAGATCCTGCTCCGACTCGGCGATTTCGCGGCTCGAATCGGGGTGAGCGCCGGCCAGCAGCGCGAGCTGCAGCCTCACCCGGGTGAGCGGCGTCCGCAGATCGTGCGAGACCCCTGCCAGCATCTCGGTGCGCTGGGCGATCTGGCGCTGTATCCGCCCCTGCATTTCGAGGAACGCCGCGCCCGCGCGCCTGATCTCGGCCGCGCCCGAAGGCTTGAGATCGGTGACCGGCCGGCCCTTGCCGAGCGCGTCGGCGGCGGCCGCGAGGCGCCGGATCGGGCGTATCTGGTTGCGCAGGAACACGACCGCTATGCCTGAGACCACGATCGCCGTGCCCACCATCCAGAGGATGACCAGATAGGTGGTCGAGTGGCGCATGCGCTTGACCGTCGTCAGCAGGGTCAGCACGCCGTCCGGCCGCTGAACGCGGATCGTCATCTTCTTGTCGGGCAGGCCCGTATCGAGATGGTAGGGGACGGCGAGGCGCTCCTCGAGCTGCCGGTGCAGCATCTCGTCCGGGGTGCTGCCGCTCCGGACCGGGGCTTGCGCGGGCAGACGCGCGCCCTCCTCGAAGACGACGGCAAACTGCATCTCCCGCCGGGCGAGGCCGTCGACCAGAGCGCGCTCGTGGGGCGCCGACGCGGCGTCCGCCATGCGCATGATGGTGACGACATCGCCGGTGACATCCATCGCCAGTTGGCGGCTCACCGTATCCCAGTGACGCTCGAAGAAGATGACGGCGACCGCGACCTGAACCAGGACGAGCGGGATCAGCATGATCAGAAAGGAGCGCCAGAAGAGGCCGCGCGGCGCGATCCGCCCCAGCAGGTTCACGGCGCGCGCCCCCCCGGCGGGCCGCGTGTCTCAGTCGGCCCGCAGCACATAGCCCCGGCCCCGGACGGTCTGCAGGTAACGCGGATTGCGGGGATCGGGCTCGATCTTGCGCCGGAGCCGGGCGATCTGCACGTCGATCGCACGCCACGAGGCGCCGCCACCGAGCCGCTCGCCGAGCGCCTGCCGGCTCATCGTCTCCCCGGGACTGGCGGCGAAGACACGGAGCAGGTCGGCCTCGGCCGTGGTCAGGCGCACCGGCTCGTCGCCGCGCAGGAGCTGATCGCGCGCCGGAAAATAGTGGACCGCGCCGAGCCTCAGGAACGCCGCCGGCGCGGCCGCCGGGGGCGGCGCGCTGCGGCGCAGGATGGTGGCCACGCGCAACAACAGCTCTCGCGGCTCGAAGGGCTTGGTCAGATAGTCGTCGGCGCCGCTCTCCAGCCCCGCGATACGGTCTTCCGGCTCCCCCATGGCGGTCAGAAGCAGGACCGGAATCATGGCCGAGCGGCGCAGCCCGCGCGTGAATTCGACCCCCGACTCGCCCGGCATCATCACGTCGAGCACGAGCAGGTCGAAGGTCATGCCGTCGAGCTTGGCGCGGGCCTCGGCAGCCGAGCGCGCGGTGGACACATGATAGCCGTTGTCCCGCAGGTAGCGGCCGAGCAGCGTGCGCAGGCGGTCGTCGTCGTCCACCACCAGGATGTGCGCTGCCTCGGCCGGCAGCGCATCGCGGCGGGCGCCGCCGGTGTCTGCGCTGTCCGCCGTCGTCGAGGGATCGCCCCCGGCCGGCCGGGCCGACTCGGCCACGCCGCCTCAGGGCCGCTCGAAGCGGCGCCGGTCCGCCTCGTCGATGATTCCCATCAATACCTCCCGGTATCCTTCCACGGCGATGCCGCCGGCACTGCGATAGGCCTTCGCGATACGGGACCGCTGCGTCTCGGACAGGCGGGCCTCCAGGCTACGCCCCTTCGACGTGAGCGTCAGCAGGCGGCGGCGCCCGTCGGCGGGGTCCTGCCGGGTCGTCACGAATCCCTCCCGCACCAGCCGGCCGAGCACCCGCGACAGGCTCTGCTTGGTGATCCTCAGAATCTCGAGCAGCGCGGTGACCGAGATGTCGGGATTGCGGCCGACGAAATAGACGACCCGGTGGTGCGCGCGCCCGAAGCCATGGGACGCCAGGATCGCATCGCACTCGGTCGTGAAGTCGCGATAGGCGAAGAACAGCAGCTCCATCGCCTCGTGAAGCTGATCCTCACGCAGATAGAGCGGATTCGGCCCGGTCTTTACGTCAGTCACATTGACTTATATGCAGGGCGATGCTAGGGAGCGCAACTGCTTTCTGCCACTCTGCCCACAATCCCCCGACACTCGGTGAGCGCCATGGCCGATCTTATTCCCTATGACGATCGCGACGGAGTCATCTGGTATGACGGCGCACTGGTGCCGTGGCGCGACGCGAAGCTGCACGTGCTGAGCCACGGCCTGCACTATGCGAGCTGCGTGTTCGAAGGCGAGCGGGTCTACGGCAGCCGAATCTTCAAGGTCGAGGAGCACACCGAACGCCTGCTGGGCTCGGCCCAGGCGCTCGGTTTCGAGATACCCTACAGCTGCGAGGCGCTGGTCGATGCTTCCAGGGCGGTCGTCGAGGCCCTTGGCATCGGCGACGGCTATGTGCGGCCGGTGGCCTGGCGGGGCGCCGAGATGATGGGCGTCTCGGCGCAGAACAACACGATCCATGTGGCGATCGCGGCCTGGGCGTGGCCGCCCTATTTCGGCGAGGACGCGATACAGCGCGGGATCAAGCTCAAGACGGCGCGATGGCGCCGCCCGTCGCCGGATACCGCGCCGGTGACGGCGAAATGCGCCGGGCTCTACATGATCTGCACCCTCAGCAAGCACGAGGCCGAGGCGAAGGGCTGCCACGACGCGCTGATGCTCGACTGGCGCGGACGGATCTCCGAAGCGACGGGCGCCAACATCTTTCTCGTCCAGGACGGCGTGATTCACACGCCGACGCCGGATTGCTTCCTCGACGGCATCACCCGGCGCACGGTCATCGAGCTCGCCGGCAAGCGCGGCTACGAGGTGGTGGAGCGCACCCTCATGCCCGACGAGATCGCGAAGAGCGACGAGATCTTCCTGACCGGCACCGCCGCCGAGGTCACGCCGGTGGGCGCGATCGACGACCACAATTTCCAGGTGGGGCCGATCACACGCACCCTGATGGCGGATTACGCGGCGACGGTGCGGGCGAAGGACTAGCCCGGCTTTCTCACCATGGTCATGGTCTGCGCGGCACTTTCCGGCCGACAGAGTAGGAAAGCCGCGCAGCGCGTGGGGCATCGGGCAAGCGGCTTGACGCCCGCTGTCGGCCGGAAAGCGCCGCCCTTCGGGTCGCGCCCAGGCGCCCGCCCGCAGCGTCGCGGACCTCAACCGTAGTCCCCGCTACGCTTTTCGGCCCGCTCCTTGCGGATCGAACGCCTGGACGCATCGTGCGCTCCGCGCGCGTCCCGCGCGACGCAGACCGTGACCATGGTGAGAAATCCGGGCTAGCCGCCGGCAGGTTCTTATGCGACCGCTTGCTCGGGCCGGTGCACGCCCTCGGCCGCCAGCAGGCCGGCCGCATGGCGATCCAGCGTAGCCACATCGGGCCGCCACATCCCCGCACGCGATCCGAGGTAGCGCACAAACGCGGGCGAAGCGAACGCTGGCCTGGTGCCCGAGTCGCGCCGCGCCTTCCAGACCGCCGAAACGCAGAGGCGGCGCAGCGCCTCGGCGCCTGCGCCAGCCACGCCGTCGGCCAGCAGATTGCGTGCCGAGAGATAGCGATCATGGTGCTGTTGCATCCTGTTCGCCGACAAGGTCGCCGGCCCGGCTTGCGCTCCGGCCAGCGCGGCGTCCGTCCACAGCATCCGCCCGGCCGCACGCGCGAGGCGCAGTGGCGTCGACTGATCCTGAATGAACACCCGCTCGTCCGCGCCGCCCGCCTGCAGGAAGAGGGCGCGCTCCACCATCCCCGCCATATGCACCACGGGCCTTGCGGCAGCGAAAGCCAGGGCGTCGCGCTTCTCGCTCACCGGTCCGGCGATCGTCTCGGGCGCGTCCTTTCGCCGCCTCCCCCAGATCAATGCCGCGTGCGCCTGCGACAGCGCGTTCCTCGCCCATGCGGCGCCGTTGACAGGCGCAAGATCGTCGCCGTCGATCAGGTAGAGCAAGCGCCCCCTCGCCTCGCGCGCGCCCTGGTTCAGCCGCACCGCCGGCCCGGCGTTGCGCTCGCCGCGTATCAGCCGCATCCGCGGCTCGTCGCGCGCGATGTCGGACAGCAAGGCCTGCGACCCGTCAGTCGAGCAATCGTCCACCGCCACGAACTCGAAGGGCCCACCCTCCTGCCGCTTCAAGCGGTCCCACACCGCGGGGATGGCCCATGCCTTGTTGAACACGGTCAGAACGAAGGAGACCTCGGGCGTTTCGCGGGGGGACGGCGGCACCGGGATCGCTCACGGCGGCGGGCGGCGGTGCGCGGGGCGGGACGCTCTATGGCCGTGCATCGTCCGGCCGTGCCGTGAGCGGGACCAGCAGGGCGATGGAAAAAAGCAACGCGAGCCACCAGTTCTGCCACTGACCGAAGGCGACGCATCCGATGGCCAGGGTGGCGATGAACATGGCCTGCCCGCATTCCCGCGGCCGGCGCGGCAAGCCGTCCAGTCGCCGCGCAAGCAGCCACAGCAGGGCGAGCGAGATGACGGCGCCGACGGCACCGAGTTCCAGCACGATCTGCAGCGGCGTGCTGTGCGGGTGCAGGGGCAGGATGTCCCAACCGAACTCGCTGCCGTCGGGGTAAAGCGCGCCGATATGTCGGGCGCTGTCGAAGCCCCATCCGAGCAGCGGTTTCTCGGCGATGCGCTGCAGGGAGAATTCCCAGATCTCCACACGGTGCCGGGCCGACGAGTCCAGCCAGCCGGCCCGGTGCCAGCCGAGGTCGTGGATCGCCTGCGCCGCGAAGGGCATTGCGACGAACACCCCGCCGCCGGCCAGAAGGGTGACGACGCGGCCTGTCGCACGATGGCTGAGGATCAACAGCAGGGCCGCAACGCCGACGGCAAATCCGAGGGTGGCCGCCGCACTGTCCAGGACGAAGGTCGCGACCCCCAGCACGACGGGGATCGCGAGCGCCTTCCAGCCGATCCCCCGGTCCCAGAGAAAGGCCACCACCGGCCACACGATCAGCGACAGGGAGATGGCGCCGCGACTGAATGCGATCGCCGCGCTCCCGCCGCTCGCACCCTTCAGGGAACGAATGGCCGGATAGTCGAGTGCGACCTCCACGGCCATGAGGGCGAGGGTGAGAACGAAACCGCCGACGAGCCAGCGGCAGACGCGCGCCCGCGCCGCGTTGTCCAATGCGGCCGCGATGGGAAACAGCACCATGCCGGCCGCGAAAATCACGGCGATGCGGACGACCAGAACGAGAGACTGGCCGAAGTCGAAGGCCCAGGACGAGGCGATCGCGCACCAGGCGAGCAGCAGCGCCAGCACGATCGCGAAGCGAAGATCGGGGACCGGGAATCGCCTGTGGGCCAGCCAGTAGGCGGGGACGGCGAGAAGCGCCGCGAGCAGCAGGAGCGCCACGATGCCCTTGGGCGCGATCGCGCTGACGAGCGGCAGCAGCGCGGCGAAGCCGCAGAAAATCGCGGTCAGAAGCGCACCCGCCCGGTCGCGGGTCCTGCTCCCGGTGCCTTCGGCGCCGTGCCGTGCGGTCAGGGGAGACACCGGGCGTCCGTCCGCCGTCACGCCGACCCCGAGGCCCGGTCCACGGCATCGACGGCGCCGATCACCTCGTCGACCGGAAGGCCCGCGAGCGGCACGCGGCGCAGCACCGTGACGGTCTTCCCGCAGGGTGCGCATCGCCTCGGGTCGGAGGCGGCGCCGAAGAGCACGACGCTGGGGCAGCCGGCCGTGGCCGCGATGTGGATGGGCCCCGTGTCGTTGCCCACGGCACAGGTCGCGCGCCGCGCCAGGGCGGCAACCTGACCGAGGCCGGTGCGGCCGCCGAGATCGATCGCGCCCGGTGCCTGCCGCACGATCTCGTCCAGGACGGGCGCCTCGGCGGCCGCGCCGATCAGCACCGGGGGCGTGCCGCGCGCCGCCAGGCGCCGGGCGAGGTCGGCGAAGCGCGCCGCCGGCCAGCGCTTCTCGGGGCGGTGCGCCGATCCTCCCGGAACGACCAGCGCAAAGGTCTCGGGCAGGGTCAGGTCGTCGATGGCGTCGTCCAGCCAGTCGAGGGTGGGCGCCGGCACCTCTGCGATGCCCGCGATACCGAGCTGTTCGGCACGAACCGCCAGCGTGTGCATGACGTTCGCTTGTGGATTGCGGTGCGGATGCGAGCAGCCGGCGGCGATCCCGGACCATTCGGGGCGGCGGCGGCGCGGCAGCATCCGGTAGTAGAGGCCGGTGCGGCCCGAGGTCTGGAGGTCGTAGACGCGGGCGAATTCAGCGTCGATCAGGCGCCGGCGCAAGCGGGTCCACGCGAAAGGCTCGGCGATGAGGCTCGGGCGCTCGTCCGCCCAGACCTCGTCGAACCAGCCGCAGCGCGCGCCCCACTCGACGAAGGCCGGGGCCGTCAACAACGCGATTCGTCCCTTCGGATGATGCCGCCGGATCGCCGCAAAACACCCGGTGGCGAGCACCCAATCGCCGAGCCCGCCATGCTTGATGACCAGAATTCGCTCTTCGCCCGCCATGCCAGGGTGCCGTCCGCGTCACGGGGAGTTGTCGGTTCCGCCGGCGGCGCGGTCACGACCTGTCGCGCCAGCGCTCGGCGGCGCGGTCGTCTGCCGCTCGCGCCGCCACCCAGCGTGCGCCGGCATCGCTTTCCTCGCGCTTCCAGAACGGCGCCTTGGTCTTGAGCCAGTCGATGAGAAAGGCGCAGGCGTCGAGCGCGGCCTGGCGGTGGGACGCCGCCGTCACCACGAGGACGATCCGCTCGCCGGGCTCGAGCCGCCCGTAGCGGTGGACGATCAACGAGGCGGTGAGCTCCCAGCGCCGGCACGCCTCGGCCTCGATTGCCGCGAGCTGCCTCTCGGTCATCGCCGGATAGTGCTCCAGCGTCATCGCGGTGACCGTCCCGTCCCCGCTTGCGTCGGCGCGGGCGATGCCGATGAACGACGCGACGGCGCCGATCCCGCTCCTGCCGCCGCTGAGCGCCTCGATCTCGGCGCCGATATCGAAGTCCTCGCGCTGGACGCGGATCATGGCCCGGTCCCTCCGGTCACCGGCGGAAACAGCGCGACCTCGTCGCCGTCGGCGACCATATGGTCTAACGCGGCGAACTCCTGGTTGACCGCGACGCGGATCACCGAGAGATCCTCCAGCGCGCGGGCGTAGCCGCCGCCGCGGCCGCGCAGCCATTCGAGCAGCGCCGCCACCGAGCGCACGTCGGCGGGCAGCGCGACATCCTCCGCGTCGCGGCCGATCTGCTCCCTGACCCAGGCGAAATAGAGCAACGTCATCGGTACATCTCGTTGAAGGGAAGGAAGTCCACCATCGTGCCCGCGCTGAGCGTGGTGAGGTCTTCCGGCAGCTCGATCAGCCCGTCGGCGAAGACCGCCGAGGTCAGGATGCCGGCGCCGTCGCGGGCGAATTTTTCCGCCCCGAGCGTCCCGTCCGGTCGGGGCGAGAGGCGCGCCCGGAGCCATTCGCGCCGGCCCTTCTTCTTCCTGTAGTCGAAGCCCGCCGGGACCCGGTAGTGCGCGGGCTCAACCTGCGTGCAGCCGCCGAGGCGCAGGATCAGCGGACGGGCGAAGCGCAGGAAGGTGACCATCACGGCGACCGGGTTGCCGGGCAGGCCGATGAAGGGCACGCGGCCGACCTGGCCCAGCGCGATCGGCCGCCCCGGCCGGATGGCGAGGCGCCAGAAGTGGAGATGGCCGAGCGCTTCCACCGCCGCCTTGACGTGATCCTCGTCCCCGGTGGACATCCCGCCGGAGGTGAGCAGCAGGTCGTGATCGCGGCTGCGTTCGGCCAGCGCCCCGCTGATCGCGTCGAGCCTGTCGGGCAGGATGCCCACGTCGGTGACGGCGCAGCCGAGCCTCTCGGCGAGGCCGGCGATGACGTAGCGGTTGGAGTCGTAGATGCCGCCCTCGCCGAGCGCGGCGCCCGGCTCGTACACCTCGTCGCCGGTGGAGAAGATCGCCACCCTGAGCCGCCGGAAGACCGCGAGCCCGGTGCGGCCGACGGAGGCGGCGAGGCCGATATCCTGCGGCCTGAGCGCCCGGCCGGCGCTGAGGATGGTGGTGCCGGCGGCGATGTCCTCGCCCGCGCTCCGCCGGTTGGCGCCGCGCTTGATCCCCGGCGGGATGACCACGGCGTCGCCGTCCGCGCAGCAGTCCTCCTGCATCAGCACGGTATCGGGGCCGGGCGGCATGGGCGCGCCGGTGAAGATGCGGACCGCCTCGCCGCGCCGGGCCGGGCGTCCGAGCGGGTGCCCGGCGGCGGCCCGCCCGGTGCACGGCAGCCGCGTCTCCGCGCCCGCATCGAGGTCATCGAAGAAGACCGCATAGCCGTCGACCGCGGCATTGTCGTGCGGCGGCACGGCGCGTTCGGCGGTGACGGTCTCCGCCAGAATCCGCCCGTTCGCCGCGCGCAGGCCGACGCTCTCGCTCTCGGCGATGGGATGGACCACGCTCTCCAGCCGCGCGAGCGCATCCGCCGCCGGAGTCAGCGCGCCGCCGAAGGCGAAGCAGTCGTCACTGAGCTGTGCCATGGGCCGACATCGTTCTCATGGTCCCGGCGCTCCCGCAATGCGACACCACGAACGAGGCAATCGCCGCCACGTCGTCGATATCGAAGACCGGCACCGCGCGCCCGATCGCCGCCGCCGCCGGGACCGGCCGGTCGCTGGCGATGGCGACGATGGTGGGGTCCGCCGCGGCGAGGAGCGGCGCCTCGCCCGCGCCGCGCCGCGCCTCGATCTTGTCGTGCCCGCCGCGCTTGTAGCCCTCGATCAGCACCAGGTCGGCCGGATGCAGCACCCGCAGCAGCCGGTCCAGCGGCGGCTCGCCGTCATCGCCCGTCTCGCACAGATGAGCCACGCGGTCGGGCGCCGCTAGCACGATGTCGCGGGCGCCGGCGGCACGCCACGCCTGGGCCGGATGGCCGTCCGTCAACAGGTCGAAGCCGTGGTGGGCATGTTTCACGGTCGCCACACGCAGGCCCCGCGCACGCAGCCGCGGGAGCAGCCGGCAGACCAGGGTGGTCTTGCCGCTGTCGCTCAATCCCGTGACCCCGAAGCGCCGCACCTATTCCTCCCGCCCCGCGCTTGCGGAGCGCACACCCCGCACGCTGTCGCGAACATAGCCGATCGCGCTGGCCCAGGTCAGCACCACCGCGAGCCAGAGCAGCCCTTCGCCGGCAGACGCGAGCGCGGCCCCGATGCCGCCGGGCAGCAGAGGCGCGGCAGCGGGCGCAAGCAGGAGGACGCCGATCGCAGCCATCTGGGCTGCGGTCTTCCACTTGGCGAGGGGCTGGACCGGGAGCGCGACGGTGCCGGCCAGCGCCTCCCTGAGGCCCGAGACCAGGAACTCGCGGCAGAGGATCGCCGCCGCGGCGATCGCCGGCGCGCTGCCCTCCGTGGCCAGCATGACCAGCGCCGCCGCGACCAGGAGCTTGTCCGCGATCGGGTCGAGAATGCGCCCGAGCAGCGAGTGCTGATCGAGCCGGCGCGCCAGCCAGCCGTCGAGAAAATCGCTGAGAGCCGCGGCGGCGAAGACCGCGAATGCGAGCCAGGCCCCGGCGTCGCCGGCGATGAAGAAGGCGCCGACGAGGACGGGGACCAGGACGATGCGCAGCGCCGTGACGGCGTTCGGCCAGCTCGCCACGCGCAGCCGCCCGGCATCGGCCGCGCCGTCCGGGCCTTCAGCGATCGGCACGGAAATGGTCATGGATCGACCGCGCGACCGTGCGCGAAATGCCGTCCACGGTCTCCAGGTCGGCGAGGCCCGCCTGGCTCACGCCGCGCGCCGAGCCGAAGCGGTAGAGCAGCGCCTTCTTGCGGCGGGGGCCCACGCCCGGAATCTCGTCGAGCGCCGAGCGGACCCGGGCCTTGGCGCGCCTGGCCCGATGGGTGCCGATGGCGAAGCGATGCGCCTCGTCCCGCAGGCGTTGCAGAAAATAGAGCAGCGGGTCGCGGGCAGCGAGAGAGAGCGGCGGCCGGCCGGGCAGGAAGACGCGCTCGCGGCCCGCGTTGCGCTCCGGCCCCTTGGCGATCGCCGCGACCGCGAGACCGGCGATGCCGAGGTCGTCGAACACCCGGCAGGCCTCGCCGAGCTGGCCGGCGCCGCCGTCCATCAGCACCAGGTCCGGCCACGACTCGCCGGCGCGCGCGGGGTCCTCCTTGATGAGGCGGGAGAAGCGGCGGGTCAGCACCTCGCGCATCATGGCGTAGTCGTCGCCGGGCGCCGCCGGGTCGGGCGTACCCCGATCATCTGTCTCCGTCGAGCGGATCGTAAACTTGCGGTAGCCGTTCCTGATGAAGCCTTCCGGACCCGCGACGATCAGGCTGCCGACCGCATCGGTGCCGGAGATGTGACTGTTGTCGTAGACCTCGATGCGGCCGGGTACGCCGTCCAGCCCGAAGCGCTCGGCCAGGCTCTCCAGCAGGCGCCTTTGCGCGGTGCTCTCGCCGAGGCGGCGGGCCAGCGCCTCGCGGGCGTTGCGCGCGGCGTCGTCGATCAGCTTGCGCTTCGCGCCGCGCAGCGGGCGATGGACCCGAACCTTGCGCCCGGCCTTGAGCGCCAGCGCCTCGGCGATCAGCGGGGCCTCGGCCAGCGGCCGGTTCACCAGGACGAGCGGCGGCGCCTCCCGGCCGCTGTAGAACTGGCCGATGAAGGCGCCGAGGATCGCCTCGGCCGGCTCGTCCGCGCCGTGGCGCGGGAAGAACGCCCGGTTGCCGTAGTTCTGGCCCGAGCGGAAGAAGAAGACCTGGACGCAGGCCTGCCCCGCCTCGTCGTGGATGGCGACGACATCGGCGTCCCCCATGGAGGGCAGGTTGATGCCCTGGCGCATCTGGATGTGGGCGAGCGCCTTGATGCGGTCGCGATAGGCCGCGGCGGTCTCGAATTCGAGCGCATCGCTCGCCGCGCTCATCCGCTCGGTGAGGCGGCGCTGGACCTCGCGGCTGCGCCCGGCGAGGAAAGTCCGCGCCTCCTCCACCAGCCCGTCATAGTCGGCCTTGCCGATGCGGCCGACGCAGGGCGCGGTGCAGCGCTTGATCTGATGTTGCAGGCAGGGCCGTGTGCGGCTCTCCAGCACCGAATCCGAGCATGAGCGCAGCGGGAAGGCGCGCTGGAGCGCATTGATCGTGAGATCCACCGCGCCGGCCGACGCGAAGGGGCCGAAATAGTCGCCGTCCGCGCCCCTGGCGCCGCGGTACTTGGCGATCTGCGGCCAGCGATGCCCGCGCCGGAGCAGGATGTAGGGGAACGACTTGTCGTCGCGAAGCAGGATGTTATAGTGCGGCTTGAGCCGCTTGATCATGTTGCTTTCGAGCAGGAGCGCCTCGACCTCGCCCTCCGTGGTGATCACCTCGACCGAGGCGGTGGCCGCGATCATGCGTTGCAGGCGGACCGGCAGCGTGCGGACATTGACGTAGGACTGGACGCGCTTCCTCAGGCTCTTGGCCTTGCCGACATAGAGCGGCTTGTCGTGCCGGTCGCGCATGACATAGACGCCGGGGCCGGCCGGCATGGTCGCCAGCGCCGTGCGCAGCGCCTTGACGCCGCGCTCCAGCGAGACGCCGGAATCGGCAAGCGCCGCACCATCGTCCGTGACGGACGTGGTCGGCCGCTCGATCTGCACGTCCACCATCGCGCCATCCGCCCGATGTGTCTCTCGCCCGAGAGATAGTCCCTGCCCTGCGGCCCGTCAACGCACTGTCGCTAGCAAGTGTATTTGGCCGGTTTCTGTAGCACATGGATTGTCCGCTTCTGTTGTTGCGGTTGTCCCTGTGGGGAAGTGGTCAGGCGCGGAGCGGCTGTCCACTTGTCCACAGGGCACCGGCGTGTGGCGTCGAAGCGGCTCACGCGGCCTGCCGGTTTGATGTGTCGATGGGCTTGCCGTCTGCCTGATAGCGGGCGAGGCATCGGGGTCCGTGGAAGAGGGCGAGTGTGCCGTCTGGATACTCGTGCACCCGGACCGTGGCCTTGACGTAGTGGGGTCTGACCGGGCTGGCGGGGATTTGCAGGACCCGTCTTTCGTGGCGCACGGTGTTGTCGTGCGCGACCACGCGCTTTGTGTGCAGGCACAGGACCTCGTGGACCTGGTCGGGCGGAGGCGGTGGCGGAGATCGAGCGCATCGACAGCGCCAGGACCGGCTATCTCGGCGGCGCCGACCTGCCCATCGTCCTCTCCTGGGCGGTGGGCGGGCTGCTCGCCGCCGGCGCCGCATGGCTCATCGGCAAGGTCGCGCTCGGGCTGCGCTCGGACTATTTCGCCATCGCCACCCTCGGCATTGCCGAAATCGTCATCACCGTCATCAAGAACGAGGACTGGCTCGGCCGGGGGGTCAAGAACGTCACCGGCCTCGACCGGCCGGTGCCCTACGAGATCGACCTGCAGGCGAGCCCCTGGTTCCTCGATCTCGTTCACTGGCTGGGGGTGGAGCCGATCCCCGGCGCAAGCATCTTCGTGAAGCTCTGCTATGCCGCACTGTTCGCGCTCGTCCTGATCGCGATCGTGTGGCTGGCGGAACGCGCGCTGAACTCGCCCTGGGGCCGCATGATGCGCGCCATCCGCGACAACGAGACCGCGGCCGCGGCGATGGGCAAGGACGTGACCCGGCGCCACATGCAGATCTTCGTGCTGGGGGCCGCGGTCATGGGGATCGCCGGCGCCATGCTGACCACCCTCGACGGGCAGTTCACGCCGGGCAGCTATCAGCCGCTCCGCTTCACCTTCCTGATCTGGGTGATGGTGATCGTCGGCGGGTCGGGCAACAACATGGGCGCGGTGCTCGGCGGCTTCATGGTCTGGTTCCTGTGGGTTGAGGCCGAGCCGGCCGGGTTCTGGCTGATGGACGCGGTCACCGCGGGCCTGGCCGAGGACCATCCGCTGCGCGCCCACCTGCTCGGGAGCGCCCCCTACATGCGCCTCTTCGTGATGGGCGCGATCCTTCTCGTCGTCATGCGCTTCAGCCCACGCGGCATCATCCCGGAACGGCGCGGCCGCTGAGGCGGCGGAGTCTAGATGCCGAGCCGCTCCCGCGTGAGCTTGATGAGGCGGGCGAGACCGTGCGGCTCGACGATCAGGATCACGATGATGAAGCCGCCGAAGATGATCACCTCGATATGCTTGGCGAGGTCGACGGGAAGGTCGATGCCGAGGATCGGGTTCAGGTTGGTGAGGAAGATCGGCACGACGGTGATGAAGGCCGCGCCCAGGATCGAGCCCGCAATCGAGCCCAGGCCGCCGACGATGACCATGAAGAGCACGAGGAAGGAGACATTGACGTCGAAGGCGATGGTCTCGGCGCTGCCCAGATAGAGGAAGACGAAGAGCGCGCCGGCGACGCCGCAGAGATAGGAGCTCACCGCAAAGGCGAGCAGCTTGGTCCGTAGCAGCGGGATGCCGACGATCTCGGCGGCCACGTCCATGTCGCGCACCGCCATCCAGGCACGGCCGAAGCGGCTGCGCATCAGGTTGCGGGAGACGAAGACGAAAAGCGCGACGAAGGCGAGCGCCACCAGATAGCGCACCTCGGCCGTGGCCTCCGGCCCGGTCACCATGACGCCGGCGAAGGTGCGCGGCGGTGCCGTGATCGTGCCGGAGGGGTTGTCGTTGTAGAACCAGGGCACCCGGTTGAAGAGCCAGATCAGGAAGAACTGCGCCGCGAGCGTCGCCACCGCCAGATAGAAGCCCTTGATGCGCAGGCTCGGCAGCCCGAACAGGATGCCGACTCCGGCGGCGAAGAAGCCCGAGAGGAAGAAGATGGCGATGATGTCGAGGCCGGGCCAGGCGGTCGTCATCTTGTAGGTGGCGTAGGCGCCGACCGCCATGAAGCCGCCGGTGCCCAGCGAGAGCTGGCCGGCGAAGCCGGTGAGCAGATTGAGCCCGAGGGCTGCAAGCGCAAAGATCAGGAAGGGGATCAGGATCGCCTGCAACCAGTACTCGTTCGCGAGCGTCGGTACCGCGAAGACGGCGAGCAGCGCCACCACGGTCACGAATGTGGTGTCGATCGAGCGCGAGCGGGTCGCGAAAAAGGCGGCGTAGGTGTCGGTGAGATAAGCGCGCACGGTCACACCCGCTCGATGATCTTTTCGCCGAAGAGGCCCTGGGGCCGGAACATGAGAACCAGCATCGCCAGCATGTAGGCGAACCAGTTCTCGATCGCGCCGCCGATCACCGGCCCCCAATAGACCTCGGCGACCTTCTCCCCGAGGCCGATGATGAGGCCGCCGACGATGGCGCCGGGAACCGAGGTGAGCCCGCCCAGGATGAGCACGGGCAGCGCCTTCAGCGCGATCAACGAGAGGCTGAACTGCACGCCGCTCTTCGCCCCCCACATGATGCCGGCGACGATGGCGACGATCCCCGCCACCGACCAGACGATGATCCAGATGGTCCTGAGCGAGATGCCGAGCGAGAGCGCCGCCTGCGGATCGTCGGCCACGGCGCGGAGCGCCCGGCCCATGGGCGTGTGCTGGAAGAGCAGCGCCAGCGCCGCCACGAGCACCGCCGAGACCAGGGCGGCGATGAGGTCGAACTCGTTCAGCAGCATGCCGCCGACATCAACCGGCGAATTCGGGATGCCGAGATCGAGCGCCTTCACGTTCGAGCCCCAGGCCCACTCGCCGACGCCCTCGAGCAGGAAGCTCAGCCCGATGGTCGCCATGAAGAGCGTGATCGGCGGCTGATTGATCAGCGGTCGCAGCATCCCGCGCTCGATCGCGAAGGCGAGCCCGATCATGACCACTGCCGTGAGCGGCAGCGCGCCCCAGACGGGCAAGCCGTGCTCCATGAACCCCACCAGGGTGAGGGCTGCGAACAGCACCATCGCGCCCTGGGCGAAGTTGAACACCTGGGAGGCCTTGAAGATGAGCACGAAACCGAGCGCCACCAGGGAGTACATGACGCCGACGAGCAGACCGGAGATCGCGACCTCGCCGAGGAACACCGGATACTCGATCATGTCGAGGAAGGGCGCGACGAAGAAGTCCCAAAGGAACTGCATCACGCGTCATCCTCGGTCGCGACGCCGAGATAGGCGTCGATCACTGCCTGGTTGTTGCGCACCTCCTCGGGCGTGCCGTCCGCGATCTTGCGGCCGTAGTCGAGCACGATGATGTGGTCGGAGAGCTCCATGACGACGCCCATGTCGTGCTCGATCAGGGCCATCGTCGTGCCGAAGCGTGCGTTGGTTTCGAGGATGAAGCGGCACATCTCGACCTTCTCGCCGGCGTTCATCCCTGCCATGGGCTCGTCGAGCAGGAGCAGATCGGGCTCGGCCGCGAGCGCCCGGGCGAGCTCGACCCGCTTCTGCAGGCCGTAGGGCAGGCGCCCTACCGGGACGTTGCGGATTGCCTCGATCTCGAGGAAGCGGATGACCTCGTCGGCGGCGGCGCGGTGGCGCGCTTCCTCGGCCCGCGACGGCCCCGCCGGCAGCAGGCAGGCGACGAAGTTGCTGTGCATCTTGAGGTTGCGGCCGGCCATGACATTGTCGAGCGTGCTCATGCCCTTGAACAGCGCGACGTTCTGAAAGGTGCGCGCCATGCCCTCCAGGGCGGCATCGCGCGGGCGCATCTTGCGGCGCTCGCGCCCCTTGAAGGTGATCGTGCCCTCGCTCGGCTGATAGGCGCCGTTCAGCACATTGAGCATGGAGGTCTTGCCGGCGCCGTTGGGCCCGATGATGGCGCAGATCTCGCCGGCGAAGATGGTAAAGTCGACACTGGCGAGCGCCTGGACGCCGCCGAAGCGGAGCGTTATGCCCGCCACGCTGAGCAGCGGCGTGCCCGGAACGGGGCGCCCGGCTGCTGCGTCAGCCTGCACGGTCGCCCTCGCCCGACTGGGCGGCCGTGGCAGGCGATAGGCCGAGATAGCTCTCTCTCACCGCCGGGTTGCCGCGCAGCGCCGCCGCCGTGCCTTCCAGGCCGACGCGGCCATTGTCGAGGATATAGCCGTAGCCGGCCACGCCGAGGGCCATGTTGGCGTTCTGCTCGGCAAGCAGCACGGTGACCCCCTCTTCCCGGTTGAGGCGGCGGACCGTCGAGAAGATGCGGGCGACGACCTGCGGGGCCAGGCCCATCGACGGCTCGTCGAGGAGGATCAAGGTCGGCCGCGACATCAGCGACCGGCCGATGGCGAGCATCTGCTGCTCCCCGCCCGAGATGAAGCCGGCCTGGATGCGCCGCCGCTCGGCGAGCATGGGGAAGTGCTCGTAGACCCGCTCCAGGTCGGCCCGCACCGCCGCCTTGCCGTCACGCCTGGTGTAAGCGCCGGTCAGCAGGTTCTCGTGCACCGTGAGATGGGGGAAGCAGCGCCGCCCCTCCATGACCTGGATGATGCCGCGGCGCACGAGGTCGGACGGCGCAAGCCGGTCGATGCGTTCGTCCCGGAAGCGGATCTCGCCCCCGGTGATGTCGCCCCGCTCCACGCGCAGCAGGTTGGAGACCGCCTTGAGCGTCGTGGTCTTGCCGGCACCGTTCGGCCCCAGCAGGGCGACGATCGCCCGTTCGGGGACCGCGATGGTGACGCCGCGCAGGACCGAGATCACATGGTCGTAGACGACCTCGACCGCGTCGAGGCGCAATAACGCCTCAGGGGCGGCGGCGGTCGCTTCGCCGCCGCCCCCGGCCGGACTCTCCGATGGAACGGTCACATCTCCTGCGAGCAATCGCGCGGCGTAATGTTGTTCTCCGCCGCATACTTGGCGGCGGCCGCCTCGATCATCGGACGCACGACATCGCGCATGGGCTCGATCCAGTCGCTGACGATGTTCCAGGACTTGCCGTCCCACTGCTGGATGACCACGGGGCCGTTGCCCTCATGGTCTTCGCAGGTGATCTTGACCGGCGGGGTGAAGCCGGCGAGGCCGATTTCGGCCAGCCGCTCTTCCGTCAGGTCGAGGTTCTCCATGCCCCAGCGTACCTCGGCACCGGTCAGCGGCCGGTTGCCGTACTTACCCATGGCGGTGCGGATCGCCTCGGTGCCGTAGACGGCATTGAGGAGACCGCGATTGTAGAGGACTTCGCCGAAGTTCCTCTCCGCCGCCGCCTCGCGGTCGCCGCCATGGACGAACTGCAGGATGTCGTCATGGGCCGGGAAACCGGCGCCCGGCGAGTGGAACGAGCCACCACGATAGCCGATGGCATCGTCGCCGGCCGGCACCACGTCGGATTCGCTGGCCGACCACCAGACGCCGATGAGGCGTTCCGTGGGATAGGCGGTGGCGGCGGCCTCCTTGAGCGCGACCTGGTTCATCACGCCCCAGCCCCAGAGGAAGGTCCAGTCGGGCTTGATCCTGCGAATCTGCAGCCAGGTCGCCTTCTGCTCCTGCCCCGGATGGTCGACCGGGAGAAGCTCCAGGGTGTAGCCGAATTTCTCGGCCAGCACCTCGAGGGTCGGGATCGGCTCCTTGCCGTAGGGGCTGTTGTGGTAGATGAGGGCGATCGTCTTGCCGGCAAGCTGATCCATCCCCCCTTCCTGCGCGCCCACATACTTGATGAAGGCCGAGGCCTGGCTCCAGTAGGTGGTGGGGAAGGTGAAGGTCCACGGGAAGACGCGCCCGTCGGAGGCCGCCGTTTGCCCGTAGCCCATCGAGTGCACCGGTATCTCGTCCACCGGGGCCCTGGGATTGAGCTGATAGGTGACGCCGGTCGAGAAGGGCATGACCATCGCCGCCCCCGCCGAACCCTTGTTCTTGAGGCGCTCGTAGCACTCGACGCCGGCCTTGGTGTCGTAGCGGAACTCGCACTCCTCGAAAGCGACCCTGACGCCGTTGATCCCGCCGTCCCGTTCGTTGATCAGCGAGTAGTAGTCGACAAAGCCGTTTGCCGCCGGAATGCCGTTGGGTGCGTAAGGTCCGGTCCGGTAGACGAGCAAGGGAATGAAGTGCTCGTCGGCCGCCTGAACCCCGCTACTCGTGAGAGTCGTCGTGGCCGCCGCCACAAGACCGCCGGCGACCATCGCCGCGGCCAGCATACCGCTCACGCCGCGACGAAATCCGTTTCTTAGTGCCATGTCCGTTCTCCCGCGTCAGAAACCGGCGCGCCCGGAGGGCGGGCCGCTCGTCCCGCACGCAAACTAGCACGGAGAAACGCATGCTGCCACGCCGTTGGGCGGTGGCTCTTCGTTCGTATCCCTCAGGCGCCGGGCGCTCGCTCCGCTCGCTTGGCTACGCGCCTGGCGGCGCGGCGCGCAGTCGCGCGCTCCGGGCCGCTTCGCGGCCCGGTCCCTTCATGCCACACAGCCCGTCGGTTGCCGGGCGCGCGCTCTCCCAAAGAGTGGGAGATGAGCGGAACCGGGACGCGAAGCGGCCCGGCCGGCGCGACCGCGCCGGCGCGCCGCAAGGCGCGAAGGCAAGCGAGCGGAGCGAGCGCCCGCCGATTGAGGGAAGAGAAAAAAGGGAAGAGAAAAACAGGAGCCGCGCGGAATCCGCGCGGCTCCTGGCCTGTCAGGCAGCCTTCCCGTCGAGCCGCTTCCGGCCGCCTGTCTCGATCGCGATCCGGCGCGTCTTCAGCGCTTCGGGGAGCTCGCGCACCAGGTCGATGTGCAGCAGCCCCTTGTCGAGCGCCGCCGCCGTCACCTGGATGTGATCGGCGAGGTTGAAGCGCCGCTCGAAGGCGCGGGCGGCGATCCCGCGATGGAGGTAGCTCTCGCTCGCGCCGTTCTCCCTGGCGAGCTTGCCCGTGACGGTGAGCAGGTTCTCCTTCACCTCTACCGAGACCTCGTCGTCGCCGAAACCGGCGACGGCCAGCGTCACGCGGTAGGCGTTCTCGCCGGTCTTCCGGATGTTGTAGGGCGGATAGGACGGCGCGCTCTCGCTCGGCATCTGCTCGAGCATCCGGGCCATCCGGTCGAACCCGACCGTGGTGCTGAAGAGCGGGGAAAGATCGAATGCACGCATGGTGTGACTCCTTTCTCAAGCAAGTCGGTCTCGGGGTCCGCCGTCATGGCCGGACCGCTTCCATGCCCTGCCGGGAGCCCGTCCTGCGGCGCCCCCTCGGGCAGCCATGACGTGGCGATGCCGCGCCGCGCTTTCAAGGGCCGGCGCGCATGGAATGGACCGGGCCGCGACGCGGCCCGGCCGGCGCGACCGCGCCGGCGCGCCGCAAGGCGCGGAGCGTCGCGCGTCCACGCGCGCGGGGGCGCACGATCGAGCGGAGCGAGCGCCCGGCGCTTGAGGGAAATGAACAAGTAACGCAGCCATCCGCGCGCGCGTACGCAGGCACCGCACCGGCAAACGGGGGCGGTGCTGGACCTGCGGCCGGCGCTGCGCCACGCTTGGGCGCCATGGCGGAACACACGGGCGCGCGCGGCGGCTCCACCCTCGGCGTCCACGGCGCCGTGTTCGTCGCCATGGTGCTCATCTCGTTCAGCTATCCGGTGGGCGAGGCGATCGCCAACGAGCTGAACACCGGCGTGCTGCTCTTCCTCCGATTCTCGCTGGCGGTCGCGGTCTTCGGGCCGCTGGTCGCCTGGCGCCACGGCCTCGCCTGGCCGGGCTGGCGGGCGCTCGGCGGCTATGCGGCGATCGCCACCTCGCTCACGGTCTTCTTCTGGTGCCTGTTCTACGGCCTGCGCACCACCAGCGCGCTCAACACCGGCGCGATCTCGACCCTGATCCCCGGCCTCACGGCGGTCGGCGGCGCGATCCTGGTCGGCGAGCGGCTGGGCTCGCACCGCCTCGCGGCGCTCGGCATCGGGCTGGTCGGCGCGCTCTGGGTGGTGTTCCGCGGCGACTGGGACCGCTTCGTCGCGCTCGATCTCAACACGGGCGACCCGATCGTCTTCGCCGGCTGCGTCGCGATGGGCTTCTACAGCCCGCTCGTCAAGCGCTTCCACCGGGGCGAGCCGGTGATCGTCATGACCTTCTGGGTGGTGGCCGTCAACGCGCTGTGGTGCCTGCTGCTCGCCAACGCCGCGCTCTGGACCACGGCCTGGGGCGACGTGCCGCTCTTCGCCTATGGCGGCGTCGCCTATGTCGCGCTCGGCTCGACGGTCGTGGCCTTCTTCCTGATGCAATGGGGCACGATCAGGATGGGCCCCACGCGTGTGCAGACATACAGCTACCTCCTGCCGGCCCTCGTGCTGGCGCTGGACTGGGCGCTCGGCAAGGGATTGCCGACGCCGCTCACGATCCCCGGCATCCTGATCGTGCTCGCCACGAGCCTGGTGATCCAGCGGGGCGACGTCTTCGCGGGCCGCTCGGCGGGCTGACCCGGATATCCCGCCGGGGTTGTGGACCGCGCGGCGGCCGGGATCGGTGTGATTCAATGAATTATGAAGTAATATCAGACGGTTGTTTGAAATTGGGATCGTTTTGCAATTTTGTGCCGAGACAACAGGATTTCTCGTCAAGCGATTCAATAAGTATATGTTATATATAACTATTCTTTCTCCTCCGAACTCTCCGCAATATCTATTTCGGTTTCCGTCTTCATAGCGCAAGCGGATCCGGTTCATCTTGCGACCCCGCCCGTCCGCGGCATTTGTCCCCCGAACCGCAGTTCCGGCCGGGACCGTTCGGCCCCGGGATGACGGCGTTTCCGCGGCCGGCCGAGATTCCGCATTCTTGCCGGCCGCGGTCGGCTTGTCCAACAGGGCGACCTGGCGCGCCTTCGGCGACACGCCAAGGGTCGGAACCATTGTGTCACCACCGACACCGACGCCGGAACGGTCACCCCGCACCCCCTGACGACCTTCCGTTGCCGCTTCCGGGGCCCCGTGCCCGCGGCGCCCCGGCACGCCCCGCCGGATGCCGCCGTCACTCGTCCGGCACATGGCGGGGAACAAGGTCGCGCCAGCCGCCTTCCGCCAGGGCCCTGGCCTTCGGGATCCACCGCCGCACCTGCGAGCGCATCCAGCCGTCGGGGCCCCACTTGGCCTTGACCTCGTCGGTCCCGAAGATGTCCTCGGCAATCTGGCGCTGTGTCTTCTCCTCCCGCAGCCCGTCCAGCACCTTCACCAGTGCCCGATCCTTGCCCCCCGACCCCGCCCCATCCGAGGGGCCGGCAGGCCCTCGACGTTCCAGAAGTCGAGCATTCGTCGCACCGACTGCGGCATCCGCAGCCCGAAGCGGTGCCGGATCTCGATCCCGCCGCCGTCGGGGAACCGCCCGGCGCCCCGCAGCCGGACCTGCACGACCGCGCCGGCATACTCGATCTTGATCACGAGACCGCCGCCGGTCAGGCGCAACCCCTCGACCGAACCGCCGCCGGCCACCACCAGCGGGACCAGCGGCTCGGCCTCCGGATCGAGCACCGCCTCCACCATCCCTTCCTGATCCCAGAACGGCGACCGCGGACCTTCCGCATCGTCGGGGTCCTGCCAGGCCAGCAGGTCGAACCGGGCGGCCTGCAGGTCCGCCGGCGTCTGGATGCGGATGGGGAAGGGACCCGGTTCGAGCAGCGGCTCCCCGGCCGGCCCCGCGGCGGAGAACACGGTCTGCGCCCGCCACGCCGCCTTGTACTCCCCGACGCACCTGAGAAACAGCCACGCCCGCACGCCGTCGCCGCTCGCCGTGCCGCCACCGCCCGCGCTGCGGGGCGCACGACGCTCGACCGGCGCCCCGCCGTGTCGCGTCCCAACATCGCCGTCACCCGGACGCCCCATACCGCATCCCCTACCGGTCGATCCACCTGCGGCGCATGAGCGCTTGCTCGGGCGGCGCTCCGTTCTCCGTGCCCCGGCCGGCCTCGACGCACCAATCGAGGCATGCGTCCGGCCCGTCGCGCTCGCGCACACGCTTCCCGATGCTGCGCCCCTGGAGCGTCGCCGCGCCGAGACCGGGACGTCGATCCACCGCCCGCGTCGCCGCTGCCAAACCCGTATGCCGCGCACGCCGGCGACTCACGTGTCCACCCCCGGATCCGCCGCGATACGTCGCGCGACGGCGGCACCGTCCATCCGTCGACCCCGACGCGTCACCGGCGCACCGCCCATCGCGGCCCCGGCCGTCGACTGCCACCGCCAGCAATCCGCGCACATCCGCTCCAGGCCCGCCCCCGATGCCCAGCCGAGCAGCTCGCGGGCGCGCGTGGGATCGGCGCAGACCGCGGCCGCGTCGCCCGGCCTGCGGCCGGCGAAGCGGTGCGGGATCTCCCGCCCGCTCGCCCGCGCGTATGCACGCACCGTCTCAAGGACGCTGCGTCCGCGTCCCGATCCGAGGTTGACCGTCCACAGACCCGGCGCCGCGTCGAGGCGCGCCAGCGCGGCGACGCAGGCGCGCGCCACGTCCACCACGTGCACATAGTCGCGCACGCACGTCCCGTCCGGCGTCGCGTAGTCGCTTCCGAAGATGTCGATCCGCTCGTCCAGGCCGAGCGCGATCCGTGCGAGCCGCGGCAGCAGGTTGTTCGGCTCTCCCCCACGGTCCTCGCCGAGCCGTCCGCTCGCATGGGCGCCGGCCGCGTTGAAGCAGCGCAGGATCGCGATCCGCCACGCCGGGTCGGCGGTGTGCGCGTCGCGCAACACCTCCTCGGCCCGCAGCTTGCTGTGCCCGTAGGGGCTATCCGGCTCCGTCGCCCAACTCTCAGCGAGCGGCGCAGGCGCCGCCCGGTAGACCGATGCCGACGAGGCGAACGCGAGCACCCGCACGCCATGCGCCGCCATCCTCCCGACCAGCGCCGCCGTGCCGGCCACGTTGTGGTCGTAGTACGCCTGCGGATCCGCGAACGACGCCCCGGCGGCCTTCAGCGCCGCCATGTGCACGACCGCCGAGAAGCCGCCCGCCCCCAACACGGCGTCGAGGGCCGCCGCGTCGCGCACGTCGCCTTCGACGAAGGGCACCGGCCGGGCGGTCAGATTCGCGAGCGCCCGCAGCGTCTCGCGCCGCGAGTTCGACAGGTTGTCGAACAGCACGACCTCGTGCCCCGCCGCCACCAGCTCGAGCGCGGTGTGGCTCCCGATGTAGCCGGTCCCGCCCGTGACGAGCACTTTCACCGAGCGCCCCTCCCGCCGCCATCCGCCGCTGCCGGGACCGCCCCGGCTCCCTCGCCCACGCGGCGCACCCTCTCGGCCGCATCGAGCACCTCTGCCACCGGCCCGCTCGCCCGCACCCGCCCCGTCCATCCGGGCCACACCCCCCATCCCACCGCAACCACCGGCAGCAGCACGGAGGTGTGGCCAAACGCCAGCAGGTTGCGCCACACCATGCGGTAGACGTGCAGCGACAGGGGCAGGCCAATCTGAAGCACGATGCCGCGCGCCTGCACGAACACCTGGCAGCCCTCGCTCACCAACCCCGCGACCAGGCCCCATACCACCAGACCCGTCGCGACGTAGGGCAGATAACGGTCCACGGGCAGCCGGAAGAGCCCGCCGTAGAGCGTCGCCAGCAGTGCGATCGTGAACCCCGTGCCGATCGTGATCCACCACGGACCCAGCGCGGAGCGCCGGTAGCGGCGACGCACGTCCTGCCAGCCGAGCCGTCCCCACAGCGTCGTCATGCGCGCCCCCCGGCTCAGATCCGCGAGCGCGCGGGCGAGCGGCGGTGGCGGCGGCAGGTCGCGTCCGGGCAGCGCTTCGCCCACCCCGCCGGGGGCGTGTGGCGCCCGCGCCCGGATCGCGCCGACGCTCATCGCGCGGACCCGTTCGGCGCCGCCCAGGCGCCCGGGTCGCGATCCGCGACCGGCAGGCTCGCCCACGCCTCGAGGACCCGGTCCAACTCGCGGGGCGCGACCCGCGCCCGCGCCTCCTGCCGGCGCCGCTCCCACACGCCCGGACCCGCCTGGGCGAAGATCCGCTCCGCGCCCCGGGCGATCCCCGCCACCACCCACGGCTCGCCGTACACCGCATCGGCCCCGTGCCACGGCAGCACCACGTCGGTCGCGCGCGACATCATCCCCTCGGCCGCCGCGAGGTGGAGCGACTCCAGACCGCTCGTGCTCAGCGCCATGCCGATCTTGCGCAGCCGGCTCGCCACGTCGCCCCCGAACGGCTCCAACACCACGGCCCCACCGGTGACGGGGATGTTCATGGCCCGGGCTCCGGAAGGTCGTGCCGACGAGCACCGCCACCGTGCAAGTCCGGTCCGCTGCGGGCGAGCCTGCGCCGCAGCCTCGCGAGCGGTGCGAGGAGAGGGCCAAATGACGGTGAGCGGTACATGCGCGCTTCCAACGCGATTCCGAGCGTGTCGAGCGCGTAACGGCCGCGGCCGACAACCACCGCGGCCGACCGTCGCGGCTTCGTAGCGGCGGGACGATTCCCCGAAGCGGTACGCCCAAGGTCCGGCGCGTCATCGAAGCCGCAACCGGTGAATGCGAAGTCCTCCGCATAGATCTCTTCGATCAAGGCGCGGCTTGCAGCGTCGGTGCGCAGCGCCTCGAAGCATTCGCAGGCGAGGGCGGAGACGTTGCGCCGCTGCAACGCCCCGCCCGGCAGGCCGAGGATCTCCTTCACACGGTCGAAATCGGCGTCGATGGTCTCGACCGCGCCAATGTAGGAGAGCGGCCGAGCGCGTGTGCGCGGCACCCCGAACAGCCGCTCCGGGTTGCAGTCGGGCACGAAGTCGACCTGCGGACGGACATGGTCGAGAAAGCGCAAGTGACGGAGCGCAATTCCGTGCGGCCCGTAGCGCCGGTCAGGATTGTCGCGCTGGAACGCACGCGCTTCCCTGCCCCACAGGGCCCGCGTATCGGCGAGAAACTCGGCGCAAAGCTGCGCGAACTCACAGGCGGACCCGTAGCTCGCCGGATGCCCGGCGATCGACCGGCCGCGCTGCCGGGCGAGGCGAGACGCGTGCAGGTAGACCGAAACGAAGCGGCGGTAGGGGTTTCGTACGAAGGTGAAGGCAGAGTAGTCCGGATAGAGCTCGAGGGCTCGCGCAACCAGCTCGAGTCGGTCCGAAAGCGGACCGGGGTACCAGTACGGCCGGAAGGAGTGGCGGCCCGCACCGTGGGCGAGGAACCAGTCGCGCACCGCGGTGCTCGCGCACTTCGGCAGCTTCACGTAGATGCATCGGTGGCGGTGCGAGATCACGCCGCCGTCCCCTCGCGCGGCGCCCCTGCTTCGCGGGACCGCCGCTCGACCCGGTTGCTGCACCTGCGCGGGAACCCCCTCAGCAGGTTGGCGTGGCGCGCCAAGCCCGGATCGATGCGCGCAGCCATCGGGACGTGCACGCCGCGTTCGCGCAACGCCGGGTCGAGCGGCGCCAGCGCCCGCTGGATCGCCGTGCTGCCGGTCTTCGCCGTCCCGGCATGCACCACGAGGCGGCGGCGCCGCGACCGTGCAACGGGGTCGGCGCTCGCAGTCACTCCGCCGCCACCCTGGCCCGCGCCGCGCCCCGACGACGCCGGCCGTTCCTGCGCCACCGCCGCCCCGGGCGTCCCGCCGCGCGGCCGAACGCTTCGCCGAACGCGCTTCCGAAGCACGCGCCCATCAGCTTGAGGTCCAGCCACGGCCCCATCGACCGGATGTAGAGTTCGTCGTAACGCAGCTTGCAGCGCGGCCCCGCGTGATAGCCCGCGCGCACCTGCGCGAGCCCCATCACCCCCGGGCGCACGCGCAGGCGCCGGGCGAACCCCGGGACCTCACGCTCGAGCCGCGCGGCGAGCTCCGGGCGCTCGGGGCGCGGTCCGACGAGGCTCATCTCCCCCTTCAGGACGTTCACCACCTGGGGCAGCTCGTCCAGGTGGGTGCGCCGCAGCACCCAACCGACCGCGGTTGCGCGGGCGTCCGCCGCGTCCGCAAGCACCGGCCCGGTCCCGCGCTCCGCCTCCTCGACCATGGTGCGGAACTTCCACATCTCGAACGGTCGCCCGTCGCGGCCGAGGCGGCGCTGGCGGTGCAGCACCGCACCGCCGTCGGCGCACCGCACCGCCACCGCGATCGCCACGCCGAGCACCGCCCACACGGGCAGGAGCAGCGCCGCGGCCACGCCGAGGACGGCAAGGTCGAAGCCGCGCTTGTAGGCGTCGCGCGGCGCCCCGGCCGGAGCCGGAGTCCGCTTCGGCCCGCCCCCGGTTCGCGCGCCGCGCAGGAACCCCGCGCCCCAGGCGAGGTGCATGGTCGCGAGCGCGACGGCCACCCGTACCGATGCGCTGCCCTCGCGCCGCGCGGCATGGGCCGCGCCGAGCGCGAGCGCCGCCGCATAGCCCGCCGGCGCCACGAGCGCCGCTCCCGCCACGCGCGCGTCGCCCGTCCACGCCCACACCGCCGCCAGCCCCAGCGCCCCGCCGAGCGCGAGCACCAGCGCCGGGGCGGCCACCTGGCGCAGTCGCAGGCTCGCGCGATGGCGGCGCAGCACCGCGCGTTTCCAGCGCCCGTAGTCGAAGTACTGCCGTGCCAGCGCCGCAACGCTGCCGCGCGGGCGGTACGCTACCGCGAGCCCTGGGTCGAACCACACCGTCTCCCCGGCCGCGCGCAGCCGCCAGTTCAGCTCGTAGTCCTGGTTCCGCTCGAGCGTCTCGTCGAAGCCGCCGGCCGCCGCCACTGCGTCGCGCCGGAACACGCCGAGGTACACCGTGTCCACGGGGCCCTCGGCGCCGCCCAGGCGGTAGCGCGCCCCGCCCGCGCCGAGCCAGCTCCCCATCGCCGCCGCCACCGCCCGCTCGAACGGCGTGCGGCCGCTTGCCCGCTGCATCCCGCCGACATTCGCCGCACCGGTGCGCTCGAGCGCCGCCACCGCCCGGCGCACGTAGTCGGGCGACAGCACGCAGCGCGCGTCGCAGCGCACCACGACCGCGTGCGACGCCGCCGCGATCGCCGCGTTGAGGCCCCGGGCCGCATTGGCGCCCGGGATGCGCACCACGCGGGCGCCGGCGCTCGCCGCGGCCGCGCGCACCCCCGGCGCACCGCAGCCGTCGGCCACCACGATCTCGATCTCGCCGTAGTCCTGCGCCCGTATCGAGCGCAGCGCCTCGGCCACCGCGCCCGGATCCTCGTCGCCCACGGGCATCACCACCGACACCGGCGGCCAGGGGGCCCCGCAGGCAGCCACCGCGCCCGCTCCCGGCGCCGTGCTCATGCCGGCGGCCCCTCGAGCCCGGGCGCCGCCTCGATGTCGGCGAGCGCCGGACTCCAGCCCGGCGCGGAGCCGCGCCCGCCGGCGTGGAGCGTCCGTTCGTCCACCTCCCAGGTGTGGCCGGCGCCGTGGCGCACCAGCATGAACCCCCGCCCGTGGGTCCGGTACACCGCACCGCCGGCGCGGCGCACGTCGTCGATGAGCGCCCGGTCCACGCCGCCCGGCACGCGCCGCCAGCCGCCGACGCGCGCAAGATCGTGGCGCGCGATGAGCAGCGCGCCGCCGGCGAGCACCTCGGCGTATGTCTCGTTCGGCTCCCCGGCGCGGCGCACCGTGCGCCCGGCCGCGCCGAGGTAGACGGTCTCGATGGGCTTGCCCACCAGCGCCGCGCCGCTGTACTCGTGCGCCAGCACCAGATCCCACACGTGGTCGGGGCCGTAGGCGTCGTCGTCGTCCATCTTGGCGAGCAGCAGCCCGCTCGCGGCCGCCGCCGCCGCGTTGAGCACGGCGCCGAGCGGGCGCGCCGCACCGACGCGGACGACGCGCACCGCGGCCCGCATCCCCGCGAGCGCGCGCTCCAGCGCCTCGTCGTCGAAGCCCTCGCCGTGCAGCGCCAGCACCAGCTCCAGCTCGGGATAGCTCTGCCGCGCGACGCCCGCGAGCGCGCGCGCGAGCAGCGCCGGGCGGCGGGTGGCGAGCAGCACCGACACCATCGGCGGCCGGGGCGCATCGTCGAGCGCCGCCGCGCAGACCTGCCGGGCACGGGCGCCGAGCGCGTGGTCGCGCAGCGCCGCCCGCCGCATGCGCACGCTCAGCGACTCGCGCTCGTCGGCGTTCGCCGTCCGCACCGCCGGCGACGTCATCAGCGCATGCAGCTCCGTGCCGAGCAGCGGGGCGAGATCCGGCCCGCCGTCGGCGAGGTGCACCGGCAGCCCGGTCGCGGCGATGCGCGCGAGCGTCCCCGCCCGCGCCACCGCGCTCGCGTGATACGCCGCGACGTCCGCCAGGTGGTGGCCGGCGCGCAGCGCAGCGCGGTCGGCGGCATCGGCGCGCATGCACCGCCCGGGCGGCGAGGGCAGCCGGTCCCGGGGCCCGAGCACCACGGCACGCCGTTCCACCGTGCGTCGCCAGCCCACCGGGTTGTGCACCGCCGGATCGAACGCCGGAACGCCGAGCGCCGGCGCCGCCGCGAGCAGCACCGCCGGGCAGGCGGCGCGCGCCGCGTGCGCCGCGGTGTCGGCCAGCAGCACGTCGGCGACGGCCCCGGAAGCGTCCGGGCCGACCAGCGGCGAGGCCGCGAACACCGCCTGGGCGAGCGGGCCCGCGGTGGCGATGCGCGCGCCGAGCGAGTGAGCGCCGCGCTCCCAGCGCATCGCGTCGGGGGGCGGCGCGGGCGGGCCCACCCCGGCGAGGCGCCGACGCACCGCGCGCCCGGCCCACTGCGCGAACGCCCAGGCCGTCACCGGACCGCGCACCCGCGACCCCTCCTCGAGCGCCCGCCGCGGCGCGCGCCAACGCCCACCGCTCGACAGTGCCGCGGGCTCCGGCGCGCGCCGCAGCCCGCGCCACGGCGCGACACCCGATCCCACCGCCACCACCTCGCCGAACTCCGCGAGCTCCCGGCCCGTGCGCCGGGCCCGGTGCAGCGCCCAGGCCCGCGCCATCGTCGCCGTGCCGTGGGGGCCGAGCGCAAGCCTCGCCGCCACCGCCTCGCCGAGCGCCGCCCGCATCCGCATCAGCAGGCCGGGCGCGCAGCCCGCCGCCGGCACCCGCAGGTGGAAGGGCGAGGCCGGGAATGCGTCGAGCGCCGGCCGCTCGGGGGCCACCGCCACCCGCGGGTCCCATCCGAAGCAGTCGCGAAGCCAGGCGAGGTCCCGCGGCGCGTCCGCGTCCGTCTCGATCCGCACCGCGACGTCGCCGAGCGGGTCCGCGAGCAGCGCCTCGACCGCCGCCGCCGCCCGATCCGCCGCGACGCCGCGCGCCTCGACCGTCGCCACGTGCATCGGGACGGCGTAGATCCGGCCGGGCGAGCGCGGCCGCGCGCTCTCGTGGGCGATCAGGTCCGCCAGCTTCGGCCACTGGCGGTGGATCTCGCGCCGCCGCCGCCGCACCTCCTCGCCGCGGGGCTCCCGGTGCCAGGCCCGTGCCTCGCGCACCGGCACGAGCAGGGCGCCTGCGACGTGCGCCCGGTACGCGAGCTCCCGGTCCTCGCCCCCGTAACGGTCGAACGACGCGTCGCTGGCGCCGATCGCCTCGTAGAAGTCCCGGCGCATGGCGAAGTTGTGCCCGGCGAGCGCGCAGTACACGTCGTCGCCGCCCGACACCAGGTCGCCGCTGCGCGCGAGCAGCCACGTCCGGTTGTGACCCGAGTCGCGCCACCCCCAGCGCGCCGCGGGCGCCCCGGCGCGCACCGCCGCCGCATCCACCCCCGCGGTCTCGACGTCGGAGCGGAAGCCGAAGGTCACCGCGTCCGCCACCGCGTGGTGCCAACGCGCATGCGCCGCCACCAGGCCGTCGCCCGCGATCATGTCGCCGTCGAGGAACACCAGGATCTCGTGGCGCGCCTCGCGCGCCCCCCGGTTGCGCGCGCGGGCGAGCCCGAAGCCGCAGCGCGTCTGGCGCACGAGGCGCACGTCGAGACCCGGCCCCGCGGGGATCGGCGGCGGCGCGCGCGATCCGTCGTCGACCACCACCACCTCCAGCAACTCGCGCGGATAGCGCTGGCGCTCGAGTGCGGCCAGGGTCAACGCGAGCGCGCCCGCCGCCTCGTGGTAGGGGACCACCACGCTCACGCCTTCGCTCGGCGCGAACGAGGCCGCGTCGGGCACCGCCACCTCGCGCCAGTCGTTGCCGCGCACCGCGTTCGGCGGCGGACCCGCCGCCGGGCTGTCCCGGTGCGCGCTCACGGCGCGTATCCGAACCGCTCGAAGTCCGCCGCGTAGCGGCGCCGGAGCAGCGCCCGGTTGGCCTCGCTCAAGTGGATCGCCCGCACCGCGCCGGCGGCGCCGGCCGCCGCGCAGCCCGCCGGCAGCGCACGCGGCGAGCGGTTGAGCGCGGGCAGGGCGGGAAGCGGCATGCCGAGCCGGGACGCGATGTCCGCGAGGTCCGCCTCGAGACGCTCGTAGCGCCCCACGACGTCCGGCAGGCGTCCGTCCTCGAGGCGGATCGTCTCGTGCTGCGAGAGCCAGTGCCGGTTCGCGAACGCGTCCGACCCGTACGGCGTCGCAAGCCACGCGCAGAGCTCGGCGAAGCTCGTGTCGTCGTGCACCCCGTGCCGGCCGGCCAGCAGCGCGCCCCGCTTGCCGCCCCGCGGACCCGCGTCGGAGAAGAACGAGTGCGCGCGGTCGCAGGGATTGCGCACGAAGGCGAACGTGGTGAACGCGCGCGCCTCGGGCCGCGCCCGGTACACCTCCGCGAGCGTCGCCTCGCGGAACAGCTCCGCGGCCGGATCCGCGTCCAGCAGCCCCGCGATCAGGCTCCGCGACGCCGCCTTGGGGTTGCAGATCCAGACATAGCGGTGGCGGCGCGAGACGATTTTCTCGGCGCCGCGGTCGGGGACCCTGGCCAGGGTCGCCAGCATGGCGCGCGCCTCGACGCGCCGTCCCGCGGCGAGCGCGCGCCGCACGTCCTCCGCCACCGCGCGATGCGCCGCGCTCGGCGCTGCCGCGGCCAGCGCCGCGACCCAGACGGCCGGGGGCCCGGCGCGCGCGGCCACCGCGAGCCGCATCCACAGCGCCCGTGCCCGGTAGGGGTCGCGCTGCGCGGCCAGCACGCGCCGCGCCCGCCCGGCGAGGGTCTGCAGGCGCGAAGGCGCTCGCTGCTCGATCCGCCCCTGCCGCGCCGGCCACGCCGCGCTCCGGTCCGGTCTGTGGAGCCCAGGCGACCCGCCGGCGTCCCGAGCCCCCGGCGCGTCACCGTTCGGGGCGGCCCGGTGCGTCGTGCCGGCGCCGCCCGTCATCGCGTCGCGGGCCCACGCCATGTCCGGCGCCGGCCGGAACCCCGCGAGCACCGCGTCCGCCTGGTGCAGGAAGTACTCGTCGGCGTGTCTCCAGGTGTGGGCGCCGTGGCGCACCAAGACGTAGCCCGCGCCGTGCAGGCGATAGACGCCGAGGCCGCTGCGGTGCACGTCGGCCACCAGCTCGATGTCCACGCCCCCGGCCACGCGCCGCCACCCGCCGGCGCGTTCCAGCGCATGGCGCGACACCAGCAGCGCGCCGCCGGCCAGGTGCCACGAGCGGTACGTCTCGCCGTTGCCGAGCCCGAGCCGGACGGTGCGGTCGCGCTCGGCGAGATAGACGGTCTCGATGCCCTTGCCCACGAGCTCGGCCCCGGAGTACTCGCGCGCGAGCACCAGGTCCCGGATGTGGTCCGCGCCGTAGAGGTCGTCGTCATCCATCTTGGCGAGCAGCGTGCCGCTCGCCGCCGCCGTCGCCGCGTTGAGCACCGACCCGAGCGGAGCGTCCGCCCCCACCCGGCACAGCTTCGCCGGGCACCCGAGCCCGGCCAGATCCGGCACCTCCCCGAACCCCTCGCCGTGCAGCGCGAGCACGAGCTCCAGATTCGGGTAGGTCTGCCGCGCGACGTTGGCGAGCGCCCGGGCGAGCAGGGCCGGGCGCCGCGTCGGCAGCAGGACGCTGACCTTGGGCAGTCCCGGCACATCCGCCACCCCGGCCGCCGCGCACACCTGGCGCGCCCGGCTCGCGAGCGAGTGCTCGCGCAGCGCCACCCGGCGCATCGCGATGCTCAAGCCTTCGCGGGTCTCGATGTCCGCGCTGCGGATGTCGGGCGCCGCCATCAGCGCGTGGAGCTCCGCCCCGAGCCGCTCGGCCAGATCGGGGCCCCCGTCGGCGAGGTGCACCGGCACGCCCGTCGCGGCGAGGCGCACCAGCGTCGCCGCGCGCTCGCGCGCGCCCGCATGGAACGCCGCGATGTCCTCGAGGTGGTGGATGTGGCGCAGCCGCGACAGCTCATCGGCGCTCACCTCATGGCGTACGCCGGCGTCGGCGGGCAGCAGCGGCCGCGGGCCGAGCGCGGCGGCGCCGTTCTCGACGTTGCGCACCCACCCCACCGGGTTGTGCCGGCGCGGGTCGACGGCGGGCACCGACAGCCGCGCGGGCGCGCGCGCCAGCACCACGACCGGCGCCCGGGGATCGGGCGGGGGGCGCTCGTCGGCGAGGATTACGTCCACATGGCCGCGCCGTTCGTCGGCCGGCGCCCCGGCCGCGGCGAACACCGCGGCGGCGCGCGGACCGTGCGCCGCGATCTCGACCCCCAGCGCCACGCCGGCCTCGCGCCGCTCGTTTGCAAGCCGCCGCGCCCGCGGCGACGGCCGGGCGAGGCTGAGGCGCCAGCGCACCCCCCGCAGCACCCAGCGCGCGAACCGCCACGCGGTGCGCGGGCCGCGCACGTGCCGCGCCTCGGCGCCGAGCCGGGCGAGCGTGGAGCGTGGACCGTCCGGGTACGCCTTCGCCGCCCCGCGCGACCGCTTGCGCCCGACCCGGGCGCGGCGGCGCAACGCGAAGTGCACCGCGTCGCCGAAGTCCCCGGGCGCGCCGCCGGTACGCCGGGCGCGGTGCGCGGCCCAGGCGCGGGTGACGGTCGCCGGCGCTCCGCCGCCGAGCAGCGCCGTTCCCACCGCCGCGGTGCCGAGTCCTGCGCGCAGGCGCTCGAGCAGCGCCGGCGGGCACGCCCCCGCCGGCACCGTGACGTGGAAGGGCGACGCCGGGTACGCGTCGAGCCCGGAGCGCTCCGGCGCGACCCTCACGCGCGGATCGCCCCCGAACCTGTCTTCCAGCCACGACACCGTCTCCTCCGGCGTCCCGGCCGTCTCGATGCGCACGACGAGGTCGCCGTCGCCCGCCGAGTCGCAGAGCAGCGAGTCCACGGCGGCCGCCACCGCCGACGCCGGCGCGCCCTCGGCCGCGACCGTCACCACGTACTTGGGGACGGCCCAGATCCGTCCCGACCTCGGCGCCCGGAAGCCCTCGTGCGCGATCAGGTTCGCGAGCTTCGCGCGCTGCCGGTCCATGGCCCGCGTCTTCTCCTCGCGCCCGTCGCGCCAGGTGCCGAGGTGCCACGCCATGGCCGCGCGCACCGGCACCAGCAGGCCGCCCGCGGTGTACGCCCGGTAGCCGAGTTCGAGGTCCTCCCCGCCGTAGCGGGTGAACGACTCATCGCTGCCGCCCAACGCCTCGTAGAACGGGCGCCGGATCCCGAAGTTCGCGCCCACCAGCGCACGGAACGGATCG
Organism: Alphaproteobacteria bacterium; assembly: GCA_965218275.1. Classification (GTDB taxonomy): domain Bacteria; phylum Pseudomonadota; class Alphaproteobacteria; order UBA828; family UBA828; genus WTGU01. The sequence continues at coordinate 641,134 of CBDCKM010000001.1, forward strand.
TCGTGGCGCGACGTGAGGTCGTCGGTGCGCACCAGGTGGCGTTCGGTCCAGGGCGGCTCCGTCGCCTTCGCGAAGAACCCGGCCACGCACGCCGCCGACGCGATCGCCGCGGCATCGACCCCGGCCGGGTCGACGTGCGAGCGCAAGCCCACCGTGACCGCGTCGGCGAGCGCATGGTGCCAGCGCGCGTGCGCGGCCACGAGCCCCTCGCCGGCGAGCACGTCCCCGTCGAGGAACACGAGGATGTCGTGGCGCGCCGCGCGCGCCCCGGTGTTGCGCGCCCGCGCGAGCCCGAAGCCCCGGTCCTCCTGGCGCACGACGCGCACCGCGAGCCGCGACGGCGCCGGCCGCGGCGGGGTGCGCGAGCCGTCGTCGACCACCACCACCTCGAGGAGCTCGCGCGGGTAGCGCTGGCGTTCGAGCGCAGCCAGCGCGAGCGCGAGCGCGCCCGGCGCCTCGAAGTGCGCCACCACCACCGTCACGCCCTCGGTCGGGGTGAATGCGCCCGCGTCCGGCGCCGCCGCCCGCGGCCATTCGTTGTAGCGCACGCGGTTCGGCGCTGGCCCTGCCCGGACCGCGCATCGCGCACCGCCATCGCCCCCCGGCTCGCCCGCTCGACGTCCGCCCACGGCCCCGTTCACGCCGGGACCCCGCTTGCACCATGCGTCCCTGGCCGCTTGTTGGCGGACAGGTGGGACACATGCGCCGCCCCGCCGAGCCCAAGCGGCACGCGCTCGACCAGGTGCATCGGAATCACCCCGATGCGAAGCCCGTCCGCGCATGTGCCCCGCATCACCTCCCGGCTCGTCACCATCGCGTGCAGCCCGGCGAGGCGCAGCGCAAGGTGCGCCGCGCGCGCCGTGCCCGGCGCCGCCAGCGCCCGCCCTAACAGCCCCCCGGGCGCGCCGAGCGGCGCCCGGAACCAGCGATGCCGGGCGGCGTCGGCGCGCGCGCCGCGCGGCGGCGCCCTGCGCAGCGCGAGCGCCGGGCGCTCGATCCGCCACCGGAATCCCCGGTCGAGCAGCGCGAGCCCGATGCCGGCCTGGTCGTCCTGCACGCATTCGGCCGCGGCCGCCGCCGCGGCGAGGAACGCCCGCGTGGCCGGCGTCGCCCGGGCCAGGAAGAACCCGGCGCAGAGCGTGAAGTGATGCGCCTTAAAGTGCGCCACCGGGTGCGTCGTCCCCTGCGAGAACAGGAGGTCGTAGCCCCCCTGGCGCGCGAGCCAGGGCCGCGGGTCCCGCTGCCAGAACGCGTCGGCATCGCTGTGCACGAAGTCGTGCCCGGCGCCCGCCAGGCGGCGGAACAGCGTCATGCGCAGCGGCGTCAGCACCCGCATCCGGGCGGCCGCATCGGGCAGCGCGTCGATGTCCACGCGCTCCGCCCCCGGCACGAGGGCGTGGTACGACACCGCGCAGCGCTCCGCGCCATCCTCACCCAACGCCCGCAGCAGCGCCTCGTCCAGGCACACGATGCGGTAGTGGCCGACGCCCGCGCGCTCGGCGCAGTGCATCCACGCACGCACCACGTGCCGGTAGCCGAAGGTCCCGAACACCACCGTCACCGGCCCCTCGGGCAGGGGTGAGAAGTCCGCCAGGGCGCGGTCCGCGCCGTCCCCGCCCGCGTGCGCGATCACCATCGTGCCCAGCCGCTGCAGTCGCGCCAGCTGCGGCACGCCCGGATCCGGTACCGGCACGTCGGACACGCGCGCGTCACGAACTCGGTGCGCCCCGCCTCCCAGGCATACAGCGCCGTCGTCCACGCCTGCCCGTCGCCCGAGCGCTGGATCTCGTGGTAGCCGGCGCCCGGCGCCGGGCGCCAGCGCAGCGCGAGAGTGCCCTCGGGCCGCCCGTCCACGACAAGCGCCGCGGGGCGCGCCAGCGCCCGCTCGAACACCACCCGGTTGGGCGCAAGCTCCCGGGCGCGCGCAAGGTGCCTGCGCGCCTTCCCGGCGTATTCCGGCTCGGTCCGCGCGACCTGCGCGTACAGGCGCGCGAGCGCATGCGCGATGCGCCAGTTCGCCGGCTCCGCGGCGACCGCCGCCGCGGCCTCCCGGTCCGCCCACTCGAGCAACCGGCCCGCCCGCGCCGGAGCGCGCGCGCGCATCGGCGCCCAGAGGCTCCCGAGCCGCTCGAACAGATCCATGCGGTACCGGTAGGCGAGCGGCGCGAAGGCGTCGATGCCCCGCGCCAGCTCCATCGACGCCACCGATGCCGGATCGCTGTAGCGCACGTCCGCGGCCGTGTAGATCGCGCGGTTCGCCGCGAGCCCGCCGAGCGCCACCGCCACCGCCGCCGCGCCGAGCGCCGCGCGGGCCGCGGGGTGGGCCAACACCGCACCGCCGCGAAGCCGCGGCCAGCGCGGCCACCGCGGCTGCCGGCGTTCGCCCAGCACGCCGGGCTCGAGCCGGGCCGCGAGCGCCAGCAGCAGCGTGCCGGGCAGCGTGCTCGCGACGGTGTCGAACAGCGACTGAAGCTGCACCAGGCTGCCTGCGAGCGCCGCCGCCACGAACAGCGCCAACGCGCGATCGGGCGGGTCCATGGCGCGCGCCGCGCGCAGCAGCACCGCGAGCGCGAGCCCCCACAGCGCGACCCACGCCGCGAGTCCCGCCACCCCGGTGGTCGCGGCCACCTCCACCAGCTTCCCGTGCGCCTGGTCATGCTCCTCGGCGAACGCGCCGTAGCCCGACGCGAAACGGCCGAAGACGGCGATGAAGTTCCCCGGACCCCAGCCGAGCAGGGGGCGCTCCGCGAACCCCTCGAGCCCCGCCTCCCACGCCGCCAGCCGGCTCTGCACGCTCGGCTTGTCGAGGTGCACGCTGCCGAGATACGCCACCGCCCCGCGGCCCGGCCACTGGCCCGCCGACTGGGCCACCTCGACGGTGGCGCTGCGCTCGGGGTCGAGGAAGCGCGCGCTTAGCCCTGCGAGCCCCACCGCCAGCACCGCCACCGCCGCGACCGCGGCCACCCGGCGCCGCCCGCTCGCCAGCCACGCGAACCCAAGCGCCACCGCCCCGGCCGCCGCGCCCGCGCCCGCCAGCGCCCCCACCGAGCCCGCCAGCGTGAGCCCCGCCGCGCACAGCGCCGCCGCGACGCTCCACCCGAGCGCCGCCCCGGCCCGCGACGCCCGCGCCCCCGGCGCCGCAGCCCGCGCCCACCCGCGCACCGCGAAGCCCGCCGCCAGCACCGTGTGCACCAGCAGGTACGCGCCGAGATAGGTGGCATTGCCGAACGTGCCGCTGGCACGCGGCCAGTTCGGCTCGGGCACCCCCTCGAGAATCGGCGCCCCGGCCGCCCGCGCGAGCACCAGCGACGCCATCGCCGTCCCCGCCACCGTGCTCGCCGCCAGCAGCATGCGCCACTCGCGCGGCGTGCGCAGCACCGCCGCGAGCACCACGGCGAGGACGCACCAGTGGGCCCGGTCCACCACGCCCTGCATGCGCTCGAAGTCCGACCACAGGCTGCGCTCGACGCTCACCCCGCTCCACGCCGACGCGAGCGACACCCCGAGCCCCGCCCCCAGCACCACGAGCAGCCACGAGCGCGGCGCCCCGTAGCCCGGCCGCGACAGCGCCAGCACCGCCCACAACGCGAACGCGATCTCGATGAGCGCGCGCGACCACAGCGCCTTGCCGACCACCAACGGATACGCCGTGCCCGGGCTGAACACGAAGGGCGTCAGGAGGAGCAGCCCAAACACGGCGAACAGCGCGAGGCGCAGCGGAGCTTCGAGCCGCTCCGCGAATGGCGTCTCCCGCCCGTGCGGGACGTGCGGCGCGCGCACCCGCCGCCCACGCGCCCCGCGCCCGGCCCGGCGCCGGCTCACCGCGGCCTCCCCGCCGGGCTCCCTACCAGCGCATTCCGGCGCGCAGCAGGACCCCGTGCTCGGCGCCGGCGTCGCTCGCGGACTCGCGCCGGCTCGCCTCCACGCTCAGATCGAGCGCGCCGCCCAGGCGGTAGCCGTAGCCCGCGCGATACGTCCGGGACTCGTCGGCGAACTCCCCGACGACGCGCCACTCGCTCGCCCGGCCGAGCCGCAGGTGCTGGCCGATCTGCCACGCCTCGCTCTCTCCCGAGCGCGACCAGCCCGCGTGCGGGGTCGCGACGCCCCGCCCGCCGAGGACCGCGAACCCGTAGCCCACCACCGCATCGAGCCGGCTCTCGGCCTCGAACTCCGCGTCGCCCGCAAGCCCCCGCGCGTCGGGGAGCGACCACAGCCGCTCCGTGCTCCCCGCCGCCGCGCCCCACACCGGCGTCAGCATGAGCGAGAGCCCGCGCCCCGAGGCGTCCGGCTCGATGCGCACCGACCCGCTCGCGCCCCACTCCTCGTAGCCCGCCTCCTCGTGCGCAACCAGGCCGCGCACCGACGCCTCGACCGCCACGCCCGCGCTTTCGTAGCGGATGCCGCCCCCGACCTCGATGCCGGTCCCGGTCTCGGCGTCGCCGCCGTCATGGCGCAACCCCAGCTCAAGGCTCGGCGTGAGCCACGCCCCGTCGCCCGTCCCGAAGCTGTGCGATGCGTCGAGCAGCAGCCGCACGCGGCTCGCGTCGGCCTCGGCCCCGCTCATCCCCTCGACCGCGTCCGAGGTCGTCCGCACCCAGAACGCGTCCGACTTGACCGCGACCTCCAGACCGCCCTCCGGCGGCGCCTCGACCACCGTGCCCCGAACGCCGAGCGCCCCGAGCCTCATCGAGAGGTCCGTCCTGTAGCGGTTCGACCGTTCCCCGTTCTCCTCGCTCAGCGTCAGCTCGCCGGTCCCGTAGCCCGCCAGGCCCCAGACCGACACCCGATCGTTCAGCTTGAGCCGCCCATAGGGGTAGACGCTCGTCAGCGTGCTCTCGACCGTGCCCCGGTCGAAGGCGGACTCCATGCCGCCCGAGAGCCGGTAGCCGCCTTCGCCCTCGCTCAGCGACACCGCCGCGCCCGCGAGCCAGCGGTCCCGGGAGATGTCCGCGCCGACGATCCCCGTCGTCACGTCGCCGTCCATGCGCACATCGTCGACATCGGCCTCGAACCCGCCGACCGTCACACGCCCCCAGGCCGCGACGGCCGCGCCGCCGCTCTCTCGCCCGTCCGAGGCGAGGTGGAACGAGCTCCCGAGCAGGAGTTCGCGTCCCGTCATGGTGTAGCTGTCCGACTCGTCACCGCCCGGCCAGCCGCCGCGCTGCGATGCATTCCCGCGCTGCGTGCCCGCCATACGATCGAAGAGCGACGCGAGCCCGTCGTCGGCCTCCCCATCGGCCTCTTCGTCGCCGATGAGGAAAGGCATGCCGCCGCCCGTGCCGTCGAGCGACAGCGTCTGCCCGCCCACCGTGACGTGGCTGCCGCCGCCGCCCTCGAGCCGCGAGGTCACCGCGTCCACCACCTGGCCCGCCACCGTGCGCCCGAAGCGCGCGAGCCACGCCTTCGGCATCGGATCGGTGTTGGAGATCGTGCCCGTCGCCTCACCGTCGCCGATCAACGCCCCGGAGGGGTTCGACAGCCTCAGCGTGAACGTCTCCTCGCCCTCGTCCTTGGCATCGTCGAGCACCGGCACGGCGACGGTCTTCTCCGTCTCGCCGGCCGCAAACGTCAGCGTCCCCGAGGCCTCCGTATAGTCCTCGCCGGCCTTCGCCGTGCCGTCGGCGGTGGCATAGTCCACCGTCGCCGGCCCCGACGCGGCCCGGCTCAGGCTCACCACGAAGTCGATGGTCGCGTCCCTGCCTTCCTCGGCCTCGGCGTCGGCGACGCCGAGCACCGGGCGTCCCCGGACGGTCGCCGTCACCGTGTTCCACAGCACCTTCCCGTCCGCGGTGCAGATCGCGCCGTGGGTGCCGCAGGCGCGTCCGCCGCGAAGCGTCGCCACGACGTCGCCGTGGCCGGAGGGCTGGATGTGGATTTCGCGAAGGTCGTTGCGCCCGTTCACCCGCCGCGCCCGGCGCACCGTGCCGCCCGTCACGTCGAAGGATTCGTCGCGCAACACCTTGTAGCTCACCCGCGGCTCCGGATCGAAGCGCACCCGGAAGGTGAAGATGCTCGACCCGTCATGCTCGCCCGGCACGCCCTCGAAGACCGCCGTCAGCACCACCGGCACCGGCTCGGTCGCGGCGCTCACCAGCGTGTGCTCCTCCTCGCGGTCGTCGCTGAACGTGACCCGCACCGAGAACGTCTTGCCCTTGTCCGCGACGCCCACCGTGTAGGCCGGCTGCGTCGCGCCCTCGATCCCGGCCGCCCCGCTCCCGTCGTCGGCAAGCCACTGCCAGGCGAAGCTCGCCCCGGTGAGCCCGTCCGCATCCGCGATGCGCTCGGCCGATGCCGTGAGCGTCCCGCCCACCTCGGCCGTGCCCGAGATGACCGGCAGGCCGGTCGGCGCCGCGTTCGCCGGTGGATCCGCGAGCGTGACCGCCGTGCTCGACGGATCTCCGGCCGCCAGCCCCTCGGGCAGCGTCCCGAAGCCGAGCACCACGCGCTCGCCGTCCTCCGCCGCGTCGTCCTCGACCGCCTGGACCGTCACCGTCTGCGTCAGCCCCGCGCCTTGCGCGAACGTCACCTCGAGCGGCGCCTCGAAGTCCGCCGCCGCCGCGCCGCCCTCGGGCGTGGCCGTCAGCGGCACCCACACCGTGCGGCCCGGATCGGACGCAAGCGTCACCGTCACCGCCGCCGCCTCGCCGCCTTCGGTCGCGGTGTACGCCGCCGCCCCGAACGACACCGCCACCGGCGCGCGCCCGCGCGACACCACCACCCGGTAGTCGCGCCGCGTCACCAGGTCCCCGGCCGTCACCGTCACCCCGACCAGCACCGTCTCGCCGGGCCCGACCGCCACCTGGTGGCCTTCGCGCTCCGCATCCGCGTCCTGCGCCGGCTCGAACGCCACCGTCGCGGCGGCGTGGCTCGCCCGCGCCGTCAGCGTCACCGTCTCGGTGTCCGCATCGAGCGCCGCGGTGTAGACCATCGCGCCGGCATCGAAGGCCGGGCTGAGCTCGGCGCCCGACACCGAGAGCGCGCCGAGCGTCGCATCGTTCGACACCGCGCTCCCGGAGCGCTTCACCAGCTGCGCCGTCACCGTCTCGCCGTCGCTCCAGCCGGGCGCGTCCACGTCCGTCCAGGTGAACCCCGAGCTCCCCGCGCTCCCCTCCGGGAAGGCCAGCGCGACATCGCCCGCCTGCAGCGTCACGCCCTCGACGTTCGCAACACCCGTCGCGAACGCCAGGCGCAGCGTGCGCCCGGGGGCGTAGTACCAGAGCCATTTCGGCTCGAGATCCAGCTCCCCCCTGACGTTGGAGAACAGACTCGCGTTCGCCGCCCCGATCGTGCCGTTCTCGTAGTCGACCACCTGCATGTCGGCCAGCCAGATCGTGGCGCCCTCGGGCGCGCGCGCCGGCGCCGCGTCGTTGTCGAGCACCGTCACCGCGGCGGAAGCCCCGCCCTCGGCGACCCGCCAGCCGAACCCCGCCGCCACCGTCGCGGTCACCGTGCCGTCGGGCTCGTCCGCGTCGTCGTCGCCGGTCGGCACCCGCAGCGCCGCCACCCGCGCGCCCGCCGCGAACGCGACGCTCGCGGGCACCTCGCTCCCCAGCACCGCCCCCTGCGCGGTGACCGACACCGGCACCGTCAGGGCCTCGTCCGCCTCGCCCGCGCGCGTCAGCGCGAACACCGCCTCGCTCCCTTCCTCGGCATATTCCGGGTCGGCCGCGATCGAGACCTCCGCGGTCGTCTCGAGATTCCCGATCAGGCCCGTCCCGTAGACCACGGGCGCCTCGCCGTCCTCGGGCGCCAGATGCGCGCTCCACACCTTGAGCCGGAACTCCTCCCCGCTGTCTTCCACGGTGTCGTCGCACACCGTCACCTCGACTTCCTTCGACGTGTCGCCCGGCTCGAACTTGAGGCTTCCGCTCGCCGCCACGAAGTCCGGGCCGTCCTCCCCCGCCGTGGCCGCGCAGGCCGACCCGCCCGTGGCAGTGCCGTCCTCGGTGGCATAGCTCACCGACATCGGCTGGCCGGGCGAGGGGTCCAGACTCACGGAGAACGTCATCGTCGTGGTGCCGCCGTGCCCGCTTTCGAGGGTGGCCGCGTCGGTCACCGACAGCTGCGGCACGGCATTCGCCTGCGACCCGCCGGCAACGCGGAAGATCTGAGAGAGCCCGTAGAAGTGCCAATCCGCTGAAGTAGTGTGACCAGAGGTATTCCCGAGTGAACCACCAGTTCCCGGAGAAGCTGTGGTAGTGCCACCGGAATTGCCCAGTGGAGCAGCCGTCTTGGTTCCGCCGGGGTGGCTGCCCGTGTATACGAAATCGGTCGGCCCAAAGAAGCCCCTGAAATCCTTCTCAGCACCGTCCGATAGTCTCCCTTCGGCAGAATTGGTCCAGTTTCCGTCGTAGAAATCCGCGTTGTCGTCGGCGACCTTGCCGCCGCCGTTGATCCAGTAAACGGGCACGCCCCTGTAGCGGCCCGGGTTCGTGCCGGTGTGGTCCCGCATGTCCACCGCTGCGGTGCTGCCAAGGACCCTGAAATTCGCCTTGTACGCCTCCATCGCCGCCCAAGCGCCGCTCGCGCCTGCGGAGGTCTGCACGAAGGTGTCGTAGTCCGAAATGTTCGAGGATCCCGGGCCACGCTTTTCCTTGGTGACGAAGAGCAGGCGGAAGCGGTCGCCCGCGCCCAAACCGTCGGGTATGCCTGCCCAGTCCGCAGGTACCTCTACCTCTTGGGCTTTAGGCCCGATACGTAAAGGTGCGTTCCGCCGGTCCCGGCACTCCGGTTTCTTCGCGTTAAAGCCTATGAAGAGCATTACGCTTTCGTTAGCTGTGGACCAATTGGTTAACCCGCGGGTCGTTGCGGTGGAAGTATCACCGATCGACCATCCGTGATCGTTCAGCGTCTTGGCTTCGCTGTCGCTGGAGGTAAGACTCACCCTGGGAGTGGTCGAACCCCCCTCCCAATACCTTGGCGTCGTTGTCGGCGTCTTATCCAACGAGGCCGTCACTGTCGAGTGCAGTGCAAGGAAGTACGTGGTGTCGGGCTCAAGGTCGATGCTGGCGTTGCGCGCCAGATCAAACCCCGCAAGGATCCTATGCCTCTCTTGGAGAGCGAAAGTTTCCGGATACCTCGCATCCATAATGTCCGGATCCTGGGCGCTGAACGTTTGGCGAAATGTCCCTTTGCCGGGGTTCCGAAAGTCTGCGATCTTGTCGCCGGGGACGCCGTTGGAGTCTTCGTGAAGAGTCAGCCTCAGTGGATAGCGCCATCCTCCGCCGTTAAAACGGACCATTACGTGCTTCAATTCGTAACCGCCCTCGCACAGACCTGTCGTAAAGCTCTGCGCAACGTTAAAAACAGCCAAATCCAAGCTGTTGCTCGGAGTGCCATGCCAATTGGTCGTGGACTGCAGGCCCCTCCGATCCGCGCGGTCGGGCACCACCGGCTCGGGCGGTCCGCCGGACGCTTGGGTGATGCTCACCGGGATCGTGTCACCCACCGACCACCCCAAGCCGGAGGACAAATCCCATGAGGCTCCACTAAAAAAGCTAAACGACGCATCGGCGAAGCGGAGTGATCTGCGACCGACTCTGCTACCGACATTGAGCGTCAGGTTGCTTGCGGCATCCTCGGAGAGTGAGGGGCGAGTAATGAGCGAGAGGCCAGAGCTCGATTGTAGGAGAGAGTCGACTCGGTAGTTGGTCGAGCCGAGCGTAAAGCTATTCGTAGGAGAGAGGCTGCCTCCATAACCATCCGCGTATCCCACCGTACCAAAGACAGACCCCACCGTCAGCGTGGCGGACCAGATGTCGGTCTGGGCCTGCGCCTGCGGTGTGCCCGCGATGGCCAGGGCGGCAAGCGCGAGCAGCAGTAGCCGCGCAGGCCGGCGGAACCCGCCCGCGCCGGCGCGGGCAGGACGCTCGCCGCGCCCGTCTTCTGCGGGGCCGCCGCCCACGCGCACGTCCCGAACCGAACCCGCTCCTCGCTGCCCGCATCCCGTCATTTGCCCGTCACTCCTTATTGCGCCACACCGTGGCCTTCATGCGTCCGTCATGCCCTCAAGCCGGCTCGCGACCGGCTCTCGCGCGGCGTGCTCCCGGCGGTGAGCGACTGGCATCGGCGCCGATTTGACTCGCGATAACTGTCGTTATCGCGAGTAAAACGGCGGGCCGGGTGCGGTAGGTCCGGAGGCGGGTCGATGTTCCTCGAACCCCCGTTGCTCGCTTCGGAAGACCCGGCGCGGGCGCCGGAACAGACGCTCGAGCAGCTGATGGGTGGCTACGCCCGGGCGGCCGGAGGCGCGTTCAGCGGCAACACCGAGCGGGCCGTCCGGTCGGACCTCGCCGTCTATGCCGGGTGGTGCGGCGAGCGCGGACTGAGGGCGCTGCCCGGGACGGCGGAGACGGTTGCCGCGTTCATTGACGCCATGGCGGAGAGCCGGGCGCCGGCCACGGTGCGCCGCTACGTCGCCAGCATCGCCGTCGCCCACCGGGCGATCGGGCGCGGCAAGACGGTGACGAGCCAGCGGGTGAAGCTCGCGCTGCAGCGCATGCACCGGCGCAAGGGCCGCCGCCAGGGTCAGGCGCAGGGGCTGACCTGGCCGCTGCGCCAGCGCCTGCTCAAGGCCGCGGGGGACCGGCCGATCGACGTCAGAAACCGCGCCCTGCTCGCGGTCGCCTACGACGCGATGCTCCGGCGCTCGGAGCTGGCGTCCCTGCAAGTATCTGACCTGCTTGAAGAAATGGGCGGCGGCGCCACCCTGCTCGTGCGCCGCTCCAAGACCGACGGCGAGGGAAGCGGCGAGATCGTCTATCTCGCGTGCGACACCGTCAGGCTGGTGCGGGCGTGGCTCGCCCGGAGCGGGATTACCGAGGGGCGGCTGTTCCGCTCGGTCGCCAAGAGCGGGCAGCTCGGCGAACGGCTCGACCCGAGCCAGGTGCCGCGCATCTTCAAGGCGATGGCGGACCGGGCCGGCCTGCCGGAGGCGCTGGTGCAGGGCTTGTCGGGACACAGCGCCCGGGTCGGTGCGGCCCAGGATATGATCGCGGCGGGCATCGAGCTGCCGGCGATCCTCCAGGCCGGGCGGTGGAAGTCCACCGCCATGGTCAACCGCTACGGCGAGCGGCTGCTGGCGAGGCGCAGCGGCGCGGCGCAGCTCGCCCGCCTGCAGGACCGGAAGTGAGGGCGCGGAGGCCGGTATTGCATCCGGGACATGGGATGAGAATGCGGGCCTGAACGGCCGGGATGCGGGGGAGTCGGGCGCCTTGTGCGCCCGGCGGGGGGCGGAATTCCGGAGCTGTTATCGGGAGCAATAATTTGCGGCGTCCGCGCCCGGAGAAAACCGCCGAATCCTTGAAAAGCCTTTCAGATCAACATGGTAAGGGAAGGTTGCGGCCGATGCGGATTCACCCGCGTGGCAAGGATGTTGACATTTTACTCCTGATAACGACAGTTATCGCGAGTAAAACGGCACCCGGCAAACTCGTCCTGCGCCCCCTGAATCGAGACGCAAACCATTGATTCAGCGTGCCTTTTCGGACCCCGCGCGGTCCCTCCGGGCCGCAGGGCGCAGCTCCGGCCTCCTGCTCCTCGCGAGCACGTCCCGGGGCCGCAAACCGGCCGTCCCCGACACGCCATTTTCGTCCGCCGGCCGCGCGGCACGCGACGCCGCGACAGAGCCCAATTCGGGATGACCGGTCCCCGCGCTTCGGGACCGGGCGCCGCAATCGAAGCCGCGCCCGCTGCGCTGACGGCCGGCGCTTCGGGGCCGGTTCCGGGGGACGGTGCGAGAGCGCCGTCGGGGCCCTGCACGGGCAACCGCAGCTCAATTCGTGCGACGACGCAGGCCGATCCGGCTTCGGCGAGGGTCGGCCGCGCCGCCGCCATGCCGGGCCTTCCCGCGCCGGAGTCGAAGCCAAACCGCAGATGAGATTCTGTCGCTTCCCCGACATGGCGCCCTTTCCCCGCAACGAGCAGCCGGCCGCTTGTTCGCTGCCGAACCGTGACATGCGGCCGCTCGATCGTCTGAACCGCTCCGGAACGTTCGACCCTCCCTGGCGCACACCGCCGTTCGGGAGAGCCGGCGGCGGGAGGGCCCCGGGCCTGCCGCACCGCGTTTCCTGCCGCCTCCTTCCAGCCATTAACGGAGCGGAACGGGAAAAGAAAATGCCGTTGGCAGGAGATTCCATGCCCCGGGAGCATTGGACGGCAGGCATGCCCGGACGGCTCGTACCGGCGAGCTCGGCCAGGCTCCCGCGGCACGGTTTTCCGGGATGCGAACGGCAACCGTGTTTCCATGCCGGGAAGACCGGTCTCGCCATCGATCCATGTTGCGGCCCCACCCGCTCCCGTGCGACTTCCGGCGCGCGGTCCCGGCGCCTGAACGCGATGGAGCGGCGATGCCCGGCAGGCATTGACGGCGGCACAAACCGCGTGGCGAGTTGCGTGGAGGGCCCGGCGACGGGCGACCGCTCCCGGCAGTGGGAGCGTCGATGAACCGCCAGGAGGCCTTCGACCGCATCCTGCAATCGCTGCACGCCGCGGCATTCGGCGATGCGCGGTGGCCCGCGGCCTCCGGTCTGATCGACGAGTCGATCGGGGCGAACGGCACTTTCCTGGTGATCGCCGACGGGGCGACGCAGAACGATGTCCTGTTCGCACAGCTCTGCTCCCGCGGCGAGCGCCACCGGGACCTGGAGCGCGAGTATTACGGGGTCTACTACCCCATCGACGAGAGGCTCCCGCGCATCAGGATCCTGCCCGACGGCCGGCTGACGCCGGTCCGCTCGCTCTCGACCGAGGCGGAGAGGAACACCTCGGTGGTCTACAACGAGCTGTTGCCGCGCATGCAGGCCCGGGACGGCTTGACGGTATGCCTGGACGGACCCGACGCTTCGCGCGTCGTCTGGACGCTCGGCGATCCCGTCGACCGCGACGGCTGGACGTCTGAGCGGGTCGAGACGATCGAGCGGCTGCTGCCGCATCTGCGCCAGTTCGTGCGGGTTAGGCAGGCGCTGGTCGGTGCCAGGGCGCTCGGCGCGTCGCTGGTCGAATTGCTCGACAACGTCCGGGCGGGCGTCATCCAGCTCGACCGCCGCGCCCGGCTGATCGCCGCCAACGATCGCGCCCGCGCGTTGCTGCGCAGCCGCGATGGCCTGTGGGACAAGGACGGCCACCTCCGCGCCTCGCTGCCCAAGGACGATGCGGCGCTTCAGAGACTGCTCGCGCGGGCCCTGCCGTTGCCCGCCGGGTCCGGCGAGGGCGGTTCGATGCTGGTCGGCCGCCCCGAGACCCGCTCACCGCTGGTGCTGCATGTCAGCCCCGTGCACGACCCGGGTATGGAGTCCCGCAAGAGCCGCATCGCCACGCTCGTGCTGGCGGTCGATCCGGCCGATCGCACGGGCATCGACCCGGGACGGGTGGGGAAGGCGCTCGGCCTGACCCGCGCGGAGAGCCGCGTCGCGGCATCGCTCGCCGAGGGCAAGACCATCGATGACATCGCGGCGGAGTCGGGCCGGAGCCGGACCACCGTCAAGTGGCATATCCGGCACATCTACGCCGAACTCGGCGTCTCCCGCCAGATCGAGCTGGCACATCTGGTCACGTCGCTGGCCGACGTCCCGGGGCTGCGGGGCTGAGCCCGTCCGGCGCGCGCGCGGCGGCGCAGGTCCCCCGCGCGCGCATGAATCCTCTGTAAATTCTCTGCAAAACCCCTCCCCGCGGAGGGGGCAAAGCGCTCCCTCCTTCCTGATATTCCCCCGCGCGCGCCTCGGGGGAGTATTCCGCCGCACGCGTCTGCGGCCATCGGAACCAGCCGGCAACGGCTGCGATTCTCGCGGGGGAGTGTCGCGTGTGGGCGATCGAGGCGGCCGGAACGGATCGGAAATCGCACCTCGCCGGAACGACGGCCATGGAGGGCGGATCTCCGAGGGCGCGAGTCGAGCGAATGCCGGCCCGGCATCGGGAAGCGGGGTCCTTCGAGCCGCAGGTCAGGTTCAGCCGGGACGAGACCATCGCGGAGGGGGCGTTCCGCGCGCATGCGCTGCACGCGACCGCGACCTTCGAGGATCTGCCGGAGAACCAAATCGCAATGGCCACGATCACCGTCCCGACGCCACCGATGCAGACCGCGGCGCCGTGGTCGAGGGCCTGCTCGGCGCCTACGTGCAGGCCGCGGAAGGAGCGTTCAGCGCCAACACAGAGCGCGCGGTGAAAGCCGATCTCGGGATCTACACGGCATGGTGCACCGGGCAGGGGCGAGCGGCGCTGCCGGCCAGTCCCGACACGATCGCCGCCTTCGTCGACGCGATGGCCGCCACGCGCGCCCCGGCCACGGTTCGCCGCTATGTCGCGAGCATGGCGGTGGCGCACCGGGCGATCGGCTGCGCAGAGACGCTGAAGAACCCGTCGGTAACGCTTGCGCTGCAGCGCATGCACCGCGGCAAGGGACGTCGCCAGGCGCAGGCGCTGGGCCTGACCTGGCCGCTTCGGGAATGCCTGCTCAAGGCGACCGGAGACTGGCTGATCGATGCCCGCAACCGCGCGCTCCTGGCCGTGGCGTACGACACGCTGTTGCGCCGTTCCGAGCTGACCGCTCTGCAGGTCTCCGACCTGGCAATGGAAAAGACCGGCGCGGCGACCGTGCTGGTGCGCAACGGCAAGACCGATGCCGAGGGCCGCGGCGCCGTGCTTTACCTCGCTCGCGACAGCGCGGCGATGGTGCGGGAGTGGCTGGTGCGAAGCGGCGTATCCCACGGGCGGCTGTTTCGTTCGCTGCGCCACGGGACGCTGGGCGAGGCGCTCGACCCGAGCCAGATCCCGCGCATCTACAAGGCGATGGCAAGGCGGGCCGGGCTGGAGGCGGAGGCGGTCGACCGCCTCTCCGGGCATAGCACCCGCGTGGGCGCGGCGCAGGACATGATCGCGTACGGCATCGAGCTGCCGGCGATCCTGCAGGCGGGGCGCTGGAAGAGCACGGCCATGGTGAACCGCTACGGCGAGCGCCTGCTAGCGCAGCGAAGCGGCGCGGCGCAGCTGGCCCGTATGCAGTCGCGGGAATGAACCCTGGCGTGACGGTTCAGCCGCGCCCCTCGCCAGCCGTTTCCCGGATCAGGTCGCGCAGGGCGCGCACCGGCGCCAGGCTCTCCGCCGAGCGGCGCAGCACTAGGCCAGTCGGACAGCGCCGCCGCCCGAATCTTAGAGGCAGGGGAGAAAGCGGCCGGCCCGGCAGACCGACCAGCATCTCCAGCGGCAGCCAGGCGAGATACGGGCCCGACGCCATCAGGCCGAGACCGGCCGCGCCGGCCCGGACGACCGACGCGACGCGCCGCCCGGTGTGCGCGTGCAGGCGGTCGAGGAGCTCTTTCAGCGACGGCGACTCCGGTTCCGGTCCCAGATCGGCAATGCAGTCGATCCACGGCCAGTCGGACAGGGCTTCCACCGTCGCCCCGCCGGCCTGCAGCGGGTGGTTGCGGTGCGCGACCACGCCCATGGTGACCGCCGGCAGCGGCTCGCGCCGCAGATGGCCGGGCAGGCGCCGGCGGCCGTCGATGCCGCCGCAGTGCAGGTCGCTGTCGCCGGCGTCCAGCAGGCACAGCCCCTCGGCCCGGCCGGCGCTGCGCAGCCGCAGTTCGATCCCGGGAAACGCTTCCCGGAAGCGCCCGACCGCCCGGGGCAGGACCGCCTGCATCCAGAGCGCGTCGGCGGTCGCCCGGATACACCCGCTGCGCCCCGCGAGCGCGCCCCCGATCCGGTCCTCGGCCTCCTCGAAGGCGCGCAGCAGGCGCCGGGCCTGCACGGCGGCCTCGGCGCCCAGCGCGGTCGGCCGCACGCCCGTGGGCAGGCGTTCGAACAGCGGCGCGCCGAACCGGCTCTCCAGCCGGGCGATGGCGCGGGTCAGCGCCGGCTGGGTCATCGCCAGCCGGTGCGCCGCGGCGACGATCTTCCCCGCCTCGGCCACCGCCAGGACCTTCTGCAGCTCGCTTCGCCGCTCGAACATGCCGACGCCTTCGCACGGCCCGGCCGCCGGATCGAATACGGAATGTCAATGAAAGGTCGCGTAGCCATAGCCTGCGGCGTCGACCGATCTCTGTCGGTCATCATCGGCCGCTACCGCTCGGGCTTCGCCGCCCACCGTATCGTCGAGGATCTTACGCCGTGCAGGCGCCGCAGCTCGCCCTGCACGACACGGCTATCGAGCGCGCTTCACCCTCCCGAAGTCTCGACGCATCCGCAATCCGAATGTTTATGCGTCTTCCGTCAGAGCCGGCGATCCGGGCCGGCGAGGGCCCACACAACCCGGCGGAATTCCTGGATTCTTCGCTCTATCCGCGGAAACGGCCGCGGGCGCCCGTCATCGTGCCGGAAGCGGCTGCGTTCAAATTCCAGACCTCGACTGGCCCTTCATGAGGTCTTGCTGCTTGACGTCGGGCCCGACGGCACGATCACGGTGGTCGACGTGATCCTCATCCGCCCCCGCCGCTGAGACCGGTCCCGTCCCGGTGGCAAATTTGCGTTTTATTTTCATCCGTCAGGATCGCGGCGCTTCCTGCCGAGGCGCGAAACGTCACGCTTATTCAGCAGGTTATGGCCATCCACAAACCGCCGGCCTGTGCCCGGTCTTCGTGTCGAAAGCGGGTGAATTCAAACTGCTGACCACGATCGGCCCTTCGTGACCATGTTGCCGGATTCCGAGCTTCACCGACGACCTGGCTTACACCGCCCACGACCATTTGTCGGATTTCCCACTAACCGCCGCTAAATCCCGAGGGACTCCCGGCAGGCTATGTCAGTCTCTGCCATTCATTTGTTGACAATGTTATTTTTTACTGATTTATTGCCGACACTGGAGGTTGCGATGACCGATGGACCATTCAAGAACGCCGAGCTGAGCAGCCGGTGGAAGCAGTATGGCAAGGACCTCGTGAGCGACGCGGCGAGCTCGGATGAACGGGTCGCCCAAGCATGCCACAGCATCCTCGGCGACGTAGACATGAACACGCTTGGCCTTCTCCTGAGCGCATTGGAAGCGCATGCTCATCAGGCTCAAGTGGACTTAGATCCGGTGTCTTCATTCGAGGCTGTCTTCGAGAGCCATTCGAAATCACCATTCACCGACGTCATCCAGAAGCACCTGATTGCCAACCTTCGAGATCAGGCGCCCCCTGGGAGGGCTCTAGATGAGGCGCTACCGAGCGCCGTTGCGGATTTGATCGACACGACTAGGAACCGACTTGATGAGGAGTGCATCCGCGCTCGCGACCGTAGTGATATGACCCAGGAGAACTGCCGCAAAGGAATCGAGCGCAACCACCAAGCCTTTGAAAGGATAAATCCAAATAAGCTCTGCAGCGCTCTGATGTCAGGCAACCGCCATGCCTTCAAGGAAGCTACTCGAAAGAAGGTCGGCGTGGATGAGGGCCCCGACCGATGAACGCTGAGCTCAACCAATCACGACCAAGATCCAAACACCTCTACGTAACTGAAGAACAACAGGAGTTCCACTTGGCGTGCCGGGGAAGTGCCATAGCGGCCGCCGTCGGTCGCGAAATCATTTTCGACGCGGCTGTACTTGATTCCTTCGACGTAAAGGGATTCCAGCCAGTCCACTACGATCTGATGCTGTTGTGCGCGGCGATCGAACTCGCCGATCGGCGCTGGAAGCGCCCACGAAGCTGGAGGCGGAATCTACACTTGACGATACCGGTCATTGACCTCGACGCCTGGCAAGACCATGAAGTGCTAAAGAACCTCCGTAGTGTGCTACGCCACCTCACTTGTGATGATTGGAATCTGACTTTCGTGCAGGCGCAAAACCCATCGCCTGTAGGCCACCGTCAGGGCACCCTAAACTTCCCAAGCACCAAGACCTTCGTAATTGCCTACAGCGACGGCTTGGACTCACGTGCTGTCGCTGCCCTATGTGGGGACAAGGATGAAGCCCTATGCATCCGGGTTGCACAACATCGCCAACGTCGTAACACCGGCGACAGTTACTTTACTCAAATCCCGTTCAAGGTCCAGGGGTACCGAAGCAACGAGAGCAGTTTCCGATCGCGCGGATTCAAATTCGCGGCTGTGACGGCGATTGCTGCTCACTTGTCAAACCTGACCCACCTCGCGGCTCCAGAGAGCGGCCAGAGTGCCCTGGGTCCGGTGCTTCTACCCCTTCACAATATCTATCCTGATTACCGCAACCACCCGGCATTCTTCCGGAAGATGGAGCGGTTCATACAGGCGCTATTGAGCCACAGCGTTCATTACGACCAACCGCGCCTATGGTCGACGAAAGGCCAGACGTTACGGGCATTTCTGGAACTTCACGGCAAGCTAGGAAACGAGCTCACCAGCACGCGTTCATGTTGGCAGAACCGCCGAATTGTGAACACCGGCGGCAGCAAACGACATTGCGGTCTTTGCGCAGCTTGTCTGCTGAGGCGCCAGAGTCTGTACGCGGTCTCCGTTAGCGAGTCTTCGGACACCTACGTAGTCTCAGATCTGAGCGCTTCGGACGTGTTGGACGCGTTGTCTTCTGTCCCGGGCGCAGCGGATAAGGACCTCATGATGGAATATGGCAGTGTCGCTGCACGGCATCTACAGCATCTCGGCGACATGGCGGTCTTACCCGATGACAAACTCCGCGTTTATGCCTCTGAAATCGCAACAGCTACCGGTATGACGTATTACGAAACCTTATTGAACTTGCGCACTTTGCTGGAGACTCATGCGGAGGAGTGGCGGGCATTTCTTGCAGCACAAGGAGAACGAAGTTTCTTGAACAATTGGATGGTGGGAGGGCGCTATGGCGGACTTGAATGAGTTGAGCGCACATGAGATCGGCCGGCGACTTCGGGTCTCGCGCGAAAACGCGGGCATCAAACAAGATGACGCAGCCCAGCTCATTGGTGTGTCGCGCCCGACTCTGGTATCAATAGAGAAAGGGGGTCGCAGCGCGCGTATTGAGGAGCTCCAAGTGTTAGCCCGCCACTACGGTGAGTCGGCAAACGCTCTTCTGCGCCGCGAAGCCGTTCATACGGACCTCGTTCACCGCTTTCGAAGAATGCGAGAGACGGAAGATAAGTATAAGGCCGAAGCGATTCAGGTATTCAATGATCTGATCAGGGCGGATGTCGAATTGGAAAACGTCCTTGGCATTGAAAGGCGTCGGAACTATCCGCCGGAGCGAGGCATTAATGAGGGCGACATCCACACCTTGGCTGAGTCGCACGCCCAAGAGCTGCGCGATTGGCTGGGGTTAGGACCTGGGCCGATTTCCGACATCTTCTCAATTATTGAACTGGGCTTGGGCATTCGGCTCTATCAGCGCCGTCTATCCTCCACGTCCAAGGTGGCGGGCTTGTTCACTTTTGACGAAACCGTCGGCGCCTGCATACTTCTTAACGCCAATCATCCTCTATCTCGCCGTGTCCAGTCGGCCGGGCATGAAGTGGGTCATTTTTTCGGGACCCGCAGGAACCCGGAAGTTCTCGAAGAGAACGAGAGGTTCCTTTCCCGCGACGAGCGTTACGCGAACGCTTTCGGCCGCGCATTCCTGACCCCATCGGAGAGCTTTGAAGAGAGCTACCGACAACTTAACGACATCACCGGAAAGGTTACCCGACGGCTGATCATTCTTCTTTCCCAGCAATACAATATTTCGCGCCAAGCCTGCTGCTTCCGTCTGGAGGAACTTGGCCTTGCGAAGAAAGGGACCTGGGATTGGTTCGGGAAAAATGGAGGCATTACCGAAGATCACGTGCGAGAGGTTCTTGGCGAGATGGCCAATCGAGCCGACCCTGCCAAGAGCGATGCTGACCGTCCCATCTCTCATCGGATGAGCCTGATGGCCCATGCCGCTTGGAAGCGTGCTCTCATGTCAGAAGGCCAATTGGCCGACTTGCTCCGCGTTCGGCGCGTCGAGCTGCGAAAAATCGTTGATCAGATTGAGCTTGAGGAGAGCGAGACGGATGACCTACTCAAGCTCCATTGTTGACGACCCCAGACCGTTAGTTTTTGACACGAGCGTCGTGATCAACCTGCACGCTTCCTCGTACGGAGAGCGCATTCTCGCTGCCCTTTCTAACTCCATCATCGTTCCGCTAATCGTGGCTGGAGAGCTCGAGCACGAGACGAGCCGCAAGAATGGCGAACGCAAGTTCTTGCATGGCTTACTCGACCGAGGAAGAGCGACGCTTGGCAAAATGACCGATGAGGAGAATGATCACTTCGCCAAGCTTGTTTCTGGTTCCCGATCTGTAGGCGACGGCGAAGCCGCGACCATCGCGATTGCAGCTAACCGCCAACTGCGTCCACTCTTGGACGACGGAAAGGCACGAGCAATCGGTGTCCATGCGTTGTCTGGCGAAGAACCAGGTTGGTCTCTTGATCTGATTTGTCACCCCGCTGTAACGTCTTCCTTGGGAGATTCTACCGCAATAAACGCGTTATACTTGGCCCTACGAGATGGAAGGATGCGCATTCCCGTCGGAAGTACGGAGTCCGTAATCGCTCTCCTCGGCGACGAGCGGGCAAAGAACTGTACTTCCCTTCCCGATTACCGAAAGCTTTTCGGAAGACACGGCCGCCAAGGAACGATATCGGCACAAGAGAACATTTAAACAAATTATCTTGTTCAATCCTTGTATAGAACCCGAATTGGATAAACGTTGCCAGTTTCCGTTTCTCCAAAACCACAGCAATACCGTTCAGTGCGGCAACGGTCTTGCTTGGAACGCTAATGGACCCCCCTGTTTTCCAGGCCTTAGTCGGTCGTATAGGTAAACTTCGGGACATTGCACGCAGTTTCTCTAATGTTGTATTCTTTTCTATCTCGCCCGATGGCGTCTACACGCATACGTATTACATTGCAGCACCCGCGGGTTCTCCAGCAACAACCAGTTGACTTGATGCTTGATCTGCCCCCGGCGGCGCTTAGTCCTTCGGAAGCGGTATGTCGCGTAGCGTCGGTCTATGGAGCCGCCGGGGAAGACAGAGGACCCTCTTGCACGGTGGCTGGCGGATCCGTCCGAAAACGGCTATGGTCCTGCGCGAATGGGTCGAGGGGTCTGCTGCGCTCCCTCGACGAGGCATATTCGCATTGACATCAGGTCCCTTCACCGAAACAGCGACCTACACTATCGCTAGCACCGCTAAAGGACGACGAATCCGACTACTCCGGAGCACCGCACGCACCAACAAGACAGGGTGAACATCCCTAGTCTACAGCACCTCCTCGCGTTACATCACCGATGGACCCCTCGGCACAGGAAGAAACATGGCTAATCTTGACATTCGCCTAAGGAACGTATTGAACGAGAGGCAAATTGCTCTATGGCTCTCAAATGACTGTGATGACTCCACTATAGACGCAGCTATACCGCTACCATGGAGCGTTATATGGAGCCAAATCAAGCCACAGCTCGTCTCCTCTATTGTACGCCGCCAACACTCAAGCACTTATCACCTGATCGACGCAAAATCCGATGTCCCTCCGCCAGGCACTTCCTCTGACATAACCTTTATCTACGATATCTCCGTCCCAGACGCTGCAGACTCCGCTTCATCCCTTCGTAAACGTCGTCGATCCCAAGAATTAGAAAACGAAGTAGAGGGTTGGTCAGGGCTCCTAGTCTATGCTGGTCCCTTTGAGACCAGTAATGAATGGCTGCGCCTAATTGAAGCGCTTTCCCCAGCGTCAGCGATACTCCTCGAAAGACCTAAGAACAAACATGTTAAAATACCTCTGCCGTCCAACCCGATACACTGGGTGGACGACATTGTTACCTTTTTTGAACAAGCTGCTTCTTACCTTAATGACCTTAGCAAGGACAACGTCCTAGACCTAAAGGACGCGCCAGGTGTAGAAGTTGATCGCACGCCGATAGAAGCAATGGGGGATGGGTGGCAGCTATTGACTCGCAGATATGTCAGATCTCCCCTAGATGTTGACCAAGAGGATTTTGACGCGTTTCTCTCCGGGGATCCCACTTGGGCGGCAATCAGTGCCGGCGCTGCATGCGATCGGGGAAGCATTTGTCAAGTCCAATCCGACGAACCTGGATCCCCTCAAACGGGCTTAGATCCTATCTCCCACGTTTTAGGGAAGATAAAGAGTTTAGACGAGTCTGAAACCGACCCGCTCGATCCTTTAGAACAGGTGTTAATTTTTTCGGAGGCTGGCAGTGGATGTACGACTTTGCTTCGACAAATCGGCCTAGCTATTGCCCGCGAGGGTTATCCTACCATAATTACCACGCCTCATCCCCGTCGACTGTCAATTGAGTCTGTAACAAACGCAATTATACATATCCAGGAAAAATGGGCCGCCTCTCGCCAAGGCCCGGGTTCTGGTTCCGGCACACTCCCAGTTTGTCTTGTGCTGGACGTGGACGCCGAGTTACCCGCACGCTTCAGCAAACTTATGCGCGGCGCACTGGGCGACCTGCACCGAAAGTTACTCCTTGTTCGCGCTCTACGTCGATCAGAAGAAGAAATCAAGAAATCGCATGGCGTACTGCGGTTGCTCGCCCGTACAAGCGAAGGCGAGATTTTGGCTCTCGGAAAACACTTCCGAACATTCTGCGCAAGGTACGGATTAGAACCAATCCCTAGTGACGACGAGTGGAGGGCGTTCTATCAGGGATTCGGGCAAATTCGCCACCGAGAATCAAAGAAAACACCCTTTTCGGAAGTCGACACTCCGCCGTTGTTCTTGATCGGGCTGTATCCGTTTGTAAAGGAACGAGTGCGAGACGAGCGTAGCCTGGAACGCTATCTTTATAAACGCTGGAACGAGATTGCCGACCATGGCGGCCGTAAACTAATTGATATTTTGGCATCGGCAGGTTCACATGGAATTGCGGTACCATTCGAATCTTTGGCGCGCGACCCAGAGTTAGACAACGCATTGTATGGCCGTTTGGGCTCTGAAGACGAGCGCCTAGTAGACTTTTTCTCTCGTTGGCTGCGAATTGGATGGGATAGAAGAAATTGGGGCCTCTATGTCCGGCATGCTGCTCTAGGCACCCTGTTGACACGAATTCTACGGGCCGATGAGGCAGACGCGCCATATTCTATACTTCTCCCTATTCTTCGCGATCTAGTAGGTACCGAAGCCGATCGCTGGTTCGCTGAACAATTGGCCTATGTCCTAGGGCGCAGATTTCGTAGACATTCCGGAGCGTTTTCTCTGGAAGTAGATACCGCGCTCCAGCGTGCGGCGCGGGCGATATTCGACGCGGTTCCGCAAACTCTTCGAGACAGCAGTCGGACAATCTGTCATCACCATGCACGTTATTTCATCCATACGCTCCACGCATGCCTATCGGCTATTGAAAAACCAGAAAGCACACATTTGCCGGAGCATGCAGTACAGGACCTTGCCACCCGCGCACTAGAAAAAGCCACCGCGCTGATCGACACTGCTCGGACGATCCCCGATGATCGTGAACGTGTCAGCAATGTCCTAAACACTCTGGCTGCGAGTATCGCGCATCTCGCCTCAGTCTATGCTGAAAGGGGTGAAAATGACAGTGCGAGAAGCCACTACCGCACAGCTATGCAAACAGCCAGCGAAGCTGTATTGCACGACTGTGCAAATGGCCACGCGCTTTACAACTTGATTAACACAGGACTGCGAAGATTTGAGAGCCAGCTGGTAAGCTCAGACCAAGAGGCTGAAGAAATTTTGCAGCTCATTGAAGATCGACTCGAAACATTGATGAGTTTATGGGACAGTCGTCAATGGCGGAATACCAATGACGACGACGCCGAGTACGCGGTGGCGGGGCTTGTATTTAGGCTCAATAACGTTGTACGAGAGTTGAGAAAGGACCCCAACTTTAGGACGTTTGCGATCACGTCTAGCGTCGCCCGGGTCTTGCTAGCTATGCGCGATATCTTAGGCACGGATGCCCTACGCGACGCCTTCCGTGATCGGCAAAAGGCAGTCAAACTTCGCGAACTTCGACAAGAGTTAGCTGATATTGAGAACAAAGGACCACGAACTCTCGTGCTACATTATAAGCTCTACCTCAACGATCCTCTAGACCGATACGATTATGCTGCGCGACTAGACCTTTTGGCACTTATTCAGCGAAAGGCACCTGAAGAATACGACCCTTACCTACATGACCATGCGGCTCTGTTGTGTTTAACCGGGTCTTTTGAGGCCGGCGCTGCGCTTTTTCGAAGAATCTACTCATTACGAGAAGGTGATTCGGAAAAGTGGTTTTGGATAAATGAGCGACTTCTCGTTCAACCGGATCAAGGTCAACCGCTACCGAAACAAGTAGTCGTCCGCGTTACGGACCACAGAGCGGGTTGGGCACGTATAGAAGGAACCAGTATACGAGTTAAGATTCAACCGCGTCAATTTGGCAATATTCAAACGGGCCAATATATTTCCGCGTACATACGGTTTAGACTTTCAGGCCTTCAGGCAGTTGACACCAGAATGGCCCGATTCGACCTTGAAGCAATGGGCTGCGATCCGAGGCTGGTGGGTCGACAGTAATGAGGTACGGAATTGGAGCACGAATCTTTTACGATACGCTAGCGCAGAGCTTGTTGCTTGAAGCGGGTCCATCAAGCGCTGTCCAGCTAGTTGTACCCAAGGACAACAGCCCGCCGAAAGAAGATTGCTTGGCCGTTTCGCAGGCTCTGGCTGGACGTAATACCGAAATGCTAGACGATCCAAGAATTGTCCATAGTGCCACCAATGGCCAAGCGCCACTGCCGGATAACCCATTTGTTCTCGACTGTACTGATGATAATCACTCGACCATTGCTGCGCGATATCGGTCTGTATTGGGGTCACGTGCAGATGTGGTGGTATTGGTCGAGCACGACGTGCCGCAACTTGGTTGCAGGGTAATACCATTTGACTTAGACTCCCGCCACCTATTCGAAGGGGTGACTGAAGCATTTGGTAGGATCGTTAGCGAAGCGGCCCATAAAGGCAACGTTCTTGAGCTCCCCTCTCGGTTCTTGACTCAGGGGCTACGCGGCATACAGGCTCAGTTTTCAATATTTGAAGAATCGCCACATCAAAGGGTATCCAATGACTA
Source organism: Alphaproteobacteria bacterium (assembly GCA_965218275.1). Lineage (GTDB taxonomy): Bacteria > Pseudomonadota > Alphaproteobacteria > UBA828 > UBA828 > WTGU01. Next base: position 666,147 of record CBDCKM010000001.1, read on the forward strand.
CGAGGTTCGAAGGTTTTGTGATGCGATCTGTCGAACGTGGACCTACTGCGGGTCTCGAATAGCCGGTAATACTGTATATAATTGGGTTCAACAATTTCAACCCTACGGAGTAACCTTGGAGGCATTGGCGCTTTTGGAGTACCTCAATCGAGATGGCTTTATCCCGAAATATGAAGTTGTGCAACGGTTGGAGGCGCTGCATTCTTCTTTGGTTTGCGATAGTGCGGAGGTGGTGACGCCAGTATCGATTCAGAGGGTCGGAAAAAGCGAAGCGATGCTACTCTATGATATTCGCAGCGTAAGTACAGTCGATGTATTTCAAAAGGCAAAGGAAGCGCATGGTCAAGCCCACCTGGTTTGCTTCGACGACGTTGTTGGAAGCGGCAACACGATCTTGGAATGTCTTTTCCCCGATAGCGTTTCGGAAGGTAAGACGAACTTGCAGGAATGGCTTACAGTAGAAGGACGGTTCGTTACGGTACTCGCTGCGCTTGGAAGCGATAAGGGTATAGCGGCGATAGAGGGGGACGGACGGGCAAATGGCAGGGTTCGGGTTCGGGTTAGTCGAAAATTAACGCCCGGGGAGTCCATTTTTTCGGTGGGTCAAGGGATATTTCTTTCTGAAGAGCGGGGAGAGATGTTTAGGGAGGTGTGCGAAGAAATCGGCGGCAACCTAGAGTGTTGGGGAGCTTTCGGATGGGAGAATCTTGGATGGTGTATAGTGACGGACTATAATGTACCGGACTGTACGTTGCCAATATTGTGGGCGGAGGGACGCGGAGACTTTTCTTGGACACCGCTGTTCCCAAGGCGGTGATGTTTTGTAAGAACGGCTCACAGACGAAAGAGCTAGCCTAGGCGATTCGTTGGGTGGAAGTACGTTTGGTGGCCATCGGGTCCCCAAACTTCGCTGAAATGTTCCTCCAAGAATCTCGATTGTTTTACCCCCGTCTCGTAGATTGCGGACCCTCCTGTCGGGCGTGAATGAGTTCACGGCTCAGACAGCTGCTCAGCATCGATCGATTGGAATGTGGCGCGGGATCACGTTTCTGCTTGTTTTGCCCAGCGGAGTGCACCGATCCGGGTCAGACCTGCCTAAGCCGTTGCGTTCCCGCGGTTCGCTACTCCTTCCAGAGAGGCTCCCGCCAGTACCCGTCATCGTATCGCAACCGAGTGATTTCAGCATCCCGGACCTTGGCGTCCTTGTTCGTCCAGCATCAATGCGACCCGCTTCCACGACCTTCTTGCCTCATATGCAATTTCGTATCCATGACGGCAGCAGCCAAGCCCGCAACCCATCGGTCACATTGGGATTTCCCGGCAATAGAGCTGTGAAGCCCGGAGGGTCCGTCATCGTATCGTAATCGGCTGATTTCCACATCGGGTGTATGCGTGGCGTTCCAGGTCCGAATCTGCGGCGAGCCCACGGTCACGACCTCCGGCCGGCGTTAACCGCATCCCTGAGTGCCCTTTTCTGCCTTAAGAGACGGTGACACCGCCGCCGATATCGAAGCTGCCTCGCCGGTTCGGGCGTGCGCCCGGTAGGGGCCGGCCGGCTCCTGGTGCCGAAGGTCCCGAACCCCGCGATCCGTACCTCCTCGCCATTTGTCAGAGCCTCGCCGGCGTTGATAGCTGAAACTGACCTCGTGGCCGAGCTCCTGCAGACGTCGCGCCCAATGCTGCGAGCCGCCGCACGCCACCATCGCGATCAGGCACGGTACGCGGTTGTCCAGGAGGCAATACGGTGATCGGAGCTGACGGAATGCCGTCGGACGATCTACGACCGCGCCGGCTCCACGATGATCCTCCCGCGCCCGCGTCTGATGATGTAGCCGCCGCGCGGGATCGCCAGAGAGCCCTGCTCAACCAGGGGCCACAACGTATCGACGACCGTCGCCGCGTTCCCGTCCGCCTTGTCCTCTCCCGCCCCCGACTGCGAGGACAGCCACGCGGCGAACGCCTGCTCGCCGATCTCCTCGCCAACCGACTTGCGCAGCGCTCTAAGCTTGCGCACCTGCCCCTTCGTAAGCGTGCTCTCGTCGATCCCGCTCGATGATCCCTGACCCATCGTCCTCTCCCTCTTTGCTGTCTCGGAGATCGCGCGCTTATAGCATCGCCGTTTCGGTCTGGCCTATGTCGCCTCCCCCGTGCCGGCGGTGCCCTTCTCGACTCGCCGCTTCAGGATCCCGGACGGCCGGAAGACCGCGACCCGGCGCGGCGAGACCGGCGCCGGCTCGCCCGTCTTCGGGTTCCGGCCCATGCGCGGCCCCTTGTCGCGCACCATGAAAGTGCCGAACGAGGAGATCTTCACCGTCTCCCCGGCCGCCAGCCGCTCCGCGATCATCTCGATGAAGCCCTCCACGAGCGCCGCCGCCTCTTGGCGCGTCACCCCTACTTCGTCGCAGACGGCATCCATCAGATCGGCTTTAGTCACCGTCGCCATGGCAGAATACCCTTCGATCCCCACCACCATATTCGGCCCGCAAGATCGGTCAAACCGCAGGCTTGCCGCCGTGGACGGCCGCGCCGGCGGCCAAGGTCTCGGCGATGCCTGCCAGGCCGGCCTCTCGTGCCGGAGAACCTGATCAAGCTGCACAAGGGCCAACTCGCCTCCGACCGGACCTGATGCCAGAGCCCGATCCCCAACCAGTTCCGCCTCATCCTGCACACCGCGGCCTATTGGCAGCTGCTCGCCCTCCGCGATGCCGTGCCCCGCCGGATGCCGCTCGCCTGGGCCGAGTTTGCGACCCTCAGGAAGAGTCTGCTCAAGGTCGGCGCCCGCGTCGTCGAGAGGGCCGCCCGCATCCGTATCCACTTCGCTTCGGCCTGTCCGGACGCCGCCCTGTTCAGCCTGCTGGCAGGGCGCCTCGCGGCTTCGGGCCCCTGATCGTCCGGGCGCCGTGCCCCGAGAACCCCAGCCCGTTCAACCTCCAAACCCAGACATTGCCAACCTCAAGTCCCCATGCCCCAAGGCGCCGAACGAAAACCTGCCCGCGCTCATAATCAACCGATAAACACCGCCCGCCGCGAATGGGTCAGGCTAGACCCTTCGATCACGCGCCGGCTTGCTCCTGGCCGAGGTTTTCCTCCGCGAATGCCCGGATAGCACGACTCTGGCGCGCAGGCGGCCGATGCCTTCGATCTCGCAGGTGACCACATCGCCGACCTTGAGATAGCCCATGGCGAGTTCGATGTCTTCGCGTTCGGTCTGGGCACCGCGCCCGCCCAGCTCGGGATCGGTTCCCCACGCGGTTCCGCCCGGCGTGCCCGTCGATATCACCGAACCCGGTTTCAGGGTGACGAAGCCCGAAAAGAAATGGACCAGCTCCCGGACGTTCCAGATCATCATCGCGGTGGTGTTGTTCTGGCGCAGCTCGTCGTTGACCCAGGTGCGGAGCGCCAGCTTTTGTGGGTTGCCAAGCTCGTCTGTCGTGACGATGCAGGGGCCGAGCGGCGCCGAGGTATCGAAGTTCTTGCCCGGGCCGAGCGCGTATTGCGAGGTGCCGTCGGGCCGCATCTTGACCTGCCGGTCCCGGGCCGTGACGTCGTTCATGACGGTGAAACCGAATATGTGCTTCATCGCATCCCTCTTGGCGATGTGGCGCCCGCCCTTGCCGATGACGATCGCAAGCTCGGTTTCATAGTCCAGCTTCCCGGTGATCTTCGGCTCGTAGACGATGTCGTCGTATGGGCCGTTGGCGCATTGCTGGAGCTTGATGAAAAACTCGGGTTCCTTGCCCTCGACCACCGGCTTCTCGTCCCGATGATCCCAGTAGTTCTCTCCCGAGCACAGGATGACCGCGGGCTCAAGGGGCGCGAAGAGCGTGGCCCGGGCCAGGCTGCGGCGGCCCTTGCCGCTGCCGCGACTTTCGCGGATCGCCTTGCGCGCGAGGTGCAAGCCCCGATCCCCGGATTCGATGAAAGAGATCGTGTCGGCGAGCGCGTCGCGGTCCCGCGCAGCGAGCTTGCGCTGACCGCTCAGCGCATCGATCGGGTCGACCAGCTCCTTGCCATCCTCTACCGCGACCCGTCGCGCCGTTCTCTTCTTGTAGTTGTAGATGCGCATGGGTGCCTCCCTGATTGGCCCGCGTCGATGTCGAGACCGGGATCGGTCTCCACCTTCCTGCGGTCGCTAGCCGGCGATGGGCACGACACAACAGACCGGCATTCCGTATCGCATGAACAGGCTACGCTTCCTCGTCGTCGCTCAGCGCGATCTCCTCCCACGCATCCGGACGCAGCCGCATGGCCCGTTCGAAGCCGTCGATCCACGGTTCCCACAAGGTCTCGCCGCCGTTAACAGAGCGTATTTCCGAGGAAAATCTATATCGCATTGAAATATATCAGTCTTTTCCTCAGATTTCCGCCGGAGACCCGGCTTTCTCAAGATCCGTCATCAAAGCGAATGCAGATTTTTTCAAACTCCTGACGATCCCTGAGTGCCCTCGGCGCCGCTTGGCGATTTGCGGCCGAAAACGCCGCGTCGATGCGGCCTGCCATCCGAGACGCCACGGTCATCGTTTCGGTCGCCGCGATCCGCTCCTGTGACTGGCCAGCGGGCCGCGCCGCCGGCGCACCATGTTCTCCATGCAGAAACGCGCACGCTCCTCGTCGAAGCCGATCGGGTCGAACGGCCCGCCGTACCAGCGAACCATGTCCCGGTGTTGCTCGTGCGCCGGATCGAGGACCGCCTCCAGAAAGTCCATGAACCCGTACGGGCCGCCGACGTCCTCCGGCGGACAGCGCCTGGCCCCGTCCACGAAGGCCGGATACTCCCTGTCCGGGTCACCGTCGCGAACTTCCTCGACGATCACGTCGTGGCGCCAGTTGTCGCCGTAGTCGTAGGCATAGACGAACCGATCCACGCCGCGTGAGATCACGACGCCCAGCCGCAGGCCCTTCGCCTTGTAGATCGGCGGCTCGTCATCGAACTCCCGGAACGACGGATCGCCGTAGCAGCGGCCATCGATGTCGAATTCCCAGAGGTGCGAGAAGGTCCAGCCCATGGTCATCTGGATCGCCTCGTGCAGGGCCTCCAGCGTCGTCGACAGCGGCATGTCGATGCGTCGCCAGATCTTCGGCTCCAGCTCCTGCAGCTCGATGCGCAGCCGCGCAACCCGCTCGCTCACCGCCCCGTTCCGTCGGTCTTTCACTTACCCGACACGGCTTAGGACCGGCATCGGCCATCGTCAACCGGCGCATTGCAGGCCCGACATGACTGGAAGCTTCCGAACCTGGGCGCTAGTTTCGTCCAGCCGGCCCCGATCGCCACTCCGTCTCGCACAGCCGCCGATGACGCGCCTGCTTCTCGCCGCCGCCTTGCTGGCGGCCTTCTTTCTCTCCCCGTTGCCGACAGCCGCGGACGCGCGTTTTGCCCGCCTGTCCGAGCCCGGCATCGTCGCCATCCTGCGCCACGCCTTCGCGCCGGGGACCGGAGACCCCGCGACGTTCGTGCTCAACGATTGCACCACCCAGCGCAATCTCGACGCGCAGGGCCGGGCACAGGCGCGAAAGATCGGGGCGGCGATCCGTGCCGCCGGCGTGACCGTCGACCGGGTCGTCACCAGCCAATGGTGCCGCTGCCGCGACACGGCTCGATTCCTCGACCTCGGTCCGGTCGAGGGCCTGCCCGCGCTGAACTCGTTCTTCAGGAACCGGGACCGGGCCGGCCCGCAGACGGCCGAACTCCGGCAATTCCTGCTCGGCCTGCCGCCCTCGGAAACCGTCATCCTGGTCACCCATCAGGTGAACATCACGGCGCTCACGGGCCGGATCCCCGCCTCGGGCGAGGTCTTCTTGCTCAAGATCGGGCGCGACGGCACGATCTCTGTGGTCGACGAGATCCTGATCGGCCCCTAGCGCCGAGATCGACCCGGCCCGATTCGCGTTCATGCTTGCTTGGTCGGATTGGCCGCGGTCAACGAAACGAAGCCTACCCCGAACCCGGACCGCCGAAATACACGACTCACGATCTACGGCATACGTATGCGTCGAGGGCCTTGGCCCTGGGCGAGAGCCTCACGATGATCGGCAAGCTGCTGGGCCACACCCAGGTGCAGACAACCGCCCGATACGCGCACCTGGCGCGGGACTCGATCCAGTCCGCCGCGGCCCGGATCACCGGAAGCATCGGCGGGAACCTGTCGTCCGCTCAGGGTGTCGACGACACCACTAGGCAATGAGTGCCCGCCATTTGCGGCACCCCTCCGATCCGCGCGATTTTCCACGAAACAGACGAAAATTTCTAATATCCGTTTATCTGGAGTGGGATCAGTGCTACGTTTTGAGTTGATAGGCACTCTCAGGATCTTTCATGGCCCGAAGCGATCTCATCGTCGACCTTGTCAAGGCCGGCGTTAGCGGGGATCAGGAATCAGCCCGTGTGACCGCCGAAGCGATCGCAGCGAACGAGCGCGCCAAGAAGCACACCGTTGTCGCCGAACGGATCGACCGGGCGCTTACCGCACCGCCGCGGCCTACAGGTGCAAGCCCGACCAGGCAGGGCAGCCTGCGTGGCCGAGATGGGTCGGGGGGTATTCAGCGACGTCACCCCGAACGACCGTTGACCAGCCTGTTTCTCGCAAAGGCTATCCGAAACGCATGTCAGGAACTCATCGAGGAACAGGGCCGAGCCGACGTCCTGCGCGCCCACGGCCTGGAGCCCCGTCACCGAGTCTTACTGGTCGGACCGCCAGGAAACGGCAAGACGTCCCTCGCCGAGAGTCTCGCCTTCGAACTTGCGCTGCCGCTATTTGCCGTTCGATACGACGCAGTGGTGACGAGCTATCTGGGTGAGACCGCCCAGCGGCTGAGACGCCTCTTCGATTTTGTGCGCACCGAACCCTGTGTCCTCTTCTTCGATGAATTCGACGCCATCGGAAAGGAACGAGGCGATCTTCACGAAACCGGCGAGATCAAGCGGGTCGTGACGACCCTTCTTCTGCAACTCGACGATCTACCTTCCTACTGCGTTCTCGTTGCCGCTACCAACCACCCCGAGCTGCTCGACCGGGCTACGTGGCGACGCTTTGAGATCAAACTGGAGCTTGGGAGACCGACCGAAGATCAGATGACCGAGTATTTTGCTTGCCGCCTCCGAGAATTCGAGCAGAAGTCAGGATATACGGCAAAACGATTGCGCTTGGCTGTTTCACCGAAGAGCTTCTCAGAAGCCGAGGATTTCTTTCTTGATCTTCACCGCCGCTACGCGCTGGCGCAAGGCAACCTGACTTTCCGAACGCTGGTGAAAGATCGAGTGAAGGCTAGGACCGACCTGAGCGATCAGCACGGTCGATACGGTACGAATGACAGACCGACCGATCCTGCGCCTTCCTGATTCGCGGCCTGCGCGCAGGATACCCGGTGGAGCGGCTCGGTTCCCCCGGCCCCGCGGTGCCGGCCGCCGCCGCCAGGGAGAGCGATTCCGCCAGGAATTCGACCGACTTGAGGCCGCTCTCGCTCGTGACGATGCGGCACTTGAACTGCGGCGGGATCCATTCGGGATCGCGCCTGAACGCGCCCTCGTCTTCGTAACCGCCGTTGCGATCGCCGACTTTGCCCGCGCCGCCCGGTTGGTCGGTCTTGAGGTTCTTTCCGAGATCGAACTGGAAGACGACTACGACCTGCCGGATGACCTGATCGCCGAACACCCGGGCGCAGTGTCGCCTACGCTGTATGCGACCGTGCCCACACAGGATGCCTTCAACCGGCTGCTGCGGCTCTGGCGCAGATATCAGGCCAATCGCGAACCCGAGCGTGACTATGCCCCTTGGTGGCGCCTCTTCGACATGCTTGCCGAGTTGCGGCCCTGGGGACCGGAGGATCGCCTATCTGCCGAGAACCGCATCGAGTTCGAGAACCGGCTTCCATTTGACGATGAGGCCGAAGTCCGACTCGAGCTCGAGCATTGGCCGACGCACAATCAGGACCAATTGCGCCAGTGGCGCCGAGACACCGAAGCAAGGATCGCTGCCCTAGCCGGCCGGGTCATCGATCGAAGCGCCATTCATGAGGGAAGCTTCGTCTATGACGCCATGCTCGTCGGCCTTGCTGCCGGCAATGTACGCGCAATGCTAAACAATCCGGCCGCGCCGAACGGGCTCGCAACACTCGATGGCCTACAGTTCGTTTTACCCCAAACCATCGCCCAGTCAGTGCCTGCCCACTCTCAACCGACGGATGTTGACCGGGATGACTTCGACGATTTCGATCCCGCCAGTCCCTTCCGCGTCCTTCTCCTCGATGGCACACCGATTGCCGGCCACCGCAGCCTCGATGGTGGCGTTGCCATCGAAGATGTACACGACTTGGTCGACCGGTCTCTCGTCGCCACCCGCCGCCACGCGACGGCGATGGCATCGCTCATCCTGAGGGGTGACCTCGAATCAGACGGACACCCGGTTCGCGACAGTCGCCTCCTGGCCATCCCCCTCTTGGTTGACACCGAGAACGGCGCCACTTCTCCGGACGATCGCCTCTTCGTCGACCTCGTGCATACCGCCCTTCAGCGCGCATTCCGCGGTGATGAACCCTTGGTCCCGGAAGCGTTTGTCGTGAATTTCTCGATAGGCGTGCGCGGCTCGCATTTTGCCGGCCGCATCAGCTCACTGGCGCGCCTGCTCGACTGGTGGTCAACGGAGGCAGGAATTCTCTTTGTCGTTTCTGCGGGCAATGTAGAGCACGATCTTCATGTCCCCGCCACGACTGTCGGCGAGTTCGAGGTCCGATCATTGCCGGAACGTCAGGAGCTTGTCCGCGCCGCCCAACGCCGACACCGTCACGAACGCACATTGCTGGCGCCCAGCGAAGCGCTCAACGCCCTCACGGTCGGTGCCGCATCGCTTGACCTGGCCCCACCCCGCATGGACCCCGCTCCCGGCACCGTCGAGACTCAGGCGGACGGCGAAACTCTACCCGCATTGTCCAGCGGATTGGGCCTGGGGCCATTTCGCACCATCAAGCCGGATATCATTGGCGTTGGAGGACATCACGAAGTCCGCGCCCTGCCGGCGGGTGACGACCTGCGGCTCCGGGCCGTTGCTCAGAGCGCCCGCACCGGTTTGAGTGTTGCAACCGCCGGCCTCGGCTCACCCCGGTCGCAGTCCCGAGGGACGAGTTGCGCCGCCGCCCTCGTAACGCGATCCCTGCTCAATGCCGCCGAGACGCTCACCGAAGAAGACGGTCCATATGACGGCCGCGATCTTTCTCCGAACGACCTTGCGTTGCTGACCAGGGCCTTGGCGATCAATGCAGCTCGGTGGCCCGATACAGCAAAGGCACTCTATGCCGCAGAACTCGCTGCGCCTGATGGACGCTTCCAGCAAGCCGCAGAAGAGGTGGCTCTCCAATTCGGATACGGCTTCCTGGATCCGGAGCTCATGCGAGAGGCCCCGCTTCACGGCGTAACGCTGGTGGGTCTCGGTCAGGTTCGAAAAGATCAAGCAACCATCTTCGATATGCCACTGCCGCCATCTCTATCCGGCGACAGCGTTCACCGATCGATGTTGGTCACCTTGACATGGTTTTCGCCAGTTGAGCCTGCTCGCGCGCGATATCGCCTGGCCGCATTGGAAGCCATCGCCGCGGATGGCGACCTGCTCGAAGACGACGCCGAGGACAAACATTGGAACCTCGCGATGAAATCCGAGCCGCCGGCTGTTGCGCTCATAAAGCGTGGTACCGCCTGGTCCCGCCGCCTCGTGCACAACCGCGTGCGCGCGCCGGACTTCGAGAATGGAGCAACACTGCCCATCAGGGTTCAGTGTCGGGACGCCTCTGGAGGCGGCCTCGATCCCGACTTGGATATTTCGTTCGCAATCGCTGTCACACTGGAAGTCGCGGCAACCGCTGAATATGACGTGCGCGGAGAAATCCGCGATCAACTCCTGATCCGCCTCAGGGGGGAACAGAAAATCTGAGCCACCCCTTCGCTTCCCGCGCGCTGACACTCGGCCAACCCCTCCCAGTTACCGGTAAGCAGCTAGGGCCTAGCGAAGTCGCGACGACGACACATTACGCCCATAGGGCGCGCGACTCGATCATTGACCCCGCGGGGCGAATTGCCGATAGCGCCACCAAAAACACTCTGTAGGATGTGGTTCGCCGTGGTCGATTGGCGCGGAGCCGCCCTATATCCCATTTCGTAAACTGGATTCTGGGGCGCAAAATTCGACCCTCCACAATATCAGGCGGTGCATGCAGAAGAAGTACTAACCTATTGCTCATCCGCCATGGCACCTTTTGAATTTGAGGCCTGAACCACACCAGCATGGCTCGTTGCGCCCCATTTTTTTGGAGGCTTGCAACGGCTGCCCATAGACCCGGGTCAGAGCCCCTGGTGGTGGCGGCTGTTTGACCAAGCGCAGCTTGCCCGAGGCAATCTCCTCTATCGCAGCGGTTCGCTCAGCAAGCATTTCGGTCTGCGCCGGGAAACCGGCATACTGTTGAAGGGCCTGCATCTCCTTGCGGGCTGCGTCCAACTGACCGTTCCATGCGAGAACTATTGCGTAGTGGCTGCGAACTGCCGCCACCATATCGGTGAGATGGTTCTCCCTAAGCACCGGAAGAACGTGGTCTTCCATCACCTCCAATGCAGCGCTGGGTTCCGCCATAATTGTAAGGAAGTCGTCAACGGCTTCCAGACCCGTGGATACGATTGAGCGTGCAGCAGGCACGAGGCCGTAGAACTTCATAGCTGCGATTCGCCGAAGTAAGGGCGGTTCGCCCATTTCCACGACGATAAGCGACCAAAGGTTCAGGGTGTCGGCCAAGTGCTTAAAGACCATGCGGTCGACGGGCTTTGGAATAAACTCATACAGTGCAACGTTGCTCTTTCCGACTACATCCAACTCGGTAATGCGAATCACCTGGAAGTATTCATTGATCAGCTGATCAGCGATGATGCATGCTTCCGAAAATGCGCGCATCCGAAAGAGTGCACCTGCATAATTGAAGCGCAGCATGCGCTGCACGTCCGGTTTGGCACCCATTCGTTCAGCTGAAACATAAGCCTCATCAACGCGGTCCCGGTCGCCCTGCGTCGCCCAGTAGAACAATTCCTTGAAACGGAGATTTACTTGCTCCGTTACACCGAGCTTACCTTCCTCGACAAGAGCTCGCATTGTACCGATCCGATCACGATCCGGTTGACCTCCGTCGCGGCTCTCCCAATAGGCTAGGGCGTCATTGGCCCAGAAACGGTCCCTAGGCGACTTCTTTGTGTCGGCCGCAGCATTCGCAAGTTCCTCCCGCAGCGTCCGCGGATCGCCTTGCTCATGGAACATCTCGTCCGAAGCCAGATCGACAAGAACGTCCGTCCGACCGATCCTCGGCAATAACCGAAAAAGGAAACCCATCCGCAAGACGTCGCGGTCAGACTGGAACGTCCGCAAGAGCGCAGGAGCAAGCCGCTCGAGGGCTTCTTTTTCCTGGCCCTCTCTGAAACGGCGACGCGCATCGATTGCCAAAGGACGGATGGCATCGTGTAAGCCAAGACGGTTGCCTTGGAAGCCGATGACTACCGACGCTCGTCTCAGTTGACGCAAGGCGCCGGCGGTAGCGCTCGCTGAGAATTCCTCTGAACCGAGAAGCGCATCAACCTCCTCCGGCGTTAGGGGGACGTCAGACAGGCTCAACAGAGCTGCTGCACGCGCTTCGATTGGCTCCAGCTTATCGAAGGTTTCCTCAAGAATAATCTCTTGGGCTGTAGCCTGCGCATGCACCCGTCGTTCAACTGCATCGCAAAAGTCGGCAGCGTTGGCACTATGTTGGCGCACTGATAGGAGCGCGGCGTTGCGCACGTAAAGCGGCAAGCCGCCGGTCAGGCCCAAAATCCGGCCTGCGGTTTCAAGGGAGATTGGAGCACCCACAAAGTTGAACTCGGCCGCGATGTCGTCGGTCGACCATCCGCCCAGTGCTTCGCTTGTAATCCCGTGGATCGCCTCGATTTTCGCTGCATCGTCCCAAGGCTGACCTAAACACAGGAAACGCATGCTGGGCGCGGCCTCCAAGAGCTCACGAATAGTGCCACCGTCGAGGCGGTGGACATTATCGATAATGACGGTGACCGCGAGGCCCACATCTGACAGTCGCTTGTCACACGCGCGCAAGATGTTCGATCCGCTCCGTTCACCGAAGAGAGCGCCGCCAATCCCCTTTCGCCTTCCACCCACGAATCGTGCGGCTAGTTCCCGTGCCAAATTAGTTGCGACGGACGCCACCGGCATCTCGCTCACATCAAAATAGCTGATTGGATGGGGGCTATGGAGCGCGGCCTGAGACGCCCAGGCTGTCTTTCCAGCACCTGAAAATCCAATAACCACTCGGAGGCGTGCATCCGTTACCAAGGGCGGTTCATCTACTTGCGGCCGATAACGGGCGGGCGGATCGGGGAAATCCTGTAGCTGAACCACCAGTTGTTCTAGCAGACCCGGTAACTCTTCGGCGCGGAATGTCCTTTCACGAGCGCCGGTGGCCGCGTGCAGGACTTGTGCAGCAAGCTTCCAAACGAGTGTCTCACCCGACAGGGAACCGAAGGGCAGGTCTCGGGCCTTGTCAACACACCATTCGAAGGCGTCCTCCACGGACGGCCAAGCTGGAGGGAACGAACCGTCTGGATGACCGGGAAAGATTAGTGCAACGTCGCTGGGCCAGTCGTGGCGGGTGGAGGCCGCCATCAGAGTCGGACCCGGTTCAACGTTACTGACGATGCAGAAGGAAATGGCGGCTTTTCTACGGCCCTCTGAATGTTGGTCACGAATCTGTCCGAAGCGTTCCAAAGCGCTGGCAATATCGCCCGGCTGAAGCGGTCGGTTGCGGGTTTTTACTTGAACGTAGCGATGAAGGCCTGTGTTGGTGATCTCGATATCTTCATCGCGTTCGATCACCACGCAACTTCCATTGGCACGGCCAACGGTCAGGAGGCTGGCGACACCGTAGAGGTGCTGGTAGAGAAAGCCACGATGGACGGCGGCGATCCGTTCAGCTTGTACGGGATCAAGGGGTGCGGCGAGTTCCTGGAACCCGTTCCCCTGCTCGATGTTGTTGATATCCAACGGACGGGCTTTCATCCTGCGATGTCGTGCCGCTCGGATGGCGGCTGGAAGAGGCAAGTGTGAATGTCGTTGTTCCGACTCGGTAGTGCATCAGGTGCAAGGGCAGCAGGTCTCCTCTCTTTGGGCCTAGCCAAGGCGGAAACCAAATTCCTCTGAGGCGAAAGGCTTCTGATTCAAAGCGTACAACATACGGCGCCTGTGTCACCTAGTCAGTTAGTCCAAGTCTGTCCCAAATCTTCGAAGATAGTCTCTCAACTTCCGGAACCGGCGATCGGATTCGAGTCCTGGGTCCGCGCAGAGAATCGCCCTCAGGCACTCGGGGAGATCGCTCGGCGGGGATTGAGGCCCGTCCTCCACAATTAGGTGGAGAAACTCCAACGCTCGCTCCGGAAACCTCTCGCAAAGCGTCTCTTGATTGAGACGCCGCACGAGCTGATCCGGGTAGTCTAGCCTCTGCAGCCATCCGCTGATCTGACTCAGTGTCATTGGGAACGCGTCCCCTGCCGCAACACACACGAGTCCCATGCATTCGGCGACCGCTGGAGACGCATGCGCACGTGTTTTCGGCCAGATTTCTCTGAGATAAGGTGCAATCCTGTTCTTCCAAAAGCCCGCTCGCTCTTCTCCCACCGCCTCGATCGCTCGAACCAACGCTGCGGCCGCTTCTGCCAACCCATCGGAGGGCAATGCCGATGTGGCGATCGCCAACTCGGGCTTCTTGAAGATGTCGCGGGGGTCAAGAGATGCGTAAACCAGGACCGATGCGTACTGCCGCCCATGCTTGCCCAGCACACCGTATTGGTTTGCCGTCTCCAGAAAGGCCGGTTTGATCACTTCCATTAGTGGAGCATAGAGCTGAGGAGCCCAAAGAAATCCTTCCCACGCGGAGCGTGCATCGAGTTCCGACTCCCTCCACCGAAATAGCGGCAGCAAGTGTTGTTGCGTCCACTCGCGGTCCACTCGGAACAGCGTGATGACGCGAGAAGCGAGCAGCACTCGGCCGTGGCGGTAAGCATCGACACTGGGCTCGCAGAGTTCGGTGAAGATTCTGTTCAGCTCTTCGGGAAGGCCTTGGTCGTCCTCAATGGGATTTCGATACCACCAGCGCAGCAGCGCATCAGCCACTCGCCCGATCGGGTGATTGATGGCTGTCCCGACTACGTCGTCGGTATCCTGCTCCCCGTCATATTCCAGTCGTAACACCGTCTCGCAGAGCAAGAGAAATGTATTCTCTCGCGCTTCCAACGTTTGCGCGATCTCTCGCAGCCACCAGGCGAGCACATGCCGTGCCTCCCTCACGAAATCCGTTGGGGCCTTCTCCAGTATAGGCGCCAGGTCTTCCCAGGCGCGCCTGGACAGAGCCTCTTCCGACCAGGCGTGTAGAGCTGTACGCCAGCGCGTGACCGGCCAGTTGCCTTGTTCCGCAAGTGTGCGCAAAGCCCAGGCCGCTGTGGAATAGTCTTCCCGGCATCGTTCCGGCCAGTCGTCCGTTTCCCAAGGACGGGTGCTGCGTTCTTCCATGAGCCATTCCAATAGCTCATTCGGTTCCTGCGGCAACGCCACGAATTCGCGCAATTCCGCGCTGTCGGGCATCCAGTAGGTGAACTCATGGCGTTCATCATCGGCGAGTCTCAATGCGATGAATTGAACAGAAAGTTCAGCCAATCGCTCCTTTGCCGTGGTTCCGAGTGCTCTCCCGGTCTGCGCGATCTTGGCAAGCCGCAAGCAAATGTCCTTGTTTCGGTACCAAGTGTAGAGATCGGGATCCAAGCCTTCCAACATTGCGTCCGGCGGTCCGGCCAAGACCGCCGTTTCCAGTTCGCGCTGCTCGGCTTCGCTCAGGAGCGGTACGAGTGCGACCAGCAGACGAATGGATTCACGGGTTGTCTCCTCCGACCATAGCCACCAGCACTCGTCCTCTAGTAGCCAATCCAACCCCAAGCGGCACGGGATGATTTCCGTATGGGAGGCAGCGAAGAACGCAAGGCGTCGGAAAAGGGGATAGTGAATGTGTCGCCAAGCTTCCGCCGTGGTTCGTGCCCGTTCGGGCGACTGAGCGGCGGTGGCCCGCCAAGCATCGCGTGTCAGTTCCACCAGCGCCGTCCAATCCTGGAACCCCCGGTTCTGGGGGTGCTCCGAGATTGAGGGCTGGTGGACGTAAGAGTTGTCGGACACGTCTTCGGCTTCGCCGAGTTCTCGCATCAGGTCTAGAGCATCACGTAACAATCCGCTAAAGTCGTCAAGTAAATCGGGAAGCACCGCCTGCCAGAGGTCATCGTCGGAGAGTTCCCGTACTGCCGCATGAACGTCCTTTGTCGCCAGGACGATTTCCCACTCCACGATTTCCCTCATACGCCCCGCCTCGCGCGGTTCGTCCTTGTCAGTCAACCGCGGATAAGGCTTGTTCAGCGCCACGTGCGGAGCGAGCTTCTCGCGAAACTCCATGCGTAGCGAAGTCGTCAAACCATCTCTGCTCAGTCGCTCGTGCCAATCGTAAAGGGATAGGTGTTCACTCGGCGCCTTGACACGTCCCGCCAAGACCATGCTCCAGAGTGTGCGCATCAGGAGGTTGGGAATTCCGTTCGGCTCGTTTTGCCGGATCCGCTCAAGCTCCTCGGTTTTGCCTAGTTTCTCGAGCCGGACAAGAGTCTGGATACGGTATTCGACTTGACGCGCGAACCGTTCGTCGAGCTGTCCGCCGCGCTTCACAAGCCACAGTAACAAGGCAGGGTCGTTGAGATGGCGTAGGAGCCAGCGGGCCAAGTGCCCCATCACGTCGTCCCAAAGGCTCCCGCGCGGTGCAGCAACCACGAGCCCCATGCAAGGAGCCATCGTGTACGGCGCCGGACGGCGCATCAGGCTGAACTTGAACCCCTTCCCCGCCGCCGATTCCGGCTCCAAGCCGAACCCCGCCAGCCTGTTCCGGCCGAACCGTTCCTCGCTCAACGGTTCCAACCACTCAAGAGACGGCACCGGATTCATCTCCGCGAAGCGCTTCGCTGGCAGGCCGATGGGATCGCTCAGCGCCCACAACACGCGGCCGACGAAGTCGTCCTGTTTGGTACTTGTCACCGGACGGGCGAGCGCACCTTGCACGATTATATTTTCCTTCCCGCTCACACCGTCCCCGTACATGTTCGCCCATGCGTCAAGCGTTCTGTGCAGATTAGTGTGACCGCGGTCTTCAAGATACAAAATCGGCGTGACGCTCTTTGCCTTCCACTTGCTGGTTTGAGTCGAGTAGTCCGCCTCCGAGTGGCTGCCGAATGCAAACATCTCGTGGGAGGCTTCGCCGAGTTGGCGGTCCGCAGCGAGAGCGTCCATCATGTACCGCAATACGGGATCGCCGATGCTGTAGCCGACGAAGCAGACCGTGAACTTACGAAACAGGTCGCCGAGGAATCTCGCTGCCCACCGCTCTGTGAGATACGCCAAGCCGAAGTCGCCACTGGACACCACCAAGCTGTTCAGGTTGTCCGCACTGGGTTTCCCGGCCAACAATCCATGGAGGTAGATCAGTCCACTCCAACGACCCTTGGGAACAGGAAGAAGCGGAGCCTGGAAGACTGGCACGCGGAGCTTTTCTCTCCGGATCACAATCTGGAACAAACGGTCAAAGTTGGTGGTAATCAATCTTCTTTGACCTTCCCTGTTCTCGCTGAGTGTCAGCAATGCCTTGTGCGTGGCCGTGGCCTTTGTGTCGGTGGACTTCGGCTTCAAGATCTTGCTCAGCTCCTCTCGTACCTGTTCTCGCCCGCCGAGATACTTCTGCTCCAGTAGAGCCACTGCCGTATCGAATTGCTCCAAATCAATCGCGGCTTGTTGTTCCGCATCAGGAATCACCGCCAACCGTGCGTAGAGTCCTTCCACCAATCCCCTAAATCCCGGCAGCTCTGCCGGATAAGAAATCCCTGCGCCGCAGAAGAAGACGACATTTCCGTCCTCGTGCGCCTCCAGCAGCACCTCGGGGACATCCGGGCCGTCCTTGAAGAACTGCATTTCTGTCTACCTCCGCAATGCCGTTCCGGCCCAATTCCAGGCTTCTGTATTTCGTACTTCGTAACAGCGTTCCAAGCCATGCAGCGCTGTTCCGGCGAGACATTCCCCGACGACTAGGCGCACGAACGCGGTGCTACGATTTCGGCGGTTTGCCATGTTCGTTCGCCCTTCGAATGCCCAATGCACCGGTCAAATTATTGCAATTCACCTATCTGCACCAAGGGGCCGAATTCAATAGGAGATCAATTCTGCGTGTTGGACAACACCTAGGCTGGCAACCGGTCATCAGGCCACTTGGAGGTTCGGATTCCGCGGTTACCGATATTCCAGCTGCTACACCAGGGCCGTCTGAGTAATATCGAGCGTTCTGCAGCCAACTCGGATCTACCTCGTACTGAAGCAAAGTAATAAAGCGCCCTCTCCATCTGTATAGGCGATCGAAACCCTCTTGATCCGCGGTTTCGCCGGATGCCAATATAGAGCGATATGCGGCGACCAAAGGATCCAGAACCTCGGGACGATACCCTCGCCGAGCTGGGAAATTCTCTCCTCCGTGTTTTTCTTGATCCACATTTCTGTAGAATAGTCTGCCGCGATCGATCAGCGCTGACAACTTATGGAGAAGTTCGTTCTTTTGAATCGTATAGGTGTCTTGGTCCGAGAAATCCTCCGTGCGCAGCAAGCAAAAATGACCCGCTTCAACGAGCGTACAAATGCAGTCATTGCCCCAATCGTGAATTCGAATGATGCGCTGTGTACTTCGATCCACATATTGCTGTCGACGAGACGACCAAAAAACAGCAACTGCGATGCATGCCTGAGTGAAGGCAATTAGCGCGCCAACTGTT
The DNA here is from genome assembly GCA_965218275.1 of Alphaproteobacteria bacterium. GTDB lineage: Bacteria > Pseudomonadota > Alphaproteobacteria > UBA828 > UBA828 > WTGU01. The sequence continues at coordinate 684,046 of CBDCKM010000001.1, forward strand.
GGAATAAGTTCCATGGTTAATCTCCCGATGGCGTACGTAAGTGGTAATGATTTGGAGCCGCAAGGGCGATCCCGTCCTAGGTCTTTTCTGCCGCCAACCCCAAGCACGCACTACCGGTGTTCTGTTTCTGTTAGTCATGCCATATCGGCGACACCGATGTCCCCATAGCTGCTCAAACGCGAAGCACCACTTCCATTTCTGCTGACAACCCGCCCTGAGGGTGCCCGCCCCCGACATCGCACCGGAACCGCACGGATTCGAACTCCGCGGCACTTCTGCCGGCCGGTGGCGTTAGACCATCTATCGCTCCGTCTTGCGACGCTCGCGTTCGGTGACGGTGATAACATGTTGCGGCATCTCCCGCGAGAATCGTTATTCCAGCGCAATTTCGGCTGACCTGAGCCCGGCCTGGAAGGCGGCGCGGATCAGTCGCTCTTGTGCCGGCGTGACCGCGGCCACCCTGGTTGCTCACTAGGGAAGGTCTGATCAAGTTGCGTGTGCCATAATTTGTGCAGGAGTCGCGGATTGGATGATCGAGCCATGGCACAGTCAAGCTTTGCGGAACTGGAGCACGACTTGAAGAAGCGCCGGACGCGGCGTGAGTTGTTCCTTGAGAAGATGGACAAGCTGGTTCCCTGGGAGCGGCTGGAGCGACGGATCGAGCCGTTCTATGCGAAGGCGGGGCGCGGTCGGCGCCCGTACCCGCTGTCGGTGATGCTGCGTGTTCACTGCGTGCAGTTGTTCTACAACCTGAGCGACCCGGGGATGGAGGACCTGCTCTACGAGGTGGAGTCGGTGAGGCGTTTCGTGGGGCTGCGGTTGACGGAGGCGCTGCCCGACGAGACCACCATCCTGAACTTCCGGCATCTGTTGGAGGAGCACGGCCTGGGCGAGGGTCTGTTCGAGGAGATCAATGCGCACCTGGCGTCGCGCGGCCATCGGCTGCGCACGGGGACGATCGTTGACGCGAGCATCATCGACGCGCCGTCGTCGACGAAGAACCGGCGCCGCGCACGGGACCCTGAGATGCATCAGACGAAGAAGGGCAAGCAGTGGTATTTCGGGATGAAGGCGCACATCGGGGTGGACGCCGGGTCGGGTCTGGCGCACAGCTTGACGACGACGGCGGCCAACGCAAGCGACGTGACGCAGGCGGGAGCGCTGCTGCATGGCGCTGAGACGACGGCGTGGGGCGACGCAGGCTACCAGGGGGTGGAGAAGCGTCCCGAGCACCGGGACGGCGGTGTCGAGTGGCGTGTGGCGATGAAGCCGGGGCGGCGCTGGCTGCTGGGCGAGGGCGTCGCCGAAGAGGCTGCCGAGAAGCGCAAGGCGTCGGTGCGGGCGAAGGTTGAGCATCCGTTCCTGTACGTGAAGCGGCACTTCGGCTACGCCAAGGTGCGCTACCGGGGCGTGGCAAAGAACAGGCAGCGCATCGCGTTGCTGCTGGGGTTCTCGAACCTGCTGATCGCCGGCCGCTACGCGACGGGATGACAGGGGAGTAGTCTGCCCGCCGCTGGCGGGACGGCGGGGAAGGAGGCGGATCGACGCGGATATCGCCCGTTCGCTCCGTATCCCGTGACCAAAGCAGCCCCCGGCCTGTCGGCAATATCGTCGAGCTTCACATCCAAGCCGCCTCTCCCCCTCGAAACCGCGAACATGGGGTTGTTCAGACTTTCCCTAGACTTCGCCCGCGCCGGTCTTCATGGCTCGGGCCTTTCCAGTCGGTGCCCCGATTGAGGCGACTACCCCAGCAGGTCGTGTCTCCGCCACCGAACCGCCCCTAGCGCCAGCCCCCCATTTTGGCAATGGTCAACCAGTACGATGCTGCCATGCGTTACGGCCGCCTGGATCGCAGCCGCGGTCACACGCCGCCGACGGCATCTCCGCACCTCTCTGATGACGTCCCCCCACCCCGCGCGTGTCAAGCGCCACTACCTGGTCGCTTCTTGCAGTGTGCCAATGGGATACGTTAGCGAAGTCCGTCACGCTGTCTGAATGCTGGGTTGCGAGCGCATTTTTATCTGCCCGACGAAGGATAACGTGGTTGCATCGCGCCCTCTTTGTAGCTTATCAATCCACCATATGCGGTAGCCGTTCGACGGATTGTTTAGTCGGCGGACAATGCGATTCACTGTGTCCTGCGGAGTGCGATCATAAATAAGGATGGACGACACAGATTCTTGAGGAACGGTAATGACTGCAATATGCTTTCTGGACTGGTGTGTTTTCGACAATTCGGTAATCAATCGCCACTCTTGCTCATATTCCCAAGCAGCTCCTTTACTAGCCATGAATGCATAGACGTTTTCTTGATTTACAACGCGCGGGCCCATAATCATAGGAAGCTCATCAACATATCGGACCTGTCTTATTATCGAAGTGGCTCGCAGGTGCGTCACCCACCGATCAACATTGAAGCCAATGGCAACACCTCTACAATCGTCAGCGTAATGCGACCACATTCTCACATCATTTCTCTTGGTCGAAATAATGTGACCCCGTATCGTTTCGACAACTGATCGCAGGTCAACTCGGCCCCATAACCAAATGGATTTTTCTGGCGATATCTTTCCACATCATCGACAGCAACTGGTGAAGTTGGGAATAGTTCAGTCAGGGCTGCGGCATATTCATGATTAATACTCTGGCGATTATTCTCGTCGTCAACGAACGTGGGTTGGTAATTGATCTCATTGATGTCGTTTAACTCGTTGGGCGGCGTGGCACGGAAAGAACACGGCTTCTCGTCAGGCAGAGCATGGTCCAACCGATGTGCAGGGATGTATTTGTAGAGCATCTGTGGCGGTTGTGAAAACTGATCAGAGAACACTTGGTCCGCGTCCATCAGACGTGCACGCCAAAACTCCTTTTGCATCTTCTCGTGTCCAGATGCGTCTATGGCGTCCAAGAGATTTCTTGTTCTAAACACGGTCACGTCCAAATAAACATGTTTTCATTGATGGTTACAATTCGGTTCAAGGTTTAGGTGTTGAGTTACCGCACTATGGGACTCTTATTGCTCTTACACTTGTAGGGATGTGGGCGAGGCGCGGACGAGTCCACGATCTTCTTGCCTGATACGTGATACAGCACATGCCCCGGCCGCGGCGCAACTCCCAACCCGGCGGACGCCTTGGGTTTTCCTGACGCCGGTCGGACAGCTCGTAGTGTGTCCGTCATCGCATAGCAATCGGCTGGATTCCATATTCAGGCGGTCTGAGGCGCTCCGAGTCGCAGTCGGCTGGCGTTGCAGCGTCATGACCCGGGACCCGCCTTTACGGCATCCTTCAGCGTCTTCCCGGCCTTGAACGTCGGCGATGTCGACTCCGATACCGAAACGGCCTCTCCGGTCCTCGGATTGCGTCTGGTACGGGCGGGTCTGCTTCTGGTGCCGAAAGTCCCGAATCCCGCAATCCGCACTTCTTCGCCATTAGCAAGAGCGTCGCCGATGGCTGCGAACACACCGTCCACCGCTTCCCTGGCGATCGCCTTGCTCAGGCCCGTTCGGGCTGCCAGCCGACCGGCCATCTCCACCTTGTTCATCCGTTTTCCACCCCCACCATCCTATCCTGTCCTGCTCCCCGATTACCCGTAGGGCATGGCGCCGGTCAACGGCGGCTTCCGAAGAGACCGTGCATCAGGGGCGAATTCCGTTTTCGGACCGTCCTTCGCACCGGCCAGCCATTCGTCCAGCTTCGACCAGCGCCGGCGTCCCGAGGCGTTGCGCACCGCGATGGCGACCGCCTTTTTCTGGCCCACCAGCACCACCAGCCGACACCTATCGCGAAACAGGCCCGGTTCCCATTTTCATACGGGCGGATTCCGGCCGCCGGTCTTCCCTGTGACCACAGTATCGCCACCTCTGCGTCGCGGTCGCCGCCGCCGCGTTGCCAGCCGGCAGGAGATCGGTCCAGCGGCGGTCGGTCGAGGCACGGGGACCGGAGAGCGGTCCCTGCACGCCACCATCGCGGAGATCCGCCGGACCCTCCCGAAGATCACGGGCTTACCTGCTGACCCTGCCGCAGCGACGCTCGATGTCGGCCGGGCCCGTTCTCTTTCCCCGGCCCGTAGCCGGGCACGTCCCCGGCAGCTCTGCCCGGGGGCGGCATCCCGTGTCGCGCGCCGGCCGCATACCCCGGGAGACAAGGAGGACGAGGGCTAACCCGACAGGGTGAAGGCCGGCCCCTTGAGGGCGCCGCGCCGCACCCCAGCGATTCCGGAGGCTGCACATGACCGATCCCGACACCATTTCCGCCGACTACACGCTGCGCCCGAGCGAGCTCGCCGCCACCCTCGCGCTCCTGGTCGAGGCCCGCCAACCGGCCGTGGTGTGGGGGCCGCCCGGCAGCGCCAAGAGTCAGGTCGCCCAACAGGTCGCCGCCGCCGCGAACCGCCAGTACGTCGACGTCCGCGCCCTGCTGCTCGACCCCGTGGACCTGCGCGGCATTCCCTGGCGCGACGGCACCGACCGCACCCGCTGGGCGCCCCCGGCCTTCTTGCCGCCCACCGACGATCCCGGCCGCTGGCTCATCAACCTGGAGGAGCTGCCGTCTGCGGTGCCGATGGTGCAAGCGGCGCTGTATCAGTTGGTGCTGGACCGCAAGGTGGGCGAATACGAGCTGCCCGAGGGCGCGTCTCTGATCGCCTGTGGCAATCGGGAGAGTGACCGCGGCGTCGTGCATCGCATGCCGACGCCGCTCGCATCACGCTTCGTCCATCTTGAGATCCGGGTCGACACCGAAGACTGGTGCGCCTGGGCGGCGGCGAATGGAATCGCGGCCGAGGCCATTTTTTTCGTGTCCATGCGCCCCGAGCTCTTGCATCAGTTCGACCCGCAGTCGCGGGAGAAGGCGTTCCCGTGCCCGAGGACGTGGGAGATGATTTCCAACATCGTACACCGCCGCAACGGCCTCGACCCGGCCGTCGAGCGCGCGCTGTTCCGGGGCACCGTCGGCGAGGCAGCGGCGGTGGAGTTCGCCGCCTTCCTGAAGGTCTGGCGCGAGCTGCCCCATCCCCGCACCGTCATCGACGATCCCGAGAACGCCGTCGTTCCCGACAACGCCAGCGCGCTCATCGCGCTCTGCGGCTCGCTCTACCGCATGGCCGACGACATCAATCTCGGGTCCATCGTCACCTACGCTCAGAGGCTGCGGCGCGAGGTCGGTGAGTTCCTCGTCGGCTCGTGCATCCGCCGCGAACCCGACCTGCAGCACACCGACGCCTTCATCCGCTGGGCCTCTGCCAGGACGCAGTGACACCACGCCTCAGGAGACATTGCCCATGAACCTCACCCACGACGCCATGCTGGTCAGCCTGCGCATCAGCGCCTGGTCCGGCCGGCTCTACGATCGCCAGGCCAGCAACCACGTCGCCGCCCACCACGACGCGACCGCCTCCGCCGGGCGTTACAACAAGCGCCTGCTGCCCAAGGCCGCCTTCGCCGCGCTCACCGCCACCATGAGCGCCGCCCGTAGCTGCCACTATGAACAGTCGTTGGCCTGGGACGACCAGGGGAGCCGGCTGCTCACCGTCGCCAACTACGAACGCTACACCGGGCTGCTTGACGGCTTCCGCGAGCGCATTGTGCGCGAGCGCGCCCGCTTCATCGAGGACTACGACGACAACATCGACCAGGCCCGGCTCGACCTCGGCAAGCTCTTTCGCATCGAGGACTACCCCTCGAAGGAGGCGCTGCAGGGCAAGTTCGCGATCCGCTACCGCATCGTGCCGGTTCCCGACGCCGACCACTTCATGGCGAGGCTCGCCTCCGACGATACCGAGCGCGTCAAGCGCGACATCGAGCAGCAGATCGAGGAACGTTTGCACGACGCCGTGGGCGATCTCTACAGGCGCCTCGGCGAAGCCGTCGAGCGTGTCTCGCAGCGCCTGCAGGAGGACGAGAACGGCAAGCCCCTGGTGTTCCGCGATTCCATGATCGAGAACATCAGGGACATTGTCGACGTGGTGCCGCGCCTCAACATCTTCGGGGACGACCGCCTGGCTCGGCTCTGCCAGGACGTGAAGGACCGGATTGCCCATGCCGATCCGGACACGCTCCGCCCGTCGCCGCAATTCAACCCGAACGTGCGGCGCCAGGTGAAGCGCGACGCCGACACGCTCATGGAGAAGTTCGCGGGGTATTTCGGCGACGCCGGGGCGACACATCGGGAGGCAGCCTGATGTCTCTCCGCGCCCGCCGGGAATCCGCACGCCGCATCAGCGACTGCGTGACGGCGCTGCTCCGCGACCAGCCCTTCTTCGGAAGCCTCGCGTTGAGGTTGCCGATCCGCGCCGACGCCGGTCGGGAGACGCTCGCGAGCGACGGCCAGGAGATCCGCTACTCGCCCGAGTGGGTCGCCGACACAGATGCGGACCTCATCAAGACCGCGATCGGGCGCGTGGTGCTGGCCTGCGCGCTCAAGCACCACACGCGGCGCGGCGTACGCGATCCCGAGCGCTGGCAGCGTGCCTCGCAACTGGTCACCCACGGTGTGCTGCGCGACGCGGGCTTCAAGCTCCCACCCGACGCCGAAGCCTGGGACGGCATCAGCGTCGAGCAGGCCTACGACCGCCTGCCGGAGCCGCAGGACGGCGATGGCGCCGGGGATGACACCCCGCCTAACACCGCCGGCGATGGCGGCAGCGACACGCCCGACCCCCAATCCGGCGCCAGCGATGACGATGACGGCCACGACTCGTCCGACGGCGACGATCCAGCTCAGGGCGACGATTCGCAGGATGAAGACGCGCCGGGAGAGGACCAGGACTACGATCATCCGGGTGAAGACGCGCCCTGTGAGGGTGAAATGACGGGCGCCCCCAGCATCGATCCCTCCGGCACCGGCGAAGTCATGGACGCCGCCGCACGCGATGACGCCGACGCCGGAGACGGCCAGGCGCCGATTGACGTCAACGACGAAGAGCAGGCCTGGGACGAGGCCATGCACCAGGCCCTCAACCTCGCCAAGGCGCAGGGCAAGGCGCCGGGTGCCGTCGAGGAGACGATCCGCGGCGCCCACGCCAGCACCCTCGACTGGCGCACCTTGCTGCGCCGCTACATGACCGACGCCGCCCGCAGCGACTACAGCTGGTCGCTTCCGAACCGGCGCTTCATCGACTCGGGCCTCTACCTCCCCTCCATCCGCTCGGAGGGCATCGACACCGTCGCCGTGATCATCGACACCTCGGGGTCCGTCGACACCGATTCTCTCGCGGCGTTCTGGACCGAGGTCCGCGAGATCGCCACTGAGCTTCGGCCCGAGACGGTCATCGTCCTCCAGGTCGATGCGGCTCTGCAGGATGCCGCCGAGTACGCGCCCGGCGACCTGCCGGATGAGATTGCGCTCAAGGGCCGGGGTGGAACTGACTTCCGGCCCGGCTTCGCCTGGCTCGAAGAGCAGGACACGAGGCCAAGCCTCTGCCTCTATTTCACGGACATGGAGTGCGACCGCTACCCCGACACCGCGCCCCAATTTCCGGTGATCTGGTGCGAGTGGGGCGAGGGAGTCGGCCTCTGGCGGCAACCGCCGCCCTGGGGCGAGCTCATCAGGATCAGGGATTGACCATGCCCGACACAACCCCTACGGCCCGCGATCTTCTCATCGAGGCGCGGGCACTCATCACGAAGCCCGAGGCCTGGATCCAGGGCACCGGAGCACGTGACGCCGACGGCGAGCCCATCGCGGTCGAGCACGAGGACGCCGTCTCCTGGTGCGCCACCGGCGCGATCAACGCTGCCGTCTACGGGCACGCCGACTCGCTCGACATCCCACCCGCGTTGCAAGAGGCGCGCGAGCGCGCCGGTACTCTCCTCACCGACGCCGTGGGCCGGCTGACTCTCGGCCACTACAGCGAAACCACCACCTACAACGACCAGGCCAACCACGGCTGCATCCTGAAGGCGTTCGGCATCGCGATCCGCCGCGCCGCCGATTGATCTCCGATCCGGCCGCCCAACGGGCCGCCTCACCCAAACGGAATTGCGCCATGACCGACACCACCGCCACGGCGGAGCACGGCCGCGGGCGAGCCCCGCGCACCGCCGCCTTTCTCCGCCCCGCACCCCGCAACCACTACCGGGTGCCGCGGCCCGCCGTCATCAGCTTCAGCGGGGGTCGCACGTCCGGCTATCTACTCAGACACGTCATTGACGCCTACGGCGGTCAACTGCCCGACGGGCTCTTCGTCGCATTTTCGAACACCGGGATGGAACGCGAAGAGACCCTGAACTTTGTCGACATCTGCGGCCGAGAGTGGGGCGTTGCAATTCACTGGCTGGAATACCAGTGGGACGCCCCGCACCGCACTCGCATCGTGGATCACGCCACCGCGTCCAGAAACGGCGAGCCCTACGCCGCGCTCATCGACCGCAAGGGTTTCGTGCCGAATGTGACGCTGCGCGCGTGCAGTGGTTTCTTGAAAAGAGATCGCATTGAGGCCTTCGCCCGCCACCGTCTAGGCTTGAAGCGGTGGCACTCGGTAATCGGTCTTCGCGCTGACGAGCCTCGTCGGGTCTGGCGTATGCGCGCAAGAGACTGCGGCTCCCGCACAGGCGCCCGGGCGGTGCTGCCGCTCGCCGACGCGGGCGTGCGCGAGGCCGACGTCCTGGAGTGGTGGAAGAAGCAGCCCTTCGACCTCGGCATCCCTTCCTACGCTGGAAATTGTGATCTCTGCTATTTGAAGGGCCGCGCCAAGCTTATCCGCATCATCCGCGAAGACCCCTCGCTCGCGGACTGGTGGATTGAGCAGGAAGCCAAGGTCGCAAACCGCACCGGTCCGGACGGCCGCGCATGCGAGAGCATGAAGCGCTTCCGCCTCGGGGAAACATACGCCGAGCTCAAGGCGGCGGCCCTCGCCGACCGCGACCTGTTCGACGAAGCGGCGGCAACCTCCGACGAGAGCGGCGAGACCGACTCTCTCGACTGTCACTGCACGGACTGACGCCGCGGATTCCGCCCTCCCGCCGCGCAGCGCGGAGAGACCGAGGTAGCCCGTCCCGAGGCGAGGCCGGACGCCGTAGAGGGCTCCGGCCGTCTCCCCATCCATGCCCTCCGGAGAACGACATGAACGACCCCGTCATCCGACCCATCCCACTCGACCGGCTGGAGCGCTCGCCCGCCAACGTCCGCAGGACCGAGGCCGGCAAAGCCGCCTTCGCCGAGCTCAAGGCCTCCATCGCCGCCCACGGGCTGCTCGAGAACCTCGTGGCACGCTCCATCGGACCCGGCGAGGACGGCGGCGAGCACTACGCCGTCATCGCCGGCGGCCGCCGGCTCGACGCGCTCCGCGACCTCGCCAGCGAGGGTGCGCTGGCCGCCGACCATCCCGTCTCCTGCCGGGTCATCGACAACGGTGCCGCCGACAGCGAGCTCTCCCTCGCGGAGAACGTGGTGCGCGTCCAGATGCACCCGGCCGACCAGGTGCAGGCCTTCGGCACGCTCGCCAATGACGGCGCCTCCGTCGCCGACATCGCCGCCCGCTTCGGGGTCTCGGAGCGGACCGTCGAGCAGCGCCTGCGCCTCGGCAACGCGGCGCCCGAGATCCTCGACGCCTACCGCGAGGGCGTCATCGACCTGGAAACCCTCAAGGCCTTCGCCGTGACCGCAGACCGGGCGCGCCAGATGGCGGTGTGGGAGCAGGTGAGCGACCAGGGCTACCGGCCGAGCGGCTGGCAGATCAAGCGCATGCTCACCCACGACCGCGTGCCAGCCGCTGCCGCAATCGCCACCTTCGTCGGCGTAGACGCCTACGAGGCGGCCGGCGGTGTCGTCGACCGCGATCTCTTCGCCGACCAGGACGAGTGGGGCATCTGGTTCGAGGATGCCGACCTTCTGGGCAAGCTCGCCATGGACCGGCTGCAGGTCGCGGCGGACGAACTCGCGACCCGCTGGAAGTGGGCCGACGCTCGGATCGAGGTGAACTGGTCCGACCTCGCCCGCTTCGGGCGCGTGCATCCCACCCCGGGCGAGACCACCGACGAGGAGAAGGCGGAGGTCGAGCGCTTGCACGTCCGCCACGACGAGCTCGTCAACATGGACGAAGACGAGTGGACCGAGGCGCTTGCCAACGAAGCCGAGTCGATCGAGACCCGCCTAGCCGAGATCGAGGCTGCGGTCGAGGCCCGCGCCGTCTTCAGGCCCGAGGACATCGCCATCTCCGGCTGCATCGTCACCGTCAGCGATGAGGGCAGGATGCAGCTCGTCCAGGGCCTGATCAGGCCCGAGGACATCCCCGCTGCCCAGGCCCACGACGCCACTGACACGGCGCAGAGCGGCACCGGCGATGACGCCGCCGCCAGCACCGGCGACGGGACCTCCAGCATCCAGGCTCCCGCGCTCTCCGGTCCGGCCATGCCGCCGGCACGTCCCGACGCGGAGGCCGAGGCGCGCAAGGAGGCCGGTGTGGGGATCGGCCTCGGCAACGATCTCCGTTCCATCCGCACAGCCCTGGTCAAGGCCCATCTGGCGGAGGATTTCGGGGCCGCGTTCGACCTCGTGCTGTTCCAGATGGGGCGCGCCGTGTTCACCCCCGGCTACCACGACCACGCGCTCGACATCGCCGTGCGCGAGACCCCCGACCGGCCGCCGCTCCGTGCGAACGACGACGCCTTCGCTGACGCCAGCCCCGGCGAGGCGATGCTGGCCGACCGCTCGCACCTCTCCTTCTACTGGCTCACCATGGAGGACGACGGTAAAGCCTTCGCCGCGCTCTGCACGCTGCCCGAGGCGGACAAGCAGCGGCTGTTCGCGGCCTGTGTGGCGCGCACTGTGAAGGGCCAGCTCGCCTTCCAGGCGGATGCGCGGCCCGAGCTCGAAGCCACCGTCGCCCGCCTCGACATCGACTTGGCCGCTCAATTCCGGCCCACGGCCGAGATGTTCTGGTCGCGCGTGCGCAAGGACCGGATGCTGGCGGTCGCCCGCGAGACGCTGGGCGAGGAATGGGCGCACAGCCACCGCAAGGACAAGAAGGTCACGCTGTCCACCGCGATGGAGACCGCCTTCGCGAAGTCCGACGGTATTCCGCTCGGCGTCACGAAGGAGGGTCACGCGGCCGCGCTCGCCTGGGCGCCGCCCGGCTTCGAGGCCTTCGACACCGGCCGCGTCGACGACGGCGAGGATGCCGCCGCCGGGACGGAAACGCCGCCGGCGGACCGGGCGCAAGCGGACACGCCGGAGGGCACAGAGACGGAGCCGGCCAACGAAACCGCCGATGACGCGCCCGCCGAGGCTCCGCCGCCGGCCGCCGCCGAGCGCCGCACGGAGGACCTTGCCGGTCACGAGGCGATCGACGCCATGAACGCCGTTCCCGTCGCCGGCGGCGGCCCCAGGGTCATCATCAACACCGTGGGCCTGGAGGACGACGACGATAACAACGCGTCCCCGGAGGCCGACCCGTCCGCACATGCCCTTCCCGGCAATGGCCACGACGCCGGCGGCGACCCCCTGGAGGTTCCCGCCTTCCTGCGCCGCTCGTAGCGGCTCCTCTCCAACTGCCCCTGACCGCGTCCGGGGACCTGGCGCCCCGCCGGCAATTGTCGGCGGGGCGCTTCTCCTTTCACGACCGCACGGGAGATCAACGCCATGACCGATCGTTCCCAATTCCCCGCCTCGATCAGGGCGCGCGTCCATGACGACTCCATCGACCGGGTCACGAGATTCTTCAATTCCACCGTCGCTGACGCGGCGGTGGAGCTCATACAGAACGCACGTCGCAGCGGCGCCACCCGCCTCGACGTCGTCACCGAGGCCGTCCCCGAAGCCGAGGCCTCCGGCGGCATCCGCGTCACCGTCACTGACGACGGACACGGCATCGCCGATCCGGCCGTGCTGCTCTCCTTCGGCCAGAGCGGCTGGGACGAAGACACGGCGCGGCGCGAGGACCCCGCCGGCATCGGCGTCTATGCGCTTTCCAAGCGCGGCTGCACCGTCTCGTCCCGCGCCCGCGGGCCTCTACTGGACCTCGCACCCGGCTGGCACGTCGTGCTCACGCCCGACTGCTTTCTCGGCAAGGAAGAGGCCGCGGTGGTCGAGGCGGACGCCCCCTGGCCCCACGGCACCGCGATTTCGTTCGTGGCCGACGAGAGCCTCGTCACGATCGAAGGCGCCCTCGCAGGCGCCGCACGGCACTGCCCGCTGCCCGTGACCTTCAACGGCGAAACCATCGAGCGGAAGGCCTTCCTGGACGGCGCCGTCCATGCCGAGCGCTGGCGCGGTCTCGCCTTCGGCGTCTTCAGGGACCGCCTCAGCGGCTTCAACACCTCCGACCTCAACTTCCACGGGCTCACCCTCGCGGTGCGCCTGCCCTCGGTCGAGGCCGTCGAGGGCGGCACCTTCTCGGTGCGCGCCGACATCCACGCCTGCCCCGAGCTGGAGCTCGTACTCCCCGCCCGCAAGGAGGCGGTCGAAACCCCCTTCGTCAATTACATGCGCAGCGCGGCCACGCGCGCCATCTACCGTGCCATGGCGGCGGCCGATCCCGCGCCCCGCCTCGCTTTCGCCGACCACAAGAGAGCCGCCGACGCCGGCATCGCGCTCCCCGAGCCGCCAGCGGAGCTCCGCCGCTGGAGGCCCGGCACCGCCGACTTCGACGACTGGCGGGATATGCCGCCCTTCGCAGCCGTGGGCGCCAAGTCCCTGGTCATGGCCGTCGATCTCGAGACGCCGGACGCACAGGCGTTCTGGCGCGCCACCGAGCGGGCAGGGATCGCCGGCCGCCTCTTCGAGGGCGACACCCGCTTCGAGGGCTACGCCTGGTACGACGCGCTCGCCCGCGTCCGCGACCTGCGCATCGACATCACGGAGGGCGGCGTGACCCATCCCCTCGATGCGCTGCGTGAACCCTCCGATCGTGCCTCCCGCGCCGCCACCGCGCCGGGCGTGCCCGACACGCTCTCCCGGCCAGACGCGATCCACATGCACGTCCACATCACGCGCGGCAGCAGGCCGCCAGAGACCATGACCCTTCCCGCCGACATCGCCTTCCTCGGCGAGGACGGGGCCTGGATCGCCGACGCCCGGCCGCTGGTCGCCAGGGACAGCGACCTCCAGCCCGCGCAGCTCAGGCAACTGCTGCGCGCGAGCTATTTCTCGCCGTCGGACGATGCGGACTCGGACAGCTACGACACGCAGTCGGCCCGCTTCGACGAGGACGCGATGCACATGGCCCTGAAGCTCCTCGCGACCGAGGACGAGGCCCGCAAGCACACCATCGCGGAAGCCGTCTGGCGCGAGATCTTCTGGGTCATGCCCCGCGACCGCGAGGTCTCCATCAAGGTCAGCGGCCGCAAGGTCGCGGTGGAGTTCGGACCCGAGAGCCCGGCCCCCGAGGGAGTGGCGGCATGACCCGCTACACGGTGCAGGCTGCCTATCCGACCTTCCTCAGCGCCACCGTCTCCGTTGAGGCCGACAACCTCGAGGAGGCGTGCAAGGCCGCCATCCGGGAGGCCGACGCCAGCGAGCGCTGGAAGACCATCGACCATGTCGGAGATCCCTTCGTCTGGGCGATCGACGAGGGCGAGAACGTCGACCCCTGGAACGGCCCGGTCTCTGCGCTCCCCGTCCCTGACCGTTTCGCAGAGCACGGCGCACCCCCCGTCGTGACGCTCACCGGTCCCCGTCCGCCCGGCGGCGTCGAGGTCTCTGGTGGCACCGTCCGCATCCGATTCGTCGAGGACGCCGCCACGGTCACCACCGAAGTCTCCGACCCTCCGCCGCCACCGGGCAACAAGCCGCTCGTCGTTGTCCGGCCCCGCGCCGACGGCGCCCCCTCAATAGAAATCCGGGGCGGCAGGGCGCAGGTACGGATCGAGGGTTGGAACGACGGCAACCCGCCGCCGCCCGCCGGCTGATCCACGGCGCCAGCGGGTGAGGAGCCCGGCGGCCATGGGGCGATCGGCCCGGAAGGTGGAGGACTCCGGCGCCGGCTCCCTCCTCGCATCGCGCCCCGCCGCCGTCCGCCTGACACCGCGGCGGGGCGTCCTTCTCTGCGAATTGCATTCGACGGAGCTCGACCCATGCACGACATCCAGGCGGCCCTCGACACCGCACCGGCCAGCCCTCCGCCACCCATGCACCCGATGGACCCGAGCCGCGGCCAGGACCTCTCTCCCAAGTTCGCGGCCCTGCTGTGCTGGGCAATCGGTCTCGAGCCGATGACCGAGCCCGCCATCACTGGCCTCGTCGTGAGCGGCGAATGCGTGTTCGCCGCCACCACCGACGATCCATTCTTCAACGCGCTTATCGGCTCCCGCTCCGACCTCGTGGCCAACCTCCGCGGCTGGGGCGATGCTTGCGGCGCTCCGCCCACCGTCGTGGAAGGTTTGATCGCCAAGGTCCGGAGGGCCGGGCGATGAGCCTTCACGATCTCCCCCAGGCCTGCGACCGTCCGGGAGCCCGTCGCATGAGCCTCTCTGATACACCTGCGACCGCCGTTCGCGACATGCCTCCGTTCGAGGCCCCGGCCCTGCCGCGCGCTGCCGATCCCGGCGAGCGCGACACCTTGCGGGCACGCTTTCTCCGCGCCGGCCGCGACGCCGTCGACGACCGCGAGCTGCTGCAGCTCCTGCTGGCGGGATCGCACTCCGCCGCCGAAGCCGAGGATCTCGCCGGGATTCTGCTCGACACCTTCGGCTCGCCCGCCCGCGTCCTCGCGACCCGGCCCGACACCCTCCGCGCCGCCGCCGGGCTCGGCGACGCCGCCATCGCCGCCATCAAGACCGCCGAGGCGCTCGGCATCCGCCTCGCCAGGGCCGAACTGCCCGCCAGGTTCCATGCCCAGCTCGCGACCTACGAGAAGGTCATCGACTATTGCCGGACCCTGACGGCCCACCGCGACGTCGAGGAGCTGCATCTCCTCTTCCTGGACAACAGGAACGCGCTCATACGCGATGAACGGCACCAGAGGGGCACCCTCAACCATACCCCGGCCTATCCCCGCGAGATCTGCATCCGCGCGCTCGAGGTGGGCGCTTCGGCGCTCGTGATCCTGCACAACCATCCCGGCGGGGATCCCACACCTTCCAGAGCGGATGTCGAGATGACCAATCGCATCCGGGACGCCTTGAAGCCGATCGACGTCACGCTCCACGACCACGTCGTCGTCACGGCAAGCGCCGCGTTCAGCTTCAGGGAGAAGGGCCTCATCTGAACCGCGACCGCCTTTCGCCCCGGAGGTAAAGATGCCCGTCGCCATCCATCCGGTCGAACCCCCGTTCGACGCCACCGCCGTCCGCATCTATCCGCTCGGCAGCCGCCGCTGGACGGTCTGCCGCGTTACCGCCGGCCGCCGGGTCGAATTCGACAGCGACCACCGCCTTCGGCGCGACGCCATGCGCCGCATCCGCGAACTGCTCGCCGACCGCACCACGGTCGAGGCCGTCCTCATCGACAGGCGGGCATGCGGCGAGGCCACGGGTTACCGGCGCGCAGGCAACCGCTGATCCCACCGGCCCGCGCAACACCGGCTTCCGCCCCAAGAACCCACGCGCGACCTTGCCGCATCCGCCATTGATCGCCTGGCGCTCCGCCAGGAACTCCCCACGGCAAGGCGACACATCCTCTCCCCGTGGTCGAACGCTCCGTCGCCGCCTCCGCACAACCAGTCACGCCATAGCCTCTGTCGAAGGGGAGGCGGTGAGCCCGTTCAGGGCGGGCGGCCCGGAGTCGCGCGGGAGTGACAGCCCGCGGCTCTCCGTCGCAGCCCTTCGCACACCCCTGTGACCGGAGCCTGCCCCCATGCTCGACGCCCATCCGGTGCCGACCGCGCCCGCGCGCTCGCACGCCGTCGTCCCCGCACCAGACACCGCCACGCCGCAAGCCGCGGCCCCCTCGAAGCCCACCGCGTTGCTGACCGCCGCCCGCACCCTGCTGCCGGTCCTGGAGGCCGGCCGCCCCCTCGATGCCCGTGTGGTGCGCGAGGCGATGACCGGCGCCTTCGGCGCGTCCGACGCCGACGGCGCCTGGGTGTGGAAGGACGCCTACGAGGCGGCCGAGGCCGCGCTGGTCCTGTTCATCCAGCGCTACGGCCGTGCCATGCGGCGCGAGGCCGGGCCGGGACCGGACGGGCCCGCCGCCATGCTCCGCATGCTGGAGACCCTGGCGGCGCTGGAACCCTCCCAGACGCGCCGCTCCGAGGAGCAGTTGCGGTTGCAGCAGTTCTCGACGCCGCTCCCGCTCGCCTACGCCACGCTGCAGGCTGCCGCGATCCGCCCCGGCGACGTCGTGCTCGAACCCTCCGCCGGCACCGGCATGCTGGCGGTGATGGCCGCATGCGCACTCGGACCACAGGCCGCCGGCTCCCTCCATCTCAACGAGATCGCCGCCATCCGCGCCGGATTGCTGGCCGGGCTCTTCCCCGGTTGCGCGGTCACCTGCCACAACGCCGAGGCCATCCGGGACCATCTGCCCGAGCTCCGCCCCACCGTGGTCCTGATGAACCCGCCCTTCTCGGCGAGTCCCGGCGTGGACCGCATCCGCCACGACGCCGACCTGCGCCACATCCGCTCCGCCTTCTCGATGCTGCCGCCGGGCGGGCGGCTGGTGGCGATTTCTTCTTCTCATTGCACCCCAGGCGACCCTGCGTGGGCAAACGCCTTCGCGTCGCTCGACCCGCCTGCCCGGGTCGCCTTCACCGCACCGATCGACGGCCGTGCCTACGCCCGCCGCGGCACCACCTTCGACACTCGTCTCACCGTGCTCGACCGCGGCGGCGAGCAACAGGGCCAGGTCTACGCCGGCGCCCGCGTCCCCAGCGCCGCCCACCTGCTCCAGATCGTCACCGCCACCGTGCCGGCGCGCCTCCCGATCGAGCCCATGCCGGGCGCCGATCTGTTCGGCCATGCCCCTGCGCCCAGGCCCGCACCGACGAGGCGTCCCCGCACCGCCGCTCCGCCGGCGGAGGCGACACCACACGACTGGGGGCCCGTTGCCGAGCTCGCCTGCGAGTCCGTGCCGGTAGCATCCAACGCCGGCGAGCACGACCGCCAGGCGTCCACACAGGCCTCCGGCCCCTACCAGCCCTGGCTGGCATCCGCGATCCACATTCCAGGCGCCGTCGCCCACCCGACGCCGCTGGTGCAGTCGGGCGCCATGGCGGCGGTGCCGCACCCCATGCCGTCCTACCGGCCCATGCTGCCCGAGCGCGTGGTGAACGAGGGGCAGCTCTCCGACGCCCAGCTCGAGAGCGTGGTTCTCGCCGGCCAGGCGCACGAGCGCCATCTCGCCGCCCAGTACCGCATCGGCTCCGGCTGGGAGACGGTGCAGCGCGTAGACTGCGAGGGCGACGACGAAGACGGCAACGATGCCGCCACCGAGGACGAAGTGCTGTCCGAGCCGATCCGCTTCCGGCGCGGCTGGATGCTGGGCGACGGCACTGGCTGCGGCAAGGGCCGGCAGGTCTCCGCCATCATCCTCGACCAATGGCTGAAGGGCAGGAAGCGGGCGCTCTGGCTCTCGCAGTCCGACAAGCTGCTGGAGGACGCGCGCCGCGACTGGAGCGCCATCGGCGGGCGCGAGGCCGACGTCATCCCGCTCGGCAAGGTCCGCCAGGGGGCCGACATCCCCCATACGGAGGGCATCCTGTTCACCACCTATGCCACACTGCGCTCGCCCGCGCGGCAGGGGAAGCGCTCACGCCTCGACCAGATCGTCGCCTGGCTCGCCGGCGGCGAAGACGAGGACGATCGCCACTCCTTTGCCGGCGTGATCGTCTTCGATGAGGCGCACGCGATGGCCAACGCCGCGGGGTCGAAAGGCTCTCGCGGCGAGGTCAGGCCCTCGCAGCAGGGCCGTGCGGGTTTGCGGTTGCAGAACGCCTTGCCCGACGCCCGCATTCTCTACGTCTCCGCCACCGGCGCCACCACCGTGCCCGGCCTCGCCTACGCACGGCGCCTCGGGCTCTGGGCATCGGGCGAGACCCCGTTCGAGACCCGCACCGCGTTCGTGGCGGCCATGGAAGCCGGCGGGGTAGCGGCGATGGAAGTGGTGGCGCGCGACCTCAAGGCCCTCGGCCTCTACCAGGCTCGTGCGCTTTCCTACGACGGGGTCGAGGTGGACATCCTCGAGCACCCGCTCACGCCTGAGCAGCGGCGCATCTACGACGCCTATGCCGGCGCCTTCAAGATCATCCACGCCAACATCCAGGAGGCGCTGAAGGCGACCGGCATTGTCGATGGCGAGAGCACGCTCAACAAGAACGCAAAATCGGCCGCGCTCAGCGCCTTCGAGGGGGCCAAACAGCGCTTCTTCGGCCACCTGCTGACCTCGATGAAATGCCCCTCGCTGATCCGCGCCATCGAGGCGGACATGGAGGAGGGCCGCTCCGCCGTGGTGCAGCTGGTGTCCACCGGCGAGGCGCTGATGGAGCGGCGCATCGCCGAGATTCCCGCGTCCGAATGGGACGACCTCTCCATTGACCTGACGCCCAGGGAGTATGTGCTGGATTTCCTGGCGCACGCCTTCCCGGTGCAGTTGCAGGAGCCCTTCACCGACGACGACGGCAATGTCATGTCGCGGCCGGTCTTCGACGCCGACCGCAACCCGGTGCTCTGCCAGGAAGCCGTGGCGAAGCGCGACGCGCTCATCCAGAAGCTCGGCTCGCTCCCGCCGGTGCAGTCCGCTCTCGACCAGATCGTCCACCGCTTCGGCCATGACGCCGTGGCCGAGATCACCGGACGCTCGCGCCGGGTGCTAAAGATCGCGGACGCCAGGGGCGAGCGGCTCGCGCTCCGCTCCCGGCCCGCCTCCGCCAACCTCGCCGAGACCGCCGCCTTCATGGACCGCGCCAAGCGCATCCTGGTGTTCAGCATGGCGGGCGGCATCGGGCGCAGCTATCACGCCGATCTTGGCTGCCCCAACACCCAGCGCCGTATCCACTACCTGCTGGAGCCCGGCTGGCGGGCCGACCAGGCGATCCAGGGGCTGGGCCGCACCCACCGCACGCACCAGGCCTCTGCTCCGCTCTTCCGCCCCGTAGCCACCGACGTGAAGGGGGAGCGCAGGTTCATCGCCACCATCGCGCGGAGGCTGGATTCGCTCGGCGCCATCACGCGCGGCCAGCGCGACTCGCAGACCGCCATGGGCGGCGACGACACCGCGCTCTTCCGGGCCAGCGACAACCTGGAGAGCCCCTACGCCAAGTCGGCATTGCGCCAGTTCTACATCGCGCTCTGGCGCGGTCACATCCAGGGCTGGTCGCTCACCCGCTTCGAGGAGGCCACCGGCCTCAAGCTCACGTATGAGGGCAACCTCAAGGAGGACCTGCCGCCGATGCCGCAGTTCCTCAACCGGCTGCTGGCGCTCCCCATCGCCGAGCAGAACGTGCTCTTCGCCGCGCTCGAGACCCGGATCGAAGCCAACATCGAGGTCGCGATCGAGGCCGGCACCTTCGAGCGGGGCGTCGAGACCATCGCCGCCGACTCGCTTATCGCCGCCTCGCGCGAGACGGTGTACACGCATGAGGGCTCCGGCGCCGAGACCGAGATCGTCGAGATCGTGCGCAGGGACAGGCTGGAGCCGCTCACCGCCGATGCGGCGCTCGCCCTTCATGCCCAGGTTTCGAGCAGCAAGCCCCGGCTCATGGTCAACGCGCAGTCGAAGCGCGCCGCCCTCATCATGTCCGCGCCGTCGCGCATGTTCGACGACGGCGGGGTGCAGCAGCGCGTGCGCCTGGTCCGTCCCGCCGCCCGCGAGACCATCGCGCAGGCCGCCCTCGATGCCTCCCAGTGGCGCAGTGCCGGCGAAGACCGCTGGCGCGCCTTCTGGGACGCCGAGATCGCCTCCCTCCCGACCCACCGCGAATCCCGCTTCTGGCTGGTCGCCGGCCTGCTGCTGCCGATCTGGGACCGGCTGCCCGACGAGAGCATGCGGGTCCGCCGCCTCGTCGCCGATGACGGCGAGCACCTGATCGGCCGCGTCCTCGGCCCCGCCGAGGTCACGGAGTTCCGGGGCGCCTGCGGGCTTGCCGGAGGGCCCGGCCTCACCGCCGCCGAGATCCATGACGAGATCATGGTGCGCAGCGCGACCTTCCCGCTGGCCAACGGCTGGCGCCTCGCGCGCCGCAGGCTGATGGGGGCCGACCGTATCGAAATCGAGGGACCCGCGACGGCGATACCGCCGCGCTCAAGCGCATGGGCTGCATCGCCGAGATCGTCTCCTGGCGCACCCGCCTCTTCGCGCCCGATATCGCCACCCTCGAGCGCATCGTCGAGCGCTGGCCGCTTGCCATGCCGGATGCCGCACCGGACGCCTGAGCGCCGCCCTGTACGTACTGCCGTCCCGGCACCCGTCCGCGCGCGGGAGGGGGGCGGGCGTTCCGTCCCCACACCCTTCATCGCCGCCCCCGCTAACCATCAGCCAAAGGACCTTTCGATGACCGCCCACACGCTGCCCGACGAACCCGTCTACGCCTTCGCACCCGAATACGACCTGCCCGACCAGCCGCAGCAGATACGCATCGTGTTCGAAAATATGAGCGGCTATGTGCCCACCGCCCTGGTGGCGCTGACACTCGACGACGCCGAGCGCCTCTGCGACCGGCTCAACGCCCGCCTCGGCCTCGACCACCAGGCCTGGACCAGGCTGGTCGGACGATCGATGGCCGCCGCCCGCGACGGCGCGCCGCTCCACTGACACCCACGCGCCGTCTTCATATCCAACTCGCAATATCGCCATGAGCGGATAGCATGTTCCGTGATGTGGGATAACGCGGATCATTCGATATGCAACAGCCGTCACGGGTATCGCCATGACACGAGAACACAGAGCCCCCCGCCGCACGGCGGCGATCGCCCTCGCCGTGCTCGCGCTCGTCGCCGCCGGCACCACCGGCCACGGTCAGGCGTTCGCCGCCGAGAGCTGGCGCGGTCTCGTCGTCGCGCCTGAGAACCGCTGCGCCCCATACAACCGGAGCGACTACCGCTATTCGCAGTCGGTCGAGGCGGAGATCGTCGCCACCATGGGCGGCAGGATCTACGGGCCGTACACCGGGCGGCACTATCGCTCTTTCAAGGACACGGACATCGAGCACCTCGTCGCCGTCTCGGAGGCCCACGACAGCGGCCTCTGCGCCGCCGGCCCCTCGCTCCGGCGGCACTTCGCCTCCGACCTGCTCAACCTGACTCTCG
Organism: Alphaproteobacteria bacterium; assembly: GCA_965218275.1. Lineage (GTDB taxonomy): Bacteria > Pseudomonadota > Alphaproteobacteria > UBA828 > UBA828 > WTGU01. Next base: position 705,164 of record CBDCKM010000001.1, read on the forward strand.
CCGCGCCCGAGGTGAACCGTTGCGGGAGCGCAGGCAAGTGCGCTCTCGATGCCGCCGAATGGCTGCCCCCGATGAACCCCTGCTGGTTCGCCGCGCGCGTCGTCGCGGTCAAGCGCAAGTACGCCCTCACCATCGACCGTCGCGAAGCAACCGCCCTCGAACGCGTGCTTTCCGGCTGCACTTCGACGGAGATGATCGTCACCACCGGCGACGGCCCCACCGTCGAGCCGCGCACCGAGCCCGATGCCACCGCCGATGCACTGCGCCTGTGGGATGACAACGGCAACGGTCGCATAACCTGCAAGGAGGCGCGGCGCCACGGCATCGCGCCGGTGCCGCGCGGCCACCCGGCCTATCCGTACATGCGCGATGGCGACGGCGACGGGGTGGTCTGCGAGTAGCCGGCCCGGCCTCGGGCGAGCGACGCCAGACCGTTCCCGGCATGAGCCGGACAGCGGTTCAGTCTGTCCCCCCAACCCGGAATGCAGTCGACACGGCGCAATGATCGGGATGGTGGCCATGGCGGGGCAGCTCACGCGTCGAGCCTGGCACCAGCATGGCCTCCGCGCCTCCGCCCACCACCAGATGATCGATCAGCGCCGTAAACCGGGGGTCGCACCCGGTCGCCAAACCTGACGTCGCCAGATACAGCCGCGCCGACGGCGGTGACAGAAGCCGCCAGGCCCAGTCGCCGGGAACCGCCAGACGGCGGTTGAAGTCTCCCGCGATGACGAACGGAGTGCCTTCGGCGCGGCGCGCATCGGCCCAGGCCTTGAGACGCAATATCTGGCCGCGAAGGGTTGCGCAGCCCTCCGCGCGCTCGCCGTCCCCATCCTGTTTTGCGCCCCAGCAGCCCGTCCTCAGATGGACCGACAACAGCCGCAGGTCGCGGCCTTCCGCCGTCACGGTGATATCGGTTCCCCAGCGCTGGAAGCGATCCCCCGCCCCCAAGGCGGTCACGTCTTCGTTGCGGCTCCAGGCGATGCCGCGACGGATCGCGAACCCCGTCGCCAGGTGGCCCAGACGCGCCTCCGGCCGCTGCCAGCAGGCACGGCCGGGATCCATGGCGGGACGGGAAGACACCGCCACATGCCAGCCCGCCGGCGGAAAGACGCGGCGGGCCGCCGCCTCGTTCTCCACCTCCTGGAAGGCAACGATATCTGCGCCGAGGACCGCCACCTGCCGCGCGATCGCGTCGTAGTCGGCGCTATCCCTCGGCACGCACCCTGCACCGTCCGTGTCGTTCAGATGCTCCAGGTTCCAGGACGCAATGCGCAGCTCGCTGCCAACGCTCGCCGAGGACGGCACGGCCAGCGCCAACAGAAACAGCAGAAGCAACGGGGCAATGGTGCGCACGAGACGCTCCGCAACCGTGGGGGCCCCAACATATCGGCCCCGCCCTGACCGGACCATGCACGCCTCCGCCTGGCGCGCATGCGCTCGGTCCGCCGACTGCCGCAGTGGCCATCGATGCGCTGGAGACGACTCTCGGGCCGTCGAGTGAAAGGGAAGCCGGAAGAGGGGCGACGCGCCCGGGAGCGGGAGAGGGAGTCCCTCCGGACCGGGCTTGCGTCCGAACCCCTGAACCGGAGGACTGACCATGTTCGATCGCACGCCCCAATCCAGCGAAGCTCGCATCCAGTCCGAGCACACCCCCGGCGGCCCCGACCATCCTCATCCGGACTTCTCGTCGCCGCTCCCCGACACGGGCGCGCTGCTCGCCGCCGTCGGACTGCCTTCCCACGCCATCCGCGGGATCGTCGGCAACCCGACCGGGGTCGGAGCGGACGTCTGAAGACCGCTCGGGGGACGGAGAGAGAGCCGTCCCCCACCGGCCACCGTCACCGGGAGGGACCATCGCATGACACAGCTCACCTACGCCGGCATCGGGGCCCGCGCCACGCCCCACGCCGTCCTCGAACACATGACCGTCATGGCCGCCTGGCGCGCGCGCAAGGGCTGGCATCTCCACTCCGGCGGCGCGGCAGGAGCCGACACGGCATTCGCGGCGGGGGCCCCACAGGACCGGCGGACACTGTTCCTGCCCTGGCGCGGCTACCGGGGCCACGGGGGGCGGGACTTACACGTCCTGTCACCGGAGGATATGGACCGCTGCCTCGCCATCGCGGCCACCCTGCACCCCGCGTGGCATCGCTGCTCGCCCGCCGCCAGGAAATTGCACGCGCGCAATGCGGCAGTTCTCGGTGCCGGCACGCGGGAGCCTGTCCACGCAGTGGTGGCGTGGTCCGTCGGCGGGGCGGTCACCGGCGGCACCGGAATGAGCATCCGCATCGCGCAGGCGCACGACATCCCTGTGTTGAACCTGGGCGTGCTCCACCCGCGTGCCGTCTGCCAGCGGCTTGAGGAGATTCGGAGCGAGCCGCCGCGGCCCGCACCCACACCGCCAGCGTCCCCGTGAGAGGTGGAGAGAAGCGATGGGAGGACGAATCCAGGGAGGGCAGAGAATGTCGACCATCGTGAACATGAGAGACCGGCCGGACCTGCGCCGGCAGCTGGAGGGCTGCGCCGAGCACGCCGGCGTCGTGCGCATCGACCGCAGGACCCGCTGGGGGAACAAGTTCGTCATCGGCCGGCACGGGAGCCGCGAGCAGGTCATCGCGCGCTACCGCACCGATCTGTGGCAGCGCATCCGCTCCGGCGAGATCGCGCTGGAGGACCTGGCGAGCCTGTCCACCAAGACGCTTGCTTGCTGGTGCCGCCCGGGTCTGCCCTGCCACGGCGACGTGCTCGCGCGGGCAGCCGAGTGGGCCGACCGCGAGCGTGCCGCCGCCGCGGCGGACGACGCGCCGATCCTGTTCTGGTCCCGCTGCCCCGACTGGAGCTGGCTGTCGAACTTCGCCGCCGCCGACTTCGTCGACCAGGGCGGCAGGGTCTGGAAGACGGCCGAACACTGGTATCAGGCGGGTAAGCCGGCCGACCCGGCGGCGGCCGACCGGATACGCCTCGCGGCCACGCCGCACCAGGCTCGGCGCCTCGGACGCGCTGCGCCCTGCCGGCCGGACTGGGAGAGCCGCAAGATTCCGCACATGGCCGAGGGCCTGCTGCTGCGTTTCGCCCCGGACCTGCCGGACACCGCGCGCCTGCTCGCCACCGGTGACCGGCCTCTGCGTCACGCGACGCCCTGGGGCAGGCGCGGCGATCCCTTCTGGGGGATCGGCCGCGACGGCACCGGCTCGAACCTGCTCGGCCTGATGCTCGAGACGGTCCGCGCCGCCCGACGCGCCGGCCAGCCCCTCGACGCCGCGGCCCTCGTCGCCCGGATCCGCCAGACCGCCGCATCCTCCCATACCGCGCTCGGCGCCGGCGCCTGAGCGCACCGGCCCCGAATCGCCAGAGGAAGAGGATAGCGGGACAGAGGCGATCGCGACGGGGGATGGAGAGACAGCAGCCCCCGCCGGCCGCGGCAGGACCCCGGCGTGCTGCCGCCAGATTCAGGAGGACACGATGACCATCTTCGACCAGGGCGCCGCGATCGTCCCCGACATCGTCACCGAGGCCGAGGAGCAACGCATCCTCATGCGCATCGCCGACGCACCCTGGCTCAGCGATCTCAGCCGCAGGGTGCAGCACTACGGGTTCCGGTACGACTACAGCGCCCGCGCATCGGGCCGTCATGCCCCCGCGCCCGCCTTCCCGCGGTGGGCCACGGTGATCGGCGAGCGCCTCCTGCCCTTGTTCGGCGGGATACGGCCCGAGCAGTGCATCGTCAACGAGTACCGCTCTGGGCAGGGCATCGGGATGCATGCCGATCACCCGTCGTTCGGACCGGTCGTGGTCTCCCTCTCGCTCGGCGCCGCGTGGCCGATGCACTTCCGCCCCCGCAGCGCGCGCCCCTATGTGCGCCACGGCCTGCCCTCAGATGAGGTGGCCGTGCTCCCACGCCGCTCGGCCCTCGTCCTGTGCGGACAGGCGCGGCACGCGTGGATGCACGCGATCGACCCCGCCGCCAACGCGCGGCAGACCGAGACACGCGTCTCCGCGACCTTCCGCACGCTCGCGCGGTAGCACCGCCGCCGTTCCCGTCCGTGCCCGCCGCAAGACTGTTCGTTTCCAGGCAGGCACCGGGGCGGACGGCGACAGAGAGGTGAAGGGGAGCTTGGAGGGGGTGAACGGGGAGGGGATCGAGAGAGACCTGACCCGTTCGGCAACCATCGTCATCAACCAGGATGTACAGGAGACGAACCATGAGCTTCGGATTGAACCGCGCGGAAGTGATCGGCCGCCTCGGCGCCGACGTCACCATCAACCACCTCGCGTCCGGCGGGCGCGTGGCCAACCTCAGCATCGCCACCGACGAGTCGTACATCGACAAGCAGACCGGCGAGCGGGTCGACCGCACCGAGTGGCACCGCGTCGTCACCTTCCAGAACGGCCTGGTCGACATGTTCGAGAAGCACGCCAGGAAGGGCCGGCTGGTCTACGTCGCGGGCAAGCTCCAGACCCGCAAGTGGCGCAAGGACAGCGAGGAGTCGGACCGGTTCTCCACCGAGATCCTGCTGGTGCCGGGCGGCAGGGTGCAGTTCCTGGACAAGCCCAACGGCACCGCCGGCTCGAACGGCAACGGCGCCCCGGCGTCCAACGGTGAGGCTGCCCCGCCCGCCGGCGACGGCGCGGACGACCCCGACGACCCCAACCGCATCCCGTTCTAAGCGGGCTCCTCCCTCCCGCGCCCACTGGGGCCGGTTCCGCGTTTCTCCCTGCGCGGAACCGGTCCCATTCTTTTTGCAGCCCGTCCCGAGACCTCGCTGAGCATCGGACTCCCTTCGCCCGCCCTCGTCACGCCGCGCCAGGAGCAGGAGTCGGGCTGGAACGGGACGAACGGACAGAAGCGGGGCCGGCCGTCCCGTCCTCCCCCTCTCCGATTGCCAAGGAGCACACCATGATCAACTTCACCCGCGGCGACATCTTCGCTCAACCTGCCGAGGCCATCGTCAATCCCGTCAACTGCGTCGGCGTCATGGGACGCGGACTTGCCCTCCAGTTCAAGCGCCGCCACCCCGACGCCTTCCTCGCCTACCGGCACGCATGCGCACAGGGTCGGGTACGGCCCGGCCGCGTGTTCGTGTTCGACACCGGTTGCGACGGACCCCGGTGGATCGTCCATTTCCCCACCAAGCGTCACTGGCGCGACCGTAGCGTGATCGGCGACATCGAGGCCGGGCTTCGCGACCTCGCCGCGACCGTCGCGCGCCAAGCCATCCGATCCATCGCCATCCCGCCCATCGGCTGCGGCCTGGGTGGCCTCCACTGGCGTGCCGTGCGTCCCCTCGTCACCGCCTGCTTCGCCGACATACCGGTCACGGTCATCGTTCTCGAGCCGGCGCCCGGGCCGTGACCGCCGTCGCCACCCGTGGTGCATGCCGCCGACGACTCGATTCCTCTGCCCGACCTGATGAGCCCGAATGGAACCTCGCGCCCGCGCCGCGCACGGCTCGCTTCGCCCGGCCGCGCCGCCAAGAGGGGCGGCCGGCCGGTATCGGGGCGTCCCCCGCAAGGCCCGAGGAGTCCCGTCATGACGAGTCCGTTCCACGCTTCCCCCGGGGCCGCGCTGTGAACGCGTCCGCCATCGCTACTGCCCTCGGCGCGCGCGCCGAGGAGGTCTGCCGGCGCTATCTCCCCCACGGCCGCAAGAGCGGGCGCTACTGGACCGCCGGCGACATTCATGGCGCGCGGGGGCGCTCGCTCTTCGTCCGCCTCGCGCCCCCCGGAATTCCCGGCAAGTGGACCGACGCCAGCACCGGGGAACACGGCGACCTCCTCGATCTCATCCGCATCGCCTCCGGCACGGGCTCGCTCCGCGCCGCCCTGGCCGAGGCGCGCGCGTTCCTCGCATCGCCGGCGATGCAGTCCGCCGCCGGTTCCCCCGAAGACTACGACCGCACCGACGCGGCGCGCCGCCTCTGGCGGCGTTGCCGCGCCATCGACGGCACGCATGCGGAAGCGTATCTCAGGGCGCGCGCCATCCACCGCTGCCGCTTCCCGGCGCTGCGCTTCCACCCCGCGCTCTTCTATCGCGACGGCAGCGGCGTGCGCCGCCTGCCGGCGCTGATCGCCGCCGTCACCGGCGACGCGGGGGAACACCCCGGTCCGGGGGAACGCCTAGGTCCGGGGGAACGCTCCGGTCACGGCGCCATCGCCGGCGTGCAGCGCACCTGGCTCGATCCCGACCGGCCCGCCAAGGCGCCCGTCGCGCGTCCGCGCAAGGCGCTCGGACACGTGCACGGCCATGCCGTCCGCTTCGGCGAGCCCGCCGCCGGCACGCTCCTCGTCGGCGAGGGCATCGAGACGGTGCTGTCGATCGTTACCGCGTTACCGGACACCGTCGCCGCCGCCGCGCTCTCCGCCGGCAGCCTCGGCGCCTTCGCGCCTCCGCCCGACACAGCCCGGCTCGTCATCGCACGCGACAACGACGCCGAAGGCGAGCGGGCGGCCGAACGCCTTGTCCGGCGTTGCGCACGGACGCACGTCGCCACCCTGGTCGTCGTGCCCGAGGGCGACGACTTCAACGACGATCTGGTCGCCCTCGGTGCCGCCACGCTCGCCTCTCGGCTCGCGCCGGTCTTCCACCACCCGGCCCGGGCGGGCGAGTGAGGCCGGATGCGGGCGAACGTCGCGGGGAGGGAGAGAGAATCCTCCCCCCGCCATCACGCAACGAGGAGGACACCATGAGCACCCAGATCACTTTTGGGCGGGTGAACGCGGATGAGGCCCGCATCTTCCATGACGGCGACCATGTCGGCGATCTGTACCGTCATCCCGACATCCTGAATGCCGGCCGGCACTACTACATCGTCCACTTGAGCGAGGACCCCCGCGGCCCGATCCGCATCCACGACCGCGCACACATCCACGAGATTGCTGCACACCGCGTGCGTACACATTCCCTTTGGCCGTGATGGTTGCAGTGTCCGGCTCCGTGGCCTGGAGCGGACTCCAGTGAAACAGAGAGTCCGGGTGCGTCGCTTCGCGACCGGGCTGCCCTGCCGAGCCCGCTACGCGGTCTCGACCCTTCGGGCGGGCATCCCTCGCACCTTCGCTCGCATTCGCTCGCTGCGCGCTTCGCTTGCAGACCGCCTCGCGGCGGTCGTCTCCGAGCAGAGCGACCTCGACGACGACATTGTCGCCCGCGATGCACATGGCCTAGCCGATCATCCCCGTGCCCATCATCGCTACGCCCTCAACGGCTGCAGCGCAAACAGAAACAGGAGGCCGTGCGTGGGGAGGGGGAATGTCTATCCCGTCATGCTTGCTCATTGTGACACACGTGCTCACTACACCAACCCTGCGGGTCCTTCGGTCGCTCCGCTCCCTGCGGCCTGGCCCAGGGCGGTCTAAGGCGGGCCGAGAAAGTCGCCGACCGTGAAGTTGGCTTGCGCGTAACTACCACCGTCCCGCGGGCTGCGCGCCGGCATAGCGTGCCGGCGCATCGGCCGGCGCTGGTATGGGGCCCGCCCTCGAAAGGGCTGCCCTGAGCGCCATACCAGGATGCATCACCTCGCATCTCCAGCACATCCTCCTCCTTGGCCAGGGCAGCCCTTCCGAGGGCTCGAATGCCTACTGGAAACGCGGCTCAACTCGAACGCTGCGCGCCGGCCTCCCCAAGCTGCGAGAACGCCAACTTCCGCACCAACATCGGCGACTTTCCGCACCAACTCCCGCCTAAGACCTTCCAGGGCCAGGTGGTTCCGCTGCGCGCGCGTATCCCAAAGAGCAATCACGACGGGATGCACCGTCCCGGAGGATGAAACAGAGAGGAGAGCATCATGCTCGACGTCAGCAGCGACACCGCAACCGCTTCCGCAACCGCAACCGTCTGCGAGAACATCGCCACCTTCGGCGCAGCGCCTGAGCGCGGCGAGCTCGACAGCCGCGAGGTCTGGGACGAGGACGACACGATGGAGGCACTGTCCGAGGCCATCCGCGTCATGGTGGACGGCATCACCGTCGACGGCACACAGATGGCCGACGAGCGCGAGCCCCTGATGTGGGGCTTCGTCAACATGCTGCACTCGCAGATGCAGAGGCTCGACCGCGCCGTCGATCGCATCGTGCCCGAGATGAGAGACCTCGAGCGCGCACAGGACGGCAACGAGGTGAAGGCCTGGGAGCTCCAGCTGCTCACCGACCGGGCGCAGAACCTCGGCGACCGTCGCGACGCCTTCGAGAAGATGCGCGACCTCGCCGCCGACGCCTACCGCGCGGAGACCGGCGACACCTGGCGCCCGCGTCACGGCTCGCACACCAGCCACACCGGCCAGCTCACCTCCGCCGCCATCGACGCCCGCGACTTCAGGCGCGCCCGCAAGGACCGCGAGACACAGGCGCACCTGCCCGACGGCACCCTCATCGCCATCACCGGCGGCAAGACCGTCGCCGATGCCGACACCGTCTGGAGCACGCTCGACCGCACCCGCGAGAAGTACGGCGACATGGTCCTGCTGCACGGTGGCGGCCCCGGCGTCGAGAAGATCGCAGCCAGCTGGGCCGATGCGCGCGGCGTCCACCAGCTCGTCTGCAGGCCCGACTGGAACGCACACGGCAAGGCCGCGCCCTTCCGCCGCAACGACGAGCTGCTGAACTTCTTGCCGAAGGGCGTCATCGCGTTCCCCGGCTCAGGCATCACCGGCAACCTCGTCGACAAGGCACGCCAGCTCGGCATCCCGGTCATGAACATCGCAGCCTGAGGCGGCGCTACGACCTCACACAGGAGCCGCACCTTGCATCACCGAGGTGCGGCTCCCCCCTTTTACTCCGTGCCACCGTCCGCGCTCCGCGTCGCGATGCTTCGCATCGCCGACGCTCGCGCTCTCACCGCCATACCGTCAATGCGCGTGCCACCCGTGCCGCGCGTCAGGCTCGACGCTTCGCGTCATCGCCCGACGCCCTGCCGCACCGCTGCGCCGCACCACTGCGCACGGCCATGAACGCCTGCGTCTCCATCATGGCCGCACTCGCTGCGCACCCCTCCTCAGCGTCGTCTCCGCGTCCTGCACGACGCAGTGCCGCAGCGTCTCCGCCCAGCGTGCTCTCCCATGGCTGGGCCCTGACCGTCTCCATCCCTGTCATATTTCCCGGTCTACGGCGGAGCCGCTTTGGTTCTCACACCTGACGCAGCAGGCTGCGAGTCTAGGACACGGATGCGCAGGAGTGCGCAGGACATACCCTCTACTATGATAACTGGTGTCAAATCATACTTCTGACATGCCGGGAAAAGTGCGTCGCATTTTGCGTTGCTTCAATTTTATTCAATGTTTGCAGAATATTAAGGGCCACTCGACCTCTATGCGCCGGGCTCCACGACATGTCAGAAATCAACGATTTCTTGGCTTGCGTCGCAAAAACCGTCGCTACTTTGGCGGGCGTTCACGGCCGAATTGGCGTTCTGCCTCGCTCTCCGGGCAGCCCATCTGCACCGATAACGCGTCCCCAATTCAGCCAAGACACCTGCGCAAATCTCTGCGACCCCCAAACAACCTGGCGAAATGACAACAGACATAACGCCTATGTCAGCCAAAGCCTGCTCGACATGGTCATTCGACCTGCTCTCAAGCCGACGCTGAGGGTGCAGATCGGCACCGCCTGCGATACCGTTGCCAAGAATTCCGCGCGCCATCGGTCCTGTTCCGTCCCGGCGCGCGACGGCAAGCAGCCATGGTAAGAGACAAGCGGGAGGCCGATAACGTGCCGAAGAGCGTCAACAAGCACATTCGCATCGACGAGGAACTCTGGGACCGTCTGGCGGCGGCGGCGCGCGACAGCGACACAACGGCAAACCGGCTTCTCTCCGAACTCGCCGCGCAATGGCTCGAGAACCGCGAATGGCCGCGGTCGGCTGTGCAAATCCGGGTGGCGCGGTCATCCCTGTTCGCGGCACAGGCCATTGCGCGCGACATGAAGAAGGCGGGACGCCAGCAGGAGATCGACGAAATCCTTGAATACGCCGCGCTCATCGTTCCCGATCACGCTCCCGCATCGTCGGCGGCGCAGGACCACAGCGCCGACGAACCTCACGTCAGCGAATCCTTCGATCAGAAATAACCCGGATGAGGGTGTCGATCGCGCGACCGTAGCAGGGGTGCGTCGCCTCACAGAATCCCCGGTGCCGCTCGACACCACCCGAACCAGGGATCCCGCATGATCCTTCCTCTCCCGCGATTGAGCCCATCGCACGCCCGCGCATCCGCCTGAAGACTGTCACCGATCGCGCCGCGCACCGGCTCCACCGCGGTCGCGATGTCGGAGATTACCGGCGGCACGCTGTCGTCATGGAGATGGTCCGCGACGGAGATGCCGGGGTCGACCATCGCGCGTTCATCGACGCCGTCCGGAGCTGCCCTTCCGAGAACGTCGGCGGCGGCTTCATGATGTTCCCCGAAGCGGTGCCCGGTCCGGCTCACGACGAGCACGACCGAATGATCGGCTGGCACGGAAAGGCCGCATGGTCTTCGGTGTCGATGTCTTCAAGAGACGGCAGATCTTCGACGCGGACCGGGGCTTCAGCCGCGCCAGGTGGTCGCCGGTCGCCTCGTTCGCGGACACGACCGGTGTTTCTGCGGGCGTCAGCACCGTCTTCATACCCGTCGATGGCGGCACGATCGCGCGTCCCATCGGCGACTGCCGCGGCGGCGCGCACACCGGTGTTGTCACCCAACCCCTCGGCTATCCCGGCACGGGCTGCGGTTTCGCCTATGCCGATGTCTCGTGGAGCTGGGGAACATCGCGAACGGCAAAGTTTGTTTATCGACCTCGATGGCCCGCTCGGCGACGGAATGCACGTCCATGTCGACGCCCACCTGGCCGCTTATTGGGCGGTGCGGTGGTTCGGCTGCGGGTTATTCAAGGGGGATTATGTAGGAGAGTGCCAAGCCCCGCTCATTCAGCGGGACTCATACGCCTAACTAGCCAAGAGGCATTCGTTGGAGCGTGAAGGCGCTAGATGTGGGGAGCGTCCGAGGGCCGCTCAGGCGCCGGGGACGTCGCCGGCTTGCCGTCAGGACCATAGAAGTCTGGGTTCCAAGGAGAGGTCAGCCCAAGTCGGTAATCAAGATGGATGGTTACAAGGGGCAGCAGGACTTCCTCTTGATCCGTCTCAGGCGCTACAACACGGCTCACGCCATCGGGGGAGATTAGCCGCCTGAAACTGCCCCATTCGTTCGTCCCATCCTGCACCGATCCGCCGTTGTCGATGAGCCACTGGCAATACTCTTCCAAAGTTGGTCCCGGCACGAACGGATGGGCGGACATTTCTAAGCCGCGAGCCTGACATCTTCGAGGCCAACATCTTCGTCGGCCTTAGCAAAAATAGTGCCTCGCATGATACCGTCGCCGTTCTCCTCCCACATCCGGTGATACTGCTCCGGTGCGGGCGCAATTCCGGTGAATGGAGTGCCGGTGCGCTCCAAGGTGTCGTCCAGCTCGGCGCGATAGACGGTTTTCACCCGCATTTCCCAAGTGACCGCTTCGCCTGATGCCTGATTGGCACGATTCTGCTATAAGAATCACTGGCTTGAGGGTGTCGGAGGGCGGCTCGGATGCGGAACCCGGAGGGTGAATCGGATCATGGGCCACTCCGGCCCCTTTTCGACCGCCGCCTGAAACTGGAGTTCCACGGATCGCGGGTGACCTCCGATGCGGGGTTGCTCGCTTATCGCGAACTGGACGACGCGCTCGGGCTGACCGCACTGGCGGGCGGCGTGCTCGCGGATAGCCGCACGGGCAGGAACGGCTGGCACGGCATCGTCAGTCTCCTTCGCCAGTCCGTCTATGGGCGTCTCGCCGGCTACGAGGATGTCAACGACGCCGACCGGCTCCGGCGTGATCCCGCGATGCGCTGGATCGTCGGCGGCAAGGCGGTCGAGCGCGGCGGGGCATCGACCAGCCAGATGGGGCGGTTCGAGACCGAGCTGCTGGCGAACAACGAGAACCTCGCGGCCCTTGCGGACCTGTCGGGGATGTGGATCGACCGGGTTCACGACCACGATCGGCCGAGGCGCGTCGTGCTCGACATGGACAGCTCCGTCAGCCCGACATTCGGTGAGCAGGAGGGCACGGCCTATAACGGCCACTTCGGCTGCACCTGCTATCACCCGCTGTTCGTGTTCAACCAGTTTGGCGACCTGGAGAGTTGCGCGCTGCGCCCCGGCAACGTGCACAGCGCCCACGGATGGCGTGATGTCCTGGTACCGGTGGTCGAACGTTACAAGGGACGAGCCATCCGCCTCTACTTCCGCGGCGATGCGGCCTTCGCCTCACCGGAGATCTACGACTACCTCGAAGCCGAAGGCATGCTCTACGCCATCCGGCTGCCCGCCAACAAGGTGCTGCAAGAGAGCATCGCTCATCTCCTGAAGCGCCCCGTCGGCAGGCCGCCCAAGGACGTGCGCCGGTATCATGCCAGCTTCAGTTATCAGGCCGGAACCTGGGACAAGCCCCGCCGCGTCGTCGCCAAGGTCGAGTGGCATCCGGGCGAGTTGTACCTGCGGGTCGGGTTCATTGTCACCAACCTGGGCCGCCCCGCCGAGCGGGTGGTCGCGTTCTACAATCAGCGCGGCACGGCTGAGCAATGGATCAAGGAGGGCAAGAACGCGACCCGGTGGACACGCCTGTCGTGCCGCAGGTTCGACCACAATGCCGTTTTCGCCTCCAGCTTCACGCGCTCGCCTACAACCTCGGCAACGTCATGCGCACCCTCGCGCTGCCCGATGCCGTGGAGCAGTGGTCACTGACCAGCCTGCGAGAGAAGCTCATCAAGATCGGAGCGAAGATCGTGCGCCACGGGCGCCACGTCACGTTCCAGATGGCCGAGGTTGTCATTCCTCGTGACCTATTCGCCGACATCCTGCGCCGTATCGACCGGCTCAGACAGCCGCCAGCCCCAGCATGAGCGACGGCACCCCGTTCCTTCGCGTCGCCGCCGACAGGATCGGTGCGCCCGGATCGGCCCGGATCGCCGGCAAAAATGCCATTCCGCGCCACCAACGCCGCCAATTGGTCCTCAATCATCCCGATCGGCGCGAAGATGGCCGTCATTCGAAGGCGAATTGCGCGTCGAGCGGCTTCGAGTCACACTCAACGGGCTGGGGGGGGGTTCCATATGGGGAATCCCGGTCAAGATGAGACTCGCACGACATACCTCGGTCACCGGGCGGGATCGCAGCATTGACGGCGCGTATGCGCTGTGTGACCATGGATGCCAGTGTCGACCCGATAAGCAAGAAGAATAACTTGCTGGTTCGGACACGCAGAACAGGGAGAAAAACATGCGCAACATTACGTCGATTTCTCGCCGTTCACTGCTGAGTGGGATGGCTGCTGTTGGCGCGTTGACGACAGTCCCTGTAGCAGGAACGAGAAAAGTATGGGCCGAGGGAGATCTCGTTGTTGGCGCGATCTACGTTGGAGCCAAGGATGACTATGGCTGGAATCAGGGGCATGCCGTAGGCGTAGCTGCGCTGAAGAACCTCAGCGGAGTCAAGGTCGTAGAAGAGGAAAACGTTCCCGAAACCGTCGAAGTTCAAAAGTCCATGGAGAGCATGATAAACTTCGATGGTGCCCAGTTGATTTTTGCAACATCGTTTGGGTATTGGGACCACATGTTGAAGGTGGCAGCGAAATACCCCGATGTTGAATTCCTCCACGCCGCCCCGTCAGTCTGGGAAGAAGGAATGCCCGTAAATGCCGGCAGCTACAACGGATATATCGACCAATCGCAATACATTGCCGGCGTCGTCGCAGGACATGCGTCCAAGAGCGGAAAACTCGGATTCGTTGCGGCCAAGCCCTACCCTGCCTCCATCCGCAACGTAAATTCCTTCACTCTTGGTGCGCGCACGGTCAATCCGAATGCGACGATGCTGGTCGTAGTAACTGGAGATTGGGTGTTGCCCGTCAAGGAAGCGGAAGCGGTCAATAGTCTCGCCGACCAGGGGATCGATGTGGTCACATGCCATGTCGACGCGCCGAAAGTGGTGATCGAGACTGCGGAAAAGCGCGGAATCTATTCGTCCGGCTACCATACGGATCAGTCCGTGCTGGCTCCCAACGGGTATCTCACCGGCGCAATCTGGAATTGGGGGAAGGTCTACACCGACTACGTCACGTGGCTTCGCGAAGGCACGTCGTGGCCCCACATTCTTCGCGGCGGTCTGCAGGAGGGCATCGTGACGAACGTGCCCTACGGCAGCGCCGTATCGGACGACGCGCGGAGCGACGCCGATACCGCCTTGGCCGGCTTCATGGACGGGAGCTTCCAGATCTACTCGGGGCCGATGAACACCAACGACGGTCGAACGATAATTCCAGAAGGCACGTCTTACGCCGCGAACGACTTGTGGCTCGAGACCATGGACTGGTTTGTCGAGGGTGTGGTTGGGACGACCGGCGCGTAACGATCCCAAGCCGGTCGAGGGGACAGACAGCGGCCATCCTTTACCGCGATGTCGTCACCCCGGGATAAGTTGATCCCGGAATGGCGCATACCGTTCATTCGCCTTCCGGGATCAGCACCCGCATCAACAATAGAGGCGCTTGCCATACCGGTGGGCGCCCTCTTCGTTTCGATGATTATGTTTGGCCTTTTCTTGCTTGCCATCGGTCAGAACCCGATCGAAGTCTACCAGTCAATCTACAAGGGCGCGTTCGGTAGCTGGTTCTCCTGGCAGAATTCGCTACAGCGCGCTTCCCCACTCATGCTGGTCGCTCTGTGCACGGCCTTGCCTGCACGGCTCGGATTGATCGTGATCGGAGGCGAGGGGGCTCTGGTCATCGGCGCCGTAGCGACCGTGGCTGCGGCGGTTGCGCTCGAGGGCGCCCCTTCTGCAGTCGTCACAACGATCATGCTGCTGGCCGGTGCTGTGGCCGGGGGGCTTTGGATCGGGTTCGTCGGCGGCCTGCGCCACTACCGCGGCGTCAACGAGACCATCAGCAGCCTGCTGCTGAACTATATCGCGATCGCGATCATGAGCCACTTGGTGCTCGGCCTGATACGCGATCCGGCGGTTCTCCACAGGCCCTCGAGCTGGCACGTCGGCGAAGACAACATGCTGGGTCTCATCCCCGGCATGGACGTCCACTGGGGACTGATCATCGGCGCGATTGTGTGCCTGGCAACATTCATGCTTGTGCGGTGGACGACGTTCGGGTTCGCCGGCGATATCATCGGCGGCAACCCACGTGCCGCCCGCATGGCCGGGATCGCCGTCGGCCCTCTCATCGTCACGACATGCTTCGTCGGTGGCGTCGCGGCCGGCCTGGCGGGTGCCATCGAAATCACGGCGGTGCAGGGGCGTGCAAGCAGCTCCATCGTGGTGGGCTACGGCTATACGGGTATCCTTATTGCGTTTATCGCCCGGCAGAATCCTCTTGCGGTGATCCCGGTCGCCATATTGTTGGGCGGAATCCGGGCCAGCGGTGGCCTGTTGCAGCGATGGCATGACCTGCCTGATGCCACGGTGCTGGTCATGCAAGGGATCATCTTCGTCGTGATCTTGGCCAGCGAAACCCTTTACGGCAGGGTAAGTCTCTTCCAGCCGAGGAAAGCCTGACATGGAAGAGGCGGCTGCACTGGGCTGGTGGGGCGTTCCGCTGGGCGTGCTGGCAGGGGTATTGCGGGTCAGCACGCCGTTTCTGTTCGTGAGTCTCGGCGAATGCCTCACCGAGAAGAGCGGCCGTATCAATCTCGGCCTCGAGGGCAATCTGGTCATGGGCGCCATGGCCGGCTATGGCGTATCGTTTGTCACCGGCTCACCGTGGCTCGGTGTCGTCGCGGCCGGCGTGATGGGCATGGTGCTCGGCGCCATGCATGCCTGGGCCTGTTCTCAACCTCGCGTCAACGACATCGCCGTCGGCATATCGTTGATGCTCTTCGGTATCGGATTGGCGTTTTTCCTCGGTAAGCCGCTGATCCAGCCGACGGCACCGCGCCTGCCGACGATCAACTTCGGCTGGTGGAGCGACACGCCGCAGCTTCGCTTTGCCCTCGAAGTCAACATTCTCTTTCTCATCGGCGTCGCCTTGGCGCCGATCATGGCGTGGTCGTTCAAGAACACCCGATGGGGTCTTGTCGTGCGCACGGTGGGCGACAGCGCCGATGCCGCGCGCGCCATGGGCTACCACGTCAATCGCGTGCGCATGCTGAGCACCGTTGCGGGTGGCTTCTTCGCGGGCGTGGGTGGATCGTTCCTGTCCCTGTTCTATCCCGGGAGCTGGAACGAGGGTCTTTCCAGCGGCCAGGGCCTGATGGCCGTAGCGCTCGTCATCTTCGCCAGGTGGGACCCGATCAAGTGCTTGTACGCCGCCTTCCTGTTTGGCGGAGCAAGCTCGTTGGGGCCAGCGCTTCAGTCGGTCGGCTTCTCGGAGGGATACTACCTGTTCAATGCCGCGCCCTATTTGCTCACTCTTGCGATCATGATCATCAGCAGCTCGCCGCGGCGCAGACTCGTCGGCGCACCCGGAGAGCTCAGCGTCACCAAGTGACGCGTCACGGAGAGGAGACATCGTCATGAATGGTCTTGGCGGCCTGAACAAGTCACCCGACGGCGTTGTCGTCGGCGTCGTGCAGCTTCAACTGCCGACAGTCGTCACCAAGAACGATCTGGCGGATCAGACGGAGAAGATCTGCGGCATGGTCCGGAAGGCCAAGGAGGGCATGCCGACCCTTGATCTCGTCGTGTTTCCGGAATACGCCCTTCATGGCCTTTCCATGGACATGAACGCGGACATCATGTGCCGCCTCGAGGGGCCGGAGGTTGCCGCATTCAATCAAGCCTGCGCCGACAACGACGTCTGGGGCTGCTTCTCCATCATGGAGTACAACCCGGACGGCAACCCCTACAACAGCGGCATCATCGTGGACGCGCGAGGGAAGCTGCAGCTCTATTACCGAAAGATGCACCCCTGGGTGCCGGTCGAGCCCTGGGAGCCCGGCAACATTGGGATTCCGGTGTGCGACGGTCCCAACGGCAGCAGACTGGGCCTCATCATCTGCCATGACGGCATGTTCCCCGAGATGGCACGGGAATGCGCATACAAGGGCGTCAACATTATGCTGCGCACCGCGGGTTACACAGCGCCGATCCGCCACGCCTGGAAGATTAGCAATCAGGCCAATGCGTTCTCCAACCTGATGTACACGGTCAGCGTATGCATGGCTGGCACCGATGGCACGTTCAATTCCATGGGCGAAGGCATGATTTGCGACTTCGATGGCACGCCGATCGTCGTCGGAAACGGCGCAGCGGACGAAATCATCACCGCTGAGGTGCGCCCCAAGCTGGCCGATGAGGCCCGGCGCGAATGGGGCGTCGAGAACAACATCTATCAGTTCGGTCACCGCGGATTCGTTGCGGTCTCAGGCGGTGCCCAGGATTGCCCATATACCTACATGCGCGATCTCGCGGCTGGCCACTATCGGCTGCCCTGGGAAGACGACGTCAAGGTCACGGACGGAACGAGCTGCGGCTTTCCCGTGCCGAACCGGAGATTTCAGGGATGACTCACCGCCCTCATGCGCCTGAACTCTAGTCTGGCCGATGCCTGATAGCCGTAGCGATAGCGAGGCCCTCGCACCTCCTCGTCTCGAGGCATTGGCGGTGACAAAGCGCTTCGGGGCCCTTGTGGCGCTTGACGACGTCTCGCTGACCTTGGAGCCTGGTTCCTTCCACGCACTTCTTGGAGAGAACGGTGCGGGCAAGAGCACGCTCGTCAAATGCATCATGGGTTACTACCGCGCGGACGCGGGACGCATTTTGTTGGACGGAAAAGCGCATCGCGTAACCTCGCCGCGCGACGCCCACGACCTCGGAATCGGCATGGTCTACCAGCACTTCACGTTGGTGCCGAACATGTCGGTGGCCGAGAACCTGCTGCTCTCGAGGAGCCATTTGCCGGGCGTGGTCAAGTGGAGATCGGAACAACAGGCCATGGAGGCGTTCCTGGAGACGATGCCCTTCTCGGTAGATCTCTCGGCACCGGTCGCGGCGCTCTCGGCCGGCGAGAAACAGAAGCTTGAGATTCTCAAGCAACTCTATCTCGACAGTCGCATCCTTATCTTCGACGAGCCGACATCGGTCCTCACTCCTGGAGAAGCCGACGAGATCCTGGGACTGCTCAGGCGCATGACGCAAGCCAACAAACTGAGCGTGTTGATGATCACCCACAAACTGCGGGAGGTAAGCGCCTACGCCGAAGAGGTCACGGTGCTGCGGCAAGGGGGGGTCTCCGGTACCGGACGCGCCGCAGAGCTGTCCCCCACCGACCTCACACGGATGATGGTCGGCACGACGACGCTTCCGAAGCAGACGGAGCGCAAGCAGCGCTCCGACCGGCCCGTCCGCCTCAAGCTCTCCGAGCTCTCCGCCGACGATGACAAGGGCCATCGAGCGCTCGCCGGCGTCTCGTTGGAGGTATGTGGAGCCGAGATCGTCGGGATCGCCGGCGTATCCGGCAATGGTCAGCGAGAAATGACAGAGATCCTCGCCGGTCAGCGCGAACCCTCAGGGGGGACAGTCGCAGTTCATGGTACGCCCTATCACGCGTCGCGATCGGAGATGCGACGCCACAAGGTCTATTGCCTGCCGGAGGAACCGTTGCGCAACGCCTGCGTGGCGCGCATGACGATTGCGGAGAATCTTGCGTTTCGCTCGTTCGACGTGTCGCCGTTCTCCGTCGCTGGTTTTCTGATCGACCGTGCGGCCATCAGGGCGGCCGCGATCGGATTGATTGACCAGTTCAGGATCAGGACGCCGTCGCCCGATGCTCGTGTCGAAACACTCTCCGGCGGCAACGTGCAACGCATGGTCTTGGCCAGAGAGCTCTCGCGAGAGGTAGAAGTCTTGGTAGCAGTAAATCCGTGTTTTGGATTAGATATAGCGGCCATAGGTGAGATTCGTTCTCGGATTACGGAGGTGCGCAACCGGGGCGCAGGTGTGTTGCTCGTATCGGAAGACCTGGACGAGCTATTCGAGCTGTCAGACCGGATACTGGTCATGTTTGGTGGCGCGATAAACTATGAGACGAAGACCAGCGACGCGGACCGGGCAACCATCGGCCGCTATATGGCTGGTCACTCAGGAGCGATGGCGAACGACTAGAGCACTTACAATGCGGGCGGGCTGTGTGTCACGGTGTGGTGCCATGCCGCCGACATCCGGAGTTGCGACTACGCGCCCAACCTGCTCGGCCTCATCCGCTATGGCTTACCTTAGGTACGCAATAGTGATGACGATTCGACCCACCAATCAACCGCCGCTTCGTTGCTCCAGATAGGCGCGCCAGCCGCCGTACTGGGAAATGTCGCGGTGCCGGCCCTCGGCCAGCTCGCGCGGATAAAGGACGGCCTGCACGCGTCTGCCGTCCGAAAGCGTCGCCTCTCCGCGATAGAGGTGAGGTGGCTCGCCAGCCTTGATGCGCGCCCACAACTCGTCGTCCACCAGGTACCGCTCTCCCTTAACCGACACGCCGCCCGCGCCCACCTCGAACATGCCTGTTTACGGGATCACCATGCGACGCTCTCGACGCCCCCGTCACCGCTTGCCACATCCGACGAAGCGAGCAGTGTCCGGAGATGTGCTGTACCCGGGGCGCTACCTGTCCAGGTTTCGGGTGAAGTCGCTCTCCGGCCAATTCGAGCAGCCCAAGAAGCGGCCGTATCGTCCCATTCTGGTTTCCAACAGGTCGTCGCAAGCCGGACAACCCTCGCTCGACCCGCCGCAGTTGCGGCAACGAAATGCGTTCCCCGCCTTGACCGGCAGTCCCGTCCCTTAACTTTGGCAGGGTGGCTGCCTATGCACGCAATAGGGAAAGTTCGAACACCCAAAAAACATACTTCCGCTTCGGGCGTTCTCGCGCCGTTCCAGGCGTCCCTCAACGCATGTCGGACAGGCGACGTCATCTTCCGGCGGTCGTTCAAAGATGGTCACGTCGTATTCGCCGCCGATCAGCTTCCTGACAAATGACGAAGGAGGACCGCCGTCGGCGAGCAGGAAGACTTGGCGTCTGGCGCGGGTGATGGCGACATAGAGTAAGCGGCGCTCCTCGGCATTCGGATGTCCGTTACGAATTGGGGGAAGATGTTGCGCGCCGGTCGTGTTGCGACCGGCGAAGCACCCGAAGCCTTGCCGCCAAGAAGACGGCACCGATGCTGGCGGCGATCCGGGCCGCCGTACCGGTACACAATCTCGCCGCCGTTGGCATGAAGCCGGCGCGGTCGCAAGGCGACCGGCCCCGGCCTTGCCGGGGCGGAGGTGTGGCTAGTGTGAGAATGCCATCTATGTCGCGGAGAAGACCGTATCCGACATAGAGCGGGGAAAGCTCGGGTTCCTGTTCCGGGCAAGGGTCGAGGGCTGATCGCACTCGACCCACAAGTTCATCCGCTACGACTTTCCGGACGGGTCATACGAAATTCGTGAGGAGCCAGGTATTTCTCGAGAGAACGTGCAGGGGTTCTGGCCAAAGACGGGTGAGAAACCGGACGACGACCCCATCCTCTCGCCTTAGCAGTCCGTCGGGCTTGAGTATCTGGTTGGCGAGCGTTCATGTTCGGTGGAGCCTGGTACCCCGTCACAGCTCCAGTTCCAGTTCGATCGACATCTCGCGGACCGGTGTCGCCGGCTCGCGAACCCTGCGGACCGCGTCAGCGCCGTCCCCTTCCACCTCAGGAGCCGGCCGCTTGTCTCGTTCGGGCGTTGTCAGCGTTGTCCGGGTCGTCTCGCCGGCCACGTCGGCGCCCTTTGCCGGTGCCTCCCGCATCGTCGGCGCGATCCCTTCCAGAGCCGATATCCGCTCGCCGGTGGCCGTTTCGAGCCGCTCCCGCAGCCGCTCCGCATCGTCCGTCACCAGTTCGGCACGGTCACGGGCCCGGCTGATCTCCACGTAGAGACTCTTCTGCGTCGTCAAATGCGGGTGGTTGGCCTCCATCGCCGCGATCACATTGTCCACCGTGCGCCCCTGGAACGCGTGCACCGTCGATGCCCAGGCATGATCGAGGTGGCGTAGTTGCGGGTCATTTCGGCCAAGTGCGAGCGACCGACCGTCCTCGAGCCGAAACGAGACCCGGTCCTCGCTTGCCGAGACCACCTCGGCGCTTCGACTGTTGACGAGCCCGAGACCCCTGTCGTTGCGGGTCCAGCGCACGCGGTCGCCGGCCCGAAGCTCCATCCCCTCGATACGATAGACCTCGGTACCGCCGTTCCGTCCGGCGACTTGGCCGGGCTTCCAGGCAAACGGCCCCGGAACACCGCCGTCACGGACGCCGGTCGCCGCGAATCGGACGACTCGCCGGTCGGGATCGGCACCGGTCGATATTGACGACGAAGGGAGGAAAAATGGCCGGCGCGGCCGGACAGGTTGCGGACCGCCGGGAACCGGCGCCCTTCAGGCCGGTCGCGATTGCCGCTGCGGCCTCATCGTGGAGATGCCGTTCTGTCCGGCCTGGACCGCCGCGCCGCGATGACTCGCCGTGCGCGCTCTCTCAGCGGCAGCGCCCTCCGGCAACCCGTACGGGAACGGCCCGCCGTTTGGGCGGCTTCAACCGAGGTTGTTGCATGTGCGGATGAGAGTGCTCCGCAAACTGGCGGTCTCGGTCAGAGTGTCTGTCCTGCCCGCGCTCGCAGTGGAGATTTATGCCGCCAGGTCCGCACACGGGACCGTTGCTCAGTCCGTCGCCGCGAACTCCGGGCAGTCCCTATGCAGGCTGGCCTCGATCCGGTCGGAAACGCGCCGCGCGGCCTCATGCACGGAATCCCGCGCCAGGTGCGCATACCGCGCGGTCGTCTGCACTTGGCTATGGCCGAGCAGGCGGCCGATCATCGGCAGGCTTTCCCCGAGCGCCAGCGCCCGCGACGCGAACGAATGCCGGCAGTCGTGAAGGCGCATGTCCTCCAGCCCGGCGCTCTTGCGAATCCTGACCCAGGACCGCTGCAGACCGCTCATGCGGCTTCCCCTCCGCGTGCCCGGGATGACGTGGGGGTTGCCGTTGAGCCGCGGGCTCCGCGCCAGCACGGCCGTGGCGGCCGGCGACAGCTGCACCGTCCGGGGGCCGGTCTTCGTGTCCCCGAGCCGCATCTCCCGCGCCTCGAGGTCCACGTGGTCCCAGCGCAATGACAGGATCTCGTTCTTGCGGCAGCCGGTCAGCAGCAGAAGGCGGATCGCCATCGCCGCGCGCGCCATGGCGCCTTCGCTCCGTTCCGCCTCGTCCAGAACCCGGCCGAGACGGCGGAACTCCTCGTCGGTCAGGAACCGCTCGTGGCGGCGCTGCCGGTTCATCGCAACCTGCCGGCACGGGTTGCTGCCCTCCGGGATCAGCTCCCGTTCTTCGGCCGCCCTGTAGATCCGGAACAGCACTTCGACCGCCCGGTTGGCCATCGCCGGCGTCTCGGCGAGCCCGTGATGCAGCGCCGCTACCGCCGCATGATCCAGAGACAGCGCCGGTTTGCGGCCGAGCGCCGGAAGAATGTGCTTCTCGATCACGCCGCGGTAGGCCTTCGCCGACGCCGGCTTCAGGCGCACCGCGACCACTTGGTCGAGATAGACCGCCGCCAGGTCCGCCACCGTTGGCCCGTTCGCCAGCTTCACCGCCATCGGCTCGGGCACCGGCTCCTCACCGGCCTTGATCCGGGCGACGATCAAGGCGGCCCGGCGGCGCGCCTCTTCCGCCGTGATCACGCCGTGGCGCCCGACCGTCACCCGCTTCCCGTCCTTGCCGCCCGCGCGGGTCTGCACCACGTAGACCTTGCGCCCCGTCGGATAGACCCGCACCCCGAAGCCCAGCAGCTCGCTGTCCCAGAACACCGTGTCCCTGTCGGCCTTCAGCGCCTCCACGGTGCGCCGCGAGATCGTCGTGCCCTGCAGTTTTGCCATGCCCCGTCCCCTTGCCCCGCGCCGGCCCTACGCCGCCTCAGCTTCGTCGTCCTCCGGCTCAAGGGACAGGAGATCGTGCCCGATGCTGTCCCCGACCTTCGCAGCCGACGCCTTCTCGGTGTCCCGCGCCAGGTGCGCATACTTCACGGTCGTCATCACCGTCTTGTGGCCGAGCAGCCTCGCGATCAGCGGCAGCCCCTCGCCGAGCGCCAGCGCCTGCGAGGCGAAGCTGTGCCGGCAGTCGTGAAGGCGCACGTCATCCAGGCCCGCGCGCGCCCGCAGCCGGTGCCAGAGTTGGTCAATGCGCGTGAGGCGGCTGTCCGGCTCCTCTCCGGCGATCACCCAGGGATTGCCCTCGATGCGCGGTATCCGCGCGAGCACCCGGTCCACCGCCGGCGTCAGCGGCACCCGCCTCGGCCCGGACTTGCTGTCGCGGAGCCGCAACTCGCCGGCCGTCCGGTCGAGGTCGTCCCACCGGAGCGTCAGGATCTCGCTCCTGCGGCACCCGGTGAGCAGCAGGAGCCGGATCGCCGCGACCGCCGCGGCCATGCGCGGCCCCTCGGCCTCCGCCTCGAACAGCACCCGGCCGAGCCGGCCGTATTCATCCGCGGTCAAGAACCGCTCGCAGCCGCGCTGCTTGTAGCGCCGCACAGACCGGCACGGGTTGGGCCGCGCCGGGGTCATGCCCCAGGCCATGGCGAGCTTGAACATCTTCGAGAACACGCTCACCGCCTGGTTGGCCTGGGAGGGCTTGCCGCGCAGCTTGTGGTGCAGCGCCGAGACATGGGACCGGTCGACCTCGGTCAGCTTGAGCCCGCCCAGTTCCGGCAGGATGTACAGCCGGAGCAGGCGCCCGAAGTTCTCCACCGTCCCCGGCCGGCAGTTCACCGCGACATGCGCCGTCATGTAGCACTCCGCGAGATCGGCCACCGTCGGCTCCGCAACCGGCGGCGGCGGGATCGCGTCCTCGCCGCGCCTGATCCGGTCGATGATCCCGGCCGCCTTGCGCCGCGCCTCCTCCGTGGTCATCTCCACATACCGGCCGATGACACCGCGCTTTGGCAGGCCGCCCGGAGTACGCGCCTGGGCAACGTAGATCTTGCGCCCGGTCGCGTGGACCCTTATCCCGAATCCCGGCTGGTCGCGGTCCCAGAACACCTTGTCGCCGCGCTCGACGGAAAGGGCGTCTATGGTTCTCTTGCTGAGCTTGACGGCGCCCACCGGCCGGGTACTCCGACGTCGTTCAACGTAATTGTTCGTTCATCGGGTGATGGCGCAGATGCTGGGGCCGCCATCATCTGAACCACCACATGTAGTGATTTGGGACTGGTAACGCGATTCGACATGCGCTAGTTTCCGCGCATGACGAGTCGCGACGAAGATTTTGCGGCGGCCCTGACTCTTACCGAGGGAGACGATGGGGTCTGCTCGCCCTCCGGGTCGGCGCCGGCGACTGAAACACCGGACTGGCGGTCTCTTTACGAGGAGGAGCGCTCGCGGGCGGACGCGGCGGAAGCGCGTGCCGAAGAGCTGCGCTGGGCCGAGGTGGACGCCCGTTCCCGGGCGGGTTCGCTGAAGACACAGCTCGACAAGATCCGGGAGAAGTTCAAGGCAGCCATCGAGGAGGTGAAGGAGGTCCGCCGCACGGCAGGCGAAGCGCTTTCCTTGAAGGCGGAGGTGACACGCCTTGAGAAGCTCCTCGCCGCTGCCGGCGTCGAATCGAGCAAACGCAGCACGATGATGTCGCTGCGCATGGAAGTCGCACGGTTGCGTTCGGCGTTGCAGACGGTCGAAGGGCAGACGGCGAAGGCCCCGGTCGATGTCCCCACAACCCGGTCGCGCGCCGATCCCCGGCTGACCAGAGCTTTGCAAAGGTCGCAAGACCAGAATGACAGCATCAAGTCGCTGCGTGCCGAGATCGCCGAGCTGCGCAGGGACGCCACCGCGCACCGGAAAACGGTCCGGGTCGCGGAGGCATCCCTGTCCAGAAAGACCGACCAGCTTCTCAAGGCCCGGGAGAACTCGCGGGCCCAGAAAGAAACGATCAAGTCGCTCGGCACGCAGGTGCGTTCGCTGGGAAGGGAAGTAGGTCGACTGAACCGGGAGCTGGAGCACGTCGAGACCATCAGGCAGACCGCGCGTCGCGTTGCCGACGAGGCCGACCAACTCCGCCTGGAACGTCGCGATTACCGCGACCAGTCCGGCATCATCGATTCGCAGTCCCGCCGCCTCAGCGACATGCGCAGGACGCTGATCAACGTGCAGTCTGAAAAGTACTGGCTTGAAGTCCAGCTTGCCGATCGTCCTCTCCTGCCGGCGGCCGTCAAGAAACTGCGCGCTCAAGAGAAAACGATCGAAGCCCTGACCAAACAGAACGCGGAATTGGAGGCGACCGTTTGCAGGCTTCAATCCACCAGGGCCGTGCTGTCCAAGGCACTGTTCGGGAGCCGCAGCGAACAGCAGGAGAAACCGCGCTCGCAACTCCCACGCGGCCAGCAGTCCGGCGCTCCCGGCCACGGCCGCACCCAACGGCCCGCACTTGAGGAGAAGACCGAAGAGCGCAACCCGCCGAAGGATGACCGCGTGTGTTCCTGCTGCGGGAAGCCCTACGTGGCAAATGGCGAGCGTTCCACGACCATCATCGAGATCGAGGTCAAGGCCCACACGCGCCGGATCGTTCGCCCCCGGTGGCGGCGAAGTTGCGACTGCGGGTCGTCGCCTCTGGAAATGTCCGCGCCCCCGACGCCGAGGCTGTTCCCCAGAACGCCCTATGGAACCAGCGTGTGGGCATGCTTCCTGTTCGAGCGTTATGCCTGCCTGCGGCCCCTGCACCGGGTCTCCGCATGGATGTCGGACCAGGGGCTGCCAATCTCGGTCGGGACCCTGGCCGACAGCGTTCCCCGGTTCCTGCCGCTGTTCGAGCCGTTCGACGAAGCGATCCGCGCACACCAGAGTGAGGCCATGGTCCGCCATGGCGACGAGACCGTCTGGCGCATCGAGGCGCTGAGAGAGACCGGCCGATCGAGCCGCGCGTGGTTGTGGACCTCGGTGAGCGACGATGCGGTCTACTTCCACATCGACCCGTCCCGTAGCGCCAAGGTCGCCACGCAGTTGTTCGGCGGCGCCGCGTGCGCTTCGTTCCTGGTCTGTGACCGTCTCTCGACCTACAAGACGATGGCGCGCGAACTCGACGGTGCAGTGACCCTGTGCTGGTGCTGGGCGCATCAGCGCCGCGACTTCATCCATGGGGCGGCCGGTCAGGTAAGGCTGACACACTGGTGCCAGGCATGGATCGAACGAATCGCGTCCATCTACCGGCTGAACGAGGCGAGGCTGGAGCATCACGATCCCGCTCTCGAACGCCAGACACCGGCATTCGTCTCGGCGCAACGCAAGCTCAAGAAGGCGGTCGGGCGCCTGTTCGCAACCGCCGAGCGGGAACTCGCCGCCTTGCCGGCCGACGCGCGCGAGAACAAGGCGCTGGCTTCGCTGCTCAACCATCGCAGCGGGCTGACCGTCTTCGTCGACAAGCCCGAGGTCCCCATGGACAATAACGCCGCGGAAAGGGCACTCAGAGGCCCGGTCATCGGAAGACGGCTGTCGTTCGGCTCCGACAGCAAGACCGGCGCCCGGTTCACCGCACTGATGTACTCCGTCGTCGCCACGCTGAAGACCAACGGCGTCGATGTCCGGCGCTGGTTGGAGGCGTGGCTTCGAGCCTGCGCGGAAAACGGCGGCCGACCACCGGAGGACGTCTCGAAGTGGCTGCCCTGGTCCATGAACGAGGAACGCAAGCGCGCCCTGACGGCGCCGGGATGACCGCCGGCGTCGAGTGCCGGTATTACGGGCGCGACTTCACCGCCGAGGAGATGGCGCTGCTGCGCGCGCTGATCTCCGCCGATCCGCCGCCCAACCGCCATGCACTGTCGAGGGAGTTCTGCCGGCGCATCGGCTGGCTCAAGCCCGATGGCGGGCTCAAGGACATGATGGCCAGGGTGACAATGCTGGCCATGCACAACGACGGGCTGATCGTCCTGCCGCCGCCGAAATGGCCGCGCCCGCCGCGCCGGCCCATGGTGTTCGGGCCCAACACCGAGCCGCCGGCGGATCCGGCGCCGACATCCCTCGATGCCGTTCGCCCGCTCGATCTGCGGCCTGCCGTCCGCTACAGCCGCGAGGGCACGCTGTGGAACGAGTTCGTCGCCCGCTACCACTATCTCGGCTACAAGACGCTGGTCGGCGCCCAGATGCGCTACGCCGTCCACGACCGCGACGGCCGGCCGCTCGCCATGCTCGGCTTCAGCACCGCGGCACGGAAGCTCGCACCCCGCGACCGCTTCATCGGATGGACGCCGGAACTGCGGGAAAAGAACCTGCCCCTCGTGATCGACAACCCGAGGTTCCTGATCCTGCCTTGGATCGTCATCCCGAACTTGGGGTCGCACATCCTCTCGCTGGTGCGCCGACAGCTGCCCACCGACTGGGCCGAGCGCTACAGCACGACCCCCGTGCTCATCGAGACCTTCGTCGAGACCCCGCGCTTCACCGGCGCCCTCTACAGGGCGTCCGGCTGGACCCACGTCGGAACCACCCAGGGCCGGGGCCGATACGACCGCCACACGAGACGCGACCAACCGAAGAAGAACATCTGGTTGCGGCCCCTGCGAAAGGACTGGCGGCGAACTCTCAACCGGTGACATCATGGCCCTCAGCTACTCCATCCGGTGCATCCGGTTCCTCATCACCCGGTGACCGAACAAAAACCGTTCAACCCGCCGTCACCCTACCAAATCCGTCTTCAATCCGCAAGCGACCGGCTGTCAAACCCGCGTCCCCGGCCGACCCCACTTGTCCGCGCCTGAGGCATCCCGGAGGAACGCGCGACTATGAAAACCAAAATATAACAGCGCGTTACGATCCATTCGTCCTTATTCGCTCATGCCTGACCCTGTTTGTCGTGCCGGTCGAAAACAGGTGTCATGTTTTGCAATTTTCTGTTTCGCGGCGTCTCCCGCTGCTGCCCCGCAGACCGCGAGCGCGGCGCGGCGGCCCGGCATCCTCGCCACGGCTTCTCCTTGCGCTCCATCGCAGATGGTTGCGCCGCCGCGTCGATTCAATGGGCATGGCGCGGCGATTCCGGGCACTATGCCGCCCCATGGCAGCCGCGACCCCGCCCGATGTCCTGCCCGACGTGCTGGGCCTCGGTCTCGGCATCGTATTCTGCGGCTCGGCCGCGGGTGCCGCCTCGGCCCGGGCGCGTGCCTACTATGCCGGCCCCGGCAACCGTTTCTGGGCGACGCTCCACCTCGTGGGGCTCACGCCGCGCCTGCTCGCGCCCGCCGAGTTCCGCGCCGTGCTCGGCTACGGCATCGGCCTTACCGACCTCTGCAAGACGGAATCGGGGTCGGACGCCGGGCTCTCGGGCCGGGCCGACGACACCGCGGCGCTGGCTGCGAAGATCGCCCGCCACCGACCGGCTGTCCTCGCCTTCAACGGCAAGCGCCCGGCACACGTCTTCCTCGGGTCCGACACCCTCGCCTACGGGGAGCAGGCCCAGCGTATCGGCGCGACCGCAATCCACGTGCTGCCGTCCACCTCCGGCGCCGCGCGGCGCTGGTGGGACGAGACCTATTGGCGCAGAGTGGCGGCTGCCTCGGCAGGCGGCGCGCGCTAGGAGTCTGCGCCGCAGAAGTTGTGGCGGCGGACAGGCTGTCTGTGGCTGTGGCGGAGTCGGCCTATCGGGTTTGGCTCGGGGACTGGGCTGTCGCCTGGCCCGGAGGTGGGCGCGGACAATCGGAACCCTCGAAGGCGGATCGTCCGCACGCGGCGTGTCATCACGCATCCTCTCCATGCCGAGCCCGAGGCAACAGCACGCCCGAGTGCCCGCATCACGCGGCCATCGCCGCCAGACGCCTGACGTTCAGCGCAAGGCATACCAGGTGCCATTCGCCCCGCACCTTGTCCAAGCCCCGCAGGCTGAACCGTCGGAACCCCAGCACCTCCTTGATCCAGCCGTTCGGTCCCTCGGACAGCCACTTGCGCTTGCTCGCATTCGCCCGCACCTTCGTCCCATCCACCGAGCCCTTCGCACCCAGCGTCCCAAAGCGCACAACCCCCATCTCGCGCGCCAGGCGCACCACCTCGACAAACATCCGCTCGAAGTCTTCGAGATGGCGCCGCCGAAACTCACAGATCGTGCGGTGCTGCGGGAAGTTGCCCGCCGCCAGCACCCGAAACGCCACATCCTCCTCAAGCTTCCTCGCAATGGCGCGCGAGGAGAACACCCCCGTCGCGTAGGCGTAGATCAGAACCTTCACCATCATCGACGGCTCATAGGGCGCGTTGCGACGACCGTCGCCCTCGTAAGGGGCGTAGAATGCGCGCAGCTCCAGCGCATCGACCAGGTCGCCGACGTGATGGGCCAGATGCCCCGGCGGCAGCCATTCGCGCAGGTCGGGCGACAGAAGCAGCAACTGGTCCGGCTGATAGGGGCGAAACGTCGTCGGCATCCAACGAATCCTCTCTCGGCGATGCCCTATCGAATCACACAATCGATAGGTTCGAAATGAAATCCTCCCAACCGGCAATTCCTGCGGCGCAGACTCCTAGGGAAAGTCTGAACAACCCCATCTTCGCGGCTTCGAGGGGGAGAGGCAGCTTGGATTTGAAGCTCGACGATATTCCCGACAGGCCGGGGGCTGCTTTTGTCGCGGGATACGGAGCGAACGGGCGATGTCCGCGTCGATCCGCCTCCTTCCCCGCCGTCCCGCCCGCGGCGGGCAGACTGCTCCCCTGTCATCCCGTCGCGTAGCGGCCGGCGATCAGCAGAGTCGAGAACCCCAGCAGCAAGGCGATGCGCTGCCTGTTCTTCGCCACGCCCCGGTAGCGCACCTTGGCGTAGCCGAAGTGCCGCTTCACGTACAGGAACGGATGCTCCACCTTCGCCCGCACCGACGCCTTGCGCCTCTCGGCCGCCTCTTCGGCGCCACTCTCGGCCAGCGGCCGGCGCCGCCCCGGCTTCATCGCCACACGCCACTCAACACCGCCATCCCGGTGCTCGGGACGCTTCTCCACCCCGATGTGCGCCTTCATCCCGAAATACCGCTGCTTGCCCTTCTTCGTCTGAGAGCCTGACCCAAAAAGGCTGGGTGGTCCCGACATGATGTATCTTCATGGGTACACGACTACACCATGGAGGGGCACCATGCCTTGGAACGAGACCACCCGGCAGCAGTATACCCGTCGGACCGGGCGTTACGAGAGCGATCTGACGGACGCCGAGTGGGCGTTGCTGGAACCGCTTCTTCCAGCGCCGAGCAGGCGCGGGCGTCCCCGCCAGGTGGACCCGCGTGACGTGGTGAACGCGATCTTCTACATGCTCTGGACGGGGTGCGGCTGGCGGGCATTACCCAAGGATTTCCCGGCGTTTACGACGGTCCAGAACGACTTCTACGCCTGGTCCCGGTCGGGGGTTCCGGACCGCATCCGTGCGCGCTTCACGGCGCTTGAGCGCTGCCGGTCGGGGCGCGCGGCGGAACCGAGCGCGGCGATCATCGACAGCCAGAGCGTGACGACGGTGGAGGCGGGCCGCGACGGGTGCGGTTGCGATGCCGGCAAGAAGATCAAGGGGCGCAAGCGCCACCTCGCCGTGGACACCGACGGCAACCCGCTTGTCGTCCAGGTCCACGCCGCAAACATCCAGGATCGGGATGGCGCGGTTCCCCTGCTCCTGGCGTTGCAAGCCCGTCAGAACACGGTTCGCACCGTGTTTGCCGACAGTGCCTATGGCGGCGACAAGCTGGCGAGCGCGTTGAAGAAAGCGACCTGCCCGATCACGCTGGAGGTCATCAAGAAAGCCACGGGCGCCAAAGGGTTCGTCGTCATCCCCCGGCGTTGGGCGGTTGAGCGCAGCTTCGGATGGCTGCGGCGCTGCCGACGCCTCTGCAAAGATTTCGAGCGCTCCATCGCCAGCGCCCTCGCCTGGCTCCAACTGGCTCTGATCCGCGTTCTCATGCGCCGCCTCGCGCGAAACCAGGTCACTATAACTATTTGATATCATTATGATTCAGACACTCAGGAAAATCGAAAACAAGCCAGCCCGGCCCGGTTCTGGACAAACGCCTGCGCGGGGCCGATAGTGCGCGGCGGCTGACCCGGAGGAGCAGGATGTACCAGAAGGAGACCCGCGCAATCGAGATCACGGTCAAGCCGTTCTATCTGGAGGAGCAGTCCGAGCCCGACGACAGCCACTTCGTGTTCGCCTATCACATACGGATTCAGAACAACGGCCGGGACGTGGTCCAGCTCCTGAACCGCCATTGGCAGATCACCGACGGCCTTGGCCGCATCCAGGAGGTGCGGGGCCCGGGTGTCGTCGGCGAGCAGCCGGTGTTGCGGCCGGGGGAGGCCTTCGAATATACGAGCGGCTGCCCGCTCAATACCGCGACCGGGATCATGGTGGGCACCTATGAGATGGAAACGCTGGACGGCGAGCGCTTCGATGTGGATATTCCGGCATTCTCGCTCGATTCGCCGGATGCGCCCGTGCAGCTCAACTGAGGCCGCAGCACCTCCGGCACGCTGACCCGACAAGCGAACGACGCCGAGACCGCCGGGCTGCGGTCCCGGCGCAGCGAAGAGCCGGCCCGGAGCCGGAGAAGGGAGACCGCCCGTGGACGACAGCCAGCCCGCGCCCGCAGCCGGCGCCGATGACGACATGCCGCAAGGTGCGGGCCCGCGGCCGAGCAGGGAGGCGGCCGAAGAGGCGGTGCGCACGCTGCTCCGCTGGGCCGGCGACGACCCGGCGCGGGAGGGGCTGATCGACACGCCCAAACGGGTGGTGCGCGCCTATGAGGAGTATTTCAGCGGCTACGGCCAGGACCCCTATGCGATCCTGCGCCGCACCTTCGAGGAGACGAACGGCTACGACGAAATGGTCGTGCTCCGCGACATCGACTTCCGCTCGCACTGCGAGCACCATGTGGCGCCGATCGTCGGCCGCGCCCATATCGGCTATCTGCCGGACCACCGCGTGGTCGGCATCAGCAAGCTCGCGCGCGCGGTCGACGTGTACGCCCGGCGCCTGCAGATTCAGGAGAAGCTGACCACCGAGATCGCCGACGCCATCGAGACGGTGCTGCAGCCGCGCGGGGTCGGCGTCGTGATCGAGGCGGCGCACCACTGCATGACCACGCGCGGCGTGCGCAAGGAGGGAGTCCTCATGGTGACGAGCCGGATGCTCGGCACGTTTCGCACGGACCCGAAGACCCGCCGCGAGTTTCTCAGCATGATCGGGAACCCGGCGGCCTCGGTGCCGCGCTAGGACGCCCGGCCCGGCCGCTTCGCCGGGCCGCCGCCAGGGCCTGCGCGCCGCTCGATGGGCTCGGTCAGGGACTTCCGGCCGGTTCTCTTCGTCGTCGGCATCCTGCTGATTACCCTTTCGCTCGCGATGACGTTGCCCGCCATCGCCGACGCGCTGGCAGGCAATCCCCACTGGCAGGTCTTTCTCGTGGCGAGCGTCTTCACGCTCTTCATCGGCGCCTGCCTGGTGTTCGCCAACCGGAGCCGGAACACACAGATCACGGTGCGCCAGGCCTTCGTGCTCACCACCGTGAGCTGGGTCGTCGTGGCCGCCTTCGCCGCTCTTCCCTTCGCCTTTTCCGATCTCGATCTGAGCTATACCGACGCCTATTTCGAGGCGATGTCGGGGCTGACCACGACCGGGTCCACGGTCATCACCGGGCTCGACGCGGCGCCGCCGGGCATCCTGCTCTGGCGCGCGCTGCTGCAATGGCTCGGCGGCATCGGCATCATCGTCACCGCGATCGCGATCCTGCCGATGCTCAGGGTCGGCGGCATGCAGCTCTTCCACACGGAATCGTCGGACAGTTCCGAGAAGGTGCTGCCGCGCGCGGCCCAGCTCGCGGGCGCGATCGGCATGGTCTACCTGCTGCTCACGGTCAGCAACGGCATCGCCTACTGGGCCGCCGGCATGACGCCCTTCGAAGCGGTGTGCCACGCGATGACGACGATCGCCACCGGCGGCTTCTCGACCTCGGACGACTCGCTCGGCCATTTCCGCAACGACGCGATCGAGGGCATCGCGACGGTCTACATGGTGCTCGGCTCGCTGCCCTTC
This sequence comes from Alphaproteobacteria bacterium, assembly GCA_965218275.1. Classification (GTDB taxonomy): domain Bacteria; phylum Pseudomonadota; class Alphaproteobacteria; order UBA828; family UBA828; genus WTGU01. Next base: position 738,177 of record CBDCKM010000001.1, read on the forward strand.
GTGCTCTATCTGCAGGCCGCGCGCGGCAGTGTGCGCCCGCTGCTGCGCGACACGCAGGTGCGCTGGTTCTTCGGGCTGGTGCTGTTCGCGCTGCTCTCGCTGGCGGGCTGGCAGATGGTGGCCAACGACCGCGCCCCGACCGATGCCTTCCGCGAGGCGGCCTTCAACGGCGTCTCGGTGCTGACGGGCACCGGCTATTCCACCGCCGACTTCTCCTCCTGGGGCTCGTTTGCGCTCCCGGTGTTCACGCTGCTCATGTTCATCGGCGGCTGCACCGGCGCGACCACGGGCGGGGTCAAGGTCTTCCGCATCCAGGTCCTCGCCTCCACCGCCTGGGTGCAGATCCACCAGCTCATCCAGCCTCACGGGGTCTTTCTCAGCAAGTTCAACAGGCGGCCGATCCCGGAAAGCGTGGCGCCGGCGGTGATGGGGTTCTTCTTCCTGTTCGTGGTGAGCTTCGGCCTGATTGCCATGGGGCTCGCGCTGATGGGTCTCGACTATGTGACGAGCATCAGCGGCGCGGCCACGGCGATCGCCAATGTCGGTCCCGGACTCGGCGAGACCATCGGCCCCTCCGGCAACTTCCAGTCCCTGCCGGAGCCGGCGAAGTGGCTGCTGTCGGCGGCGATGCTGCTGGGCCGGCTCGAGCTCTTCACGGTGCTGGTGCTGTTCGTCCCCCGCTTCTGGCGGGACTGAGGGCGCGCGCGCCGCACGCCGCGCGGGTTCGGCCTCGGCCTCAGCCCTTCTCCGCCAACATGCCGCCGTCCACCGGCAGCACATGGCCGGTGACGAAGCTCGCCTTGTCGGACAGCAGCCAGACGACTGCGTCCGCGACCTCCTCGGGCCGGCCGATGCGGCCCATGGGCACGCGGCCCGACGCGTTGGAGGGGTCGTTGTCCCAGCCGCGCAGCAGGAGCGGCGTCAGGATCGGCCCCGGTGCCACCGCGTTCACCCGGATGCCGTCCTTCGCATAGTCGAGCGCCGCGGCCCTGGTCATGCCGGAGACCGCGTGCTTCGCGGTCATGTAGGGCGACCAGCGCGGGTAGGCGGCCAGCCCCCACATCGAGCCGGCATTGACGATCGACCCGCCGCCCGACTCCAGCATCGCCGGGATCTCCGCCTGCATGCAGAGATAGACGCCCTCGATCATGATCTGGAAGACATGCTGGACGGCGGCCATGTCCTGCTCCGCCAGCAACGCCTGGGGGCCTTCGATGCCGGCATTGTTGTAGGCGAAGTCCAGCCGGCCGAACTCGCTCATGGTGCGCTCCGCCAGCGCGGCGACCTGATCCTCCTCGGCGACGTCGGTGGGCATGAAGGCCGCCCTGCCGCCGCCGTCGCGGACCTCGGCGGCGACCGTCTCGCCGCCGGCCTCGTCGATATCGGCGACCAGGACCGCCGCGCCCTCGGCGGCCAGCGCCAGCGCCGTCGCGCGGCCGATGCCTGAGCCGCCGCCGGTCACGATCGCCACGCGCTCCGCAAACGTCATCGTCTTCTCCTCCCGGCCCCCGGCCCCCCCCCCGGCCCCCGGCGCGCGGGCCCGAGGCCCCGTTCAGTCCGCCGGATCGATGACGCGATCCGGCGGGTTGTGCCCGTCGGCGAAGGTCTGGATGTTGATCAGCACCTTCTCGCCCATGTCGAGGCGTCCCTCGATGGTGGCCGAGCCGATATGGGGGAGCGCCACCACATTGTCGAGGGTGAGCAGCTTCGGCGTGACCACGGGCTCGTTCTCGTACACGTCGAGGCCTGCGCCCGCGATCCTGCCGGCATCGAGCAGGCGGACCAGGGCCGCCTCGTCGATCGCATGGCCGCGCGAGGTGTTGATGACATAGGCGCGTGGGCGCAGCAGGCCGAGCCGGCGCGCCGAGAGCAGGTGATAGGTCGCCGGCGTGCTCGGGCAGTGAATCGAGACGAAATCCATATGCGCCAGCATCTGGTCGAGGCTCTGCCACCAGGTGGCCTCGAGCTCGGCCTCCGTTTCCTCGTCCAGGCGGTTGCGGTTGTGGTAGTGGATCGAGAGGCCGAAGCCCCGCGCCCTGCGCGCGACGGCCTGGCCGATCCGCCCCATGCCGATGATGCCGAGGCGCTTGCCCCAGATGCGGTTGCCGAGCATGGTGGTCGGCGCCCAGCCCTGCCAGTCGCCGCCGCGCAGCAGCCGCTCGCCCTCGGACAGCCGGCGCGGCACCGCGAGGATCAGGGCCATCGTCATGTCCGCCGTGTCCTCGGTCAGCACGCCCGGCGTGTTGGTGACGAGGATGCCGCGTTCCCTGGCCGCAGCGAGGTCGATGTGATCGACGCCCGTGCCGAAATTCGCGATCAGCTTCAAATCGGGGCCGGCATGGCCCAGGAGGGCGCCGTCTATCGCGTCCGTCACCGTCGGCACGAGCACGTCGGCGTCGGCCATCGCCCGCGCCATGGCCTCGCGGTCGAGCGGCCCGTCATCCTCGTTGAGTCGGGTGTCGAAAAGCTCCATCATGCGCGCCTCGATCTCCCGCGGGAGACGCCGCGTCACGATCACCTTGAGCTTTCTGTCAGGCCTCATCGACCCTCCGGGTGCGGCTCGGCGGGCTCGATCCGACCGCAATCTGAAGCCTGTTTAGCAAACGCCCCATGGCGACTCAATCTGCCGCGCGGGTGCCCGTGCCCGCCATGACCGCACGCCGCCGCCGTTGGCGCGGGCTGCGCCCGTCGGAGCGCACGTCCTGCGCGCCCGCGCGCCTCCGTGCCGCCCTGCGGCGGAGCGCCGCCGGCGCCGCTCTCGCGGCGCTTGCGACCCTCCTTGTCTGGGCGGTGGACGTGGACGCCGGGGGAGCGTCGGCGCGCGCCCAGGACCTTCCGCGCTTCGTCTCGCTCAAGGCGGAGGTGGCCAATCTCCGGGTCGGCCCCGGCCGGCGCTATCCCATCGATTGGGTCTACAAGCGGCGCGGGCTGCCGCTGCTGGTGGTCCAGCACTTCGATCAATGGCGCTGGGTGCGCGACCACGAGGGAACCAAAGGCTGGATGCACCAGTCGCTGCTGTCCACACGCCGCACGGCACTCGTCACGGGCGGGGTGCAGACGATCCGGGAACGCCCGTTGCCCAAGGCGCCGGCGATCCTGCGGGCGGAGGCCGGCGTCGTCGCCGATCTGCTGGGCTGCGAGGACGGCTGGTGCCGCATCGCGCTGGCCGGCGAAGAGGGCTGGGTGCCCGAAAACGGCCTCTGGGGCGCCACACTGCCGGCCCCCTGAGCGCCGCCTCGCCGGTCCACCTCTCCCCCGGCGTCTCATTCAGGGAAGCGTCCCCGCAGTCAGTGGATTTCGATGAGCCTCTCGCCTGCGTCCAGGGCGGCTTCGATCTCCGACAGGTGAGGAGTCAATCTGGCTTGCAGCGCGGCGTTGGTCGTGTTGCCGCAGCGCAGCCAGACCACCTGCAAGCCCGGCGCGCGCAGTGCCCGATCCGCGAAGTCGGCATCCTTGGACCAGACGACCGCTCCCATTTCGCGCGCCCTGGCCTCGATCTGCTCGTCCGTCGCCGCGCCGAGATCGAGGTCGTTCACGTGATCGCAGGAGTGGCCCATGGCCGACAGCCACCGGGCAAGGCCTGGTGGCAGTTGCGCATCGATCAGGAAGCGCACGAGTCAAGCGGCGGGATGGATGCGGTGGTCGCTCGCGCGCCGTAGGCGAGGGCGGCTCTCAGGTCCGCCTCGCTGAGATAGGGATAGTCGGCAAGAATCTCCGTCGACGACGCACCGGAAGCCATGAGCGACAGAATATCGGAGACCCGGACACGCGTTCCCCGGATATGCGGGCGGCCGGCGCAGATCGCAGGGTCGATGCAGATCCGACCGGATGTCGTCGGCGTATTGGCTGCGTTGTCGATGTTCGCCATGGCGACCGTCTCCGCTGTCGTGACGATATCGGCAGGTCGAGTACGGCCCCGATCGCCGCTCCAGTCAAGCCGCCGCTTCGTCGAGGTCTTCGGCGAGCGCGGCGCGGGTCTCCTCGGGCATGACGGCGAGGTGGCCGTAGGCGGGGTGATCGATGCCGAGCAGGATGCGCGTGCCCGGCGTGCGGAAGCGGGCGGCCTCGGCCGGGCGCAGGGGGAAGCGGAGGAAGTGGATCGAGGAGGTCTTACCGTCCTCGGTCGTGCGCGCGACCTCGTCCTCGATCGGCAGGGCGGCGACGGCGCTGCCTGCGACATCCAGCCGGATCGTGCTCTCGATCCCCGCCAGGCGGTAGAGCGCGCGCTCCCTGCGCGCCGGGTCGTCGATCTCCAGCATCAGCGTCGCGATCAGCGCGTCGCCGGGCGGGATCAGCGGGTTGTAGGCCTCGAGCTCGCCCGCGATCTGCTCCTCGCCGCCGCGCTCGATGTGGAGCATCTCGTGCACCTGCATCCACATGGTCTCGAAGCACTCGAAATGAACGGTGGCGAAGGGGCCGACGGAAAGCCGGCGAATTCGCTTCAACGCGGCGATCCCGGCGCGTTTTTCGGCCCGGACCCTGGCGTAGTCCGCCATGTCCATGATGTCGTCGCGGGTGAGCGCGCGTTGCCGTGCGCGCGTCATCTCAGGCGAGGCCCCGTGCGTTGCTTGGCGTGGGTCATCTCAGGCGAGGCCATAGGCGCGTGCCAGCAGCTCGATCGGGTGATGGGCGCGGCCGGCGGCCGGAGCGCCGGCGGCGGGGTCGCCGGCCTCTGCCGCCTGGCGGGCGATCCCGTTCACGATGTGGGCGCCGGCGAGCGGACATGCCGAGGAGAGATAGGGATTGGCCGCCTCGCGGGCGCGGCGCGCGGTCGTCCGGCCGAGCTTCAGCGCGGTCTCGTGGAATCCCTTGGTGACGCCGATCGAGCCGCCGTGGCCGGAGCAGCGCTCGATGAGCGAGATCTCGGTATCGGGCACGAGCGCCAGCATGTCGGCGGATTTTCGGCCGATGTTCTGGGCCCGCTCGTGGCACGGCAGATGGAGCGTGACGCCGCCGTCGAGGGGGCTGAGCCCCGGCGCCAGCCCGTCGTCACGGGCGATGGAGACGACATATTCGCAGATGTCGCTGCTGTGCGCCGCGAGCCGCTCCACCGCGGGATCGTCCGGCAGGATCAGCGGCCATTCGAGCTTGAGCATGAGGGCGCAGCTCGCCACCAGGGCCACGACCTCATAGCCCCGGTCGAGCCACGCGCCGAGGGCGGCCGCCGTGTGCCGCGCGCTCTCGGCCACCCGCTCGATATCGCCCTCTTCGAGCTGCGGCATACCGCAGCAGCGGGGGTAGACGACGGCGGTCTCGACGCCGTTCCGCGCCAGCACCGCGCGCGCCGCCGCGCCGACCTCGGGCTGGTTGTAGTTGCCGAAGCAGGTGGCATAGATCACCGCCTTGCGGCCGAAGGCCGGGGCCTGCCGGTTGACCGCCGGCGGCGCCTTGCCGGCACGGTCGAGCATGGTGCGGCGGTGGTAGCGCGGCAGCGGCGCCTCCCTGTGGACGCCGGCGACGGCCTCCATCAGCGGCCGCGTGAGCCGGTTGCCCCGCGCCGCGCCCCAGTTCATCACCGGCGCAAGCGTGCGGGCGAGGCGGCCGTTGCGGTCGGTTTCGGCGAGCCGCCGGGAGGCGCTGGTATGGCGCCTGCCCGCACGGCGGCCGGCGGCGCGGTGGCGCAGCATGAGGTGGGGGAAATCGACGTTCCACTCGTGCGGCGGCGTGTAGGGGCACATGGTCATGAAGCACATGTCGCAGAGCGTGCAGGCGTCCACCACCGGCTTGAAGCCGGCCGAGTCGACGGAATCGAGCTCGCCCGTGTCGGACTCGTCGATCAGGTCGAAGAGGCGCGGAAAGGAATCGCAGAGGCTGAAGCAGCGCCGGCAGGTGTGGCAGATGTCGAAGACCCGGCGCGTCTCGCGCTCCAGCGCGTCGTCGTCGTAGAATTCGGGGTTTTGCCAGTCGATCGGATGGCGGAAGGGCGCGCCCTCGTCGGCCATCGCGACTGCGGAACTACCGGCACGAGCCGCAGAGCCGGTTGCCCGGCCCCGCGCTGTCGAAGAGGCGGCTGCAACGCAGGCAGCGGCGCTGGCTTTCCTGCGCCTCCAGGCGATCCAGCTCCGCAAGCTCGTCGGTCAGCGAGATCATGCCCGGTCCGCGATCCACATTCCTGGCGGCTTCGCGCCGCGCATCCCATTTGGTCCGTCTCTGAGGCGCAAGCATCATCGTCATCGTCACGCGCGAGTTCCCTGGCGAGAATGGCAGTGATGGTCCGACGGCACCATTGTATCGAATCAGGGCGGCCGATCTAAGCCGAATCTTCATGGCGCGGGCCGGAATTGCGCCCGCCGCCGCCGGAAAAGGCTACTCGGCCGCCTCCGTGCTGCCCGCAGGGGCGCGGAAGGCCGGCATGACGGCCTCGGCGAAGAGCCGCAGGCTCTTTATCAGGTTGGCCTCGCCGTAGTAGGGCGGGTAGTGGAGCAGCAGGGAGTCGAGGCCGGTCGCGGCGCGAAGCGCCCGGATGCGGGCGATCACGGTGCCCGGCGAGCCGTGGATCAAGGTGGTATCGAGCAGCGCGTCATAGTCGAACGCCTGGGCGCTCTCCTTCTCCGAGACGTGGCCGAGATAGCCGGCGGTCTTCTTGCCCAGGAACGCTTCGAGGTGGCGGATGATGCCGTCCGCGCTCTCCGCCCGCGCCGCGGCATCGCTCTCGGCCACATAGACCCAGCGGGCGATGTTGATGGAGCCGAAGGCGGGGTTGGCGTTCCAGGGCTCCGGCGCCTTTGCCATGGCCTCGCGGTAAAGGGCGATCTGCCCGGCGAGGGTATCGAAGGAGGGCAGTGTGGACAGCATCAGGCCGAAGCCGTGGCGCGCCGCGATCCCGATCGAGCGGTTGCTGCCCGCCGCCATGTAGAAGGGCGGGTGAGGCTGCTGCAGGCTCACCGGATAGATCTCGTAGTCACCGTCGATGCGGTGCCGGAAGTGGGGCCCTTCGTGGTCCACCTTCCGTTTGTGGAAGGCGTCGAGGATCAGCGGTATGGCCTCTTCCTGGATGTCGTGGCGGGCGTCGAAGGGGATGCCGAAGCCCTCATATTCATAGGGCCGGTAGCCGGAGCCGAGGCCGAGGCTGAGCCGCCCGCCGCTGAGCACGTCCACGAAGGCCGCGTTCTCGACGATCCGTACCGGGTTGTGCAGCGGGAGCGTCATCACCGCCGTGCCGAGCCCGATGCGCCTGGTCTTGGGCACCAGGTAGGCCAGATAGACGAAGGGGTCCGGCAGCACGCCGTACTGGTTGGAGAAGTGGTGCTCGGCGATCCAGGCGGTGTCGTAGCCGAGCCGGTCGGCCTCCACGATCTCGCGCGTGACCCGCGCGTGCACGGCGCGGTGCGGATAGGGCTCCACATCGAGATTGGGCTGCGAGGTCACGAGAACGCCGAACTTCACGAGTCACCCCGCATGGATGCCGCCTCCGGGCCGCGCCCGCCCGCGACCGCGGCACCGGCGGCACCGGGGCGCCGCCGGGCAGCCGCTGCCGACGGGTGGAGCCTTGCGCCATGGCGCGCTAGTCGGCCTTGTCCTCGACCGGCGCCTCGATGCGCGCCCGCAGGTCGCTCAGCAGGCCGTCGATGCCCTTGCGGTTGACGACCGAGCCGAACTCGACCCGGTGGGTGTGCAGCATGCTGATGCCCTCGACACCCACGTCGATGACCTTGTAGCTCCCGTCCCTCGACCGGACGCGGAAATCGACTGCGATCGGGTCTCCGCCGGACGGCCGCACGATCTGCCCCCGCACGATCTTGTCGCCGCTCTCGTCGTCGATCACCGAGCGCACCGTGAACTGCTCGCCGCCGTATGAATCGAAGCGGCTGGCGTACACGCGCACGATGAAGTCGACGAAGATCGCCTTGTAGTCGGCCCGCTGTTGCTCGCTCGCCGTCTTCCAGTGCCGCCCGAGAACGAAGCGGCTGACGGTGGGAATGTCGAAGCCGGCCACCATGACCTCGCGGAACGCGGCCTCCCGCTCCGCGAAGGAGCTGTCGGCCTTGTCCTTGAGGACGCCGATGGCCCGGTCGCCAAGGCCCTGGATGAAGGCCTGCGCCGGATCGTCCGCTGCCCCCGCCCGCTGCCCCCGGATCGCAACCATGAGGGCGCCGGCGACGGCGCCTGCAGCGAAGCTGCGTCGAGAGATGAAAACGCTCATGCGAAATCGGCTCCGCCTTGGCCGAGGGCGCCGCATGTCGGGCCGGTCCTCGGGCTACTCCTCGTCCCAATCGAAGTCCGGCACGTCCATCACCGGCGGCGGCGCGCCGTCGCGAATCTCATTGTCGCGATACTGCCGGTACAGCTCACGCATTGCAGCATAAAAATCGATCGACGTCCTCTCCACCGTCTCCAGCTCGTCGATATGTTGAGAACGCCTGGAGACGCCGCTGGTGACGGCGCGGGCCGTCTTGGCCTCGGACGGCAATATGTAGCCGAGGGGATCCGCCGCCCAATCGACCCCGAAGCCGAGCGCGTCGCGGGGATTGGACGGCCCCAGCAGCGGCAGCATGAGGTAGGGCCTGTCGCCCACGCCCCAGGACGCGAGGGTCTGCCCGAAATCCTCCGGTGCATGCGCGTACCCCCAGTCCGTCGCCACGTCGAAGATGCCGACGACGCCGAACGTCGAATTGACCGTGAAGCGCATGAACGAGGTGCCGGCCCGCTCCCACTTTCCCTGGGCCGCATTGTTGATGAGGTTCAGCGGCTCGCCGAGATTGCTGAGGACATTGCTGATGCGATCGCGCAGCACTTCCGGCACCAACAGAATGTAGAGCTCGGCCGCCGGCTTCAACAGCACCCCGTCGATGGTCCGGTTGATCTCGAACATCACCCGGTTGTAGCCCTCCAGGGGATCGTCGTCCTCGTCGCTGTCGCCGGCCCGGCCGTCGGCGGCGAAGCCGATCAGCGCGGCTGCGACCAGCGCGAGCGCGAGCCAGCGCCGCAGGGCGGCAGAGACGGCCCCCGCCGGGGGCACGGCGGGCGGACGCGGGGGGCTCTCGGTCATGCGGGTCGTCAGCTCTCCCTGGCCGCGGCAAGCACGTCGTCCGCGAGCCGCCCGGTGAGCTCCTGGAGGCGGTCGAAGTGCGATTCGAAGGTGCCCACCCCGAGGGTGAGGGAGCGGAGCTCGATGATCAGATCGTGCATCTCCGCCTGCGGCATCTGGCTGGTGAGCTGGTCCCATCCGGACCAGTCCTCGCGTGCCTGGAAGCCGAGCACCTGGCCGCGCCGCCCGGTCACCAGGCGCTGGACGTTGGGCGTGAACTCGCCCGGCACCGATATCCTGACCTCGCAGATGGGCTCGAGCAGCACCGGGTTGCACTTGGGCAGCGCCTCGGCCATCGCCATGCGGCCGGCGGTCTTGAAGGCCTGCTCGGAACTGTCCACCGCATGGTGCTTGCCGTCGGTGAGCGTCACCGAAACGTCGACGACGGGGAAGCCGAGCGGCCCGCTGCTGAGATAGTCGCGCACCCCTGCCTCCACCGCGGGAATGTACTGGCGCGGCACGGAGCCGCCGACGACCTTCTGTTGAAACTCGAAGCCGGTCCCGCGCGGCAGCGGCTTCACCTCGATATGCACGTCGCCGAACTGGCCGTGGCCGCCGGTCTGCTTCTTGAAGCGGGCGTGCTGGGCGACCGGCTTGCGGATCGCCTCCTTGTAGGCGACCTTCGGCCGCTCGGTCTGCATGGCCAGCCCGTACTTGCCGGCGAGGCGGCCGAGCGCGACCTTCAGATGCATCTCGCCCTGGCCCCACAGCACCGCCTCCTGGGTGTCGGGGTTCGGCTCGAAGCGCAGCGACGGGTCCTCCTGGGCGAGGCGGCTCATCGCCCCCGACACCTTGACCTCGTCCTCGCGCCGGCTCGCCCGCACCGAATAGGCATAGACCGAGGGCGGCAGCGCGGCACGCGGCAGCGGCTCCACCTCGGGCCCGTCCGCAGGTGCGACGGTATCGCCGGTGGCAATCGATTCGAGGCGCCCGAGACCCACGATGTCGCCGGCCTCCGCCTTGTCGATCTTGATCTGCTGCTGCCCCTGCATCCGGTACATCCCGCCGATGCGCTGGCCGTCGTTCAGGATCGTGCCGTCCGCGATGGTTCCCGCCCATACCCGCGCCAGCGAGACCTTTCCGCCGTGCTGGGTGATGTAGGTCTTGACGACCTGCGCGATCCCCTCGGCGGCGGCGCCTTGCGGCAGCCTGCGCGCCGTCGGCCCGGCGCCGGGCGCGAGATCGACCAGCGATTCCAGCAGGCGGCGGATTCCCCAGTCGCGTTCCGCCGAGCCCATCAGCACCGGAACCACCCGTGCGTCCGCGAGGGCGCCGCGCATATAGGCCTGAATCTCCCGAGGCTCGGGGATCTCGTCCTCGAGCAGGCTCTCCAGCAGCGCGTCGTCGCAATCGGCAAGGCTTTCCAGGAGCTGCGTGCGTGCGTCCTCCTGCCGCTCCAGGACCGTATCGGGCGCATCGACGCCGACGGCGCCTTCCCGGTCGCGGTATTCGTAAGCCTGGCCGGTGACGAGGTCGACATAGCCCTTGACCCGATCGCCGTCGCGGATCGCGACCTGGCACGGCACCAGCGGCCGCTCGCCGACCGGCTGCACCGCCTCGATCAGGTCGGCGATCCGTACCGCCGATTCGTCCATCCTGTTGGTGAACAGGAGGTGGGGGATGTCGTGCTGCGCCAGGTACGTGAACAGCCGCCCCATGGTCCAGACCCGCTGCAGATCGGGCGTGCAGACGATGATGGCGAGGTCGACGCCCATGAGGGCATTGGCGGTCTCGGCGAAGAACTCGATGGAGCCCGGACAGTCCAGGATCGTGAAGCGGCGATCCCGGTACGAGAACGATGCGGCGTTGACCTCCACGCTCGATTGGCGCCCGCGCGCCTCGTCGGACCAGTCTCCCACCGTGTTGCCGTCGGTGACCTTGCCTTTGCGGCCGATCGCCCCTGACACGAACAGCATGCTCTCGAGGAGCGTGGTCTTGCCGCTCGTATAGGGGCCGACAAGCGCGATGTTCAGCGCTTCTGTCGAATCGCTCATGCCATCTCCCATTCACCAGAGCCGCATCGGCGGGCCTCGCCTGCGGCGGCGGCATGTTTCCAGTGCCCCGTTCATATTGCAACAGGGTTTAGCGCCGGGCCAGCGCCAAGCCGGCGAGTCTGGCGCGGGCAGGGCGGCCTCGCTATGGTGCCCGCGGCAGGCTGCGGGGGGTGCGCGTCGCTTGAGCATCTGGGGCAAGGTGATCGGAGGCGCCGCGGGGTTCGCGCTGGGCGGCCCCATCGGCGCGATCCTGGGCGTGGCGGCGGGCCATTTCGTGGACCGCATGGCCGGCGGCGCCCGTCGCGTGCGCCGCATCGGCCCAGGCGACCAGGAAACCAAGCAGGCCGCGCTCTCGGTCGCGCTGGTCGTGCTCGCGGCCAAGATGGCCAAGGCCGACGGCCACGTCACCCGCGAGGAGATCGTCACCTTCAAGCGGGTCTTCGCCGTGCCTGAGGCCCATGCCGCCGCAATCGGCCGGATCTGGGACGAAGCGCGGCGCGAGGCGACCGGCTTCGAGCCCTATGCCGAGCAGATCGTCCAGATCTTTCCCCACGACACCACCATGCGGGAGGAACTGCTCGGCGCGCTCTTCCAGATCGCCATGGCCGACGGCGAGCTGCACGAGGGCGAGCGCGTCTATCTCGCCCGCGTGGCCGAGATCTTCGGCTTCGACGAGCGCCGCTTCGCACAGATCATGGCGCGCCACATGGGCGGCGGCGAGGCCGACCCCTACGAGGTGCTGGGCGTCGACCCCGACACCTCGGAGGACGAGATCAAGAAGACCTACCGCCGGCTGATCCGCGAACATCACCCCGACAAGCTCATCGCCGAGGGGATGCCGGAGGAGATGGTCCAGGTCGCGAACGAGCAGATGGCCGCCATCAACGCAGCCTACGACAGGATCGCCAGGCTGCGCGGGATGCGCTGACCGCGCCCTCCGCCCTCCGCGCCCATCCACCCCCCGCGCACGCGCGCCGCTCTCGCAGCTCCCACCGCTCGATGCAGCCGAGTCACATCCCGCTCGCGGTCGGCACGGCGCTCCTCTGGGGCTTCGGCTTCGTCACCAGCAAGTACGGGGCGGACCACATGCCGCCGCTGTTCTTCCTGGCGCTGCGCTTCGCGCTGATGGCGCTCATGCTGGTGTGGTTCGTCCGCCCGCCCAGCGGCCGCTGGCTCGCCGTCTGCCTCTTCGCGCTCACCATGGGCGTGGGCCATTTCGGCCTGTTCTACGTCGCCCTCAATATCGGCGTGGAGGCCTCGACCGCGGCGATCATCTGGATCACCCAGGTGCCGCTCAGTGCGCTGCTGGCGGGCTTCGTTCTGCGCGAGCGCCCCGGCTGGGCGGCGTTCGCAGGCATCGCCGTCGCCTTCGGCGGCGTCGTGGTGCTGGTGGGCGAGCCGCGCCATACCGGCAACGCGCTGGGAATCGGGCTCATGTTCGGCTCCAGCATCGCCTGGGCCGTCGCCAACGTGCAGGTCAAGCGCCTCAGCGATATCTCCCCGCTCGCGCTGAACGCCTGGATGTCGGCGATATCCGCGCTCTTCCTGTTCCCGCTCTCCTTCGCCCTGGAGGAGGGGCAGATCGCGAGCCTGCTGCGGCCCGACTGGCGCCTGCACGGCTCGCTCCTCTATCAGGTGGTGGGCTCGACCCTGCTCGCCTATTGCGCCTGGTACTATCTGCTGGCGCGCAACAAGGTGGCGACGGTGGCAGGCTTCATGCTGCTCGTGCCGGTCGTGGGCGTGGTCTTCGGCGTCCTCGTCCTGGACGAGCCGCTCACCTGGCAGACCGCCGTGGGCGGCGTCATCACGGTCTCCGGCGTCGCCCTCATCGTCCTCTGGCGGCCGAGGGCGGCGGCGGCGGAGACCCGCTGACGCGGCGCTCGGGCGCATGGACAGGCGGCATCGGAGCGGACCATGACGGGAGAGGGCGTTGCCGGGCGGGCGGTGATAGAGACGCCCTCGCCCAATCGGGACGAGCGGCCGGGCGGCTGCGGCCCGGTCGATACGCTGGTCATCCACTATACCGGCATGGTCTCGGCCGCGGCGGCGCTGGCGCGGCTGACCGACGCTCGGGCCAAGGTCGGCGCGCACTGGTGCGTCGGCGAGGACGGCACCCTCTGGCGCCTGGTGCCGGAGGAGCACCGCGCCTGGCATGCGGGGATCAGCGCGTGGCGCGGGCGCCGCTCCGTCAACGACCGTTCGATCGGGATCGAGCTGGTCAATCCCGGCCACGAGCACGGCTACCGGCCCTTCCCGCCCGCCCAGATGGATGCCCTGGTCGACCTCGCCCGCGCCATCGCGGCGCGCCATCCGATCGACCCCCGCAACGTGGTGGCCCACGCGGACATCGCGCCCGAGCGCCGGCAGGACCCGGGCGAGCTCTTCGACTGGGCCCGCCTCGCCGGCGCGGGCATCGGCCTCTGGCCGGAGACGCCGCCGCCGGCGGCGCCGGTGCCGGCGGTCGGCGCGCTCTGCCAGGGCGACCGGGGCGCTGCCGTGAGGCGGCAGCAGCAGCGCCTCCATGCCGTGGGCTACGGCCTCGTGCCCGACGGCGACTTCGGCCCGGCCACGGCGGCGGTCGTGCGCGCCTTTCAACGGCATTTCCGCCAGTCCCGCGTGGACGGCGCGATCGATCCCGGCACGGCCGCCATGCTCGACCGCGTGGGCACGCTCGCCGCCGGATGATCCGGCCGGGGACGGGACAGTCTTGACCGGTCGGGCGCGGCGGCGTAGTCAGGCGGGGCCAGACGGCCGGATGGCCGCCGTCGCCGCTCGCTGCGCGCGGCGGAGGAAAGTCCGGGCTCCACGGAAGCACGGAGCCGGGTAACGCCCGGCGGGGGCGACCCCAGGGAAAGTGCCACAGAGAGCAGACCGCCCGCCCGGCGCCGCGAGGCCGGCGGGCAAGGGTGAAAGGGTGCGGTAAGAGCGCACCGCGCGCCCGGCAACGGGCGCGGCACGGCAAACCCCTCCGGGAGCAAGACCAAGTAGGGGCGGCGTGCGGCGGTTTCACGACCGCCGACGGGTCGGTTTCCGGACCTGCCGCCCGGGTCGGTCGCGCGAGGCGCCCGGTGACGGGCGTCCCAGATGAATGGCCATCGCGTGGGCGCACGCTCACGACAGAACCCGGCTTACAGGCCGTCTGGCGCCTCTCCCCGCGCGGGCTCCAATGACCCGCACCGCAATATATTGCGGTAGGCCTGCGCCTCTAACCGCAAGATATTCCGATATCGAGATGCACTACCGGCATCGGGTGCCAGTAACGGCCCTAGAGAACATATAGTGAACACCTAGTCGATCTGCGCCGGGACTTGGGCCAGCGCCGGCGGTGACTGGCGCACTTGTCATCCTCGCCGCTCTTCCTCCGCCGTCCTGCCTGAAGGGTTGGACCGCTGCTTGTTCATGTTTGCTGAAGACTTGATTTTTCTGTTGCAGCCCATAAAATCCCATGCTATCCCATACCGTCCCGGATCAGAGTGGGAACAGAATAGGGCGGTTCCGAGCGACGGCATAGCGAAGGGGTTCACACCCGAGGAGCAAGGCGGTGGCTCTCTTTACCGGCACGGTGGTCAACAAGGTCGATCGGAAGGGGCGGGTCTCGGTGCCCGCACGCTTCCGCAGCGAGCTCGCCGGGCAATCCTTCCACGGCGTGGCGGTCTATCCCTCCGTCGATGGCAGCAGGTCGCTGACCGGTTCAGGCGTCGACGTTCTCAACGACTTGAAGGACCGGTTCCGCAGCGCCAACCCGTTCGCCCCCACCTTCAACGATGCGCGCATGGCGCTCTTTTCCAGCGTCGACCTTCTCGGCTTCGACGCCGACGGCCGGGTGCTGCTCACGGCCGACATGCTCGCCCAGGCGGAGGTCACCACCCACGCCGCCTTCGTGGGCATGGGCGACCAGTTCCAGATCTGGGAGCCGCAGGCCATCGAGGAGGTGCTGCGCAAGGTGCGGGAACGCTCGCCCGAGGAGCGCGCCAGGCTGGAGCTGCCGCCGCCGGGGGGCGAGCGGTGAGCGCCGCGCCGCGCCATGTGCCGGTGATGAAGGAGGCGATGCTGTCGCTGATCGCGCCCAAGGACGGCGGCATCTATGTCGACGGCACCTTCGGCGGCGGCGGCTACAGCCGGGCCCTGCTCGAGACGGCGTCCTGCGTGGTGTACGGGATCGACCGCGACGCCGCGGCGCTCGGCGCCGGCGCTGCGCTCAGCACGCGCTTCGGCGGCCGGCTGGTCCTGCTCCACGGCCGCTTCGCCGAGATGGCGTCGCTGCTCGCGCGCCGGCGCGTGAGCGCGGTGGACGGCATCGCCCTCGATCTCGGCCTCTCCTCAGCCCAGCTCGATGACGGCGCGCGGGGCTTCTCGTTCCGTCTCGACGGGCCCCTCGACATGCGCATGGACCGGGACGGTCCGGGGCCGACGGCGGCCGACCTCGTCAACGGCGAGCCGGAGGACGAGCTCGCGGCAATCATCGCCGGCTTGGGCGAGGAGCGCCGCGCCCGCCGCATCGCGCGGGCCATCGTCGCGGCCCGCATACAGGCGCCGATCACCCGGACCGGGCAGCTCGCGGCGATCGTGCGGGACGCGGGGCCACGCACTTCGCCGCGCACCTCCCGGAGCGGGATCGACCCGGCGACGCGCACCTTTCAGGCGCTCCGCATCCGCGTCAACGACGAGATCGGCGAGATCGAACGGGGCCTGCGCCAGATCGAGCGGCTCCTGCGGCCGGGCGGCCGCGCCCTGGTGGTGTCCTTCCACTCCCTCGAGGACCGGCCCGTGAAGCGCTTCTTCCGCGAGCGCAGCGGGCACGGACGGCCCAATCGCCACGAGCCGGTCGCTGCCACGAAATTGCCCGATCCCACCTTCAGGCTGCTGACCCGCCGGGCGCGCAAGCCCGAGGGCGCGGAGGTTTCGGCGAACCCCCGCGCAAGGTCGGCGCGGCTGCGGGCGGCCGAGCGGACCGCCGCGCCGCCCTGGCACGAGCAAGAAAGGCTGGTCGCATGACGCGACCCCTGGTCGTCATATCGATCGCGGCATTCGTCCTCGCGATGCTTGCGCTCTTCCTGGTCAAGCACGAGGTCCGGGGGCTCGAGCGCGGGCTCGCGCTGCTCGAACTCGACCGCCAGCGTCATGTCGTGGCGATCCGCGTGCTCCGCTCCGAGTGGAGCTACCTCACCCGCCCGGCGCGGATCGCCGCCCTGGCCGCGCGCCACCTGCCCCTCGAGCGGATGCAGCCCTCGCAGATCCGCTGGCTGCCGCAACGTCCCGCCGGACCCGCCGGACCCGCCGGGCCCTCCGTGATGGTCACGCCGGTCGGCGGGGAGGGCGGGTCGTGAAGGACCTGGCGATCGGGCGCTGGTGGCGCCGTTATCACGGGCCGTCCCCTTCAGGCGACGCGGCGCCGGCGCCGCCTGCGCGCCTGGAGCGCGCGCGCGGCCGCCTGCTGGCCACCGGGGTGGTCTTCCTGCTCTTCTTCGGCGCGCTGGTGGTGCGCACCCTCGATGTCGCGGTGATCGGCGTGCCGGCCGGCAGCGTCCACGCCGGCGGCGGCGTGGATCCGGTCGCGCGCGCCGACATCGTGGACCGCAACGGCGTCCTCCTGGCCTCGAACCTGCCCACCCATGCGCTCTATGTCGAGCCGGAGAAGATCATGGACCGCGACGCGGCCGTCGCCGCGCTCGGTCGTGTGCTCCCCGATCTCGACCTCGAGGGCGCGGCCTCCCTCGTCGCCTCCGGCCGGAAGACCGCCCTGCTCAGGCATGACCTCACGCCGGAGCAGGCGCACGCCATCAATCGGCTCGGCATTCCCGGTCTCTGGCTGGAGCGCCGGGAGCAACGCGTCTATCCCCAGGGCCGCCTCTTCGCCCACGCGGTCGGCTTCACGGACGTGGACAATCGCGGGCTGGCGGGGATCGAGAAGGCGGTCGGCGCGGAGCTGCGCCGGCGCGCTGCGGCCCAGGGCGGCCCGCTCTCTCTCTCGCTCGACATCCGGGTGCAGCACGCGCTCGCCGAGGCGCTCGACGAGGCCATGACCGCCCATCGCGCGGTCGGTGCCGCCGGCATCGTGATGGATGTGGAGAGCGGCGCGCTGCTGGCGCTCGTCAGCCTGCCCTCCTTCGACCCGAAGGCGCCGGACCGGAGCGGGACGAACGCGCTCTTCAACCGCGCCACCCTCGGCACCTACGAACTCGGCTCCACCTTCAAGCCCTTCACCATCGCCATGGCTCTCGACCTGGGCGTCGCCGCGCTGGAGGACAGCTACGACGCCACCCGGCCGATCAAGGTCGCGCCCCACCTGATTCGCGATCATCACCCCGAGAACCGCTGGCTGACGGTGCCCGAGATACTCATCCACTCCTCCAATATCGGGGCGGCGCGGATGGCGGTAGAGGTGGGGGCGGAGCGCCAGAAGGCCTTCCTCGGCCGGCTCGGCATGTTCGAGCGGATGCCGCTGGAAACGCCGGAGCGCGGCCGGCCGATCGCGCCGCGGCGGTGGACCGAGATCACCACGATGACGGTCGGCTTCGGCCACGGGCTCGCGGTGACGCCGCTGCATCTCATCGCCAGCTACGCCGCGCTCGTCAACGGCGGGTTCTCGGTGACGCCGACGCTGCTCAGGCGCGGGCCGGCCATGCGGGATGCCGCGCCGGCGCTGCGGCGGCGGGTCGTCAGCGCCGAGACCTCCGCCATCATGCGGATGCTGCTTTACGGGGTGGTGGCCGAGGGCACCGCCAGGAAGGCGGCGGTGCCCGGCTATCTGGTGGGCGGCAAGACCGGCACTGCCGAGAAGGCCATCGGCGGCCGCTACAAGCACGACAGCATGATCACCAGCTTCGTCGGTGTCTTTCCCATCGACCGGCCCCGCTATGCGGTGCTGACGCTGATGGACGAGCCCAAGGGGACCAAGGAGACTTTCGGCTTCGCGACGGCGGGCTGGACTGCGGCGCCGGTAGCCGGCGCGGTGATCGAGCGTATCGCGCCCGTTCTCGGCATACCCGCCGGGCTCGACGACGGCGAGAGCGACGAGGAGGCCCCGTTCGTCTGGAACGACGATGACGGGGGACAGCATGTTGCTCTCTGAATTGATCCCGCAGGCGGCGGCGGACGATGTGGAGATCAGCGGACTGGCCTCCGATTCGCGCGAGGTCCGGCCCGGCTACCTGTTCGCGGCGCTCGCCGGCACCCGTGCCTCGGGCGCCGATTTCATCCCGGACGCCGCGGCCCGGGGCGCGGCTGCGGTGCTCGCTCCCGAAGGGACCGATCCGGCGCTCGCCGCCGGGGCGATGCTCGTGACCGACCCCAACCCGCGCCGCCGGCTCGCGCTCGTGGCCGCGCGCTTCTACGGCGCCCAGCCGGTGGTCGTGGCCTGCGTGACCGGCACCAACGGCAAGACCTCGGTGGCCGAGTTCACCCGCCAGATATGGCGCGCCTCGGGGCGCAAGGCGGCGGCCCTCGGCACCCTCGGCGCCTGTGCGGAGGACCGGCGGCAGCCGCTCAGGCACACCACGCCGGACCCGGTCACGCTGCACCGCGTGCTTGCCAGGCTCGCGGCAGACGGCATCGACCATGTGGCGCTGGAGGCGTCCAGTCATGGCCTCGCCCAGCACCGGCTCGACGGGGTTCGCGTCGCTGCGGCGGCGTTCACGACCTTCAGCCGCGATCACATGGACTATCACAGCGACGCCGACGCCTACTTCGCGGCCAAGGCGGGCCTCTTCGAGCGGGTCATGGCGGCGGACGGGACCGCGGTTCTCAACGCCGACGACGACAGTGCGGCAGGCCTGGCCGGGCGCTGCCGCGCGCGCGGGCAGCGGGTGCTCACCTACGGCAGCGGCGATGCGGACCTGCGGCTGCTGGCGCGGCGCGATACCGAGGCGGGCCAGGATCTCTCCCTCGCGATCGCCGGCATGACGCACGAGGTCGCCCTGCCGCTTCCCGGCGCCTTCCAGGCTCACAACGCGCTGGCCGCCCTCGGCCTCGCGCTGGCGACGGGGGTCGAGGCCGGGGCGGCGGTCGCCGCGCTCGGCGCCGTGACCGGCGTGCCGGGCAGGCTGCAACGGATTGCGGGCCATCCGGCCGGCGCCCCCGTCTTCGTGGACTACGCACACACCCCCGACGCCCTGGCTGCGGCGTTGCACGCCGTGCGGCCGCTGGTGTCCGGCAGGCTCGTGGTGGTCTTCGGCTGCGGCGGCGAGCGGGACACCGGCAAGCGGCGGGAGATGGGCGCGATCGCCGCACGCCTCGCCGACCGGGTCGTCGTCACCGACGACAATCCCCGCCGCGAGGACCCCGCGGCCATCCGGCGGGCGATCCTCGACTCCTGCCCCGGCGCGATGGAGATCGGCGATCGCGGCCGGGCCATCCGCAGCGCCGTCGGGGAGCTCGGCGCCGGCGACGGCCTCCTCATCGCCGGCAAGGGCCACGAGCGGGAGCAGATCGTGGGCGAGCGCGCCATCGCGTTCGACGATGCCGCTGTGGCGCGCAGCGCCCTGGCGGAGATCGCCCGGCGCACGGGCGCCGAGAGAGAGCCTCTTCGCCCGGTCCCGCTGTGGACCTCGGCGGAGGCCGCCGCCGCCACCGGCGGGCGGGCGGCAGAGCCCTGGAGCGCCACCGGCGTCTCGATCGACAGCCGCAGCCTCGCGGCGGGCGACCTGTTCGTGGCACTCGCCGGCCCCAACCATGACGGTCACGACTTCGTGCCGGCGGCGTTCGAGCGTGAGGCGGCGGCGGCGATGGTGAGCCGCCGGCCCCCGAGGCAATCCGGCGGGCGGCGACCCCGCGGCCGGCGACCCGGCGGCCGGCCGCTGCTGCTGGTCGTCGATACCTTCGAAGGGCTCCGCACCCTGGCCGGCCGGGCGCGCGCCCGGAGCGCCGCCCATATCGTCGCCATCACCGGCAGCGTCGGCAAGACCGGGACCAAGGAGCTGCTCGCCGGGGCGCTTGCGCAGTGCGGCCCCACACATGCGAGCGCGGGCAATCTCAACAACCATATCGGCGTCCCGCTCAGCCTCGCCCGTCTGCCGCAGGGCGCGCGCTACGGCGTGTTCGAGCTCGGGATGAACCACCCTGGCGAGATCGACCCGCTGTCGCGTCTGGCCCGCCCCCACACCGCGCTGATCACCACGATCGCGCCGGCCCATACCGAATACCTGCCGGGCCTCGACGCCGTCGCCGACGCGAAGGCGGAGATTTTCAACGGTCTCGAACCCGGCGGCAGCGCCGTGCTGAACCGGGACAACGCCTATTTCGGGCGTCTGGCCGCCGCCGCCGCGCGCGCCGGCGCCGGGCGCATCGTCTCGTTCGGCGAAGGCCCCGAGGCCGATGCGCGTCTCGTCGCCTGGCGCCCGGCTGCTGCCGGCGGCACCGTCACGGCCGCGATCGACGGCAGCGAGCTCACCTACGAGATCGCCTTTTCCGGCCGGCACTGGGCCCTCAACAGCGTGGCCGTGCTGGCCGCCGCACGGGCCGCCGGCGCGCCGGCAGCCCGTGTCGCCGAGGCGCTCGGCACGGTCGCACCGGTTGCGGGCCGGGGCGTGCGCCACCGCATCCCCCTTGCGGGCGGCCCCTGCGAGCTGATCGACGAGAGCTACAACGCGAGCCCGGCGGCGGTCCGCGCCGCGCTCGCCACCCTGGCCGAGGCCGTGCCGCCCGCGCCGGGCGGGCGGCGGCTCGCCGTCCTCGGCGACATGCTGGAGCTCGGCGAGGCGGCGGCACGCTGGCACGCCGGGCTCGCCGGCGACATCGAAGCGGCCGGGATCGATCTCGTCTTTACCGCGGGCCCCCTGATGGCCCACCTCCACAGCGCCCTGGACCCCGCCCGCCGCGCTGCCCATGCACCGGACCCGGAACGCCTGGCCGCCATCCTGCGCGCGGAGATCCGCGCCGGCGACGTGATTCTGGTCAAGGGCTCGCTCGGCAGCCGCATGGGCCTGATCGTGCGCGGCCTCGCCGCCGACGCGGCGCCCGCCGGCCAGCGATGAGCGGGAAGGGCGCGCCGCGCGATGTTCTACAACCTGCTCTATCCGCTCTCGGGGTCGATCGGCGTCTTCAACGTCTTCCAGTATCTGACGTTCCGCACCGGCGCGGCGATGCTCACGGCGCTGTTCATCAGCTTCGCCTTCGGTCCCCGGCTGATCCGCCTGTTGCGCGCGCGCCAGGCGGAGGGGCAGCCGATCCGCAGCGACGGGCCGGAGAGCCACGCCGCCAAGCAGGGCACGCCGACCATGGGCGGGGTGTTGATCCTGCTCGCCGTCACGGTGGCGACGCTGCTCTGGGCCGACATGACCAATGCGCTCGTCTGGGCGCTGCTGGTGGTCACGATCGGCTTCGGCGCCATCGGCTTCACCGACGACGCGCTGAAGCTGCTGAAGCGCAGCCATCGCGGCCTCAACATCCGCATCAAGGTCGCTGCGGAGCTGGCGCTCGCGCTGGGCGTGGTCTTCTGGGTCACGATTCTGCTGGAGGCGCCGCTCGACCACGGCCTCGCCCTGCCCTTCGTGAAGTCGCTGCTGCTCGACATCGGCTGGTTCTCGGTGCCCTTCGCCGTCTTCGTGGTCATCGGCTCGTCCAATGCGGTCAACCTGACCGACGGGCTCGACGGCCTCGCGATCGTGCCTATCATGATCGCCGCCGCCTGCTTCGCGCTGATCGCCTACGTCGTCGGCAACAGCGTGTTCACCGAGTACCTCCAGGTCCACCACGTGCCCGGCGCCGGCGAGCTCGCGGTCTTCTGCGGCGCCCTGGTCGGCGCGGGGCTGGGCTTCCTCTGGTTCAACGCGCCGCCGGCCATGGTCTTCATGGGCGACACCGGGTCGCTTTCCGCGGGCGCGGCACTCGGGCTCATCGCGGTGATGACCAAGCACGAGATCGTGCTCGCCATCGTCGGCGGCCTGTTCGTGCTGGAGGCGGTCTCGGTGATCATGCAGGTCGCCTCGTTCAGGCTGCTCGGGCGGCGGGTCTTCGCGATGGCGCCGCTGCACCATCATTTCGAGAAGAAGGGCTTCGCGGAGTCGACCATCGTCATCCGCTTCTGGGTGATCGCCGTGATCCTCGCCCTGATCGGGCTCTCGACGCTGAAGCTGAGGTGAAGGCGTGATCCCGGTTCCCCTCTATCGCAACCGGCCGGTGGCCGTGCTCGGCCTCGCGCGCTCAGGGCTGGCGACGGCGCGGGCGCTGAAGGCCGGCGGTACCCGCCCGCTCTGCTGGGACGATCTGCCCGCCGCGCGCGAGGCGGCGCGCGACAAGGGCTTCGAGGTGTGCCGGGCGAGCGCTGCCGACGGCCTCGCCGCTCTGGTGCCGAGCCCCGGCATCCCGCTCTCGCATCCCGTGGTCGCCGCCGCCCGGGACGCCGGCCTCGAGGTGCTCGGCGACATCGAGTTGCTGTGGCGCACGCTGCCCGAGCCCCGCTACATCGCCGTCACCGGCACCAACGGCAAGTCGACGACGACGGCGCTCATCGGTCACCTGCTGCGCGAGGCCGGCGCCCGCCACGTCCGCGTCGGCGGCAATCTGGGGACGCCCGCCCTCGATCTGGCGCCGATCGTCGGCGACGGGACCTTCGTCCTCGAGCTCTCGTCCTACCAGCTCGATCTGACCGTCGAGGCGACCTTCGACCTCGCCGTTCTCCTGAACGTCGCGCCGGACCATCTCGACCGGCACCGGACCATGGCGGCCTATGTCGACGCGAAGCGACAGGTCTTCCGCCCCGGCCGGCTCACGACCGCCGTCGTCGGCGTCGACGATCCGATCTCACGCGAGGTCCACGACGCGCTGCAGGCGCGCGGGCGGCCGCAGGTGGTGCCTGTGAGCGCAGGCGCCCTCTCGCGCCACGGCGTCTCCGTCGCCGGCGGGATTCTCCACGAGGACGGCGAGGCGATCTGCAACCTGTCGGAAGCGGCGGCCCTGCCGGGCAGGCACAACTGGCAGAATGCGGCGGCGGCCTACGCGGCGGCACGGGCCTGCGGGCTCCCGCCCGAGCCGCTGGCCCGCACGCTCCTCGCCTTCCCCGGCCTGCCGCACCGCATGGAGCGGATCGGCTACGTCGCCGGGATTCCGGTCATCAACGACAGCAAGGCGACGAACGCCGAGGCGGCGGCGCGGGCGATCGCCTGCTTCGAGAACGTCTACTGGATCGCCGGCGGGCGGCCCAAGGAGGGCGGGATCGACGCAATCGCGCCGGTCTTCCCGCGCATCGCCCACGCCTTCCTCATCGGCGAGGCGGAAGACCGCTTCGCGAAAACCCTCGAAGGCCAACTGCCGGTGACCCGCTGCGGCACGCTCGACCGCGCGGTGGCGGCCGCCCTCGACGCCGCCTGCAGCAACGGGCGGGAAGGCGCGGTGGTGCTGTTCTCGCCGGCCTGCGCATCGTTCGACCAGTTCCGCGACTTCGAGCAGCGCGGCGACAGGTTCCGCGCGTTGATCTCCGTCGATCGCGCCGCGACGACGGAGGAGGTTCACCCGTGCACCCGGTGACGCCCTTCTCCCGCGCCGACACCAGCCTGCTGGGGCGCTGGTGGTGGACCGTCGACCGTTGGGTGCTGACGGCGGTGCTGCTGCTCATGCTGCTGGGCGCGGCCCTGGCGCTGGCCGCCAGCCCGTCGGCGGCCGAGCGCATCGGCCTCGATCCCTTCCACTTCGCCCGACAGCAGCTCCTCTTCCTGCCGCTCGCGCTGGTCGTGATGATCGGCGTCTCGCTGCTCTCCCGCACGGGCGTGCAGCGTATCGGCGCGGCCGGCGCCGGGCTGAGCATCGCTCTGCTCGCGCTCACCGTCATCGTCGGGACGGAGCTGAACGGCGCACGGCGCTGGTTGGAGCTTGGCGGCTTCCATTTGCAGCCGTCGGAGTTCGTCAAGCCTTGCCTCGCGGTGTTCATGGCCGCCCTGCTGACGCGGCCGCCGGACGAGCAGCTGCGCTACGGCACGCTCCTCGCGACGGTCCCGGTGGCGCTCGCCGCGTTCCTTCTCGTCCTCCAGCCGGATATCGGGATGGCGACGACGGTGGCCGCCGTCTGGTTCGTGCAGATGTTCGTGGCCGGGATGCCGCTCGTCTGGGCCGTGCTGGGCGGTGCGGCAACGGCCGGCGGCCTCGTGGCCGCCTATCACCACCTCGGCCACGTCAAGAGCCGCATCGACCAGTTCATCGACCCCACGACCGGCGACACCTATCAGGTCGACACCTCGCTCCGCGCCTTCGAGTCGGGGGGCCTGTTCGGGCGCGGCCCGGGCGAAGGGGTCGTCAAGAACGCGCTGCCCGATGCCCACGCCGACTTCATCTTTGCCGTTGCCGCCGAGGAGTTCGGCGTCATCGCCTGCATCGTCATCATCGCGCTGTTCGGCTTCATCGTGTTTCGCGGCTTCACCCGCGTCATGCGCGGCGGCGATCTGTTCACACTGGTCGCGGTCGCCGGCCTGCTCGCCCAATTCGGCTTCCAGGCCCTGATCAACATGGGAGTCGCCATAAGGCTCCTGCCCGCTAAGGGGATGACCCTCCCCTTCCTGAGCTACGGAGGCTCGTCGACGATGGCGACCGCCGTCGGCCTCGGAATGGTGCTCGCGCTGACCCGCGAGCGGCGGAACGCAGAAGGTTTCGGGTTGTGAGAACGCCTGCGCCCAACCCTCCCATTCTCCTCGCCGCAGGCGGAACTGGCGGCCACGTGTTTCCGGCGGAAGCCCTCGCGGTGGAACTGGAAGCGCGTGGCCGCCGTCTTGTGCTCATGACGGATCGGAGGGGCGCCGCCTTCGGCGACGTTCTCGGGCGCATCGAAAGACACGCCGTTTCCGCCCGGAGCCCGACCGTGCGGGGGCCCGTGGCGCGCGCCGGGGCCGTGCTCGGGCTGGTGTTCGCGGTCATGCAGGCGGCACGCGTGCTGCGCCGGGTCCGGCCGGCCGCCGCCGTGGGCTTCGGCGGCTACCCGTCGGTGCCGCCGCTGGTGGCCAGCGGGCGGCTCGGCATTCCCAACGTGCTGCACGAGCAGAACGCGGTGCTCGGCCGTGCCAACCGGATGCTCGCCCGCCGTGCCTCGGCGATCGCCACTTCCTTCCCCGACACCGAGCGTGTTCCCGGCAACCGTGCGGGCCTCGTCACCCATGTGGGCAACCCGGTGCGCGCCGCGATCGCGGCGCTCTGTGCCGGTCACTACGACCCGCCCGCCCCGGACGGACCCTTCCGCCTGCTGGTCACCGGCGGCAGCCAGGGCGCCCGCATCTTCGCCGATGTCGTGCCGGCGGCGGTCGCCGCCCTTGCGCCCGCGCTGCGGCAGAGGCTCGCGGTGAGCCAGCAGTGCCGGCCGGAGGATCTGGCCGGGGTCGAGCGCCGCTATGCCGAGGCAGGGGTGGAGGCGCGGCTCGCGCCCTTCTTCGCGGACATGCCGGCGCGGCTCGGCGAGGCGCACCTGCTCGTCTGCCGCGCCGGCGCATCGACGATCGCCGAGCTCGCCGCGGCCGGCCGGCCGGCGATCCTGGTGCCCTTGCCGATCGCCGCCGACAACCATCAGAGCGCGAACGGGAGGGCCCTGGTCGCGGCCGGCGCCGCAACCATGATCGGGCAGGAGTCGTTCACGCCCGAGCGGCTGGCCCGGGAGCTCACGACGCTGATGGCCGAGCCCGCGCAGCTCGCGGCGCGCGCGGCGGCGGCGCGGCGCTTCGCCCGGCCCGATGCGGCGGGCGCGCTGGCGGACCTCGTCGAGGGCCTGATCGGCGCGGGCCGCCCTCGGCCGGCGGCGCCCGGACAGGCATGGGGCGCGACATGAAGGTGCTGCCCTTCACCATCGGCACGCTTCATTTCGTCGGCATCGGCGGGATCGGCATGAGCGGGATCGCCGAGGTCATGCACAATCTCGGCTACCGCATCCAGGGCAGCGACATCGCCGAGAGCGCAACGGTGCGCCGGCTGCGTGCGCTCGGCATTCCGATCGCCCACGGCCATGGCGCCGAGAGCGTGGACGGCGTGGCGGTGCTGGTCGTCTCGTCCGCCGTCGGCGAGGACAATATCGAGGTCGTGGCCGCCCGCGAGCGCCACATCCCGGTCGTCCGCCGGGCGGAGATGCTGGCCGAGCTGATGCGGCTCAAATGGTCGGTGGCGGTCGCCGGCACCCACGGCAAGACGACCACGACCTCGATCATCGCGTCCATGCTCGACGCGGCCGGTCTGGACCCGACCGTCATCAACGGCGGCATCATCAACGCCTACGGCACCAACGCGCGCCTCGGAGACGGCGAGTGGATGGTGGTCGAGGCCGACGAATCCGACGGCAGCTTCGTCAAGCTGCCGGCGATCGCCGCGGTCATTACCAATATCGACCGCGAGCACATGGAGTTCTACGGCGACTTCGACGCCGTCAGGTGGGCCTATCAGTCCTTCGCCGAGAACATTCCCTTCTACGGCGTCGCCGCGCTCTGCATCGACCACCCCGAAGTGCAGGCCCTGATCGGGCGCATCGAGGACCGGCGCATCGTCACCTACGGCATGAGCCCCCAGGCCGAGGTGCGGGCGGTCAACCTCGCCGGCGACCCTCTGGGCTCGACCTTCGACGTCGTCGTCTCCGGCTACATCCACGAGCGGCGCGGCGCCATGGAGGGGGTGCGGCTGCCGATGCTCGGCGCGCACAACGTGCAGAACGCCCTCGCCGCGATCGCCATCGGCCGCGAGATGGGCCTCAGCAACGGCGTGATCCGCCGGGCGCTCGCCGATTTCGGCGGCGTCGAGCGCCGCTTCACCAAGGTCGGCGTCGCCGGCGGGGTCACGGTGATCGACGACTACGGCCACCATCCGGTCGAGATCGCCGCCGTCCTCAGCGCCGCCCGCAGCGCCTATCACCGGCGCATCGTCGCCGTCGTGCAGCCCCACCGCTACACCCGCCTGCGCGACCTGTTCGAGGAATTCTGCACCTGCTTCAACGACGCCGACACGGTCGTGATCGCCGACGTTCATGCCGCCGGCGAGCAGCCCATCGAGGGGATCGACCGCGAGGCGCTGATCGAGGGCCTGTGGCGCCACGGCCACCGTCACGTGCTCCCGCTCGAAAAGCCCGACACGCTGCCGGCCTTGATCGACACTCTGGTGGAGCCCGGCGACCTCGTCGTCTGTCTCGGCGCCGGCAGCATCACCCATTGGGCGCGGGCGCTCCCGGACTCGCTCGACGCTCTGAGGGATGACCGGCGGGCGGCAGGCCCGGCCGGACAGTCGTCATGATGGCGAACAGCAGGACAGCGGACTGGGTCGAACGGCTGCCGCCGGTTCGCGGACGCTATGTGTTCGACGTCGATCTCTCCCGCACGGTCTGGTTCCGCGCCGGCGGACGCGCGGACGTGATGTTCCGGCCGGCCGACATCGACGATCTGGCGCACTTCCTCGCCACCCGCCCTGCCGGCCTGCCGGTGACGGCGGTCGGCCTCGGCTCCAATCTGCTGGTGCGCGACGGCGGCGTGGAGGGCGTCGTCGTCCGCCTGCGGCAGGGCTTTCGCGACATGACGGTGCGCTGGGACGGCGCGCGCGCGCTGGTCGAGGTCGGCGCCGGCGCCCTCGACATGACCATCGCCCGCCAGTGCCGCGACCAGGGGATCGACGGGCTGTCCTTCCTGAGCGGCATCCCCGGCACGATCGGCGGAGCGCTCCGCATGAATGCCGGCGCCTACGGGCACGAGATGGCCGATGTCGTCGTCGAGGCGCGGGCGCTGGACGGCGCCGGCGTCATGCACGCGATGGCGCCCGATGCGATGGGCCTCTCCTACCGTCACTCGGCGGTTCCGGAGGACTGGATTTTCGTCTCGGCGCTGCTTGCCGGACGGCGCGGGCAGCCGGCAGAGATCGCGCGGCACATGGACGAGATCGCTGCCGAGCGCGAGGCGAGCCAGCCGATCCGCGCCCGCACCGGCGGCAGCACCTTCACCAACCCGGCAGGACGCGCGGCGTGGGAGCTGGTCGACGAAGCCGGCTGCCGCGGCCTCGTGCGGGGCGGCGCCCGGATCTCCGAGCAGCACTGCAACTTCATCGTCAATGAAGGCGACGCCACCGCATCGGATATCGAGGGGCTCGGCGAGGAGGTCCGCCGCCGGGTCGAGGAGAAGACCGGCCTCTCGCTCGACTGGGAGATCCGCAGGATCGGCCGCCACGGGCGCTGGCCGCAGGGAAGCGGGGAGGGCGAGGCATGAGCGCAGCGGACAAGCATGTCGCCGTGCTGAAGGGCGGCTGGTCCGCCGAGCGCGAGGTCTCGCTGGTGTCCGGCGCCGCCGTCGAACGCGCACTGGCCGGCGGCGGCTATCGCGTGAGCGGCGTGGATGTGACCCGCGCGCTGCCGCAGGAGCTGGCCGAAATCCGGCCGGACGTGGTGTTCAACGCCCTGCACGGCCCCACCGGCGAGGACGGCTGCGTCCAGGGGCTGCTCGAGGTCATGGGCCTGCCCTACACCCATTCGGGCGTGCTCGCGTCGGCGCTGGCGATGGACAAGCCCGCGGCGAAGCGCCTCTTCGCCGACGCCGGGCTCACCTGCCCCGAGGGCCGGGTCATGAGCCGCGCCGAGCTCGCCGTCGGTGGTGCCGGCGCGCCGCCCTACGTGATCAAGCCGCTCGACCAGGGCTCCAGCGTGGGCGTCCATCTGGTCTTCAGCGGCGACAATGCGGTGCTGCCCAACGGCGATTGGTCCTATGGCGAGCAGGTGCTCGTCGAGCGCTACATCCCGGGCCGGGAGATCCAGGTTGCGGTGATGGGCGAGCGTGCGCTGGGCGCCATCGAGATCAGGCCGAAGGGGCGCTTCTACGACTACGAAGCGAAATACACCGAAGGCCGGGCCGACCACCACATGCCGGCACCCATTCACCCGGACGCTTATGCGGAGGCGCTGGAGATCGGCCTCGCCGCCCACCGGGCGCTCGGCTGCCGCGGCGTGAGCCGCGCGGACCTCCGCTACGACGACACGGCCGGCGAGCCGGGCCGCTTCTACCTGCTCGAAATCAATACCCAGCCGGGGCTGACGCCGCTCTCGCTGGTGCCGGAAATCGCCGCCGATGTCGGCATCGGCTTCGAGGCGCTCATCGTCTGGCTCGTGGAGAACGCCACATGCGGCAGTTGAGCCTCTTCGGCGCGCCGAAGCAGGCGCGCCCGGCGTCGCGTCCGGCGCCGCGTCCGGGCCTGTTGCGCGGCGTCTCGCGGCGCGCGCTCAGGCGGGCGGCATACGGGCTCTGCGCCGGCGCCGTCATCGCCGCGGCGATCTGGATCGTCCAGCCCGGCAGGCTCGCCGCTGTCGGCGACGACGTTCGGGCGGGCTTCGTGTCGGCGACGGCGGACGCGGGCATGAGGGTGCGGCAGATCCGGATCGAGGGGCAGGACCGGATGTCGGCCGACGCGGTCCGCGCCGCCATCGGCGCCGATATCGGCACGCCCATCTTCGCGGTCGATCTCGCCGCTGCGCGCGACCGCGTTCAGGCGATCGGCTGGGTCGAGAGCGCGACCGTCGAGCGCCGCCTGCCGTCGACGCTTCATGTGCGCGTCGTCGAGCGCACGCCGGTGGCGTTGTGGCAGCGCAACCGGCGGCTGGTGATGGTCGACCGCGCCGGTGTCGAGATCGGCGCCGGGCCGCTCGCCTCGTTTGCCCATCTGCCGATCGTCGTGGGCGACGGGGCCCTGCTCCAGATGACGCCCCTGCTCGATGCGATGGCAAGCGATCCGGCGCTGTCGCAGCACGTCCAGGCCGCCATCTGGATCGGCGGACGGCGCTGGACCCTCCATTTCGACAATGGTCTCGAGGCGAAGCTGCCGGAGAGCGAGATCGACGCGGCCTGGGCACGCCTCGTCAGGGAGGTCGGCGATCACCGCCTCCTCGAGGAGCAGATCGCCGTCGTCGACCTGCGTCTTCCCGACCGGACGGTCCTCCGCGCGCGGCCGCCCGAGCCGCCGGCCGACGACCAGACCTGAGAAACGCAGGAGCCCCCACGCCGTGATCGCCGCCCTCGATATCGGAACGACCAAGGTGGCCTGCCTGATCGCCCGCAGCGATGCGGACGGCGCGCTCACCGTGCTCGGCAGCGGCCAGGAGGCGGCGGCCGGGATGCAAGCCGGGCGCGTGGTCGACATGGAAACGGCCGAGGGTGCGATCCGCACCGCCGTCCACCGCGCCGAACGGATGGCCGGCGAGAACGTCCGCAGCGTCTTCGTCGGCACCTCCGGCGGGATGCCGTGCTCCGGCTTCGCCGATGTCGAGGTCGCCATCGGCGGGCGCTCGGTCGACGAGCACGACATCCAGCGCGCGTTCGACCAGCTTCAGACCTCGGACGAGGGCTGCGACCGCGACATCGTGCATGCCGTGCCGATCGACTACGCCATCGACGGATCGCAAGGGATCAGGGATCCGCGCAGCATGTACGGCGAGAGCCTGCGGGTGCGCCTGCACCTGGTGAGCGTCGCGCACGGAAGCCTGCGCAACCTGCTCACCTGCGTCTCCCGCTGCGATCTGCAAGTCGCCGCCCCGGTGGCCGCGGCTTACGCCTCGGGTCTGGCATGTCTGGTCGCCGACGAGATGGCTCTCGGCGCGACCTGCATCGACATGGGCGGCGGCACCACCAAGCTCGCGATCTTCGGCGGCGACAATCTGGTCTGGACGGAGACGCTCCTCATCGGCGGCGAGCACGTCACCAACGATATCGCCCGGGGGCTATCCACGTCGGTCGCGAGCGCGGAGCGCATGAAACGGCTCCATGGCGCCCTGTCGGCCGATTCGGCCGGCGGCGACGACACCGTCGAGGTGCCGGAGATCGGGCCCGAGGACGGCCGCTCCGGGACCGGACGCCGCGTTCCGCGCGAGATGCTGACGCGGATCGTGCGCGCCCGCCTAGAGGAGATCTTCGAGTACGCCCGCAGCCGCATCGAGGCGAGCGGGCTCGACAAATGGGCAGGCAACCGGGTCGTGATCAGCGGCGGCGCGAGCCAGACCTGCGCCTTGAGCGATCTCGCCGGCCGCATCCTCGACAAGCAGGTCCGCCTCGCCCGTCCCCTCTCACTGCCCGGTCTGGCGCAAGCCGTCTCGGGTACCGAATTCGCGACCTGCGCCGGCCTGCTCGTCTATGCGGCGCAGAAGCACGCAGAGCCTCGGGCCGGGCCCTCGCGCGACGATCCTGCGGGGCCCGTCACCAACACCCTGTCACGCCTCGGCCACTGGCTGTGGAGCAACTTCTGAGAGCAAACGGTCCAAGGAACACCGTGAAGGAGGATACCATGACCATCGATTTCGTGCCGGAACCTCAACCG
Organism: Alphaproteobacteria bacterium; assembly: GCA_965218275.1. Classification (GTDB taxonomy): domain Bacteria; phylum Pseudomonadota; class Alphaproteobacteria; order UBA828; family UBA828; genus WTGU01. The sequence goes on from CBDCKM010000001.1 coordinate 769,425, forward strand.
GAGAACAGACCGCGCATAACGGTATTCGGAATCGGCGGCGCCGGCAGCAATGCCGTCAACAACATGATCGCCGGAGAGTTGGAGGGCGTCGACTTCATCGTCGCCAATACCGACGCGCAGTCCCTCTTCCAGTCGCTGTGCGAGCATCGGGTGCGCCTCGGCGTCAACATCACCCAGGGGCTCGGCGCCGGCGCCCGCGCCGACATCGGCAAGGTGGCCGCGGAGGAAGCTCTCGACGACATCCAGAGCTACCTCGAAGGGAACAACATGGTGTTCATTACCGCCGGCATGGGCGGCGGCACCGGAACCGGCGCGGCGCCGGTGATCGCCCGCGCGGCGCGGGAGCACGGCATCCTGACGGTCGGCGTCGTGACCAAGCCGTTCCACTTCGAAGGATCCCAGCGCATGCGGATCGCGGAGCGCGGCATCCAGGAGCTTCACCAGTATGTCGACACGCTGATCGTCATCCCGAACCAGAACCTGTTCGGTGTCGCGAGCGAACAGACCACCTTCGCGGAAGCCTTCAGCATGGCCGACAACGTGCTGCACGCGGGCGTGCGGGGGGTGACCGATCTGATGGTCAATCCCGGACTCATCAACCTCGATTTCGCCGACATCCGCACGGTGATGGGCACGATGGGCAAGGCGATGATGGGCACCGGCGAGGCCGAAGGCGAGAACCGCGCCAGCGCGGCGGCCGAGGCGGCGATCAACAACCCGCTCCTCGACAATGCGTCGATCGAAGGGGCGCGGGGTGTGCTCATCAACATCACCGGCGGTACCGACATCACGCTCCATGAAGTGGACACCGCGGCGTCGCGGATCTGCGCGCAGGTGGACGAGGACGCCACCATCCTCTTCGGCACCAGCCTCGATCAGAAGATGGACGGCCACATGCGCGTCGCCGTGATCGCCACCGGCATCGACGCGGATGAAGCCCGCGCGCCGCTCCCCGAGTCCTCCGACAACATCCACGTCCTCGGCTTCTCCGACCGCAAGGGCGCGGGCGGCGGCGGCAGCCTGCTGTCGGCAGCGGAAGGCGACACGGAGGAGGCCCTGTCCACCACAGCCAGCGCCACCGGGGCCGACGCGCCGGACATCGTCATCCCGGTGGCAGAGGCGGTCGCCGCCTCGGCGCAATCGACCGCGCAGCGCACCGTGGCTTCCCCGCGCGCCCAGGCAGCGCCGTCGACCGAGGCGCGGGCAAAGCCGGTGCACAAGGCGGTGGCGGCAAGCGCGGCCGGCGCCGTCGCAGCCAGGGCCACCGTGGCGCCGACCGGCCTGAGGGCCGGCCGACCGGTGCCGC
>CBDCKM010000002.1:0-1095000 GCA_965218275.1 Alphaproteobacteria bacterium
CGTGTTCAACCAGTTTGGCGACCTGGAGAGTTGCGCGCTGCGCCCCGGCAACGTGCACAGCGCCCACGGATGGCGTGATGTCCTGGTACCGGTGGTCGAACGTTACAAGGGACGAGCCATCCGCCTCTACTTCCGCGGCGATGCGGCCTTCGCCTCACCGGAGATCTACGACTACCTCGAAGCCGAAGGCATGCTCTACGCCATCCGGCTGCCCGCCAACAAGGTGCTGCAAGAGAGCATCGCTCATCTCCTGAAGCGCCCCGTCGGCAGGCCGCCCAAGGACGTGCGCCGGTATCATGCCAGCTTCAGTTATCAGGCCGGAACCTGGGACAAGCCCCGCCGCGTCGTCGCCAAGGTCGAGTGGCATCCGGGCGAGTTGTACCTGCGGGTCGGGTTCATTGTCACCAACCTGGGCCGCCCCGCCGAGCGGGTGGTCGCGTTCTACAATCAGCGCGGCACGGCTGAGCAATGGATCAAGGAGGGCAAGAACGCGACCCGGTGGACACGCCTGTCGTGCCGCAGGTTCGACCACAATGCCGTTTTCGCCTCCAGCTTCACGCGCTCGCCTACAACCTCGGCAACGTCATGCGCACCCTCGCGCTGCCCGATGCCGTGGAGCAGTGGTCACTGACCAGCCTGCGAGAGAAGCTCATCAAGATCGGAGCGAAGATCGTGCGCCACGGGCGCCACGTCACGTTCCAGATGGCCGAGGTTGTCATTCCTCGTGACCTATTCGCCGACATCCTGCGCCGTATCGACCGGCTCAGACAGCCGCCAGCCCCAGCATGAGCGACGGCACCCCGTTCCTTCGCGTCGCCGCCGACAGGATCGGTGCGCCCGGATCGGCCCGGATCGCCGGCAAAAATGCCATTCCGCGCCACCAACGCCGCCAATTGGTCCTCAATCATCCCGATCGGCGCGAAGATGGCCGTCATTCGAAGGCGAATTGCGCGTCGAGCGGCTTCGAGTCACACTCAACGGGCTGGGGGGGGGTTCCATATGGGGAATCCCGGTCAAGATGAGACTCGCACGACATACCTCGGTCACCGGGCGGGATCGCAGCATTGACGGCGCGTATGCGCTGTGTGACCATGGATGCCAGTGTCGACCCGATAAGCAAGAAGAATAACTTGCTGGTTCGGACACGCAGAACAGGGAGAAAAACATGCGCAACATTACGTCGATTTCTCGCCGTTCACTGCTGAGTGGGATGGCTGCTGTTGGCGCGTTGACGACAGTCCCTGTAGCAGGAACGAGAAAAGTATGGGCCGAGGGAGATCTCGTTGTTGGCGCGATCTACGTTGGAGCCAAGGATGACTATGGCTGGAATCAGGGGCATGCCGTAGGCGTAGCTGCGCTGAAGAACCTCAGCGGAGTCAAGGTCGTAGAAGAGGAAAACGTTCCCGAAACCGTCGAAGTTCAAAAGTCCATGGAGAGCATGATAAACTTCGATGGTGCCCAGTTGATTTTTGCAACATCGTTTGGGTATTGGGACCACATGTTGAAGGTGGCAGCGAAATACCCCGATGTTGAATTCCTCCACGCCGCCCCGTCAGTCTGGGAAGAAGGAATGCCCGTAAATGCCGGCAGCTACAACGGATATATCGACCAATCGCAATACATTGCCGGCGTCGTCGCAGGACATGCGTCCAAGAGCGGAAAACTCGGATTCGTTGCGGCCAAGCCCTACCCTGCCTCCATCCGCAACGTAAATTCCTTCACTCTTGGTGCGCGCACGGTCAATCCGAATGCGACGATGCTGGTCGTAGTAACTGGAGATTGGGTGTTGCCCGTCAAGGAAGCGGAAGCGGTCAATAGTCTCGCCGACCAGGGGATCGATGTGGTCACATGCCATGTCGACGCGCCGAAAGTGGTGATCGAGACTGCGGAAAAGCGCGGAATCTATTCGTCCGGCTACCATACGGATCAGTCCGTGCTGGCTCCCAACGGGTATCTCACCGGCGCAATCTGGAATTGGGGGAAGGTCTACACCGACTACGTCACGTGGCTTCGCGAAGGCACGTCGTGGCCCCACATTCTTCGCGGCGGTCTGCAGGAGGGCATCGTGACGAACGTGCCCTACGGCAGCGCCGTATCGGACGACGCGCGGAGCGACGCCGATACCGCCTTGGCCGGCTTCATGGACGGGAGCTTCCAGATCTACTCGGGGCCGATGAACACCAACGACGGTCGAACGATAATTCCAGAAGGCACGTCTTACGCCGCGAACGACTTGTGGCTCGAGACCATGGACTGGTTTGTCGAGGGTGTGGTTGGGACGACCGGCGCGTAACGATCCCAAGCCGGTCGAGGGGACAGACAGCGGCCATCCTTTACCGCGATGTCGTCACCCCGGGATAAGTTGATCCCGGAATGGCGCATACCGTTCATTCGCCTTCCGGGATCAGCACCCGCATCAACAATAGAGGCGCTTGCCATACCGGTGGGCGCCCTCTTCGTTTCGATGATTATGTTTGGCCTTTTCTTGCTTGCCATCGGTCAGAACCCGATCGAAGTCTACCAGTCAATCTACAAGGGCGCGTTCGGTAGCTGGTTCTCCTGGCAGAATTCGCTACAGCGCGCTTCCCCACTCATGCTGGTCGCTCTGTGCACGGCCTTGCCTGCACGGCTCGGATTGATCGTGATCGGAGGCGAGGGGGCTCTGGTCATCGGCGCCGTAGCGACCGTGGCTGCGGCGGTTGCGCTCGAGGGCGCCCCTTCTGCAGTCGTCACAACGATCATGCTGCTGGCCGGTGCTGTGGCCGGGGGGCTTTGGATCGGGTTCGTCGGCGGCCTGCGCCACTACCGCGGCGTCAACGAGACCATCAGCAGCCTGCTGCTGAACTATATCGCGATCGCGATCATGAGCCACTTGGTGCTCGGCCTGATACGCGATCCGGCGGTTCTCCACAGGCCCTCGAGCTGGCACGTCGGCGAAGACAACATGCTGGGTCTCATCCCCGGCATGGACGTCCACTGGGGACTGATCATCGGCGCGATTGTGTGCCTGGCAACATTCATGCTTGTGCGGTGGACGACGTTCGGGTTCGCCGGCGATATCATCGGCGGCAACCCACGTGCCGCCCGCATGGCCGGGATCGCCGTCGGCCCTCTCATCGTCACGACATGCTTCGTCGGTGGCGTCGCGGCCGGCCTGGCGGGTGCCATCGAAATCACGGCGGTGCAGGGGCGTGCAAGCAGCTCCATCGTGGTGGGCTACGGCTATACGGGTATCCTTATTGCGTTTATCGCCCGGCAGAATCCTCTTGCGGTGATCCCGGTCGCCATATTGTTGGGCGGAATCCGGGCCAGCGGTGGCCTGTTGCAGCGATGGCATGACCTGCCTGATGCCACGGTGCTGGTCATGCAAGGGATCATCTTCGTCGTGATCTTGGCCAGCGAAACCCTTTACGGCAGGGTAAGTCTCTTCCAGCCGAGGAAAGCCTGACATGGAAGAGGCGGCTGCACTGGGCTGGTGGGGCGTTCCGCTGGGCGTGCTGGCAGGGGTATTGCGGGTCAGCACGCCGTTTCTGTTCGTGAGTCTCGGCGAATGCCTCACCGAGAAGAGCGGCCGTATCAATCTCGGCCTCGAGGGCAATCTGGTCATGGGCGCCATGGCCGGCTATGGCGTATCGTTTGTCACCGGCTCACCGTGGCTCGGTGTCGTCGCGGCCGGCGTGATGGGCATGGTGCTCGGCGCCATGCATGCCTGGGCCTGTTCTCAACCTCGCGTCAACGACATCGCCGTCGGCATATCGTTGATGCTCTTCGGTATCGGATTGGCGTTTTTCCTCGGTAAGCCGCTGATCCAGCCGACGGCACCGCGCCTGCCGACGATCAACTTCGGCTGGTGGAGCGACACGCCGCAGCTTCGCTTTGCCCTCGAAGTCAACATTCTCTTTCTCATCGGCGTCGCCTTGGCGCCGATCATGGCGTGGTCGTTCAAGAACACCCGATGGGGTCTTGTCGTGCGCACGGTGGGCGACAGCGCCGATGCCGCGCGCGCCATGGGCTACCACGTCAATCGCGTGCGCATGCTGAGCACCGTTGCGGGTGGCTTCTTCGCGGGCGTGGGTGGATCGTTCCTGTCCCTGTTCTATCCCGGGAGCTGGAACGAGGGTCTTTCCAGCGGCCAGGGCCTGATGGCCGTAGCGCTCGTCATCTTCGCCAGGTGGGACCCGATCAAGTGCTTGTACGCCGCCTTCCTGTTTGGCGGAGCAAGCTCGTTGGGGCCAGCGCTTCAGTCGGTCGGCTTCTCGGAGGGATACTACCTGTTCAATGCCGCGCCCTATTTGCTCACTCTTGCGATCATGATCATCAGCAGCTCGCCGCGGCGCAGACTCGTCGGCGCACCCGGAGAGCTCAGCGTCACCAAGTGACGCGTCACGGAGAGGAGACATCGTCATGAATGGTCTTGGCGGCCTGAACAAGTCACCCGACGGCGTTGTCGTCGGCGTCGTGCAGCTTCAACTGCCGACAGTCGTCACCAAGAACGATCTGGCGGATCAGACGGAGAAGATCTGCGGCATGGTCCGGAAGGCCAAGGAGGGCATGCCGACCCTTGATCTCGTCGTGTTTCCGGAATACGCCCTTCATGGCCTTTCCATGGACATGAACGCGGACATCATGTGCCGCCTCGAGGGGCCGGAGGTTGCCGCATTCAATCAAGCCTGCGCCGACAACGACGTCTGGGGCTGCTTCTCCATCATGGAGTACAACCCGGACGGCAACCCCTACAACAGCGGCATCATCGTGGACGCGCGAGGGAAGCTGCAGCTCTATTACCGAAAGATGCACCCCTGGGTGCCGGTCGAGCCCTGGGAGCCCGGCAACATTGGGATTCCGGTGTGCGACGGTCCCAACGGCAGCAGACTGGGCCTCATCATCTGCCATGACGGCATGTTCCCCGAGATGGCACGGGAATGCGCATACAAGGGCGTCAACATTATGCTGCGCACCGCGGGTTACACAGCGCCGATCCGCCACGCCTGGAAGATTAGCAATCAGGCCAATGCGTTCTCCAACCTGATGTACACGGTCAGCGTATGCATGGCTGGCACCGATGGCACGTTCAATTCCATGGGCGAAGGCATGATTTGCGACTTCGATGGCACGCCGATCGTCGTCGGAAACGGCGCAGCGGACGAAATCATCACCGCTGAGGTGCGCCCCAAGCTGGCCGATGAGGCCCGGCGCGAATGGGGCGTCGAGAACAACATCTATCAGTTCGGTCACCGCGGATTCGTTGCGGTCTCAGGCGGTGCCCAGGATTGCCCATATACCTACATGCGCGATCTCGCGGCTGGCCACTATCGGCTGCCCTGGGAAGACGACGTCAAGGTCACGGACGGAACGAGCTGCGGCTTTCCCGTGCCGAACCGGAGATTTCAGGGATGACTCACCGCCCTCATGCGCCTGAACTCTAGTCTGGCCGATGCCTGATAGCCGTAGCGATAGCGAGGCCCTCGCACCTCCTCGTCTCGAGGCATTGGCGGTGACAAAGCGCTTCGGGGCCCTTGTGGCGCTTGACGACGTCTCGCTGACCTTGGAGCCTGGTTCCTTCCACGCACTTCTTGGAGAGAACGGTGCGGGCAAGAGCACGCTCGTCAAATGCATCATGGGTTACTACCGCGCGGACGCGGGACGCATTTTGTTGGACGGAAAAGCGCATCGCGTAACCTCGCCGCGCGACGCCCACGACCTCGGAATCGGCATGGTCTACCAGCACTTCACGTTGGTGCCGAACATGTCGGTGGCCGAGAACCTGCTGCTCTCGAGGAGCCATTTGCCGGGCGTGGTCAAGTGGAGATCGGAACAACAGGCCATGGAGGCGTTCCTGGAGACGATGCCCTTCTCGGTAGATCTCTCGGCACCGGTCGCGGCGCTCTCGGCCGGCGAGAAACAGAAGCTTGAGATTCTCAAGCAACTCTATCTCGACAGTCGCATCCTTATCTTCGACGAGCCGACATCGGTCCTCACTCCTGGAGAAGCCGACGAGATCCTGGGACTGCTCAGGCGCATGACGCAAGCCAACAAACTGAGCGTGTTGATGATCACCCACAAACTGCGGGAGGTAAGCGCCTACGCCGAAGAGGTCACGGTGCTGCGGCAAGGGGGGGTCTCCGGTACCGGACGCGCCGCAGAGCTGTCCCCCACCGACCTCACACGGATGATGGTCGGCACGACGACGCTTCCGAAGCAGACGGAGCGCAAGCAGCGCTCCGACCGGCCCGTCCGCCTCAAGCTCTCCGAGCTCTCCGCCGACGATGACAAGGGCCATCGAGCGCTCGCCGGCGTCTCGTTGGAGGTATGTGGAGCCGAGATCGTCGGGATCGCCGGCGTATCCGGCAATGGTCAGCGAGAAATGACAGAGATCCTCGCCGGTCAGCGCGAACCCTCAGGGGGGACAGTCGCAGTTCATGGTACGCCCTATCACGCGTCGCGATCGGAGATGCGACGCCACAAGGTCTATTGCCTGCCGGAGGAACCGTTGCGCAACGCCTGCGTGGCGCGCATGACGATTGCGGAGAATCTTGCGTTTCGCTCGTTCGACGTGTCGCCGTTCTCCGTCGCTGGTTTTCTGATCGACCGTGCGGCCATCAGGGCGGCCGCGATCGGATTGATTGACCAGTTCAGGATCAGGACGCCGTCGCCCGATGCTCGTGTCGAAACACTCTCCGGCGGCAACGTGCAACGCATGGTCTTGGCCAGAGAGCTCTCGCGAGAGGTAGAAGTCTTGGTAGCAGTAAATCCGTGTTTTGGATTAGATATAGCGGCCATAGGTGAGATTCGTTCTCGGATTACGGAGGTGCGCAACCGGGGCGCAGGTGTGTTGCTCGTATCGGAAGACCTGGACGAGCTATTCGAGCTGTCAGACCGGATACTGGTCATGTTTGGTGGCGCGATAAACTATGAGACGAAGACCAGCGACGCGGACCGGGCAACCATCGGCCGCTATATGGCTGGTCACTCAGGAGCGATGGCGAACGACTAGAGCACTTACAATGCGGGCGGGCTGTGTGTCACGGTGTGGTGCCATGCCGCCGACATCCGGAGTTGCGACTACGCGCCCAACCTGCTCGGCCTCATCCGCTATGGCTTACCTTAGGTACGCAATAGTGATGACGATTCGACCCACCAATCAACCGCCGCTTCGTTGCTCCAGATAGGCGCGCCAGCCGCCGTACTGGGAAATGTCGCGGTGCCGGCCCTCGGCCAGCTCGCGCGGATAAAGGACGGCCTGCACGCGTCTGCCGTCCGAAAGCGTCGCCTCTCCGCGATAGAGGTGAGGTGGCTCGCCAGCCTTGATGCGCGCCCACAACTCGTCGTCCACCAGGTACCGCTCTCCCTTAACCGACACGCCGCCCGCGCCCACCTCGAACATGCCTGTTTACGGGATCACCATGCGACGCTCTCGACGCCCCCGTCACCGCTTGCCACATCCGACGAAGCGAGCAGTGTCCGGAGATGTGCTGTACCCGGGGCGCTACCTGTCCAGGTTTCGGGTGAAGTCGCTCTCCGGCCAATTCGAGCAGCCCAAGAAGCGGCCGTATCGTCCCATTCTGGTTTCCAACAGGTCGTCGCAAGCCGGACAACCCTCGCTCGACCCGCCGCAGTTGCGGCAACGAAATGCGTTCCCCGCCTTGACCGGCAGTCCCGTCCCTTAACTTTGGCAGGGTGGCTGCCTATGCACGCAATAGGGAAAGTTCGAACACCCAAAAAACATACTTCCGCTTCGGGCGTTCTCGCGCCGTTCCAGGCGTCCCTCAACGCATGTCGGACAGGCGACGTCATCTTCCGGCGGTCGTTCAAAGATGGTCACGTCGTATTCGCCGCCGATCAGCTTCCTGACAAATGACGAAGGAGGACCGCCGTCGGCGAGCAGGAAGACTTGGCGTCTGGCGCGGGTGATGGCGACATAGAGTAAGCGGCGCTCCTCGGCATTCGGATGTCCGTTACGAATTGGGGGAAGATGTTGCGCGCCGGTCGTGTTGCGACCGGCGAAGCACCCGAAGCCTTGCCGCCAAGAAGACGGCACCGATGCTGGCGGCGATCCGGGCCGCCGTACCGGTACACAATCTCGCCGCCGTTGGCATGAAGCCGGCGCGGTCGCAAGGCGACCGGCCCCGGCCTTGCCGGGGCGGAGGTGTGGCTAGTGTGAGAATGCCATCTATGTCGCGGAGAAGACCGTATCCGACATAGAGCGGGGAAAGCTCGGGTTCCTGTTCCGGGCAAGGGTCGAGGGCTGATCGCACTCGACCCACAAGTTCATCCGCTACGACTTTCCGGACGGGTCATACGAAATTCGTGAGGAGCCAGGTATTTCTCGAGAGAACGTGCAGGGGTTCTGGCCAAAGACGGGTGAGAAACCGGACGACGACCCCATCCTCTCGCCTTAGCAGTCCGTCGGGCTTGAGTATCTGGTTGGCGAGCGTTCATGTTCGGTGGAGCCTGGTACCCCGTCACAGCTCCAGTTCCAGTTCGATCGACATCTCGCGGACCGGTGTCGCCGGCTCGCGAACCCTGCGGACCGCGTCAGCGCCGTCCCCTTCCACCTCAGGAGCCGGCCGCTTGTCTCGTTCGGGCGTTGTCAGCGTTGTCCGGGTCGTCTCGCCGGCCACGTCGGCGCCCTTTGCCGGTGCCTCCCGCATCGTCGGCGCGATCCCTTCCAGAGCCGATATCCGCTCGCCGGTGGCCGTTTCGAGCCGCTCCCGCAGCCGCTCCGCATCGTCCGTCACCAGTTCGGCACGGTCACGGGCCCGGCTGATCTCCACGTAGAGACTCTTCTGCGTCGTCAAATGCGGGTGGTTGGCCTCCATCGCCGCGATCACATTGTCCACCGTGCGCCCCTGGAACGCGTGCACCGTCGATGCCCAGGCATGATCGAGGTGGCGTAGTTGCGGGTCATTTCGGCCAAGTGCGAGCGACCGACCGTCCTCGAGCCGAAACGAGACCCGGTCCTCGCTTGCCGAGACCACCTCGGCGCTTCGACTGTTGACGAGCCCGAGACCCCTGTCGTTGCGGGTCCAGCGCACGCGGTCGCCGGCCCGAAGCTCCATCCCCTCGATACGATAGACCTCGGTACCGCCGTTCCGTCCGGCGACTTGGCCGGGCTTCCAGGCAAACGGCCCCGGAACACCGCCGTCACGGACGCCGGTCGCCGCGAATCGGACGACTCGCCGGTCGGGATCGGCACCGGTCGATATTGACGACGAAGGGAGGAAAAATGGCCGGCGCGGCCGGACAGGTTGCGGACCGCCGGGAACCGGCGCCCTTCAGGCCGGTCGCGATTGCCGCTGCGGCCTCATCGTGGAGATGCCGTTCTGTCCGGCCTGGACCGCCGCGCCGCGATGACTCGCCGTGCGCGCTCTCTCAGCGGCAGCGCCCTCCGGCAACCCGTACGGGAACGGCCCGCCGTTTGGGCGGCTTCAACCGAGGTTGTTGCATGTGCGGATGAGAGTGCTCCGCAAACTGGCGGTCTCGGTCAGAGTGTCTGTCCTGCCCGCGCTCGCAGTGGAGATTTATGCCGCCAGGTCCGCACACGGGACCGTTGCTCAGTCCGTCGCCGCGAACTCCGGGCAGTCCCTATGCAGGCTGGCCTCGATCCGGTCGGAAACGCGCCGCGCGGCCTCATGCACGGAATCCCGCGCCAGGTGCGCATACCGCGCGGTCGTCTGCACTTGGCTATGGCCGAGCAGGCGGCCGATCATCGGCAGGCTTTCCCCGAGCGCCAGCGCCCGCGACGCGAACGAATGCCGGCAGTCGTGAAGGCGCATGTCCTCCAGCCCGGCGCTCTTGCGAATCCTGACCCAGGACCGCTGCAGACCGCTCATGCGGCTTCCCCTCCGCGTGCCCGGGATGACGTGGGGGTTGCCGTTGAGCCGCGGGCTCCGCGCCAGCACGGCCGTGGCGGCCGGCGACAGCTGCACCGTCCGGGGGCCGGTCTTCGTGTCCCCGAGCCGCATCTCCCGCGCCTCGAGGTCCACATGGTCCCAGCGCAATGACAGGATCTCGTTCTTGCGGCAGCCGGTCAGCAGCAGAAGGCGGATCGCCATCGCCGCGCGCGCCATGGCGCCTTCGCTCCGTTCCGCCTCGTCCAGAACCCGGCCGAGACGGCGGAACTCCTCGTCGGTCAGGAACCGCTCGTGGCGGCGCTGCCGGTTCATCGCAACCTGCCGGCACGGGTTGCTGCCCTCCGGGATCAGCTCCCGTTCTTCGGCCGCCCTGTAGATCCGGAACAGCACTTCGACCGCCCGGTTGGCCATCGCCGGCGTCTCGGCGAGCCCGTGATGCAGCGCCGCTACCGCCGCATGATCCAGAGACAGCGCCGGTTTGCGGCCGAGCGCCGGAAGAATGTGCTTCTCGATCACGCCGCGGTAGGCCTTCGCCGACGCCGGCTTCAGGCGCACCGCGACCACTTGGTCGAGATAGACCGCCGCCAGGTCCGCCACCGTTGGCCCGTTCGCCAGCTTCACCGCCATCGGCTCGGGCACCGGCTCCTCACCGGCCTTGATCCGGGCGACGATCAAGGCGGCCCGGCGGCGCGCCTCTTCCGCCGTGATCACGCCGTGGCGCCCGACCGTCACCCGCTTCCCGTCCTTGCCGCCCGCGCGGGTCTGCACCACGTAGACCTTGCGCCCCGTCGGATAGACCCGCACCCCGAAGCCCAGCAGCTCGCTGTCCCAGAACACCGTGTCCCTGTCGGCCTTCAGCGCCTCCACGGTGCGCCGCGAAATCGTCGCGCGCTGCAGTTTCGCCATGCCCCGCCCCCTTGCCCCGCGCCGGCCCTACGCCGCCTCGGCTTCGTCGTCCTCCGGCTCAAGGGACAGGAGATCGTGCCCGATGCTGTCCCCGACCTTCGCAGCCGACGCCTTCTCGGTGTCCCGCGCCAGGTGCGCATACTTCACGGTCGTCATCACCGTCTTGTGGCCGAGCAGCCTCGCGATCAGCGGCAGCCCCTCGCCGAGCGCCAGCGCCTGCGAGGCGAAGCTGTGCGGCAGTCGTGAAGGCGCACGTCATCCAGGCCCGCGCGCGCCCGCAGCCGGTGCCAGAGTTGGTCAATGCGCGTGAGGCGGCTGTCCGGCTCCTCTCCGGCGATCACCCAGGGATTGCCCTCGATGCGCGGTATCCGCGCGAGCACCCGGTCCACCGCCGGCGTCAGCGGCACCCGCCTCGGCCCGGACTTGCTGTCGCGGAGCCGCAACTCGCCGGCCGTCCGGTCGAGGTCGTCCCACCGGAGCGTCAGGATCTCGCTCCTGCGGCACCCGGTGAGCAGCAGGAGCCGGATCGCCGCGACCGCCGCGGCCATGCGCGGCCCCTCGGCCTCCGCCTCGAACAGCACCCGGCCGAGCCGGCCGTATTCATCCGCGGTCAAGAACCGCTCGCAGCCGCGCTGCTTGTAGCGCCGCACCGACCGGCACGGGTTGGGCCGCGCCGGGGTCATGCCCCAGGCCATGGCGAGCTTGAACATCTTCGAGAACACGCTCACCGCCTGGTTGGCCTGGGAGGGCTTGCCGCGCAGCTTGTGGTGCAGCGCCGAGACATGGGACCGGTCGACCTCGGTCAGCTTGAGCCCGCCCAGTTCCGGCAGGATGTACAGCCGGAGCAGGCGCCCGAAGTTCTCCACCGTCCCCGGCCGGCAGTTCACCGCGACATGCGCCGTCATGTAGCACTCCGCGAGATCGGCCACCGTCGGCTCCGCAACCGGCGGCGGCGGGATCGCGTCCTCGCCGCGCCTGATCCGGTCGATGATCCCGGCCGCCTTGCGCCGCGCCTCCTCCGTGGTCATCTCCACATACCGGCCGATGACACCGCGCTTTGGCAGGCCGCCCGGAGTACGCGCCTGGGCAACGTAGATCTTGCGCCCGGTCGCGTGGACCCTTATCCCGAATCCCGGCTGGTCGCGGTCCCAGAACACCTTGTCGCCGCGCTCGACGGAAAGGGCGTCTATGGTTCTCTTGCTGAGCTTGACGGCGCCCACCGGCCGGGTACTCCGACGTCGTTCAACCCGCCGTCACCCTACCAAATCCGTCTTCAATCCGCAAGCGACCGGCTGTCAAACCCGCGTCCCCGGCCGACCCCACTTGTCCGCGCCTGAGGCATCCCGGAGGAACGCGCGACTATGAAAACCAAAATATAACAGCGCGTTACGATCCATTCGTCCTTATTCGCTCATGCCTGACCCTGTTTGTCGTGCCGGTCGAAAACAGGTGTCATGTTTTGCAATTTCTTGTGTTTCGTCGGCGCCTGCTTTAACCGGCGCGCCCCCGAGGCGACGGGGGCAGGACGAGCGTAGCCCGATTTCTCCCGGCGGTCACCGCCTTTGTCGCTCCACGCGGAAGAGGCCGGTGGAGATGGCGAGGCCGGCCGCCGGGCAGACCAGCATGCACCACCAGGCAGCCTCCCAGCTGCCGAGGCCGCCGACCACGACCGCCAGCAGGGGCGGCCCGATCAGCATTCCGATCGCGGCACCCTGGACCATGAAGCCGTTGGCCATCGCCACGAGATCGGCCTTCGGCGCATGCACGGCCGCGCCCGAATACGCCGCCGCCGGCAGGATGCCGCTGCCGGTGCTGAAGACAATCGCGAGCGGGATCTTGGCTGCGTCCGGCACGGAGCCGGCGAGGATCAGCGCACCCGTCACGCCCATCACGACGTTCGCCGCCCCCACCAGGACGTAGCGCGGCACGCGCCTGTGCATCAGCCAGCCGCCGATCAGGTTGCCGATGACGTTCATCGCCACCACCAGCGCCGAGAACAGCGCCGCCCCGACCGGGCCGCGGCCCTGCGTCTCGATCAGGAATGTCGGGAGCCAGGTTGCGACCGCGAACCACTGGACGGTGAAGAGCAGGAACGCCCCGCCATAGAGCCACAAGGCGCCGACCGGCAGCGTCACGCCTGCGCCGGCCCAGTCGAAGCCGGCGTGGGCGTCGCGCTGCGGCTGCTCGGGCCAGTAGCGCCGCCCAGTGCCGGCGAGCGCGAGCGCCATCGTCAGCAGCGCCGCGCCGGCGGAGAGCCACCACAGGCTGCGCCAGCCGAGCGCCTCGGTCACGAAGGGCGCGACCACCATCGCCAGCGCCATGCCCCCCGGCATGTAGCCGCTCCAGATGCCGAGCGCGAGGTCGCGGTCCCCGCGCGACGAGGCATCGAGCACGATCTTGGGCGCGGCGGACACGACGGTGGCGAAGCTGAATCCCTCGACGACGCGGAGCGCCAGCAGCATCGCCCCGCCTGTCGCCCAGGCGCCGGCGAGGCTGCTCAGGCCGAGGACGAGAACGCCCGAGACAAGGAGCGCGCGGGCGCCGAAGCGCCCGCCTGCCATGCCGGTCAACACGCCGAAGCCGGCGCCGAACGCGAAGTAGATGGAGGCGAGCCAGCCGGCGCTGACCTTGTCGAGCGCGAACTCCGCCGAGATCAGCCCGATCGCAGGCGGCACCTTGCCGACGGCGAACCCGACGGCGACGCCCGCCAGGATCGCGACCGAGACCACCCCCCACCGAGTGCGGGCGACGGCGGCGTCCGCCGCGCCGGGCGCTGCGGCGGCGGCCGCCTCGCTGTCGTGCCGGCCGGCCAGCGTGCTCTACCGGGCTAGCGCCAGGGACCGCAGGCGGAGAGCGCCTGGGTGTCCTCGTAGGCGTCCCAGACGGCGATCCTGCCGTCCCGCACGGTGAAGACCCAGCACCACTTCGCGCGGTAGTGCTTGCCGCTGATCTTCGACGAGCCCGCCTCCTCGCCGTTGACGGAGACCGTGTCGCCGTCGACGACCCAGGTCCTGATGACGTGCTCGTGCATGGCGAGCGCAGCCGGCATGACCCGGAAATAGTCTGCGATCGCCGCCCGGCCCTGCCACCGGCCCGCCCAGGGCAGGTCGTCGCCGCCCGGCATGTCGATCACCGCGTCATCGGTGAAGAGCGGCACGATGGTCGCCGCGTCGCCGCCCGCGAGCCGGTCGAGAAAGCCCTTCACCGCCTCTCTTGCAGACATGGCTCCTCCGTCCGTCCCGCGACGGCGCCGCTCACGCGCCGCGCGCGCCCGGCGCGTGGGTGAAGCGCCAAGCATAGGCGCCGAGCGCCATGCCGACCAGCGGGCCGACGACGTAGATCCAGTAGTGCGTGAAGTCGCCCATGGCGACATAGGGACCCAAAGCCCGCGCCGGGTTCATCGCGGCGCCGGCGACCGGGCCCATCAGCATCACCTCGATGCCCACCACCGCGCCCACCGCGACGCCGGCGAAGGGGCCGTGCGCCCGCTGGTCGAGGCCGACGCCGGCAACCACCCACATGAGCAGGAAGGAGAGGAAGAGCTCGATCGCGAATGCCGTGACGGGCGCGATGCCGATGGCCTCGTTGGGCAGGTTGGCGCCCATCGCCCCGTGATCGCCGAGCGCCCAGAGCAGGCACATCGCCGCCAGCACCGAGCCTGCGAGCTGGGCCAGCACGTAGCCGGGCAGGAGGCGCCGGTCGAGATGGCCGATCAGCGCCGCGGCGATGGAGAGCGCCGGATTGACGTGTGCGCCCGAGACGTGGCCGAAGGCGTAGATGACGACGGTGATGACCAGGCCCGAGATCAGGCCGGGGCCGATCGCACCCAGGGTCCCGCCCATCCTGGCGTCCACCACCACGGCACCGGCGGCGAAGAAGACCAGGGAGAAGGTGCCAATGAACTCGCAGCAATAGCGGCGCAGGTCGCCGGATCGCAGACCCGGCGGGAGGCGCGCGGCAGGCTCGGCCCGTTCACTCATGCGACGAGAGCATAACCGCTTTCGCCGTTCCGGCGGGCCGCCGCGTTGCGGGACGGATTGCGTGCGCGGCACGGTAGCGCCGTGGCCGCCGGGGTCGGGGCCGGGAGGGTCAGGCGGCGTCGGCCAGCGCCTTCTCGATCGCCAGCAGCGCCTCGTCCAGGCGCTCGCCGTCGGGGCCGCCGGCCTGCGCCATGTCGGCCCGGCCGCCGCCGCCCTTGCCGCCGACCGCCGCCGCGCCGGCGCGGGCGAGATCGACCGCGCTCACGCGCCCGGTGAGGTCGTCGCTGACGCCGACCGCGAGCGCGGCCTTGCCGTCCGTGCGGCTCACCACGGCATAGACGCCGGAGCCGAGCTGCTTCTTCAGGTCGTCGACCATGGTGCGCAGCTCCTTGGGCCGGGCGCCGTCGAGGGCGCGGCCGACGAAGGCCATGCCGGCGATCTCGCGGGCCTCCGCCTGCGGTGCGCTGCCGGCGGTGGCCAGCGCGCGGCGGGTCTCGGCGAGCGTGCGCTCGAGCGTCCTGTGCTCCGCCACCAGCGCGCCGATGCGCCCGGCGAGCTCGGCCGGCGGCGCCTTGAGCACCGCCGCAGCCTCCCGCAAGGCGGACTCGAGGGCGACGCCGTGGCGCCGCGCCGCCTCCCCCGTCAGCGCCTCGATGCGCCGGATTCCCGCGGCGGACGCCGATTCGCCCACGATCCGGAACAGCCCGATGTCGCCGGTGCGCTCCACATGGGTGCCGCCGCAGAGCTCGACCGAATAGGGCGCGTCCGCATCGTCCCCGGCGTCGCCCCCGGCCTCACCCATGGAGACCACGCGCACCTCGTCGCCGTATTTCTCGCCGAAGAGCGCGAGCGCGCCGGCCTCGATCGCCTCCTCCGGGCTCATCAGGCGGGTGACCAGCGGGTTGTTGCGACGGATCAGGCGGTTGACCTCCGCCTCGATCCCGTCAAGCGCGTCCGCCGGGACCGCACCGGGGTGGCTGATGTCGAAGCGCAGCCGGTCGGGTGCGACCAGCGAGCCCTTCTGGGTGACGTGGTCGCCCAGCGCCCGGCGCAGCGCCGCGTGCAGCAGATGGGTGGCCGAGTGGTTGGCGCGGAGCGCCGTGCGCCGCGCGCCGTCCACGCTGAGCGCGACCGCGTCGCCCGGCGTGAGCGTGCCTTCCTCGACGATGCCGTGGTGGACGTGGAGGCCGTCGGCCTCGCGCCGCGTGTCGGTCACCCGGACACGGGCGCCGCCGGCCGAGACGATGGCGCCGGTGTCGCCCACCTGCCCGCCCGCCTCGGCGTAGAAGGGGGTCTGGTTGAGAACGAGCGCCACGGTGTCGCCGGCCTCGGCCTGCGCGGTCTCGGCACCGCCCGCGACCAGCGCCTGCACCGCGGCCTCGGCTCTCTCGGCGCCGTAGCCGAGGAACTCGGTCGCGCCGAACCGCTCGCGGATGCCGAACCAGACCGCGTCGCTCGCCGCCTCGCCCGAGCCCGCCCAGGCGCGGCGCGCGGCCTGGCGTTGGCGTTCCATGCAGTCGTCGAAGCCGGCGCGCTCCACCGTGCGTCCCTGGGCGCGGAGCGCGTCCTCGGTGAGGTCGAGGGGGAAGCCGAAGGTGTCGTAGAGCCGGAACGCCGTCTCCCCCAGCAGCGGCGCGCCAGGCGGGAGCCCTTCCGTGGCCTCGTCGAGCAGGCGCAGGCCTCTCGCGAGCGTCTCCTTGAAGCGGGTCTCCTCCAGCTTCAGGGTCGCGGCGATGAGCGGCTCGGCACGCGCGAGCTCGCCGAAGGCCTGGCCCATCTCGCGCACCAGCGCCGGTACCAGGCGCCACATCAGCGGCTCGGCGCAGCCCATCAGCTGGGCGTGGCGCATGGCGCGCCGCATGATCCGCCGCAGCACGTAGCCCCGCCCCTCGTTCGACGGCATCACGCCGTCGGCGATGAGGAAGGCGCTCGCCCGCAAATGATCGGCCACGACCCGGTGGGAGGCGCGATGCGCGCCGCCTTCGGGCGCACCGCTGAGCTCGACGCTGGCGGCGATCAGGTTCCTGAACAGGTCGGTCTCGTAGTTGTCGTGGGTGCCCTGCATGATCGCGGCGATGCGCTCCAGCCCCATGCCGGTGTCGATGGAGGGCCGGGGCAGGTCGATCCGCCGCTCGGGCGTGACCTGCTCGAACTGCATGAACACCAGGTTCCAGATCTCGACGAAGCGGTCGCCGTCCTCATCGGCGCTGCCCGGCGGGCCGCCGGGAATTTCCGGCCCGTGGTCGTAAAAATCTCCGAGCAGGGGCCGCAGGGGCCGGTCTCGCCCATGGCCCAGAAATTGTCCGAGGTCGGGATGCGCAGGACGCGCTCCTCGGGCAGGCCCGCGATCTTGCGCCAGAGCGCGTGGGCCTCGTCGTCCTCGGCATAGACCGTGACCAGCAGGCGCTCTTCCGGCAGGCCGTAGTCCCGCGTGACCAGGCGCCAGGCGAGCTCGATCGCGCGCTCCTTAAAATAGTCGCCGAAGGAGAAGTTGCCGAGCATCTCGAAGAAGGTGTGGTGGCGCCCGGTATAGCCGACATTGTCGAGGTCGTTGTGCTTGCCGCCAGCGCGCACGCATTTCTGCGAGGTGGCGGCGCGGCGGTAGGGCCGGGTCTCGGCGCCGGTGAAGACGTTCTTGAACTGCACCATGCCGGCATTGGTGAACATCAGCGTCGGGTCGTTGTGCGGCACGAGCGGACTCGAGGCCACGACCTCGTGGTCGTTGCCGGCGAAATAGTCCAGGAACTGCGCGCGAATCTCGTTGACGCTCGGCATGGCGGGCTCCGCATGGACCGCCGGGCCAGAGCCGGTCCGGCGGTCGGATGCGTGCTACTTAGAGCGCCGATGGCGGCCTGTCCAGATTGGCGGGCGCCGATAGATGGACTCTTTTTGTTTCCCTCAAGCGCCGGGCGCGGGTTCTATTGTTTTCCCTCAGGCGCCGGGCGCTCGGACCTTGTTCATTTCCCTCAAGCGCCGGGCGCTCGCTCCGCTCGCTTGGCTTACGCGCCTTGCGGCGCGCCGGCGCGGTCGCGCCGGCCGGGCCGCTGCGCGGCCCGGTCCCGCTGAACTCATTATTGTATTGGGGACAATATACGTAGCTGGACGCCGCGTTTGCCTACCTCCCGCTTGGCGCGTCGTCTGCGTTCAGAAACGAGACAGGGCAATAAGTAGCGCGGCCACCGCCGAGATCGCTGCAACCACGGACCCCAACACTGAACTCAGGACCCAGACCTTCAGCGCCTGGATGTCCGCCTTCGTTGCCACGTGCTCCAAGTGCGTCTCGACAGCAACCATCCGCTCGCGCATGTCTGCTGCGTCTGCCATTGCTATCATCCCTTTCTGAACGTGCGTCTATAGTCGGCGCCTGCAAGGGATTCTGTCAAATGGCACGCCAAATATATAATCCCCATTGTTTTCCCTCAGGCGCCGGGCGCGGGTTCTATTGTTTTCCCTCAGGCGCCGGGCGCTCGCTCCGCTCGCTTGGCTCCGCGCCTGGCGGCGCGCCGGCGCGGTCGCGCCGGCCGGGCCGCTGCGCGGCCCGGTCCCGCCCATCTCCCACACCTCGTTGGCAGCCGGGCGGTCTTGTTCGTAGCCCTCAGGCGCCGGGCGGTGGTGTGCCCTGCGCGCCCGAAAAAGGCCGCAGGCCCTAGGGGCCGTGCTCGGCGCAGACTTCAGCGACGGGCGCCGCCTTGTCAGCCGCGTCGGCCTCCTCGAGGCCGGCGTGGCGGCGGATTGCCTTGCCGATCGCCCCGGCGGCCTCGGCGTTGTCGGCGAGGAAGCGTTTCGCGTTCTCCCGGCCCTGGCCGATGCGCTGGCTGTCGTGGGAATACCAGGAGCCCGACTTCTCGATGACCCCGGCCTTGAGCCCGAGATCGATCAGCTCGCCGGTGCGCGAGATGCCCTCGCCATACATGATGTCGAACTCCACCATGCGGAAGGGCGGCGCGAGCTTGTTCTTGACCACCTTGACCCGGGTCTGGTTGCCGACGACCTCGTCGCGGTCCTTGACGGCGCCGATGCGGCGGATGTCGAGCCGGACAGAGGCATAGAACTTCAGCGCGTTGCCGCCGGTGGTGGTCTCGGGGCTGCCGTACATCACGCCGATCTTCATGCGGATCTGATTGATGAAAATGACGCAGCAGCGCGAGCGCGCAATCGAGGCCGTGAGCTTGCGCAGCGCCTGGCTCATCAGCCGCGCCTGGAGGCCGACATGGGAATCGCCCATCTCGCCTTCGAGCTCGGCGCGCGGCACCAGGGCGGCGACGCTGTCGATCACCACCATGTCGATGGCGCCCGAGCGGACCAGCGTGTCCGTGATCTCCAGCGCCTGCTCGCCGGCGTCGGGCTGGGAGATCAGCAGCTCGTCCACATTGACGTCGAGCTTGCCGGCATAGACGGGATCGAGCGCGTGCTCGGCGTCGATGAAGGCGCAGGTGCCGCCGAGTTTTTGGGCCTCGGCGACGCAGGAGAGCGCCAGCGTGGTCTTGCCCGAGCTCTCGGGTCCGTAAATCTCGACCACCCTGCCGCGCGGAATGCCGCCGATGCCGAGCGCCACGTCGAGCCCGATGGAGCCGGTCGGGATCGCCTCGGTCTCGACCGCGGCGCCGGCGCCGAGCTTCATGATCGAGCCCTTGCCGAACGCCCGCTCGATCTGGCCGAGCGCCGCGTCCAACGCCTTCTGTTTGTCCATGGGACCCTCGGAAACCACGCGAAGCGCCGCATTCGCCATGACCGCCTCCTTATTCCATACGGACCGAACCGATGCAATGTGGCCTATGTACATGCTTTGTTCTCATCGCGCAAGCGGAATTTTTTGTTTTTTTCCCTCGGGCGCCGGGCGGTGGATTCTCTTGTTTTCCCTCAGGCGCCGGGCGCTCGCGCCGGCCGGGCCGCCGCGCGGCCCGGTCCTCCCCTCAGTCACGCCCCGTGTGTCGCCGGGCGCTCGCGGGAACGGCTTCCGTCGAGGGGCGGCGATCGACTATGGTCTGGCGCACCAGAGGCAGGGAGAGCAACAGAGGCAGGGAGAGCAACAGAGCCTTGAGCAGAGACGACCGCGCCATCGCCGTTCCCGACGGCTACAGGCCCCTCGACGTGGCGGGCCTCGCCCCCTATCTCGCCGAAGTCCCCGCGCTCCGCGCGCGTCTCGGCGGCGCGCCCGACGGCTGGCGGGTGGAGGAAGTGGGCGACGGCAATCTGAACCTCGTCTTCCTGGTGCGCGGCCCGGCCGGCGGCCTCGCGGTGAAGCAGGCGCTGCCCTATGTGCGGCTGATCGGCGAAAGCTGGCCGCTGCCGCTGGAGCGCGCCTTCTTCGAGCACGAGGCGCTGGTCGAGCACGGCCGCCACGCGCCGGGGCTCACGCCCGCGGTCCACCATTTCGACCCGGTCCTGATGCTGACGGCGATGGAGCTGCTGGAGCCCCACATCGTCATGCGGCGCGGCATGATCCAGGGCGTCCGCTACCCGCGCGCAGCCGCCGACATGGCCGAATACATGGCGCGCACCCTCTTCTTCACCTCGGACCTCGGCATGGGCGCGGCCGAGAAGAAGGCGCGCGTCGCCCTCTTCTGCGGCAACACGGCGCTCTGCCGGATCAGCGAGGACCTGATCTTCACCGAGCCCTACATGGTCTGCGACAACAACCGCTGGACCGCACCGCAGCTCGACGACATCGCCGCCGCGTTCCGCGCCGACTCAGGCCTCAAGCGCGCCGTCTCCCGCCTCAAGTGCCAGTTCATGGGACGCGCCGAGGCCCTGATCCACGGCGACCTGCACACCGGCTCGATCATGGTGACGCAGGAGGACACACGGGTCATCGACCCCGAGTTCGCCTTCTACGGGCCCATGGGCTTCGACACCGGCGCCTTCGTCGGCAACCTGCTGCTCAACTATTTCAGCCAGGACGGCCATGCGAGCGCGGCCGACGACCGCGCCGCCTACAGGGCCTGGGTGCTGGAGACGGTCCAAGAATTCTGGCGCGGCTTCGCCCAGCGCTTCGGCGCGCTCTGGGCCGAGCGCACGGGCGACGCCTATCCGGCGGCGCTCTTCACGGGCACGGACGGCGCGGCCTCGCTCGAGCAGGCGCGGGACACCGCCATCTCCAGCCTCTTTACGGACACGCTGCGCTTCGCCGGCGCCAAGATGATCCGCCGCCTGCTCGGCCTCGCCCACAACATCGACTTCGAGTGGATCGAGGACCCCGACCGCCGCGCCGCCTGCGAGCGCCCGGCGCTCCTCCTCGGCCGCGCGCTGCTGGTGAACGCCGCCGCCTATCCGACGATCGACGCCGTGACCCGCGCGGCACGGGAGTTCGGGGCCCGCGCCCGCGCGTGAGCGCTGCACCGGGCGACGATCCCCGCTAGGATCACCCGCCGGACAATCAGGAGGGAGGACTTCACCGTGACCATCGAACGTTTCGACAAAGGGCCGCGCATGAGCCAGGCCGTGGTGCACGGCGATCGCGTGTACCTCGCCGGCCAGGTGGCCGACGACACCGACCAGGACGTCGCCGGCCAGACCCGGCAGGTCCTCGCCAAGATCGAGGCCCTGCTGGCCAGGGCCGGCTCGTCGAAGGAGAAGCTGCTCAGCGCCAACGTCTGGCTCTCGGACATTGCGACCTTCGCCGAGATGAACAGCGTGTGGGACGCCTGGGTCGACAAGGAGAACCCGCCCTGCCGCGCCTGTGTCGAGAGCAGGCTGGCGACGCCGGCCTACACGGTCGAGATCATGGTGGTGGCCGCGCGCTAGCGGCCTGTTCGAGGCGTTCGTATGCATTTGCACGATGTCCCCTTCCCGTCATGGCCGGGCTTGTCCCGGCCATCCATGCGGCCGCCAACCCTTCCATGGACGTGGCTGCGGGAGATGCCCGGATACCCGGAACAAGTCCGGGCAGGTCCGGGCATGACGGTGTTGGGGAGTGACAGGGTCGGAAGAGGGCGCAGGAGGGACACATGAGCGAAGCGGCGACGACGGCGGGCGCCAACCGGCGCTACGACATCATCCCCTGGGCCGCGCAGAACGCGGTCGAGCCCGTGATCGAGATGGAACGGGGCGAGGGTGTCTACTTCTACGACACCGCCGGCAAGCGCTATCTCGACTTCTCGTCGCAGCTGGTGAACGTCAATCTCGGCTACCAGCACCCGCGCGTGATCGCGGCGATCCAGGAGCAGGCGGGCCGGCTCTGCTACATCGGCCCGCACCACACCACCGCCGCGCGCGAGCGCCTCGGCCGCAAGCTCGCGGCGGTCGCCCCCGGCGACATCCAGACGGCGTTCTTCACCGGCAGCGGCAGCGAGGCCACCGAGATCGCCATGACCGTCGCCCGTCTGGTCACCGGCCGGCGCAAGATCATGGCGAAGTACCGCTCCTATCACGGCACCACCTCGGGCTCGCTGTCGGCGAGCGGGGATCCGCGCCGGCTCGCCGTCGGCTACGACCACCCCAACATCGTCCGCTTCCTCGACCCCTACTGCCACCGCTGCCCCTTCTCGCTCTCCTACCCCGGCTGCGGCGTGCAGTGCGCGCGCAGCGTGGACGAGGTGATCGAGCGCGAGGGGCCGGGCCAGATCGCCGCCGTGATCGTCGAGCCGATGACGGCCGCGAGCGGCGGGATCAAGCCGCCGCCGGAATACTTCCCCATCCTGCGCGAGATCTGCGACCGCCACGGCATCCTGATGATCGCCGACGAGGTGATCACCGGCTTCGGCCGCACCGGGCGCTGGTTCGGCATCGAGCACTGGGATGTGGTGCCCGACCTGATGGCGGTCTCCAAGGGCATCACCTCGGGCTACATACCGATGGGCGCGGTGCTGATGCGGCCCCATGTCGCCGCCCGCTTCGACGACGCGTGGTTCCCGGTCGGCTCGACCCAGACCGCCAACCCCATCGCCTGCGCCGCGGCGTCCGCCGCGCTCGACGCCTACCGGGACGACGGGCTGATCGAGAACGCGGCGGCGATGGGCGCGGTGCTGGCGGCGGGCCTCGCAGACCTCAGGCAGCGCCACCCGTGTGTCTCGGACGTGCGCTCGCTGGGGCTGCTGGGCGCCATCGAGCTCACCGCCGACCCGGCGACCGACGCGCCCTTCTCCACCGCGCCCAACCATGGGGCGGTGAACGACCTCGTCAAGCGCCGCCTGCTGGAGCACGGGCTGGAGGCCAGGACCTGCCTCAACGGCCTCCTGATCGGCCCGCCGCTCTGCATCGACGCGGGCCAGATCGGCGACGCGCTCGGCATTCTCGACGGCATCCTGGGCGAGGTCGACGCGGCGCTCACTGCTTGATCGCGCCGAGGGTGAAGGCGCGCGCGAGGTGCTTCTGGATCAGGAAGCCGAAGAGGACGATGGGGAGCGCCGCCGCCGCCGCGAGCGCCGCCTGCACGCCGTAGACCCCGGTGTGATGGTGCAGATAGATCGGCACGGTGACGATGAGCGTGTCGCTCAGCGTGACCGTCAGCAGGAACTCGTTCCAGGTGAGAATGAAGACGAAGAGGCCGGTGACCGCCATGCCGCCGCGGATCATCGGCACGGTCACGAAGAGATGCGCCCTGAGCCGGCTCATGCCGTCCATCATGCCGGCCTCCTCGATGGCCGGCGGCACCTCGTCGATGAAGCTCTTCAGCATCCAGAAGGTGAACGGCACGGCGAAGGCGCTGTGGACGAGAACGAGGCCGATATGGGTGTCGCGCAGGCCCATCGAGGTGAAGAGGAAGAGTGCCGGGATCGCCAGCGTGATCGGCGGCACGGCGCGGACGGCGAGGATCGCGATGGCGAGCCGGTTGCTGCCGGCGCGGTAGCGGGAGAAGCCGAGCGCCGCCAGCAGCCCGATGGCCAGCGAAAGCAGCGTGGTGCCGGCGGCGATGACGAAGGAATCGAGAATGGCGCCGAGCCCGGTCTTAGGCGCCTTGACGTAGCTCATCTCGTAGCGCTCGTAGAGCGGCGCGTAGTTCGCCAGCGTCAGATCGCGCGGCAGCCACGGCGGCGGCACCGCCGCCCACTCGCCGAGCGGCTTGAGCGAGGTCGAGACCATCCAGAAGACCGGGAAGAACGCGAAGACCAGCGCGGCCGCAAGGCCGAGCGCGTGGTGAGGCCGAAAGCGGGGAGAGGTCAAGGGCAGGCTCCGAGGCGGCGACCGACTACTGAGACCGCAATGTCACGCGATTACCGCATCATTACAGACCAATGGAGCGGACGTCTGAAACAATATCCATCTCTGTGCACGCCTAGAACACACCGTTACAAGGTATTTCGCCATAATCTCGGCCCTCCTGCTCGATCCACTTTTGCAACTTTTCTCGACACGGGTTAGCAGGATAAAATATCTTCACACAATCCTTATCGGGATCGTCAACTTCCAAACACTCTGATGTGGTCCAACCATTGGCAAGCATGCATGTCTTGTAAACCTTTATGGTACTGTGAATACGATCACTTTCCCTATACCCATTATAAAGGCTTTCAAACGCAAACTGTGTTGCTTTGTGGGAACATTGGAGCTCAAATGATTTAACACTCATATCCTCCGGAATATAGCCTAAGCAATCCCTTCCAACGTAGTTTGTATTTGTCTTCCAGTGTTGCGTTTCACACATTGCGCCCACGTTCTCTATTTGCACACAGTCAGTTTCTGACCCTTGACAAGGGGACACTATCCATCCTTTCTCAAGCATACAGGTATCGTATCTTAGAAGCTCCCCGTCGTGGCTCTGTTCGCCCTGACGACAGTGTGACGAAACATGGCTTTCGACAAAGATCTCGCACAGCACTTCTGCACGCTTTTGCTCTATGCTCTGCAATGATCTTTCACAAACTGAACGAGGGCCTATGTACTCGTTCGTTCGTTGCATGAGCTTTGTCGAAAACTCTTCATGAGAGTTCAGATGCTGCTGCAAAGTTTGTATTAGGTCGTCTCTAATTGATTGGGTTTCTCTCTGTATATTGGGCCCAATTATACCAAAAATAACTCCCACAGCCACGATAACCGGAATATATATGAACGTCCAATTACGAATATATTTTAGCACGTATGTCCGAGAATAACGCTGATCTTCCGTCTGGGGACTCCAGCGAAAATTGCGAAAGTGCTCTATTAACTCTTTGTCTTTAGCGCGAAGATACGCATAAACACCTTTGAGGCGTCTGGCCCAAGATGGAAGAAACGGACGCAAGAAAAAACCAAAAATAGCGACAAGTAGCATAGCCGATAAAGTTGTCCAAAATCCCGACATTGTCGCCTTCTTCAGTCAGACACAGTAAGGAATATTTGAAATATAACTCATTCTGTAGCGCCGCCAATCCGCACAAAGATCCCAAGTAGTCCACGATATGTGCACCATTTGAGCACCTCCAATCCGATATGTGAAAGCTATCATGGTTCGGCTTGTCACGACATCTTTGGTGAGGGTTCTTCTATTGTTAGCGTTTTCTGTCCCTATGCTGAGGCTGATTGCCCCTCGATGGGAGACATGATGGAGCGCAGTAGGCTTAGATGAACCGAACGCCGAAATGCTGATGACGGCAAGGGCAATTGCGTCGTCGCCGAACTTGATCAGCACGAAGTGGCCTTCGTTGGGCGAAACTAGGGACTCCGGAAACCTCATGCCGTTCATCATAGCGGACATTTCGCCATTGGCCCGCGGTGACGCGCGCGTCACCATGGGCGGGAATGGTTGGCGGGACCGCGCGGCAGGGGGGAGCCTTCGATGGAAGAGCGACCATCCGACCATAAGGAGGAGACGGCCGCGGAGTGGCAATACCAGCTCCGCGTCGATCTCGCGGAGGGTGCCGTCGCGGCCGCGCGGCAGGGTGCGGATCATCCGGGGCTCGTCGCGCTGCGCCGCATTCTCGCCGCCCACGATGCGCAGCTCGTCTGCCAGTACGACGCCTTCGCCGGCTACTGCGCGGAAGCCGAGGCGCGGGGCGTCGAGCACTACCCGCTCTACGCCTGGACCAGGGCCGTGATCGCCGACCCCGTGAGGACGGCGAAATACGTTAAATCGTTCTCGATCCATGTGGGCGGCGCGGAGGTCTACGCCCGCGACAAGGCCGATGCGCTGGAGGCGGCGCTCAAGCCGCTGGTCGGCGGCGGAGCGGTGACGCGGCTGGCGAAGCACGACACCGACCCCGCCAACAACCCGCAGATGCCCGAAAAATACCGCGCCCGCCCATGACCGATTTCCCGGGACCGCTTCTCGACGGCTATCGCTCCTTCAGGCATGAGCGCCACGCCCGCGACCATGCCGGCTAACGCGCGCGTGCCGAGCACGGGCAGGCGCCGGAGGTCATGGTCATCGCCTGCTGCGATTCCCGGTCGGCGCCGGAGACCGTCTTCGATACCGCGCCGGGCGCGATCTTCGTGGTCCGCAACGTCGCCAATCTGGTGCCCCCCTACGAGCCCGACGGCGCCTACCACGCGACCTCCGCCGCGCTTGAATTCGCCGTGCAGAGCCTGACGGTGAAACACATCGTCGTGCTCGGCCACGGGCGCTGCGGCGGCATCCGGGCGGCCTTGCATCCGGCGGCGGAACCGCTGTCTCCGGGCGACTTCATCGGCAAGTGGATGAAGCTGCTCACGCCCGCCGCCGATGCCATCGCCGCCGCCGTCGCCGCCGGCCGGCTGAGCGCGGCCGAACGGCAGACCGCCCTCGAACGCGCCTCGATCCGCCATTCGATCGCGAACCTGCGGACCTTCCCCTGCGTGTCGATCCTCGAGGACAAGGGCCGCCTCGGCCTGCACGGCGCCTGGTTCGACATCGCCGACGGCGAGCTCTGGACCATGGACCCCGCGACGGGAGATTTCTCAAAGGCGGGGTAGAGCGCCGCGCCATCTCGCGCCCCGCGCCGGGGCGCGGACCGTCCGGGAGTCAGGCTCCGCCGTCCGCGAGTTTTTCGCGCAGGTAGGGGATCAGCCCGCCGGCCTGCAGGATGCCGCGCTCGGCGCTGGAATAGGGGGCGATGGGCAGCGCCCCGCCCGTGCGCAGGTTGCGGACGTGCGCCCCCTCCCAGTCGATCTCGACCTCGTCCCAGCGCGCGACGAGGCCGGTGATGCCGGGGCAGGCGATCTGCGGAAAGCCCTCGGCGATCTCCTCCCGCCAGTAGCCGGTGGCGAAGGACTCGGCGATTACGGCGCGGACCCCGAGCCGGCGCAGGCCGATCATCGGCGCGAAGTGGGGATGGCCGTAGCCGAAATTCTCGGCGCCGACGACGACATCGCCGGGCTGCACCGTCTCGGCGAAGCCGGGGTCGAAGCGGCGCATGGCGCAGGCCGCGAGCGCGTCCGGGTCGGTGAGGCGGATGTTCTCGACGCCCACGATCTGATCCACGTCGAAATCCGCCTCGTCGAAGACCCAGGCGACCCGGCCGCGCAGGGTGGCGAGGCTCACGGGGCGGCCCCTGTGGCCTCCGTGGCCTCCGCGAGATAGGGGCGGGGGTCGGCGATCCGCCCCTCCAGCGCCGACGCCGCGACCGCCGCGGCATTGCAGAGATAGATCTCGGAATCGGGGCTCCCCATGCGGCCCCGCACATTGAGCGTGCCGGTGGAGACCGCGCGCTGGCCCTCGGTCATGGTGGCGATCCGCCCGTAGCAGTAGTCGCAGGACGACGAGGTGACGAAGGCGCCGGCCTCGATCAGCGTGGTGAGCAGGCCTTCGCGGGAGGCCGCCGCCATGATCGCCTGGCTCGTCGGCACGATGTGGAGCTGGAACCCCGGTGCGATGCGCCGGCCCTTGAGTACCGCCGCAGCCGCCCGCAGGTCCTCCAGCCGGCCCGACGCGCAGGAGCCGAGATAGCCGGCCTGGACCGCGAGCCCGGCATGGTCCGCGAGATCGGCGGTGGCCGCCGGGTTGGGCGGCACCACCACGATGGGCGCGAGGTCGCTGAGGTCGATCGCGTGCACGGCCGCGTAGGATGCATCCGCGTCGCTCGTCTGCGGCTCGAAGGGCCGGGCCACATGGGCGGCAGCGTAGTCGAGCGCGAGGCGGTCCGGGTTGCAGATCGCGGTCAGCGCGCCGGTGAACATGGCGAGGCCGGTGATGGTCTGGCGCCCTTCCAGCGAGATATCGGCCAGCGCCGGCCCGCCCAGCTCCAGCACCTGGAAGCGGCAGGAGCGGGGACCGAGCACGCGCACCAGATGGTGGAACACGTCGCGCGCCATCACGCCGGGGGCGAGCCGGCCGGTCAGGTTCACCCGCGTGGTCTCCGGCACGGAAAAATCGATCCGCTCCCGCACGAAGGCCTCCAAGAGCTGGGTGTGGATGCCGATGGCGAGGGTGCCGAAGGCGCCGAGCTGCGCGATGTGGCCGTCGAAGTGGACGACGAAGCCGCCCGGCGCCGCATAGCCGGCTTCCGCCGCCACCTGGTGGCCGATCCCCTCGCGCTCGTGCAGCCTGACCCCGTTGTCTGCGCACCAGGTGCGGGTGACGATGTGCAGCTCCTCCTCCGCCGGCGTGGCGGCCGGCACCATATGGTCGATGAAGAGGGCGAAGCGCTCCGGCTCGGCGACGCGGTCGATGCCGAACTCCTCCTTCATCTGCCTGAAGATCAGGTCGAGATAGCCGGGGAAGTCGTAGCCCAGCACATGGTCGGGCTTGACCTCGACCTCCGTGCCGGCGCGCAGCGGGACGCCCGCCCTGCTCGCGTGCCCGAGAATCTTTTCCGCGATCGTGTAGCCCATCGGTCCCTGCCCGCGTCTTGCCGCGTCCCTGGCGCCCTGCCCGATGGTAGCACCATCGCGCCGCGCCGCACGCGGCGTCTCGGGTCAGGACTCGTCCAGGCGGAAGAGCAGCAGCAGCGTGCGCTGGAAGAAGTTGAAGTTGTCGTCCGAGAGGATGTAGACGAGCGTCCCGCCGTCCCCGCCGTCCGCCACCGCCAGGCCTTCGAAATTGTCCACGGTC
The DNA here is from genome assembly GCA_965218275.1 of Alphaproteobacteria bacterium. Lineage (GTDB taxonomy): Bacteria > Pseudomonadota > Alphaproteobacteria > UBA828 > UBA828 > WTGU01. The sequence continues at coordinate 28,623 of CBDCKM010000002.1, forward strand.
AGCGGATGCGCGAAGCGCGCGACCGGCTCGCCCTGCAGCACGGCACCGGCCGCGATGGCGGAGGCGGGAATCCGCTCGACGCGCGCCTTGACGCCGCCGATCACGCTGAACGAGCGGGAGAGGACGAGCACGTCCCCGTCGGGCAGCACGGCCGCATCGGTCGGCTTGAAGCCCGGCGCGGGGCGATAGCCCAGCGCCTCGATGCCGCCGCGCCCCTCGTCCACGAGCCAGCCGGCGCGCGCGCCGGCGTCTTGCGCGGGGCTCTGCGACAGCATCAGGATGCGGCCGCAGGCGAGCGGCGCGAGCGCCTCCAGCCCGCCGTTGGCGGGAGCACGCTCCAGCGCCTTCGGGGTCGGGTACGCCGCCGCGCGGCCCTGCAGACCGCCCGCCCCCGCCGGGTAGCGCCAGACGCGGTGATGGCGCTCGAAGCTCACCAGCCAGCCGCCGCCGGGCAGGCGTTCCAGCGCTTCGGCGTCGCGCCGGTCGCCCTGCAGGGGCCGGCCCTCCTCATCCCGCAGCGGCGCCATCTCGCCCTCTACCAGGTCCACGAGGCGGCCGGCCTCGTCGTGCACGATGCTGGCGGCGAACCATTGGCCGCGGTCGCTGACGGCGCTGAGGCGGCCGTCGGCCGTGACGCTCAGCCCCGACAGCCCGCCGAAGGCGCGCGCGCCGCTCCTGAGATCGAGCCCGCCGAGGAATTCCAGGCGGCCGACCCGGTGCGCGGCGGCGTCCGTCGGATCGAGGGCGACCTGTCGGGTGGTGAGCGGGACGGATGCAGCGAGAGCAGCGCCGCCGGCCAGCGCCAGCCCCGCCACGATGGCGGCGGCGGCAACGCTGCGCGCCAGCGAAGGGCCGCCGGTCATGCCGCAGCCGCGGCCCGCGCGTGGCGTGCGTCGACCCGCAGCACGGCAGCCACGACGGCGAGACCGAGAGCGGACCAGACCAGCATGGTCCACCATGCCGACTCCCAGCCGCCGAGCGCGTCCGTCACCGCGGCGAGCAGAGGCGGGCCGAGCATCGCGCCGAGCGCCGCCCCCTGGGCCACGAAGCCGCCCGCCATGGCGACCTGCGACGGGGCGGGCGCGTGCGCGATGCCGCCCTCGAAGCAGGCGGCAGGTACCGGGCCGCCCGCCAGAGCGAAGCAGACGGCGAGCGGGATCTTGGCAGCGTCCGGGGTGAAGGGTGCGAACAGCGCCGCCGCGCAGGCGCCCATCCCGGTGAAGGCGACGGCCAGCAGCAGCCAGCGCGCGCCGCCGCGCTGCATGAGCCAGGCACTGGCGACGGAGCCCAAGGCGGTGGCGAGGACGAAGAGCGCGGTGAGCAGCGTGGCGCCGGCGAGCGAGCGCGCCTGCGTCTCGATGAGGAAGGTGGGCAGCCACGCCACCAGGGCCTGCCACTGGACGGCGAAGATCACGAAGCACGCACCGAACAGCCAGGGCCCCGGCCGGGCCAGCGTCGCGCGCGCGCCGGCGGCGCCCGCGGTGTCAACGGTGCCGCCGCCCAGCGCCGGCACCCGCCAGCGCGACGGCGCCGCGCCCCAGGCGAAGACGAGCAGGAAGAGCAGAATGAGCCCGCTGTTGAGGAACCAGAGGCCGCGCCAGCCGACCGGCTCCAGCAGCAGCGTCGCGAGCGCCAGCGAGAGCGCGATGCCGACCGGCATGTAGGTGCCCCAGACGCCGAGGACGAAGCGGCGCACGCCGGCGTCCGTCGCGGCGACGAGCATCTTGGGCGCGGCGAGCGAGAGGGTGGCGAAGCCGAAGCCCTCGACGATGCGGGCCGCAAGCAGGAGCGACCCGCTCGTGGCGAGCCCGCCGGCAAGGCTGGCAAGCGCCATCACGGCGCCCCCCGCGACGACCATCCGCCGGATGCCCAGCCGGTCGATGAGCAGCCCGCCCGCCACGCCGCACACGGCGCCGATGCCGTAGAACGATGACGCGATCAGCCCGGCGATGACGCGGGGCAGGCCGAGCTCGGCTTCCAGTATCGGCAGTGCGGGAGGCACCTTGCCGACCTGCATGCCCACCATGTAGCCGGCCGCGAACGCAAGGGCCACGATGTCCCAGCGCGTGCTGTCCCAGCGCGTGCTGCCCCAGCGGGAGCTGTCCCAGCGGGTGTGCACGGGCGCCACGGTCAGCGCCGTGTGCGCCGCCTTCCGCGCCGCCCTCCGTCACGCTGCGGCGACGGCTGCCAGGCCTCGCCCTTCACGGCGAGCAGCGAGAAGACCAGCCCGCCGGCCGCGGGGTCGGCCTCGCGCAGCGCCACGACCACCGGATCGCCCAGGCGCAGCGTGCGGCCATCGACCTCCAGCGTGTGCCGGCGCGCGTCGTGGCGCGGGCGGGCGGCGCCGAGCGTGCGCCCCGGCACCAGGCCCTCGGCCCCGGTCTCGTCGAGGGAGACGAAGACGCCGAAGCGCGTCACGCCGGCGATGCGGCCCTGGAATTCGGCGCCGATGCGCCCGGCCAGATAGGCGGCGCAATAGCGGTCGCCGGCATCGCGCTCGGCGGCCTGGGCGCGCCGCTCGGTGGTCGAGATATGGCTGCCGTGCCGCTCCAGCGCTCCCGCCTCGGCGTCCCCGGCCCCGCCCGCCCCGAGGCCGTAAGCCGCAATCAGGGCGCGGTGGACGAGCAGGTCGGCATAGCGGCGGATCGGCGAGGTGAAGTGGGCGTAGCGCGCGAGGCCCAGCCCGAAATGGCCGATATTGCCGGGGCTGTAGGCGGCCTGCGCCTGGGCGCGCAGGATCATCAGGCTGGCGATCGCGGCGTCGCGCGGATTGTCGAGGCCGGCGAGGATGCGGTTGAAGGACTCGGCGCGGATCGCACGCGTCTGTGGCAGGGCGATCCCGCGTCCGCGCAGAAACTCGCGCAGCGCGTCGAGCTTCGCCATGTCGGGCCGGTCGTGGACGCGGTACATGCAGGGCGTGTGCCGGGCTTCGAGCGCGCTCGCCGCGGCGACATTCGCCGCGATCATCATCTCCTCGATCAGGCGGTGGCTGTCGTAGCGCCGGGCGAAGCCGATGCGCGCCACCGTGCCGTCCTCGGCGAGCGTGACCGTGCGCTCCGGCAGGTCGAGGTCGAGCGCGCCGCGCCGTTCCCGCGCCGCCCTGAGCGCGCCGTAGACGCCGTAGAGCGCGGGGATCGCGTCACGGACAGGCGCCGCCAGGCCGGCGCCGCCTTGCGCGACTGCCTGCTGCACGCCGTCATAGGTGAGCCGCTGGGCCGAGCGCATGAGCGCGCGCTCGAAGCGCCAGTCGAGCACCGTGCCGCTCGCGTCGATGCGCAGATGCGCGGCGAGGCAGGCGCGGTCTTCGCCCGGCTTCAACGAGCAGAGACCGGCCGAGAGCGCCTCCGGCAGCATCGGCACCACGCGGTCGGGAAAATAGGCGGAGTTGCCGCGCTCCCGCGCCGCCCGGTCGAGGGCGCCGCCCTGCGGCACGAAGTGGGCCACGTCGGCGATGGCGACGACCGCACGCCAGCCGCCCTCATTGTCCGGCGCGGGATCGGCCCCGGCCCAGACCGCGTCGTCGAAGTCGCGGGCGTCCGCGCCGTCGATGGTCACCAGGGGCAGCGCCCGCAGGTCGGCGCGGCCCTCCAGGGTGGGCGCCTCCTGCCTCTCGGCCTCGGCCAGCGCCTCGTCGGGGAAGTGCAGCGGCAGGCCGTGGGCGTGGATCGCCGCGAGGCTGATCGCGCCGGGCGAGTCCACATCGCCCAGCCGCTCGACCACCCTGGCGTCGGGCAGGCCGAGGCGGCGGCCCTCGCGGGTCTCGCCCACCACCAGCTCGCCGGTCCGCGCGCCGGCGGTCTCGCCCGCCTGCACCGCGAAGTCGCGGCGGGAACGGCGCCCGGCGGGCTCGATCACGCCCCCGCCCCTGCCGTCGGCGTGAAAGACCCCGACCACCCGGCGGGGGCCGGCATCGAGCACGCGCATGGGTCGCGCCAGGTAACGGCCGTCGGCTGCGGGCCTGATGCGTGCCAGCACGCGGTCGCCGACGCCCGGCTCCGGCACGCCGCGGGGGGCGGGATCGAGCGTGATCGGCGGCGGCGGCTCGGCGTCCTCCCAGCGCTGGGGCCGGGCGGTGAGTGCGCCGTCGGGGTCGAGGCCGTCCACCTCCAGCACCGTCACGGGCGGGAGCGTCGCCGACGGCCGCCGCCTGGCGCGCCGCCCCTCGATCGCGCCTTCGGCCTCCAGCGAGCGCAGGAGGTCCGTCAGCGCGGCCCGGTCGTTGCCGCGGATGCCGAAGGCGCGCGCGATCTCCCGCCGGCCGACCCTGCCCGGACTTTCCCGGACGAAGCGCAGCACCTCGTCCCTGGTGGGAAAGGGAGCCGTCCCGCCCGCCAAGACCGCCGCGCGCCGCTACGGCGCGTCGCCGGCAGGAGAGCCCGGCCCGCGCTTCGCCTTCGACCGCCCCGAAGCGCCGGCCTTGGCCTTGGCCTGGGCCTTCGCCGTCTTCCCGCCACCTGCGCGGGTCTTCTTCGGCTGGGCCGCCTTGGCGGCGAGCAGGCGGACGGCCTCCTCCAGGGTGAACGCGTCCTCGGACGCGCCCTTGGGCAGCGACGCCCGCAGCCGGCCATGCTCGACATAGGGACCGTAACGACCGTCGCGCAGCCGCACCGGCTCGCCGTCCGCCGGATGGGTGCCGAGCTCCCGCAGCACCCGCGCGCCGCCGCGGCTCGCCTTCTCGGCGATCAGCACCACCGCCCGGTTGAGGCCCACCGCCAGCACGCTCTCGCCCTTGGGCAGCGAGCGGTAGGCGCCGTCATGCATGACGTAGGGGCCGTAGCGGCCGATCCCGGCGGTGACCGGCTTGCCGCTCTCGGGATGCGTGCCGATCTCGCGCGGCAGCGCGAGCAGGCCGAGCGCCGTCTCGAGATCGACCCGGTCGGGCGCGAGCTCCTGGGGCAGGGAGACGCGCTTGGGCTTCTCCTTGGACGCACCCTCGACCGCGCGCTCCACGTAGAGGCCGTAGGGGCCGCGCTTCAGCGCCACCGCCAGGCCGGTCGCGGGATCCTTGCCCAGCTCGCGCGGCTCGGCGGCGTCCGTTCCGCCGTCGGCGAGCGGGCGGGTGTAGCGGCACTCGGGATAGTTGGCGCAGCCGACGAAGGGGCCGTAGCGCCCGAGCCTGAGCCCCAGCCGCCCGTCATCGCAGGAGGGGCAGCGGCGGTCCTCGCCGCCGTCGCCGGCCGGGAACAGATGCCGGCCGAGGGTCTCGTCGAGCGCGTCGAGCACCTGGGCCACCCGCAGCTCCTTGGTCTCCTCGACCGCGCCGGCGAAGTCGCGCCAGAAGTCGCCCAGCACCGCCCGCCAGTCGACCTCGCCGGCGGAGATGGTATCGAGCCGGTCTTCGAGAGAGGCGGTGAAGTCGTACTCGACGTAGCGGCTGAAGAAGCTCTCCAGGAACACCGTGACGATCCGCCCGCGGTCCTCCGGTACGAAGCGGCGCTTCTCCAGGCGCACGTAGTTGCGGTCCTGCAGCACCGAAATGATCGCGGCGTAGGTCGACGGGCGGCCGATGCCGAGCTCCTCCAGCCGCTTGACCAGGCTCGCCTCGGTGAAGCGCGGCGGCGGCTCGGTGACGTGGCGGGCAGGCGTGACGCCGGCCAGCGCCATCGTCTCGCCCGCCGTCACCGCCGGCAGCCTGCGCCCGTCCTCGCCGTCGTCCGCGGCGTCGCCGTTGGCGTCGTCCCGGCCCTCCTGATAGACGCGGAAGAAGCCGTCGAAGGCGACCGTGGCGCCGGTCGCGCGGAGCCCCACGCGGCCGTCGTCGGAGGCGATATCCACGCTCACCCGGTCGATCTCGGCGCTCGCCATCTGGCTCGCCAGCGCGCGCTTCCAGATCAGCTCGTAGAGCCGGGCCTGGTCATTTTTTAGCGTGGACGCGAGCGACTGAGGCGTGCGGGCGAGATCGGTGGGGCGGATCGCCTCGTGCGCCTCCTGCGCGTTCTTCGCCTTGGTGCGGTAGCGGCGGGGTTTTTCGGGCACGTAGGCGTCGCCGTAGCGCTGCCCGATCACCCGCCGCGCCTGGCGCAGCGCCTGGTCCGCGATCTGCACGCCGTCGGTCCGCATATAGGTGATGAGGCCCACCTGCTCGCCCTTCACGGCGATGCCTTCGTAGAGCTGCTGGGCGACCTGCATGGTGCGCTTCGCGGCGAACCCCAGCTTGCGCGAGGCCTCCTGCTGCAGGGTCGACGTGGTGAAGGGCGGCGCCGGATGGCGCTTGACGCGCTTGGGCTCGACCGCGGCGACACGGTAGCGGCCCTCCCGGACGCGTGCCGCGGCGCGCTCCGCCGCCGCCTCGTCGTCGAGCGCATACTTGCCGAGCTTCTGGCCGTCGAGGACGGCGAGGCGGGCGGCCATGCGCTCAGCCCGCGGCGTGTCGAGATCGACCTTGATCGACCAGTACTCGCGCGGCTTGAAGGCCTCGATCTCGACCTCGCGCGCGCAGATCAGCCTGAGCGCGACCGACTGCACGCGGCCGGCCGAGCGCGAGCCGGGGAGCTTGCGCCACAGCACCGGCGAGAGCGTGAAGCCCACCAGATAGTCGAGCGCGCGGCGCGCCTTGTAGGCGTCGATCAGATGGTCGTCGAGATCGCGGGGGGCGGCCATGGCGTCGAGCACGGCGCTCCTGGTGACCTCGGTGAAGACCACCCGCTTGACGGCGACGCCGTCCAGCAGCCCGCGCCGGCCGAGCTCGTCCCGCACATGCCAGGAGATCGCCTCGCCCTCGCGGTCGGGATCGGTCGCGAGATAGAGGCGCTCCGCGTTCCTCAGCGCCCTGCCGATGGCGCCGATATGCCGCTCGGCCCCGTCCGCCACCGTCCAGTCCATGGCGAAGGCGTCGTCGGGCCGCACCGAGCCGTCCTTGGGCTCAAGGTCGCGCACATGGCCGTAGGAGGCCACGACCGTGTAGTCGGGCCCGAGATACTTGCCGATGGTGGACGCCTTGGCAGGCGATTCGACGACGACGACGTTCATCCTGAAACGATCGCTGGCAGCGCCGTCGGGCGGTGCTACGCCGTCGGCTGGGAGAGTGAGACGCGGTTGCCCGGATGCCGCTCCAGGCGCCCCGCCAACTCAAGCTCCAGCAAGATGGTCGCCACCATCGCGGGAGTCAACCGGCTCTGCCGCACCAGGAGGTCGACCTGCACCGGGCTCGGCCCGAGCAGCGCGGCCACGCTCTCGCGGGCGGTCTGTGGCGCGTCGTCGTCCTGCGGCCCGTCGGCGGCGGCCGGGCGCGGCCATTCCGGGCGCAGCTCGCCGAGCACCCGGCGGCCGCCGTCGCCCAGCGCGTCGAGCACGTCGTCCGCGCCCTCGACCAGGGTGGCGCCGTCGCGAATCAGGCGGTTGGGTCCGCGTGAGCGCGGGTCGAGCGGCGAGCCGGGAACCGCCAGCACCTCGCGGCCCTGCTCCAGCGCAAGCCGCGCCGTGATCAGCGAACCCGAGCGCGACGCCCCCTCGACCACCACCACGCCGCGCGCCAGACCCGAAACGATGCGATTGCGGCGCGGGAAGTGACGCCCGAGCGGCACGGTGCCGAGCGGCGCCTCCGAAACCACGGCGCCCCGCTCCAGCACCTGCTCGAACAGGGAGCGGTTCTCCTTGGGATAGAGCACGTCGACGCCGCCGCCCATGACCGCGACCGTGCCGGTCGCGAGCGCACCGGCGTGGGCCTGCGCGTCGATGCCGCGGGCCATGCCGGAGACCACGACGAGCCCGGCGGCGCCCAGCTCCGCCGTCAGCCGCTCGGCGAAGTGAAGCCCGCCGGCCGATGCGTTGCGCGCGCCCACGACGGCGATCGAGTCGCCCGTCAGCAGCGCCGCGCGCCCGCGCAGGGCGAGCACGGGCGGCGGGTCGGCGATGGCGGCGAGCAGCGGCGGATAGGCGGGCTCGCCGCACGCGAGCAGGCGCCCGCCGAGCGCCGCGAGCGCCGCGAACTCGCGCTCGGCAGCCGCGCGCGAGCAGACCTTGATCGGCCGCCGCCGGCCGCCGCGCCGCGCGAGCGCGGGCAGCGCGTCGAGCACTGCGGCGGCCGTGCCGTAACGGGCGAGCAGGGCGAAGAAGGTCATCGGCCCGACATTCTCGCTGCGGGCGAGGCGCAGCCAGTTGAGGCGCTCGCCCTCGCTGAGCGCGCGGGCCTCGTGCGTGCCGTTGCCGCTCACGGGCGCCCGGCGCCGCTCATCGACCCGCCGGTGGGTCCGGGGCGGCGGCGGCGGCAGCGCGGCCGATGCGGGGCTCGCGGCCGCGCAGCATGCGCAGGATGTTGCCTGCGTGGCGCAGCGTCACCACGACCGCGAGGAAGGCCGCCAGCCAGGCGATCTGCGGTATATCGAAAAGGAGCGCGAAGCCCGGCGCCGCACACACCGCGACCAGGGCTGCGAGCGACGAATAGCGGAAGAGCCCGGCGACGGCGAGCCAGAGGCCGCAGGCGACGAGCCCCACCGGCCAGGCGATGGCGAGCAGCACGCCAAGCGTGGTGGCCACCCCCTTGCCGCCCCTGAAGAGCAGCCAGACCGGCGCGACATGGCCCACGACCGCGCAGCCGGCGGCGATCACCGCCATGTCGGGGCCGAAGCGCTGGGCGATGACGACCGCCGCCGCGCCCTTGCCGCCGTCGAGGACGAGGGTGAGCGCCGCCGCCGCTTTGTGGCCGGTGCGCAGCACGTTGGTCGCGCCGATATTGCCGGAGCCGATGCGGCGCAGGTCGCCGAGCCTGAACAGCCGCGCCACGATCAACCCCATCGGCAGCGCGCCGATCAGATAGGCGATGACCCCGCCGGCATAGAAGGGCCAGGTGAAGGCGAAGCTGCCGAGCGGGTCGGGCACCGCGGCCGGCCCTGCTAGTGTCCCGCCCCAGACATACGCATCGGCAACGCCGTACCCCCACCGTCATGGCCGGACTTGTTCCGGCCATCCACGCTTCTCCACCGCGCCTGGCCGATGGAGATGCCCGGAACAAGTCCGGGCATGACGGGAAGGGGGACGCTGGACGCATTCATGTCCGGTTCCGGGACACTGTACTAGGGCCGCATGATCATGCGGCCGAAGAAGTTGCGGCTCTCCATCAGCGCATGGGCCGCCGGCGCCTCGCTGAGCGGGAAGACCCGGTGGATCACCGGCGTGAGCAGACCTTGCGCCATCAGCCCGAGCACCCGTTCGACATGGGCCCTGGTCGAGCGGCCGCAGCCGTGGACCGAGACATGCTTGCGGAAGAGCTCGATGAAGTCGATCTCCACCCGCTCGCCGCCATGGGCGCCGATGGTGGCGAGGCGTGCGCCGGGGCCGAGCGCGTCGATCGCGCCCACCAGGATCGCCCCGCCGGTCATCTCCAGCGCCGCATCGACGCCCCGGCCGTGCGTGAGCCGCCTCGCTTCGGCGCCGATGTCCTGGCGGGTGTAGTCGATGCCCGCGTCGGCGCCGAGGTTCTGCGCCTTCGCGAGCTTCTCCGCCGAGCCCGCGGCGGCGATCACCCGGGCGCCCGCGAGCTTCGCCACCTGCACCGCAGCCGAGCCGACCCCGCCGCCGGCGGCGGTCACCAGCACCGTCTCGCCGGCGCGGATGCCGATCTCCTCGATCAGCGCCTCCCAGGCCGTCGCGAAGGGAATCTGGCCGGCCACCGCGTCCTCGTCGGTGAGAGAGTCGGGGATGCGGACGACATGGTCGTGGCGCACCCGCACATACTCCGCATAGCCGCCCCATTGGGTGACGCCCAGCACGCCGGCGTCGATGCACAAATTCTCAGCACCGTCGCGGCAGGCGGCGCAGGCGCCGCAGCTCAGCATGAAGTGGGGCGCGACCCGGTCGCCCTCGCTGAACCCCGTCACGCCGGGACCGACCTCGGCGACGGCGCCCGCGGCGTCCACCCCCATGACGTGCGGCATCGGGCTCGCCACGCCGAAGAGCCCCCGTCGCAGGTCGGTGTCACAATGGTTCACGCCCGCGGCACGGACCTTGATGAGGAGCTCGCCGGGGCCCGCCGCGGGCGTCTGCACGTCCTCGTAGACGATCGTGTCGAAGGCCTCGCCGTAGCCGTGGATCACCGCCGCCTTCATCGCCGTCCTCCGGCCGCCCGGACCCGCTCCTGCCCCTCCGACGCCCCTGCCGCAGCCGCCACTGCGGCGGCGGCCCGGTGGAGGCTCGTGTGCCGGCGCGCGAGGCGGTCGAGATCGTCGGCATAGCCGCCGCCCACCACGCAGGCGGTGGGCACACCGGCCGTGCGGCAGGTCTCGATCACGTAGCGGTCGCGCCGGGCCAGCCCCTCGTCGCCGAGGGCGAGCCGGCCGAGCTTGTCCTCCCCATGGGGATCCACGCCGGCATTGTAGAACACGATGTCGGGCCGATGGCGCGCGACGAGGCCCGGCAGGTGGGTCGCCAGCACCGCGTGATAGACCGCATCGCCGGTGCCGGGCGGCACGCCGATGTCGAGATCGCTCGCCTCCTTGGCGGGCGGATAGTTGGCCTCGCAGTGGAGCGAGAAGGTGAAGGTCTCGGGCTCGTCGCGGAATATGGCGGCGGTGCCGTCGCCCTGGTGGACGTCGAGATCGACCACCAGCGCGCGCGCGATCAGCCCCTCGCGCCGCAGCACGCGGATGGCGACGGCGACATCGTTGAAGAGGCAGAATCCGGCGCCGTGACCGGCGAAGGCATGGTGGCTGCCACCGGCGGTGTTGCAGGCGAGCCCGTGCCTAAGCGCGAGCCGGCCGGCGAGCACGGTGCCGCCGACGGCGGCGCGGCCGCGCCGCACCAGGGCTGCGGACAGCGGCAGCCCGAGGCGGCGCAACGCGCGGCGGTCGAGCGCAAGCGCCAGCACCGCATCCACGTAAGATCCGTCATGGGCCAGCAGCAGCCAGTCGCGCGGCGCAGGCACGGGCTCGACGAGGCTTTCCGGCCGAATCACCCCGTCCTCCAGGAGCACGTCCTTGATGCGGCCGAACTTGCCGATGGGGAAGCGATGGCCGGGCGGCAGCGGGACCGTGTAGTCCGGGTGAAAGACGACCGGCAGGGTCACGGGCGCCGGATGCGTCGCTACAGGATGGAGAGCACGGCCTCGATCTCGTCGGCCGCGGGCGGTGTCTTCAGATAATCCACGATCTCCGGCTCGATGCCGCGCTCCCGCAAGAGCTGCAACGCCTGACGGGACTTGGAGCAGCGCGGGTTGTGGTAAATAGTCACCGCCATGTCGTCTCCCCCGGTGTATCGCAGGGCGGCGGCACTCTGGCACGCGTTCTGCCCGAGTGTCCAGAGGCCGGCGCGCGACCGGCACGCCGGCCCCGGTCGGGCGGCGGCGCTGCTGCTGGCCGCCCTCTGGCTCGCGGCGAGCGCGCCGGCGCTGGCGCAGGAGCCCGCGCCCGCCGGGGCCGTGGCGGACGCCCAGTCCCTGGAGCGCCTGGTCGAGACCCTCGAATCGCCGGAGCGGCGCGACCGCTTCCTCACCGACCTGAAGGCCGCGATCGCGGCCCAGCAGGCGACGGAGGGGAGCGAGAGCGCCGGGGAGGCCTCGGCGATGCGCGCCGTCTCCGACGGGGTCGCCGTGCTGGGCGAACAGATCGTCCTGCTCGCGCGCCAGATTGCCGGCATCCCGGATGCCATCGCCTGGCTGGTCGAGCACTGGGACGAGCAGGGCGAGGGCGAGGGCGACGCCTGGCTGGTCTCCTTCGGCAAGCTGCTCGCGGTGATCGCGGGCGGGATCGTCGCCGGCCTGATCGCCTTCCGCGCGCTCGCCGCGCCGCGCCGCCGGGTGGAGGAGCGGGAGAAGCCCACACGGTGGCTCCAGCCGCTGCTCCTTCTCTACAACACAGCGCTCAGGCTCGTGCCCAATCTGGCGGTGGCCGGCGTCGGCTACGGCATCCTCACCGTCATCGAGCCGGGCGATACGGTGCGGGTGATCGGGCTCGCGATCATCAACGCCCACCTGATTGCGAGCGTGGTCAAGGCGGCGGGCACCCTGGTGCTGGCACCCTACGCGCCGCGGCTCCGCCTCGCGCCGATCGCGGACGTGAATGCCGCCTACTGCTCGATCTGGTGGCGGCGGCTCGTGAACATCGGCGCCTACGGCTACATCTTCTGCCAGGCCGGGCTCCTGCTGGGCCTGCCGGAGAGCGGCTACGCGGCGCTGGTGCGGCTGCTCGGCATCCTGCTGGTCGGCCTCCTCGTCACGCTCATCCTGCAGAACCGCGCGCCGCTCGCGCGCTGGCTGCACGAGACCGGGCGGACCAGCGGCGGGCGGGCGCATCTCAAGGTCTTCGCGTTTCTCGGCAAGCTCGCCGATTTCTGGCACATCCCGGCGATCGTCTACGTCATCGCCGGCGGGCTGCTCGCCGCCGCCGACGGGCTCGAGGGCTTCCTCTTCCTCGTCAAGGGCAGCGCGGCCACGGTCGTGATCGCCTGGGCCACGGGTTTCGCTTTCGCAGGCGCCCGGCGCGCCTTCGAGCGGGGCTTCCGCGTCCGCAGCGAGCTGCGCGAGCGCTATCCGGGGCTTCAGGCGCGGGTGAGCCGCTACATGCCGGTCGCCCGCCGGGGGGCGCAGGCGGCGATCCTGCTGCTCGGCCTCTGCCTCGTGCTCGAAGCCTGGAACGCCGACATCTTCACCTGGCTCGCGAGCGAGACGGGCCGCACGGTGATCGCGACGCTGGCCTCGATCGTCGCCATCGCCGTCATCGCCACGATCGTGCTGGAGGTGGCGTCGACCCTCGTCGACCGCTACCTGACCACGGTCGACCGGGAAGGCGCGCTGGTGGAGCGCAGCCAGCGCGCGCGGACGCTGCTGCCGCTCGCGCGCAACGCGCTCCGCGCCGTGGTCGGCGTGATCGCGGCCCTGATGATCCTCTCCGAGGTCGGCCTCGACATCGCGCCCGTGCTCGCCGGCGTGGGCGTCGCCGGCCTCGCCATCGGCTTCGGCGCGCAGACCCTGGTGAAGGACATCATCACCGGCCTCTTCATGCTGCTGGAGGACAGCGTCGCCGTGGGCGATGTCGTGACGGCGGGAGGCCACACCGGCACGGTCGAGGCCATCACCATCCGCACCATCCGGCTGCGCGACCTGGAGGGGCACGTGCACACCGTGCCCTTCAGCGCGGTCGACACGGTCTCCAACATGACCAAGGAGTTCTCCTACTACCTGATCGACATGGGCGTGGCCTACCGCGAGGACTATGACGAGGTGGTGGCCGTCATGCGCGAGGTCGGCGCGGAGCTGCAGCAGGACCCCGCGTTCGGCCCCAACATGCTGGAGCCGCTGGAGATCATGGGCCTCAACAGCTTCGGCGATTCGGCGGTCATCGTCCGCGCCCGGCTCAAGACGAAGCCGCTGACGCAGTGGATGACCGGGCGGGAATACAACCGCAGGCTCAAGGCGGCCTTCGACGCGCGCGGCATCGAGATCCCCTTCCCCCACACGCAAATCTATTTCGGCGAGGACAAGCAGGGTCGCGCACCCGCCGCCCGGGTGGTCGTCGAGGACTCGAGAGCGGGCGGCGACGGCACCGACGGCCCCGCCCCGCCCCGGCCCGCAGCCGCCCCGCGCGAGCAACGCGAGCCCCGCCCCGCCCCCCGCGCGCGCATCCCGGCGGGCGACGAGCCGGGAGAGGGCGGGAGCAGCACGGGCGACGACGCGCCGGGCTGACTCCCCGGACCATGGTGCTATGCATGGTGCGTTGCGAATCACCACTGAAGCATTGGAGAAAGAGTATATTAAGGCATTATATAACAGTACGTTAGGGCTTTTCCCCCTTGCCTGTGCGATTTTCGCCTTCCCGACCACGCACCAAATAGGCGCAACTTCATTTCGATCCGTTGCACCCTCCTGTCGCTTTGACGCTACGTATGTTCTCTCTACGTTCGCGCATATGGACGGTGATCGACTTTGTATCGCGTTTTGAAAGGCCAGGTTTTTGTTCCAGAGTCCTCTGGCCCCGTCTCCCACTTCCCCACAGTTCGGTTTCCCGTCCTTTACTTTCTAACGATTCTAGCACCCCGCTCACGTGATCCATGTTAACGGGTACCCTTAGCGCTCCCTATTCATGCCCCTCAGGCGCCCCCTGCTCAGCGTCCGATTTCCACCCCTATGTCGGTGGGCCGGCCGCCGCAGGTGAGGTTCTGGTCCTGGGGGCAGGCGGAGACGACGACGGTGGCGTCCATCTCGGCCCTCAGCACGATGTAGTCGCCCGGCCGGGATTCGGGCGCCTTGATGGTAAAGCTGCCGTCGGGGTTGATGAAGAAGTTGGTGAACAGGTTCCAGGGCTGCGGCGTGAATTGGAGCACGATGCCGAAGCCCCTGAGCGCCGTGTGCAGGTTCTCCTGGCAGCTTTCGTGATGGCCCACGACCCCGAGCTCGGCATAGCGCGTGGGGTCGCAGGCGGCGTACTGCATGTCGTGCTGCCCGGGCGAGGTATCATCCACGACTGTGACGATCCTGCGTCGCCGATTGGTGTAGGCAGAGTCGCCGACATGGGGAAAGAGCTTCTCGATCGACGGCTTGGTGTGCTCGCAGGAGAGAAACTCCAGATGGTCGGCCTTGTTGAAGGCCCAGAAGTCCACCGGTTGCGATCCTTCCAGATCGGTGATCCGGAGCAGGTCGCCGCTCTCGACGGTGAACCCCGTGCCGGTGCGGGCAGGCACCTCGTGGGTCTCGCGCACGCTCGTCATGCCGGACATTGTCCATCTCCTCACTGGGGTCGCATTCGATTCTCGCCAACCGGGCTGTGAGCATATCCTAGCGGCGGTCCTGCCGGAGATAGTTGAGCAGAAGTCCGCTCGGCGCAGGCGAGCGCTCGCCGCGCAGGATGGTGGGGACGATCAACACCGCCAGCGTCAGCACGTAGGGGAGCATGCCGACGAGATAGATGGGCACGTCGAGGCCTATCGCCTGGATGCGCGGGATCAGCGCCTCGGCGCCGCCGAAGATCAGCGCGCCGATGACCGCGCGCCCCGGCCGCCAGCCGGAGAAGATGACGAGCGCGATGACGATCCAGCCGCGGCCGCCGACCATGTGCTCGACCCAGACATAGCTGGACGCGAGCGACAGGTAGGCGCCGGCGAGGCCGCAGAGCGCGCCGCCCAGCACGACTGCGGTAAGCCGGAAGAGCTGGACGTTCACGCCGGCGATGTCGGCCGTCGCCGGGTCCTCGCCGACGGCGCGGAGCCTGAGCCCCGCATCCGAACGGTCGAGACCCCACCACACGGCTACGGCCAGCGCCGCCACGGCGTAGACCAGGATATCCTGCTGGAAGAGGATGGAGCCGAGCCACGGGATGTCGCTGAGCGGGCCGAGGTCGAGATTGCGGAAGCCGGCCACCTTCTCGAACATGTAGGGCCGGCCGACGACCCCGGTCAGCCCGTCGCCGAAGGCGACGATGATGAGCCCGGTCAGCACCTGATCGGTGCGGAAGACCACGACGGCGATGCCGAAGATGAGGGCGACCAGCGCGCCGGCCAGCATGGCGACGGGGACGCCGGCGCCGGCGAACCCGGTGTGAAAGCTCACCACCGCGCCGGTCATCGCGCCCACCAGCATCATCCCTTCGCAGCCGAGATTGAGCACGCCGGCGCGCTCGTTGATCATCAGGCCGAGGGCGGCGAGCAGGTAGGGCGTGGCGAAGCCCGGCGTGGTGGCGAGCCAGTTCTGGACGAAATCGGCGGCCATCAGGCGTGCTCCCGCACCCCGAAGCTGAGGCGGTAGCGGCTGAAGAATTCGACGACGACGAAGCTGAGCAGGATCACGGCCTCGATCAGCGTCGTGATCGCGGCGGGCAGTTGATAGAACACCTTGAGCGTGTCGCCCGCGGTGTAGACGCCGCCCACCACGAACGCGGTGATGACGACGGGGATCGGCCGGAAGCGCCCGATGAAGGCGATGACGATGCCGCTGAAGGTGTAGCCGCCGGCGATGAAGAGCGTCATGCGGTATTCCTGCCCGGCGGCCAGCCCGGCACCGGCGATGCCCGCGAGCCCGCCCGACATGGCCGCCGCCAGCGCCGTGGTGAGCACGACCGGCACGCCCGCCGCCCGCGCGGCCTCCGCATTGGCGCCGATCGCGTCCATGTAGAAGCCGAGCCGGGCGCGCGTCATCACGAACCAGAGCAGGACGCCGGCGCCCAGCGCGATCCAGATCCCGGTGTGGGCGGAGCCCCAGCCGAGCCGGGCCAGCCGCTCCGTCCCCTCGTCGTAGTGCTGCGAATTGGGGAAGGAGCTGCCGGGGTCGTTCCATGCGCCGAAGAGCAGGTGCTCGACGAGCTGGTAGGCGACATAGGTCAGCAGCAGCGAGGTGATGATCTCGTTGACCCGGAAGCGGAGCTTGAGGAAGGCGGGGATGCCGATCCAGACCGCGCCGGCAACGGCGGCGGCGGCGAACATGAGCGGCAGGCGCAAGAAGTCCGGGCCCAGGTCGAAGAGGGCGACGCCGGTGGCGGCGATGCAGCCCAGCCACATCTGCCCTTCGACGCCGATGTTCCAGAACCTGAGCTTGAGCGCCACCGCCGAAGCGAGGCCCACCAGGACCAGCGGCGTCGATGCGGTCACCACCTGGGCGAGGCCGTTCAGGTCGAGGAACACGAAGACGATGAACTCGTTGACGATCTGTCCGGCGGTGACGCCGTAGGCGATGAGGATGCCGAAGGCGATCAGCAGGCCGAGCGCGATGCCGCCGACGAAGGTCGCCGCCCGCAGCCAGAGCGGCGCCTGCTGGCGCGGCACCAGATAGACCGGGCCCAGCATCAGGCGTGGCCCAGCATCAGGCATGGCCCAGCATCAGGCGGCCGATCTCGGCGCGGCTCACCTCGCCGGCGGGAAACGTGCCGACCAGCCTGCCCCGGCTGATCACGGCGATTGTCGTGGAGAGCGCAAGCACCTCCTCCAGGTCCTCGCTGATCAGCACGCAGGCCGTGCCCGAATCCGCCGCGCCCAGCAGCAGGTCGTGGACCGTCCGGCAGGCGTTCACGTCGAGGCCGCGCGTGGGCGAATGGGCGACGAGCACGCCGGCTTCGCCCCGGAGCTCACGCGAGAGCAGGAGTTTTTGGGCGTTGCCGCCGGAGAGCAGCCGCGCCGGCGTCGCCGGCGCTGCGCCCTGGATGCTGTAGGCGTCGATCGCGCCGGCCGCCGCCGTCCGCATGGCGCCGGTGCGAACCAGCGCCGGGCTGCCGTACTCGCCGGCCGGCACGCCCGTCACCCCGTGGTTCTCGTAGACCGCGAGCTCCGCCAGGAGGCCGGTACGGAAGCGGTCGGCAGGCACGGCGCGCATCCCGCGGCGGCGAAAGGCCGGCACGTCTCTGCCCGCGATCTCGTCACCGTCGATCGCGATCCGGCCGTGCGCCGGCGGACGCAGGCCGGTCAGCGCGTCGGCGAGCTCCTGCTGCCCGTTGCCGCCGACGCCGGCGATCCCGTAGATCTCGCCGCCGCGCACGGCGAAGCCGATGCCATCCACGCCGACACCGATGCTGCGGCGCACGGTCAGGTCCTCGACCCGGAGCCGCACGTCGCCGAGCGGCCGGGCGCTGCGCGGCCTGGACGCGCGCTCCTCCCCCACCATGGTCCGGGCCAGGGTCTCGGCGTCGAGGCCCGCGGTCTCGGCCCCGGCGAGCACCGTCTCGCCCTGGCGCATCACCGTCACCCGCGACGAATAGCCGATCACCTCGCGCAGCTTGTGGGTGATGAGGACCACCGCATGGCCATCCTCGGCGAGACGGCGCATGAAGGTGAGCGCGGAGACCGATTCCTGGTCGGTCAGCACCGAGGTGGGCTCGTCCAGGATGAGGATGCGGGCGCCGAGCAACAGCACCTTGAGGATCTCGACGCGCTGCTGCTCGGCGATGGAAAGGTCGCCGACGACGGCACCGGGATCGATGGCGAAGCCGACCTCTGCGGCCTTCGCCGCAATCGCTTCGGCCGCGTCCCGCGGGCGCCGGACGCCCAGGGAGGCCCGGCATGCGAGGACGATGTTCTCGGCGATCGTGAAGCGCTTCACCAGCTTGTAGTGCTGGTGAACCATGCCGATGCCGAGCATCGCGGCGTCGGCCGGCGCGGTGATCGGGGCCGGCCGGCCGTCGACCGCAATGCTGCCTTCGTCCGCGGCGTAGAGCCCGCAGGCGACGTTCATCAGGGTCGACTTGCCGGCCCCGTTCTCCCCCAGCAGGGCGTGAACCTCGCCCCAGTCGCAGGCGAACGACGCCCGCCTGAGCGCCGGCCGCCCGTCAAAGGCCTTGCTCGCGCCGACGATTCCTAAGGCATGGCTCACCCTGCCACGCTAGCACGAGACGCCGATCCGAGAACGCCCCGGTGGGCCTACTCCGCCGGCATAGTGCCGATGGCGCCCTGGATGAAGTAGGTCATCCCCCACAGGCCGTCGTCGGAGAGAACCTCGCCCTCGGGCACGGCCAGCGTGCCGTCCTGGCGGTTGAGCGGCCCCTGGAAGGGATCGAGCGTGCCCGCGACCATCGCCGCGCGCGCCGCATCGACATCCGCCACCGCCGCTCCCGGCACCCAGGCCGCGATGGGATCGACATCGAAGAGACCGGTCTCGATGCCGCTCCACCAGCCCCACTCGCCAGGCTCCCAGGTGCCCTCGATGATCGCAGAGATGGTCGGGATCAGATAGGCCTCCCACTTGTAGATCATCGAGGTCGCCACCGCGTCGGGTGCCTGGTCCGACACGTCGATCTGGAAGCCGACCGACCACTTTTTCTGGTCCTGGAAGGCCAGGTGCGGACCGGGCGTACTCATGTTCGAGCCCAGCACGTCGACGCCCTGCTCCAGCAGAGCCTCCGCCGCCTGAGTCTCCTTGACCGGGTCGTACCAGGTGTTGACGAAGACGCCGACCATCTCGATCGCCGGATCGACCGACTGCGCGCCGCGCAGGAAGCCGTTGAGGTCCCAGTTCACCACGCTGAGCGGGTGGCCGCCGATTGAGCCGATCTTCTTGGACTGAGTCATGTGGCCGGCGACGATCCCGGCCAGATACCAGCCCTGGTAGCTGCGCGCGTAAAAGCTCTCCAGGTTGACCGAGTTGTTGGTCTCGCCGGCGCAGTTCATGAAGGCCACGTCGGGATACTTGGCGGCGGCTTCGAGGAAGGCGTCGCCATAGCCCCACGAGGTGCCGACGATGACGTTATAGCCCCGGCTCACATAGAGATCGATGGTGCGCAGGATCTCCGAATTGTCTTCCGCAACGTTCTCGGTGTAGGCGATCTCGACACCGAGCGCCTCTTCGGTCTTCACCCGCGCATACTCCAGCGCCTCCGACCAGCCGCCGTCGTTGACGGTGGCGAGCTGAAGCATCGCGATCTTGGGCTCTCCATCGAGCTTGAACGCCTGCGCGCCTGAGACGGCAAGCACGCTCACCGCGACGGCCGCGACGGCACCCGCAATCCATTTCCACATGATCTAACCCTCCCTTTCGGATTTCTCTCGTTTCCGGATCACTGCGTCAGCTCGTCCTCGGATACTGGCGGCGAAGACCCTTCCCCGCCTTGCCGGTCCTTGCGCAGCGCGGCCGTGGCCTCGCGATCCGGCGCGCAGCTCACCGGGTCGATCGCCACGCCGTAGAGCGCGCGCGCATCCTCGATCGTGATCAGCCCGTTCAGGCAGTCGTCCGCGACCAGGGCCGGATCGCGTTCGGTAGGCTCTCCATAGCCGCCTCCACCCGCCGTCCGGTGGCGGACGAGCGCGCCTTCCGCCACCTTTACGCCGCTCGCCCGGACGTAGCGCGCCTCGTCGGGCGTCCCCGGCTCGATCAGGAGTTCGCTGCCCTGTCCCTCCAGCCCGCCGAACAGCCCGTAGGGCCTGAAGGTCTCGCGATCGAGTGCGATGGCAAGCTCGGCCTCGCCCATCATCCGGTAGTCGATCTCGGTGCCGAAGCCGCCGCGATGCTGGCCGGCGCCGGCGGAGCGCTCCTGCAACGCGAATTTCTCGCAAAGCAGGATCGGTGTGGTGGTCTCCATCACCTCCACCGGGATGTTGTAGGCATCGCCGCTGCCGAGCGAGACGGTCGCGCTGTTGCCGTCCGCGTGATGGCGCCCGCCCCAGCCCCCGGAATAGCACTCGAAATGCACGAACTCGCCGTCCGTCTGCGGGTCCTTGCCGCCGAGGGTCATGCAGCTGAAGCAGCCGAAGGTGCCGCCGATCACCTCTTCGGGAATGACCTCTGCCAGCGCCTGGAAGATCAGCTCGATCAGCCGCGTGCCCATGTTCCCCATGCCAGTCGTCACCGGCGCGGGATATTCGGGGTTGAAGACGCAGCCGGGCGGCGCCGACACATGGATCGGCCGGTACGAGCCTTCGTTGCCGCCGAGCGCGGTGTCGGTGAAGAACATGATCGCCTGGCGCGTCATCGAGACCGTGACGACCCAATGGGCGTTCCCCGCCGAGCCTTCGCGCTGCGCGCCACTGCCGGTGTAGTCGATGGCGATATCGCCGCCCTCGACCGTGACGGTGGCGGCGATCGGGATCGGCTCGTCCGAGACGCCGTCGCCATCGGCGAAGCCCGATGCCTTGTAGACGCCGTCGGGAATCCGCTCGATCGCCGCGCGCACGACGCGTTCGCCGTGATCCAGAAGCTCGTCGACCGTCTGCGTCAGCACGTCTGTGCCGTTCTTCTCCAGCCACTCGTGGGTTCGGAGCTCCGCCGTCTTCAGGGCCGCGATCTGGGCCGCGAAGTCGCCGCGCGAGAGCGTCGGCGTGCGGAGATTGGCCATCAGGATCTCGATGACCTCCTCGTTCATCCTGCCGCCACGCGCAAGCCTGAGCACGGGAAGGCAGAGGCCCTCCTGATACGTGTTGCGGGCATCGGCCGACCAGCTGCCGGGGTCCTTGCCGCCGATGTCGAGGTGATGCGCCTTGTTCGCCGCCAGCATCACCAGCGCGCCCTGCCAGAAGATCGGCATGACGACGTTGATGTCGTTCTTGTGTGTGCCCCCCGCCGTGTAGGGATCGTTGGAGAGGAAGATGTCGCCGGGCTTCATCTCGGCCAGGGGAAACTTCGCGATCACCGCGTCGATCACGAAATTCATGCTGCCGTTGAAGATCGGTATGCCCTCGGCCTGGGCGAGAAGCCGGCCCCGGCTGTCGAAGAGGACGCAGCTGTAGTCGTTGATCTCGCGAAGGATCGTTGAGTACGACGTCCGGTTCAGAGTGATCGACATCTCGCTGATGATCGAATGCAGGCCGGCGCGAACGACCTCCAGGGTCACCGGATCGATTGACGGTTTCCGTGCCTTCTCGGCGAGGTGCATTGCCTTGACCATGGTGCGTCCCTATCCCGGCCCGCAGCGCGGCCTCACGCCGCGACCTCGATCGTGAGGTTGCGAAACCGATCGACCGTGGCGATCTGCCCCGGCATGACGACAATCGTGGAGCGCGGATCCTCGACGACGCAGGGCCCGCAAATCGCGTCGTCAGCGCGAAGCGCCGTCACATCGTAGATATTCGTATCGACGAACGCACCGCCAAAGAACACACGGCGCCGCGCCTTGGTCTCCAGGGGTCCGTCGGTCAAACGTCTGACGCCGATCTCGGGGAGCTGCGGCCGCCCGACTTTGCCGACGGCGAAGACACGCGCATTGACCATCTCGACCTCGAACTCGGGATTGGAAAAGCCGTAGGTGTGCTCGTGCAGCCGGTCGAAATCAGAGCGGATGCGCGCGCCGTCGAGATCGTCGATGTCAACATAGACGCGGAGATAGTAGTCCTGCCCTACGTAGCGCAGGTCGAGCGCATCGTCGAAGCGCATGGCGTCGTCGGCCACGCCGTCGCTGCGGAGCCGTTCCGCGCCGCGGCCTTGCAGCTGTCGCAGGGCATGCTCGACCTCGCCCCACGCGACACCGGCGAGCGGCTGGACGTTGGACTGCGCAAAATCGTGCCGAAGGTCGGTGGCGAGCATCCCGATGGCCGAGACGGCGCCGGGATTGCTCGGCACGACGAGCCGGGACACGTCGCCGATGCGCAGCAGCTCGCCAGCCACCATGCCGCCCGCGCCGCCGAAGGCCATGAGGGCGAACGCGCGGATGTCGAAGCCCCGAGCGATCAAGATCGAGCGGATCGCCTTGTTCATGTTGGCGGTTACGACGCGGAGGATGCCCTCGGCGGCCTCGGCTACATCCATGCCGAGCGGTTCGGCAATGCGTTCGCGGATGGCCTGCTCGGCAGCGTCACGGTCGAGTGTCATCTCGCCCGCGAGGAAGTAGTTCGGGTTCAGCCGATTGAGCGCGACGCAGGCGTCGGAGACAGTCGGCTCGGTCCCGCCGAGGCCGTAGCAGGCCGGGCCGGGCCGGGCGCCCGCGCTCTGCGGCCCCACGCGAAGCGCGCCACCGGCGTCGACCCAGGCGATGCTGCCGCCGCCGGCGCCGATCGCCAGAATCTCGATGGTCGGCGCCATGATCGGCCACCCTTCGACGGTGCTCTGGTCGACCGTCCGCGCCAGGCCGTCGGAAATGACGCCCATGTCGCTGCTGGTGCCGCCGATGTCGATAGTGGCTACGTCGCGCAAGCCCATGCGGCCCGCGATGAACTGGGCGCCGACGACGCCGCCCGCCGGGCCCGACATCACGGTGCGAACCGGCAGCGACCGGGCGGTCCGGCTCGCGATGACACCGCCGTTCGATTGCATGACGAAGAGCTCGCGCTTGAGGCCGCGCTCGCCCAACGCCTGCGCCAGACCGTTTAGATAGGACGTGATGATCGGAATCGTGCTGGCGTTGATCGCCACCGTCGACGTGCGTTCGAACTCCCTGAGCTCGCTGGCGACGTCGGAGGAGATCGTGACGTGCGCCTCCGGATGTTCTTCCAGGATGATCTCCCGGGCGCGGCGCTCATGGTCCGGGTTGGCGTAGGCATGGAGGAAGCAGAGTGCGACGGAGCGGATGTCGAGCGCTTTGATGCGGCGCGCCGTCTCGCGGGTGCCTGCCTCGTCAAGCGGGCGCAGCACCTCGCCTGTGTGACGGACCCGCTCGGCAACCTCGAAGCGCAGATGCCGCGGGATGATCGGCTTCGGCTTGATCCACTTGAGGTCGTACATGCGGGAGTTGTTGGTGCGCATGATCTCCAGCACATCCCGGAACCCCCTGGTGGTGACCAGCGCGGCCTTCGGCAGTTTCCGCTCGAGCAACGCGTTGAGCACGACGGTCGCGCCGTGCACGAAGTAGTCGACATCGGCGAGCGCGATGGCTCCCTCCGTCTCCGCACCCGCGTCGGACAGGACCCGCTCGACGCCACTCAGCACACCTTCCTTGAAGTCGCCGGGCGTCGACAGGGTCTTGGCAACATGCACGCCACCGCCGGCATCCAGGAGCACCAGGTCGGTGAAGGTGCCGCCGATGTCCGCGGCAAGCCGGGCGGTCATCGCACCGCTCGGTGCGTCGGGCCGATGGCCCTGCCTACTTGGGACGCCAAAGCTCTTCGAGGCTCCCGTCGTCCCCCGCCAGCAGGACACCGCGCGGGAAGGTGTTGAGGTTCTCGATGCCGTCGGCGGTGATGCGGCAGATATCGTGATGGCGGAAGCCGCCGAGACCGTCGACATTCACCATCGGCTCCATGGTCACGACCATGTTCTCTTCGAGCACCGTGTCGTTGTACTGGCGCAGCTCGCCTCCCTCCTCGCGCCCGAACCAGATGGACATGATGCCGACCGAGTGGCCGGTGCCGAAGGAGCGGCCTTCCAGGAGCCCGGCTTCGCGGTAGATCGGGTTGACCACCTTGTCGACGTCGGAGCACTTGATGCCCGCACGCAAGGTGCGCAGCCCGGCGTGATGCGCCTCGACGTTGGTCTTGAAGACGGCGAGCGCATCGTCGGGGATGTGCCCCCAATAGAGGCTCCGCTCCAGCACGTGGTAGTAGCCGCCGACGATCGCGTAGGGGTTCACGCTGATCATCTCGCCCTTCTGCACGACCCGGTGCGCGTTCATGATGTGGCCGACGCGGCTGCGGTAGGGTCCGGTCTGGACCCAGCACATGTTGAGGTTGTCCACCTCGATGTCGGGGAAGCGCCTGCGGAGCTCATTCTCGATCGCGACGGTGGCCGCCCGCGCCATCTCGACCTCGGTCACGCCGGCCTTGAGTGCCGCCAGAGCCGCGTAGCCGCCCACCTCGCAGATCTGAACGCCCCGCCGAATGAGGGCGATCTCCTCCGCCGACTTGACCAGGCGCTGGCGCATGGTGTCGTAGGCCACGTCGGCAAACTCGAAACCGCCGAGCGCGCGGTCGATCATTGCCCTGAAACCGACCGACACCGAATCTTCCTCGTACCCCAGGCGGCCGCTCGTGATCCCGTTGTCGCGCAGCACCTCGTCGAAGAGCCGCACGTTGTTTTCGAGCGGGCTCATCTCCCAGTCGTGGAACGGGCGGATGTCCTCGAAGTAGCAGCAGTGACGGGGCCGGACATCCTCGATCGAGGAGACGATCAGTGCTGGCTCGCCCCTCCTCGGGATGACCGCAGAGTGCAGCCGGCCGAAGGGCGGGCAGAAGAAACCGCTGTAGTAGAGGACGTTGTGAAGACTCGTCAGGATCACGGCGTCGAGGGACTTCTCGTCCATCAGCGCGTGGAGATTGCGCAGGCGACGCTGCATCTCGTCGACGCTCCAGACCTTTTGTGTCGTGATCCGTTCCGCGTCGCTCACGTCGCCTCCTCCCCGATTGTCTTCGTTGTTGGTGATGCAGATCGTCCGCGTGCGCCATGGCTCCGACCACCAATAGCACCGGGCGATTGATTATTTGTATAAATAGTGAAAATAGTTGCATGAGGGTTTGTGATAGTGCGGTCGCCTGTCACGCCCCCGCGCAGCTCACGGCACGGGTGAGCGCCGCCCGGAGCATGACGGGCGCAAATGGACTGTGCCCGACCATTTGCTGCATGAATGAGTGGAGGCTCGCCGGCCGGCATGGAACGCATCCTCCCCGTCGACCTGTTGCGGACACTGCTCGTCCTGGCGCGGACGCGGAGCTTCTCGCGGACGGGTGAGGAGATCAGCCGCTCGCAGTCTGCGGTGAGCCTGCAGATGCAGCGCCTTCAACACATCGTCGGCTCGCCGATTCTCACCACTTCCGGCAAGTCATTCGGGCTCACGCCGCAGGGCGAGATCGTCCTCGAATATGCCAAGCAGATGGTGGCCTTGAACGACGAGTGCGTCGGCCGCCTGGACGGCGGCATTCTGACCGGGACGATCCGTGTCGGAATCCCGAGCGATTTCGCGCTCTCTTTTCTGCCGCGGCTCCTCGGCCGGTTCTCGGAGAGCAACCCCGATATCGCGCTCGACGTGACCTGCGAGCTGAGCCGAGACCTGATCGCCAGGCTCGTCCGGAACGAGTTCGACATCGTCCTGGCGGTGCACGACGACACGCCCACCGCACCTTTGACGGATTTGTGGCGGGAGCCGATGGCCTGGGTCGGCAGCCAGACCCATGACATGCGCGCGAAGCGCCCGCTCCCCCTGGTTCTGTTCCCGGACGGCTGCCAGTATCGCCTGCGCGTGCTCAGCGCGCTGCGGCGCCGGGACATCCCCTACAAGATCGTCTATTCCAGCTCCAACCTCGCCGGCAACCAGGCGGCGATCGAGAGCGGGCTCGGCCTCACGGCGATCTCGACGAGCACCGTGCCGCCGACCCTCCGTGCGCTGCCGACTTGCGCGGAGCTGCCCGCCCTCGACGACTTCGATATCGGGCTCTTCTGGAATCCCAATGGCGCGACCGGTGCCATACGCGCCCTGGCGGCAGCCATGGTTCGGGTGCTGGACGGCAAGCTCACGCGGACCGGGGAGCACACACCGAATATTCCGGCCCATGGTGCAGGCGCGCCGCGCTAGCCGGACCGGCCGGTCGAGCCCAGGCGCGGTTCTGCTCGCGGGCAGCTACAGCTTCGAGCAGAAGGTCACGGTCGAATGGGAGAGGGAGCTGGCAGTCGACGAATTCGGCGGGCTGCTGTCGCCGCTCCTCGCCGAACCCCGCACCTTCGCCGCGATTCGCGCGTATATTTCCGGCGCGCTCAAGGGGTGCGATCCGGCCCTGCCGCCCGGCAAGGTCAGCCGGTATCGCGTGTCCGGCCGCTCGCTGCGGCAGGCGCTGGACGCCATGGTCGCGGCCGGGCGGCTCGCCTCGGCCGAGCTGCCGGGCTCGGGCATCCGGGTGTGGTCGAGACGGTAGCGCGCACGCCGATGCCGACGTGGTTCGCCTGCGTACGCTTCGCGGCCAACGCCGTTCGGGCCGGCGAAGGCTTGGTGGAACGGCGCTGGCGGCGATAACCTTGCGCGGCCGGGCGAACGGTCCGGCCGGAGGAGTCGACCATGACGAGCCGGATCTTTCCCAGAAAGGAATACGAGGCGCGCTGGACCAAAGTCCACGGCGAGATGGAACGCCGAGGCTACGAGACCGCCGTCATCTGGTCGCGGGGCGCGAGCTCCTACGACCGGTGCGCCAACCTGCTGTGGCTGGTCAACCACTATTCGGGGCACCCCGGCCAGACGCCCGACAACAACCTCTGGCAGGGGCGGGGCCACAATGCGGTGATCATGCGTGCAGGCCGGGAGCCCGAGCTGCACAACGACGAGCTCCTGGAGCCGGCGGACTGGCTCGCGACCGACAACTGGCACTGGCACCAGAACCCGATCAAGGGCACGGCCGATGCGCTCAACGCGCAGGGGATCGCCGGCCCGGTCGCCATCGTCGGCACCGACTTCCTCCCCTGCAAGTACATGGACTGGCTGCGCGCGTGGTGCCCGCGCATCGACTGGCGCCCGGAGGACGACCTCGTCAAGTCGGTGCAGCACGTCAAGAGCGCGCGCGAGCTGGAGGTCTTTCGCGAGGCGGGCGACATCGCGAGCCGGGCGCTGACGCTCATCATGGAGGGGCTGGTCGCGGGCCGGACCGAGGCGGAGGCCGCGGCGGCCGGCGCCGCCGAGGTGGTGCGGCGCGGCGGCATTCCCGCGATCGTCCGCCTGTCCCACGGCACCGGCAACGAGATGAACAATTTCAGCCGCTACCCCCTGAGCGGCGCCGATCCCGATTCGGCGCCCGAGGACGGCGATTTCGTGCGCGCCTGGATCATGGGGCCGATGCGCCACGGCTATTTCCTTGACCCGGGACGCACGGCGGTGTGCGGGCGCAAGCCCAGCAGCACCCAGCGCGGGCTCATGGAGGCCTGCATGGGCATCGTCGACGGTGTGATGGCGAAGATCCGCCCCGGCGTCTCGCCGCACGAGCTCGCGCGCGAGGGCGACCGGCTGACCAGGGAGGCCGGCGGTGGCGACATGGTCGACCAGGCCGGATTGCAATGGCCGCTCTACGGCCATCTCTGCGACATGATGTTCGAGAACCCGATGTACGGCCTCTCGACCTGCGATGCCGACCAGCTCATCCTGGAGAACATGGTCTGCAGCTCCGAGGCCTTCCTCGCCTGGGAGGGGGTCGGCGCGGTGGGCTTCGAGCAGAACCTGATCGTGAAGGGCCACGGCGTCGAGGTCATCACCACCACGCCGATCTGGTGGGAATGACGGCGATGCGGCGGCGTGACGCAGCGCAGCCGGCGGCAGACGGGCGGAGCAGGGCGTGGGGCTGAGGATTGCGCTCGACACCGGCGGCACGTTCACCGACGTGGTCGCCATCGACGAGGCGGACGGGCGGCGATTTGCGCTGAAGACGCCGAGCACGCCGGCCGACCCCAGCATCGGCCTGCTCGACGGCATCCGCAAAGCGGCGGAGGCGGCCGACCGGGACGAGGGCGCCGTCGCGCGCCTCCTGCACGGCTCGACCACCGCGACCAACGCCGTCCTGGAGCACCGCTTCGAGGGGCTCGGCCTGATCGTCACCGAGGGTTTTCGCCACATCATCGAGATCGCGCGCCAGTCGGTCCCCGACGGTTACGGCCATTCCTTCTTCTGGGTGAAGCCGCCGCGGCGGACGAGCTGGCCGCGCAAGGGGTCGCCACCACCGGCGGCGGCTGGGGCGATGCGCTCCGCCGCGAGCCCGCGCTCGTCTGCCGCGATGTGGAGTGCGGCCTGGTCTCGGTCGCCGCGGCGCGCGCGCAGTACGGTGTCGTCGTCACCGGTGAGGGTGCTGCCTAGCGGGTCGATGGCGCGGCGACACTCAAGCTCCGGGCCGAGATGACGGCCAGGCGCGGGCCTCTCCCGCTCTTCGACCGCGGGCCCTATTTCGAGGGGAAGAAGTCGGACGGCGCCATCGCCTGGCCGGACGGCTGGCAGGATCCGGACGCGGACTGGCGCGCGGAGACCGGCAGGCTTGCCCTGGACGCGGCGGAATAGGCATAGATGCGCTGAGAATCGCGGGCGGCCGGTGCCGACCCGAGAGAGCCATTGACGGCGGAGGACACATGACGGACACGGCCGCTGGCCCGGACTGGGACCTGATCATCCACGACGCGACGCGCCTCGACGATGCGCAGCCGGTCTCCATCGGCATCCGGGAAGGGCGCATCGAGGCGGTGGCGCCCGCGCTGGAGGGCCATGCGGCGGCGCGCATCGACGCCCGCGGCGGGCTGGTCACGCCCTCCTTCACCGACCCCCACTTCCATATCGACAAGGTGCTGAGTCGCGACCTGCTCGGCGCGCGCGGGCCGCAGGAGGCCCTCGACCGTGCCCGCGAGGTCAAGACCCAGTTCACCGTCGCCGACGTGGAGGAGCGCGCCTGCCAGGCCCTCAGGCTCGCCGCCGCCCACGGCATCGGGCGTCTGCATGCCCAGATCGACGTGGACTTCGCAACCCGGCTGGTCTCCTTTGAGGGCGTGATGCGCGCGCGCGACCGTTTCGCCGGCGTCGTCGACGTGACTCTCGTGGCCTTTCCCCAGGAAGGGATCGTCGCCGACCCGGAGGCGCCGGCACTGCTGCGCGAGGCGCTCTCCATGGGCGCCGCGGCGGTGGGCGGCCTGCCCGAGGTCGAGGCCTCGGTCGCCGATCAGCGCACCCATGTCGAGACCGCCCTCGACCTCGCCGCCGAATTCGGCGTGACGGTGGAGATGCACTGCGACTACATGGATCGGGCCGAGCTCAAGACCATGGAGATGCTGGCCGACGCCACCATCGCCCACGGCATGCAGGGCCGGGTCGTTGCCAGCCACTGCAACGCGCTTGCGCTCTACCCCGACGAGGAAGCCGGGCGTGTGATCGACAAGGTACTGGCCGCCGACATGGCGGTCACGGTGCTGCCGATCGCCAATCTCCAGATGCTGGGCGGAGAGGGGCGGACACCCCGGAACCGCGGTTCGTCGCGGGTCAAGGAACTGCTGGACGCCGGCGTCAACGTCGCCGCCGGGGCCGACAACATGTACGACATCTGGTACCGCTTCAACCGGATGGACCCGGTCGAACTGGCCTACATGATCGTGCACAGCGCAGGCTTCAGGACTGACGAGGAAGTGCGCCAGGGCTTCGAGATGGTCACCTCGCGGGCGGCGACTATCGTCGGTCGCCCCGCCCCCGTCATCGCCGCCGGCGCACCGGCCGATCTGGTCGTGTTCGACGCGACCTCCCTGGTCGATATCCTGCGGCGCCTGCCCGGCCGGCGCATCCACATCAAAGGCGGCCGCCCCGTCGGCGGGCTGGAAGGCTCCTGCTGGAGCGCCGCCTGAGCAAGGGGCTTGCCCCCGCCCACGGCGGCGGCACCCCTCGCGTCGCGCACCCGCCCTACCAGCGCGCCGTGACGCGGAGGACGAGCGCATGCGCGGGCCCCGCGCCGACCGGCTCGTGGCGGCGTCCCTCGAAGCCGAGCGTCAGCGCCGGTGCGAAGGCCCAGCGGGCGCCGAGGCGCAGTGAGCGGGCGACGTTCTCAGCGAGCGTGAGGCCGGCATAGGGGGCATCGCCCCGCTGTCGCGCGGGCCCTCCAGCCCATAGCCGAGCTCGGCATTCAATCGGCTGCCGGCGTCCGTGCCTCCCGCCGCCACGCCCCCGCGCGCGTGGACATGCGATGCGCCCCCGCGCGCGTCCGGCGCCTGAGGGGTGTGAAGAGTGAGCGGAACCGGGTCGCGCAGCGGCCCGGCCGGCGCGACCGCGCCGGCGCGCCGCAAGGCGCGGAGCGTCGCGCGTCCACGCGCGCGGGGGCGCGCGATCGAGCGGAGCGAGCGCCCGGCGCTTGAGGGATGTGAACAGCAAGCGTGATCCCCCGGGCGGGCGCGTTGACTTGAGCACGCCGCAGCCGCATCGTGCGCCGCGCGCACCGCGCTCTGCGTCTATCGCAGCGCCGGCGGATGGCACCGGCCCACGGGGGGTTGCATGAAAGCGTCCGATCTACTGGTCAAGTGCCTCGAAAGCGAGGGCGTGACCCACATTTTCGGGATTCCCGGCGAAGAGAACGCCGACGTGATGATGTCGCTGATGGACAGCGGCAGCGCCATCGATTTCGTGCTCTGCCGGCACGAGCAGGCGGCCGCCTTCATGGCCGATGTCTACGGCCGGCTCACGGGCAAGGCCGGCGTCTGCCTCGGCACCCTCGGCCCCGGCGCCACCAATCTCGTGACCGGCGTCGCCGACGCCAACATGGACCGCGCGCCCGTGGTCTGCCTCATCGGCCAGGCCGGCACCGGGCGCCTGCACAAGGAGAGCCACCAGAACATGGATTCGGTCGCCATGTTCAGCCCCATCACCAAGTGGGCGCAGACGGTGCGCCAGCCGGCAAATATTCCGGAAATCGTGCGCAAGGCCTTCAAGGTCGCAGAGGCCGAGAAGCCGGGGGCGGTGCTGATCGAGCTGCCGGAGGACATCGCCGAACAGGAGGCGGCGGGTGCCGGCGCGCCCATCGCCCCGGTCAAGACGCGCCGCCCCGGCGCCGACTACAAGGCGGTGGCGCGCGCGGTGGACGCCATCATGGGCGCGCGCAACCCCCTGATCATCGCCGGCAACGGCGCCATCCGCAAACGCGCGTCGGCCCAGCTCCAGCGCCTCGCCGCGCTCACCGGAATCGGCGTCGTCAACACCTTCATGGGCAAGGGGGCCGTGCCCAGGAGCGACGAGCACTGCCTCTTCACGGTCGGC
Source organism: Alphaproteobacteria bacterium (assembly GCA_965218275.1). Lineage (GTDB taxonomy): Bacteria > Pseudomonadota > Alphaproteobacteria > UBA828 > UBA828 > WTGU01. Next base: position 59,564 of record CBDCKM010000002.1, read on the forward strand.
CTCCAGGGCAAGGACCACATCATCGCGGCGCTGCGCGAGGCCGACGTGATCGTCTCGGTCGGCTACGACCTGGTCGAGTACTCGCCCGCCTTCTGGAACCGCGGCGCCGAGAAGACCATCGTCCACATCGACTTCTGGCCGGCGGAAGTGGACGCCGACTACCAGGTGGAGGTCGATGTCGCCGGCGACATCGCCGATGCCCTCTGGCAGATCAACGAGGAGATCGAACGGCGCGGCGCCGACAGCGGCACCAGCCTGCCGCTCTTCGACATCGGTGAGCGCCGGGCGCTGCGCCGGACCATCCACGAGGACCTGACGGCCGAGAAGGACAGCGGCCACTTCCCCATGCGCCCGCAGAAGGTGCTGTACGACGTCCGCGCCTTCATGGGGCCGGAGGACGTGCTGCTCTCCGACGTAGGCGCCCACAAGATGTGGATCGCCCGCTACTACCAGTGCGACGAGCCGAACACCTGCCTCATCTCCAACGGCTTCTGCACCATGGGCTTCGCCTTCCCCGGCTCGATCGGGGCCAAGATCGCCATGCCCGAACGCCGCATTCTCTCGATCAACGGCGACGCCGGGTTCTTCATGAACGCCCAGGACATCGAGACCGCGGTGCGGCGCAAGATCAACGTCGTCGCCATGATCTGGATGGACGGCGCCTACGGGCTGATCGAGTGGAAGCAGCGCAACGCCTTCGACGGCCGGCACTTCGACCTCTCGTTCACCAACCCCGACCTCGCCCTCTGGGCGCAGTCCTACGGCGCCTGGGGCCGCACCGTCGAGCGCCCGGACGAGCTCGTGCCGGCGCTGGAGGAGGCCTTCGCGCAGCCGGGACCGGCGGTGATCGGCGTGCCCATCGACTATGGCGAGAACATGAAGCTGTCGGCGCGCCTCGGGACGATCGAGTACCCCATCTGATCCCTCTCCCATTCGCCGCCAGGCCCCCGCCTCACCCCGGCCCTCTCCGCCCCCAGGGGCGGAGAGGGAGAACAGGCGGCCCGGCGGAGTGAGCGCCCGGCAACCGCGCGATGTGGGAGATGAGCGGGACCGGGCCGCGCAGCGGCCCGGCCGGCGCGACCGCGCCGGCGCGCCGCCAGGCGCGTAGCCAAGCGAGCGGAGCGAGCGCCCGGCGCCTGAGGGAAATGAACAGAGTCCTCGCGCCCGGCGCTTGAGGGAAACAAGAGAAGTGGGAGGGGGACAGGAGGAGGTGGGGTAATTTATGTTGTGAAACAATAGCTTATGATAAATTGGGTTCGTTTGGTAATTTCATAGTTCTTGGTTCTCCCGCCGCATGGCGCTCAGAACTTCTTCCACCACGGCGTCCGGCCGCCGAGGCCCACCATGTCGACGCCGGTCATCATGGCCACGTCGTGGGTGAGCGCGCGCAGGTCGTTGGGGTCGAGGTCGCTCACCCGGTTCTTGCCGCAGGCGCGGGCGAAGAGCTGGATCTCCATGGTGAGCGCGTTGAGGTAGTTGGTCACGCTGTCGGCCGCCTCGTCCACGTCGAGGCGCTCCATCAGCTTCGGCAGCTGGGTGGTGATGCCGACCGGGCAGAGGCCCGTGTGGCAGTGCTGGCACTCGTAGGGCGAGGTGCCGAGGCGGGCATAGTCCTCCAGATAGATCGGCTTGTGGCAGCCCATGGCGATGATCGGCGCGGTGCCGAGATAGACCACGTCGGCGCCGAGGGCGATGCACTTGGCCGCGTCCGCCCCGTTGCGGATGCCGCCGCCGACGATGATCTTCATGGTGTCCTTCTTGCCCATGTCGGCGAGCGCTTCCGAGGCCTCGGCGATTGCCGCGACGGTGGGAATCCCGGCATGGTCGAGCTGGATCGTGGGCGAGGCCGCGGTGCCGCCCTCCATGCCGTCGAAGACGATGGCATCGACTCCCGCCTTGGCCGCGATGCGCACGTCGTTGGCGATCCTCGCGGCGCCGACCTTGATCGAGATCGGCACCTTGTACTCGGTGACCTCGCGGATCTCCTCCAGCTTCATGTAGAGGTCGTCGGCGCCCATCCAATCGGGGTGGCGGCAGGGGCTGCGCTGGTCCACGCCCTCGGGCAGGTCGCGCATCTCCGCCACCTCGTCCGACATCTTGAGCCCCAGCAGGACGCCGCCGGTGCCGGGCTTGGCCCCCTGGCCGGCGCCGATCTCGATCATGTCGGCCTTCTTGAGGTCGTAGGGGTTCATGCCGTAGCGGCTGGGCAGGTACTGCATCACCAGCTTGTCGGAGTAGCGGCGCTCCTCATGGTGCATGCCGCCCTCGCCGGTGCAGGTGGAGATGCCGCAGCGGCTCGCCGCGGTGCCGAGCGCCCGCTTGGCGTGGACCGAGAGCGCACCGAAGCTCATGCCCGCGATCATGATGGGGCGCTCCAGCACGAGCGGCCTCTCGCAGTTGCCCTCGCCGATCACCACCCGCGTGTCGCACTTCTCCCGATAGCCTTCGAGCGGCATGCGCGAGAGGCCGGCCGGCACGAACACGAGGTCGTCGAAGGAGGGCAGGCCCTGGCGCTTGGTCGCCTGGCCCCTGATCTGGTAGCGCCCGAGCGCCGCCTTCTCCTGAATCTCCTCGATCACCTCGGGCGACCAGATGCCGCTGAAGCTGGTGGGCCGGGGATACATACCGTCGGGTGCCGGCGCCGCGTCGTCCACGACTTCCACGCTGGAATCGCCCGCTCGCGCGTGGGCCGGAGGCGGTGCACTCGGGGTCTCGCTCATAGCACGTCCTTCCAGGCGGCGAAGTCATGCTTGTTGAAGTGCCACAGTTTGCGGTCCGACCGCAGCTTGCGAAAGGACTTCGGCGCCTTGATCTCGAAGCGGTCGAGCAACTCTCCCACCTCGTCGAGCTCGCCGTTCTCGACATCGACCTCCGCCAGACCCGAGCCCAGCTCCCGCGCCCGGCCGCCGAGGAAGATCACGCCCTGATACATGGAATCGCCGAGGCCGGTATCGGCGTCGCCGCAGACGATCATGCGGCCGTTCTGCATCATGAAGCCGGACATGTAGCCGGCATCGCCGCCGATGACGAGCTCGCCCTTCTTCAGGATCATGCCCGAGCGCGGGCCGGCATTGCCGTGCACGACGACGCGCCCGCCGCGCATCGAGGGCGCCGCCGAGGTGGCGGCGTTGCCGCGCACGACCACCTCGCCGCTCATCAGGTTGTCCGCCAAGCCCCAGCCGGCGGTGCCGTGGACCTCGGCGGTGATCCCGTCGCAGAGCCCGGCGGTGAAGGAGCCGACATGGCCGCGATAGACCACATGGATGGGTTTGAGCACCGAGACGCCGAGATTGTGCCGCGCCTGCGGGTTGAGCAGCTCCACCGCCGGCACGCCGTCCTCGGCGGCACGGCGAATCGCGTCGTTGATCGCGCGCGTGGCCCGGCCGGCGCAGTCGATGGTCAGTGGACCGGCAGCCGCCATGTCACGACCTCGCCGGCGCCCGGCTCCCAGACCTCGATATCCTCGCCCACGCCGTCGCGCAGCGACCAGCAATCCGACGACAGCGCCACCAGCCGGTCGGTCTCGCCGACCACCAGCGGCTTGGCCGCGTAGGGGTCCTTGACCACGCCCACCTCGTCCGCAGTCACGGCGATATAGGTGAAGCAGCCGTCGAGGATCGACACCGAGCGCTCCAGCGCCTCGTGGAAGCTCGCGCCCTTCGCCATCTCGTCGACCAGGGCGATGGCGATCACCTCGGAATCGTTGCCGGTGGCGAAGGTGTAGCCCGCGCGCTCGTAGTGATAGCGCAGGTGGTGGAAGTTGGTGATGTGGCCGTTGTGCATGATCGCGAGGTCGCGGTGCAGCCTGGCCGAGAGCGGCTGCCCGTGGGTGAAGTCGACGGTGCTCTCGGTGGCAAAGCGCGTAAGGCCCATGGCGAGCGGCCCGTCATAGTCGGTGATGGTGAACTTCTCCTCCAGGCGCTCGACGCCGCCCATGTGCTTCACCACCTCGAGCCGGCGGCCGATGCTGGCGACCCGGTAGGCGGGCCCGAGGCCGTCGATCGCGTCCACCAGCGCCGCATCGTCGCCGTCATAGTGGAGCGCGACCCGGATATAGCCATCGCCGTCGGTGGCACGCTCGATGCGGCCGAGCTCGTCGAGCAGCGCGAGCGCGCGGCCGCCTCCGCCCGGCTCCTCGCAATTGATGCCGACATAGAGGCGATCGTCGCCGGGCGGCTGTACCAGGGCGAGCCCGGTCGAGTCCGGCCCGCGCCGGAAGATGCCGTCCAGCACATGGTAGGCGATCTCGCCGGTCCGGCGATGATGCTCCCGGACCTTGTAGAAGACGCCGCCGACGCCGCACATCGTCCCTGCCCCCGCGTGGCGCGCTCAGCCGGCTGCCTTGAGCAGATTGACCTTCCTGTCGAAGTGCGCCCAGGGGATCATCGCGTCGATCCAGGCGTTGATCCGGTCGAAGGCCAGCATCGCCGCCTCGCAGACCTGGACCACTTCGTCGTGGCTCCTGGCGCCGCCGGCCTCGAAATAGGCGGCGAGGTCGCGCACGAGCCTGACCGTGCCGGTCAGCTTCCACTTGGCGAGCCGGCCCGCATGGCGGTTGAGCAGCGCCGCCGCCATCCGGTTGAGCGCCGCCGGCGGCAGCGCCTTCTCCAGCGCAAGCTGGCGCACGACCTGAATGTTCTCGCCCATCCAGAAGGTGTTGAAGTTGGCGTAGAGCACCGGCGGCAGGTTGCCCATCGGCGGCAGCGAATGCGCCCGCAGCCGGGTGATGTCGCCAGGCTCGCTGCGCCAGTTGCGCCGGGCGAATCTCTGGAGCCGGTCGAGGATCGCCGTCGTCTCAGCCTGGGCCATGGTCTTCCCCTCCCTAGACCGGTTCGAGCCGGACCGGGAGCGGCCCCCTGGCCAGGATCTTCCTGCCCGCGGGCTTCAAGTGCTCCAGTCCCTCGACGATCCTGGCGAACACGCTGACCTTCCCGAAGGGCCTGGTGTCGCCATAGAAGATGCAGGCGGTCTGGCGCCCCGGATAGAAGCCGATGTCGCCGGGCTTGACGTTGAGGATCTCGTTCTCGGAATCGCAGTAGAAGGGGAGCATCACGATCAGCTCGTCGCCCGCGAACTTCGCGTGCACCGAGAAGCTCTCGCAGGGCAGGCTCTCCGTGAACGCCCGGACCACGTTGGGCGCCTTCCGCCCCAGCAGTTCGGCGACGACCCTGCGGCCGTCGATGGTCATCGCGAAACGCTCCGCCATGATATCCCCTTCGCTCTCCCGCGCCTGGGCCGCAGTCGATATCACGGCCTGCCCGGCCGGGCAATCGCCGCGCGACGCGCCGGGATTGGGCGCGGGGAGATTCGCTTTGCGTGGCCGGCGGCTTTGGGGCCGAGGCCGGTCATGGCTCTCCGATGCGCACGGTTGCCCCGCGGGGGCAGGAGCGGGCGAAACGGAAGTCGACGGAGGAGGCGGGAGCGAGTTACTCGGCGGCGGTGCGCTGGCCACGGCCCGCGATGGCCTCGCGCAGCCCCTCGAGCAGCCCTTCGAGCTTCGCCTGCCCGTGCTCGACGGCTGCGAGCAGCGCCTCAAGGCGGTCGAAGCGGTCGTTCACGCGACCCTCCAGCCGGCGCATGTCCTCGCGCGAGGCCTTCGCGTCCTGGCGCAGCCAGGCAAAAAGGCCAACCGTGAGCACGGCGAGGCCGATGAAGCCGCCGATTTCAACCGCCATGTGGCTATCGTCTCCGATGTGGCGCTCGCGGTCAACGGCCCGTATCGCGCAGGTGACGTGCGTGATTATGTGTCAGGCGAGAAAGGGGTACTCCCTGTGGTTATCCAACAGCCACGAACAGGAGCACCCCGATGCCACAGCGAACTGCGACGATTGAGAGTCTAGCGAAGGCCTTTGCGGTCGTGAAGGAGATGCAAGCCGACGGTCTGGAATGGGGCGAGGGCTACCGCCCGCTCGGCCGCCAGGCGCTGACCGAGATCATCCAGGGCCGGATGGCCGAGGCGGTCGATTACTGGCTCGACGGTCTCGACGGCCTCGCTACGCGCGACCGGCGCAACGGCTCCTATCCGCGCCATCTGTTGAGCGCGCTCGGCGACATCGAGCTCAGCGTGCCGCGCACCCGGCGCTTCTGTCCGACCGAGGTGCTGAAGAGCTATGCACGGCGGGCGCCCGAGATCGACCGCGCCATCCTGGCCGGCTTCGTGCTAGGCCTCAGTACCCGCAAGGTGGGCGAGGTCCTGCTGGCCCTGCTAGGCCGCAGGGTCTCGGCCTCGACCGTGAGCCGCGTCGCCAAGACCCTGGATGGGGCGGTGGCGGCCTTCCATGCCCGCCCGCTCGCCAACCGCTACAAGGCGCTCATGCTCGACGGCGTGGTGCTGGCGCGCAAGACCGGCGCCGGCGCGCTGAAGCGCCCGGTCCTGGTGGCGCTGGGCATCCACGCGGACGGCAAGAAGGAGATCATCGACTTCCGTCTGGCCGCCAGCGAGAGCGCCGCCGCGTGGGAGCGCTTCCTCACCGATCTCCACCGCCGCGGCCTCACCGGAGAGGGCCTTGAGGTGATCTGTGCCGACGGCGGCCAGGGCCTGATCGCCGCCCTACCCACCGTCTATCCCGGCATCCCCCTGCAGCGCTGCTGGGCGCACAAGATCAGGAACGTCCTCGACAAGGTGCGAAAGGCCGATCGGGACGCTGTCAAGGCCTGCCTCCACGCCGTCATGAACGCCCCCAACCGGCCCAAGGCGCTCAGCGCCGCGCGCCGCTTCGCCGATGCCTGGGAGAAGACCTACCCCAAGGCTGTGGCCTGCCTGCGCAACGACCTCGACGACCTCCTCACCTGCTTCCAATACTCAACCCTTGCCGAGCGCAAGCAGGTCAGGACCACCAACGCCATCGAACGACGCTTCCGAGAGGTCCGAAGACGGACGCGGCCCATGGGAACCTTCCAGGACCGAACATCCATGGACCGCATCCTCTTCGCCGTCTTCAGCTACGAAAACAAATCGCAGGGAACCGCCACCCCTTTCTCCCTGACACATAACTCGTGACGTTGCCTATCGCGCAGCGCGTGCCGCTCCGAGTCGAGCGAAATCCAGATGCGGACCATCGTTGCGGCGCCGTGGCGAGGCCGCGCCCGGCGCGGGGAGATTCGCTTTGCGTGGCCCGCGGCTTTGGCGTTCAATCGGCGGCCAACATCGAGGACGGAGGTTCGCATGTCTGACCTGCACGAGCTGATGCTGACCGAGGTCGCGGCGAAGATCGCCGCGCGCGAGGTGTCCGCAACCGAGGTAACGGCGCACATGCTCGCGCGGATCGAGCGGCTGGACGGCACGCTCCGCAGCTACGCCACCGTGACCGCCGATGTCGCGACCGCACAGGCGGCGCAGCTGGACGAGGAGGTCGCGGCCGGCACGGTCCGGGGGCCGCTCCACGGCGTTCCCTTCGGCCTCAAGGACCTCTGCGCGACGAAGGACGCGCCGACCCATGTCGGCTCGGTCGCGCTGCGCGACTGGAGCCCCGGCGTCGATTGCACCGTCACGGCGCGGCTGAGAGAGGCGGGCGCGGTCTTCGTCGGCAAGCTGCAGATGACCGAGGGCGCTTATGCGGTGCACCACCCGTCGATCGCGCCGCCGGTCAACCCGTGGCACCCCGACTACTGGACCGGCGTCTCGTCCAGCGGCTCCGGCGTCGCCACCACGGCCCGGCTCTGCTACGGCTCGCTGGGAACCGACACGGGCGGCTCCATCCGCTTCCCCTCCCAGGCCTGCGGCGTGACCGGGCTCAAGCCGACCTGGGGCCGGGTGAGCCGGGCGGGCGCCTTCGCACTCTCCGAGACCCTCGACCATATCGGGCCGATGGCGCGCTCGGCGGCCGATTGCGCCGCCATCCTCGGCGTCATCGCCGGCGTCGACGCGGACGACCCGACCACCGTCCAGGCGCCGGTGCCGGACTACCTCGCCGGCATCGACGCCGGCATCACCGGCATGCGCATCGGCCTCGACGAGGCCTATTGCTCGGAGGGCGTGGATGCGCGGGTGACCGCCATGGTCATGCAGGCGGCCGACGTGCTGCGCGGGCGCGGCGCCGACATCAGGCCGATCGCCTTTCCCGACGCGACCGTCATGGTCGAGCGCTGGAACGATTTCTGCGGTGCCGACACGGCCATCGCCCACGAGCCCTACTATGCCGAGCGCAAGGCCGACTACGGGCCGGTGCTGGCCAGCCTGATCGAGGTCGGGCTCGCGCTCAGCGGCGTGGAGCACGCCCGCATCCTGATCGAGCGGGACAAGTTCGCCGGCGCGCTCGACGCCGTCTTCGCCGATGTCGACGCCGTCATCGTCCCCTCGCAGCCCTACCCCACGCCCACCAACGCCTTCATGGATACCCTCGGCGCCGAGGAGGGCTCGGTCGAGCGCCTGATCTCCTTCACCGCTCCCCACGACATGGCGAGAACGCCCGCCATGTGCCTGCCCGGCGGCTTCGACGACGACGGTATCCCGCTCGGCTTCCAGATCGTGGGGCCGAAGCTCAGCGAGGAACGGCTGCTCCAGGCGGGGCACGCCTACCAGCAGGACACCGACTGGCACACCCGCACGCCGCCTGCGGCCTGAGGGGGCGGGGCCCATGACGGCAAGCGGCGATCTCTGGCGGCTCGGTGCGGCCGAGGCGGTGGACCTGCTGCGCCGGCGCGAGGTCTCGCCGCTGGAGCTGGTGGAGGCGAGCGCAGCCCGCATCGCCGCCACCGACGGGCATCTCAACGCGCTGCCGACGCTCTGCATCGAGCGCGCCCGGACCCACGCCCGGCGGATCATGGCGGAGGCCCCCGACACGGCCCGCCCGCGCGGCTGGCTCGGCGGGGTGCCGATCGCGGTCAAGGACCTGGTCCCGGTCGAGGGCGTGCGCACCACCTGGGGCTCGCCGGTCTACGCCGACCACGTGCCGCCGCGCTCCGACATCCTCATCGAGACTCTGGAAGCCCGCGGCGCCATCGTGATGGGAAAATCCAACACGCCCGAGTTCGGCGCCGGCGCCAACACCTTCAATGAGGTCTTCGGCAAGACGCGGAACCCGTGGAACGTGCAAAAAACCTGCGGCGGCTCCTCCGGCGGCTCGTCGACGGCGCTGGCCACGGGCCAGGTCTGGCTCGCCACCGGCTCGGACCTCGGCGGCAGCCTGCGCATCCCCGCGAGTTTTTGCAGCGTCTTCGGCATGAGGCCCAGTCCGGGCCGGGTTGCCCACGGCCCCAAACGCCTTCCCTTCGAGGGGCTGATGGTGGACGGCCCCATGGCGCGCAGCGCGCGGGACGCGGCCCTGATGCTGGATGCCATGAGCGGCGCCCACCCCGAGGATCCGCTCTCCCTGGAGGCGCCGGCGGAGAGTTTTTGGAACGCGGTGGCGTCGGCCGCCCTGCCGCACCGCATCGCCTACAGCCCGGACCTCGGCCTCCTGCCGGTGGACCGCGAGGTCGCCGCCATCTGCGCGAAGGCCGCCGAAACCCTCGCCGGCGCCGGCGTCGCGGTCGCAGACGCGTGCCCGGACCTCTCCGGCGCGCCGGACGTGTTCCAGACACTGCGCGCAGCCCTCTTCGCCGCCGACAAGGGAGAATTGCTGGAGACCCACCGCGACGCGCTCAAGCCCGAGATCGTCTGGAACATCGAGAAGGGGCTCGCGCTCGACGCCGACAGGATCGCCCGGGCGGAGCGCGCGCGCGGCGCGATCTACCAGCGCTGCGTACGCTTCTTCGCGCGCCACGAGCTGCTGGTCTGCCCCTGCGTGATCGTGCCGCCCTTCGACGTGGAGACGCGCTGGATCGACGAGATCGACGGCCATCGCTTCGACAACTATGTCGACTGGCTGGGCCTCACCTTCGTGCTGACGCTGACCGCTTGCCCGTCCGCGTCGGTGCCGGTCGGCTTCACCGAGGCGGGGCTGCCGGTCGGCCTGCAGATATTGGGCCCGCCGCGCGGCGAGGCGGCGGTATTGCGGGCGGCGGCGGCGATCGAAGAGGCGATTCCCCTCAGCGCTAGCACGCCCATCGACCCCCGCGGCGCCGACGGCGCGGTGCTGACCGCCGCCTGAGCGGCCCGTCAATCCGCGAAGGGGTCGCGCACGAGGATCGTGTCTTCCCGCTCGGGGCTGGTGGAGAGCATCGCCACCGGCGCCTCGATCAGCTCCTCGATGCGGCGGATATACTTGACCGCCGTCGCCGGCAGGTCGGCCCAGGAGCGCGCGCCGCGGGTGCTGTCCTGCCAGCCGTCCAGGGTCTCGTAGACCGGGCGCGCCAGCGCCTGGTCCGCGGCCGCGGCGGGGATATGGTCGAGCACGTCGCCGTTGTCGCTGCGGTAGCCGGTGCACACCTTGAGCTCCGACATCCCGTCGAGCACGTCGAGCTTGGTGAGCGCGATGCCCGCGATGCCGCCGATCTTGACCGCCTGGCGCACCAGCACGGCGTCGAACCAGCCGCAGCGCCGGCGGCGGCCGGTCACGGTGCCGAACTCGCGGCCGCGCTCGCCGAGGCCGCGGCCGACCTCGTCGTCGAGCTCGGTCGGGAAGGGCCCGCCGCCCACCCGCGTCGTATAGGCCTTGGTGATACCCAATACATAGCCGATGGCTCCCGGCCCGACGCCGGCGCCGGCGGCCGCCTGGCCGGCCACGGTGTTGGACGAGGTGACGAAGGGGTAGGTGCCGTGGTCGATGTCCAGCATCGCCCCTTGCGCGCCCTCGTAGAGGATGCGCCTGCCCTCCTGACGCGCCCGGTCGAGCCGGCGCCAGACCGGGGCCGCGAAGCGGAGCAGCCGGGGCGCGATGGCCAGCAGGTCCGCCTCCAGCCGGGCGGCGTCGGCGTCGGCGATCCCGAAGCCGCGCCTGAGCGCGTCGTGATGGAGCAGCAGCTCGCCGAGCCGGGGCCTGAGCGTCTCCCCATCGCGCAGGTCGCAGAGCCGGATCGCGCGGCGCCCGACCTTGTCCTCGTAGGCCGGGCCGATGCCGCGGCCGGTGGTGCCGAGCCTGGCGCCGCCGCGCGCCTGCTCCCGCGCCTGGTCGAGCTCGCGGTGGATCGGCAGGATGAGGCAGACGGTCTCGGCGATCGCCAGCGTCTCCGGGCCCACCGCGACGCCCTTCGCGGTCATCGTGTCGATCTCGGCGAGCAGCGCCCACGGGTCGACCACCACGCCGTTGCCGATCACCGAGAGCTTGCCGCCGCGCACCACGCCGGCCGGCAGCAGGCTCAGCTTGTATTCGACGCCGTCCACCACCAGCGTGTGGCCGGCATTGTGCCCGCCCTGGAAGCGCACCACGACATCGGCCCGGCTGGAGAGCCAGTCCACGATCTTGCCCTTGCCTTCGTCGCCCCACTGGGCGCCCACTACCGCGACGTTGCCCAAATCCAGTCCTCTCCTAGTCCTCTCCGCCGAGAGGGAGGGCCGCGCCGTCCCGCCACACATGGCTGCAGCCGAGGCGCGCGGCCTCCGCCGCCGGGTCCCCTTCGGGCGCGAGGCCGGCGATGGTGACCCAGCCGTCTCCGCGCAGGGACGCGCCTTCGCCCGGCGGCGTGCCGCAGGGGAGGTACACCCGGCGCGGCGCCGGCGGCGCCGGCGCAGCCCGGAGCAGCGTGTCGGTATAGAGCGTGCAGCCGGCGGCTTCCTCCGCCGCCGCGCCGGCCTCCACCGAATAGCGGCCGCCGCGGCCGAGCTCCGTGCGCACGCCGCCGGCGAACAGGCTGAAACTCGTGCCGGTGTGGTACTCGAAGCCGCGCCATTCGACCGGATCGACGGTGAGCGGCAGCGCCGGCGCCGCCTCGCGCAGCAGCTCAGCCACCTCCAGCAGATGGGCGAGCGCCGCCGCCGCCCTGCCGGGGAGCATGAGCGGCGCGAGCGCGTCGAGCACCGTCTCGGCCGGGCCCGTGGCCCGCATCAGATAGAGCAGAACGTCCGAGACGGCGGCGTCGGCTTCGGCGACCGCGGCGGCGTCCTTGCGGTCGAGCGCCTCGAGGAGCGGGCCGGAGTCGTCTGCGTCGATGCCCTCCTCCGGCAGCAGCGACGCGACCAGCGTCGGCGCGTTGAGGTCGACCGAGAGGCCGCCGGCGATCCCGAGCCCGTCGAGCGCGTGCGCCGCCAGCAGGATGACCTCGGCGTCGCAGGCGGCGCCGGCGCCGATGCCGATGAGCTCGAAGCCCACCTGGCGGAAGCCGCGCTCGGGCCTCAGCTCGCTGCCCCGCACCCGCAGGATCTCGCCGGCGTAGCTCAGGCGGAGCGGCCGCGGGCTGCGGCCGAGCCGCGAGGCCGCGATGCGCGCGATCTGCGGCGTGAGGTCGCTGCGCACCGCCATCATGCGGTGCGACGCCGGGTCCATCAGGCGGAAGGTCTGGTCGGCGAGTCCGGCGCCGGCACCGCTCAGCAGGCTGTCCTCGAACTCGACCAGCGGCGGCTTGACCCGCTCGTAGCCCTGGGCCGCGAAGCGCGCGAGCAGCGCCTCGGCGAGCGCCGCCTCCGCGCCCGCGTCGGGCGGCAGCAGGTCGCGCAGGCCGGTCGGCAGCAGAGCCGGCTTCCGGTCTTGAGTCATGGCGGCGACACTCTACAGCCCCCGCGCAGGCGCCGAAACGGCTGCGCGACACGGGGACCGCCGCTTGACCCCCCGCCGCCCTCTCCCTATCGTTCCGCGCCTGGGCGCGCCCGTAGCTCAGTGGTAGAGCATCTGACTTTTAATCAGAGGGTCCCTGGTTCGAGCCCAGGCGGGCGTACCAACTAAATCCCTTGTACTACAACGTATTATAGAAACTTCGACTCTGAGAGTGATGCTACCAAGTCGCGATGGAAAACGATTGGCAAACACTTTGAATCAAACCCCAGCGCACGCACGTCTGACCGTTGACGTAAGGGTTCGGCCGGTTCGGCCAAGCCGGTACAGGGTGAATGAGCGTTCCGTCGTGCGGTGATGACGAGGGTTCGCATCACCGGTTGAGGATTCGTCTCCAGTCTTTTCGCAGCGGCCGGAGCCAGATATCCTGCTTGGCACACTGCGATGCTGTCGGTAGGACGCGTCCACTCCATCGATTTTCCACGCTCAACAACACGCATTCGAGGTGGCGGGCGGTTGTCGGCGCCGGGCCTTGTCCCGGGCGAGGTGACGGAACAGCTCCTCCTCGCGTTCCTCGAGCAGCGCCGCGCCGTCGCGAGCGCCCCAGTCATACACCCCCCGCCCCGAGGGCAGGCCGCGATGCCCCCCATCGACCAGCTCGGTAACCGCCGAAGCGGGTCGGGAACCCGTCTTCAGGTGCGGGATCAGGTACGCGCCGAACGCGTGCAGCGTATCGAGGCCCCCGATGTCGGCCGACTCGATGGGTCCGGTGATCGCGAGACGCCGCCCGAGGGACGCCTTGACCACCGTGTCGATCGCCTCGGCCGACGCCGCCCCCTCCGCCCACAGTGCCCAGGCCTCGCGCAGGATCGCGTACTGAAGCCGGTTGCCGATGAAGCCCGGAACCTCCTTGTCGACGATCACCGGCTCCTTTCCGGCTGCCCGGAGGACGTCGCAGAGCCACGGCGCCACGTCCGGGTCGCTCTCCGGTCCGGCGCAGACTTCGACCAGGGGAATGAGCTGCGGCGGATACCAGAAGTGGGCGGCAACCACGCGCCCGCGGTGCGCGACGTTCGACACGAGCTCGCTCGCGGGCTGCCCGCTCCCGGAGGCGAGGACCGCCGGCGGCGCGCAAATTGCGTCCAGCCGCCCGTACACCTCGTCCTGGACAGCCCGATCGGCCGGAACCGCCTCGAGGACGAGCTGCGCATCCGCCGCGTCCTCGAGTTCGGTCGAGGCGCGGATGCGTCCAAGGGCGGCGCTCGCTTCGCCGGAAGTGACGAGCCCGCGGGCTGCGAAGGCGGCGAGGCTCTTCGCTATCCTGTCCGTCGCCGCGGCGAGGCTCTCCTCGCGCCGGCCGATCATGACGACCCGGTGGCCCGCAGCCGCGAAAATCTGGGCCATTCCGTGGCCAACGCGGCCGTTGCCAACGACGGCAACGGTATCGAGCGTTGCAGGGACGGTCATTGACCTCTCCTTCGCATGCGGTTGCCGCCGCGCCGAGGCAGCGGCATCGAATGTTGACCCCTCATGGTCGCGCGAATCCAACACGATAGCGTGTCGATCGGCGTCGAATCGGCGCGTCGATCGACTCATTGGGGCAGACAATGGCCCGAGCTGGCCAGATTTTCCGCACATGGCCGGTTTCGCCCGGCCCGGCCGGCGGGTTCACTGGCGGGAGCCAGCCGAGCTGCCACGGGGGAGGATTTTCTGGCCCTGTCGGTACATCCCCGACACGGGCGATCTGCAAGGGGCTGGGCGAAGCACGAGCCGGCCGCGGCGCTGCTTTCCTGTCACGCCGTGGTGCACTCAGACAACGTCATCCCTCTATCCCCTCGGACCAAGCATTTTCTGATCGGACTCCGAAGACAACGGTATTGGGAGTCCTTCCCGCAAGCGGCTACATTGCTGCTCTCCGGCACGCGGCCCGAGGGTGCGGACAGCGGTCTCGGGGCAGGCGACCAGGCGCGGTGCGACAACGTCTAAGGAGGAAAGTGTGCGATGAGCATTCGGCAAGATTTGGCCGTCCGATGAGCGAACACCGTTACTTCACGCCGGTGGCCGGCCTTCCGCCGCAGCAGGCGCTGTTGACCGACCGCGCCGTGATCACCGAGGCGTACACGATCATTCCGCGAGGCGTGCTGCGCGACATCGTCACCAGCCGCTTCCCGCACTGGCAGGGCACTCGCGCGTGGGTGCTGTCGCGTCCGGTCGCGGGATTCGCGACGACGTTTTCCCAGTCAATCGTCGAGCTCGACCCGGGAGGCGGCAGCGAGCGGCCCGAGCCGTGCGGCCACGTCGAATGCGTGCTGTTCGTCATGGCCGGTGAATTGCGACTCACGCTCGATGACATCGAACACGCGCTTTCGCCCGGCGGCTATGCCTATGTGGCGCCGGCCGCGCGCTGGACGGTCGCCAACGCGGGAAACGCGCCCGTCTGCTTCCACTGGATCCGAAAGGCATATCAGCCCCTGGACGGTGTCGATGCGCCCGAGTGCTTCGTGACTTCCGACCACGACGTCGCAGCGGTGCCGATGCCGGACACGGACGGCGCCTGGGCGACGACGCGCTTCGTGGACGGGGACGACATGCGCCACGACATGCACGTGAACATCGTGACCTTCCAGCCGGGGGCGTCGATTCCCTTCGCCGAGACCCATGTCATGGAACACGGGCTCTACGTGCTCGAGGGCAAGGCGGTGTACCGGCTCAACCAGGACTGGGTGGAGGTCGAGGCCGGTGACTACATGTGGCTGCGCGCCTTCTGTCCGCAGGGCTGCTACGCCGGTGGACCCGGTCCCTTCCGTTACCTGCTGTACAAGGACGTGAACCGCGTCCCGACGCTCCCCCTCCCCGGTGCGCCCGCGCCCGCGTAGGGCCCGGCATTTTCCGATCTGCGGGACCGATTGCGGAGTCCGGGGTGTTGTTCGGCGCGCAGATTGGACGCCGATCGGCGCGGCAACTTGTTGATTCCCTTTGATTTCGAGGGGTCGAACGACGACGCCGAACAACAACCGCGTGAGTCCGGTGAATTTCAAAGCGAGTCATGTCGGCGAGCGCTCGGCCCAGCCAGCGAAAATGCGCTCCAGCACCACGACAACGTAGTAGAGCAGAATGCCGAGGGCCGCGAGCGCAATGAGCACAGCAAACATCAGGGGATAGTTCGCGCTGATCTTGCCGCTGTCGAATAGATGGCCAAGTCCCCGTCCATGCGGTTCCACGATCTCCATCAGGTTTGTGCCGATGAAGGCAAGCGTTACCGCGACCTTGAGAGCCCCGAAGAACTCCGGGAGCGTCTTCGGAAGCGCGATCTTCCAGAAGATCGTGAAACGGGACGCGCCGAGCGCGGCGAGGATGTCACGGTATTCCGGCTCGAGCGTGGACAGGCCGATCGAGACGGAAACGGCGATTGGAAAGAAGGAAATGAGGAACGCAATCAGGATCGTGTTCATGTCGTGCCGGCCGACAAACAGCAGCGCGATGATGGGGACGACGGTCGCCTTGGGTATGGCGTTGAAGCCGACAAGCAGCGGGTAAAGCGCATCCCGCATGGTCCGGTTCAGTCCCATGACCATGCCGATAAGCACGCCGGCGAACACGGAGAGAACGAGCCCCGCCACGGTTCGCCAGAGCGTGTCCCATCCGTACTCGAGGAACAGCCAGCGGAACTTCCAGAAGGCAGGCCCGAGATCCGAGGGCGAGGCCATCTTGTAGTTGGGCCAGTCGTTCACCCACACCACGGCCTCCCAGAGCAGGCCGACCACGACGAGCGCGATAACCGGCGCAAGAACGCGCCAGTTCATACGGCCGCCTCGCGTGGGGACCTGCCCTGCGCGATCTCGATCTGGTGCCGAAGCTCCCCCAGCATTTCCGTCGCCTCCGGGGTGTAGAGGCGGCCGAGGTCCCGCTCGCCCTTCCACGGGACCTCCATCGTGTATTGCGTGAACGCCGGACGGCCGGAAAGCACGATCACCGCATCCGCCAGAAAGATCGATTCCCGAAGATCGTGCGTGATCATCACGCCGGTGAACGGCTCCTCCGCCTTCACCTTGTGCATCGTCTGCCAGAGGTCTTCGCGCGTGAACGCATCCAGCGCCCCGAAAGGCTCATCGAGGATAAGCACCTCCGGCTTGTGCACGATTGAACGGCACAGCGAGGCGCGCTGGCGCATGCCGCCCGAAAGCTCACTCGGTCGCTTGTCCTCGAATCCCTCGAGGCCGACGAGGGCCAGAAGCTGCCGCGCGCGCTCCTCTTTCTCCCGCTTCGGCATGCGCGGGGCCACCAGCTCAAGCGGCAGCGTCACGTTCCGCAGTACGGAACGCCATTCGAGCAGGACCGGGTTCTGGAACGCCATTCCGACCGATGACTTCGGGCCCGTAACCCGCTGCCCGTGCAGCCAGACTTCGCCCGCATCCGGCTCCAGCAGGCCGGCGATCAAGCGCGTGAGGGTCGACTTGCCGCAACCGGACGGGCCGACCACGGCCACAAAGCCTCCCTCGGGAACCTGCATCTCGACGCCATCGAGGACGGGTAGCCTTCCGCCCTCTGTCTCATAGGCAAGCGTGACGTTCCTTATGTCGATCAGGGCATCCATACGGGCCGCCCGCTGACAGGCCGACACTCCTCTGGCCCCTGCGTTCGGCCGCCGGCCGGAGAGGTTAGTCCCACCGAATCCGCCTCCCCGGCCAGCGCATGCAGCATACTCTGGCGCGGTCGGGCTACTGGAGCATCCTCATTTCAGCCGCAGGCAGATATGCATCCGTGAAATAGAGCGAAGCGTCCGGCTCGTTCTGGAACTCGTAGCTCTCCGCGATCTGCATCAGCGCCTTCCCCAAGCGCGCAGGATCGATGCCGCCGATTCCGTTGGCGCTCGTGTAGTCCGTGAGCACATTGGCGTCGATGGAAAGCTGGAGCCGACGAGTCTCAAGCGCCGCATCGGCGGCGGGGTTGCGCTTCACCAGCGACTCGATGGCCTTCGCCGGATCGGCGATGGCATCCTTCCACCCCTTCGCCACCGCAGTGATGAAACCTGTAACCTTGTCGGCGTTGGCGGCCGCATAATCGGTGTTTACGATGATCGCGTTCCCGTAGAGCGCGAGACCGTAATCCGCCATCAGTATGGTCGAAATGTCCTCCTCCGGTACGCCGAGGCGGACGAGATTCAGGAAGGACGAGAAGGAAAAGCCTGTAACGGCAGCCACATTGCCTTCTGCGAGCATCGGCTCGCGGGTCGGGAAGCCAACGGGCTCGACGGTGATCTTGTCGACATCGAGGTCGTTCGCAGTGGCAAAGGCCGGGAACTGGGCCCAGGCACCATCCGGCGGAGGCGCTCCGAGCACCCGTCCCTCGAGATCCTTCGGCACCATGACGCCGAGGCTCTTGCGGCCGACGATGGCGAAAGGCGGCTTGTCATAGATCATCATGACCGCGATGACCGGTGCACCGGGATTGTGGTCCAGGAACTTGACCAGAGAATTGATGTCCGCGAAGCCGATCGGGAAGGCACCGGTGGCCACCTTGGGGATGGCATCCAGAGAGCCCTGGCCGGCGGAGATCTCGACGTTGAGGCCGGCGGCCTCGAAATGGCCATTGTCGATGGCCGCAAAATACGGCGCGGAGGGACCTTCGAACTTCCAGTCAAGCGCGAATGGCATGTCTTCCTGGGCGCTGGCAGACCCTGCCAAAGCCACGGCGGCGACTAGAATTGCGAGAGCGAATTTGTACATGGGATACGACCTCCTCCTTTTCGGTTTGCGAAGCGCAAATCCCCTACCGGCGCGCAAGGCAGGTGACAGACGCGCTTCGCGGCCGGTTTGTGTCGGTTTGCTTGGCACCCTACTGGAATCGGGTGCCGGCGCAAGCTAAGGACGGTCCTCTGCAACCGGCGCAGGTACGACTCTGGCCGCAGCATCCTGAACCGGTCCCGCCGAGTCCAGATACCGGGAAGGATCGGATTGAACAACTTGCTCCAACCTCTAGCCCGGAAATCTCACGATCGCGTTGCGGTGGTTTGTTGGGTGTTGTTCGGCGTCGGAGTTTGACCCCTCAGAATCGAAGAAAATCAATACCTTGCCACGCCGATCGGCGTTCAATCCGCGCGCCGAATAACAGACATCACGGCGCGCGGATCATGGCGGCGGCTTTCTCCGCGATCATGATGACCGGGGACGCGGTGTTGCCCGACGTGATCCGGGGCATGATCGAGGCGTCCACGATGCGAAGGCCGCGCAGCCCGTGCACGCGCAGGTTCGCGTCCACCACGGCGTGCGGGTCCTGACCCATCCTGCAGGTCCCCACCGGGTGGAAGATCGTGGTCGCGATGTTGCCCGCCTCCTTGACCAGCTCCGCGTCGGACCGGACCTCGGGCCCGGGCAGGAGCTCCGTCGGCGCGTAGCGTTTCAGCGCCTTGGCCGTCATGATCCGCCGCGCCTGGTGGACGGAGAGGACCGCGATGCGGCGGTCGTTGGCTGTCGCGAGATAGTTCGGCCTGATCTCGGGCTGCGTGCCCAGGTCGGTCGTGGTCACGTGGCAGTGGCCGCGGCTCTCGGGGCGCAGATTGCAGACCGAGACCGTGATGGCGGGATAGGGATGGAGTGGGTCGCCCAGCCGGTCGGTGGAGAGAGGCTGGACGTGATACTCCAGGTCGGGCGTCGCGCGCGCGGGGTCCGATTTCGTGAACATGCCGAACTGGCTCGGCGCCATCGACATCGGGCCGCTCCGCCGCAGCGCGTATTCGAGGGCGATGCCGAGCTTGCCCCAGGGACTGTTGGCGAGCGTGTTCAGCGTCTTCGCGTTGCGCACGCCGAAGACCGTGCGTATCTGCACGTGGTCCTGCAGGTTCTCGCCGACGCCGGGGCTGTCGTGCACCACCGCGAGGCCGAGCCCGCTCAGCCGTTCGGGCTGGCCGATGCCCGAAAGCTCCAGGATCTTGGGCGTGTTGATCGACCCTGCGGCGAGCAGGACCTCGGCGTCGGCGAAGGCCTCCCGCCGCTCGCCCTCGCGGCGATAGACCAGGCCGCGCACCGCGCGGCCGTCGAGGATCAGCCGCTCGGTCTCGGCCTCGAGCACGACCCGCAGGTTGGGCCGCTTCATCGCCGGCCGCAGGAAGCCGTCGGCCGTGTTCCAGCGCACGCCCCTGCGCTGGTTCACCTCGAAGAAGCCGGAGCCCTCGTTGTCGCCGTCGTTGAAGTCGGCGCGGGGCTGGATGCCGAACTCTTTCGCGCCCTCCTGCACCGCTTCGAGGATGTCCCAGCGCAGCCGCTGCGTCGTGACCTTCCAGCCGCCGCCGCTCCCGTGCATGGGGCCCGGGCCGCCGTGATGGTCCTCGGACTTCAGGAAGTAGGGCAGGACATCGTCCCAGCCCCAGCCGAGGTTGCCGAGCTGGCGCCAGTGCTCGTAGTCCGCCGCCTGGCCGCGCATGTAGATCATGCCGTTGACCGACGAGCAGCCGCCCAGCACCTTGCCGCGCGGATAGGCAAGGCTGCGCCCGTTGAGGCCCGGCTCCGGCGCCGTCTTCATCATCCAGTCGGTGCGCGGGTTGCCGATGCAGTAGAGGTATCCCACCGGGATACGGACCCAGCGGTAGGCGTCGCTGCGGCCGGCCTCCAGCAGGAGCACGCGGGCGCGAGGATCCGCGCTCAGGCGGTTCGCCAGCACGCAGCCGGCGGTGCCGGCGCCCACGACGATGTAGTCGTAGTGGCCTTCGAGCGCCTCCAGGCTCGACATGCGCGACCTCCCCGCACACCAATAGCACGCCGGCCGGCGCTCATCAGCCGCCATGGCCCGGTGCACGACCCGCGCCTCGACATAAGGCCGGCGGTGGGCGATGAAGACGATGACGAAGCCACGCTCAGGACCGTCCGCGAGGAGGCGGCGAGCGCACGCGCCGCCCTCGAGCGCGTCGAGGCCATCCTCGCCCGGCTGAAGAAGAAATAGGCCGGCGCCCCTCCCCTTCTCTGCGCGCCTGAAGGCGCTAAGGGTGGGGGCCCCAGGGCGCCGCGTTCAGCAACTGGACCTCCTGGGTCATGATCAGCGGGCGGAACTGCCCGGCGAAGCCCATGAAGCCCTCATCCTCGTAGAGCCGCGCCCAGTGGCGCCGGCGGTCGGCGTCGTCGTCGAATTTCCACAGATGTACCAAGCGGTTGATGGTGCCGGAATCGGCGATGAAATAGCCGACCGCCTTGGCGCTGAAGCCGCCCTTCTCCAGCGCAGGCCAGCCTTGCTCCCGAAGGAGCGCGACGGCTTCGGGCAGCTTACCGACGTAAAACGTGTAGGTCCTCATCTCGTAGAGCGCCATGCCTATCCTCCCCGATGGCTCGGTGCGGGAAACTGCCGCGGCCGGCGTGCCGGCATTCCTAGGGATGCGGGCCCCAGGGCGCCGCGTTCAGCAACTGGACCTCCTGGGTCATCACCAGCGGGCGGAACTGCCCGGCGAAGCCCATGAAATCCTGATCCTCGAAGAGCCGCGCCCAGTGGCGCCGGCGGTCGGCGTCGTCGTCGAACTTCCACAGATGCACAAGCCGGTTGATGGTGCCGCTGTCGGCGATGAAGTAACCGACCAGATTGGCGCCGAAGCCGCCCTTCTCCAGCGCGGGCCAGCCCTGCTCCTTATAGAGCGCGACGGCTTGCGGCAGCTTGCCGACGTAAAGCGTATAGGTCCGCATCTCATAGAGTGCCATGCCGATCCTCCCCTGTGGCCCCGTGCGGGAGACTGGCTTCCCCCGCATCCGGCGTCAAATGGATGCGCGCCGCGCGGCCATTGCCGCCGCCGCCCCGGAGCGGGCAGACTGGCGCATCCGGGGAGCCATCGGGTGGGAGGCCATGGAAGAGACGGGCACGCGGCTCAGCACGCAGATCGATTTCGACCGCGACGGCAAGCAGTGCGACCACCTGCGCCTGCCCCATTCGGTGCACCGGTCGGCCTACGGTTGGCTGCCGGTGCCGCTGGTGTGCGTCAAGAACGGCGCAGGCCCGACGGTGCTGCTCACGTCGGGCGTGCACGGCGACGAGTATGAAGGGCAGGTCGCACTCGCCGGACTCATCCGCAGCATCGACCCGGCCGACGTGACGGGCCGCATCATCATCCTGCCCATGGCCAACTATCCGGCCGCGAAGGCGGGGCTCAGGACATCGCCGGTGGACGAGCTGAACCTGAACCGCGTGTTCCCCGGCAAGCGCGACGGGCGGCTCACCGAGATGCTCGCCCACTATATCGATACGGAGCTCACGCCGCGCGCGGACTACATGCTCGATCTCCACTCCGGCGGCAGCTCGCTCATGTACCTGCCCACGACGATCCTGCGCGATTCGGCGATCCCGGCCGCGCTGCAGGCCCGGATCGTCGAGCTCGGCCGGGTCTTCGGCGCGCCCTACGGCTTCTTCTTCCCGGCAGTGCGGGGCGTGGGCGCCACCAACGTCTCGGCGGCGATCCGCCGCGGCGTGGTGGCGCTCGGCACCGAGATGGGCGGCGGCGGCACGGTGACGCCGGAATGCCTGCGCATCTGCGAGGCGGGCACGCGGCGGGTGCTGCGCCATGTCGGCGTCTGGCACGGCCCGGTGGCCGACGACGAGGAGCCGGCGATGGACGCGCGGCTGCTCACCGCCGATAGCTGGGACTGTTTCACCTATGCCGCCGAGGACGGCCTGTTCGAGCCGGTCGCGGACCTCGGCGACGAGGTGGAGGCGGGCCAGCCGGCGGGGCTGATCCACACGCCGGAAACGCCGTGGCGGGCGCCGGCCGAGGTCCGCTTCGATCGGACGGGCCTGGTCGTCTGCAAGCGCGTGCCGGGCCGGGTCGAGCGCGGCGACTGCCTCTTCCATCTCGGCGCCGACATGGCGGACGAAAGCTGGTGAGGGCGCCCGCGAGGCGGGCTTTGTCGAGGCGCCCGCAGAGCGGGCGACGGAGGACCCATGAGCGCAGGGCGGGACGACGAGAGCTGGCGCGGCAAGGTCGGAGGCATGAGCGCGGACGAGATCGACCGCTTCCTGAACGAGCCCTTCCTCGCCCGCGTCGCCTGCCTCGACGACAATGACTGGCCCTATGTCGTGCCCTGCTGGTACCAGTGGGACGGCGCGGCGCTCTGGCTGGTGCCCCGCGCCAGGTCCGCCTGGGCGCACCACCTCGCGGCGCGGCCGCGCTGCGCGGTGACGATCGACGAATCCTCGGCCGCCGACGAGGCGTCGGATAGCGGCGTGCAGCGCCGCTTCCTGGCGCAGTGCGAGGCTGCGATCGTGGAACGGCCCAATGTCGGCGGCCGCTGGGTGGAGATCGCCCGCACCATGTCGCTCCGCTATTACGGCGAGAACGGCCCCAGCTATCTCGAGCCCACCATGCGCTGGAAGCGCTGGCTGGTGCGCCTCGATCCCGTGCACATCCAGACCTGGCAGGGCATCGCCTGGCCCAAGCGCTACCTGGAGGGC
Organism: Alphaproteobacteria bacterium; assembly: GCA_965218275.1. Taxonomy (GTDB): domain Bacteria; phylum Pseudomonadota; class Alphaproteobacteria; order UBA828; family UBA828; genus WTGU01. The sequence goes on from CBDCKM010000002.1 coordinate 82,510, forward strand.
GACGCCGTCGCCCGCTGAGCAGCCACGCGCCTGGCGCCTCCAGCGTCGCGTGCCGCGTCGTGGACCGCCGCTGGCGGATGGGGTGGGATTCGAACCCACGAGGGACTCGCGCCCCTGCCGGTTTTCAAGACCGGTGCCTTCGACCGCTCGGCCACCCATCCGCAGCCCGATATCATCAGCCCGGCGGCCGCCGTTCAAGGCGGAAACGCCGTCCGGCGGCAATCGGGCGGCAAACGGGCGCCCAGCGGCTTTCCGGCCCGTCGCCGTCCTTCCTTTTTGGCGCATCGCCGTCCTTCTATGCTATAGGGCGCCCCATGCCGCCCTGCCACCGGGGCGGCTCATGAGTGGAAAGGGGCTGCGGGCGCGCGCGGGCGTGGCGGAAATGGTAGACGCGCGTGGTTTAGGACCACGTGGCTCAGGCCGTGGGGGTTCGAATCCCTTCGCCCGCACCAACGCCGATGCAGCCCGTCGCGACGCGAGCCCGCCGGCCATGCGGAGTGCGACATGAGCGCCAGACCATGCAGGTGACGGAGACCCTCTCCGAGGGGCTGAGGCGGGAGCTCAAGGTGACGGTGCCGGCGGCCGACCTCGAAGCCGATGTCGAGGGGAAGCTCGACGAGTTGCGCAAGACGGTGACCATGAAGGGCTTCCGGCCCGGCAAGGTGCCGCTCTCGATCGTGCGCCGCCACTACCAGCCGCGCGTGCTCGGCGAGGTGCTGCAGCAGACCATCGAAACGCGCTCGCGCGCGATCATCGAGGAGCGCGACCTGCGCCCGGCCATGCAGCCCGAGATCGCGGTCACGGCTTACGACGAGGGCAAGGACCTCGAGTTCACCATGGGAATGGAGGTCCTGCCGGAGATCGAGTTCGGCGACTTCTCCGACCTCGCCGTCACCCGGCTCACGGCCGAGGTGAGCGACGACGCGGTGGCGGACGCCCTCGCCCGCCTCGCCGAGGCCGAGAGGCGCTTCGAGCCGGTGGACGAAGCGCGCCCGGCGCAGGACGGCGACCAGATCCTGGTCGACATCGCCGTCGAGGTCGACGGCAAGCCGGCGCCGGAGCGCAGCGGCAGCGACGTGCCGCTCGAGCTCGGCGAGGACGCGCCCATGCCCGATCTGACCGGGCCGCTCGTCGGCGCCGAAGCGGGCGAGGAGCGCGCGGTGACGATCGCAATGCCCGCGCCCGATGCGGACCCGGACGCCGGGGAGCCCGATCCGGACGCCGAGCCGGCCACCGTGGACACCTTCTTCAAGGTCACGGTCAAGGAAGTGCGGGAGCGCATTCCGACAACCATCGACGACGCCTTCGCGGAACGGCGCGGTGCCGGCGACCTGGACGAGCTGCGCGGCGTGGTCCGCGAGCAGCTCCAGGAGCACTACGAGCAGGCCTCCCAGGCGCGGCTCAAGCGCTCGATGCTCGATCTCCTCGACGAGCGTCACCGCTTCGAGGTGCCGCCCGGCATGGTCGAGAGCGAGTTCGGCGCCATCTGGCAGCAGCTGGAGGCCGACGCGAAGAGAGCCGAGGCGGAGATCGCGACGGTCCTCGACCAGCCGGAGGAGGAGGCGCGGGAGGAGTTTCGGCAGATCGCCGAGCGCCGCGTGCGGCTCGGCCTCCTGATCGCCGAGATCGGTCGGGCCAACGACATCGCGGTCGAGCAGGAGGATCTGGTGCGCGCCGCCATGGAGGGCGCCCGCAACCATCCCGAGCCCAAGCGCCTGCTCGACTTTTACCGGGCCCAGCCGCAGATGCTCGAGCGCTTCCGCCCCGGGGTATTCGAGGACAAGGTGATCGCCTTCCTCAGCGAGCTCGCCACGATCACCGACGAGGCGGTCGATGTGGACACGCTGATGCGCGATCCGGACGAGGACGACAAGGCGGCGTCCGCATCGGCAATGGCTGCGGCCGGCGAAGACGGGAGCGCCGCCGAGGACGAGCCGGCCTGACCGGCCGCGCCGAGAGGGAGAGCGCCATGGCGGACATCGTCGAAACCTACGCCAACACCCTGGTGCCCATGGTCGTGGAGCAGACCAACCGGGGCGAGCGCGCCTATGACATTTATTCGCGCCTGCTCAAGGAGCGAATCATCTTTCTGACGGGCGGCATCGTCGACGAGGTATCGAGCCTGATCACCGCGCAGCTATTGTTCCTCGAATCGGAGAACCCGACCAAGGACATCTCCGTTTACATCAACAGCCCCGGCGGCCTCGTGACATCGGGGCTGGCAATCTACGACACGATGCAATATGTGCGTCCGGCGGTGGCGACGCTCTGCATCGGCCAGGCGGCCTCCATGGGCTCGCTGCTGCTGGCGGCCGGCGCCGAAGGGCAGCGCTACGCGCTCCCCAATGCGCGGATCATGCTGCATCAGCCGTCGGGCGGCTTCCAGGGACAGGCCACCGACATCGAGATTCATGCCAAGGAGATCCTGTCGCTGCGCCGCCGCCTCAACGAGATCTACGTCGCCCACACGGGCCAGGAGATCGCGATCATCGAGGACAATCTGGAGCGCGACAAGTTCCTGACGCCCCAGGAGGCCAAGGACTTCGGGATCGTGGACGACGTGGTGGCGCGCCGGCCGGCGACCCCGAACGACTCGGAGGGCAAGAGCGGCGCCAAGAAGGGACGCTAGACGCCGCAGAGCACGATATTTGGCCGTGGGGAGCGGCTGCAAGGTGCCAAATGTTGGGCCTAGACAGGGGCCGAGGTGAGTGCCACCCTCATGCGGTTCGGATTGTCTGGAGAGGAATGTCGCAGGTCCAGGGGTGAGTGCGGGAGGCCGGCCCCGGCAGGCGACGGCACGGAGTGGACATGAACAAGTCCAGTGGCGGCGATTCGAAGAACACGCTGTACTGCTCTTTCTGCGGGAAGAGCCAGCACGAGGTGCGCAAGCTCATCGCGGGGCCCACCGTGTTCATCTGCGACGAGTGCGTCGAGCTGTGCATGGACATCATCCGCGAGGAGCACAAGAGCGCGCGGGTCAAGAGCCGCGACGGCGTGCCCACGCCCTCCGAAATCTGCGAGGTGCTGGCCGACTACGTGATCGGCCAGGATCACGCCAAGCGGGTCCTCTCGGTCGCCGTGCACAACCACTACAAGCGCCTCGCCCACGGCAGCAAGGGCAACGAGGTCGAGCTCGCCAAGTCGAACATCCTGCTCATCGGGCCGACCGGCTGCGGCAAGACCTTGCTCGCCCAGACGCTGGCCCGCATCCTCGACGTGCCCTTCACCATGGCCGACGCGACCACGCTGACGGAGGCCGGCTATGTCGGCGAGGATGTCGAGAACATCATCCTCAAGCTGCTCCAGTCGGCCGACTACAATGTCGAACGCGCCCAGCGCGGCATCGTCTATCTCGACGAGGTGGACAAGATCGCCCGCAAGTCGGACAACCCGTCGATCACGCGCGACGTTTCCGGCGAGGGCGTCCAGCAGGCGCTGCTCAAGATCATGGAGGGCACCGTGGCCTCGGTGCCGCCCCAGGGCGGGCGCAAGCATCCGCAGCAGGAGTTCCTGCAGGTCGACACCACCAACATCCTGTTCATCTGCGGCGGCGCCTTCTCCGGCCTGGAGAAGATCATCGCCCAGCGCGGGCGCGGCATGGCGATCGGCTTCGGCGCCGACGTGCGCGCGCCGGAGGAGCGCAAGACCGGCGAAATCCTGCGCGAGGTCGAGCCGGAGGACCTGCTCGGCTTCGGGCTGATCCCCGAGTTCGTCGGCCGGCTGCCGGTGATCGCGACCCTCGACGACCTCGAAGAGGACGCGCTGGTGGAGATTCTCGTCAAGCCGAAGAACGCGCTCGTCAAGCAGTACGAGAAGCTGTTCGACATGGAGAGCGTGACGCTCTCCTTCACCGACGACGCGCTGCGCACGGTCGCCCACAAGGCGATTGCGCGCAAGACCGGCGCGCGGGGCCTGCGCTCCATCCTCGAGGGCATCCTGCTCGACCCCATGTTCGATCTGCCGGGCTACGATTCGGTCGAGGAGGTCGTCATCAACCGCGAGGTGGTCGAGGGAAGGGCGCAGCCTCTGGTGATCTATTCCGACCGGCTCGAAGACGCGAGTTCAACCGCGTCCTGAAAGGCAGCTTGAACGGCCGCGCGGCCGTGCCTACCTAGCTGGGGCAGGCGGTCGGTTCGCACCGACCACCGCGTGTACGCGCGATTGCAAGGCGCACGAGGAACCATGCTGGACGTCTCGTCGATTCCGATCTACCCGGTCCTGCCGCTCAGGGACATCGTCGTCTTTCCACACATGATCGTGCCGCTCTTCGTCGGCCGCGAGAAGTCGGTGGCCGCCCTCGAGACCGTCATGAAGGACGACAAGCAGATCCTCCTCGTGGCGCAGAAGAGCGCCTCCCAGGACGACCCCGCGCCCAAGGACATCCATTCCGTCGGCGTGGTCGGCTCCGTGCTGCAGCTTCTCAAGCTGCCGGACGGCACGGTCAAGGTGCTGGTGGAGGGCGGCGCGCGCGCGCGCATCGTCGAGTTCGGCGACAATCCGGCGTTCTTCGAGGCGCGGGCCGAGAAGATGGAGGAAGAGGAGGGCGATGCCGGCGAGCTCGAAGCGCTCTGCCGCTCGGTCACCGGCCAGTTCGAGCAGTATGTGAAGCTCAACAAGAAGGTGCCGCCGGAGGTCCTGGTCTCGGTGAACCAGATCGAGGAGCCGGGCAAGCTCGCCGACACCATCGCCTCGCACCTCTCTATCAAGCTGGAGGAAAAGCAGGAGCTGCTGGAGATCGGCTCGGTCAACGGCCGGCTGGAGCGCGTGATCTCGCTGATGGAAGGCGAGATCGGGGTGCTCCAGGTTGAGAAGCGCATCCGCTCGCGCGTCAAGCGCCAGATGGAGAAGACCCAGCGCGAGTACTATCTGAACGAGCAGATGAAGGCGATCCAGAAGGAGCTCGGCGAGGGCGAGGACGGACGCGACGAGGCCGCCGAGCTGGAGGCGCGCATCAAGGCCACGAAGCTCAGCAAGGAGGCGCGCGAGAAGGCGCTGGCGGAGGTCAAGAAGCTCCGCTCGATGAGTGCGATGTCGGCCGAGGCCACGGTCGTGCGCAACTATCTCGACTGGATGCTGTCGATCCCGTGGAAGAAGCGCACGCGCATCAAGAAGGACCTCGGGAACGCCGAGAAGATCCTCAACGACGACCATTACGGGCTGGAGCAGGTCAAGGAGAGGATTCTCGAATATCTCGCGGTGCAGCAGCGGGCGCGGAAGATGAAGGGGCCGATCCTCTGCCTGGTGGGCCCGCCCGGAGTCGGCAAGACCTCCCTCGGCAAGTCGGTGGCGCGCGCGACGGGGCGCAACTTCGTGCGCTTCTCGCTCGGCGGCGTGCGCGACGAGGCCGAGATTCGCGGCCACCGCCGCACCTATATCGGCTCGCTGCCGGGCAAGATCGTCCAGTCGATGAAGAAGGCGAAGTCGTCCAACCCGCTCTTCCTCCTCGACGAGGTGGACAAGATGGGCGCCGACTTCCGCGGCGACCCCGCCTCGGCGCTGCTGGAGGTGCTCGACCCGGAGCAGAACAGCACCTTCAACGACCACTATCTCGAGGTCGACTACGACCTCTCGGACGTAATGTTCATCACCACCGCCAACACGCTGCGAATGGCGCCGGCCCTGCTCGACCGGATGGAGACCATCCGCATCCCCGGCTATACCGAGTACGAAAAGGTCCAGATCGCCCGGCGGCACCTGATCCCGAAGCAGACCAAGGCGCACGCGCTCAAGAAGGGCGAATGGTCGATCTCGGGCGAGGCGCTGACCGACCTGATCCGCTACTACACCCGCGAGGCCGGTGTCCGCAATCTGGAGCGCGAGCTCGCGAACCTGGCCCGCAAGGCGACCAAGGTAATCGTCGCGGAGGGCCGCGCGCGGGTCCGCGTCACGCGGCGCAACCTCAAGAAGTATTCCGGCATCCGCAAGTACCGCTACGGCGAGGTCGAGCACGAGGACATGGTGGGCGTCACCACCGGCCTCGCCTGGACCGAGGCCGGCGGCGAGCTGCTCTCCATCGAGTCGGTGGCGCTGCCGGGCAAGGGCAGGGTGATCTCCACCGGCAAGCTCGGCGACGTGATGCGCGAATCGGTCCAGGCGGCCGAGAGCTACGTCAAGTCGCGCGCGGTCGCGTTCGGCATCAGGCCGACGATCCTCAGCAAGCGCGACATCCACGTCCACGTGCCGGAGGGGGCGACGCCCAAGGACGGGCCGTCCGCCGGCGTCGCCATGGTGACCTCCATCGTCTCGGTACTCACGGGCGTGCCGGTCTCAAGGTCGATCGCCATGACCGGCGAGATCACGCTGCGCGGGCGCGTGCTGCCGATCGGCGGCCTCAAGGAGAAGATGCTGGCCGCCCTGCGCGGGGGGCTGACGACGGTCCTCATCCCCAAGGAGAACGAGAAGGACCTCGACGACATCCCCGACAATGTGAAGAAGGACATCGCCATCGTCACGGTCGAATCGGTGGACGACATCCTGAAGCACGCGCTCGTCAGGCCGCTGGTGCCGATCGAATGGACCGAGGCGGACGAGGCGGCGCTCGACAGAATCGCCGATCCGGGCGAGGACGAGGCGGACCTGACCGTCCTGCCCCCGCTCGGCGGCCACGAGGCGCCCGTCCCGCCGCCCGTTTCCTGAGCGCCGCCGCGGCCGTCCCGCCTTGAGACCGAGAGGCGCGTCTCCCGCGCGTCCGCAGCCGCGCCTGTCTCACCCGCACATGCCGTGCTAGAACCGGCCGCGTCGCCCATGGCCCGCCTGTCCGGGCCGACGGGCTTCCCCTGACGCCCACTCACCTCACCGGGAGACGCCGCGCATGACCGTCGAGAACCGCTGCAAGAGGAAGATGCTCGCGGGCGAGCCCGCGCTCGGGGCCTGGCTCTCGATGGGCAGCCCCATCGCCGCCGAGATCGTCGCCAACGCCGGCTACGACACGGTCGTCATGGATCACGAGCACGGCCCCGGTGATCTGCTCAACGCCATCGGCCTGATGCAGGCGGCTGCGTCGTCGGGCGCGACGCCGATGATGCGCGTGCCGTGGAACGACATGGTCTACATCAAGCGGGCGCTCGACATCGGCGTGATGGGCATCGTCGTGCCCTATGTGCAGAACGCCGCCGAGGCCGCAGCGGCGGTCGCCGCCTGCCGCTATCCGATCGCGGGCGTGCGCGGGGTGGCGCCCCACGCCGCGCGCTGCACCAACTGGGGCACGCGCACCGGGGAATATCTGAAGGCGATGCCGGACGAGCTGCTGGTCGCCTGCCAGATCGAGACCGAAGAGGCGATCGACAATATCGAGGAGATCGCGGCGGTCGACGGCGTCGACATGCTCTTCCTGGGCCCCAGCGACATCTCGGCGAGCATCGGCCACATGCTCGACATGAAGGAGCCCAAGGTGATCCGGCTGATCCAGCGGGCCGAGCGCAAGATGCGGGCGACGGGCAAGCTGCTCGCCACGGTCACGCGCCCCGGCAAGTCCGTGAAGTGGACCTTCGAGCGCGGCTACGACCTGGTGGTCTGCGGCCAGGACGGGAAGCTCCTCCAGGGCGCCGCCCTCGCCCAGGTCAAGGAGTTCCGCGACTCGCCGCCGAAGCAGCGCAGCCGCTAGGCCGCCTGGTAGCGCGCCTCTTCGTCCGGCGTGCCGTTGCAGGCGGCACGTCCGCTCTCGACCAGGTGGATCAGGTGGGCGAGCACCGTGCGGGCGGCGGCCGGGTGGAGCCTGCGGTCGAGCCCCACATAGAGCCGGGTCACGAGCTCCGGAATTGAGTCCGTCCCGTCCGCCACGGCCGCCAGGATATCCGCCTCGCGCCGGCGCCGGTGGTCGAGGAGGCGGCCGACGAAGCGCTGCGGCCTGGGGATCGGCGGCCCGTGCGTGGGCCAGTAGGTCTCCTCGTCGCGCGACCTGAGCTTCTCCAGCGAGGCCATGTATGCGCCCATGTCGCCGTCCGGCGGCGAGACCACCGTGGTCGACCACCCCATCACGTGATCGCCGGAGAAGAGCGCCCGCTCCTCGGCCAGCGCGAAGCAGAGATGGTTGGAGGTGTGCCCCGGCGTGTGTACGGCCTCCAGCGTCCAGCCGCAGCCTTCGACCGCGGCCCCGTCCGCAAGCCGGTGATCCGGCACGAAGTCGCGGTCCGCGCCTTCCTCCACCGCCGGCCCCTCGCCGCCGCCGTGGGGACCGAAGCCGTAAGTCGGCGCCCCGGTCGCTTGCCTGATGTGGCGGGTCGCCGGCGAGTGGTCGATGTGGGTGTGGGTCACGATCAGGTGGGTCACGGTCTCGCCGCGCACGGCGTGGAGCACGGCGTCGACATGCTCGGCGAGGTCGGGGCCGGCATCGACGATCGCGACCCTGCCGCGCCCCACGATGTAAGTGCCGGTGCCGTGGAAGGTGAAGACGCTCGCATTGGGCGCGATCACCCGGCGGATCAGCGGCGAGACCTGCGCCGCCTCGCCGTAGGTGAAGTCAAGGTCGCGGACGTAGGGGATCGCCCCGCTCATGGCACGGACTCACGGCCGGCGTGACTCGGATGCAGGGGGATGCCCTCCAGGCTCGGTGCGCGGCCGCGCAGCCGATGGCGGCGCCCGGTTGAACGGCGGCGGGCAATGGGTATCATCGCCCCGCCGCCGCGGTCAAATGGCGGCGGAGAAACCCGAGAGACAGCGAGGAACAGGCCCGTGACCATCGATCCGCCCGAGATCGTCGAGGTCGCAGACACGGTCGTCGCGTGCAATGGCGGCGGCGGCGCGCTCGGTCATCCGCGCGTCTTCCTCAATCTGGAATCGGACGGCGCCATCGACTGCCCCTATTGCGACCGGCGCTTCGTCCTGAAGCCGGACGCCGGCGGCGGCGGCCACTAGCGGGCCGCGACCGCGGCCCGCCGCGTTTGCGGAAGATGAGCGGGACCGGGTCGCGCAGCGGCCCGGCCGGCGCGACCGCGCCGGCGCGCCGCAAGGCGCGTAAGCCAAGCGAGCGGAGCGAGCGCCCGGCGTCTGAGGGATATGAAAGACTCTTAGCCGCCGTCGGTCCGCATCGCCAGCACCGCGATGAAACCGGCAGCGGACAGCGCGGCGCAGACCCAGTAGGCTCCCGCGCCCCAGGCGGCGTAGAGCAGGCCCGCGAGCAGCAGCCCGGCGCCGAGACCGAGACCGTTGGTGGTGGCGGCGAAGAGCGCCTGCGCCGTGTTCGACGCGCCCGCCGGCACGGTGCGGGCGATGAACACCATCGCGCCGAGGTGCATGGCGCCGAAGCTGAGCGCGTGCAGGCACTGGGCGAGCGCCAGCACCCACACCTCCGTCGTGAGCGCGAGCACCGCCCAGCGCACGGCGCCGGCCGCCGCCGCCGCGCCCAGCAGCCCGACCGGCCCGATGCGGCGCAGCAGCGGCGCGTTGCACGCGAAGAGGATCACCTCGGCGACGACGCCGCCCGCCCAGAGCAGGCCGATCACCCATTCCGAGAGCCCGGCGCTCAACCAATGGAGCGTCGAGAAGCCGTAGAACACTGCGTGCGCGCCGTGGATCGCCGTGGTGGCGAGCACCATGAGGCGGAAGCGCCGCTCGCCCAGCAGGCTCAGGATCGGCGCCGCCGGCGCTGCGCTGCCGCCGCGCGCATCGGGCATCGCGAGGGAGCCGCCGATCATCGCCGCGATACTCGCGAGGACCATGGTGAGGATGAGCTCGGCCGAGGGCACCGCCTCGATCTCCAGCACCGCGCCGCCGGCCGCGGCGGCGACCAGGTAGGAGACCGAGCCCCACAGCCGCACGCGGCCGTAGCCCGATTCCGCCGAGACGGTGCGGAGCGCGATGGTCTCGCCCAACGGCAGCACGCCGGCATAGATCAGCGTGAAGACCGTGCTGACCGCGAAGATCGGCCAGAACCCCCAGGTCCAGAAGAACGCGGCCGCGACCAGCAGCGTGGCGAGCGCGCACGCCACCAGGGGCCCGCGCGTGCTGTCGCGGCGGTCGGCGAAGCGGCCGATGAAGGGGCCGGCGGCGGCGCGCAGCATGAGCGTGAGCCCGAGCATCAGGCCGATCTCCGTCACCGAGAGGCCGCGTGCCTGGAGGAAGAGCGGCCAGAAGGGCAGCGCCACTCCCGCCACCAGGAAATAGGACGCGTAGAAGGCGGAGATGCGCGGGGCCGCGCAGGCAATCGAGGCGCTGGGGGCGTTGGGGGCGCTGGGGGTGGGCACGGACCTGCTCGTGGTTGGCGGCGGTCGGCCGGCCGCCCGTCTTCTGTGCGGGGGCCGGCCGGCGTGGCATAGTGGCGCGCACCGCCCAGAGCAAGGGCCGCCCCAGGGACAGTCCGGAGCCGGAGCGCCGATCGTGAGCGACGTTGCCCCCGACACTGCCAGCGGCCTCCGCCATCTCTACCTGATCGACGGCTCGGGCTTCGTCTTCCGCGCCTTCCACGCGCTCCCCCCCCTCACCCGTCCCGACGGCACACCGGTCAACGCGGTGCTCGGCTTCACCAACATGCTCTGGAAGATCCTGCGCGCGACCGATGCCGACCACGCCGCGGTGATCTTCGACAGCGGGCGCCACACCTTCCGCAACGACCTCTACGAGCCCTACAAGGCCAACCGGGGCGAGACGCCGGAGGAGCTGATCCCGCAGTTTCCGCTGGTGCGGGAAGCCGCCGGCGCCTTCAACCTGGCTTCGATCGAGCTCAAGGGCTTCGAGGCAGACGACCTGATCGCGGCCTACGCCGACGCCGCCCGCGCGCAGGGCGCGCGCGTGACCATCGTCTCCGCCGACAAGGACCTGATGCAGCTCGTTGAGGGCGAGCAGGTGGTCATGTACGACTATTTCAAGAACCGGGAGATCGGCCCGGAGCAGGTGCGCGAGCGCTTCGGCGTGGGGCCGGAGCGGGTAATCGACGTGCAGGCGCTCGCCGGCGACAGCAGCGACAACGTGCCGGGGGTGCCCGGCATCGGGGTCAAGACGGCGGCGCAGCTCATCAACGACTATGGCGACCTCGACCGCCTGCTGGAACGTGCGGGCGAGATCAGGCAGCCCAAGCGGCGCCAGAACCTGCTGGACCATGCCGGGATGGCGCGCCTCTCCCGCACGCTGGTGACGCTGCGCCGCGACACGCCGCTGCCGCAGCCGCTGGAGGCGCTGGCCCGTAAGAGCCCCGACCCCGGCGCGCTGCGCGCCTTCCTCGCGGACAACGGCTTCAAGTCCATCGCCGCACGGGTCGCGGCCCAGGACGGCGGGGCGGCGCCGGCGGACGCGGAAGAGGAGGCGGCCGAGACGGCCCCCCTCCCCGCCTCCTACCCGCTGGTGACCGAGGCCGCCGCGCTCGCGGACCGGGTGGAGGCGGCGCGCGGGAGCGGCGTGCTGGCGCTGGAGCCTTTCACCGCGGCAGGCGCGCCGGAAGGCAGCGGCATCGTCGGCCTCGCGCTCGCCACGGCGCCGGGCGCCGCCTGCTACGTGCCGCTCGGCCACGCAGGCCCCGACCTGATCGGCGCGGAAGAGCCGGTGCGGCAGATGAGCCTCGCCGAGGCGCTCGCCGTCCTCGCCCCGGTGCTGAGTGAGCCCGGCGTCCTCAAGCTCGGGCTCGACATCAAGCGGACCCTGCGCCTGCTCGCACGCGCCGGCGTAACGCCTGCCCCGGTCGACGACCCGATGCTCACGTCATGGGTGCTCGACGGCAGCCTGCACGGCCACGGGCTGGAGGACCTGAGCAGGCTGCATCTCGACCGTGCCGCACCGGCGCTGGCGGAGGTCCTCGGCAGCGGACGCAGCCGGGTCGCCGTCGAGGCGGTCTCGCCCGCAGCGCTGCGGGACACCGCCGCGGCGCACGCCGACCTCGCGCTTCGCCTCCACGGGGCGATCCGGCGGCGCCTGGTCGCGGACCGTCTCACCGCGGTCTACGAGCGGATCGAGCGCCCGCTGATCCCGGTGCTGGCGCGGATGGAGGCGGCCGGCATCCTGGTCGACCAGGGCGAGCTCGTTGCGCTGTCCCAGGATTTCGCCGGCCGCATCGAGACGCTGGAGCGGGAGATTCACGCCCTCGCCGGCCGTCCCTTCACCATCGGCTCGCCCAAGCAGCTCGGCGAGGTGCTGTTCGACGAGATGGGGCTCGCGGCAGGGCGCAAGGGCAAGTCCGGCGCCTACAGCACCGGCGCCGACATCCTGGAGGAGCTGGCGGCGCAGGGCCACAACCTGCCGGCGCGGGTGCTCGACTGGCGCCAGCTCACCAAGCTCAAGAGCACCTACACGGACGCGCTGATCGGCCACATCGACCCCGCGACACGGCGCGTGCACACCACCTTCACCATGACCGCCGCCAACACCGGACGGCTCTCCTCCAACGACCCCAACCTGCAGAACATCCCGATCCGCACCGAGGAAGGCCGCCGCATCCGCCGCGCCTTCGTGGCCGCGCCGGGCCATGTGCTGTTGTCCGCCGACTATTCGCAGATCGAGCTTCGCATCCTCGCCCATGTCGCCGGCGTCGCGCCGCTCAAGGAGGCCTTCCGCGCCGGCATCGACATCCACGCGCTGACCGCGAGCCAGGTCTTCGGGCTGCCGCTGGAGGGGATGGACCCGATGGTCCGCCGCTCGGCCAAGGCAATCAATTTCGGGATCATCTACGGCATCAGCCCCTTCGGGCTCGCGCGCCAGATCGGCGTGCCGCAAGCCCAGGCCAAGGGCTATATCGACGCCTATTTCGCCCGCTATCCCGGCATCAGGGACTATATGGAGCGCACCAAGAAGGCGGCGCACGAGAGCGGCTTCGTCACCACGCTGTTCGGACGCAAGTGCCGGCTGCCGGGGATCAACGACCGCAACCCGGCGCGCCGGGCGTTCTCCGAGCGGGCGGCGATCAACGCGCCGATCCAGGGGGCCGCGGCCGACGTCATCAAGCGCGCGATGATCCCGCTGCAGGCCGCGCTGGACGCGGAGGGCCTGCGCGCCCGGATGCTGCTCCAGGTGCACGACGAGCTGGTGTTCGAGGTGCCCGAGGCGGAAGTGGCGGACACCGGCGCGGTCGTGACCCGGGTGATGGAAGGCGCCGCCCGTCTCGACGTGCCGCTCACCGTCGACATCGGCACCGGCCCAAGCTGGGCCGACGCGCACTGACGCCGCGCGGCCGAAACGCGCGCCCGGCAACCGCGAGATGTGAGACATGTGGGACCGGGCCGCGCAGCGGTCCGGCCGGCGCGACCGCGCCGGCGCGCCGAAGGCGCGAAAGCGTCGCGCGTCCACGCGCGCGGGGGCGCGCGATGCGAGCGGAGCGAGCGCCCGGCGCTTGAGGGACATGAACAGGGCGCGTTCGTTCAGCCCAGAAGATCGAGGCAGGCGTCCACGATGTGCGCAGCACTCATGCCGTAGCGGGCGCGGATGCGGTCAGTGGGGCCGACGCAAGCGAATTCGTCGGGCATGCCGACCATGCGCATGGGAGTCGGACGGCGGACGGCGAGAAGTTCGGCCACCGCGCCGCCGAGCCCGCCGGTCAGGTGATGCTCCTCGGCAGTCACGATGCCGCGCGTCTCGGCGGCGGCTAAGATCGCGTCTTCGTCCAGCGGCTTGATCGTGGACATGTTGAGCACGCGGGCGCCGACGCCCTGCCCGGCGAGCTCCGCCGCCGCATCGAGGGCCGGCGCCACCAGGGCGCCGCAGGCGATGACGGCGACATCGGAGCCTTCCGCGAGCCGCGTCGCCGTGCCGAGGCGGAACGGCGCATCGACAGGCGTGACCGGGCGCTCCGGAACGCGGCCGCCGAGGCGGAGGTAGACCGGGCCGTCGACGCGATCGGTCGCGTGTGTCGCGTGCCAGGCCTCGTGGGCGTCCGCCGGCACGATCACCGTCATGTTCGGGAGGCTCCGCATCAGCGCCAGGTCCTCCAGCGCGTGATGGGTGCCGCCCGAGACGGCGAGAGAGACCCCGCTTGCCGCCGCCCCGATCACCACGCGCTGGTCGGCATAGGCGATCTCGTTGCGCACCTGCTCCATCGAGCGCGCGGCGATGAAGGGCGCGTAGCCGCAGACGAAGGGGCGAAGCCCCGTGGTGGCGAGGCCGGCGGCGACGCCCATGGCGTTCTGCTCGGCGATGCCGACATCGATGACGCGCGCGGGCGCGTGCGCGATGAAGCCCCGGAGCCCGATCAGATCGAGCGTGTCGGCAGAGACCGCGACCACGCGTTCGTCCCGGCGCGCGAGCTCGGTCAGGGCGAGGCCGAAGGCGAGGCGCGACTGGTCGGCAGCCGCCTTCGCCCACGCCGGCTCGGTGGCCTGTTCCTGCTGCTGCACGCTCATGCCGGCGCCTCCAGCTCGGCGAGCGCCTTCTCGTAGACCGCGTCGCTCACCGCATTGTTGTGCCAGAGATGGCTGTCCTCGGCGAAGCGCGTGCCCTTGCCCTTCACGGTGTGGGCGATGAGCAGGGAGGGCTTGTCGGGCTTCTCAGGCAGCGCGTCGAGGGCGTCCACGACCTGCGCCATGTCGTGCCCGTCGCACGCGCGCACGGACCAGCCGAAGGCGCGCCACTTGTCCGCCAGCGGCTCCAGCCCCAGCATCTCGACGACATGGCCGCTCTGCTGCACCTTGTTGTAATCGACGATGGCGGTGAGCGAGAGCGGCGCCAGGTGGGCCGCCGCCATCGCCGCCTCCCAGTTGGAGCCTTCCTGCAGCTCGCCGTCCCCCAGCATCACCACCGTGCGCCAGTCCCGCCCCTGCAGCCTGGCGCCCAGCGCCATGCCGAGGCCGACCGAGAGGCCGTGGCCGAGAGCGCCAGTACACATCTCGACGCCGGGGACCTTGATGTCGGGATGCATCCCGAAGGTCGATTCGTAACCGTAGAAGGTGTCGAGAAAGCCGTCGTCGACGAAGCCGGCCTGGGCCAGCACCGCGCCGAGCGCCGCGTTGGCGTGCCCCTTGGAGAGCACGAAGCGGTCGCGCTCGGGCCAGTCGGGCTCGGCCGGCCGCAGCCGCAGGTGGTGGAAATAGAGCGCGGCCAGCAGGTCCGCCGCAGACAGCGCCCCGCCCATATGGCCCGACCCCGCCCCGTGCAGCGCCCGCCAGGTGTTGCGCCGGATCTCGAGCGCCTGCTCGCGCAACCCGCGCAGCAGCGCCTCCCTGTTGCTCACCGTGCCGTCCTCCCGCCGCCGCCCTCTTGGACCGCGCCAGTATACCGCCCTGCCGAGCGCTGCGCCCGCGACGCAGGCGTGACCGTCGCGAGAAATTCGCTAGGCTGGCCGCCGTGAGCCGGAACGAGACCCTGCCGCCGGGCGCGGCGGACATCGAGCGCATCGCCGACCGTGAGTACCGCCGGATTCCCGCCTTCCTGCGCGGGAAGGTCGATCCGGTGATGATCCGTGTCGTGGAGTTCCCCAGCGACGAGGTGCGGGAGGAGATGGAGCTGGAGAGCGCCTACGACCTTCTCGGCCTCTACCAGGGCGTCTCCCTCGGCGAGAGCGGGGTCGGCGACGTGCGCCAGGACGTGGACATGATCTTCCTCTACCGCCGGCCGCTGCTCGACTTCTGGATCGAGACCGGCGACAGCCTGGAGGAGGTCGTCCGCCACGTGCTGATCCACGAGATCGGCCACCATTTCGGCCTGTCGGACGAGGACATGGAGCGGATCGAGGTCGCCGGGTGAGGCGGGGGGCGCCGAATTCGACTGCGATCCCTATGCCTCCGTGTCGGCCGGCGCCGGCGCCAGGGGATAGCGCGCCTCGACCGCGTAGTGGGCGCCGCCCGCGCCCGCACGACTCGAGAACAACTCGAACGAGCGCACCGCAATCGGCCCGCTGGTGTAGAGGCCATGGTAGGAAATGAACTCCTGGAGCCGGTGCGCGGGCACCCGCGAAGCGAAGCGCGCGAGGGTGACGTGAGGAGAATAGTTGCGGCCCTCGGGCGCGAAGCCGAGGCCGGTGACGGCGGCCTCGGTCCGCGCGCGCAGGTGCGCGAGCGCCGGGTTCGGCGCGACTCCGGCCCACAGGATGCGCACCCGGCCGCGCGTCGGGAAGTGGCCGACGCCCTCCAGGGTCAGCGAGAACGAATCCGCCTCCACGCGCGCGAGCGCGTCCCCGATCTCGGCGAAGGCGGCGCCGTCGACCTCGCCGATGAAGCGCAGCGTGAGGTGCATCTGCTCCGCGCTCTGCCAGCGCGCGCCGGGCAGGCCGCCGCGCAAGCCCTCCAGCCGGCGGCGCACCGATTCGGGCAGGGACAGGGCGACGAAGAGGCGGGTCATCGGAGGCTCCGGCTCTCCGGCGCCTCAGCTGCCCTTGCGCCGGGCGATGAGCGCCACCACATGGGGCACCATGCGCCGCACGATCTCGGCCACCCCGGCCGCGTTGGGATGAATGCCGTCCGCCTGGTTGAGGCCGGGCACCATCGCCACCCCCTCCAGAAAGAACGGGTAGAACGCCACCCCATGCCGCTCCGCGAGGCGCTCATAGACCGCGCGAAAGGCGGCTTCGTACCCGGCGCCGAAATTGGCCGGTGCGCGCATTCCGGTGAACAGCGCCGCGCCGCCGGTCTCACGCACGCGCGCCAGGATGGCGTCGAGATTGGCCTCGAGCGGCGCGACCGGCAGGCCGCGCAGGCCGTCATTGGCGCCGAGCTCGACGATCACGATGTCGGGCTGGTCGGCCAGCACCCAGTCGAGCCGCGCCCGCCCGCCGGCACTGGTATCGCCCGAGACGCCGGCGTCGATCACCCGCCAGTCATGGCCCTCGGCCCGGAGTGCGGCTTCGAGCCGGGCCGGGAAGGCGTCTTCGCGCGGCAAGCCGAAGCCGGCGGTGAGGCTGTCGCCCAGCACGGCGATGGCGGGCTCCCCGGCGGCGGCCGGCGGAGCGAACAGCAGGAGCCATGCGCTGAGGGCTATTCCGATCCACGCAATTGCGCGGCCGGGGGAGCGGCGCGATGACATGAGCGGTCCGGCGGTGCTGCTGGATGACGTGCACCTCACCCTGACCAGCAAGGCCGGGCCCGTCAACATCCTGCGGGGCGTCTCGTTCACGGCCGGGCGGGGCGAGAGCATCGCCGTGCACGGGCCCTCGGGCGCCGGCAAGTCGACCCTGCTCGCGATCATCGCCGGGCTGGAGCGGGCGGACCGCGGCCGCGTGATCGTGAACGGCAGCGATATCGGCGACCTCGGCGAGAGCGCGCTCGCCGCCTTCCGCCGCAAGGCCGTCGGCATCGTGTTCCAGGCCTTCCACCTGATCCCGACCATGACGGCGCTGGAGAACGTCGCGCTGCCGCTGGAGCTCGGCGCCCACCGCGAGCCCTTTGCGGCGGCGCAGGAGGCGCTGGAGCGCGTCGGCCTCGGCCCGCGCGTTCAGCACTATCCGAGCCAGCTCTCGGGCGGCGAGCAGCAGCGGGTGGCGCTCGCCAGGGCCTTCGTGCCCGAGCCCGCGGTGCTGCTGGCCGACGAGCCGACCGGCAATCTCGACGGCGAGACCGGGGGTGCGGTGATGGCGCAGCTCTTCCGCCTGCGCGCAGTGCGGGGCTCCACGCTGATCCTGGTCACCCACGATCACGCGCTCGCCGCACAATGCGACCGCACCGTGCACATCGCCGACGGGCGGATCACGGCCGGCGGGGCCGGCGCTGCGAGCGGGATCTGATCTCCTGACGGCCTCGACCCATCAGGGACGAGCGGCCTGGCGCATCGCCCGGCGCGAGCTCCGGGGCGGCGTGCGCGGCTTCCGCGTCTTCCTCGCCTGCCTGGTTCTGGGCGTCGCCACCACCGCCGCGGTCGGCTCCCTCGGCGAGGCGCTCAAGGCGGGGCTCGCGCGCGACGCGCGGATGATCCTCGGCGGCGACGTGGAGCTGGTGCTGTTCTCGCAACCGCTGGCGGACGAGGCGCGGGCCTGGCTGGCGGTGAACGCCACCGCCCTCTCCCACGTCGTCACCATGCGCGGCATGGCCCACGCCCCGGACGGATCGCGCCGCTCGCTGGTCGAGCTCAAGGCGGTGGACGCCCCCTATCCGCTGGTCGCGCATGTCGCGCTGGAAGGCGGCATGGCGCTTGAGGAAGCGCTCGCCGACGGCGGCGCGGTGGCCGACCAGGGACTGCTCGACCGGCTCGGGATCGGGCCCGGCGAGAGCGTCCGGGTCGGCGCGGCGGCGCTCACGGTGCGCGCCGTGCTCGCGCGAGAGCCCGACAGGCTGACCGCCGGCATCGCCCTCGGGCCCCGCCTGATGCTCGATCACGAATCGCTCGCGGCGACCGGGCTGGTGCGGCCGGGCGCCCTGGTGCGGCACCGCTACCGCGCGCTCCTGCCCGAGGGCGCGGCGCCTGCGGCCTGGACGGCCAGGCTCGACGCGGCCTTCCCCGGCGGCGGCTGGCACTTGCGCGACGTGCGCGACGCCAACCCGTCGCTGCGCCGCCAGCTCGACCGGGTCGGCCTCTTCCTCACGCTCGCGGGCCTCGCCGCCCTGCTGGTCGGCGGCATCGGCATCGCCAGCGCCGTGTCGAGCCATCTGCACGGCAAGCTGCACACCATCGCGGCGCTCAAATGCGTCGGCGCCACGCGCGCCACCGTGCAGCACGCCTTCCTGATGCAGATCGGCCTGCTCGGGCTTGGCGCCATTGCGGCGGGACTGATCCTCGGCGCGGCGGCGCCGCCGGTGCTTGCCGCCCTCCTCGGCGCGGCGCTGCCGGTGCCGCTTGCCGGCCCGATCCACGGCGCGCCGCTCGGCCTGGCGGCGGCCTATGGCGGGCTCACGATGCTCGCCTTCTCGCTCTGGCCCCTCGGCCGCGCCGCCCGCACCCGGCCCGGCGTGCTGTTTCGCGGCGCCGCCACGCCCGCCTCGGGCTGGCCGCCGCCGGCGGCGATCGCGGGCACGGTGCTGGCGGCGGCGGCACTCGCCGGGATCGCCGTCGGCACCGCGCCCCGGCCCGTCATCGCGCTCGGCTTCGTCGTCGGCGCCCCGGCTGAGCTTGCGCTCTTCAGGGCGGCGGCGGCGCTGGTCGTCGTCCTGGCCCGGCATGTGCGGCCCCGGCGCCTGCCGGCGCTCAGGCTGGGCTTCGCCAATCTGGCGCGGCCGGGGGCGCCCACGGTCCCGGTCGCGATGTCGCTCGGCACCGGCCTCGCCGTCCTGGTGGCGATCGCGCTCGTGCAAGGCAATCTCGGCGCCCAGATCAGCGAGCAGCGGGCCGACCGGCGGCCGGCATTCTTCTTCCTGGACATCCAGAAGCACCAGGTCGCGCCCTTCGAGCGCCTCGTCGAGGCGACCGGCGGCGCCGAGATGGGCCGCCGCGCGCCGATGCTGCGCGGGCGGATCGTGCGCATCGCGGGCGTGCCGGTACGCGAGGCGCAGGTCGCGCCCGGCTCGGAATGGGTGCTGCAGAGCGACATCGGCCTCAGCTATGCCGCCAGCGCCCCGCCAAATGCGGAGATCACCGCAGGCACCTGGTGGAACGCCGACCATGGCGGGCCACCGCTGGTCTCGCTGACGGAGGAAGTGGCGCACGACTTCGGCATCGGCATCGGCGACACTCTTTCCATCAACGTGCTGGGGCGCGAGTTCACGGCCGAGGTCGCGAGCCTGCGCCACGCCGACTGGACCGCGTTCGACATCAACTTCGTCGTGATATTCTCGCCCGGAGTCCTCGAGGGAGCGCCGCAGACGCAGCTGGCCACAGCCCATGCGACGCCGGAGGCGGAGGCGGAGCTTGAGCGCGCGGTGACGGAACGTTTCTCCAACATCACGGCAATCCCCGTGCGCGCGATCGTCGAGGCGCTGGACGAGATCATGGGACGCATCGGCGTGGCAATCCAGGCGGTGGCGGGGCTGACCGTGGCGGCCGGCCTGCTGGTGCTGGCGGGCGCGACCGCGGCCGGCCACGAGCGCAGGGTCCACGACGCCGTCGTGTTCAAGGTGCTGGGCGCCCGGCGCGCGGACCTGCTGCGCGCCTTCCTCGCCGAGCATGTGCTGCTCGGCTGCGCCGTCGCCGGGCTCGCCATCGCCGTCGGCACGCTGGCCGCCTGGGGCTTCGTGACCCAGGTGCTCGACCTCGACTGGCGCTTCCTGCCCGACTATGTGGCCGTGACCGCCGCAGCCTGTATAACCATGACGCTTATTCTCGGATTCGCGAGCACATGGCGTGCGCTCGGCCGCAAGGCGGCGCCCCTCCTGCGAGTGGAATAGATGCACGGCCACGGAGCACCCTCGCCGCGGAGGCTCGGCGTTTACGAGACGGTGGGCGAAGCCTTCCGCCTCACCTTCCGCAATTTCCGCGCCATGCTCGGGCTGGCGCTGGCGCCCATGGCGCTGGCGGTGCTGCTGCCGGCGGTGATGCGGCTCGACCTCCAGACCATGGAGTCGGCCGAGCTGCTCATCGTCCATGCCGTGGCCCGGCTCTTCCTGCTCTCGGTCTTCGCGGTCGCCTGGCACCGCTATCTGCTGCTCGGCAGGCGCGATACGGGCCTCGCGGTCCAGTTCTGGCCGGGCCTGCGCGACGTCAGATATTTCGGCCGGCTGGTCCTCTTCATGCTGCCGCAGGAGATCGTCCTGGTGGCGATGGATGCGCAGAACCTGTTCGCGGTCCTGCTGCTTCTGCTGATCACGCTGTTCGTGGCGGCGCCCTTCGCGCTGGCCTTCCCGGCGACGGCCGTCGACGACTACCGGGGGCTGATCGCCGCCCGCCGCGCCCTGCGCGGCGCCACGCTCCAGCTCGTCGGCGCGATTCTGCTCTCCTTCGTGGCGATCACCGTCCTCCTGTTCCTGCTGGGCGGCGTCTTCGGGACGCTGGTGCTCGCCAATTTCGGGCCGGGCGCCATGGTGTCGTTCTTCAACGCGCTCACCTTCCTGACCATCGGCGTTCCGGTGGCCGTGGTGACGGTCGCCTACCGCAAGCTGGTCGGCAGCGGCGGCCCGCACGGGCCGGCCGCCGGCCCGCCGCCCGCCACCTGACCGCCCGCCCCCCGCGCCGCCCTCATGCCCGGCGCGTGCTGGAGGCCGTTGAAAGTGGGCCGCGGGCTCCCTAATATGAGTCTTCGAATCCGACAGTTCGCCGCATCAGAGGACGCTTCGATGGCACTCGGGACGCAAGGCCGGCCCTTCGCCGGCCCGACCCTGACCCAGGCGCAGGTCGACCAGGGTCTCAGGAGCTACATGCTCCGGGTCTACAACTACATGGCCTCGGGCCTCGCGCTCACCGGCATCACGGCCTACGCGGTGGCCCATACCGGACTCTACGACGTGCTGTTCGGCTCGGGCCTCGGAATCGTCGTCATGCTGGCCCCGCTCGGCATCGTGTTCTTCCTGGGCTTCAAGATCCAGAGGATGAAGCACACCACGGCCCAGTGGCTGTTCTGGGCCTTCTCGATCCTCATGGGCGCCTCGCTCTCTTACGTATTCATCGCCTATACGGATACCAGCATCGTCCGGGTGTTCTTCATCACCATGGGCATGTTCGGGGCGATGAGCCTTTACGGCTACACCACCAAGCGCTCGCTGGTCTCCTGGGGCTCGTTCCTGTTCATGGGCCTGATCGGCGTCATCATCGCCATGGTGGTGAACATCTTCCTGCAGTCGGAGATGATGCACTTCGTGATCTCGGTGATCGGCGTGCTGGTGTTCCTCGGCCTCACCGCCTACGACACCCAGCGGATCAAGGACGTCTACCGGGAGAGCGACGGCCAGGCGGTCATGGTGAAGAAGTCGGTGATGGGCGCGCTCTCGCTCTATCTCAACTTCATCAACATCTTCATCCTGCTGCTCCACCTCTTCGGCGCCGGGCGCGAGTAGCGGCGCCGCCGGATAGCGGCGGAGGGCACCGGGCGCACACCGTCCGGTGCCCTTGTCGTTCGGCCATGCTCGCGGCACTCCAGCGCTCGCTCACCTACTATCCCGATCGCACCCGGCCGACACCGGCCGAGGCCGGTGTGCCGGAGCTCGCACCCGTCACGCTGGAGACCGGGGACGGGCTCGCGCTGCTCGCCTGGCACGCGCCGCCCCGCGCAGACGGCGCCCCGAGCCTGCTCTACTTCCACGGCAATGCCGGCCATATCGGGATGCGGGGCTTCAAGGTGCGGGCCTATCTCAACGCAGGCCTCGGCGTCCTGCTCACCACCTGGCGCGGCTACAGCGGCAATCCCGGCACGCCGACCGAGGACGGGCTCTATGCCGACGGCCGGGCGGCGCGGGCCTTCCTCCGGGCAAGCGGCGCGGGCGATGAGCGCCAGATCCTCTACGGCGAATCCCTCGGCACCGGCGTAGCCGTGCACCTCGCCCGCGAGGCGGCGCCCGCAGCCCTCGTGCTGGAGGCGCCCTTCAGCTCGATTGCGGACATCGCCGCGGGCCGCTTCCCGCTGCTTCCCGTGGGCCCGCTGATCGTGGACCGCTTCGATTCGGCCGCCAAGATCGGCAAGGTGGACGCGCCGCTCCTGATCGTGCACGGCGAGCGCGACCGCACCATCCCCGTGCGTCTCGCGCGCAAGCTTTTCCGGCGCGCGCGCGAGCCGAAGCAGGCCGTCTTCATTCCCGGGGCCGACCATGCCGACCTGACGGAATTCGGCCTCGCCGCCATCGTGCTCGAATTCCTGGCCCGCCACGGCCTGGCGCCAACGCAGGCGTGAGGGCCGGGCGCCGCCTGGCATCCGTGCGGCATCCCATATCGGGACATGCGGCCTCGGTCCCATTCTGGTATGCAGCCATCGGGACTACGATGCCGTCGATGCCCGGACGATTTGAGGGCCGAGTCATGGAAATCGCACCGATCAAGACCAAGCGGGACCACCGGCGCGCGCTGAAGGAGATCGAGGGCCTGATGGCGGCCAGGCGCAACACGCCGGAGGGCGACCGTCTCGATGTCCTGGTGACGCTGGTCGAGGCTTGGGAGGTGCGCTTGCACCGGGGACTGGGCATTCCGGCGGGGTCGCTCATCAAGCTCGACCGGCACGCGGCTGCCGGCTGAACGGAAAGACCGGGGTCCAGGGTTACCCGGCCGCTCCCATGTGCCGGGCGAGGGCCATGAAGTCGGGCTCCACGGCTTCCCAGTCGTCATTGGGAGCGAGATCGCCGCTGCGATCCGGGCCGTACTCGTGCCGGCGGGGCACGAAGGCCGCGGCTAGGCCCGCCGCGCGCGCAGCCGCGAGATCGAAATTGTGCGCGGCGACCATCATCACCGCATCGGGCGCGAGGCCGAGCGCCGCGGCGGAGGCGCGGTAGACCGCGTCCTGCGGCTTGTAGGCGCGGGCGATGTCGGCGCCGAGGATGGCGTCCCAGGGCAGGCCGACATTGCGCGCGAGCCGGGCCATCAGCGCGATCGAGCCGTTGGAGCAGGGCGCGATGAGGTAGCGGCTGCGGAGCGCGACCAGGCCCGGCACGGCGTCCGGCCAGGGGGGCAGCGTCTCCCAGCCCCGGTTGAGGCGCGCGCGGGCCGCGTCGTCCACGTCCCCCTCCAGCCCGAACTCCGCAAGCGTGGCGTCCAGGTTCTCGCGATGCAGAATGTCGAGCACCGTGTAGTCGCGCCGGCCGCTGCGCACCTCCTCCATCGACGGCTGGTATTTGGCCCGCCAGGAGTCAGCGAAGGCGTGAGCGTCCACCGTCCTGCCCGATCCGGCGAAGAACGCCTCGACCGCGCGGGCGACGCCGCTGCGCCAGTCGACCACCGTGCCGAACACGTCGAAGAGCAGGGCCTCGATCGCCATGGCCTTGTCGGGACCTCAGCGCAGCCTCAGGCGCCGTCTGACGGCGGGAGCGGTCAGCGCGCCTCGACCGTCCACGTATGGCCACTCTGCAACAGGGCCTCGATCCCGGTGGCGCGGGAGGCCGCCTTGGCGGCCGCCTTGGCCTCCTCGATCTGCGCATAGACCGCGGCCTCGTAGCTCTCTTCCGGATTGCAGAAGAGCACGCCGAGGGCTACGGGGAAGTCGGGCGGCTCCATTTCCGCGAGAATGCCGGCGAGCGGGCGGTTGGTCTGGTCGTGAACCAGGAGATCGGCCTCGTCCACGCCGCCCTCGCCGAGCGGCACCGCCTCGAGAGCGAAACTGCCGGGCGCGAGGCGCAGTCCGCGGTCCCTCTCCTTGCCGAAGACCAGCGGCTTGCCGTGCTCGACGAATATCTGCGCCTCGGGCGCGATCTTCCGCTCCGTGAAGTCCGCGAACGCGCCGTCATTGTAGACGATGCAGTTCTGGAAGATTTCGACGAAGGAGGTCCCCCGGTGGCCGTGCGCGGCCTTCAGGATATCGGGCAGGCGCTTCTGGTCGGTATCGACGGCGCGGGCGACGAAGCGCGCACCGGCGCCGAGCGCGAAGCGGGTCGCGGACAGGGGATGGTCGACCGAGCCGAGCGGCGTCGACGGCGAGCGCGTTCCCTCGCGCGAGGTGGGCGAGTACTGGCCCTTGGTGAGGCCGTAGATCTCGTTGTTGAAGAGCAGGATGTTGAGATCGACATTGCGCCGCAGCGCGTGCAGCGTGTGGTTGCCGCCGATGGAAAGCCCGTCGCCGTCGCCCGAGACCACCCAGACATCGAGGTCGGGATTGGCGAGCTTGACGCCCGTCGCGATCGCCGGCGCCCGGCCGTGGATGGTGTGGAAGCCGTAGGTCGCCATGTAGTAGGGGAAGCGCGCGGCGCAGCCGATGCCGGAGACGAACACCACGTCCTTGGTCTCGGTGCCGATCTCGGCCAGCGCCTTGCGCACCGCCTTGATGATGGCGTAGTCGCCGCAGCCCGGACACCAGCGGACCTCCTGATCGGAGGTGAAGTCCTGCGGGGTGAGGGCGGGGATCGCGACCGTATCGTTCATCTCATGCCTCCGAATGGGCGCGGATCGCGTCCATGATCTCGACGATCTTGAAGGGCTTGCCGGTGACCTTGGGCAGGCTCACGGCCGGCACCAGATAGCGGCTGCGCAGCACCGTAGTGAGCTGGCCCATGTTCATCTCGGGCACCAGCACCTTGTCGAAGCCCGCGATCAGGTCGCCGAGATTGCGCGGCAGCGGGCCGAGGTGCCGCAGGTGGATGTGGGAGACGGCCAGGCCCTCCTCCCGGCTGCGCTCGACGGCCCGGCTGATCGGCCCGTAGGTGGAGCCCCAGCCGACCACGGCGAGGGGGCCTTGCGCGGGCCCCTGATCGACCGTCTGTTCGGGGATGTCGTCGGCGATGCGGGCGATCTTCTCGTGCCGCACGTCGGTCATGCGCTGATGGTTCTCGGGGTCGTAGGAGACGTTGCCCGACCCGTAATCCTTCTCCAGGCCGCCGATGCGGTGCTCGAGTCCGGGGGTGCCGGGCCTGACCCAGGGCCGGGCCAGCGTCTCCGGGTCCCGCTGATAGGGCTGGAAGCCCTCCGTCTCGGTGCGGAAGGAGACGGGGAAGGGTTCGAGCGCGCCGACATCGGGCAGCCGCCAGGGCTCGGCCGCGTTGGCGATGAAGGTGTCGCTCAGCAGCACGACCGGCGTCATGTAGCGGGTCGCGAGGCGCACCGCCTCGATCGCGACGTCGAACGCCTCGGCGGAAGAGCGGGCCGCGAGCACCACCAGGGGCGCATCCGCGTTGCGCCCGTAGACGGCGAGATGGAGGTCGGACTGCTCCGTCTTGGTCGGCATGCCCGTGGACGGGCCGGCGCGCTGGGAGTTGATGAGGATCAGCGGCAGCTCGGCGGTGATCGCGAGGCCGAGCGCCTCGGTCTTCAGCGCGACGCCCGGGCCCGAGCTGGACGTGACGCCGAGGGCGCCGGCGTAGGAGGCGCCGATGGCGGCGCCCGCCGCGGCGATCTCGTCCTCCGCCTGGAAGGTCACCACGTCGTAGGCCTTGAGCCGGGCCAGCACGTGCAGCACCGTGGACGCCGGCGTGATCGGGTAGGAGCTGAACACCAGCTTCAGCCCGGCGAGCTTCGTGCCCGCCACCAGCCCCCAGGCCAGCGCCTCGGCTCCGGTCACGGTGCGGTAGACCCCCGGCTGGAAGGTCGCGGGCTTGATCTCGTAGACGAGGGCGCCGTCGGGAAGCTCGGCCGTCTCGCCGAAGGCATGGCCCGCCTTGAGGCAGGCAATATTGGCGGCTGCGATATTGGGCAGCTTATTGAACTTCTTGCCGAGCCACTGGACGGTCGCCGCGACGTCGCGGTCGTACATCCAGTAGATCAGGCCGAGCGTCCACAGGTTCTTGGCGCGCAGCCCCTCCTTCTTGGAGACCGAGCACTCCCTGACCGCCTCCAGGGTGAGCTTCGAGATGTCGATCGCCATGACCCGGTAGCGGCCCAGACTGTCATCGTCGAGCGGATTGGCCTCATAGCCCGCCTTCTGCAGGTTCTTGTCGGTGAAGGTGCCGGAATCGACGATGACCAGCCCGCCTTCCCTGAGGTCGGCGATGTTGACCTTGAGCGCCGCGGGGTTCATGCAGACCAGCACATCCGGCACATCGCCCGCGGTCATCACGTTGCGCGAGCCGAAATTGATCTGGAAGGCGGAGACGCCGTAGGTGGTGCCCACCGGCGCCCTGATCTCCGCCGGGAAATCGGGGAAGGTGGTGAGGTCGTTGCCGGCGAGCGCGGTGGTCTCGGTGAAGCGCCCGCCGGTCAGCTGCATCCCGTCGCCGGAATCGCCCGCGAAGCGGATCACGGCCGTTTCCAGCTCCTCGCGCGATACCTCGTCGAGCGTCAATGCAGCTTCAGCCATGGTCGCGTCATACTCCGTCGGGCGCTGGGGTGGGGTCGGCCAATTCCCTACTCCCACCGGCACCCGATGTCTAGTGGTCTGACCATTTCGGGGCCCCGCGGGCGGTCCGTTTTCAGCCGGCGGCCCGCTGTTCGTCCAGGACGGCCAGGAAGTCCTCGCGCCGGTATAGCTTGCGGCGGGGTGCGCCCTCGACCGCGGCGGCGATCTCCGCCGCCTCGATCCGCCGCCAATCCTCGAAATCGACCCAGCGGCGGCCCCGCGCCTGGAGCAGCGCCTCCAGTGCCTCCCGGCCCGGCTTGCCGCCGGCGCCCAGGTCCTCGAGAATCTGCTCGGCGGCGTCCCTGCCGTCCGGCTTGTTGGTGCCGATGACCCCGGTGGGGCCGCGCTTGATCCAGCCGACCGCGTAGAGGCCGGGCTCGACGCGCCCCTCGTCGTTCACCACGACGCCGTTCCTGCGGTCGAAGGGCGCGCCGTCGACGGGCATGGAGAGGTAGCCGACGGCCGCGACCACCAGGCCGCAGGCGATCTCGAAATGCTCGCCGGTGCCGACGGCGCGGCCGTCCTCGACCCGCGTGCGCTCGAAACGCACCGCCTCGGCGCGTTCGCCGCCCAGAATCTCGACCGGGCTCGCGAAGAACACGAAGTGCACGCGCTTCGGCATCTCGTCCGCCTGCCGCTCCGCGAAGCTGCGCAGCGTCTCGAGGTTCTTCTCGCGCACCCGCCGGTCGCGGGGGGACATCTCGCCGGTGACGCTCTCCGGCAGGTCGGCGGCGGCGACCTGGGGCACGCACGCCTCGAGCCGGCCCATCTCGCGCAGCTCGACATTGGTGAACTTGGCTTCGACCGGGCCGCGCCGCGCCACCATGTAGACGTCGCTGATCGGCGCACTGTGGATCGGCCCTGCGGCATAGGCCGGGAGGTCGGTGGCGGCCATCTCGGCCGGCGTCTTGACCAGCACCCGCGCCACGTCGATGGCGACGTTGCCGGCGCCGATGATGACCACACTCGACGTACCGAGAGCGGGCGTGCGATCGACGAAATCGGGATGGGCGTTGTACCAGTTGACGAAGCTGGCCGAGCCGACCACGCCGGGCTTGTCCTCGCCCGGGATGCCCAGCCGCCGGTCATGGGCGGCGCCGACCGCGAGCACGACGGCGTCGTACATCCCGCGCAGCTCGTCGAGGGAGAGCGCGTCGCCGACATCGACATCGCCATAGAAGTTGACGCGCTCGTCGGCAGCCGTGCGGGCGAAGCCGCGCATCACGTTCTTGGTCTTCTCGTGGTCGGGCGCGACGCCGAAGCGGATCAGCCCGTAGGGGGTCGGCAGTCGGTCGATGATGTCGACCCGGCAGCCGTCGTCGGCGCGAAGCAGCGCGGCTGCCGTATAGAACCCCGCCGGGCCCGAGCCGACGATCGCCACGCTGAGCGTCATTCCCCCCTCGCCTCCCCGGCGCGCCCGCCGGCCCATGCCGCGGCGCGGCGCGCACTATGCCAGCGATGGCAGCCGGTTTGAATGATTTTCCGCAGGATTCGGGCCGGCGCGCGACTTGTCCACGTGCGTGGGCGCGCGATAGGATCGCCGCAGGCCGCCGGGGGAGCGAGCGCCGTGTCATATGCCGTCATACGCCGCCGGCCCGCGGCGCGGGGCGGGGCCGAGTCGGACGGCGCCACGCCGTTCGTGATCGAGGAAAGCAGCGCCCACCTCGTCTCTCTGGCCGCCCGCCTCTTCGCCCGTGCGCTGCAGGAGCGGCTGGGCCGCTACGGCGTCTCGGTCGCGCAATGGTCGATGCTGCTGCTGCTCTGGGAGGAGGAGAGCCTCTCCCAGAAGGAGCTGAGCCGCCGGCAGCAGGTCGAGGAGCCGACCGCGGCGCGGACGCTGCAGCGCATGGAGCGCGACGGTCTGATCCGGCGTGCGCGCGACCGCGACGACAGCCGCCGGCGCCGCGTGGTGCTGACCGAGCGCGGGCGCGAGCTCTGCGGTGAGCTGGTGCCGGCCGCGCTCGAGGTCGACGCGCTGGCGACCCATGGGCTTTCCAACGACGAGAAGAAGCGCCTCGTCAGCCTGCTGGGCTATGTCGTGGCGCGGCTGGGGTGAGAGTGGCCGCGCCGCGCCGCGCCGGCCGCGCCCGGCGTCAGTCGCGCTCCGGGACTGTGAAGATCTGGCCCGGATAGATCAGCGCCGGGTCCGCGATCTGATTGCGGTTCGCCTCGTAGATCACGGTGAAATGCACGCCGCCGCCGAGGGTGCGCCGGGCGATGCGCCAGAGGCTGTTGCCCGGCTGCACCACCACGATGGCATCGCCGAAGGTGAGCAGCTGGGGCTGGGCCCGGACCAGGGGGGTCTCGATGCGGGCGAGAACCACGCCGGCAGGATCGACCTGATCGACCCGGAGCACGTGGCTGCCGGGCTCCACCTCCTCGCCGGGATCGAGCTCCCACTCGCCTTGCTCGTCGCTCTCGACGGTCCCCACATGCTCGTCGTCGAGGTAGACCTGCAGGTCCGCATCGGGCTCGGCCGTGCCGGCGATGACCATGTCGCCCTCGTCGTCATAGTCCACCGTGTCGACCGCGAGCGTGCCGTCGTCCTCGCCGCCCGAGGCCTCAGCGGAGGTCGCGGCGGGCGCGGTCTCCCCGGCAGCGGCGTCCGCGGCAGCGGCAGCGGGGTCGCTCCCTGCGCCGGCCCGGTCGTCCGGGGAGGCGTCCGCCGCGCCGGCTTGGTCGTCCGGGGGGGTGTCGTCCTCGTCCGGGCGCGCCAGTTCGACGGGCTCTTCCTCGGACGGGGGCGGTTGCTGCAGGACGGTGCTCTTGCCTGCGCCGTCGCGCGGCATGAGGACGGCAAGCGCCCTGTCTGCGTCTTCGCCCGAGGCAGGATCGGGGACGGAGAGAACGACCACCTGCTCCGATTCCACCCGCCTTCCGTCCGGCAGGGTCTCGATCGCCGAGAACACGTGATCGCCGGGAGGTATGGGCCGATCCGGCAGCAACACCCATTCGCCGCGCCGGTCGGCGGTCACCGAGCCGATCTCGTTCGGCCCGCTGCGCACCGTCACAAGGGCGCCTGGCTCGGCGCGACCGGCAATCACGGCGCGGCCGTCCGGGGCGATGCGCAGCGTGTCGAAGCTCGGCGGCGCCACCGCGTCGCCCGCGTCCCCGCCGCCTGCCGCCTCCCCCTCGCTGCCCGCCGCGGCGAGCGCGTCCGGCGCCGTGGACCCATCCGCGCCCGGCGTCTCGCCCGGCGCGGCTGCCGGCGCTGATTCCTCGGTCTCTCCGGGAGCGGCCCGCGCTTCGACGAGCGGCTGCGCCGCGTCGCCGGACTCTCTTCCCTCCCCGGCCGCGGGCGCCGTGGACGGCGTGGCGGCCGACGCGGCGACATCGTCTCGCCCGGTCGCGGGGTCCGCAGCGTCGGACGCCCCGGCGCCATCCCCGTCCCCGCCGGCCGTATCGCGCGACGCCGCGGTGCCCGCAGTCCCCTCGCCGCCGGGTGCGGTCGCCTCGCCGCCGGGGGCGCTTTCCTCAGCGCCTGCCGTCGCAGCAGCAGGCTGCGTGTCCTCCGACCCCGCGCCGGACGCCGCCGCAGGCGCGCTATCGTCCGCCGCAGGCCCGGCCGCCAGATCCTGACCGGCGCCGGGTTCGCTGCTGTCCGCCCCAGCGTCCGCTGCCCCGGCGCCGTCCCCGCCGGCCGCATCGCGCGATGCCGTGGCGCCCGCAGCCCCCTCGCCTCCAGGGGCGGTCGCCTCGGCGCCGGAGGCGGTCGCCTCAGCGCCTGCCGCCGCCGCAGGCTGCGCGTCCTCCAATTCTGTGCCGGACGCCGCTGCAGGCGCACTACCGTCCGCCGCAGGCCCGGCCGCCATGTCTTGGCCGGCGCCGGGTTCGTCGCCGTCCGCCCCAGCGTCCGCTGCCCCGGCGCCGTCCCCGCCGGCCGCATCGCGCGATGCCGTGGCGCCCGCAGCCCCCTCGCCTCCAGGGGCGGTCGCCTCGCCGCCGGAGGCGGTCGCCTCAGCGCCTGCCGCCGCCGCAGGCTGCGCGTCCTCCAATTCTGTGCCGGACGCCGCTGCAGGCGCACTACCGTCCGCCGCAGGCCCGGCCGCCATGTCTTGGCCGGCGCCGGGTTCGTCGCCGTCCGCCCCAGCGTCCGCTGCCCCGGCGCCATCCCCGCCGGCCGTATCGTGCGACGCCGCGGCGCCCGCAGTCTCCTCGCTGCCGGGCGCGGTCGCCTCGCCGCCGGAGGCGGTCGCCTCAGCGCCTGCCGCCGCCGCAGGCTGCGCGTCCCCCGACCCTGTGCCGGACGCCGCTGCAGGCGCGCTATCGTCCGCCACAGGCCCGGCCGCCATGTCTTGGCCGGCGCCGGGTTCGTCGCCGTCCGCCCCAGCGTCCGCTGCCCCGGCGCCATCCCCGCCGGCCGTATCGCGCGACGCCGTGGCGCCCGCAGCCGCTGCATCGTCCTGCGCAGCCATATCGGCGCCGCTACCGGTCGTGCCGGCGGCATCGGCGGACGACGACGCAGCCGGAGCGGTTGCAGACGCGTCCGACGCCCCGTCCCCTACCTCGTCGGCCGGCGACGTGCCATCGCCGGAGGCCTCGGCCGTGCGCTCGGTGATGTCGACGGATTGCCCCGTGGGCCCGTCCGGCTCCGCTCCGCCCGTCAGGAACACGCCCAGCAGGACGCCGATGACCACGACGGCAGCACCGGCCGGGGCCGCGATGCGCAGCGTCCTGCGCTGCCGCAACGCGGCGGCCACGCGGCTGGCGGTCTGACCGATCTGGTTCACGCAGGACGCCCCATTGTCATCGGCATGTCACGATACACGAGTCGTTCCGGGCGCGACAGCGCACCCGGCCGGGCGCCTCACCAGTCGTCGCCAAACGAGGCGGCCGGGAGCGCCGGGGCGGACGTGCGCACCGGGTTGCGGATCGCGGGCAGCGCCTTGAGATAGGCGGCCATCGCCTCCAGGTCCTCCTGGGTCAGATGACGCAGCCCGTCGTCGATGGCTTCGCGCATCTCGCCCTGCACGTCGTCGCCACCCGGCGTGAAGCCGGTACGCAGGAAGAACACCAGGTCGGCCTCCGACCATGACCCGATGCCGGTCTCGGTATCGGGCGTGATGTTGGGGACCGAGAGGCCGCCGGGGCCGTAGCGGGTGCCCGCCAGATGGCCGCCGCGCTTCGACGCACCGAGCATGTTGCGCGGCGTGTGGCATTCGGCGCAGTGGCCGAGCGCTTCGACGAGGTAGCGGCCGCGCGCCAGGCGCTCGTCCGCAGCGGAGGCGGGGTCGGCGGCGGCGGGCCCACGCGCGAAGAAGAGCCAGCGCCAGGGGTGGAGAGCCAGGCGCACATTGAAGGGGAAGCGCAGGCGGTGCGCCTTGTTGGCGGCCGCGACCGGCTCCACCGTGTCGAGGTAGGCCTTGAGGTCGAGCATGTCGTCGCGGCGCATGGCGGTGTAGGCGGTATAGGGAAAGGCCGGATAGTAGGTGCGGCCCGCCGGCGACTTGCCGTCGCGGAGCGCGCGGACGAGGTCGTCGTCGGACCAGCCGCCGATGCCGGTCTCCGGGTCCGGGGTGATGTTGGGGACGGCGATCGGCCCCCAGGGCGAGGACAGCATGCGCCCGCCGGCGAGGAAGGCGCCGCCATTGGGGGTGTCGGTGTGACAGGTGGCGCAGCCCGCCGCACGCAGGACGTAGGCGCCGCGCGCGACCGGATCGGGACTCGACGGGTCGGGCTCCACGGCGCTCCCGGCGGGGGCGAGCACGGCGCTCGCCAGCAACGCGAGCAGCAGCCGGGCGAGGCGATCGCTGAAGAGGGCGCTGAGCCGTGCCATCGGATCCCGTGGTCGATCCTGCCGTCGCCGTCGGAATTGGGACAGGAATAGCCGGATTCGCGGGCATTGCAACCGACCCCGTCGGCGGCGCGGCTGGCCGCGGGCGCCGGCCTCTGCTAGAGAGCCGCACGTCCGAGATGTCAGGATCGAGAGACTCGACGATGGCGGTGCTCGCCTCCCTCTGCGTCTTCTGCGGCTCCCAACGGGGCGCGAACCCGGCCCATGCGGAGGCCGCCCGCAGCCTCGGCGCAGGCCTGGCCCGGCGCGGCATCGCCCTGGTCTACGGCGCCGGCGGCATCGGCCTGATGGCGGTGCTGGCGGACGCGGTGCTGGCCGGCGGCGGCCGGGTGGTCGGCGTGATTCCGACGCATCTGGCGCGCCTCGAGGTGGCGCATCCCGGACTGACCGAGACCATCGTGACCGACGGGATGCACCGGCGGAAGCAGGCGATGTTCGACCGCGCCGACGGCTTCGTCGTCCTGCCCGGCGGCTACGGCACCCTCGACGAGTTCTTCGAGGTGCTGACCTGGAAGCAGCTCGGGCTGCACGACAAGCCGCTGCTCGTCCTCGACAGCGAGGGCTACTGGGCCGCCCTCGGCAGCCTGCTCGACAACGTCATCGCCGAAGGCTTCGCCGCACCGGCCAACCTCGACCTCGCCACCGTGGTGCACTCGGTCGACGAGCTGTTCCAGACCCTCGACCGCCGGGCGTAGCCCTCGCCCCCGGCCCGGCCGACCTTGACCGGGGATGCGTCCCTGATATGGTGCGCGCAGCCCCGCCGGCCGCCCGTGCCCGTCCCTCGGGGGCCCTGCCCACGACACATTCCCGGAGAGTTGCGGATGGCGAAAATCAAGGTCGCCAACCCCGTCGTCGAGATCGACGGCGACGAGATGACGCGGATCATCTGGGCCTGGATCAAGGACCAGCTGATCCTGCCCTACCTGGACATCGACCTCTGCTACTTCGACCTCGGCGTCGAGCACCGGGACGCGACCGAAGACCGGGTCACGGTGGATTGCGCCGAGGCGATCAAGGAGTTCGGCGTCGGCGTCAAGTGCGCGACCATCACGCCGGACGAGGCCCGCGTCGAAGAGTTCGGCCTCAAGAAGATGTGGCGCTCGCCCAACGGCACGATCCGCAACATCCTCGGCGGCACGGTGTTCCGCGAGCCGATCATCTGCCGCAACGTGCCGCGCCTGGTGCCCGGCTGGGAGCAGCCGATCGTGATCGGCCGCCACGCCTTCGGCGACCAGTACCGCGCCACCGACTTCGTGGTGCCGGGCAAGGGCCGGCTCACGATCCGCTTCGAGCCCGAGGACGGCGGCGGCGAGACGATCGAGCGGGAGGTGTTCGCCTTCCCCGGCGGCGGCGTTGCGCTGGCGATGTACAACCTGGACGATTCGATCCGCGATTTCGCCCGCTCCTGCATGAACTACGGGCTGGAGCGCGGCTGGCCGGTCTACATGTCGACCAAGAACACGATCCTCAAGGCCTATGACGGGCGCTTCAAGGACCTGTTCGAGGAGGTCTTCGAAGCCGAGTTCGAGGAGCGCTTCGCGGCCGCCGGCATCGGCTACGAGCACCGGCTGATCGACGACATGGTGGCCGCCGCGATGAAGTGGGGGGGCGGCTTCATCTGGGCCTGCAAGAACTATGACGGCGACGTGCAGTCGGACACCGTGGCCCAGGGCTTCGGCTCGCTCGGCCTGATGACCTCGGTGCTGATGTCGCCCGACGGCGGGACGGTCGAGGCCGAGGCCGCGCACGGCACCGTGACCCGGCACTACCGCGCCTGGCAGCGGGGCGAGGAGACCTCGACCAACCCCATCGCCTCGATCTTTGCCTGGACCCGCGGCCTCAAGCACCGCGGCCGGCACGACGGCAACCAGGCCCTCGCGGCCTTCGCCGAAACGCTCGAGCGCTGCTGCATCGAGACCGTCGAGGCCGGCGAGATGACCAAGGACCTCGCCATCCTGATCGGCCCCGAGCAGGGCTGGCTCAACTCCAAGGATTTTCTGGACGCGATCGACCGCCGCCTCCGCGCTGCGGTGGGGTAGGCGGTTTCCCGGCCGGCCCGGCCACTCCCGCCGTCATGCCCGGACCTGCCCGGACTTGTTCCGGGTATCCGGGCATCTCCATCGGCCAGAGGCGACGGAGGGGCGTGGGTGGCCGGGACAAACCCGGCCATGACGGGAGGGAGACGGCGCGAACCTCTCGATCAGGAGGCTAGAACAGCCCGGTGATGTGGCCTGCCTCGTTGACGGCGATGTTGTCGGCGGCGGGGACGCGGGGCAGGCCCGGCATGGTCATGATCGCGCCGCAGACCACCACCACGAACTCGGCGCCGCCGGAGAGCCTGACCTCGCGGATCGGCACCTCGAAGCCGCTGGGCGCGTTCTTCAGCGCCGCATCGGCGGAGAAGCTGTACTGCGTCTTCGCCATGCACACCGGGAAATGCCCGAAGCCGCCGGCCTGGAGGTCGTCGATCTGCCTGCGCACCGCCGCGTCCGCCGCGATGCCGTCGGCGCCGTAGATGCGCTTCGCGACCGTCTCGATCTTCTCCCAGAGCGTCATCTCGTCCGGGTAGAGGGGCTGGAAGTTGGACGGCATTGCCTCGATGGTGCCCACCACCTCGTGCGCCAGCGCCTCGCAGCCGGCGCCGCCCGTGGCCCAGTGATCGCACTCCACCGCCTTCACGCCCATCGCGGCGCAATGCTCCGCCACCAGCGCGCGCTCGGCTTCCGTGTCGGCGGAGAAGCGGTTGATCGCCACCACCGCCGGCACGCCGTAGCCCTGGACGTTGCGCACGTGCCGGGCCAGGTTCTCCATGCCTGCGGCCAGCGCCTCCAGGTTCTCGGCGCCCAGGTCCTTGCGCGCGACGCCGCCGTGCATCTTGAGCGCGCGGATGGTGGCGACGATGACCGCGCAGTCCGGCGCGAGCCCCGCCTTGCGGCACTTGATGTCGAAGAACTTCTCGGCGCCCAGGTCGGCGCCGAAGCCGGCCTCGGTCACCACATAGTCGCTGAGCTTGAGCGCGGCCCTGGTCGCGATCACCGAGTTGCAGCCGTGGGCGATGTTGGCGAAGGGGCCGCCGTGGATGAGCGCCGGGTTGTTCTCCAGCGTCTGCACCAGATTGGGCGCGAGCGCGTCCTTGAGCAGCGCGGTCATGGCGCCGTCGGCATTCACGGCACTGGCGCGGACCGGCTCGCGCTCCCGCGTCTGGCCGACGACGATGTTGCCGAGGCGCGCGCGCAGATCGTCGAGCGTGCGCGAGAGGCAGAAGATCGCCATCACCTCCGAGGCGACGGTGATGTCGAAGCCGTCCTCGCGCGGGAATCCGTTGGCCACGCCGCCGAGCGACGAGACCACGGAGCGCAGCGCCCGGTCGTTCATGTCGACGACGCGGCGCCAGCTCACCCGGCGCGGGTCGATGCCGGCCTTGTTGCCCCAGTAGATGTGGTTGTCCACCATCGCCGCCAGCAGGTTGTTGGCCGCGCCGATGGCATGAAAATCGCCGGTGAAGTGGAGGTTGATGTCCTCCATCGGCACCACCTGGGCGTAGCCGCCGCCCGCCGCGCCCCCCTTGACGCCGAAGCAGGGGCCGAGGCTCGGCTCGCGCAGCGCCATGACGGCATTCTTGCCGATCCGGTTGAGGCCGTCGCCGAGGCCGACGGTGGTGGT
Source organism: Alphaproteobacteria bacterium (assembly GCA_965218275.1). Lineage (GTDB taxonomy): Bacteria > Pseudomonadota > Alphaproteobacteria > UBA828 > UBA828 > WTGU01. The sequence goes on from CBDCKM010000002.1 coordinate 118,572, forward strand.
GGTCTTGCCCTCGCCGGCCGGCGTCGGCGTGATCGCCGTGACCAGGATCAGCTTGCCGTCCGCGCGGTCCTCCAGCGAGCCGATGTAGTCGAGGGTGATCTTGGCCTTGTCGTGGCCGTAGGGGACCAGGTGCTCCGGCGCGATGCCGAGGCGGTCCTGGGCGATATCGAGGATCGGGCGCTTGGTGGCCGCGCGCGCGATATCGATGTCGCTCTTGGGATCGCTGTGCTGTGAGCCTGTGGGTTGGGCCATGATCCGCTCCCCTCAGCGTCCGCTCCGGCGGCCGGCGCCGCCCTGTCTCTGCCCGACGAGGGAGTGCGCCGGCTAGTGCAGCCTGGCCCAGACGCGCCGGTAGATGACGAACAGCACCGCCGTGAGCACGAAGACAAAGATCAGCACCTTGAGGCCGGTCTGCTTGCGCTCTTCCAGCTCCGGCTCCGCCGCCCAGGCGAGGAAGGCGGTCACGTCGCGGGCGTGCTGATCGAGGGTCATGGGCGTGCCGTCCACATACTCGACGGCCTCGTCATAGAGGGGCGCCGGCATGGCGATCTGCTGCCCTTGGTAGAAGTGGTTGAAGCTCATGCCGTCGGCGAGCTCCATCCCCTCGGGCGCCTCGTCCTCGTAGCCGGTCATCAGCGCGTAGATGTAGTCCGCACCGCCCTCCCGCGCCTTGACGATGAGCGAGAGGTCGGGCGGCAGCGCGCCGCCGTTGGCGTAGCGCGCCTCGTTCTCGTTGGCGAAGGGCGCGGGCCAGTAGTCGGCGAGCCGGGCAGTCCGGTCGAACATCTCGCCCTCGTCGTCGGGCCCGTCCTCGACCTCGTATTCGGCGGCGATCGCCTTCGCCTCGTCGGCGCTGAAGCCGATCTCCACCAGATTGCGGAAGGCGATGTACTGGAGCGAATGGCAGGCGGCGCAGACCTCCTGGAAGACCTGGAAGCCGCGCTGCAGCGAGCCCCGGTCGAAGGAGCCGAAGACGCCTTCGTGCTGCCAGTCCCGATCGGGAACGTCCGCTGCGTCGCCGGCGGCAAGCGCGGCGTGGCCGCCGAAGAGGGCGAACGCGCCGACCATCAGCCCGGCCAGCAGGACGCGCCGCATCACGCCTTCTCCGCCGGCTGCGCAGACGCGGCGTCCGCGGCATCCGCCGGCGCCGCATCGGCCGGTGCCGCCTCCTGCGCGCCTTCGCCGCCCTTCAGCACCGCCTGATGAATGCTCTCCGGCAGCGGCATGGGCCGCTCGAACTTGCCGATCAGCGGCACGATGAGGAGGAAGTGCGCGAAGTAGTAGCCGGTCGTGACCTGCCCGATCCAGATGAAGTTGCCTTCCGGCGTGTTGGCGCCGACCCAGCCCAGCGCAATGCAGTCCACCACGAAGACCCAGAACGCCCACTTGTAGATCGGGCGGAAGCGCGCGCTGCGCACCCGCGAGGTATCCAGCCAGGGCAGGATGAAGAGGATGACGATCGAGGCGATCATCGCCACCACGCCGCCGAGCTTGTCCGGGATCGCGCGCAGGATCGCGTAGAAGGGCAGGAAGTACCATTCCGGCACGATGTGCGGCGGCGTCTGCAGCGGGTTGGCCTTCTCGTAGTTGATCACCTCGCCCAGCGCGTTCGGCATGTAGAAGGTGAAGATGAGAAGGATGAACATCATCACCCCGATCCCGAACGAGTCCTTGACCGTGTAGTAGGGGTGGAAGGGGATGGTGTCCTTGGCGCTCTTGATATCGATGCCGAGCGGGTTGTTCGACTTGCGATGGTGCAACGCCCAGAGATGCACGAAGACCACGCCGACGAGCACGAATGGCAACAGATAGTGCAGCGCGTAAAAGCGCACGAGCGTCGGGTTGTCGACCGAGAAGCCGCCCCACAGCCAGGTGACCACGGTCTCGCCGATCCACGGGATCGCCGAGGTCATGTTGGTGATCACCGTCGCCGCCCAGAAGCTCATCTGCCCCCACGGCAGGACGTAGCCCATGAAGGCGGACGCCATCATGAGCAGCAGGATGATCACGCCCATCCACCACAGGATCTCGCGCGGCGACTTGTAGGAGCCGTAGTAGAGGCCGCGGAAGAGGTGAATGTAGACCACGGCGAAGAACATCGAGGCGCCGTTGGCGTGGAGATAGCGCATGAGCCAGCCCCACTCCACGTCGCGCATGATGTGCTCGACCGAATCGAAGGCGAGGTCGGCATGGGGCGTGTAGTGCATCGCCAGCACCACGCCGGTCACGAGCTGCAGCACCAGCAGAATCCCGGCGAGGGAGCCGAAGTTCCACCAGTAGTTGAGATTGCGCGGCGCCGGATAGTCGATGAGGTGCTTGTTGGACCAGCTGAAGATCGGAAGGCGATACTCGATCCACTGGGCGACGCGGTTTTGCGGTACTGGCGTGGTCATCCGGCGCGGTCCCCTAACCGATCCGAACCAGCGTGTCGTCGAGGAATTCGTAGGTCGGCACCTTGAGGTTGGCCGGTGCCGGCCCCTTGCGGATGCGCCCCGCCGTGTCGTAGTGCGAGCCGTGGCAGGGGCAGAACCAGCCGCCGTAATCGCCCCGCGGGTCGCCGAGCTTGGAGCCGAGCGGCACGCAGCCGAGGTGGGTGCAGACCCCTTCGAGAATCAGCCATTGCGCGCGCGGCGCCCGCTCCGCATCGGCTTGCGGATCGGGCAGGTCGTCGAGGACGACATCCCGCGCCGAGGCGATCTCGTCGGCCGTGCGGTGGCGGATGAAGACCGGCTTGCCGCGCCACTTGACGACGATGGCCTGGCCTTCGTCGATCCCGGAGAGATCGACCTCGGTGGAGGCGAGCGCGAGTACGTCTGCGGACGGGTTCATGGTCTCGATCAGCGGCCAGGTGACTCCCACCGCCGCCATGCCGCCCATGGCGCCCGCCGCCAGCACCAGGAAGTCGCGTCGCTTGCCCCCGTCTTCCGACAAGTTTTCTGAGGGCGGCGCCGCGTCTGCCATGGTGGGACCCTTCGGATTGCCGGGCGGGAGTGCCGACGAGGACCTGAATACGGGCGACGGTAACGACACGCTCGCGACGGTCCGCCGCGAGCGGCGAAAGGGTTAGCACGGGTGCCTGGCAAGGGCAAGACGCTAAGAGCCCGCGCGCATGTCCCGGCCACGGTCGGCCGCTCTGCGCCGTCGGCCCCGGCCTGCACGCGGCCCCAGCGGGCAGCTAGTGGAACAGCATCTCGGCCAGCAGCGCGAGCGCGAATCCCAGCACAGCGCCGAGCGGCGGCGCCCAATGCCGCTCCAGCCGCGCCTGCGGCGCGATGTCCTGGAACATGAGATAGAGAATGCCGCCGGAGGCGAACAGCATGATACCCCCCAGGATGGCGTCCTGATCGGCCAGCCAGAACCAGCCGATCAGGCCGCACACGGGGCCGAGCAAGGCAAGCAGCGCCATCAGGCCGAGCACTGTCTTGCGCTTGAGCCGTCCGCGCTCGAGCTCCTGCCACGCGTTGAACCCCTCGGGCAGATTCTGCAGCCCGATGAGCAGCGCCAGCAGGACCCCGCCCTCGGGGTTGGCGGCGAACATGCCGCCGAGCGCGAGGGATTCCGGCAGGAAGTCGGCCGCCATGGCAGTGAACTGGGGTGCCGCCTGCTTCCCCTTCGCCTGGATGCGGTCGAGCAGCATGAAGGCGCCGCCGCCGGCCAGCATCAGGCCGGCGACGGCCAGCGGCTGCGGCAGGCGCTCGGCCCCTTCGGGAACCAGCACCAGGGCGACGGCGCCCACCAGCACGCCGCCGCCGAAGGCGATCACGAAGTGGCGGAACTCCTCCTCGAGCCAGCGGGAGCGGATGTGCTCGATGTGCCCGAGCCCGGCGCCGATGGGTATGCAGGCACCGGCCAGCGTGGTCCACAGCAGCATCTCGACGAAGGGATCCATCGCGTGACCAACCGGGTTGCGGCCGGAGCGCGCCGGCCGAGCGGGGCCTGCGACTAACGCTGTCCCGGAATCGCGACCCTGTCGAGAGGCGACGCGCCGGGGCGTCGGTTGGAGCCGGGAGGAGCGGCGGCGCGGGCCTGTCGGGGTCAGCCCTTGCCGAAGACGCTCTCCACGGCCTCGCCGAAGATGCCGACGCTCTCGTCGACATTCGCCCGCGTGAAGGTGAGCGGCGGCGAGAAGGCGTTGACCGGCAGGAAGGGCAGCGCCCGCGTCAGCAGGCCGCGCTCCTGGGCGGCGGCCGAGACGCGCCGGTGGGCCGGCGGGGTCATGTCGGGCGCGGCCTTGCTCCCGCGCTCGGCGACATACTCGACGCCGAGCATGAGGCCGGCGCCGCGGATGTCGCCGACATTGGGGTGCCCGCCCACCCGTTCGATGAGGCACTGCTTGAAGTAGGGGCCGACCTCGGCCGCGTTGGCGACCAGGTTCTCCTGCTCCATGATCTCCAGGTTGGCGAGGCCGACGGCGCCGCCCACCGGGTGGCCGGAATAGGTGAAGCCGTGGGCGAACATGCCGACCTCGGGCGTGCCGTCCGCCAGCACCTTCCAGACCTCGTCCGAGATCGCCACCGCCGACATCGGGAAGTAGGCGCTGGTGAGCCCCTTGGCGAAGGTCATCAGGTCGGGCTTGAGACCGAAATAGCTCGCCCCGAACCAGGTGCCGAGGCGCCCGAAGCCGCAGATCACCTCGTCGGCGACGAAGAGGATGTCGTGCTTCTTCAGGATCGCCTGCACCTTGTCGTAGTAGCCGCCGCCCGGAATGATCACGCCGCCGGTGCCCATCACGGGCTCAGCGATGAAAGCCGCGATGGTCTCGGGCCCTTCCCGCTCGATCATCGCTTCCAGGGAGGCGGCCATGCGGTCGGCGAAGTCTTCCTCGCTCTCGCCGTCCAGACCGTGGCGCCAGTAGTGCGGGCAGTCGGTGTGCAGCACGCCCTCGAAGGGCAGGTCGAAGGCCTTGTGGTAGAGCGGGATGCCGGTGAGGCTGCCGGCCGCGGCGGTGACGCCGTGATAGGCGCCGATGCGCGAGATGATCTTCTTCTTCTCCGGCCGGCCGCGCAGGTTGTTGTAGTAGCGCACCAGCTTGAACTGGGTGTCGTTCCCGTCCGAGCCCGAGAGGCCGAAGAACACCTTGCCGATATGGTGGCAGTCGGCGTGCTCGTGCAGCAGCGAGAGCAGTTTTTCCGCCAGCCTGATCTGCGGCTCGTTGGAGGCGCCGCCGAAGGTGTGGAAGAAGCCGATGCGCGCCATCTCCTCGGCCGCGACCTCGGCGAGCCTGCTCCGCCCGTAGCCGATATTGACGCACCAGAGCGCCGCCGCGCCGTCGATATAGCCCTTGCCCTGCCGGTCGTAGACCTTCACGCCGCCGCTCTTGCCGAAGATCACGGGGCCGGCGTCCTGATGCTCGGCGATCGAGGTGACCGGGTGGAGCAGGACCTGCTTGTCGAGCTCCTCCAGCGAGATGTTCTGAGCCTGGTCGAGCGACATGCTGCGTCTCCCTGTTGAAGGCCGGCAGGGCGCCGCAATGGTCGGACCAGACGGCAGCCGCGCCGCGCCAGCGTAGGCCAGCGCGCACCCTGCGGCAACGGTGCCGGCGCTTCGGTGACGCAAGGGACTGCGTATCAGGCGGCCGCCAAGGGGGTGATGCCCGAGAGGTCGACGGTATCCCGCGCCTGGGCGAGGTCATAGGCCCGCTGCAGGTTCATCCAGAACTCCGGCGTGGTGCCGAAGAATTTGGAAAGCCGTATCGCGGTATTCACCGTCACCGAGGTCTCGCCCTTCACCAGCCGCTCGATCCGCGTCCGCGGCACGTTCAGGCGTTTCGCGAGCGCGAGCGCGCTCATGCCGAGGGGCTCGAGATACAACTCCACGAGCACCTCGCCCGGGTGAGAGGGGTTCTGCAACAGTGTCATCGTCTACCCCCGGTGATAGTCCACGATCTCGACATCCGCCGGCCCCTGATCGGTCCAAGCGAAGCAGATGCGCCACCGGTCGTTGATCCGGATCGAGTGCTGGCCGGCTCTATCGCCCTTGAGCTGCTCAAGGTGGTTCCCCGGCGGAAACCTGAGATCCTCAAGCACCATGGCAGCGTCCATCGCCGAAAGCACCGCACGCGTCCGCTTCACCAGATCGCTCGGGAAGCCCTTGCCATAGCGGTCCCGGACCGCATCCGTAGCACGCTTGCCCTTTGTGCTGACGATCACGACGCTAATGTATCATACCATGATACATTATTCGAGAAGCGAGAACGACGGGTTTCTCCTCGCCGGCGAGGCTTTCCGTCACGGGCGGAGGCCGCGGCCTCAGGCGAGCCAGCGCGCGAGGTTGGCGTTTACGTAGTCGTCGTCGGCGAGATGGGGGTAGGCGGCGGACACGCGGTCGATCTCTTCCGCCTGGCCGAGGCGAAGCCCTTCCTGCGGGTCGATCGCGTCCGCCTCGACCGCCGCGCTACTGACCGAGTCAGTTCCTGAGCGGCTTGCCGGTCTCCAGCATGTGCTCCATGCGGGCGATGGTGGCGGGCGTGCGGATCAGCGCGAGCAGCGCCTCGCGTTCGAGTTCGGAAAGGCGATCCTCCGAGACCTCGCGCACCGCGTCGGTCTCGCCGCCGGTGAGCACGTTGCCGAGATGCTCGACCACCACCAGGTCGTGGGGCGTCGCCTTGCGGGTCTTGGCGAGCCCTCTCACCGCCATCTTGAGCGCGACGCGCCCGGTCCTGCCCGGCAGCTTGACCGTCGCCGGCTCGGGCGGCGTGTAGTCCGCCGCCAGCGCCAGGGCCCTGGCCTTGGCATCCGCCAGCAGCCGGTCGCGGTTGGCGCTGATGCCGTCGCCCTCGCGCAGGAAACCCAGGCCGCGCGCCTCCTTCGCCGAGCGCGAGACCCTGGCGAGGCCGATGGTCTCGAACACCTTGGAGATCGCCGGCATGGCGCCGCCGAATCCGGGCCGGCCGCCGCCGAGCCCGCGCAGCATCATCTCCTTGCAGCCGCCCCAGCCGGGCACCAGCCCGACGCCCGCCTCGACCAGGCCGATATAGCTCTCGGCATGGGCCTGCACCGCGTCGCAGTGCAGCAGGACCTCGCAGCCGCCGCCGAGCGCCATTCCCGACGGAGCGCCGACCACGGGGAAGGGCGCGAACTTCAGCGCCTTGAACGCGGCCTGGCCCTGCTTCACCGACTCCTCGATCGTCGGCCAGGCGCCGACGTTGACGACGAAGAGCGCGAGGCCGAGATTCATGCCGACGGAGAAGTTGCTGCCCTCGTTGTGGATCACGAGCGCTTTCATCCCGCCGCCGACGATCTCCACCGAGCGCGCGACCAGGGCCATGATGTCGGTGTCCAGCGCATTCATCTTGCTGTGGAATTCGAGGCAGGCGACGCCGTCGCCGATGTCCCAGAGGCTGGCCGAGCCGTTCTTCGCCAGCGGCTGGGCCGTACGCTTGATGTCGGAGAGGAGGAGCACGCCCTCGGGCCGCGCGAGCGGCGCGTAGCGGCCGCCCGCGGCGAGATGGCGGGCACTGCCGTCGTCCGCGCTCCGGTAGAAACCGCCGCCGTCCGCCGCCGCCTGCAGCAGCGGCGGTACCGCCCTGCCCTCTGCGGCCAGCTTGTCGGCGAACCAGCCGGCGCCCACCTCGTCGATCAGCGCGAAGGGGCCGCGCTTCCAGGCGTAGCCGAGGCGCATGGCGCGATCGACCGCCTCGACATCGCCGGCAATCTCGGGCACTAGGCCGGTGCTATAGGCGAGCGTGCCGGACATCACCTGCCAGGCGTAGGCGCCGGTCTTGTCGGGATGCTCGAAGAGCGCGCGGAGCGAGCCGGCGGCCTGCTCGATGCTTTCCAGCCGGGGGCGGAGGGCAGGGCCGTACTCGCCGGATTGGAGGTCGAGGACCTCCTTCTCCTTCTTCTCGGTGTGGGGCTTGAGCCGGTAGAAGCCGCCCTTGCCCTTGCGCCCGGTGTAGCCGCTCTCGATCATCGCGGCGATGAACGCGGGCTCGTCGTAGACCGCGTGGAAGGGGTCGCTCTCGGGCAGCGCGTCGCGCAGGCTGCGGCCCACCAGCGGCATCAGGTCGAGGCCGACCAGATCGATCAGCCCGAAGACGCCGGTCTTGGGCACGCCCATGGGGCGGCCCAGCACGGCGTCCGCCTCCTCCACCGTCACCCCGCCCTCGATAGCGGCGCGCACGGCGGCGACCAGCCAGTAGGTGCCGATCCGGTTGGCGATGAAGCCCGGCGTGTCGTTGCAGGGCACCACGCCCTTGCCGAGCTTGCGGTCGGCGAAGTCGCAGACGGACGCCACCGCATCCGTCCGGGTCTGCGGCCCCGCCACCACCTCCAGCAGCCGCATGTAGCGCGGCGGATTGAAGAAGTGGGTGATGAGGAAGTCCCGCGCAAAGGCCTCCGGCATCCCGTCGAGCAGCACGGCGGACGGGATGGTGGAGGTGTTGGAGGAGACGATCGCGCCTTCCTTGCGCACCGAATCGATCTTGCGATAGATAGCCTGCTTGGCGTCGACCCGCTCGACCACCGCCTCGACGATCCAGTCCGCATCGCTCAGCAGATGCAGGTGGTCCTCGATATTGCCGGTGGCGATGCGCCTGGCGTCGGCCTTCGTCATGAAAGGCGCAGGCTCGGTCTTGAGCATCCGCGCCACCGCGCCCTCGGCCAGCGCGTTCCGGCTGCCGCCATCGGCCGGCACGATGTCGAGCAGCACCACGTCGTGGCCGGCATTGGCGATGTGGGCGGCGATGCCGCCGCCCATCAGGCCCGCCCCGACGACGGCGGCCTTCTCGATCGCCATCAGGCGGCCTCGAGCACGGTGGAGATGCCCTGGCCGCCGCCGATGCACTGGGTGGCGAGCGCATAGCGCTTGTCCTCGCGGCGGAGGAGCTGCGCCGCCTTGCCGGTGATGCGCGCGCCGGTGGCGCCCAAGGGGTGGCCGATGGCGATGGCGCCGCCGTCGATGTTCATGCGCTCCAGGTCGATGGAGAGTTCGCGCACGCAGGCGAGCGCCTGCACCGCGAAGGCCTCGTTGAGCTCGATCACGTCGATGTCGGCCATGGAGAGCCCGGCGCGGGCGAGCGCCTTCTCCGACGAGACCACCGGGCCGTAGCCCATGATCTCGGGCGCGCAGCCGGCGACCGCGATGGCCTTGATGCGGGCCAGCACCGTGAGCCCGCTGCGCGCGCAAAAATCCTCGGTGCAGACCAGCACGGCGGCGGCGCCGTCGGTGAGCGGCGACGAGGTGCCGGCGGTGACGGTGCCGTCTGCATCGAAGGCGGGTTCGAGGCCGGCGAGCACCTCAGGCGTCGTGCCGGGGCGGATGCAGCCGTCCTGCGCGACCGTGCCGTCGGCGGTCTCGACCGCGATCACCTCGCCCGCGAACCTGCCGTCGTCCCAGGCGGCGGCGGCGCGGGCGTGGCTGGCTGCCGCCAGCGCCTCCTGCTCCTCGCGGGTGATCTGGTACTTGCGCGCGAGGTTCTCGGCGGTCTCGCCCATGGACATGTAGGCGCCTTCGTTCCTCTCATAGAGGTCCGGGTTGGGCGCCGGGTTGAAGCCGCCCATGGGTATGCGGCTCATGGACTCGACGCCGGCGCAGATGAACGCCTCGCCCGCCTCCATGCGGATCGCGCCGGCGGCGATGTGGATCGCCTGCATCGACGAGCCGCAGAAGCGGTTGACGGTGGCGCCGGCGACCGAGATCGGCAGGTCGGCGACGAGCGCCACGATGCGCCCCAGGTTGAAGCCCTGCTCGCCCTCGGGGAAGGCGCAGCCGATGATGAGGTCCTCGATCTCGGCCGGATCGACGCCGGTCTCGGCAAGCAGGCCCTGCACGACCTCGGCGGCGAGATCGTCGGGCCGCTTCTCGACCAGGGCGCCCTTGTGGGCGAAGTGGAAGGGCGAACGGACATAGCCGGCAATGACGGCGTTCTTCATGGGCTGGGGCCTCTTGCTCTGTCTGATGCGATACGTCGCGGCGCCGGGCCGCGCTCAACCGGAACCGGCCGCAGCCGCGTTCCCTCTGGCTGCCTCTTCGGCCACCAATTCCTTCTTGGAGAGCTTGCCGATGATGGTCTTCGGCAGCTCGTCGCGGAACTCGATCTGCTTGGGCATCGCGATGGGCGAGAGCTTGTCCTCGAGGAAGCTCGTCAGCGCGTCCGCCGTCAGGCTCTCGCCCTCCTTTAGGCGGACGAAGGCCTTGACGGTCTGCTGGCGGCGGGCGTCGTCGACGCCGATGACGGTCACCTCCAGCACCGAGGGGTGCTTGTAGATCGCCTCCTCCACATGGCGCGGATAGATGTTGTAGCCGCCGGCGATGATGACCTCCTTGAGCCGGTCGATCAGATAGACGTAGCCGTCCTCGTCGATGTGGCCGACGTCGCCGGTGTGGAAGCGCCCGCCGGCGAAGGCGCGGGCGTTCTCCTCGTCGCGCTTCCAGTAGCCCTTCATCACCTGCGGGCCGGAGATGCAGATCTCGCCGATCTCGCCCTGGGGCAGCACCTTCTCCGGCTCGTCGATGGCGACGATCTCGACCACGGTGCCCGGTACCGGCACGCCGAGCGAGCCTTCGCGGCTGCCGCCGGGATTGGTCGGGTTGCAGGTCGCCACGGGCGAGGTCTCGCTCAGGCCGTAGCCCTCCACCAGCGTGCAGCCGGAGAGCTTCTGGAAACGCTCCTGCACCTCGCGCGGCAGCGAGGCGCCGCCCGAGAGGCAGAACTTGATGGAGGAGAGATCGTACTTGCCCGCCGCGACGTCCGCGTGGCCGTTAATGGCGATGTAGATCGTCGGCACGGCGGGGAAGAAGGTCGGCCGCTTCCTGTCGATGACCTTGAGCACGGTGTCGAGCTCGAAGCGCGGCAGCAGGATCATCTTGGCGCCGAGCTTGATGCTGAAATTCATCACCACGGCCATGGCGAAGACGTGGAAGAGCGGCAGCACGCCGACCATGACCTCGGCGCCCTCCTCGGCGTCGGGCATCATCATCGCCGCCTGCGCAACGTTCGCGGTGAGGTTGGCGTGGGTCAGCATCGCGCCCTTCGAGGTGCCGGTGGTGCCGCCGGTGTACTGAAGCACCGCGATGTCGTTCTCGGCGTCGATCTCGACGGGCGTGGGTCTGCCTGCGTTGTCGAGCAGCGTGCGCAACGGGACATGGCGGGAATCGCGCGGCACGCGCGCGATCTCGCGGCGCTTGACCAGCGGGAAGAGCAGCCGCTTGAGGCCCGGCAGCATCTCCGCCATGGGGCAGACCACCAGATGGGTGAGCCGCGTCTGATCGAGGGCGATGCGGGCCTTGTCGTAGAGGATGGAGAGATCGAGGGTGACGAGGACATCGGTCTCCGAATCCTCGATCTGGCTCTTGATCTCCTCGATGGCGTAGAGCGGGTTGACGTTGACCACCGTCCCGCCGGCCTTGAGAACGCCGTAGTAGGCCACGATGAAGGCCGGACAGTTGGGCAGCAGGAGGCCCACCTTGATGCCTTTGCCGACGCCGAGCTTCTGGAATCCCTCGGCCGCCCGGTTCGCCTGGTCGCCCAGGCTCCGATAGCTCGTGATCCGGTCCATGAAGTCGATCGCCGGCCGGTCGCCGAAGCGGGCCACCGCATCGTCGAGCAGGCGCTGGAGCGCCCCCGTCGGGAGCGGCGCGTTCCAGTCGACATTCTCGGGATAGGATTTCTCCCAAGGGTAGGCGTCGCCGCGCGCGTCGCTCTCAGCCATGCGCTTCGCTCCTTGGCTCCTGGGAATATCGCAGCCCTGCTTCCCCCGTTTCAGTCGCCGGGACCGCGCTTTGACGCACTATGAAAACCCGCCATCCCGCCGTCAAGACGGGAAAGCGTCCGGGGCGGCGAATGAAAGAACCGGGCGCCTGCCCCCGCGCCCCCCGCCGTTGACATCGGACAGCCACCCGACATGCTGGCGGCATGAAGACGGGCGGCCCCCGATGCTGACGATCGGCACGGATCCCGAGGCGGCCGGGTTCGAGGCGACCTGTGACGGGCTCGCGCGCAGCGGCTGAGCGCAGGCCCGATTCGCGCGCGGCGTTCGCCGCCTACGAGGCGGGCCGGGGCGCCGAGGCCGAGGCCATCGGGCGCACCGTCCTGGCCCGCGATCCGCGCGACGCGGGCGCGCACTATGTCTGCGGCCTCGTCGCCGCCGACCGCGGCGCGCTCGACCGGGCGCGGCGCGCCTTCGAGAGCGCGGCGGCGCTCGCGCCGGACAAGGCGAGCCTGCACGTCACCCTCGGCAATCTGGCGCTCCGGCAGGGGGACGACCGGGCGGCCGAACGCGCATTTCGCGCAGCCCTGGCGCAGGCGCCGGGCTCGGTCGCCGCCCACACCAATCTCGGCGCGGCTTGCAAGCGCCAGGGACGGCTGGAGGAGGCCGTCGCGTGCTTCCGCGCAGGCCTCGCGCTCTACCGCGGCTCCGCCTGGTGGGGCAGCGACCCCGCCAGCGGCGCCGCCGTCCTGGACCCGGCGCAGCAGGCGACCTTCCGCACCGCGTCGCGCGCCAAGCTCGCGCACGACCTGGCGCAGATCGACCATCTGCTGGAGCGGGGCCGGCTCGACCCGTCGCTCGGCCCCTCGCTCGGCCCCTCGCTCGCCACGATACGCGAGGGCCTGCGCCGGGTGCTCGCCGGCTTCGGCAACCACGCCAGGCCGGGGGCGCCGCGCCCGCTCACGGCGGACGAGCGGCAGTCGATCGGCCCCTTCTACAACCGCGTGATCTACCGTCCGCCGGAGGATGAGGTCGCGCCTGCGCTCAACCCCGAGCTGGACGCCGCCGCGATCGAGAAGCGCTACCACGAAGCCTCGCCCTCCGTCGTCGTCGCGGACGATCTGCTGAGCGCGCCGGCGCTCGCCGCCCTTCAGCGCTTCTGCCTGGAAGCGACGATCTGGTTCGACTGCAAGGAGCACGAGCACTATCTCGGGGCCTACCTGCACGACGGCTTCGACCACCCGGTCCTGATCGCGCTCGCCCGCGAACTCGGGCTGAGGCTCAAGGGCATCATGGGCCGGCATCCGCCGACTCAGATCTGGGCGTTCTCCTACGGCCAGGCGGGCGGCGGCACGCGCAAGCATGCGGACAAGGCCGCGATCAACGTCAATCTCTGGATCACGCCCGATGAGGCCTGCCCCGACCCGGAGGCCGCCGGCCTCGTCGTGCACGATGTGGCCGCGCCGCCGGACTGGCACTTCGAGGACTACAATCTCGACCCGGCGCCGCTGGAGCGCCTCGTCGCGCGCGAGGGGCGGGCGCCGGTGCGGGTTCCCTACCGTTGCAACCGGGCGGCGATCTTCGATTCGAGCCTGATCCACGAGAGCGGCGGGGTGCGCTTCCGTCCAGGCTACGCCAACCGGCGGATCAACCTGACCCTGCTCTTCGGCGACCGTGCCGAGACGCGGTGACGCGATGACCCCGGTGACCGACGCGCTTGTCGAGCGGATGGTCCGGGCCATCGTCGCCGAAGTCGATCCCGAACAGGTGATCCTCTTCGGCTCCCGCGCGCGCGGCGAGGAGCGGGAGAGCTCGGACGTGGATCTGATCGTCGTGGAGGCGGAACCCTTCGGCCCGGCGCGCAGCCGCCACGCGGAGCTGGTCAGGCTCTATGGCGCGCTGGCGGGATTTCCCGCCGCCGACGTGTTGGTCTATTCCCGCGAAGACGTGGACTATTGGCGCGACTCCCTCAACCACGTGCTCGCCCGGGCGCTCAGGGAAGGCAAGGTGCTCTATGAGCGACGATAAGTGCGCGCGGATGCTCGTGAACGCCGCCGAACGCGACATCGAGGCGCTTCGTGTCATGCGCCGCTCGGACGGAATTCCCGACGAGGTTTTCGGCTTTCACGTCCAGCAGGCGGCCGAGAAGCTGCTCAAGGCCTGGATCGCGCTGCTGGGCGAGAGCTATCCGCTCACCCACAATATCGACGCGCTGCTGGCCCGCCTCGCCGAGAGGGGAGTCGCCACGGAGTCCTTCCGCGACCTCGCCGTCTTCACGCCCTACGCCGTCGAGTTCCGTTACGCGGGCATCGGACCGGGCGTCGAGCCGATCGACCGCGACCGCGCATCGGCGCTCGTCGAAGCGCTGCTGGAACGGGTCGGGCGCCGCTTGACCGAGGCAGAGAAGTCATGAGCGGCAGCACACCGCAGCCGCTTGCAGGGGATCATCAAGGGAGAGCGGACGAATGCTCAGCCATTGGCTAGACGAGGCCGGCCTCTTGCCGGAAGAGGACGCGCCGGCCCTCGACGGCGACACGCGCGCGGACATCTGCATCGTCGGCGGGGGCTTTTGCGGACTGTGGACGGCGATCCGGCTCAAAGAGCGCGACCCGTCCGTGGACATCGCGATCGTCGAGAAGGGGCTGTGCGGCAGCGGCGCGAGCGGGCGCAACGGCGGCTTCATGCTGAGCTGGTGGGCGAAGTTCGGCTCGCTCGGCAAGATCTGCGCATCGGACGAGGCGGTGCGCCTCGCCCGCGCCTCCGCCGACGCCGTCGGCGAGATCGGCCGCTTCTGCGCCGACCACGGGATCGACGCGCACTTTCGCGGCGACGGCTGGCTGTGGGCGGCGACCAGCGGGCCGCAGGTCGGCTCGTGGAACGCCCTGCTCGACACGCTGGAGCGGCACCAGCAGCATCCCTTCGAGCTGTGGGAGCCGGAGACCGTCGCGCGCCGGTCGGGATCCGACCGGCACATCGCCGGCATCTTCGAGCCGACCGGCGCCAGCGTGCAGCCGGCCCTGCTGGCGCGCGGGCTGCGCCGCGCGGCGCTCTCCAAGGGCGTGCGCATCTACGAACGGACGCCGATGACCCGGCTCGAGCGCGGCCGTCCGCCGCGCGTGGTCACGGCCAACGGCAGCGTGACGGCGGAGAAGGTGGTCATCGCCATGAACGCCTGGGCCACCGTGTTCCCCGAGCTGCGGCGGACCATCGTCGTGGTCTCCAGCGACATCGTGACGACCCGGCCTATCCCTGAGCGCCTCGCCGCCTCCGGCTGGAGCGACGGGATGTGCATCTCCGATTCCCGGACCCTGGTGAACTACTACCGCCCGACCATGGACGGGCGCGTCGCCTTCGGCACCGGCGGCGGGCGGCTCTCCTTCGGCAACAGGGTGGACGGCGGCTTCGACGGCGCCTCCCCGCGCGCCCGCGAGGTCGAGGGCTACTTCCGCCGCATCTATCCCGGCTTCGGCGACGTGCCGATCGCGATGCACTGGACCGGGCCCATCGACCGTTCCCTCAACGGGCTGCCCTTCTTCGGCCGCCTCGACGGCCGCGACGACCTGCTCTACGGGCTCGGCTTCTCCGGCAACGGCGTCGGGCCGACCTCCGTCGGCGGCCGCATCCTCGCCTCCCTCGCGCTCGGCACCAAGGACGAGTGGTCGCAGTGCGGGCTGGTGCGCTCCGGCGTGGGGCTGTTCCCGCGCGAGCCCGTGCGCTATGTCGGCGGCCGCATGGTGATCGCCGCGAACCGGCGCAAGGAGCGCCTGGAGGACGAGGGGCGTGCGCCCGGCCCGCTCACGGTCGCGCTCGCCGGCCTCGCGCCCGCCGGCCTGGTGCCGGTCAAGGGCGTGGACGCGCCGGCGGCGAAGGCGACGAAGGCGGCGAAGGCCTGACGCATGCACGCCGCGCCGTCCCCGCGGCTCGCGACGCTGGCCGCCCGCGACGGCCTCCCTCTCCGCACCGCCGTCTGGCCGGCGCCCGCGGGCAGTGCGCGGGGCACGGTGGTGCTGCTGCAGGGGCGGGCCGAGTTCATCGAGAAGTACGGCGAGACCGCCGGCGACCTGCGCGCCCGCGGCTTCGCCGTCCATGCCCTCGACTGGCGCGGCCAGGGCGGTTCCGGCCGCATGCTCGACGACACGCGCAAGGGCCATGTCGTCAGCTACAAGGACTATCTCAGCGACCTCGACCTCTTCCTGGAGGAATCGGTTCTCCCCGACGCGCCCCGGCCCATCGTCGTGCTGGCCCATTCGATGGGCGGGCACATCGTGCTCCGCCACCGTGCCGAGCACGGCTGCGCCACGCCCTATTTCGCGGCAGGAATTGCGCTGTCCGCCCCCATGGTGGATATCTCGATGAGCCCGGCGCAGCGGATCCTCGCAGCGGTCCTGACCCATACCGCCATGGGACTGGGGCTGGAAAACCGCTACGCGCCCATGCGCGGCCCCTTCCCCCCGCCTTTCGACGGCAACCCGCTGACCCGCGACCGCGCTCGCTACCAGCGCATGCTGACGCTGCTCAATGAAAACCCGGCGCTCGGCATCGGCTGGCCGACGGCGGGCTGGCTTGCCGCCACGCGGCGCTCGGTGGCGATCCTGCGCAGCCGGGGCGACGCGGAACGGATCGCGACGCCGGTGCTGATGGTCAGCGCGGCCGCCGACAGGGTCGTCTCGAACGCGGCCCAGGCACGCCTCGCCGCGCGCTTGCCCGACTGCCGCCTCAAGACGATCCCGGACGCCCGCCACGAGCTCCTGATGGAGACCGACGCAGTCAGGGCGCGGGTCTTCGCCCTCTTCGATGCGTTCGTGGAGGACGCGCTTAAAGGCGCCGCTCAGCCCAGCCGGTAGAGGCGCACGGCGTTGTCGTGGAAGAGTGCGCGCTGCTCGCCCGGCGCGAGGTCGGCGACGATGGTCTTGAACGAATCGTAGACGGCGTCGGCGCCGCCGTGCAGCCCGGCCACCGGAAAGTCGCTCGCGAACAGGCAGCGCTCCGTGCCGAAGGCGTCGATGGTGTGCAGGATGAAGGGCCGCACGCTGTCGGTCGTCCAATTGTGGTCGTAGGCGCCGAGGTCGGAAATCTTGACCGCGACATTGGCGGCGCCGGCCAGCGCGCTCATGCCGGCACGCCAGGCCGCGATGGCGTCATCGTCGCGGTCGGCGGGGCTGCCGGTGTGGTTGAGGACGATGTTCGTATCGGGGAAGGCGCGGGCGAGGTCGAGCGCATCCCCGAGCTGGCCGGAATAGATCATCATGTCGAAGGAGAGGCCGAAACGCCGCAGCAGGCCGAAGCCGCGCCGCCAGGCGGCATCCTGCATCAGGTCGGAGCGCTCGTTGAAGGACCAGGCGGGGTTCCGGTGCCAGCTCAGAATCTGGCGGATGCCGCGCATGTTGCGTTGCGCGCAGTGCGCCTCCAGCACCGCGCCGGCGTTCGGCTCCTCGAGGAGGGCGTGAGCCACGATCCCGTGGGGGAAGCCGTGCTCGTCGGCGATGGCCTGCAGCCAGCGTGTCTCGGCGGCCGGGTCGTCCCCCAAAAAACTCGCCTGGATGTGGACCGACTTCACCAGGTCGATGCCGGCCATGTCGGCCCGGTAGTCGGCGAGCAGGTAGTCGCGGATGAGCGGCGCCGTGCTGCCGAACACCACCTCGCGCGGGCCGTCGGTCAGCCACGCGTAACGGCCCGAGTGCAGCTCCCAGAGATGATGGTGGGCATCGACGATCGGCCCGTCATAGAGGCTGGTCATGGCCTGCTCCCAAGCTGTCTCCCGCGCGCACTTCCCGGGTCCGCGATGGCCGCACACGGGCGTTTGCGAGTCAAGACGCCCCTGTCGCTTCCGGTGGCCGGCGCATGAGGATGTGGACGATCTCGAAGCTCAGCACCGCTTCGCCCCGCTGATTGCGGACCTCGTAGGCCATGCGCACATAGCCGCGGTCCGGTTTCGAGCGCGAGGGGCGGGCCTCGGCGACGGTGGCGACGGCATGGATGCTGTCGCCCGGCCGCGCCGGCCGGTGGAAGCGCACGGTATCGATCCCCGGCCCGCCGATGCAGGCCTCGCCCAACACGCCGAGTTCGTAGAAGAGCCGGAACCCCAGCGCCATCGTCTGGAAGCCGCTGGCGATGAGGCCGCCATAGGGGCCGGTCGCGGCATACGCGGCATCGACGTGGATCGGCTGGGGGTCGAAACGCTGCGCGAAGGCGACGATCTCCGCTTCGCTCAGGGTCGCCGCGCCCGTGACGAAGCGCTCACCCGCCGCGATATCGTCGAACCAGCGCGCTGTCGTCACAGGGTCGGGTTGTCGATGTCGAGCCCGTAGAGCATGCGCCCGTAGGTCGTGAAGTTCACGTCCCTGTTCTGGGTGAAGTGCTGGTTCGCGACCAGCATGTCGGTGAAGAGGTTGCCGAGGGAGCTGTTGCTGTAGACGCTGGCGGCGCCGGAGAGGTCCCAGATGGCGCGGGAGGCGTCCATGGCGATGTTTCCGGCATAGGTCGCGAGCGCGCGGCAGCGGGCACGCTCCTCCAGGGTCGGCACGCGGCCCTCCTCGCAGGCGATGGCGCCGATCTCGTCGGCGGCGAAGCTCAGGAGCTGCCGCGCGCTGTCTACGGCGCATTTGGCTTCGGCGAAGCGGATATGCTGCGAGGCGAAGGTCGCCACGCCCTTCTCCGCCATGATCGAGCCCTTCCTGCGCGCGATCTCGTTGTATTCCGCCACCATCTCCAGCGCGATGCCGACCGCGCCGCTGGAAATGCCGCAGCCGAAGATGGAATAGCTCGGAAGCAGGTAGAACGGCGTCTCGCGCCAGTGGCCGCCCGGCGATTCGCCGCCGCGCAGCGCTTCCATCGAGAGCGCCCGGCGAGCGGGCACGAAGAACTCCTGGAGCCGCACGTCGTTGGTGCCGCTGCCGCGCAGGCCCAGCGCGTTCCAGGTGTCCAGAATCTCGATCTCCCCGCGCTCGATCAGGAAGTGCAGGTGGCTCTCGTGCTGCCCTGCCCTGCCCTGCTCGTAGCCCGAGACGATGCACCAGTCGCAGGTATCCACGCCGGTGACGAAGGGCCAGCGGCCGCTCACCCGGTAGCCGCCGTCGACGCGCTCGTAGCGGCCCAGGCTCTGGATCAGGATGCCGGCGACCAGGTTCTTCGGGTCGTCGCCCCAGACCTCGTCCTGCGCCTCGCGCGGCCACTGGGCGACCATGAAGGGGTGAACGACATACTGCACGACCGCCCAGCCGGTCGAGCCGCATGCGGCGCCCACGTCCGAGACGACACCCACGATGTCCCGCAACGGCCCCCCGGCCCCGCCGTAGGCCGGCGGCTGCAGCAGCCGGGCGACGCCCGAATCGCGGATCATTGTCCGGACCTCGGGCAGGACCTTGCGGTTCTCCCGGGTCTCGTCGCGCCGTGCGCGCAGGGCGGGCAGAAGGGTGTCGAGATCGGCGCGCATGGCTCCCTTTCCGTGCTCCACGACGATCGGGAGGATGGCTCCCCCGCCGGCCGGCGGCTCTGGCAGGCGCAATCATGGCGACGCCGGGCGGCCGAAACAAGACCGGGCATATGTCCTGTTGTCGCCCGACAGGTGCGTCCCAACGGGCATGGGTGCGGCGAGACGGAGCCCGTACGTGCGAAGGGAATTCGCGCGAGTCATGACCTAACTTATGAGGCTGTTGACATTCTCATATGAGCGCATATATAGGGATCATGACAAATGATGGAGATATTCGTCATGAGTGACGCGACCAACGAGTTCGAGGCAATCAAAGCAGTGCACAGTGCCCTTGAGTCACTCGATGCTGAGGCGAGGACCCGCGTCCTGACCTACATCGCTAGCCTGTTGGGCATTGATGCACGGGTCGCAAGTGGCCGATCAGTGCCGGCAGAAAATGATCTTAATGAAGAGATCGAAGGGGCAGATGACGATGAGCGCATGGATCAGACGCCGACCTATCCCGAATTCGCTGATCTCTATGCGGCAACCGATCCAAAGAGCAACGGTGAAAAGGCTCTAGTTGCCGGCTACTGGCTGCAGGTATGCAGAGGAGCGGAGAATTTTACCGGTTTCGCGGCCAATAAGGAGCTAACTGATCTTGGCTACAGGCTCGGAAACATCACAGATGCCATCAACAATATGAAGAACCGGAGCCCGAGTCTCATGCTGCAGATCAAGAAAAGCGGCAGCAGTCGGCAAGCTCGCAAGCTTTACAAAGTCAGCCGTGAGGGTGTGAAGAACATAGAGGAGATGATTAGTGGATGAGGCGCGCCTAGCGGCCGCACTTACTGGACTGGTTGGCTCCACGCTGGCCGCCGATCTATCCGCCGAGTTGGTAAAGATCAGGCGTGACTGTGCCACGCGCACACTCGAGCGCGCAGCGCCAGGAAAATTTGTGGAGACGTTCGTACAGTGCGTACAGTACATCAACACTGGTACTTACGACACGAAGCCCAGCGTAGACAAGTATCTTGATAATGAAGTTGAAAATACCCAGCTCCCCGTTGGGCTGAGGATATGCGCAGCTCGCGTCGCTCGTTCTATATATACATTTCGGAACAAGCGCAACATCGCTCACAAGAACGACGTCGACACGAACACCCATGACCTGCTCTTCATGCACCAGAGCGCTTCATGGATCTCAGCCGAGCTCTTGCGCCACGCGACCGGAGTGTCAATGCAGGAAGCAGGGACGTTGATCGAGCTTGTACAGACACCGGTCGGCGCGTTGGTCGAGGAGATTGACGGTACGAGGCTGGTTCACGCAGACGTATCTGTTCGAACTGAAGCCCTGATCCTCCTGCATAGCTACTATCCCGACAGCGTCACCGTGGATACCGTAATCAAAGGCCTGAGTCGCAGGAACGCCAGGACAGTTCGCAATAGGCTGCGGGACCTGCACGCGCAAAAGATCGTCCATGGTGACGCCAAGTCCGGTTTTCGACTGACCCGCGCAGGCCACGCCGCGACTGTTTCGGAAATCGAAGCTCTTTCCGTTTAGTTCAATGATGCTTCAGGAGGACACGATGCCTCGAATCGTCAGTATCGGAGAGGCCGAGGCGCGGCTGTCGCAGTTGATTGCCCGTGCGGAGGCTGGCGAGGATGTGATCATCGCGCGCGACGGCGTGCCTGTAGCCCGCATCGTGCCCGTGAAAAGTCCGATCGCCGAGACCGTCGCGCTCATGCGGCGGGAACGGGCGCAAAGGCCGCGTGTCCCTGCCGCAGACATCCGCGCCGCCAAGGAACAGGGCCGCGCCTGATCCACTAACACTCTGGCCGAAATTGCATGGCGCCGCCTGCGGAAGGCTGTACTCTCCCGCCGCCCGGCGACGCGCCGGGCAGGAGGGGACACGGAGGGCGGCATGGGCAAGACGGCGATCGTGATCGGCGTGGGCGCGGGCGAAGGGCTGGGCGCGGCGGTCTGCCGCATGGCGGCGAGCGAGGGGCTCCACGTCTTCGTCGGCGGCCGCACGGAGGCCAAGGTAGAGGCGGTCGCCGAGGCGATCCGCGCGGCCGGCGGGCAGGCCACGGCCGTCGCCGCCGATACCACGGACGAAGCCTCGGTCGCCGCCTTCGTCGAGGCCGCGGAGGAGCAAGGGCCGATCGACCTCGCGGTCTTCAACGCCGGCAACAACATGCCGGGCGACCTGCTGGAGATGGAGGCCGGCCACTTCGAGGCCTGCTGGCGCATCGGCTGCTTCGGCGGCTTCCTCTTCTGCCGCGATACGCTGCGCCGCATGGTGCCGCGGGGCGAAGGCACGCTGCTGCTGACCGGGGCCAGCGCGTCCATGCGCGGCAAGCCCCGCTTCGCCGCCTTCACCGCCGCCAAGGCGGGGCTCCGCGCGCTGGGCCAGAGCCTCGCGCGCGAGTACGGCCCGCAAGGCATTCACGTGGCCCATGTCGTGGTCGACGGCGGCATCGACGGCGAGCGGCTCAAGACCCGTGCGCCGCAATTCGCCGAGCGGATGGGCGAGGGCGGGCTGATCGGCCTGGAGGGGCTCGCCGAGTCCTACCGCTTCCTCTACCGCCAGCCGCGCAGCGCCTGGACCCAGGAGCTCGATCTGCGCACCCACAAGGAGCGGTACTGATCGCGCGCGCGGCGGCGGCGATTGACTTAGCCGCCTGAACGCCGCTTCCTGCCGCCATGTCCGACAAGCTACCGCTCCACGGCGTCCGCGTCATCGACCTCGCGACCTTCATCGCCGGGCCCTTCACCGCCGCCATCCTCAGCGAGTTCGGCGCCGAGGTCATCAAGGTCGAGCAGCCCGGCCAAGGCGACCCGCTGCGCAAATTCGGCTCCCCCAGCGAGCGCGGCGACGGCTATGCCTGGCTCTCGGAACAGCGCAACAAGAAGTCGGTCACCCTCGACCTGCGCCGGCCCGAGGGCGCGGCGCTGCTGAAGCGCCTGGCCGCCGAGGCCGACATCCTGTGCGAGAATTTTCGCCCCGGTACGCTGGAGAGCTGGGGCCTGGGGCCGGAGGCGCTGAAGGCGGTCAATCCCGGCCTGGTGCTGGTGCGCATCTCGGGCTACGGCCAGACCGGCCCCTATCGGGACCGCCCCGGCTTCGCCCGCATCGCCCATGCCTTCGGCGGGCTCACCCATCTGACGGGCGTTCCCGGCGGGCCGCCGCTCACCCCCGGCTCGACCTCGCTGGCCGACTACATCTCCGGCCTCTACGGCGCCGTCGGCGCGCTGCTCGCGCTGCGCAGCCGCGAGGAGGCGGGCGGGCAGGTGATCGACATCGCGCTCTACGAATCCATCTTCCGGGTGCTCGACGAGATGGCGCCGCTCCATGCCGCCACCGGGTTCGTCCGCCCGCGGCTCGGGCTGATGACCAGCAATGTCTGCCCGCACGGCCATTTCGAGTGCGGCGACGGCGGCTGGGTCGCGATCGCGTGTACCAGCGACAAGATGTGGCGCCGCATGGCGGCGGTGCTGGGCCGTGACGCGCTGGGCGAGGATGCGCGCTACGCCACCAGCGCCGCACGGGTGGAGAACCGGGACGAGGTCGAGGCCATGGTCACGGCCTTCACGCTCTCGCAGCCGCGCGACCGGGTGGTGGAGACCTGCAATGAAGGCGGGGTGCCGACGGCAGCCGTCTATTCCATCGCCGACATCGTCGACGACCCGCACTACCAGGCGCGCGGGACCCTCAAGGACGTGGTCGAGCCCGAGACCGGCGAGCATGTCCATGTGCCGAACGTGCTCCCCGCGCTCTCCGCGACGCCAGGGCGGATCGAGAGCCTCGGCCCCCGCCTCGGCGCCCACAATGACGAGGTGTACGGCACCCTGCTCGGGCTCTCCGCCGCCGAGCGCGACAGCTTGCGCGAGAAGGGCGTGATCTGAATGCGAGACCCGTGCCGGCTCTACCTGATCACGCCGCCCGCAATCGCGCTGGACACATTCGCGCCCGCGCTCGAGGCCGCGCTCCACGCCGGCGACGTGGCCTGCCTCCAGCTCCGGCTGAAGGGGGCCGACGATGACGACGTGCGCCGCGCCGGCGAACGGCTGCTGCCGCTCTGCCAGGCGCGCGGGGTGCCCCTCATCGTCAACGACCGCCCCGACCTGGCGGCGGAGATCGGCGCCGACGGGGTCCATGTCGGCGCCGACGATGCGGGCTATGGCGCGGCCCGCGACCGCGTGGGCGCGGAGGCGACGGTGGGCGTCAGCTGCTACGATTCCCGCCACCGCGCCATCGAGGCGGCGGCGGCGGGCGCCGACTATGTCGCCTTCGGCGCCTTCTTCCCGACCGGGACCAAGACGCCGCGCGCCGCGGCGGACGTGTACCTGCTCAAATGGTGGCACAGCCTTATGGTTGTGCCGTGCGTGGCGATCGGCGGCATCACGGCGGAGAACTGCGCCCCCCTGGTGGCGGCCGGCGCCGACTTTCTCGCCGTGATCGCCGGCGTGTGGTCGCACCCGCAGGGGCCGGAGGCGGGCGTGCGCGCGATCAACCGCGCCATTGCCAGCGCCGAGGCGAGTTGATATAGGCTCCTCCCCCTCGCGACGACAGATTCCATGAAGATCAACGGCAACGCCATCCGCCCCGGCATGGTGATCGAGCATCAGGATCGCCTCTGGGTCGCGGTGAAGATCCAGCACACCCAGCCCGGCAAGGGCGGCGCCTACCTCCAGGTCGAGCTCAAGGACCTGCGCGACGGGACCAAGCTGAACGAGCGCTTTCGCGCGTCCGAGAGCGTCGAGCGCGCCCGCCTCGACCAGAAGCGCTACCAGTACCTCTACGAAGACGGCGACCTGCTCCACTTCATGGATCAGGACACCTACGAGCAGACCAGCCTGGCGCGCGACATGATCGGCGAGCGGATGGTCTTCCTCCACGAGGGGATGGTCGTCACCATCGAATCCTACGAGGGCGCGCCCCTCGGGGTGACGCTCCCGGACACGGCGGTGCAGACCGTGACCGAGACCGAACCGGTGGTGAAGGGCCAGACGGCCGCGGCCTCCTACAAGCCGGCGCTGCTCGACAACGGCGTGCGGCTGATGGTGCCGCCGCACATCTCGGAAGGCGAGCGCGTGGTCGTGAGCACCGCCGATTCGACCTATGTCGAGCGCGCCCGCGACTGACGGGTCGTCCCGCGGGCGGCACGGCCGCCCGCTCTCCCCCCGCAATACGTCCACGCCCCCATGTCCCGCCGCTCGCCGCTGATAACGGTCATGGTGAACGCCGCCTACAAGGCGAAGCGCGACCTGATTCGCGATTTCGGCGAGGTCGAGAACCTGCAGGTTTCGCGCAAGGGGCCGGCCGACTTCGTCTCGGCCGCCGACCATCGGGCAGAGGAGACCATCGTTGCCGAGCTCAGGCGCGCCCGCCCGCGCTTCGGCTTCCTGCTCGAGGAAGGCGGCGCGATCGAAGGCGAGGACTCGTCTAACCGCTGGATCGTCGATCCCCTGGACGGAACCACGAACTTCCTGCACGGGCTGCCCCATTTCTCGATCTCCATCGGGCTGGAGCGCGACGGCAAGCCCCATGCCGGCGTCATCTACGACCCGATCCGCGACGAGACCTTCTGGGCGGAGAACGGTGCCGGCGCCTTTCTCAACAACCAGCGGCTGCGGGTCTCGGCCCGGCGCGCGCTGCCTCAGGCGTTGCTCGCGACGGGCCTCCCCTTCAAGGCGCGCGAGCGCTGCCCCGGCCACGGCGCCACGGTCCACCGGCTCGCGGGCGAGAGCGCGGGCGTGCGCCGGCTGGGCTCGGCCGCGCTCGACCTCGCCTATGTCGCGGCCGGGCGGCTCGACGGCTTCTGGTCCTACGCGCTCGCACCCTGGGACCTCGCGGCCGGGATCGCGATCGTGCGCGAGGCCGGCGGCATCGTGACCGAAATCGCAGGCGGCGCGGACGCGATGGCGAGCGGCGACGTGCTCGCCAGCAACGGCCACCTGCACGGGACTCTGCGGGAGGCTCTGGCCCAAACGGAGGGCTGAGCAGGGCTCGTCAGCCCCGCGCGGAGGGTCACTCCATCGCGAGGAAGCCGCGGAGCGCGTGCTTTACCGCCGCGCCGTCCCGTTTCGACAACGCGCCGAGCCGGCGGAGGATCAGCGTGCGGTCGAGGGTAAAGAGCTTGAACCGGACCTTGCAGGGAGCGTTCAGCCCGGCCTCGCGCCAGTCCCGAATCGCCACGTCGCTCTGCCATTCGCGGGCGGTGGAAGTGATCATGGCCAGGACTGCCTGCTCGTGCACCTCGTTGAAGCCGGCGGACGAGACGACCAGTGCCGGCCTGCGCTTGGCGGCCCTGCGATCAGTGAAGGGAAAGGGCACGACGACCACGTCGAGCGGCTCAAAGGTCACGCCAGGCTTCCTCGTCCTCGGGCGAGAGCCATTCGCCCATCACCTCGCCCAGTCCGTGCAGATACTCGTCCCGCCCCGGGACCACCTTCCGCACCAGCAGACGGTCTCCCTCGATCTCGAAGGCGATCACGTCGCCCTCGCGCAGGCCGGCTGCCTCGCGAATGGTCTTGGGGATCGTCGTCTGACCGCGTGCCGTGATCTTGGCGAGTTCCATCGGTCCGCTTCTCCGAAATTCTGATTATTCAGAATATACGATGATGCAGAACTGCGCGCAATGCCGCACGGCCAGCAGGGCGCCGACAGCCGGGGCGCGGGTGCGCGAGCGGGTGGCGGTTCGGCACGCCTTCGGCGAGAATGCGGCACGATGCAGCACGACGCGGGCCGACACGGCCGCAGGGGAGACCATCGGGCATGGATGTGATTCTGAAGAATGCGCTGGTCGCGCACGAGGACCGGCCGGTGCGCGCCGCCGACATCGCCATCGAGGGCGCGCGCATCGTCGCGGTCGAGCCGGGGATCACGGCCGAGGCGGGCGAGGTGATCGACTGCGGCGGATGCCTGGTCTCGGGCTCGGTCATCGACCCGCACGTCCATCTCGACGCGGTGCTCACCGCGAGCCTGGAGGCCAATGTCTCGGGCACGCTGCACGAGGGCATCGCCATCTGGGGCCGGCAGAAGAAGGTCCGCGACCGCGACTCGGTGAAGGCGCGGGCAAAGCGGGCGATCGACTGGGAGGTCGCCCAGGGCGCAGGCTTCATCCGCACCCACGTCGACACCTCGGACGAGGGCCAGCTCTCAATGCAGGCCCTGCTGGAGGTCAAGGACGAGGTGCGCGACCGGGTCGACCTGCAGCTCGTCGCCTTCCCCCAGGACGGCATCCACTCCCACCCGGGCGGCCCGGAGCTCTTCCTCCGCGCGCTGGACATGGGACCCGACGTGATCGGCGGCATTCCCCACAACGAGGCGACGCGGGAGGCCGGCGTCGCCAGCCTCAAGCTGATCTTCGACGAGGCCGAGAAGCGTGGCCTCCTGATCGACGCCCACTGCGACGAGGTCGACGACCCCAACTCGCGCTTCACCGAGGTGATGGCGCACGAGACCTACTACCGCGGGATGCAGGGGCGGGTGACGGCGAGCCACTGCGCGGCCATGCACTCCTACGCCAACGCCTACGCCTTCCGCCTCTTCGGCTGGCTCCAGCGGGGCGGGCTCAACGTCATCGCCAACCCCTTCGACAACCTGATCCTGCTGGGGCGCGAGGACAGCTACCCCAAGCGGCGCGCCATGACCCGCGTCAAGGAGCTGTGGCAGGCCGGCATCACCGTCGGCGTCGGCCACGATTCGATCATGGACCCGTGGTACCCGCTGGGGCGCGGCGACATGGTCCAGGCGGCGTCGCTCACGCTCCATGTCTGCCAGATGTCCGGCACGGCGGAGATCGACGCCTGCTTCGACATGGTCACCTGGCGCAACGCCCAGATTCTCGCGCTGGAGGACTATGGCGTGGCGCCGGGCTGCCAGGCCGACCTGGTGGTGTTCGACGCCGCCAGCAAGGCCGATGTGCTGCGCCTCAACCCGGCCTGCACCCACGTCTTCAAGCGCGGCAGGCTGGTCGCCGCCTCCGCGCCGGCGCGCCCCACGGTCATGGGCGAGCCGGTCGAGCTCAGGATGGACGGCTGAGCCCGGCGCCTCGGGTAATCGGGAGAGACCGTCATGCAGACCTACAGCGCGCCGCTCCGCGACATGCGCTTCGTGCTCAACGAACTCCTCGACGTGGGCGAGCTCGCCACGCTCCCCGGCTTCGAGGAGGCCACGCCCGACGTGATCGACGCCATGATCGAGGAGGGCGCCAAGCTCTGCGAGAACACGCTGCTGCCGCTCAACCGCCCGGCCGACGAGGAGGGCTGCCACTACGAGAACGGCGTGGTGCGCACACCGCAAGGCTACAAGGAGGCCTACCG
This sequence comes from Alphaproteobacteria bacterium, assembly GCA_965218275.1. Lineage (GTDB taxonomy): Bacteria > Pseudomonadota > Alphaproteobacteria > UBA828 > UBA828 > WTGU01. The sequence goes on from CBDCKM010000002.1 coordinate 145,963, forward strand.
GACCTTCGTGGAGGCAGGCTGGACCGGCGTCACGGTGGACCAGGCCTACGGCGGCAAGGGGCTGCCGCAGCTCGTCAGCATGGTCTTCGACGAGATGGTGTGCTCGACCAACCTCGCCTTCGGCGTCTACCCGCTGCTCTCGAACGGGGCCGCGGCGCTGATCGAGTCCCATGGGACGGAAGCGCTCAAGGAGACCTACCTGCCCCGCCTCGCCGACGGCACCTGGAGCGGCACCATGTGCCTGACGGAGCCCCATTGCGGGACCGATCTCGGCCTCATCCGCACGCGCGCGGTGCCGGCGGGCGAGGGCCGCTACGCGCTCTCCGGCACCAAGATCTTCATCTCCGCGGGCGAGCACGATCTCACCGAGAACATCGTCCATCTGGTGCTGGCGAGGCTGCCCGACGCGCCGTCCGGCGTGCGCGGCATCAGCCTCTTCCTGGTGCCGAAGCGCAGGCTGGGCGCCGACGGCACGCCGGGGCCGGCCAACGGCGTCTCCTGCGGCTCGATCGAGGAGAAGATGGGCATCCATGGCTCGGCCACCTGCGTGATGCACTTCGAGGAGGCGCAAGGCTATCTGATCGGCGCGCCGCACAAGGGCCTGCGCTGCATGTTCACGATGATGAACGGCGCCCGCCTCGGCGTCGGCCTCCAGGGACTGGGGCTCGGCGAGACCGCCTATCAGAGCGCCACGGCTTACGCGAAAGACCGCCGCCAAGGGCGCGGGCTCGCCGGCGCGGCGGAGCCGGACGCCAGCGCCGACCCCATCATCGTCCATCCCGACGTGCGCCGCATGCTGCTCACCCAGCGCGCGATCAACGAGGGAGCGCGGGCGCTCGCCTACTGGGTGGCGCTCCAGCTCGATGTCGCGCACAGCCACGCGGACGCGGACGTGCGCGAGGACGCGGACGAGCTGGTGCAGCTGATGACGCCCATCATCAAGGCCTTCTTCACCGACTACGGCTTCGAGGCCACCAACCTCGCGCTCCAGGTCCACGGCGGCCACGGCTATATCCGCGAGCACGGCATGGAGCAGCTCGTGCGCGACGCGCGCATCTCCCAGATCTACGAGGGCGCGAACGGCATCCAGGCGCTCGACCTGGTGGGCCGCAAGCTGCCCCAGCGGGCCGGGCGCTATCTCAGGCACTTCTTCCACCCCGCCGTCGCCTTCGTCGAGGCCAACAAGGACGACCCGGCGCTCGCCGACATCGTGGGCCCCCTCGGCAAGGCGCTCGGCAAGCTGCAGACCGCGACGCTGGTCATCGCCCAGCGCGGCCTAGGCGACGCGGAGGAAGCCGGCGCCGCGGCCTCGGACTATCTCAGGATGTTCGGGTTGGTGGCGGTCGGCACCATGTGGTGCCGGATGGCGAAGCTCGCCCGCGACAAGCAGAACGGCGACGCCTTCTACGACACCAAGCTCAAGACCGCCCGCTTCTACGTGCAGAAGATCCTGCCCGACACCGCCGGGCTCTTCCTCAAGATCATGGCCGGCAAGGGCGCCGTCATGGCCCACCGCACGGACGAGTTCTGAGCGGGGCGGAGGCGCGGCGCGTGACCGGGACCCTCCCCCTCGACCGGCTTGTGGCGCGCGTCGCCGACGGCGCCACGCTGGCGCTGCCGCCGGACTATTCCTTCGTGCCGATGGCGGCGGTGCGGGCGCTGGTGCGGCGCGGCGTGCGCGGCCTGCACCTCGTGACGGTGCCGCAGGGGGGCATCGCGGCGGACCTGCTGATCGGCGCCGGCTGCGTCGCCGCCATCGAGACCGCGGCGGTGAGCCTCGGCGAGCTCGGCAACGCGCCCCGCTTCACCGCGGCGCTCGAAGGCGGCCGGCTCGCGATCCGCGAATCGACCTGCCCGGCGATCCACGCCGCGCTCCAGGCCGCCGAGAAGGGCGTGCCCTTCATGCCGCTGCGCGGCCTCATCGGCTCGGACCTGCTGCGCGTCCGGCCAGACTGGCAGGTGATCGACAATCCCCTCGCAGAGGGCGATCCCATCGTCGTGCTGCCGGCGCTCAAGCCCGATATCGCGCTCTTCCACGCGCCCTTTGCCGACGCGCACGGCAATGTCTGGCTCGGCGCCCGGCGCGAGCTCGCGACCATGGCCCATGCGGCCCGCGAGACCCTGGTGACGGTCGAAGAGGTGCGGGCGTGCGACCTGCTGGCGGACGACACGATGGCGGCGGGCACCCTGCCTGCGCTCTATGTCACGGCGCTCGCCGAGGCGCCGCGCGGCGCCTGGCCCCTTGCCCTCGCCGGCCGCTACGAGGCCGACCGCGCGCACCTCGCCGACTACGCCCGGCTCGCGGCGAGCGAGGCCGGCTTCGCGCGCTACTGCGCCGACCATGTGACGGGCCTCTGCGCCGCCGAATGAGACCCGAGCCCGCATGTCTCACCATGGTCATGGTCTGCGCGGCGCTGTCCGGCCGACAGGGCAGGAGAGGCGCGCAGCGCGATGCGGGGACATCGGGCAAGCGCCTCGACGCACCCTGTCGGCCGGAGAGCGCCGCCCTTCGGGTCTCGCCCAGGCGCCCGCCCGCGGCGTCGCGGGCCTCAACCGTATTCCCCGATACGCTTTTCGGCCCGCTCCTGGCGGATCGAACGCCTGGGCGAGACGCAGACCGTGACCATGGTGAGACATGCGGGCTGGTAAGACCGCGCTCCTGATCGACGTCATCGCCGGAATGCTCGCGGGCCTCGGCCATGTCGCGGTCGGGGCCTCGTCGCCGATCCCCGCGGCGGCCGCCCTGCTGGCGCGCGCACGCGGCGGCGGCCGGCCTCAAGTCAGCCTGCTCGGCAGCCGGGCGCAGAGCGACTTCACCGACGGCGGGTGCGAGCTCTTCGACCGCGCCGGCCAGGGGCGCATCGACGCCTTCTTCCTCGGCGGCGTGCAGATCGACGGCGGCGCCAACGTCAACCTGGTCGGGCTCGGCGACCACCCTGCCGCCCAAAAACGCTTCCCCGGCTCCTACGGCTCCGCCTACCTGTATTTCATGGTCCCCCGCGTGATCCTGTTCCGGGTCGAGCACACGCCGCGCACCCTGGTGAACAAGGTGGACTTCGTGAGCGCGCCGGGGACGAGCCCGCCCGAGGTCTACCGGCCGGGCGGGCCTTACGCGCTGGTGACCGGGCGCTGCGTCTTCCGCTTCGAGCCTGCGGCCGGGCGCTTCCGCCTCGCCTCGCTGCATCCCGGCCACGGGCTGGACGAGGTGCGCGCCGCCACCGGCTTCGACTTCGACTGCGCCGGCGCGCCGCCCGAGACGCCGGCGCCGGACGCGGAGTCCCTCGCACTCATGCGCGGCCCCGTCGGCACGGCGCTGGCCGAGGTCTATCCCCGCTTCGCAGCGGCTTTTCTCGACGGCGACAAGGTGGGCTGAAGGAGGTCACATGACGAAGGCGAACGAGATATGCCGCATGGACGCCGTCACGCTGGCGGCGCGGGTGCGGGCGAAGGAGATTTCGGCGGTCGAGGTCGCAGACGCCGTGATCGCCCACATGGAGCGGGTGGAGCCCCATCTGCACGCCTTCTGCACGCCCGCACCCGACCACGCGCGAGCCGCCGCCCGGCGGGTGGACGCCACGATCGCTGCGGGCGAGGACCCGGGGCCGCTCGCGGGCGTGCCCGTCGGCATCAAGGACCTGGTCTGCACCAGGGACCTGCCCACCGTCTCCGGCTCCGTCGCCTACGAGGGTTTCGTGCCCGAGGAGGACGACGTGACGGTCGAGCGCCTGAAGGCGGCCGGTGCGGTCATCCTGGGCAAGACCAACGTGCCGGAGTTCGGCTACAGCGGCGCGAGCCACAACCCCGTGTTCGAGGCGACGCGCAACCCGTGGAACACGGAGCGCTCGCCCGGCGGCTCCAGCGCAGGCTCCGGCGCGGCGGTGGCCGCAGGCGTGGGGCCGCTCGCGATCGGCAGCGACGGCGGCGGCTCGGTGCGCATCCCGGCCTCCTTCTGCGGGCTGGTGGGAATCAAGGCCTCCATGGGGCGGGTGCCGCTCTATCCCGGCTGCCGCGACGAGCGCTACCCCGGCGTCTCCAGCTGGGAGGGGATCGAGCATATCGGCCCGATGACGCGGACGGTCGCCGACGGCGCGCTGATGCTCTCGGTCATGGCCGGGCCGGACGAGCGCGACCGCCACTCGCTGCCCGCCGCCGACTTCGACTGGACTGAGGCAGGCGCAGGCGCGGGCGATCTCGAGGGCTGCCGCGTGGCCTACAGCGCCGACTGGGGCTATGCCGCCGTGGACCCCGAGGTGCGCCGCATCGTGGGCGATGCGGCGCGGGTGTTCGAGAGCGCGCTCGGCTGCACCGTGGAGGAGGCCGACCCCGGCTGGGACGACCCCTATCTCGCCTTCTGGGGCCTGGTGGCGGCGGAGACCGACCTCGCCGGGATGCGCCGGATGGTGGCCGAGCACGGCGCGCGGATGACACCCCATCTGGTCGACTTCATCACCCGGCCGTGGACGGCGGAGGACCTCACCAACGCCGTGGTCGGGCGCAAGGCGCTGGTGAACAGGATGTGGCGCTTCATGCGCGCCTACGACTTCCTGCTCACGCCGACGCTAGCCTGTGCGCCCTTCGGGCTCTACATGCAGGGGCCGGAGATCATCGAGGGGCGCATGGTGCCGCCCTTCGCCTGGCTCGCCTTCACCTTCCCGCTCAACATGACCGGCCAGCCGGCCGCCAGCGTGCCCGCCGGCTGGACGGAGGATGGTCTCCCGGTGGGGCTGCAGATCGTGGGCCGCCACCTCGACGATGCGATGGTGCTGCGCGCCGCTTCCGCCTTCGAGGCCGCCCGACCCTGGCGCGAGCGCTGGCCTGCGCTGGTCTCGTGAGCGGGCGAGAGGTGCGGGCGTTCCACGCCTTCCTGCGGGACCGGCCGGCCGGCGCCGTGCCGCGCTCCAGGCATGAGCGTCCATGACCGCGCCGATGACGGTTGAGCCGGCAGTCGAGACTGCGGTCGAGCCTGCGCTGTCCGAGGCCGCAGCGCAGGGCGCCGGGGGATATGGCGCGATCCACACCCGCGAGCGCCAGTTCACCCGCATCTTCACGACGATGTACGGCCAGACCCAGCGCGCCCGTTCGCGGCTGCCGGTCAAGACCAGGGCCGTGCGGATTCACGCGCCCGGCGGCCCTGAGGCGCTGCGCGTCGACGACATCCGGGTGCCGGACCCCGGCGCCAGCGAGGTGCGGCTCGTGCAGAAGGCGGTCGGGCTCAACTTCCTCGACATCTACCAGCGCCGCGGCCTCTACCCGTCGCCGGGGCTTCCCTGGGTCGTCGGTTTCGAGGCTGCGGGCATCGTGGAGGCGGTCGGCGGTGCGGTGAGGGCGTTCAAGGAGGGCGATCGCGTCGCCTATGCGAGCGCGCCGCCCGGCGCCTATGCGGGGCTCCGCACCATCGGCGCGGACGCGCTGGTCAGGCTGCCCGACGGCATCGGCTTCGAGCAGGCCGCCGCCGCCATGCTCAAGGGCATGACCGCGCACTACCTGGTTCACAAGGGTCCTGCGCCCGGGCCCGGCGACAGCGTGCTCGTCCATGCGGCCGCCGGCGGCACCGGCCTTCTTCTCTGCCAATGGCTCGCCCATCGGGGCGCCAGCGTCATCGGCTGCGTCGGCAGCGACGACAAGCGCAGCCTCGCCGAGGCGCATGGCTGCCGGCACGTCATCGACTATCGGCGGGAGGACACCGCCGCATGCGTGGCCGCTCTCAGCGGCGGCGAGGGCCTCCCGCTGGTCTACGATTCCGTCGGCCGCGACACCGCCGCGGTCTCCGTCGCCTGCCTTCGCCCCGGCGGCACGCTCGTCCTTTACGGCAGCACGTCGGGTGCCGTCCCGCCCCAGGTCCTTGCCGCGGCGGCGGCGAAATCCATCGCGGTCGTGCGCCCCGGCCTGTTCGAGGAGAACGCCACGCCAGCGGCGCTCCAGGCGCGCGCAGGCGCCCTCTTCGAGGCGATCGAGAGCGGCGCCGTTTCCCTCCGCATCGACCGGCGCTATGCGCTCGCCGATGCGGCCGAAGCGCACCGCGACCTCGAAGCCCGCAGGACCACCGGCCAGAGCGTGCTGATCCCGGCATAGCGGCAGGCCTTTCCAGCCACGAGACCGGATTCAGCGGCGCGGGTGGGGCGGGCGGCAGCAGCCATCCAGGACGACCCGCGTCATGGTCTCCGCCGCAGCGTCGAAGTCGCTGCGCGTGAGCCGGCGCCGCCCCAGCACATCGGCGGCCAGCATCCCGAAGTCCGCATAGAACTGGGTCGCCGACCACAGCATGATGAAGAAGTGGCGCGGGTCGACCGGCGCCATCTGCCCCCGGCGGACCCAGTCCTCCACCACATGGGCGCGCCGGGCGGTCACGTCGCGGATATGCTGGCGCTGGCGCCGCTCCAGAAACCGGGCGCCGCGCAGGATCTCGTTGGCGAAGAAGCGGGATTCGGTGGCGTGGCGGCGGGAATAGTCCAGCTTCGCCCGGATGTAGGCGGCGATGGCGTCGCGCGGCTCGCGCTCCGGGACGATATGCTCGAACGCGCGATCCCATCCCTCGATCAAGCGCTCGATCACGGCCGTGTAGATGCCCTCCTTGGTGGGGAAGTAGTAGTACACGTTGGTCTTGGGCAGGCCGCTCGCCGCCGCGATTTCCTTGACGTGGGTGCCGTGAAAGCCCTTGTCGGCGAAGAGAGAGACGGCGGCGCGCAGGATGCGCGCCTCGTTCCTGGCCCGGATGCGCGGCTCCGGCGCCTCCCTTCCCGCATCCGCCCGCTTCGTCGTCGTCATGCTCGTGCCTCGCCTCGCACGGGACCGCGCGCCCACGCCCATACCGGCGCCGGCGCCGGCCGCAGTCTAGCGCCGCAGGGCGGAGGGCGGTGAGAAAAAACTTGACGCGCATGTCAGCTTTCAGGAATCGTAGAACCTGACACGCGTGTCATGTTTCTCCGGAGGCGCGGGAGCGGGCGAACGCCATGACGATCCGGCTGAGAGCGGCGCTCCAGGACACGCTCAGCGGCTGGCACGAGAATATCGACTCGCGCTGGCGGGACGTGGTGCGCGCCTTCGACGGTCCCGTGCCCGCGCACGCGCCATCCGGGCGGAACGCGAGGTCATCCTCTGCGCCGGCACCGTCACCGCGCCCCAGCTCCTGATGCTCTCGGGCGCAGGCCCCGGCGAGGCGAAGGGCCTGCCGATCCAGAAGCGTCATCTGGACCGCCTCGCCGGCGCCTGAGCGCTTCGCCCATGGGGCGTGCCCACGAACCAATACCGGGCGCAGCGGGCGCCCATGCGAGGAGGAGGAGAAAGGTCATGTCGAACAAGCCGATATCGAATGCTCGGGGTGTGCCGCTCGCACGCCTCAGCCGCCGCAGGTTCCTGGCAGCGGGCGCCGCCGTTTCGGCGGTCGTCGGCGCAGGCGCCGCGTTGCCGCTCGGCGCTCGCGCGGCGGAGGGCCTGGTGGCGCTGGTGCACACCCAGGCGGCCGGCGACAGCGGCCCCATCGATTCCATGATGGCGCGGCTGCAGCAGCTGTCCGACGCGCAGGGCCTCGAGACCCGCGCCATCTATGCCCAGGACCCGGCGACCTACGAGACCGTGCTGCGCACCCTGGGCGATGCGGGAGCCGGGATCGTGCTCGGGACCTTCCCGGTCATCTCCGAGGCCTTCAAGGCGGTGGCGCCGCTCTACCCGGACACCAGGTGGATCCAGCTCTTCGGCGACGCCGCCGACCCGCCGATCCCGAACTTCGTGACAGTCTCCTACGACTACTATCTCGGCTGCTACCTGTCGGGCATCTTCGCCGCCCACGTCTCCACGTCGAAGCAGATCGGCTATATCGGCGGCATCAGCATTCCGCCGCTCAACGCCGACTTCAATGCGCTCCAGGCGGGCGTCCAAGCGGTCGACCCGGACGCCACCGTCACAGCCGCGTTCGCGGGCTCCTTCCAGGACCCGGCCAAGGGCTACGAGATCGCGAGCCAGATGTTCCTGGACGGGATCGACTATATCCAGACCGATTCCGCCGCGACCGACGGCGGCATCATCCAGGCCGCCAACGAGAAGGCGGGGCGCATGGTGAGCGCGCTCGACCCGGCGCAATACGCGCTCGGCCCCGCCTCGGTGATCGGGGTCGTGAGCCTCGACTTCGGCCAGTCGCTCCATAGCGAGACCAGCGCGGCGCTCGGCGCCGGCTGGCGGGGCGGTCGGCACGTGCCGACCGGCCTCGGCAGCGGGGTGATCGACTTCCTCCTGTCGCCGCTCTATCGGGAGCAGGGACCGCAGGATATCGTCGCGAGGTCCGCAGACGCGTGGCCGCATGTCGAGGCGGCGCGCGCGGGCATCCTCGACGGTTCGGTCGCAGTGCCCTTCAATACGGAACTCTGACCGCAGGCCTTGCAAGGGAGGTCCTCTCGGGACAGATGAGCGCGGCGGAGCCCCCGGCCCTCCACTGCCGGGGGATTCGCGTCACCTATGGCGAGGTCACGGCGCTCGCCGACCTGGACATCGCCTTCGCGCACGGCGCCATCCACGCCGTCGTCGGGCAGAACGGTGCCGGCAAGACAACCTTCGCCCGCGTCGCGGCCGGTCTCGTCCGGCCCGACGCCGGCACGCTTTCCATCGACGGGCGCACGCTGCGTCTCGGCCGTGTCGCCGGCGCGCGGGCGGCGGGCGTCGAGCTCGTCCACCAGAGCTTCGCGCTGCCCCCTTCCTTCACCGTCGCAGAGGCACTGGAGTTCAGCGCCGGCCCCGGCATCGGCCTCTACAGCCGGCGGCAGATACTGAGACGCTGCCGCGAACGCCTGGAAGCCCTCGATCTCGATGTCGATCCCCGCCGGCGCATCCGCGACCTGCCGGTCGAGGTCCAGCAGGGGGTCGAGATCGCCCGCGCCCTGGTCACCGACGCCCGGCTCCTGATCCTGGACGAGCCGACGGCGGTGCTGCCGCCCGCCGGCATCGAGGCGCTGTTCAAGCGCATCCGCGGCCTCAAGCGGCACGGCGTCACGGTGATCCTGATCCTGCACAAGATCCGCGAGGTACTGGCCGTCGCCGACACCGTCTCCGTCCTGCGCGGGGGCCGCCTGGTCGCGGGTCCCGTTCCCCGCGACGGCGCGGACGAGAAGAGCATCGCCGGGATGATCGTCGGCCGGGACACGGCTGCCTCCGTCGGCGCCGACGATAGCGCCGCACTCGTCGGGACAACCTCGGTCGGGACAACCTCGGTTGGGACAACCTCGGTTGGAACGACGGCGCTGACGGGCACGACGGCGGGCACGGCGGTGCTCCAATTGGCGGGCGTCAGCACGGCGAAGGACCCGGAGGAGCCGCCGCTCGACCGCGTCTCCCTCACCGTCCGGCCGGGGGAGATCGTCGGGGTCGCCGGCGTGCAGGGCAACGGCCAGCGGACTCTGGTGAAGGCGATCGCCGGCCTCGCCGCTGCCGTGGACGGCGACATCCGCCTGAACGGCGCGCTCGCGAGCCGCACCGGCCCGGCGGGCCGCCGGGCGCTCGGCCTGCGGGTCATCCCCTTCGAGCGCAACAGCGAGGGCCTCAGCCTCACCAGCGCGCTGTGGGAGAACTGGTCCGTCCGCGACCTGCTGCAACGGCCGCTGTTCAGCCTGGTCGACCCGGCCGCGCTGCGCAGCCGATGCGACGACTCGCTCAAGGCCTGGGGCGTGCGCTACGCATCCGCCACCCAGACTGCCGGCGCGCTCTCCGGCGGCAACGCGCAGAAGGTCATCCTCGCGCGTGAGATCGACGGCGACGCACGCCTCATCATCGCCGCACAGCCCGCGCGCGGGCTGGACATCGGCGCCACGGCCTTCGTCTGGTCGGCGTTGCGCGAGGCCGCCGGGCGCGGCTGCGGCGTGCTGCTGATCTCGTCCGATCTCGACGAGCTGTTCGACATCAGCCACCGCCTAGCGGTCATGCTGTCGGGCCGCATCGTTGCCGAGTTCGCGCCGCCCTACGACTTGCCCCAGGTGGGCCGGGCCATGACCGGTGCATCCCGATGAGCACGCGACTCGGTGGGGTGATCCGCGTTCTCGCCTTCATCGTGCTCGCGCTGGCGCTCTGCGGCGTCGTCTTCGAGCTCGCCGGCTACTCGGCGCTGCTGATGTTCGAGAGCATCGTCGAAGGCGCCTTCCTGCGCGCGGGCGGCTGGGCGCAGAGCCTGCGCTGGGGCTTGCCGCTCTTCATCACCGCGACCGGCGTGGCGATCTCCTTCCGCTGCGGCTTCTTCAACATCGGCGCGCAGGGGCAGTTCTATGTGGGCGCCATCGGCGCCGCCTTCGTCGCCGAGCTGCTCGGCGGCGCGCCGGCGGCCCTGGTCGTGCCGGCCGCCGTTCTCGCCGGCATGGCGGGCGGCGCGCTCTGGGCGCTCTGGCCCGGCTGGCTCCGGCTCCGCTCCGGCACCGACGAGGTCATCACCACCCTCATGGGCAACTTCATCGCCACGCTCATGCTGGTCTATGTCACCTCGGGGCCGCTCAAGGACCCGTCGGGAAGCGGCCAGCAGGCCTCCAGCCCGCTGCTGCCGGCGGCCTACCGGATCAGCGATTTCCAAGGCATCTCGCCGGCCATTCTCGGCATCGCCGCGGGCGTGGCGCTCGCCATGTGGGTGCTGGTCAACCGCACGCCCTTCGGGATGCTGGCGAGCCTCGCCGGCCGCAACCCGACCATGGTGCGCTTCCAGGGCGCGAGGCTGTGGACGCTCGGCCTCTCCAGCTTCCTCATCTCAGGCGCGCTCGCGGGCCTCGCCGGCGCCGTCGAGCTGCTCGGCCCCACGGGGCGCATCGCCAGCGGCTTCCTGCCTGCCCACGGGTTCACCGCCGTCCTGATCGCGCTGGTCGCCAATCTCTCGGTCCTCGCGACCGCGGTCGTCGCCATGTTCTTCGGCGGCCTCGCCTCGGCCGCTCTCTACCTGCCGATCCTGGCCGGCCTGCCGGCCGCCGCCATCGACATCTTCAACGCCTCCGTCGCGCTCTTCATCACCGCCAGGTCGGGGCTGCTGGAGCGCCTCCTGCGGGCAGCGAGGCTGCCCACATGAGCGAGTTCCACGAGCTCATGGTGGCGATCCTGCGCTCCGGCACGCCGCTGGTCTACGTCACCATGGCCGGCGTGATCGCGCAGCGCGCCGGCGTCTGGCACCTCGGCCTCGAGGGCGTGATGATCATCGGCGCCTGCGCGACGATCCTCGGCATCGTGCTCACCGGCTCCTTCCCCGCCGCCATCGCGATCGCCTGCGTGCTCTGCGTCGCCGCCTCCGTCCTGCTCTGGTTCGTCATCGAGACGCTCGGCGCCAATCCGATCATCGCAGGCCTCGGGCTGACCGGGTTGGGGATCGGCGGCACGGCGCTCGCCGTGCAGGCGCTCTTCGGGAGTCTCGCCGCCGTGACCGCGCCCTTCGGCGTGCCCCGCCTCGGCGACGCATTCGGGCCCTACGGCGCGCTCTCCATCTTCGTCCTGACGATGCCCTTCGCGGTCTACGCCATGTGGGTGCTGCTGCGTCGCACGCGCTTCGGGCTCCGCCTCGCCGCCGCCGGCGAGCATCCGCTCGCGGCACGCAGCGTCGGCAGCGTCCCCGCCCGGGCGCGGCTCGTCGCGCTGGCCGCAGGCGGCGTCCTCTGCGCCATCGGCGGCGCCGAGCTCGCCGCCGGCGGCCTCCACATCTTCGCGCAGAACATGACCGCCGGGCGCGGCTTCATGAGCTTCGCCGCGGTCATCTTCGGCGCAGGCCACCCCGTCGGCGCCGCCTTCGCCGCGCTCTTCTTCAGCCTGGTCGGCGTCGCGGGGATCAGGTTGCAGCTCCTCTTCGGCGCGAGCATTCCCCACGACGTGCTGCTCTCGCTGCCCTATCTCGCGACGATCCTCGGCGTCTGGATCAGCGGGCGGATGCGCGGCGGGGCCAAGGCCGCAACCGAGGCCTCGGAGCTGCGCGACTATTAGCCGTTTTTTGCTCACGGCAGCCGGCCTTCGGGCGGGGCGGTAGCACGCCGCGGCGGATCGGTGTATCACCGCGAGGCGGGGCGGAGGCGGCGGAGGCGGCGGCGACGGCGCCTGCGGCCGGCGCCTGGGCGCGCCGGACGCGACCTTCCAGGAGTTCCCCCATGTCCCTCCCCATGCCCCCATCGAATCCGGCGTTCCTCAGCGCCAGCGAGGCAGCGCAAGCGATCCAGGCCGGGCGGCTCAGCCCGGTCGAGCTCATGGACTCCCTGCTCGCCCGGATCGACGCGCACGACGACGCGCTGCACGCCTTCGCCGCGCTCTACCGCGACGATGCGCGGGCCTGCGCCGAGGCGGCGCACAAGGCGATCCGCGCCGGCCATGGCGTCGGCCCCTGGCACGGCGTGCCGATCGCGCTCAAGGACATCATCGACATCGAAGGCCGCGTGACCACGGGCGGCAGCAAGCACTGGGCGGAGCGCATCTCGCCCGCGACCGCGACGCTCGCGCGCAAGCTGATCGAAGCCGGCGCGATCGTCATCGGCAAGACCAACACCGTGGAGTTCGCCATGGGCGGCTGGGGCACCAACCGGCACATGGGCTCGCCGCGCAATCCCTGGGACCCCGCCGAGCACCGCGCCGCCGGCGGCTCCAGCAGCGGCTCCGGCGTCGCCGTCGCCGCCCGTCTCGTGCCGTGGGCGATCGGCACCGACACCGGCGGCTCGGTGCGCATTCCGTCGGCCTGGTGCGGGCTCGCCGGCCTCAAGGTCACGATCGGGCGGATCAGCACGGCGGGGGTGCTGCCGCTCGCGCACACGCTGGACACGCCCGGCCCCATGACGCGCTCGGTCGAGGACGCCGCCCGGCTCTACGCGCTGCTGCAGGGCCCCGACCCGGCCGATCCGGCGACGCTGCGCCACCCACCCGACGATCCCATCCCCAGCTTGCGCAGGGGCGTGCGCGGGCTTCGCCTGGGCGTGGTGACCGAGGCCGAGCGGCGCGGCGTCGATGCCGCCGTGCTCGCCGCCTACGACGAAGCGGTGGAGCTCCTGGTGGACGCCGGGGCGCACGCCGAGACCCTGGCATTGCCGCGCTCCGCCGCCGACTACGGCACCCTGGTCGGCCGGCTGATCGGGACCGAGGGCTACTTCCACGTCGGCGCGCTGGCTGACGACCCGGCGCTCCCCATCGACGACGACGTGCGCCCGCGCATCCAGCTCGGGCGCGGCGTCTCCGCCGCCGACTACATGGCGCTGCTGCGCACGCGCGACGACGACAGGCGGGCCGCGCTCGCGGCGTTGGAGGGCTTCGACGCCCTGCTCACGCCCGCCACGCTGACGCCGGCGCCGGCGGTCGCGGCGATCGACCAGACCACCACGCCTGCGCACTTCACGCGCGTCGTCAACTGGCTCGAATGGTGCGCCCTGGTGGTGCCCGACGGCACCGCGGCGAACGGCCTGCCGACCGCACTGCACATCGTCTGCCGCGGCCATGACGAGGCGACGGCGCTCCGCGTCGGCTGGGCCTACGAGCAGGCCACCGACTGGCACCGCCGCGTACCCCCCGGCCTCGGCGCGTAGGTGGGTTTGAAAGATGGGAAAACGGAATAACCCCCACCTCACCCCGGCCCTCTCCGCCCCCAGGGGCGGAGAGGGAGAACAGGCGGCCCGGCGCAGCGAGCGCCCGGCGGTCCACGGGGCGTAGGATGTGAGCGGGACCGGGCCGCAGGCCCGGCCGGCGCGACCGCGCCGGCGCGCCGCAAGGCGCGTAGCCAAGCGAGCGGAGCGAGCGCCCGGCGACTGAGGGAAATCAAGAAAGTCTGCCCTCGCCCGACACGGGCATGGCGCGGCGGAGGGCGTCGAGCAGGGCCGGGTCCAGGGGGTCGAGCGGGCGGCCGGCGATTTCCTCGGCGGCGGCCCACACCTGCGGCAGGTGCGCCACCATGGCCGTGCGGCCGGCGCGGCTCTGCACGACGTACTGGTTGTTGGCCCAGTCCGACGCCTGGCAGCCATAGTGGTCGAGGATGCGGTTGACCAGCGAGACGCGGCGCAGCCGGCCGAGATAGCGGGCGCGCCCGCTCTCGGGCTCGGCGGCCTGGCCGGCGTCCGTGCCGGCCTCGGTCCAGTGGATCGTGCCGTCGGCCATCATCGCGCAGAACGCGCACACGGGGCCCGCTCCTCAGCCTCGCGAGACTCGCGCGGTCCCGGCTGGCGGCGACGGGGAGCGCCGCTGCCGGCCGGGCATCGTTGCCACGGGGCCGCCGCGGCCTACGCGGCGAGCGGATACTCCTCGTAGCCGGACTGGCAGGGATGCGTGTCGGTGATGTGGAGCGTCCGCTGCTTCAGCGAGATCATGATCGAATGATTGCTCTGCAGCCGCAGCGTCTCCGCCTCGTCCTCGTCATAGTGCGCACAGATCGAATGCGGATAGGCGAAGTGGTCCGCCATCGCCGACTTGATGGTGTCCGTATCGAGCTCCTGCGACTGACGCAGCAGCCGTTCCAGGCGCACGTGGCGGTACATGGTGTTGGGCCACAGCTTCACCACCTCCGATTCCACGTCGAGCTCGCAGAAATGGTTGGAATGGGTGAGCAGCCCGTCGTCGGGGTAGATGAAGGCCTGCTTGTCCGGGCTGGTCTCGATGTCGATGGCGATGCCGTCCTCATGGGCGATGAGGAAGTTCATGGAGACCGAGCGGTTGGTGCCGCAGACGCCGAGAATCGCCTCCTGCATGTTGCGGGCGTTGAGGATGTCGCGCACCCGCATCCGGTAGGGCTTCTCGTAGGCGTACTTGCCGTCCTCCGGCGTCAGCAGCGCGTTGATGACCACGCCGATGCCGTTCTCGTTGACGCCCTGGAGGCCGCCGATGGTGCCGACCTCGCCGATATGGATGAAGTCCGGCCCGTCGTCGCGCGTCACCCGCGACACCACGGTGTTGATGTCCTTCACCCAGTCCCAGTTCTGGCCGATCATGGTGTCGCCGTTCTTCGAGCGCTCGGGCAGCACCGCGAACGAGGTGCAGGCGTCCATCGCGGTCGGCTGGAACTGCGCCTGCGCGTCGCTCTTCATCATGTTGACGAGCATCTCGTAGCGCACGTTGAGCAGGGTGATCTCCTCGAGGCTGCGGCCCGAGCCCTCGACCACGCCGTCGATCTCGTCCCAGAAGATCGGGTCCTTCGGCCGCAGCGCCTCCGCCCACCTGGCGGATTCGGCCATCAGCGCATCCTTCTCGAAGCCCAGGATCTGGAAACGCTTGAGATAGCGCTCGAGGTTCTCGCCGATCGCCGCGGACATGATCTCGCCGTGGGCACGGCCGCGATCCCTGGGATCGCCCGTCAAATTCAGCACTGGCTTGGTCATCGCTCGCCTCCTGCGCGGCCTCGCCGTGCCACCCTGCGTCTTGTTCTTCGCTGCACGATCGGGCCGGATACTTTGCGCGTGGCGCGAGCATAGCGCGGCGGCCGGAGCAGGAGAAGGCGGAAAGAGCGCAGCCGCGAGCATGGCCACGCCGGGGTCCCGCCGGGGTCCCGCCGTGCGACGCGCGCGATGCGACGCGGAAGCGGAGACGCCGCGCACGGCGCTCCCGTGCTACCGTTGCGGCGTTGGGGCGCGCCGCTTCCCCGTGGGTCCCGTGGGGGGTGGGGAGGCGGCTCCACCGGTCGGAGGCCGCCATGAGGACGATATCAGCGACCGTTTCGATGTTACTGGCAATGGCGCTGCTTGCCGGGACGAGCGCCGCCGAGACCCTTCTCGCGCGCGGCAGCTATCTGATGGAGAGCATCGCCGCCTGCCCGGTCTGTCACACACCGTGGGACGAGGACGGCCAGCGCGCCGACCTGCACTTCGCCGGCGGCATGGCGTTCGAGGAAGAGTGGTACACCGCCTACGCGTCGAACATCACGCCCGATCCGGAGACCGGCATCGGCAGTTGGACTGACGAGCAGATCGTCGCTGCGGTCCGCGAGGGCAAGCGGCCGGACGGCTCGCTCATCGGCCCGGCCATGCCGATCGCGCTCTACCGCGGCATCTCCGACCGGGATTCACAGGCGATCGTCGCCTATCTGCGCTCGATCCCGCCGATCGGGAACGAAGTGCCGGCCTCCGAGTACGACATTCCCCTGCCCGCCGACTACGGCCCGCCGCTCGGCGAAGTGCCCGAGGTCGCCTACTACGACCTTGGCGCCTACGGGGAATATCTCGCGGGGCCGATCGCCAACTGCATCGACTGCCATACCCCCCTGGTGGATGGCTGGCGGGACTATGAGAACGGGCTCGGCGCCGGCGGCCACGAGATGAAGGGGCCGTGGGGCGAGACCACGGCGCGCAACATCACGCCGGACTGGGGTACCGGCCTCGGCCGCTGGAACAGCCGCAAGATGCGGACGGCGATCACCAAGGGGCTGCGGCCCGACGGCGACGAACTCGGCCCGCCGATGCCCTATGCCCGCTACGCGACGATGGACCGGCAGGACCTGAGCGCGATCCTCGCCTATGTCCGCTCGCTGCCGCAGATCGAGAACGACACCGACTGAACACCGTCCGCCGCCGGCCGCTGCGGCGGAAAAGGGGCATACCCGCCGCCGCGATTGCGCGCCGTCTCGGACCTCTTGATTGTCTTGATCGTCGCGGTGACACACACTTCCTGGTTCACTTCAATGGCGGCGCGTCATCCCGCGATTGCGGCCTCCTCGTCGCGGTCGCCGTGGACGATCAAACGCAAGACTTCATCCTCGTTCGTCTCGCGAACGACCCGCTCCCCCACCCTTCTGCCGCGCTTGAGCACCATGACCCGGTCGCCAACCGTGAAGATCTCTTGCAGCCGATGACTGATAATCACTTGCGTCACGTTTTGCTTTCGAAGCTCTTGCATCAATTCGAGGACTCGATCGATCGCTGTCACCGAAAGGTTGGCAGTGGGCTCGTCAAGGATGATGGCCTTGGGATCGAAGGAAATTGCGCGGGCGATGGCGACCGACTGCTGACGTCCGCCCGAGAGGCCCGCTACCGAGAGCTTAACCGAAGCAACATCGACCCGCAGCCGCTGCAACACCTCCCACGCATCGGATTCCATTTTTTTCCGGTCAACGAAAATACCCTTGGCCGGCCAACGGCCGAGAAACATGTTCGACGCGACGTCCATGTTATCGCAGAGGGAAAAGTCCTGATAGATCATCTCGATGCCGAGAGATCGGCTGTCCTGAGGGTTATGGAGAGCCACCTCCTCACCTTCGAAGAATATGTGCCCCTCGTCCTTCACGTAGGCACCAGACAGTATTTTCATCAGTGTCGATTTGCCGGCGGAGTTGTCTCCGACTAAGCCCAGAATCTCGCCCTGCATCAGCCGAAAGTCCACCCCGACAAGCGCCTTGATAGCGCCGAAAGACTTGTGGATGTTGCGCATTTCAACGAGCGGTGTTTCGCGACTCTCCGTCTCGCTCATGTCACACCACTATGGAGCAGAGATAGGGGGACAAGTCTGACCTGAAGGCTTCGGCGACAGCCCGATTTCGCTCGACGCAGAGGCTATCGCAGGCAGCGGACCAACGTGCAACGACAGGTGAAGCAGGCAATGGACGATCGGAACTCACCCCCTGCCACGGCACGGGGCCGCAGCAAGGAGTGAGTGGTACACGTTGGCGATGAGCCCTTGATTTACCAACCGGGTGCAACCGTTTGCCAGTTCCTCTTGTCGGCCATCGTCAGTGGCACGGTGATCTGCGAAGGAACCTCTTCGCCCGCAAGCACCTTTGCGGCCACTTCCAGCACCATCCAGCCTTGCAGGCCGAAGCCGCCGACGACCTCGTAGTCGAGGTCTCCCGTGCCGATCGCCTTCAGGGCTTCCGGATTGCCGTCGACACTGAGGAGCGCCATTTCATCCCGCCTGCCGGCGTCCTCGATAGCCTTGAGGCCGCCGAAGAACATCTCGTCGTTCTGGAAGTACCATGCATCGATATCCTTGTTGGCCTGCAACAGCTGCTCGGTGACCTTCAGACCGTCCGCCCGATTGAAGAATCCCGGCTGCTTGGCGACGATCTCAATGTCCGGGTATCCCGACAGGACGAGCTCGATGCCGCCTGTCCGCAGATATTGAGCCGCAAACCCTGGCGTACCCTCGACCAGGAGCACGCGTCCCTTGCCTCCGGTCGCCTCGACGATTTGCAACCCGCTCATGATCCCGGCCATGAACCAATCCATGCCGACATAGGTGATGACCTCGCCGCCTTCGGCGCGACTGTCGAAGTTGACGACCGGAATGCCGGCTTCGTTCATGCGCTTGATCACGGGAACGATCGCCTTGTTGTCCACCGGAGACACCAGGATCAGATCGACCTGCTGCGCCATGAAGTTCTCGTATTGGGCGACCTGCTTGGCGCCGTCATTCAGCCCATCGGTGAGAATGAGCTCGATGCCATGCAATTCGGCTCCACCGCGCATTGCCTCCATCCACGCCTGGATGGTGACGTTGTTGTATTGAGGCACGCTGCAGGCAACGACAGGCTTCCTCCCGAACTTCTCGAAGAGCTTTTCGGCATAGGAGTCGGTGCTGATTCCGGGCGGCGGCTCGAGTGCATTGGCGATACCCCCGACTCCACCCAGCAAAAGGCCCGCCAGGATGGACACTGCCGCAAGCCTCAGGAGTCCCTTGAGACCCTTCAATGCTCTCATTGTTCTTCTCCTCCCAGTCTGAATTTGCCAACGACACACTGCACTTCTCGCCGACCGGCAACGCCCGGACTCATCCGGTCGCAGTCCGGTTCACGACGAGTACAGGCCGGCTTGCCCAATTGGGCGAGCCACTATCCCAATTGGGCGAGCCACTATCTCTTCTTATTCGGCCGCCTTTCTGGCGGCGACTCTCGCAGCGGCACCGACCTCGATCGGCCGGGCGAGCTCCAATGCATCGACGACGAGCGGCGACAGGCCGTGATGCGAGAACAGGCGGCGGCCGAAATATCCCTTCAGGTTCGTCAGCGGCCCGAAGGGCAGTTGATCGGCAATCCCATCACGAATTTGGATCGCGGCGTCTCCAGCCAGCGAACTCTCCGCGGTCAAGAACTCGACTTTGACGAAGACAAGCTCTTTGGTTCTGACCATCGGGCTCGTCGCGGACGGGACCTGCTTGAACAGGATGACGTAACACGTCTGAAGTGGGAAGTCTGCGCTGTCGATGGTCTGGAGATTCGAGACCGACCCCTCGATGAGCCGCGAGCCACGGCGCGTCACCGTGTAGTCGTAGTGGTCCGAGTCCTGCCCCGTATCCGGCGTGATGACCATGCGGGCCAGCTTCTTCGGGTAGCCCCAGATCTCCCGGCCGTGAGCCATCACGAGATCGTCGTCGACGTAGAGTTGGACCAGAAAGAGACCCTCGTAGTGAGGCGGCTGTGTCAGCCTCGCCTTGATCCCGAGGCCCCACTCCTGAAACGGCCAGTTCCAAGTCACCTGACCCTTGAGCTCGGTCCTGTTGTAGTATCCGTGGTAGATCACCACGTCATCCGTTGCCTCGAGCGGCGCAGGGACCAGCCGATTCAGATAGGCGGGATCGCCCTTGGCGGTGATGACGATGTAGTCGGTATTGATCGTATCACCCGCATAACCTGTGCCATCACAAAGCGACCAGTCGGGCTCATACATGCGGCACACTTCACCCTGCATCATGGCGTTCGTCTCCCCTTCATCAGTTGAATTGGCCTGCCATGTGAGGGCCCTCCAGCTGGTACCCTTGCAAGCCTGTGTGGGTATTGGCCTGTCCCCAAGCCTGCGAGGGCGCTAGGCCCATTCCACCGTGCCGACAACGCTAGCAGAGTTCGACCTTGCGTGCAATGGACCCGGTGCGCTAAGGAGATTGGGGGTGGGGATGCCCCATCCACGCTGCATGGCTCGACCGGGCGCTTCGGTTCGGCGGGTCAAAGCACCGCCGTGCACGAGACACTCGGGCGCCCTTCATGCCCATGGTCGCTGCCACTTGGGGTCCGGCGACGCGCGCTTTCATCAATGAGGATCACGCGCTCGGGCGGATACGGTGAGGTGGCCTCGGAAAATCCCTTCGTGTGATGTCCGGGAATTGGGATGAACCAGAGAGACATCGCCGCAACGCATCGAGCCCGCGAAAATTATTCCCGGCTCCGCGGGGATCATAGCCCGCCGCCGTTGCAACACCGTCAACAAGCGTGATGAGGCGGAAATGCAGCCACAGCAGGAAGATAGCGATCCGGCGAGACGTCCTGCGGTGACTATAGAGCCCTACACGGCACGGCTCAAAAAGAGGGCGACGGAGGTCTTCGCGACCGAAACTATTCTGCCTCTCCTCCGAGAGCATGCCATTTTCTTGGGGCTTGGCGGTGCTTGCGTAGCATTCACCATCCTCTCGCCCGTATTTCTCACGGGGACAAATCTGTTTAACGTCATTCGGGTCATGTCGATCGATGGGCTGCTGGCCCTGGGCATGACCTTCGTCATCCTGGCGCGGGGAATCGATCTCAGCGTTGGCGCCGTCCTCGCTCTCAGTGGTGCCATCGTAGCGGCACTCGTTCCCCATGTTGGTCTCGGCGTTGCAATTCTTATGGCGGTTCTTGCGGGGATGAGTCTTGGTGGCTTGGTCGGCGTTGCCATTACGACGTTTTCGCTGCAGCCCTTCGTCGCGACATTGGCATTAATGGTGATTGCGCGGGGAATGGCCTACATCATAACAGGTGGCTATCCGGTTCTCATCGATAACGAAAGCTTCGACGTTCTGGGGAACGGATATGTGGGCCCGGTTCCCGTTCCGATCATCGTCTTCGTTGTTATTATTATTTTGGGTCACCTTGTGTTGAGTCGGACTGTCCTGGGAAAAAGGGTCTACGCGATCGGCGGTAATCCCGAAGCGTCGCGCCGCTTCGGAGTCAACGTTTCTGGCGTCACCATCATCACATACGTCATTTGTGGCTTACTCGGCGCCGTCGCAGGTGTCATCCTGGCATCGCGACTATCTTCCGCCTCACCTGTCGCGGGACTCGGCTACGAATTGGATGCGATCGCCGCGGTCGTTATCGGCGGCACGAGCCTTATGGGCGGAAGAGGGCACATCTTGGGGACAGTCGCCGGCGTGGCCATTATCGCCGTTATGAACAACGGCCTCAATCTGTTAAATGTGGACCCCAACTATCAGCTCATTGTCAAAGGTTTGATCATCTTGTCTGCCGTGTCGGTCGACTCCTATTTTCACAGGGAGCGTCGATAAGTCGATCGCCAGGGACAGTGCTGCAAGGAGCGCTCTGGGGGTTTTGGCGTCGCGACTCCGTTGCTCCCCGGGAGTGGCGATCTCGTGTGCGCCTGCTCCCCGGACTCACACGCGCTGACCGAGGCACCAGTCGTATCAGCAGCAACGACAACGGCGAGAACAATAGGCCTCGCCCCACTCCAGGCAGTCCGCTTGCTTCGCCTTCACGACCTCGAAGGCCATCGGTAGACTCTCAATCGTCGCAGCACGCTGTGGCATCGGGGTGCTTCTGCTCGTGGCTGTTCGCTAACGACAGGGAGTACCCCTTTCCCGCATGACACATAATCGCGTACGTCACCCGCCGCGATTGCGCCTTGACGGGTCAAAGCGCGAGCGGGCAAGCTTCCCGACCCACTGGGACACGCGGGCGGCACGATGACCCTTCGGCAGGTTCCCGTTATCGATATCGCGCCCTTTCTCGGCGGCGACCGCGACGGCAAGGCGCGGGTGGCGGCCGAGGTGAAGCAGGCGTGCGAAGACATCGGCTTCTTCGTCATCACCGGCCACGGCGTCGACCCGGGGCTCACCGGCGCGACCTACGACGTCAGCCGGCGCTTCTTCGACCGGCCGCTGACGGAGAAGATGTCGATCGAGCGCTGGGCGGACGACGTCATAAGAGGCTACAGCCCCGCCCTCAAGGAGTGCCTGGCCGAGAGCCGGGGCGAGCGCGGGCCGGGCGACCTCAAGGAATCGCTGACCATCGGCCCGCCGGACGTGCCGGACGAGCCCTACTACCGCTGCGCCGAGGCCGGCCAGCACTTCGTCGAGAACCGCTGGCCGGCGCATCCCGCCGCGCTCGAGCAAACATGGCGCGCCTACTGGGACGCGATGGAGCGGCTCGCCTTCACCCTCATGCGCATCTTCGCGTGTGCCCTCGACCTCGACGAGCATTATTTCGATACGCGCATCGACAGGCATGTCAGCCAGTTCCGGATCCTCAACTACCCGGATCAGCCGGAGCCCCCGCTCGACGACCAGTTTCGGGCCAGCGCGCACTCGGATTTCGGCGCCTGCACGATCTGCTGGATCGAGGACAGGCCCGGCGGCCTTCAGGCCATGAACCGCGCGGGCGAATGGGTGGACGTGCCGGTGGTGCCCAACGCCTTCAGCATCAATCTCGGCGACCAGATGCAGATGTGGACCAACGACCTCTGGCGTTCGACCCTGCACCGGGTCGTCAACCCGCCGCGCGACAAGGCGAACGACAGCCGCCGACAGTCGATGATCTTCTTCTTCTACACGAACTACGACACGATCATCGAGTGCTTCCCGGCCTGCCGCAGCGCGGACAATCCGGCGAAGTACCCGCCGGTCACCACCGGCAAGAACCTGCTCGACAAGTTCCTGATGATGACCGCCATCGGCGCCTCGGGCCAGCGGGCGTCCGACCCGCCCTGAGGCGCCGGGCGGTCCTCCAAGCAACGACAAGAGAGCCGTTCGAAGGCTCGAAACCAAGGGAGGCAACAATGATGAAACGGGCGAGACTCGCGGTATTGGCGACCGCGGCCCTGGCACTGGCCGGGGCCGGCATGTTCGGCCCGTCGCCGGCGGCGGCGCAGAAGGACACATACAAGGTCTTCGTCAGCGTCGGCTTCGAAGGCAACACCTGGATGGATGCGGCGCAGAACCTCATCCGCTCCATGGCCAAGACCAAGGCCTTCGAGGACCGGGTGGAGCTCAACATGCAGTCGGCACGGGCGGATATCCAGACCCAGATCCAGCAGGTCAACGCCATGCTGCAGGGCGACGCCGACATCATCATCCTGTGGCCGAACTCGCGCACCGCGCTCAATCGCTCGATCCGCCAGGCGTGCCAGAGGGGCATCATCGTGATGACCTTCGACGCGTCGGTGACCGAGCCCTGCGCCTACCACATCGGCCTCGATCAGACCTGGGCCGGGGCCGGACCGGCGGAGTATCTGGCCGAGGAACTCGACGGCAAGGGCAGTATCATCGTCATGGGCGGTTACCCTGGGCACTATATCGATCACGCCCGCACCGACGGGGCCATGGAGGTCTTCAACCAGTATCCCGACATCAACGTCCTGGTCCACGCCTACAGCAACTGGAACAACGCCCACGCCAGGCAGGAGCTGACCAAGATCGTCGCCACCCACGGCTGGGACAACATCGACGGGCTGTGGACCCAGGTGGGTTGCTACATGTTGTCGCAGATGCAGGTCGAGGCCGGCCGGGCCGACCAGCTCAAGCCCTGCGCCGGCAACGGCACCAACGGCCACCGCATCGCGATCGCCGAGCCCGGCACGGTGCCGGGCGCGCTGGGCATGAAGAGCAGCTCCATGGGCTCGCCCAACTGGCTCGGCGCCTACGCGCTGAAGCTCGCGGTGGCCTATGCCGACGGCGGTGCGGAGCCGCCGCGCTTCACCCAGGTGCCGATGCCGCTGGTCGAGCCGGGCCAGGTGGTGGTCTGCACTGAGGGCACGCGCGAGGAGTTGCTGGCGCGCAACTGCAACACCTACCATCCCGATCTCGGGGTGCCGCCCAACTATTTCGTCGATGTCTGGCACCCGCTGGTGAGCGAGCTCGACCTGTTCTCGGCACTGGACGGCAAGGTGCCGGACGGTCAGTAGTCGATAGACCGGCCGCCCGCGAGGCAGTCGCCGTGCGGAACCCCGTTGTGCGGGTTCCGCACGGGCGCCTCCGGCAGGCCTGACGCGCTGCCGTGGGAGACAGCGGGAGCGGGGCGCCTGCATTCGAGGTCGGCGGCCTGAGAAAGCATTTCGGCGCCACGGTCGCCCTCGACGACGTGTCGCTGGCCGTCCGCTCCGGCGACGTGCATGCGCTGCTCGGCGAAAACGGCGCCGGCAAGTCCACGCTGGTCAAGATTCTGAGCGGCCTCGTCCGGCCCGACGCCGGCGATGTCTTCCTCTTCGGCGAGACGGCGCGGCTCGGCGGCCCGCGCGCCGCGCACCGCAGCGGTATCCAGACCGCCTATCAGGAAATCTCGCTGGTGAGGGACCTCACGGTCACGCAGAACATGCTGCTGCCCTACGAGCCCGCGCGCCTGCTCGGGCAGGTGCGCCGGCGGCGCTCGGAAGAGCTGGTGCGCGGCATCTTTCGGACCCTCGGCCTGGACGATATCGACCCGCGCGCCGAGGTCTCGACGCTCGACCTCTCCACGCAGCAGCGGATCGAGATCGCGCGCGCGGTCTCGCGCGAGCCCCGCATCCTGCTGCTGGACGAGCCGACCTCGGCGCTTTCCGGCAAGGATGTCGAATGGCTGCAGGGGCTGATCGACGGGCTGAGGGAACGCGGCGTCACCACGGTCTTCATCTCCCACCGCATGCAGGAGGTGCGGCGCTTCTGCGACAGCCTGACAGTGCTGCGCAACGGCGCGAACGTGGGCAGCTTCGCGGTAGCCGATATTTCGGAAGAGGAGGTCATCGCGCTGGTGATCGGCCGCTCGCTGGCCGCGACCTTCCCGGAGAAGCCCGCGCGCAGGGCCGGGGCGGCGGCGAGCCCGGTCCTCGCGGCCGAGGGCCTCGCGGCGGCGGCGCGGCTGAAGGATGTGTCGTTCGCGCTCCGGCCGGGCGATGTGCTCGGCGTCGCCGGGCTCGAGGGAATGGGCCAGCGCGAGCTCTTTCTCGCGCTGTTCGGCATGATCCGGCCCACGGCGGGCACGATCTCGGTCCACGGCAGGCCCGTGGCCATGAAATCGCCGCGCGACGCGCTGCGGGCCGAAATCGGCATCAGCCTGGTGCCCGAGGAACGCAAGACGGAGGCGCTGGCGCTGCAGATGACCGGGCGGGAGAACGTCTCGCTGCCGGTCATCGACCGCTTCCGGCGTTTCGGCGTGATCGACACGGCTGCGGAATCCGCGGCCGTGGCCCAGGTCCTCGATCTGGTGCAGGTCGACCGCCGCGCCCTCCATACCGCCTGCAGGGTGTTCAGCGGCGGCAATCAGCAGAAGCTCGCCATCGCCAAGTGGCTGCTGACCGGGAACCGGATCCTGCTCATGTACGACCCGACCCGCGGCGTCGATGTCGGCACCAAGGCCGAGATCTACGCGATGATCCGGGCCTATGCGGGCGCCGGCGGCGCGGTGCTGTTCTACTCCACCGACGTGTCGGAGCTGGTCAACCTCTGCGACGAGGTGAAGGTCGTCTATCGCGGCCGGGTGGCGGCGACGCTGAGCGGCGATGCGCTCTCCGAGTCCGCGGTCATGCGGGCTGCGCTCGGCGGGGGCGACGCGGCGTGAGCGAGCGACCCTTCGGGCCGCCGCCGCCGCTGTGGGCCCGCGCCGGCCTGCCGGCCGTGAATTGGAAGCGCCAGCGCGGTCTCATGATCTCGGTCGGCGTGTTCCTGGCGATGCTGATCGTGCTGCAGCTCATCAAGGGCCAGGGGATCAGCTATTTCGACGTGAGCTCCATCACCACCGGAGCCGCCACCCTGGCGATCGCGGCCGTGGGCGAGACCATCGTCATTCTGGCCGGCGGCTTCGACCTCTCCGCCGGGGCGGTGATCACGCTGGTCAACGTCATGATCATCCAGTTCCTCGGCGGCGGCTCCGAGTTCTCCTCCGAGGTCGCCGCGCTGTCCGGGGCCGAGTTCATCGGGGCTGCACTGGCGCTGGCGCTGGCGGTCGGCGCGGCGGTCGGCGCGATCAACGGCTTCCTCATCGCCTTTCTCGGCCTGTCGGCAATCGTCGTGACGCTCGCCACGATGTTCATCGCGCAGGGCGCGGCCTTGCTGGTGATGGCCCACGCAGGCGGCGAGGCGCCGTGGGAGTTCAGCATGTTCTTCACCGGCGAGGCCATCGCCGGCGTTCTGCCTGCGCCCATCGTGGTGCTTGCGATCGTCATCGTGTTGTGGCTGGCGCTGCGCAATTCGCGGCTCGGGACCGGAATCTACGCCATCGGCAGCGACGAGAAGTCGGCGCTGGCGAGCGGCACCGACGTGCGGATGACGAAGTTCTGGACCTATACCATCGCCGGCATGTGCTACGGCGCCGCCGGCATGTTCATGACGGCCCAGATCGGCGCCGGCGACCCCCTGATCGGCGCCAAGTTCCTGCTCAAGATATTCGCCGCCGTGGTCCTCGGCGGGACGCTGATCGGCGGCGGGCGCGGCGGCTGCGTCGGCACCGTCTTCGGCGCGCTGACGCTCACCATCATCCTGACGATCTTCCTCCTTCTCGGCATGCGCACCTGGTACGTGCCGCTCGCCGAGGGCGCCATCCTGATCCTCGCCGTGCTCGGCCTCTCGATGAGCCGGGACCTGCCCGCCGTGGACGCGGTGCGGGGCTGGGCGCGGGCGCTCGGCGCACGGAGCGCCGCGCCGGCCACCCCGACCCCGGCGGCGGCGGCCCCGGCGGCGGCGGGCGGGGCGGGGCTGCTGCAGGACCTTCTGGACCGCGTGGCCGAGCGTCGCGGCCAGGCGCCGCTCCCTTCCCAGCCGGCGGCAGGCTGGCTCGCCCGCAACCAGGCCACGCTGCGCTACATCTCTCCCACCTACGTCATGTTCGCCGTCATCGTGATCGCCACCGTGGCGCTCTTCGGCGCGGGCCTGTCGGCGCTCGACTATCTCAACGTCCTGCTGCTGTTCACCGCCTTCCTCGCGATCCTGGGCCTGGGCCAGGGTGCGGTCATCATCTCCGGCGGTCTCGACCTCTCGATCGCCTGGGCCATCGCCTTCCCGGCGATCGTCGTGACCACCTACTGCTTCGGCGAGGACGGGCCGGCCTATTGGGCGGTGCCGCTGGCGCTGGCGATCGGGCTTGCGATCGGCTTCCTGAACGGCATCGTCATCGTCCTCTTCAACCTCTCGCCGATCATCGTCACGCTCGCGATGGCCGGTATGCTGGAGGGCATTTCGCTCATCTTCAGCGACGGCGCCCCGATCGGCGGCTCGCCGCCGGTGCTGCGCTGGTTCGTGTCGGGCCGGCTTCTCGGCATCGCACCCATAGGCTGGTTCCTGATCGCCTTCGCGATCGCCGCGACCGTCTTCCTCAACCGGACCGCCTTCGGGCGGCGGCTCTACACGGTCGGCAACAGCGTCACGGTCGCGCGCCTCTCCGGCGTCTGGACCGCCTCCGTCATCGTCGGCGCCTACATGCTGAGCGGCTTCTGCTCCGCGCTGGTGGGCGTGCTGCTCTCGGGCTTCAGCGGGCAGGCGTTCTTCGGCATGGGCGATCCCTTCCTGCTGCAATCCATCGCGGTGGTGGTGCTGGGCGGCACGCTGATCACCGGCGGGCGCGGCCACTTCGTCGGCATCCTCGGCGGCGCCCTGCTGTTCACGGCGCTCGGCTCGCTGCTGACGGGGACGATGCTGCCCGAGGCGGTGCGCAGTATCATCTACGGGCTTGTCCTGCTCGGCGCCATCGTCGCGCTTCGCGAGCGCGCGGATGCATGACGCGCTGCGTGAGCGCGCGGATGCCTGAGACGGGAACGCCTGTACGAAAAATCCGCCGCGACGCGGCAACACAGGGAGGGGAGACCATGGCCTCAAAGAAAGACATCCAGGTTTGCTTCAACCCCCATTTCGATGCGGTTTCGCTCTGGATCGGGTCCTTCGGCGGCGCCGATTCGCCCTGCGACATCTCGCGCGGCGTCTTCGCGGCGCGCCAGGGGGTGCCGCGCATTCTGGAGATGATGGAGCGCTACGGCATCAGGACCACCTGGGACATCACCGGCCATTCCATCGAGAGCTTCCCGAAGGAATCGGAGCTGATCGTGAAGCACGGCCACGAGCTCGGCGTCCACGGCTACACCCACGAGAACCCGCTCGCCATGTCCCGCCAGCAGGAGGCCGACGTCCTCGACAAGTGCATCGAGCTGGTGACCGACCTCTGCGGCGTGCGCCCGGTCGGCTATGTCGCGCCGTGGTGGGAGCTGAGCGCCAACACCATCGACCTGCTGCTGGAGCGCGACTTCCTCTACGACCGCAGCGTCATGGAGGACGACTACACGCCGCACTACCTGCGCAGGGGCGACAGCTGGACCAAGATCGACTACACCCAGGACGCCGCGTCGTGGATGAAGCCGTGGACGCCGGGGGAGGCGGTCGATCTCATCGAGCTTCCGGCGAGCTGGTACCTCGACGATGCACCGCCCATGATGTTCGTGAAGACCTTCCCCAACAGCCACGGCTGGGTCAATCCACGCGATGTCGAGGACATCTGGCGCGACCAGTTCGACTGGATCTACCGCCACCACGACTATGCGATCTACACCTGCGTGATCCATCCCGACTGCGCCGGCAAGCCGCAGGTCCTGATGATGCTGGAGCGGATGTTCGATCACATGCTGGCCCATACGGGCGTGCGCATGGTCACGATGCGCGAGATGGCCGAGGACTTCAAACGGCGCCACCCCTTCAACGGCGCGACCGAGGGGGCGCCCGCCGCCTGAGGGCAGGTTGCGGTAGAGTCTTTTCACTTCCCTCAAGCGCCGGGCGCAGTTTTTTGTTTTCCCTCAGGCGCCGGGCGCTCGCTCCGCTCGCTTGGCTACGCGCCTTGCGGCGCGCCGGCGCGGTCGCGCCGGCCGGGCCGCGTCGCGGCCCGGTCCACCTTACAGTCACACCCCGTGTGCCGCCGGGCGCTGGGCCGCTCGGCCGCACGGCCTCTGCTGTTGCGCCTGGGAGGGGCGGGTGACTACGGTGGCGCCATGACCGCCGGCCCGGCCTCGCAGATTCCGCTGATCGACCTCGGCCCCTATTTCGCGGGCGAGAGTGCCGGCAAGCGGCGGGTCGCAGGCGAGATCGGCCGCGCCTGCGCACATATCGGCTTCTTCCTGGTCTCGGGCCACGGGGTGGAGCCTGCGCTCTGCGAGCGGGCGCGCCGTGAATCGAGGGCGTTCTTCGACCTGCCGCTTCAGGAGAAGCTGCGCATCAGGCAGCGGCAGGACGACAAGGCCAACCGGGGTTACGAGCCCCTCGGCACGGAGCATCTCTCGGCGACGATCGGGCTTGCGACGCCGCCCGACCTCAAGGAATCGCTCTCCTTCGGGCCGCTCGACGTGCCCGACCATCCCTCCTGCCGCACCGAGGCGGCCGCGCCCCACTACGCCGCCAATGTCTGGCCGCAGCGCCCGGCGGCGTTCCGCCCGGCCGTCGAGGCCTACGTCAGGGCCGTGGACCGCCTGGGACGGCACCTCCACCGGCTCGCGGCGATCGCCTTCGACCTGCCCGAAGACCATTTCGACGACAAGCTCGGCAGGGGATTCAGCATCCTGCGCGTGCTGAACTATCCGGAGCAGCGCGCGGCGCCCGAGGAGGGGCAGCTCCGCGCCGGAGAGCATTCGGACTACGACAATCTCACCATCTGCCTGATCGAGGACAAGCCGGGCGGCCTGCAGGCGCGCAGCTCCGACGGAACCTGGGTCGACGTGCCGGCGGTGGCCGGGTCGTTCGTGGTTAATATCGGCGACCTGATGATGCGCTGGACGAACGACCGCTGGCGCTCCACGCGGCATCGCGTGGTCAACCCGCCGCACGCGGCCGGCGGACGCCTCTCGTTCTGCTATTTCGTCGAGCCCAATCACGACGCGGTGATCGACTGCCTGCCGACCTGCCGCGGGCCCGATCGGCCGGCGAAATACCCGCCGATCACTGCCGGCGACTACATGACCGAGAAATTCGCCAGCCAGGCCTCCGGTGAGGAGTGGAGCGACGAGGCGCGCCGCAAGTTCGGCACCGCAGACACCGAATCGCGCTTCGCCCCCTGACCGCGCGCTTGCGGAGAGATACGAGGGGTGCTCTCGGCGCTCAGCCGCTCCGGGCGGCCTGCGCGTCCTGGCGTTGCGCGTCTTGGCGCTGAGCGTCTTGGCGCTGAGCGTCCGCCGCGGCGACTGCGGCCATGAAGGCGGCGAGCCGGGCGGGGTCGAGGGCGCCGTCCCGCCGCACGCCCGTGCAGAGATCGACACCGTAGGGGCGCACCGCGCCGATGGCGTCGGCCGCATTGCCGGGATTGAGCCCGCCGGCGAGAAACACCGGGCAGGAGGCTTCGGCCACGATGCGCCGGCTAACCGCCCAGTCATGGATGCGCCCGGTGCCGCCCAGCTCCTTCACCGGGCCGGCCGGATTGCCGGAATCGAGCAGCAGCCCGTCGACCAGCGGGGCGATACGCGCCGCCTCCGCCACCGCGCTTTCGCCGCGCACGTGGATCACCTGCACCAGGGCGATGCCGGGCAGCGCCTCCCGCAGCGCCGGATAGGCCCTGCCGTGGGGCGCGTCGCAGAGCTGGATGGTGTTGACCCCGCAGCGGCGCTGCTGGGCGACGATGGCGGCAGGCTCGACCTCGGACGTGAGCAGGAAGGTGCCCACGGCAGGCGGCACGGCGGCGGCGATCCCGGCGATCGACGTTTCCGCGATCACCCCCGGCCCGCTCGGCATGGCCGAGACCAGGCCGAGCGCATCGGCGCCGGCGGCGACGGCGGCATGCGCCTCGGCCCGGCTGGAGATGCAGCAGATCTTGACCCGCGTGCGCATCGCTTCCGACGTTGCAGGCCGCCGGCGGGGCAACCGGCGCCCCGGCCTGCGGCGGGGCTAGGCCGCCGCCCGGCCGCCGAGGGCGCGGCGGAGCCGCGGCATGACCTCGTCGGCCATCAGCCGCATCGACTCGAAGAGCCGCGCCTTGTGGGCTTCGTTCAGGCAGTCGGTCGCCGTCATCAGGATGGTGCCGAAGGGCCCCACCTCCTCGCGCAGCGCGAGAATCTGCGCGGTCACCGAGTCCGGATCGCCGGCGATGGAGAAGGCGTCGCAGGCGTAGTCGGGGGTCACGTCCTCGTCCCTCATCTCCGGCCCGCTCTTCATGATGGCGTGGAAGGCGGCGCGCCTGATGAGCGCCACCAGATAGCCGTAATAGTGGGCGAAGGGCCCTTCCGGATCGCGGACGTAAGCCCTGGCCCAGGCGTCGTCTTCCGCGACGAAGATCGAGCGCGCGACGCGCCAGTCCGCCGGCCCCGGCTCGCGGCCGCTGCGCGCGCAGCCGTCGGAAAAACCCTGCCAGTGGTTCCTGATGGTCGAGACCGGCACGAAGTTGGCCGAGATCACGCCCCAGCCGCGCGCCGCAGCGGCGCTAACGCCACCGGAATCGGGGCTCATGGCGGAGGCGACGAGCGGCGGATGGGGCTTCTGATAGGGCTTGATCATGGCGCCGACGCCGAGGTCGGGCCAGTGATAGTCCTCCAGCCGCAGCGTCCAGTACTTGCCCCTGATGTTGTAGGGCGGCTCGGTGGACCAGAGCTTGAGCACCGTCTCGATGGCCTCGCCGGCCATCTCGCGGCGGACCTGCAGGTCGGTCACGCCGAACATCTCGAAGTCGCTGACCAGGCCGCCGGGGCTCACGCCCAGGATCAGCCGCCCGTCGCTGAGGTGGTCGAGCAGGGCGGCGTGGGCGGCGGTCTGCACCGGGTGGCGCTGGGGCAGGTTGACCACGCCGGTGCCGAGCTTCATGCGCGTCGTCCGCGCGATCAGGTTGGAGAGGAACATGAAGGGGCAGGTCACCGGCTCGCTCAGCGTCGTGTAGTGCTCGCCGATCCAGAACTCGTCGAAGCCGAGGCGGTCGCAGGCGACCGCGACCTCCACGTCCTCCTTGAGCACCGTATGAGTGTCCCGCCGGTGATCGTTCACCGGCATCATGAACATGCCGAGCTTCATCCCGCCTCCTCCACGGCCGGGCCGGACTGAAACACGGAGTGGCGGTGCGGGGCAAGCGCCGGCCCCGGCCGGGGCGCGCGCGCTATCGGCACGCGTCCATGCCGCCGCCGGCCTCCCGCCACGCGGCGACGCCGCCGATCATGTGGCAGACATTGCCGACGCCGCCCTGGCGGGAGGCCTCGACCGCCATGGCCGAGCGCTCGCCGAAGGCGCAGTAGTAGACGAGCCGGTGTCCCGGCCGCGCGGCGAGCGCGCGCAGCGCCCCGCCCGGCCCGATCATGCCCGCGAGCAGGCCGTAGGGCGCGTGGACCGAGCCGGGGATCGCGCCCTCGAGGGCGCGCTCGCCCTCCTCCCGCAGGTCGATGAGAATGTCGTCGGGCCGCTGGGCGTGCATGACCTCCTGCGCCGTGAGCGCGCACCCGGGATGCGCCCGGTCCTCCTGGCCGACGCCGACGCGGAGGTTAGCCGGCACCGCGACATCCATCATCTTCGGGTCGGCGAGGTCCAGCGCATTCATCAGCGCCGCATAGTCGGCGGCGCACGCGACCTGGAGGCGGGGGTTGAAGCGCTTCTCCTCGCCGATGGTGCTCACCGTATCGCCCTTGTAGTCGTGGCCGGGATAGACCAGCGTCTCGTCGGGGAGCGTGAGCAGCTTGCCGAAGAGCGACTCGTACTGCGCCAGCGGGTCGCCGTTCTGGAAGTCGGTGCGGCCGGTGCCCCGGATCAGCAGCGTGTCGCCGGTGAACACGCGGTCCTCCATGACGAAGCTGTAGGAGTCGGCGGTGTGGCCCGGCGTGTGGAGCGCCCGCAGGCTGACGCCCTCGACGGCCACCGGATCGCCGTCGCCGACGCGCATCGAGACCACGTCGACCGGCGTCTCTCGGCCCATCACGGTGACGCATTTCGTGCGGTCGCGGAGCTCCGCCATGCCGCTGATATGGTCGGCGTGGACATGGGTGTCCACGACCTTGGCCAGCGTCAGTTCGAGCTCGTCGAGCAGGGTCAGGTAGCGCTCCACCTGCTCCTGCACCGGGTCGATGACGAGGGCCTCGCCGCCCGCGCGCCCGCCGAGCAGGTAGGTGTAGGTGCCCGAGCCGCTGTGATAGAGCTGGCGAAAGATCATCGTCCGCCATCCGCCGGTCCGTTCGAGCGCTCCATTGTACGGCCTTGCCCCATCATGAGGCCACCGAACGGCCGCCGCCGACCTCGCCCTTGCGCCAGACCGTGGCGAGCCAGGGCTGCTGGGCGCGGGGGCGGCCCGGCGGGCGGTAGTAGTGGTGGAGCGCGCCGAAACCCGCGCCGGTGACGAGGGCGCGCCAAGTCTCGAGATCGTAGAAGCAGCCATAGCGACCGCCGACCCAGCCTTCCTCGTTGGCGCCGCGCGGGTTGGAGCAGAAGAGCACGCCGCCCGGCTTCAGCGCCGCCGCGAGGTCGGCGAGGACGCGCGCGATCTCGCTGCTCGGCACGTGGAAGAGCGCGGCGTTGGCGAAAACCCCGTCGAAGCGGGCGGGCGGCAGGTCCAGCGCCAGGAAATCCTGGTGCAGCACGGCGCAGTCGGTCTCGGCGCGGGCGAGCGCCACCAGCGCGGCCGAGCCGTCGAGGCCCGTGACCTCGTGGCCCAGCGCCGTGAAGGCGCGCAGGTCGCGGCCCGGCCCGCAGCCGAGGTCGAGGATCGCGTAAGGCGCTTCGCCCTCGATCGCCTCCAGCAGGGCCGCGATATTCTGGCTCACATCGTGGTCGGCGGTGCCGCGGCGGTAGGCCTCGGCCATGCCGTCGTATTCCGCCAGCGTGCGGGCGGCTGCCTCCCTGGCCTCGTCGTCGTCCTGGCGCGGTCTATTCATCGAATCAACGACTTGGCGTCTCGATGGCCGCAGCGGCGAGACTGCGCTAGACTTGAGTGCAGGGAGGCTGCATGAGCCAGCTCGTGAACACGCCGGCCGTCGCGCCGGAGACCCTCGCCTGCCTGAACGCGCTTGAGCGCAAGGTGCTGTGGCTGTCCTCGTGGATGGTCCACAACGCGAACCATCTGCGCCCGGCGCGCGACGGGCTCAAGGTGGGCGGGCACCAGGCCTCGTGCTCCTCGGTCGCGACGCTGATGACGGCGCTCTATTTCGACGTGCTCGGGCCGAACGACCGGGTCGCCGTCAAGCCCCATGCCAGCCCCGTGTTCCATGCGATCCAGTACCTCTTCGGCAATCAGACGCGCGCCAAGCTGGAGGGTTTCCGGGCCTTCGGCGGGGCGCAGAGCTACCCGTCGCGGACCAAGGACAGCGACGACGTGGACATCTCGACCGGCTCGGTCGGGCTGGGCGTCGGCATGACGCTCTTCGCCTCGATGGTCCAGGACTATGTGCGCTTCCACAAGCTCGCGACCGATAAGCGCGCGTCCGGCCGCATGATCGCGGTCATGGGCGATGCCGAGCTCGACGAGGGCAATGTCTTCGAGGCGCTGCTGGAGGGCTGGAAGCACGATGTCCGCAACCTCTGGTGGATCATCGACTATAACCGCCAGAGCCTCGACCGCGTGGTCTCGGACCGGCTCTTTCAGAAGATCAAGGACTTCTTCCTGGCGGTCGGCTGGAAGGTGGTGATCCTGAAGCACGGCCGCCGCCAGCAGGCCGCCTTCGCCAGGCCCGGCGGCGAGGCGCTGCGGCAGTGGATCGACGACTGCCCCAACGAGCTCTACTGCGCGCTCACCTTCAAGGGCGGCGCCGCCTGGCGCGCCCGGCTCGGCCAGGACATCGGCCAGGTTCCCGGCGTGAAGGCGCTGCTGGCCGGCTACGACGACGACGGCCTGCAGGACCTGATGACCAATCTCGCGGGCCATGACATGGAGGCGGTGCTGGAGGCGCTGCGCGAGGTCGATTCCGACGTTCCCCACTGCTTCATCGTCTACACCATCAAGGGCTTCGGGCTCCCCTTCGCCGGCCACAAGGACAATCACGCCGGCATCATGAACGAAGACCAGATGGCGGACTTTCGGGCCGCGATGGGCGTGGGGGACGGCGCCGAATGGTCCCGCTTCGACGGCCTCGACGTGGACGAGAAGACGCTCGCGGCATTCATCGCGGCGGCGCCCTTCAAGCGCAAGCCGGGCCGGCCTTCGGCGCCCCGCGTGCCGCTGCCGGACACGCTCCCGCTCCGCCCCGGCCCCCGCATGTCCACCCAGGAGGCTTTTGGGCGCATCCTGAACGAGCTCGGCAAGGGCGAGAGCACGCTCGCCGAGCGCATCGTCACCACCTCGCCCGACGTCACGGTCTCCACCAATCTCGGCGGTTGGGTGAACCAGCGCGGCATCTTCGACCGCGCCGACCGGGAGGACGTGTTCCGCTCCGAGAAGGTCGTCTCGATGCAGAAATGGTCGCTGGGCCGGAACGGCCAGCACATCGAGCTCGGGATCGCGGAGAACAACCTCTTCCTGCTGCTGGCCGCGCTCGGGCTCAGCCACGGCTTCTTCGGCACCCGGCTGCTGCCGGTGGGTACGGTCTACGACCCCTTCATCGCCCGCGGCCTCGATGCGCTCAACTATGCCTGCTACCAGGACGCGCGCTTCCTGCTGGCGGGCACGCCGTCCGGCATCACGCTCGCGCCCGAGGGCGGTGCGCACCAGTCGGTCGGCACGCCGCTGCTCGGCATGGGCCAGCCGGGCCTGACCTCCTTCGAGCCCGCCTTCGCCGACGAGCTCGCCGCGATCATGCTGTGGGGCTTCGGCCACCTTCAGGACCCCGACGGAGGCGCCCTCTACTGCCGCCTCTCCACCCGCACCGTCGACCAGCCGGCACGCGAGATCGACGCGGCGCTGAGAAGCGACATCCTGGCCGGCGGCTACTGGCTGGCGGAGCCCGGCGGGCACGCGCCGCTCGCCGTGGTCTTCTCCGGCGCCGTCGCGCCCGAGGCGCAGGCCGCCCACGCGGCGCTGGCGGACGAGATCCCGGGGGTCGGCCTGCTCGCCGTCACCTCGGCCGACCGCCTCTACGGCGACCTGCTCGCCGCGGCGGAGGCGCGCGCCGGCGGCGAGGCCGCACCCGCCGCCCACGCCGAGACCCTGCTCGGCCGGCTGCCGCCGGACGCAGCGCTGGTCACCGTGCTGGACGGCCATCCGGCGGCGCTCTCCTGGCTCGGCACGGTCGCCGGCCACCGCGCCTATCCGCTCGGCGTCACCGGCTTCGGCGAATCCGGCGATATCCCGGCGCTCTACGCCAGGCACCGGATCGACAGCGACGCCATCCTCGACATGGCAGCACTAGCCTGCGTCGACCGCGCCCGCCGCCGCGCCTGACGCCCGCACCCCCTCGGGGGCGCCTCCGATAGAGCTGGCTAAGCACGCAGGTGGGGCGGCATCCAGCGCACCTGGTCCTCGGTGCCGTAGGCGAAGAACTCGGACGGCTTGCGCCGCTGCTTCAGCATCCAGGGATGCAGCACCGGCATGTTGTAGTAGAGCCGCGCCGCCCAGTGGGGCCAGAGAGTGAGCGGCCAGGTGATCGTGGACCAGAGTTGCGTGTGCTCGGAGATCGGCCGCTGGCGCGCCTCCCAGCGCGCAAGTACACGCTCGATGTCGTCGCCGGACTCGCGCAGCATGTTGGCGAGCGAGAGGGCGTTGGAAATCGCCGTGCCGCAGCCCTGGCCGAGCCCCGGCGACATGGCGTGCGCCGAATCGCCCACCACCGCCACCCGGCCCGCGCTCCAGGCCTTGAGCTTGATGGTCTCGAAGCGGTCGTAGCGGCCCTCGTCCGGCACCCGCTCGATCATCGACCGGAGGTGCGGGAACGCCTCGGTCCAGAGCGCCCGCGGCAGGGGCAGCCGCGACGCCTCCTCGTCGCGCGCCAGCATCGTGAAGGCGAGATAGAACACCTCGCTGTTGCAGGGCGTGTAGAGCACCCGGCGGTGGCCGTTCCACCACTCGCGGATGGTGCGGCCCTCCTCGGTGTCGGCATAGCCGGGCTGGTGCGGCACGAGCACGCGGATGGCCCCGTCCACATGGGCCTTGCGGCTCTTCAGCAGACCCAGGGAATCGCGCACTCTGGAGTTGATCCCGTCGGCGGCGATCGCGAGGTCCGCCGGCCATGTGCGCCCGTCCTCGGTGAGCAGCGAGCCGTCGGGACGGGCGGCCTGCGCCGTCGAGCTCGTGACAATCTCGACGCCGGCGCGCTCGGCCGCGCCCAACATTGCACTCAAGAGCTGCTGGCGGGTGATGCAGAACATGCGCGAGCGCTCGGTGCTGGTGACCGGGGCGAAGGGCACCTCGTCGATGAAGCGGCCTCTGGCGTCGCGGCTGATATAGGTCGGCGCCTCGGTGCAGCCCTCCAGCGCGGCGTCCGCCGCGCCGATCGCCTTGAGGACGCGCACGCCATTGTCCCAGATCCAGATGCCGGCGCCGAAGGCGCGGATCTCCGGCGAGCGTTCGTGAACGCGCACCGTCCAGCCGGCCTGGGCGAGCGCCGTGCCCATGGTGAGCCCGGTGAACCCGCCGCCGGCGATCTCCGCGTGACCCGTCATGCGCGCCTCATCCGCGTTGCCCCTGGTCTCGCCGCCCGCGCCGGATCATACCCGGACGCACTCCAGCAGGTGGCGGGTGTAGGGGTGGCGCGGGGTGTCGAACAGGCGTTCGGTCTCGTTGATCTCGACGATCCGCCCCGCCTGCATCACCGCGACGCGGTCGCAATAGTGCGCGGCGATGCCGAGGTCGCCGGTGATGAGGAGGCGCGCGGTGCCGGCATCCTCGGCGAGCGCGCGGGCCGACGGGTCGAGCATGGAGGTGGGCTCGTCGAGCACCACGAACTCGGGCTCCGTGACCAGCGCCCGCGCGATGCCCACCCGCTGCTGCTCGCTGGCCGTGAGGTCCGCCGGGTAGTAGGTGAAGACGTCGGCCGGGAGGCCCACCCGCTCCAGCATGGCGCCGACGCGGGGCCGGCGCTCGGTGCGTCCCATACCGTGCAGGGAGAGCGGCTCGTCCACCGTCTGGTAGACGGTGAGCCTGGGGTTGAGGGAGCCGAAAGGGTCCTGGAAGACGAGCTGCATCCGGGCCCTGAGCGCTCTGAGCCCGGCCGGGTCGAGCGTGCTGATCTCCTCGCCGTCGAGGGCGATGCGCCCTTCGGTGGGCTCGATCAGCCTGAGCACGCAGCGGCCGACGGTGGTCTTTCCCGAGCCGCTTTCGCCCACCAGGCCGAGCGTCTCGCCGCGCTCGAGCGCGAACGAGACGTTGTTGACCGCGATCAGGTCCTCGTCCTTGCCGACCGTGAATATCTTGGTCAGGTTTTCGACCGTGAGCAGCGCCACCGCCCCTCGCCCTGCCGTCGGCGGCGCGCCGCGTTCGCCGCTGTGCCGCCTCGATATCGCAAGCGGGCGGCGCGGGCAAGACCGGCGCCCCCGGGGCCGTGCCGTCGGCTGCGCCGTCGACTCCGCCCTTCCCTCATCCGGGTCGGTCCGGCTATGACAGCGCCCATGACCGGGCAGGACTTCAGCGCCGACGAGATGATGACCGTCGCCGCGGCGCGTCTCGTCGACAACGGCACGGTCTGCTTCGTCGGCATCGGCCTGCCGAGCGCCGCCGCCAATCTCGCCCGCGCCAGTCACGCGCCGGACGCCGTGCTGATCTACGAGTCCGGCACCATCGGCGCGAAGCCCGATGTCCTGCCGCTCTCGATCGGCGACAACGAGCTCGCCGAGACCGCCGACTTCGTGGTCTCGACCGCCGAGGTCTTCCGCTACTGGCTCCAGGGCGGGCGCATCGGCGTGGGCTTTCTCGGCGCGGCGCAGCTCGACCGCTTCGGCAACATCAACACGACCGTGATCGGCGACTACGGGCGGCCCAAGGTGCGCCTGCCGGGCGCGGGCGGCGCGCCGGAGATCGCGGCGCTTGCCGGCGAGGTCTTCGTCATCATGCGCCAGTCCGTGCGCGGCTTCGTCGAGCAGGTCGACTTCGTCACCTCCGCCGGCCACCTGACCGGCGGCGACTGGCGCGAACGCGCGGGCCTGCCGGGACGCGGGCCCACCAGGGTGATCACCGATCTCGGAATCCTCGAACCCCATGCGGAGAGCCGCGAGCTGGTCCTCGCCTGCGTCCATCCGGGCGTGGCGGTGGACGAGGTGCGGGCCGCCACCGGCTGGCCGCTCACGATTGCCGACGGTCTCGCGGTCACGCCTGCGCCGACCAGGGA
This sequence comes from Alphaproteobacteria bacterium, assembly GCA_965218275.1. Taxonomy (GTDB): domain Bacteria; phylum Pseudomonadota; class Alphaproteobacteria; order UBA828; family UBA828; genus WTGU01. The sequence goes on from CBDCKM010000002.1 coordinate 184,914, forward strand.
CGAGCTCAAGGCGCTGCGCGGGCTGCACGCGCGCACCGCGGCCGCACGCGCGCTGGACGGCTGAAGCGCCGCGTCTCCTGCGGTCGGACCTTCAGGGGGTGGCGGCAGGCCGCGTCCTGCGCCCGTCGGCGGCGCCCGCGTCGTCACTCCCCCGCCGGTGCAAGCGGCGCGAGCGCGCGTAGCGCGGCGCAGGCGGCGCCGTAGCCGTTGTCGATATTGACCACCGCCACGCCCGGCGCGCAGGAGGCGAGCATGGCGCGCAGCGCGGTGACCCCGCCTTCGGCGACGCCGTAGCCGGTCGATGTCGGCAGCGCGATCACCAGGCCCGGCACGAGGCCGCCCACCACCGAGGGCAGCGCGGCGTCCATGCCGGCCGCGACGATGACGACCGGGAAGGCCCTGATCTCGTCGATCCGCGCCATCAGGCGCCACAGGCCCGCGACCCCCACATCGCCGATCTCGACCGACGCGTGGCCGTGATAGGCGAGGGTGCGGGCGGCCTCGCGGCTCACCGGCTGGTCCGAGGTCCCGGCGGAGACGATCGCCACGCGCGGCGGACCAGAGGCGGCGGCGGCGCTGCCGAAGAAGCCGGTGCGCGACAGCGGCTCGTAGTCGATGCGCGCCGTCAGCGTGGCGGGCAAGGCGTCGCGCCGGGCGGCGTCGAGGCGGGTCAGCAGCAGGCTCACGCCCGCCTCGTCGGCGCGGCGGAGAATCTCGGCGAGCTGCCCCGGCGTCTTGCCGTCGCAGAGCACCGCCTCCTCGATGCCGATGCGGGCACGGCGTTCGAGATCGAGGATGATGGCGTCGGGCGCGCTCACGCCGGGGGCACGGGCCGCAGGAAGGCGCTGCCGGCCCGATAGGGCGCGAAGCGGACCGGCCGGGCGCGGTCGCCGCCGTCGCCGCCGCCTGGGCCGAACATGCCGGCGACGGCGCTCCCGAGTTGGGCACGGCGGCCTTCGCCGAGCGCGCCGAGCGTGGGCGCGTCGAGCTCGATCACGATGCCGGCCCGGCGCCGGCGGCAGCGCACCGTCTCGGGCCGCAACTGCCGCGCGATGTAGCGCTCGGCCGCGTGGACTGCGGCGAGGTCGTCCGCCTCGACGCGGAGCCCGGTCTCGATGCGGCTGGCGAGGCAGGGCGCGGCCGGGAGCCGCGCCAGATCATGGAAACCCAGCCCCGCCGCAATGGCGCGAATACGGTCCTTGCCGATCCCGGCCTCGACGAAGGGATGGCGCACGCCGTGCGCCTCGGCTGCCTTGAGCCCCGGCCGCCAGTCCCCGAGATCGTCCAGGTTCGTTCCCGAGAGCAGGGTGGCGCCAGTGTGCGCAGTGTGCGCAGCCAGCGCGCCGTAGAGGTTGGTCTTGCAGTGGAAGCAGCGGTCCGCCGGGTTGGCGCGGTAGGCGGGGTCGTCGAACTCGCCGGCATCGAGCACGGTGAGCCGCCAGCCTTCGCGCGCGGCGACGGCGCGCACCCGCGCGGTGGCCTCCGGCGGCACCGCCGGCGAGACGGCATGGAACATCGCGCTCGCCCCGCCCAGACGCCGCCCGGCGAGCAGTGCCAGCGTCATGCTGTCCACGCCGCCGCTCACCGCGACCACGGCCGGGCCGATCCCGTCCAGCACGGCGTCCAGCGCGGGCGCGCAGGCGGACGCCGGCTCAGCCATTGCCGCCTCGCCTGAGCGCCGCCGCCTCGGCGCCGCGCCGGCGCTCTTCGCGCTCCGCGTGGCCGGCGTCGCCTGCGAGGTCGGCGAGCTCCGCCTTGGCGGTCACGGCGCCGGCCGGCCTGCGCGCCCGCTTCACGCGGACCGTGCCGTGCGCGTCGGTGTAGCAGGCCGTGTCCCGCACCAGGGTGCTGCGGGAGACCTCCGACCAGCGCACGCCGAGCGTGGTGGTCTCGTCGAAGACCGCCGCGAGCGCCGCGTCGAGCGCCGCCCGTTTGCTGAGCACCTGGACGGTCGCGACCATGCGGCCCTTCTTGCCATAGGCCGGCCATTGCACGACATCGAGCACGCCGGGCCGGACGCGCAGGCGCTCGAGGCCGAGCGCCAGGTCCTCCGGCGTCTGGTCGTCGATCTCGAAGCGCAGCAGCGCGACCGGCTCCTGCACGGCGGCAGACGCGATGGGCGCGAATTCCATGACGCGCAGAACGTTGTCGAGGCCCGGCAGGGTGCGGCTGCCGAAGCCGGTGCCGACGCCGACCAGCGTCTCCGGCTCTCCGGCGGGCGTCTGGGCCGGCGCGAGATGCTTCAGGATCGCCGCGCCGGTGGGGGTCGCGCGCTCGCCGGCGATGCCGTCGTCGTGGGTGGCGAACCCGCGCAGGAGGTGCACGACAGCGGGCGCCGGCACCGGCAGCAGGCCGTGGGCGCAGCGCACCCTCCCTGAGCCGAGGGGAACCGCGCCAGCCGACCAGCGAGCAGGGCCGAGCGCCTCGATCAGGAAGGCCGCGGCCACGATATCGACGGTCGAATCCCAGGCGCCGACCTCGTGGAAGGCGACCTCCGCCGGGTCCGTGCCGTGCACCGCGCCCTCGGCCTCGGCGAGCAGCGTGAAGATCGCGCGCGCCCGCCGACGCACGCCGGGCGCGATGCGGGCGGCCTCCAGTCGCTCGCCCACGTCCGCGAGCCGCACATGGTCGTGGCCCGCCTCCCCGGCGACGCGCACGCAGAAGCGCAGGCCGGCCAGCGCGTCGTCCCGGTGCGGGTCGATGGCGATGGTGACGGAGGGCGGCAGCCCGAGCCCGGCGAGCGCCTCCCGCAGCCCGTCGCCCAGCGCCGGGCGGACGTCGAGCAGCGCCGCGGCGACCATGTCGCCGGCGATGCCGCCGACCGGATCGAGGTGAAAGCGGGGCCGACAGTCGCTTGGGGCCGGACCCTCCGCCGCTTCCGCTCCGGCATCCGTTTCGGCAGGATGCGGTGCCTCGTCCAAGGCTACTCTCCCGTGAAGACCGGCTTGCGCTTCGCTGCGAAGGCGGCGACGCCCTCGGCGAAGTCGGCCGATGCGCGCAGCCTACCATAGGCCTCGCCTTCGAGGGCGATGGCGACGTGCAGCGGCGCGTCCTCGGCTTCGTTGAGGAGCTTCTTGGCGGTGCGCTGGGCCAGGGGAGAGAGGGCCGTGAGTTCGTCCACAAGGGAATCGGTCGCGGACGCGAGCCTCTCCTCAGGCACGCAGTCCAGCGCCAGGCCCCAGGCGTGGGCCTCCGCACCGGGGAGCCGGCGCGCCCGCATGACGAGGTCCTTGGTCCGCCCGATGCCGATCATCCGGGCGAGCCGGGCCGAGCCGCCGGAGCCCGGGATCATGCCGATGCGCTGCTCCGGCAGGCCGAGCAGCGCGCCCTCCGTGACGATGCGGAAGTCGCAGGCCAGCGCAAGCTCGAAGGCCACGCCGAAGCAATAGCCATGAATGGCCGCGATCACCGGCTGGCGGCAGCGCTCGGGCGCGGCGACGGCGCGCGCCAGCACCGACAATTGCTCCGGCGTGCGCTGCATGAAGCCGGGGATGTCGCCGCCGCTCGAGAAATGTTTCCCCTCGGCGCGAAGCACGATCGCGCGCACGCCGTCGTCGTCGAGGGCGGCGAAGGCGGCGGCAAGCTGCGCCCGCTGCGGCATGGTCACGACATTCAGCGGCGGGCGGGCGAGCACGATGTCGGCGCGCGCCGCCGCGCGGTCCACTTCCACACGGAAGCCATCGCGATGGCCGTCGAGGTCGTCAAAGGGGCCGCCGGTCGTCACACGCTCCCTCCGCCGCGCGCCGCGACGCCGGCGCTGTCGTCGTCCTCTTCGTAGTCGCCCGCGCTCAGCAGGCGGCGCAGGACCTTGCCGACCGGGGATTTCGGGATCGCACGGACGAAGACATAGGCCCTCGGCCGCTTGAAATCGGCCAGCGCAGACGCGCGGCAGTGGGCGTCGAGCGCGTCCGCCTCCACGGCGCGTGCGCGCACGACGAAGGCCGCGACCGTCTGGCCCCAGCGCTCGTCCGCGAGCCCCGCCACCGCCGCCTCCGCCACCGCCGGGTGGACCGAGAGCACGCTCTCGACCTCGGCAGGCAGCACGTTCTCGCCGCCGGTGATGATCATGTCGTCGACCCGGCCCGTCACGAAGAGATCGCCGTCGTCATCGCAATAGCCGACATCGCCGGTGAAATACCAGCCCTGCCTGAGCGCCCTCGCGTCCGCGTCCGGCCGCCGCCAGTAGCCGGCGAAGGCTTCCTCGCCGTCCAGGCTCGCGATCACCTCGCCGGCTTCGCCTGCGGTGACGCTGCGTTCGGGATCGCCCGCGCCGATCTCGACGACGCGGATGCGCTGGTTGATGCCGGCCTTCCCGGCCGAGCCGGGCTTGGCGGGCGCGTCCTGGTCGACCGTGAAGGTGTAGATCTCCGACGAGCCGTAATGATTGACGAAGAGCGCGGGCCGGAAGGCGTCCGCGGCCCGGCGCAGCAGCCCCTCCGCCATCGGCGCGCCGGCGAAACCGAGGGTGCGCACCGACGAGATGTCCGCGTCTGCGAAGCGCTCGTGCGCCAGAAGGTCGTAATAGAGCGTCGGCACGAGGTAGAGGGCGGTGATCCGTTCCGCCTCGATCAGCCGCAGCGCGCCCTCCGCCTCGAAGCGGGGCTGGCAGACGAAGAGGCCGCCCAGCGGCGCCATGGCGAGCAGCGCGCGCACGCCCATGGTGTGGTAGAGCGGCATGACGCCGAGCGTGCGCTCCCGCGCCCGGTAGCAGTTCTGCGCGATATGGGCGAGCGCGGCGGCGCGCTCGGCGCGGTGGCTGCGCGGCACGCCCTTGGCCCGCCCGGTGGTGCCGGAGGTGTAGAGCATGAGCGAGAGATCGTCCTCGCCGGCGCGGGGCGCGGCCGCGCCGGGCGCCGCCAGCAGGTCGGCGAAATCGACCGTGCCCCCGGACCCGCCGCCGACGCGCACGCGGCGGAGCGCGGCGGCACGGGCGGAGCCCGCGACGGCGGCGGCGGAGTCGTCGAAGGCCAGGGCGGAGGCGCCCGAATCCGCGAGAAAGAAATCCACGTCGTCGGCGCCGCTCCGCCAGTTGAGCGGCACGACCGCAACGCCGGAAAGCTGGCAGGCCCAGTGGAGCGCCGCCATCTCCCAGCGGTTCTGCATGATGACGGCGAGCCGGTCGCCCCGCTTGAGCCCGAGGCTGCCGAGGCCGGCGGCGAGGCGGGATACCGTGTCGAGCCAGGTTTCGTAGTCGAAGCGCCGGGCTCCATCGACGACGGCCGGGGCGCCTGGGTCGCGCTCGGCCGCCGCGATCAACATGCGGCCGAGATCAGTCATCCGCGCCTCCATCGCCGTCCCGCCTGGCCTGCGCGACCTCGAGCGCGGCCGCGACGATCCCGGCATAGCCGGTGCAGCGGCAGAGATGGCCGCTGAGCAGTTCGCGCAACTCGGCTTCGTCGGCCGACGGCTTGCCGTCGAGCCAGGCATCGAGCGACATCAGGATGCCGGGGGTGCAGAAGCCGCACTGCAGCGCGTGGTGGCGGCGGAACGCCGTCTGCAGGTCGTTCAGTTCGCCGTCCGGCGCCAGGCCCTCCACCGTGTCCACGCGCCGGCCCGCCGCCTGCACCGCGAGCGTCAGGCAGGCACGCACCGGCGCACCGTCGAGGCGCACCGTGCAGGCGCCGCAGACGCCGTGCTCGCAGCCCACATGGGTGCCGGTGGCGCCGAGCGCGTGGCGCAGGAAATCGCTCAGCAGCAGGCGCGGCGCGGCCCAACCGTGCGCCTCGCGGCCGTTGAGGGTCACGCCCACCCGGTGGCGGCTCTCGGCACTCAGCCGCTTCATGGCCGTGCGTCCAGCGCCGCCATCACCGTGCGCCTGCCGAGGCGGCGGACCAGCTCCCGCCGGTGACGAACGCTGGCATGGATATCGTCGACGGCATCCAGCGACCACGCCAATTCATTGAGCGCGTCGTCCAGTGCATCGTCGGAGAGAAGCGGCCACTCGCGGACGACCGGCTGCTCGGCGGCACCGCCGACGCCGATCCGCACGCCGTTCGCGCGCGCCAGCGCGGCGATGGCGACCATGGCGAAGTCGCCGTGCCGGCGCGCGAACTCGATGAAGGCGTAGCCCGCGCCCGGCTCGGCGGCGGGGAAGCGCACCGCCGCCACCATCTCGTCCGCACGGCAGGCGGTGGACAGAATCCCGGTCTGGAACTCGGCGGCCGGCAGCGTCCGCGTGCGCCCGCGCGCACGCAGCACCACCTCGCCCCCGAGCACGGCCAGGCAGAGCGGCAGTTCCGCGCTCGGATCGGCGAAGGCGATCGAGCCGCACACCGTGCCGCGGCTCCGGGTCTGGACATGGCCGATGAGCGGCAGCGCCTGGGCGAGGAGCGGCGCCCGCCGGGCCAGTGCAGGCCAGGCTTCGAGGCTCGCCTGAGTCGCCGCCGCGCCGACCTCGATGACGGCGCCGTCGTCGTCGATCGCCGCGCGGCCGGCCAGGCGGGAGATGTCGATGAGGACCGCCGGCTCCACCAGCCGCATGTTGAGCATCGGCATCAGGGTCTGGCCGCCCGCGAGCAGCTGCGCGTCCTCGCCCGCCTCGGCAAGCGCGCACACCGCCTCCTCCTCGTCGTCGGCGCGCAGGTAGTCGAAGGGCGCGGGCTTCATGGCGTCCCTATACCCGGATCAGCGGCCTGTTGGTATCATGGAGCGGCGCCCCGGCCCGTACCGGCGAGGCGGAACCCCTGAGGAGCGAGCCGTGAAGTTGAAGGTGATCGTGCGCGAAGCGGAAGAGGGGGGATACTGGGCCGAGGTGCCCGCAATCCCCGGCTGCGCGACTCAGGGCGACACGTTCGAGGACCTGCTGAGCAACTTGTACGAGGCGGTCGAAGGCTGCCTCGGCTCCCGATGAAGCTCCAGAATATCGACGACTCCGAGCTTTAGTGTCCCGTTCGAGACGTTCCCATTCCCTTGCCCTCTTCACGTCATGGCCGGACTTGTTCCGGCCATCCACGCGGTCGCCCACGCACCGAAGGGCCTGGCAGAGGGAGATGCCCGGAACAAGTCCGGGCATGACGGCGTGAGGGAATGAGTGGGTTGGAGGGAACACGCACGGGCCCGCCATGATGCGATCGCCCGATACGAGACACCAGCCCGCGCTATCCGATTGCGCCCCTCGCCGCCGGCGGCGCGCACTCCGGCCCGTGGATCAGGACGGCGAGGCGGGCCGGCGTCAGCGGCAGGTCGAGATTGTCCGCCCCTAACGCATCGGCGACGGCGTTGGCGAGGCAGACGGGCGTGGTCATGCAGTTGCCCTCGCCGACGCCCTTGGCGCCGAGCGGGGTCACCGGGCTCGGGGAATCGCGGTGCAGGATGAGCGGGTCGGGCACCTCGCACGCGGTCGGCACCAGATAGTCGGCGAGGGTGCCTGAGAGGAAGCTGCCGTCCTCGGAATAGGCCAATTCCTCGTAGAGCGCGGCGCCGACGGCGTGGGCGAAGGCGCCGCGGATCTGGCCGTCCACCAGCGCCGGGTTGAGGCGGCGGCCGGCGTCGTGGGTGGTGACGTAGCGCTCGATGGCGACGGCGCCGGTCGCGCGGTCCACCTCGACGCCGCAGAAATCGAAGATGAAGCCGTAGGCCGCCGAGCTGTTGACGCGGTCGTCGTCGTCGGGCGGGGTGAGCGCCGGCGGCGTCCAGCGCGCGGTCTCGCGCAGCGCAGGGGGCACGCCGTCGGGCAGGCTGCCCGGCGACCAGTGGGCGAGCGCCGCCACCCGGCGGAAATCGAGGTCGTTGGCGGGATTGCCGGCCGCGAAAATCCGCCCGCCCTCGAAGCGAAGCTCGTCGGCCGGGCTGTTGAGCCGCTGGCTCGCGATCCGCGCGAGCTGCTCCCGCACCCGCAGCGCGGCGATATGTGCCGCCCCGGCAACGGCGCCGGAGAAGCGGCTGGAATAGTTGCCGGCGGCGATCGACCAGGGGTCGCGCTGGGTGTCGTGCTCCAGCGCGACCGTGATCCGCTCGGGGCTAAGGCCCAGCGCGTCGCCCACCACCTGCGCCAGCACCGTGCGGTGGCCCTGGCCTTGCGGTAGCGAGTCGGCGGTGACGGTAACGGCGCCCAAGGGGTCCACCGCGACCGTCGCATGGGTGACGGCGCCGTCCTTGGGCCCGGCCGCACGCCGCTCTTCCGCGCTGAGCAGGGTGGTGATGTAGCCCATGTTGGAGATGCTGGGCTCGACCGCGGCGGCGAAGCCGATGCCGTAGAGCCGTCCGGCGGCCCGCGCCGCCGCGCATCTCCTGCGGAGGTCGTCGAGCGCTCCCTCCGCCGCCCCAAAGGCCACGGTGGCGGGGAAGTCGCCTGAATCGAGCACGGCGCCGGCGGCGGCGCGGTAGGGCATGGCGTCGGCCGGCACCAGGTTGCGCCGGATCACCTCCAGCGGGTCGAGGCCGAGGGTGACGGCGATGCGCTGCATCAGCCGCTCCAGCGCATAGTAGAGCTGCGGCCCGCCAAAGCCCCGGTTGAGCCCCGTGGGCGTCTTGTTGGTGACGACGACGCGGTTGCTCACCGAGAGATGGGCGATGCGGTAGGGGCCGGTGAGATTGCCGTGGTTGCGGTAGAGCGTCGCCGGCTCCGGCGCGCGCAGGTAGGCGCCGCAATCCTCGAGCTGGTCGAGGCGGAGCGCCGTGACCCTGCCGTCCGCCTCCACCGCCGCCTCGATGCGCGTCACCCGGTTGGTGGCCGAGGTCGCCGCCAGCAGATGCTCCAGCCGGTCCTCGATCCACTTGACCGGGCGCGCGGCCTTCCGTGCCGCCAGCGCCATGGCGACGATGAGGGGGAAGAGCGCCTGCTTGACCCCAAAACTCCCGCCCGAGTCCGGCGCCGAGCGCAGCCTGAGGCGCGGCCCCGGCACCTTGAGCGCCCGCGCCATCACCGGGTGCAGCGTCAGCGGCCCCTGGAAGTTGGAGAGCACGTCGTAGGCGTCCTCGCCGGGGTCGTGGGATGCGATCAGGCCTAGGCACTCGATGGGGGTGCAGGCGTTGCGCGGATAGCGCACCGTGGTCTCGACCCTCAGCGCCGCCGCGGCGAAGGCCGCCTCCGGCGCGCCGTAGCGGAAGGCGCGTTCGCTTACGAGGTTGGTGCCCACCGCCTCGTGCAGCACCGGCGCGTCCGGCCTGAGCGCGGCTTCCGCATCGACGATGGCCGCCAGCGGCTCGTAGCGCACCTCGATGAGCGCGAGCGCATCCTCCGCCCGGTAGCGGTCGTCTGCCACCACGATGGCGACCGGCTCGCCGGCGTAGCGCACCCGATCCAAGGCGATGCACCAGTGCTCCATGGGCTGGCGCACGCCGACCAGGAAGGGCGTGGACCAGGCGCGCGCGTCCGCGCCCGTGACCACGGCGTGGACGCCCGGCAGCGCCAGTGCCGGCGCGGCGTCGATGGCGACGAGGCGGGCATGGGCGTGGGGCGAGCGCAGGATGGCGGCGTGGCCGGTGCCCGGCGCCACGGGCAGGTCGTCGATATAGCGGCCGCGGCCCATGAGCAGGGCTGCGTCCTCGACCCGCTCCAGCGCCGTGCCGAGCGCGCTCATGGGCGGACCGGCGCCTGCCGGGCGACCGGCCTCAGCCGTCCCCGCCCGCTGCCCAGCCGGGGATCATGCGGTTGGACGGCAGCGTCTCGTCCGCCGCCTTGCGCGCGGTCTCGGCACCGGCGACGGGCAGGCCCTCGGGCGCCAGCAGGCCGACCTGCACCAGCACCGAGGCCTGGTCCCAGTAGATGTGCTCGTGATGGAGCCTGCCGCCGCGGAAGGCCACGATCGCCACCAGCGGCACGCTGACCGCCTTGCCGGTCGGCGCCACGCCGGGCAGCATCCAGTCGATCTCCTCGTCGTGGGTGAAGCTGAAGACCAGCTCGTCCACCACCCGGTCCGCGCCCACCGTGCGCGAGAGCGGGGTGAGGGTCGCATCCTTCGGCATCTTCGGGATGAAGTGCTCGGCGTAGAAGCGCCTGAGAGCGGCGGCGCCGGTGCCGCCGGTCATGGTCGGGATGTGGTTGACGTAGGGCTCGGGCACCATGGTTGCCATGGTCTCGTCCGTGTCCCGGCCGGTGAACTCGTGGTGGAGGTGGGTCTCCCACAGCGCCTCCAGGTCGTAGGCCGGGCCGATCGTGCGCCGCAACAGGGCGATGGTGCGCGTGTGCGCGACCATGGCGGAGGGGCGGTGATAGACGTCCGCGCGCACATGGTTGTAGAAGGCGTGGTCCACCCCCGGATAGACGTGAATCCGCACCTCGGGCCGGGCGGCGAAGTGGGCCGAGACGGCCTCCAAGGCCTCCTGCGGCACGTAGGAGTCCGCGCCGGCGAAGTGCATGAGCAGGGGGCAGGCGATGGCGCCGGATTCGGCGAGCGACTCCTCGATGCCGACACCGTAGAAGGAGACCGCGGCGTCCACGTCGTGGCGGGCGGCGGTGAGGTAGGCGAGCTTGCCGCCGAGGCAGAAGCCCATGGCGGCGACGGGGCCGGTGCATTGGGGCAGCGCCCTGAGCGCCTCCAGCGCCGCGCCGATGTCGGCGACGCCCCGGTCCACGTCGAAGCGCCCGTAGAAGTCGAGGGCCCTGGCGAAGTCGTCGTCGCTGTAGCCGAGGTCCACGCCCGGCTCCATGCGCCAGAAGAGGTCGGGCACGAGGCAGACATAGCCTTCCTCGGCATAGAGGTCGGCGACCGCGCGCAGGCTCGCATTGACCCCGAACACCTCCTGCGCGATCAGCAGGCCCGGCCCCGTGCCGGCCTCCGGCACCGTGAGATACCCCGTGAACCCGCCGCCGCCGCCGGCGACGGGAATGTCGATCGTCGCACCCGCCATGAAAGGCCCCCGCTCTCGTCACTCACGACCCAAGGCGGCCATTCTGCGTCCCGCCCGCCCCCGCCGCAACGCAGGCGGCGGCGACAATGCGCCGGCGCGGCGTGGCGGTGGCGGGCGCGGGCGATCGTTGAGAGAATACGGGCCATGAATACCAGGAACGAGATGAGGCCGGTGCATCCCGGCGAGATTCTGCGCGAGGAGCTTGACACCCTCGGCCTCTCCCCCAGCGCGCTCGCGCAGGCGCTGGGGGTGCCGGTGAACCGGGTCACGATGATCCTCAACCGCCAGCGCGGCGTGACGGCCGACACGGCGCTCAGGCTCGCGCGCTATTTCGGCACGACGCCGCAGCTCTGGCTGAACCTGCAGCAGGCCTGGGAACTGCGCCGGGCGGAGATCGAGCGGGGCCGCGAGATCGCCGCGCGCGTGCGCCCGCGCCAGAGCGCGGCCTGACCGCACGATTCGATGCGCCTCTCTTGGAACGAGGTGCGCGCCCGCGCCGCCGCCTTCGCCGAAGACTGGCGGGAGGGGGGCTCGCGAGAAGGGCGAGACGCAGAGCTTCTACAACGACTTCTTCCGGGTCTTCGGCGTCGAGCGGCGCAGCGTCGCACGCTATGAGCAGCATGTGGCGAAGCTCGACAACTCATCGGGCTACATCGACCTGTTCTGGCCTGGCGTGCTCATCGTCGAGCAGAAGAGCGCCGGGCGCGACCTCGCCAGGGCCTACGATCAGGCAGGCGGCTATTTCGACGCGCTGGCCGAGCACGACCGCCCCCGCTACATCCTGGTCAGCGATTTCCGGACCTTCGAGCTCCATGACCTCGACGAGCGCGAGCGCGTCGCCTTCCCGCTCGCGGACCTGCCCGGCCATGTCGAGGCCTTCGGCTTCATTCTCGGCGTGCAGCGCCGGGCCTTCCGCGACCAGGACCCGGCCAACATCGAGGCCGCCGAGCTGGTGGGGCGGCTGCACGACGCGCTCGCTGCGGCGGGCTACCGCGGCCACGATCTCGAGCGCTTCCTCGTCAGGATCGTCTTCTGCCTGTTCGCCGACGACACTGGAATCTTCGAGCAGCGCGATATCTTCCTCGACTTCATCGAGACGCGCACGAGCGAGGACGGCGCCGACCTCGGGCCGTGGCTCGCGCAACTGTTCCAGGTGCTTGATACGCCGGAGGCCGCCCGCCTCACCTCCCTCGACGAGGACCTCGCGCACTTCCCCCACGTCAATGGCGCGCTGTTCGAGGGGCCGCTGCGCATCCCCGCGTTCGATGCCGCGATGCGTGCGGCGCTGCTCGACGCCTGCCGCTTCGACTGGTCCAAACTCTCGCCCGCGATATTCGGTGCGCTGTTCCAGTCGGTCATGGAGCCTGCGGAGCGACGCGCCAAGGGTGCGCACTACACCACCGAGAAGAACATCCTGAAGGTGATCGAGCCGCTCTTCATGGACGATTTTCGGGCCGAGTTCGCGCGCCTGAAAGCGCGCAGGGACAGCCGGCGCAGGCCGGCGCTGCTGGCGTTTCAGGAGACGCTCGGGCGGCTGCGCTTCTTCGACCCCGCCTGCGGCTGCGGCAACTTCCTCATCATCGCCTACCGCGAGCTTCGCCTGCTGGAGATCGAGGTGCTGAAGGAGATCTATGCCGGCGGGCTGTTCGACGCGATGGCGGAGAGTCTCTCGGTCATCGACGTGGACCAGTTCTACGGCATCGAGATCGGCGAGTTCCCCGCCCGCATCGCCGAGACCGCGCTGTGGATGATGGACCACATCATGAACAGCAGGCTGAGCCTCGCGTTCGGGCTGGTCTACGCCCGCATCCCGCTGGAGAAGGCGCCGCACATCGTCCATGGCGATGCGCTGGAGACCGACTGGGCGGCGCTGTTGCCGCCCGAAGACTGTTCGTTTGTATTCGGCAACCCGCCCTTCGTCGGTGCCAAGTACCAGACCGCCGAGCAGCGCGCGCAGGTGCGCCGTATCGCGGCGCTCGGCAAGACCGGCGGCACCCTCGACTACGTGAGCGCGTGGTTCATCAAGGCGGGGGAGTATGTCGGCGCCGGTAGCGCCCGCATCGGCTTCGTCGCCACCAATTCGATCACGCAAGGCGAGCAGGTGGCGCAGCTCTGGCCGCTCCTGTTCGACCGCTGCAAGCTGGAGATCGCCTTCGCCCACCGCACCTTCGCCTGGGGCTCGGACGCGCGCGGCAAGGCCCATGTGCATGTCGTCATCCTCGGCCTGGACCGCAGGCAGGACGCGCGGCAGGAGACACGGCTGTTCAGCTATCCCGACATCAACGGCGAGCCCGAGGAATCCCTTCACACCGCGCTCTCGCCTTACCTGTTCGACGCCGGCGGGCTCGCGAACCCGCACCTGGCGGTGCGCGGGGAAAGCGGGCCGATCAACGGGATGGGCAAGCTCATTACTGGCTCCAAGCCCATCGACGACGGCCACTACATTTTCAACGCGCAAGAGCGCACTGCGTTTCTGGAGGATGAGCCGGGCGCCGCGCCCTTCCTTCGTCCGTTCATCGGTGCGCGGGAGTATCTGCAAGGCGGCACGCGCTGGATACTCGCCCTACATGATGCACCGCCGAATGTGCTGGCGCAGCTTCCACGCGTTCGCGAACGGATTGCCGCCGTCCGTTCATACCGCGAAGACAGCAAGAGCCGCCCGACGCAAAAACTGGCGGAAACGCCGACCCTCTATCACGTGAATGTTTTTCCGACCTCACCGTTCCTGGTTGTTCCGCAGGTGAGTTCGGAACGGCGGGAGTATGTGCCGATTGGTTGGCTGGAGCCACCAACGGCCCCAAGCGACAAACTTCGCCTACTTCCCGACGCGACCCTCGCCGATTTCGCCCTGCTGACCTCGGCCATGCACATGGCCTGGATGCGGGCCGTGACGGGTCGGATGAAGAGCGACTACATGTATTCCGTCGGTGTCGTCTACAACACCTTCCCGATGCCGCCGAAGGATGCGGACCTGTCCAAGCTGGAGCCGCTGGCGCAGGCCGTGCTGGACGCCCGCGCCGCCCATGCGGGCGCGACGCTGGCCGATCTCTACGATCCCGACCTCATGCCGCCCGCCCTGCGCCGCGCGCACCGGGCCCTCGACCGCGCGGTGGACCGGCTCTACCGCCGCGCCGGCTTCGCCTCCGAGCGCGAGCGGGTCGAGCATCTGTTCATGCTCTACGAGACGATGCGCGCCCCTCTCGAAGCCGCCACGCAATCGAAGCCGAGGCGGCGGCGGGCACGGCGCGGGCCGGCGCGGCCGGCACGCCAGGCATCGCGTTCGTCATCCTTCCCCTCGCCGTGATCGCAGAGGCGCGCTATGGAGGGGCATCGCCGCAGTGCGGTTGAGCCGCCGGCGCTTCGGGGTCCGCGACGCAAGGAAGGCCATCCCATGACGCTTGCCGCCGACTGGTCCTATCCCACCGCCATCCGCTTCGGCGCCGGCCGTGTTGCGGAACTGCCCCAAGCCTGCGCCGCCGCCGCCATCCGCAGGCCCCTGCTGGTCACCGACCGGGGCCTGGTCGCGCTGCCGCTGACCCAGGGCGCCCTCGACGTGCTGGAGGCGGCGGGCCTCGGCCGCGCGGTCTTCGCCGGGGTCGACCCGAACCCCACCGAGATCAACCTCGCGGCCGGTGTCGAGGCCTACCGCGCGGGCGGCCATGACGGCGTGGTGGCCTTCGGCGGCGGCTCGGCGCTGGACCTCGGCAAGATGGTCGCCTTCATGGCCGGCCAGTCCCGCCCGGTCTGGGACTTCGAGGACGTGGGCGACTGGTGGACCCGCGCCGAGGCGGACGCGATCGCCCCCACCGTCGCCGTCCCCACCACCGCCGGCACCGGCTCGGAGGTAGGCCGCGCCTCCGTCCTCACCAATTCCGAGACGCGGGTGAAGAAGATCATCTTCCACCCCAAGGTGCTGCCCACCGTGGTGATCGCCGACCCGGAACTCACCGTGGGCATGCCGAAGCCGATCACCGCGGGAACCGGCATGGACGCCTTCGCCCATTGCCTGGAGGCCTACTGCGCGCCCGCCTACCACCCCATGGGCCAGGGCATCGCGCTGGAGGGGATGCGCCTGGTCCACGAGAACCTGTGCCGCGCCTACGCCGACGGCGGCGACCTCGAGGCGCGCGCCCACATGATGGCCGCCGCCACCATGGGGGCCACGGCGTTCCAGAAGGGTCTCGGCGCGATCCATGCGCTCAGCCACCCGGTGGGCGCGGTTTTCGACACCCATCACGGCACCACCAACGCCTGCGTCATGCCCTACGTGCTCGACGTGAACCGCCCTGCGGTGGAGGAACGCCTGGCCCACGCCGCCGCCTATCTCGGGATCGAGGGCGGCTACACGGGTTTCTACGAGCGCGTGCTGGAACTGCGCGAGACCCTCGGCATCCCCAAGACCCTCGGCGCGATGGGCGTGACCGCCGAGAAGCTCGACGACCTCACCGCCATGGCGCTCGAAGACCCCACCATGGGCGGCAACCCCGTGCCCATGACGGCGGAGAGCACGCGGGCGCTGCTGGAGGCGTGTCTGTAGCTCTCGACTATGCGTCGCCCGTGGCGGCCTCGATCCGCCGGGCGAGGGCGTCGAAGTCCTCGGGGCATTTCTGGCGAATAGCGGGAATGTGCCGCGCGGCCGCTCGTCCCAGTTCATCGCAACCGCCGTCCGGGTGGTCGGCGATGTCCCGCTCCCTGGCCAGTACGTCGAAATAGACTTCCTTGACGTGGACCTCCCTGCGAACGTCCCTCCAATTCCAGTCATCGGGTAGGTCGAGGCCAGCGAGAACCCAGGTTTCGATTTCTTCCCAGGCATTTTCGGCAAGAAAGAGGCAGTCGCCTCCGAATTCCGCTTCGATCTGGTCCAATCGAACGCGCCGACCGCGGTCACCATCGCGATCGACGCAGAGGATGAAGATATCCGTCATTCCATCGTAGCGTCCCACGATGTGCGATAAGCGATCCGACTTCAGCGCTTCCCTGACGCCACCGAGCAGAGGGTCATGACAGACCCGAACCCGCGCCCTACGCCTGCCGATAGACCGAAAGAGCCGTTCGAACAGGGGCTTCAGCAGGTATTGATCCTTGCGGAAATCCTCGGGAATGATGAGAATTTTCATTCCGAGTGCTTCCCGGTATCCTCGTTCCCTTCGGTGAAGGCGAGCGCGTCTTCCATCCAGCCGCCAGCGAGAAGCCGACCCAACCCTTGGTCCCTGCGCAATTTCCGGGCGTTGGGCAGGTCAGTGATCGGCTGAATGATGGCATCGTGCGAGTCTTCCAGGCGGCAGACGACCGACATGTTTTCAAATGTCGTATCGTCGGCGAGGGTCAGCACGTCCGGCGAATGGGATGTCGTCATCACTTGTATGTCGCCTTTCGCGGTTTGTTTTTCAATCAGGCTGAGCAAGAGCCAGAGCCGGGCCGGGTGAATGCCGCCGTCTATCTCCTCGAAGAAGTAGAGGCGCGCGCGCTCGGTTCCGAACATCGCGGCAAGCAGCGTCAGAAAACGAAGCGTGCCGTCCGACGCGCTGTGTGCAGATACCCTTCTGCCACTCGCTTCGCAGATGAATAGTCGGATGCGGTCATCGTAGGAATCGACCGAAAAGTCGAAGCCGGCCACATCCATCGGCGTCAACTCGCGGGTCCAACTGGAGAGAAGTTCGCGGCGCTTCGGGTCTGCGTTGATATCGTTCAGAACGGCAACAAGATTTTCTCCCCGATCGCCCAAATCGGTGTGGCTGGGATAAGCCGGCTGGCGCATTTGATCGGCCCCCGGATCGAGAAAACGCATATTGAGGAGCGCGTCGATGACCGGCTCGATCCGCTCTCTGTCGCTCCGATAGGCCTGTCTGCTGTCGCGAATTTGCGTCAGCGCCGGCCTGTCCAGAGCGATGTCGATATTGTGTCCGTCCCCAACGAAGACTACTCGGTCGCCGTCACCAACGTCTCTTGTTTCGTAGACGCTTTCCTGTCCTAGTCGCAGTCGCTCGTACGTGATCCTGAATCCGCTCTTGCCGACTAATTCGCGACTGACTTGCACTTCATAGATGGCCTTCTGGTTCGCCACAGTAAGATCAAGTTCCATTCCGAACGCAGGTTGGCCGAATCGGATTATCTCGCTCGTGGCACCCCTGATCGGTTCCCATTCGGGCTGTCCGCCGACTCCGGGCTTCCCGCCGATGATGTCAGCGAGCGTGTATCCGCGGCCGACGCCGTGGAGGAAGCGGAAGGCGTCGCGGATGTTGCTCTTGCCGCTGGCGTTGGCGCCGACGATCACGGTGAAGGGGCCGACGCGCAGCGTCTCGTCGGCGAAGTTCTTGAAATCTACGAGGCGCAGAGACGTGATCATGTCGCGCCGTTCCGGTCGCGGTCCGCCCGTATGATGTCGGTGCTATCGACCGACGAGCGCAGGCGCCGGCGCAATTCTGCGGCCCGTGCGACGAAAGCCTCGTCCGTCCCGAGCAGTGCTTCACGCAGCGGCGCCCGGTGCTCGGCTTCTGCCGACCGGCAGTTGGCCGCAGCCCGCCGCTTGAGGGCGTCGATCTCGTCCTCGCTGACGCTTCGATCCGTCAGGTGCGCCATCTCACGCGCCTTCGACAGGGGTCTTTCGGTGTCATCGACGATGTAGACCCGCCGCGTCGGTTTGCCAAGGCCGGCGCGGGGCCGTTACCGTGCCGGCGATGCCGGCAGCAGCGCCAGAGAAGGAGTCCGCCCGTAGCGGCGCGCCGGCAGCGGACGCGGGCGGCGGCGGCGGCGGGCGGCTGCGCGGGCGGGCGCTGGTCGTGCCGACGTTGCTGCTGCTGCTCGGCGGAATCTCGTATGGCGGCATGTTTTCCGCCAACAAGCTCGCCGCCGGCGTGGCCTTCCCGGTCTTCGCCTATACCTTCTGGATCGCGCTCTTCGCCGGTGTTGCGCTGCTGATCGCGTGCGCGCTCATCGGTGCCCTGCCGCCGCTGAGCCGGGCGCACCTCAGGCAATATGCCCGCCTCGCCGTGCTCGCGGTGATGCTGCCGGTACTGGCGACCGCGTTTGCCGCCCATGCGCTGCCGGCGGGCGTCATCACCCTGGTGCTGACCCTGGTGCCGGGACTCACGTATCTGATCTCCTTCGCCGTCCGCCTGGAGCGTTTCGAGGCGTTGAGCCTCGCAGGGCTCGCGCTCGGCGCGAGCGGGGTACTGCTGATCGTGCTGCCGGACCAGGGCCTGCCGGAGGCCGGCGCCTGGGTGTGGATGCTGGTGGCGCTGGTGGGCGCGGTCGCGGCCGCCGGCTCCAATGTCGTGGCTGCCGCGTACCGTCCGCCGCGCACGCACTCGCTCGCGCTCGCCTGCGGCATCCTGCTCGCCGCGGCGTGCGGCATGCTGCCGGTGATGCTGGCGACGGACGGCCCCTATCTCTTCACCGATGCAGGCTGGCCCGGCATCGCCGGCATGGCCTGGGCCGCGGCGATCCACTGCGTCACTTTCTATTGTTTCCAGGAGGTGACGCGGCGCGCCGGCGCGGTCTTCTTCGCGCAGTTCAACTATCTGGTGGTCGCCGCCGGTCTCTTCTGGGCGCTGCTGCTCTTCGACGAGACCCTGGGCCTCTGGGTGTGGGCCGCACTGGCCTGCATGGTCGTGGGCCTCTGGCTGGTCAACACCGGGGCAAGGCGCCGCGCGCTTGCCGCCGCCTCGGGCGCAGGCGGCCCCGCGTGAGCGGCCCCGGCGCGCGGGCGCGTGCGCCTGCTACAATCGGCCGTCCACAGCCAACCCGGAGGCCATAGTGCGCGCAATCTTCTTCGACTGTCCTTCCTTCCTGGCCGCGCTCTACGACGACGAGCTCAAGGCCATCGTCCCCGACCTCGCCATAACCATCGACGACGTGCCGGGCGGCGACGTGGCGGCCCATGTCGGCGATGCGGCCGGCGTCATCAACGACCACACCTACATGCCGGCGGACGTGCTCGGCGCCTGCCGCGCCCTCAGGGTGATCGTCTTCATGGGGACCGGCGCCTCCAGCTATATCGACGTGGCGGCGGCGGAGCGGCGCGGCATCGAGGTGCGCACCATCAAGGGCTACGGCGACCGCACGGTCGCCGAGCACGCGCTCGCGCTGATGTTCGACTGCGTCCGCCAGACCGCGCGGATGGACCGCGCGCTGCGCGCAGGCTCCTGGCACACGCTGGACGGCGTGGAGCTCGCGGGCAAGACCCTCGGCGTGGTCGGCACCGGCGGGGTGGGGCGCGAGATGGTGTGCCTCGGCGCAGGCCTCGGCATGGAGGTGATCGCCTGGAACCGGAGCGGCGTGCCCGCCGGCCTGCCCTGTGCGCCGATGGCGACCCTCGATGCGCTGCTCGCCGAGGCCCATGCGGTCTCGCTCCATCTCGGCCTCAACGACGAGACCGCGGGCATGATCGACGCGCGCCGCCTCGCCCTGATGCGCCCCGGCGCGGTCCTGGTCAACACCGCGCGCGGCGCCGTGATCGACGAAGCGGCCCTGGTCGAGGCGCTGCGCGGCCAAAAAATCCGCGCCGGCCTCGATGTCTTCGCGGACGAGCCGATCGGCGCCGGCCATCCCCTGGCGGCGCTGGAGAACGTGACGCTGACGCCCCATGCCGGCTTCATGACCGCCGAGGCTTCCTACCGCCTGCTGCGCATGGCGCTGGAGCAGATGCGCGACGCGCTGGAGGGCCTCGGCCTGCCCGCCCCCGGCGGCGGCGGCGGCGACGGTCCGTGAGCACCCCATGAGCGCCCCGTCCGGCCGCGGCCGGCTCGGCGTCGATGTCGGCGGCACCTTCACCGACCTGCTGCTGGTCGATCCGGCCTCGGGCGCCATGCGCGTCGCCAAGGTGCCGTCCACGCCGGCCGACCAGTCGGACGGCTTCATGGCCGGCCTCGCCGCGCTCGGCGAGACGGCGCAAGAATTCGAGACGGTGGTCCACGGCACCACCGTCGGCACCAACGCCGTGCTGGAGCGCAAGGGGGTGCGCTGCGCCCTCATCACCACGCAGGGCTTTCGCGACACGCTGGAGCTCGGCCGGCGCACCCGGCCCAACCCCTGGGGCATGGTGGGCCACTTCGCGCCGATCGTGCCGCGCGAGCGCCGCTTCGAGGTGGCGGAGCGGATCGACGCGGCCGGCGCGGTGGTGACCCCGCTCGACGAGGACGAGGTGCGGGAGGCCACCCGGGCGGCGCGGGCGGCCGGTGCCGAGGCGCTGATCGTCCACTTCATCCACGCCTATCTCAACCCCGACCACGAGCGCCGCGCCAGGGCGCTCGCCCGCGAGGCCTGGCCCGGCGTCCATATCACGCTGGGCTCGGACATATTGCGCGAGGTGCGCGAGTTCGAGCGCGGCAGCACCGCCGCGCTCAACGGCTACATCCAGCCGATCATGACCCGCTATCTCGACCGCATCGCACGTCGGCTCAAATCCGGCGCCGCTGCCGGCGCCGGCGCGGCCGAACTGCTGGTGATGCAGGGCAACGGCGGCATGACGAGTGCCGGCATCGCCGGCGAGAAGGCGGTGCAGACGGTGATGTCGGGGCCAGCCGCCGGCGCCATCGCCGCGGCGCACCTGGGCGCCGCCGCCGGCTTCCCCAACCTCATCAGCTGCGACATGGGCGGCACCAGCTTCGACATCGCCATCGTGAAGGGCGGCGTGCCGGCCACAACGACGGAGAAGGACATCGCCTACGGCATGCCGCTGCGCGTGCCCATGGTGGACATCCAGACCATCGGCGCCGGCGGCGGCAGCATCGCCCGCATCGACGCGGGCGGCATCCTGCGCGTCGGCCCCGAGAGCGCGGGCGCGGCGCCGGGGCCGATCTGCTACGGCCGCGGCGGACGCGAGCCGACCGTGACGGACGCCAACCTGCTGCTCGGGCGCATCGACGCCCGCGCCATCGGCGGCCTCGACGGCGAGGCGGACATCGACGCCGTGCGCCGGATCGTGCGCGCCAGGATCGGCGAGCCATTGGGTCTCGACGAGGCCGCGGCCGCGGCCGCGATCCTCAGCGTGGTGGACCACCAGATGGCCGGTGCGGCGCGGCTGGTCTCGGTCGACAAGGGGCACGACCCGCGCGACTTCGCTCTCTTCGCCTTCGGCGGCGCGGGGCCGCTGCACGCCACCGCCGTCGCAGCTGAGCTCGGCGTGCCCCATGTGCTGGTGCCGCGCTTCCCCGGCATCACGTCGGCGCTCGGCTGCGTGCTGGCCGACGTGCGCCACGACTTCGTGCGCACCCTGCACCAGCCGCTCGAGGAGGTGAGCCCGGCAGAGGCCGATCGCATCCTCGCGGACCAGGCGGCCGAGGGCCGGGCGCTGCTGGCGCAGGAGGGGGTGACGGTCGCTGCGGTGACGGTCGCGCACGAGGCGGACCTCTTCTACCGCGGCCAGAGCCATGTCTTCCGCGTGCCGGTGGGGGGAGACGGCTTCTCCGCCCCGGCCGTGCACGACGCCTTCGCCGCGCTCTACCGCGAGCGCTTCGACATCGTCCTGCCCGAGATGCAGCCGATCCTGGTCAACCTGCGCACCACCGTGCGTGGCGTGCGGCCTGCGCTCGACCTCGCGCTCGCGCCTGGTCAGGACGGGGCGATGCTGGAGGCGGCGCCGATCGAGACGCGGCCGGTCCATGTCGGCGGCGCCTGGGTCGAGACTCCGGTCTACCGGCGCGAATCGCTGCCCGGCGATGCGGTCATTGCGGGGCCTGCGGTCATCCAGCAGCTCGACACCACGATCCTGGTCGAGCCCGGCTCGGAGGCCCGCGCCGACGCCCTCGGCAACCTCGTGCTGACCGTGCCGCAGGCTGCGGCGGAGGCCGGCGACGGAGCCGCCCGCGATCTCGACCCGGTCACGCTTGCGGTGATCGAGAGCGGCCTGCAGCAGGTCGCGAGCGAGATGGACCTGGTGCACCAGCGCACCTCCTTCTCTCCCGTGATCTCGGAGGCCTACGACCGCTCCAACGGCATCTACGCGCCCGACACCGGCCAGATCGTAGCCCAAGGGGAGCTCGGCCTGCCGATCTTCCTCGGCGTCATGCAATCGACCACGCAAGCCGTGATCGAGGCGCGCGACGACCTCGAGCCCGGCGACATCGTGCTGGTCAACGACCCCTATTTCGGCGGCACCCACCTGATGGACGTGAAGATGGTGCGGCCCTTCTTCTATCGCGGCCGGCTCTGGGCCTATCTCTCCAACACCGGCCACTGGCCCGACACCGGCGGCATGGTGCCGGGCGGCTTCCCCTCCCAGGCGACCGAAATCCAGCAGGAGGGGCTCAGGCTCCCGCCCGTCAAGCTCCACCGGCGCGGCGTGCTCGACGACGACATCCTGCAGATCGTGCTCGCCAACATCCGCGTGCCGGAGGAGCGGATCGGCGACATCCGCGCCCAGATCGGCGCGCTCTCGGTCGGCGAGCGGCGGCTGACGCAGCTCCTCGACAAGCACGGCGAGGCCACCGTCAACCGGGCCATCGAGGTGCTCAAGGAGCGCTCCGAGCGGCGCATGCGCGCCCACATCGCGTCGGTTCCCGACGGCGAATACGTCTTCTCCAGCTACATGGATTCCGACGGCGTCGACGACGCGCCGCTGGAGGTCTGCGCACGCGTCACGGTGGACGGCAGCGACCTCGCCGTGGATTTATCCGGCTCCAGCCCGCCCTGCCGCGGGCCGGTCAACTCCGTCTGGGCGACGACGCTGGCCTCGGTCTACTGCGCCGTCAAGCACATCTTCCCGGACGTGCCCATCAACGCCGGCTGCTTCCGCCCCATCGCCGTCACGCCGCCCCACGGCACCTTCCTCTATGCCGAATATCCCCGGCCCGTCTCCGGCTGCGCGGCGGAGACGGCGCAGCGCATCATGGAGGCGGTGTTCGGCGCCTTCGGCCGGGCCATGCCCGAGCGCATGTTCGCAGCACCCGCCGGCACCAGCGGCAATTTCAGCCTCGGCGGCGACGACCCGGCCGAGGGGCGGCGCTACGTCATGTACATCTTCTCCGGCGGCGGCTACGGCGGCTGGTGGGAGGGCGACGGCCTCGCCAACGGCTGCTCCTCCGTCGGCATCTCCAAGACCCAGCCGGCGGAGATCCTGGAGCAGCATTATCCCATCCTGTTCGAGGAATATGCGCTGCGCGAGGGCTCCGGCGGCGCCGGGCGGCACCGGGGCGGCTTCGGCGTCAGCTACCGCGTGCGCCTGCTGCGGGGCGAAGCCACGGCGTCGTTCATGATGGACCACGGCCGCACCGGCCCGCACGGGCTCGCGGGCGGGCTGCCCGGCGCCTGCAACCGCATCGAGGTCCGGCGCGGCAACACGGTCGAGACGCCGCCGCACCTCTCCAAGGGCGAGGGCTACCGCCTGGAGCCGGGCGACACGGTGCAGGTGCGCACCCCCGGCGGCGGCGGCCTCGGCGACCCGCGCGAACGCGCGCGGCACGCGTCGCCGCCGACCTCGACCGCGGCTACCTGACCGAGGCCGAGGCGGTGCGAGACTACGGCTACGCGCCGGGAGAAGACGAGGCGGCCGAATAGCCCGGCAGAAGGGCGCCACCGTCCGGTCCGGCGCGCCGTTGACTTAGGGCCCCTTCCTCTCCACACTCCGGCGGCTTGCTGAGGGCCGGCGCGAGGGCCGGGCGCGGAGGAGGTGGCATGCGCTTTTCGGACAATGGGTACTACATAGAGCGCTACGTGAAGTGCGACAATTGCGGCGTGCTCATCTACGACGAGGGCACCCCCGCCGCCGTCAAGGGGAAGGACCAGCTCTTCTGCTCGGACTGGTGCATCCAGTGGTTCACGGCGCGGGCCGACGGCGTCGAGCAGCCGCGCATCCCGCTGCCGAAGCAGGGCATCCACGAGACCGGCTGAGCGCGCGGCGCCCTTCGGCGACACCCATCAACCGACCGACCTAGTGGGCGAGGCAGCGTGAGCGATCTGGTCGGCATCGACGTGGGCGGGACCTTCACGGATTTCGTCCGCTACGACCCCGAGACCCAGGCGGTGGATGTGTGGAAGACGCTCTCCACCCCGGCCGACCCGATCGACGGGATCGTCGCCGGGCTGGACCGTTCCGGCGACGTGGGCGCCATCGGCAACATCCGCTTCGGCACCACCATCGCCACCAACGCGATCCTGGAGCGCAAGGGCGCCACGGTCGCCTACCTGACCACCACCGGCTTTCGCGACGTGCCCTTCATCCAGCGGGGCAAGCGCAAGAGCCACTACGACATCACCTGGGTCAAGGCGAAGCCGCTGGTGAAGCGGCGCCACTGCTACGAGGTCGACGAGCGCATCCTGGCGCGGGGCGAGGTCTACCATCCGCTGGACACGGAGCGGGTGCGCGCCGTCGCCCGCGAGATCAAGGCCGACGGCAGCGTCGAGGCGGTCGCCATCAACTTCCTCTTCTCCTTCGTGACGCCCGACCACGAACGCGCGGCGCAGGCGATCTTCGCCGAGGAATGCCCGGAGCTCCCGGTCAGCATCTCCTACGAGGTGCTGCCCAAGTGGAAGGAGTTCGAGCGCTCGTCCACCACCATCACCGACGCCTACATCAAGCCGGTGGTGGGCCGCCATCTCGGCGCCATGCGCGAGCGGCTGGAGGCGAAGGGCATCACCCGGCACGTCGCCGCCATCAAGTCCAACGGCGGCGAGATGACGCTGGAGGCGGCCGCGCGCCACCCCATCCAGATGACGCTCTCCGGCCCCACCGGGGGTGTGGTGGGCGCCAAGCAGATCGCCCGCAGCGTCGGCGTGGACCACCTGGTCACCCTCGACATGGGCGGCACGTCGACCGACGTCTCCACCGTGGTCGGCGGCGATGAGAGCTTCACCACCAGCTTCGAGATCGAGTTCGGCCTGCCGATCCAGATCCCGATGATCGACATCCGCACCATGGGCGCGGGCGGCGGCTCGCTGGCATGGATCGACAAGGGCGGCATGTTGCGCGTCGGCCCCGAGAGTGCGGGCGCCCGGCCGGGGCCGGCCTGCTACGGCCAGGGCGGCACCCAGGCGACGGCGACCGACGCCAACCTCGCGCTCGGCCGCATCAATCCCGGCAATTTCCTCGGCGGCGCCATGGCGCTCGACGGGGGCGCGGCGGCGGCGGCGATCGCCCAGGTCGCGGGCGCCATCGACAAGCCGGTGGAAGAAACCGCGCTCGCCATGGTGCAGATCGCCAACAACAACATGATCGGCGCGCTGCGCTCGGTGCTGACCGAGCGCGGCCTCGACCCGCGCGATTTCACCCTGCTGGCCTTCGGCGGCGCAGGCCCCGTGCACGTCGCCGACCTCATGGTCCACGCCACCATCCCGAGCGGCATCGTGCCCAACCATCCGGCCCAGTTCTCGGCCTTCGGCTTCCTGATGACCGACGCGCGCGTCGATCTGGAGCGGACGGCGCAGATGACCTCGGCCGCCTTCGACGAGGACCACGCCAACCGCGTGCTCTCCGACCTGATCGGCGAAGGCATCGCCGCGCTGGAGGAGCAGGGCTACCGCGGGACCATCGAGATCCACCGCTCGCTGGAGATGCGCTATCTCGGGCAGAACCACGAGCTCGACGTGCCCATCGCCTTCGACCGCTTCGATGAGGCCACGCTTCCCGGCCTGTGGGAGGCCTTCCACCGGGCCCACCGGGACCGTTTCAATTTCGACATTCCGGGCGAGAAGATCGAGATGACCTCGGTCAAGGTCACGGCGGTCTCGGTGACGGACAAGCCGAGCCTCGCCGAGATCGGCGCGGCGGAAGGCGCGCCGGCGCCGGCGGGCACGCGGCGGGTGCTCTTCGAAGACGGCTGGGCGGAGACGCCGGTCCACGACCGCGCTCGCCTCCGCGCAGGCCATCGCTTCGAGGGCCCGGCGCTGATCGAGGAGCCCGCCTCGGTCACCGTCGTCCGCCCCGGCCAGCCGGTGCGCATCGACCGCTACGGCAATATCCTGATCGGCGAGATCGCGCGCCGGGCCTGACCCCGGCCGGGGCCCGCGCGGGGGCTTAGGAAAGGAACCCGTCATGGACATGGTCACGATGAACATCGTCGAATCCGCCATGGTCGCAATTTGCCGCGAGATGGGCGTCAACGTGCAGAAGACCGCCTATTCCACGATCTTCTCCGAGGCCGAGGACTTCACCTGCGCGCTGGCGAACGCGCAAGGCGAGATGATCGCCGTGGCCGAGTTCTGCCCGGCGCAGATCGGCGGCGTGCCGCTGCTGGTGCGCTCGATGGTGAAGGAGATTTCGCTCGCCGAGATCCACGAGGGCGACGTCATCGTCCACAACGACCCCTACCGGGGCGGCCTGCACACGCCCGAGCACACCATGTTCAAGCCGATCTTCGTGGACGGCGAACCGATGGGCTTCGCCGTCGCCATCGGCCACTTCGTCGAGACCGGCGGCATGGTGCCCGGCGGCTTCCCCGGCGAGGCCACCGAGATCTTCCACGAGGGCCTGCGCGTGCCCCCGGTCAAGATCAAGAAGGGCGGAAAGGACGTGGTCGAGGTGTGGAAGCTGATGCTCGCCAACGTCCGCACCCCGCGCCAGAACTACGGCGACATCCGCGCCCTCATCTCCGCCGTCGACCTCGGCGAGGCGCGGCTGAAGGAGCTGATCGGCAAGTACGGCCGAAAAACCTTCCGCCGCACCGTCACCGACCTGATGGACTATTCCGAGGCCCGCATGAGGGCGGAGATCGCGGCCTTCCCCGATGGCTGCTACCGCTTCGAGGACGGGATGGAGGACGACGGCATCGAGGTCAAGGAGTTCACCATCCGCTGCGCCGTCCACGTCCAGGGCGACGAGGTGGTGATCGACTACACCGGCTCCTCGCCCCAGGCGCTGGGGCCGATCAACGCCACCCTCGGCGTCGCCTGGTCGGCCTCCTACAACGCCATGCTGCACCTGACCGACCAGACGATCCCGAAGAACTCGGGCTGCTTCCGCCCGATCCGGGTCATCGCGAAGGCCGGCACGGTGATGAACGTGGACTATCCCGGCTCCGAGGTCGGCGGCAACACCGAGACCCATCCGCTCATCGTCGCCATCATCCTCGGCGCCATGGCCCCGGCCGCGCCGGACCGCGTGATGGCCTCGGAAGGCACCACGCACGGCTGCTTCGTCTTCGGCGGCTACGATGCGCGCAACGACGAGCCCATCGGCGCCTTTGACTTCTCCTATGTCGGCTATGGCGGGCGCAGCTTCGCCGACGGCAACGACGCCACCGATTCGATCAACGGCAACTGCGCCAACACGCCGACGGAGGTGTTCGAGACGCGCTTCCCGTGGATCGTCGAGGAATATGCGCTGCGCCCGGATTCGGGCGGCGCCGGCGCCCATCGCGGCGGCTTGAGCATCTCCAAGACCATGCTCTGCACCGGCGCGGTGACGATCAGCCAGATGACCAACAAGCACAAGAAGGTCGCCTGGGGCCTGAACGGCGGCGGCGCCGGCATTCCGGGCGCCACGCTCTACCGGGGGGAAGGCGCCAACCGCTGGACCACGGTGGGCGAGGCGTTCGGCAAGATCTCCACCAGCAAATACTCGAACGTGCCGATCCGCCCCGGCGAGCGCGTCTCGGTGAAGGCGCCGGGCGGCGGCGGCTACGGCGAAGCGCGCGAGCGCGACCCCCGCGCGGTGGTGGAGGACGTGCTGGAAGGCTATGTCAGCGCCGAGGCCGCGGCGCGGGACTATGGCTACGAGCCCTCCTGGGTCGCGCGCTACGGAGACGGCGCGCCGCTGCCCGAGGCCGCCGAATAGGTCCGCCGGGCCGGGCGCAAAGCTCCCGCGCGGTTTGCGCGGAGCGGCGTTTCCTGACAGACTTTGCCCGCCGACGGCACGAACGGGGGCGTGCGAAATGGCCGAGAGCGACCGGGACGACCGGGCCGCGCCGGATGTCGTCATCATCAAGAAGTACGCCAACCGGCGGCTCTACAACACTGCCACCAGCAGCTATGTGACCCTCGAGACCCTGTGCGACATGGTGAGGGACGGCGAGGAATTCGTCGTCCGCGACGCGAAGTCCGGCGACGACATCACCCGCCAGGTTCTGACCCAGATCATCGTCGAGCAGGAGTCCAAGGGGCACAACATGCTGCCCCTCGGCTTCCTGCGGCAGCTCATCCAGCTCTATGGCGACAACGTCCAGGCCTTCGTTCCCCGCTATCTGGAGCTCGCCATGGAGACCTTCGCGCGCAATCAGGGCGACATGCGCGCGCGGATGAACGAGGCGTTCGGCGGCATGTTCCCGACGGGCGAGCTGGAAGCCATGGCCGAGCGCAACGTCGCGCTGATGCAGCGCTCCATGCAGATGTTCGGCGGCTTCCCCGCCGGACAGGGCGGGGCGGCGCCGGAACCCGACGCGGGCGACGACACCGGCGCCAACCCGGGTGCCGACGGGTCCGCCGACGAGTCCGCCGAAGTCGGTGCCGTCATGGACAGGCTCGACAGGATGCAGGCCCAGCTCGACGCATTGAGCGGGCGCTCGGGCAAGGACGGGGACGACGGCTGAGGGCGCGAGGCGCGCGCGTGCGCTCCGCTTGCGGCGCCGGCCCTGCGGCCCCCAATCGTTTCGGCACGATTCATCCGGCAAGAGGGGAACGGCATGATCTCAGGCGGAAGGCTCGCCCTGGCGCTGGCCGCGGCGGCAGGATTTCTGTGTGCGGCCCACCCGGCCGCCGCCGGGGAGAGCGGCAGCGTCCGCATCATCAGGACCTATGTCCAGGACTACACCACGATCGACCATGCCGATGGAAGCTTCACCGCCGGCACGCTGAAGGGGGCGGTCACCATCCTCCGGAGCAGCGGCGGGCCCTTCGTCGAAGGAGCGCACGACCGCGCGACGTGCGTGGTCTACATCAGGCGCTCGACGGCAGGTTTCGCGCTGGAGGTGCCGTGCACGGCGACCGCGCCTTCGGGCGAGCACTGGTACACCCTGTCGCAGCGGAGCGAAGGCGATGCCGAGGCGGGCGGCGGCGGCCCGGGCACCATGGAGATTCTGGGCGGCACCGGCGCCTGTGACGGGGTGAGCGGGCACTGCACCTACGATGTCGACTATCTGCCGGACAACTGGGTCGTCATGATCGCCGACTGCACCTGGAAGAGATAGCGTCGCCGCCGCCAGCCGGGCCGCAGGCGCGGGCATCACGGGTATGACGGCGTGAACGACACGATCGACCCGCGCGCGGGCGCCTTGACAGCGGCGCGCGCGCTTTCTCTAATCGCCGGCCGGGCCGGGCGCTTAGCTCAGCGGGAGAGCACCGTCTTCACACGGCGGGGGTCGCTGGTTCAAATCCAGCAGCGCCCACCAGCCCGGCCGGCGGCCGCCCGTCCGGGCGCCGCATCGGCGGGAGATGAGGTCAGTGACAGAGGTCGCGTGCGTGGTCGATTGCCGGGATCGGCTCGGCGAGAGCCCGGTCTGGTGCCCCATCGACCGGCGGCTCTACTGGCTCGACATCAAGGGCCAGACGATCAGCTGGTTCACGCCCGAGACCGGCGCGCACAGGCAGGTGCCGGTGGACGAGCAGCCCGGCTCCCTGGTGCTGCGCGCCGACGGCGGCATGGTGGTCGCCTTCTACGGCGGCTTCCGCTTCTTCGACCCCGAGACCGGCGCGGTCGAGACCGTCCACGAGGTCGAGGCGGAGACGCCCGACAGCCGCATGAACGACGGCCGCTGCGACCGGCAGGGGCGCTTCTGGGCCGGCAGCATGGACGACGCCATGACCGGGCGCCCGCTCGGCTCGCTCTACCGGCTCGACCGCGACCTCAGCCTGCACAGATGCGAGACCGGCATCGTCGTCTCCAATTCGATCGCCTTCAGCCCGGACGGCGGCACCATGTACTACGCCGACCTCGACCAGGACGTGATCTGGGCCTACGACCTCGACACCGCCTCCGGCGCGCTCGCCAACAAGCGCGTCTTCGCCGGCCCCGGCAGCGCGCCGGGCATCCCGGACGGCTCCACCGTCGATGCGGAAGGCCATGTCTGGAACGCGCGCTGGAACGGCTGGTGCCTCGCCCGCTTCGCGCCCGACGGCACGCTGGAGCGCACCGTCGAGATGCCCTTCCAGCAAGTGACCTGCCCGATGTTCGGCGGCCCCGACCTCGACACGATCTACGTCACCGGCGCCCGCGAGGGCCTGAGCGACGACGCGCTCGCCGGCCAGGAGCAGGCGGGCAGCATCTTCGCCGTCACCGGCACCGGCTGCACGGGACTGCCCGAGCCCCGCTTCAGGGGGTGAACCCCTTTTTCATATCCTTCAGCCGCCGGGCGCTCGGACAGGCCGGCGCCCCGGTCACTCCCTCACGCCGTCATGCCCGGACTTGTTCCGGGCATCTCTCTCGGCACACTCCGTTGGAGGGTGGGCGGCCGCGCATCGCGCACACGACCCTGAGGACGCGCGCGACGTGGATGGCCGGGACAAGCCCGGCCATGACCTGAAGGGATGCTGGCGTTGTTCCCCTTCGGCCCCGCCTCGTTCCTCAGCCCGCCGGGATCACGCGGGCGGCGCGCATGGCGTCGAAGATCTCGATGAAATTCTGCTCGGTGTCGATGGCTTCGGTGAAGCCGTACTGCAGGCGCTTGGTGTCTTCGAGGATGGTGTCCCAGGTGCGCCCGAAATTCCAGTCGGCGAAGTTCCAGTCGCCGAGGTCGGAGAAGGC
Source organism: Alphaproteobacteria bacterium (assembly GCA_965218275.1). Classification (GTDB taxonomy): domain Bacteria; phylum Pseudomonadota; class Alphaproteobacteria; order UBA828; family UBA828; genus WTGU01. Next base: position 215,314 of record CBDCKM010000002.1, read on the forward strand.
CATCGGCTTGAGCTGGTGCCTGCGGGCGATCTCGTCCCAGACCGGGCCCTTGTCGGCCATGAAGTCGCCGAGCTTCATCGGCACCAGGACCCCCGGCCGGCAGCCGAAGTATTCGGTGAAGACCGGCCACAGGTTGCACCAGCGCATGCCCGAGACGTTGGTCACGTTGAAGGCCTCGCCGGCGCAGGCCGGATTCCGGGCGGCCCAGGCGGCGCAGCGGCCGAGCAGCCGCGCGTCACGAACTTGTTGAAGGCGGTGAAGGCGGCCTCCGGCCCCGGATAGTTGAGCGGCACGTCCAGCGCCTTGCACACGCAGGCATAGACCGCGACCAGCGAGGCGGTGTTGAGCGGAATGCCCTCGGCATGGCCGATCACCGCCTCCGGCCGCAGGCAGGTGTAGTTCCAGGACTTCCCCCGTTGCAGCGCGTCGATGAAATCCTGCTGGTCGTAGTAGAAGTTGGGCGGCAGGTGGCGCGGGTCGGTCTCCTTCGACGGCGTCTTGTGCGGGCCGAGGTGGACGCCGTAATACTTGCCGCCCTGGACCAGCAGCACGCGCTGGAGCGTCGGCGAGTTCGGCTCGATCGTGCCGACCGAGTTGCGCACGAGCGCGAGGTTGCCCTCGACGTTCTCCGCCTCGACGCCGCCGGAAAGCCCGGCATAGAAGATGTGGGTGACGTCGGTGAGGTGCCCCAGCTTGTCCTTGGCGCCGGCGGCGTCGAGCAGGTCGACGGAGACGAAGGTGGCCTTGGTCTCGAAATTCGCCGGCCGCCGCGAGAGGCCGACGATATCCCACCCGCCTTCGGCCTCCAGCGCCTGGATGATGTTGCGCCCGATCATGCCGAGGCCGCCGACGACGACCGCCTTTCCCTTCGCCATTCCTCGCTCTCCTCGTTGCTGTGCGGGCCGCGCCCGGACGGCGCGCATGATAGGCAGGGGACCCGCGCCGTCAAACCGGCGCGGGTCTTGTTGGTTTCCCTCAAGCGCCGGGCGCAAAGACTCTATTCATTTCCCTCAAGCGCCGGGCGCTCGCTCCGCTCGCTTGGCTTACGCGCCTTGCGGCGCGCCGGCGCGGTCGCGCCGGCCGGGCCGCTGTGCGGCCCGGTCCCGCTCATCTCCAGCGCCCTGGGGGCGGCGGGTCTCGGCCACCCACCCACCTCCCCTTGCCCTCCTCCGAGGGAGGAGGGGGAACGCAGGCGCCGCCGCCCGTTCTCCCTCTCCTCCCCTCCGAGGGAGGAGAGGGCCGGGGTGGGGGCGACCCTTCTCCCGCGCGCACGACCCTGCGGGCGTGCGCGACCCGTCCGGCATCCCGGACCATGGTGCGGTGCACAGGCCGCGGCGGCCGTGCCAGGGTCGCGCCATGCAGCACGCGCGCAGGCAGGACACGGCGGGCGGGACGGGCGGGCGCTCGTCGGTCGAGCGGCTGGCGCCCGCAGTCCGCGACGACGCCGACACGGCGATCGCGGACGGCGCCACAACCGACGAGATCGCGGCCCGCATCCGCGCGCGCGGCGGCGACTGCTCGCGCTCGGCCGTCGGCCGCTACGCCAAGCGGGTGCGCGATCTGATCCGCCGCCAGCACGAGGTCGACCGCATCGCCAGGGAGTGGGGGCGCGCGCTCGGGGAGCACCCCGAGGGCGACATGGGCCAGCTCGCGATCGAGGTCCTGCGGACGCAGGCGGTGCTCGCCGTTGCCGAGCTCGACGACCGGAAGGCGACCATGGCGCCGGAGGAGATCGCCCGCCTCGCCCTCGCGCTGCGCCGCATGGAAGGCGCCGACAGGCTGCGCATCGAGCGGGAGCGCATGCGCGCGAAAGCCGCCCCCCGCGCCGACGGGACCGTGCGCCGGCGCGGCCTCTCTGCGGAGACCGTCGCCGAGATGCGCCGGGCCATCGAGGGGCCGCATCCGGGTCCCCCGCCGGAGGAGGTCCCGCCGTGAGCGCGCCGCCGCAGCGGCGCCGCCGGAATGAGCGACGGCCGCTCGACGCCGCGCGCCATCCCACTTCATCCCGCCTGATCCCGCTTTATCCCGCATCGATTGCTTTAAATGTTGCATCCCATTCGCAACCGGCGCGCCGGCGCGGGGCGCCCGGCGCGGGTAGGGCGATCCGGTGGGGTGGGCTAAGCTTGCCGGATCGCGCATCCGTTCCGCGGCCGGCTTTCGGGGTGGCGCCATGACACGCGACTGGGACGAGCTCGAGCGTTGGGACCGGGCCTACTACCTGCACGGGCTGCAGGCGGAGGACGAGCTCAGCATCACGGCCGTCGATGCGACCGACGGCAACTACCTCGTGCTCGCCGACGGCACGCGGCTGCTCGACTTCATGAGCCAGCTCATCTCGGACAATCTGGGCCACCGCCACCCGGCGATCCACGGCGCGCTGACGCAAGCGATGGAGCGCTACGGCCACGTCACCTACACGCTGGCCAACGAGTATCGCGCCAGGGCGGCGAAGCTCGTCATCGCCGACATCCTCGGCCGGGAGGGCTGGGCCGGCAGGCTGCGCATCCTGCCGTCGGGCACCGAGGCGGTGGAGAGCTGCATCATGATGGCGCGGCTCTACACCGGCCGCAGCGTCATCCTGACCCAGGCCCACTCCTTCCACGGCATGACCGTGGGCGCGACCATGATGCGCGGCTACCGCAACAATATCTCGACCGGCGAGGGCTTTGCCGCCGTCGCCGACGTGCCGGGCTGGCCGCCGCAGGGCTATATCCCGATCCCGCCGCCGGAGTTCGAGGACTGGGCCGGCGCAGGGCCGCTGCCCTCGCTGGAGGCGACGGAGCATATCGTGCGCGCCGTCGGGCCCGAGAACATCGCCGCGCTCATCAGCGAGCCGATGTTCGGCGCGGGCGGCACCTTTCCCCACGCGGACTACATGCCGGGCTTGCGCGCGCTCTGCAACCGCTACGGCTTCCTCTGGATCGACGACGAGGTAATCACGGGTTTTGGGCGGCTGGGCGAATGGTTCGGCTACATGCACTGGCCGGGGGTGAAGCCCGACCTGATGGCGGCGGGCAAGGGCATCAACGGCTCGGCGCTCCCCGTGGGCGCCGTGATCGCGAGCGAGACCATCGCCGACCATTTCGAGAAGGCCCGCTGGTGGACCGGCAGCACCTGGGACGGCCATCCCCTGGTCTGCGCGACCATCGTCGGCAACCTGGAATACCTGCTGGCCCACGACATCATGCAGCAGGTGCGCCAGCGCGGCGCCTACCTCAAGGACCGGCTCGACGGGCTGAAGGACAAACACGCCTGCGTCGGGCGCGTGTCCGGGCGCGGCCTCTTCTATACGGTCGACCTGGTGGACGGGAACGGCGCGCCGATCGTGGCGGAAGACCGCTACTCGGCCTTCACCGGCGACCTCGGCACCCATCCCAACGTGATCGTCGCGGCCGAGAACGCGAAGCGCGGCGTCTACCTCGGCGGCTTCTCGCCCAACACGATCAAGCTCGGGCCCCCCTTCACCATCACGCAGGAGGAGATCGACACCGCGACGGACGCCCTCGACGCCGCGCTCACCGTGATCGACGAGCGCTTCGTCCGCTGAGGGCGCGCCGCTGTACCGGGTCAGGGCATGGCTTCGATGGTGGGAAGCGACGGGATCGCGTCGAGCCAGTGCTGCTTCGAGCGGTTGAAGATGTGGACCTTGGGGACCAGCCGGTCGCGCTGCGCGATGACGCCGATGCGGAGGCCGTAGAAGGGCCCGGCCGGATCGGAGGTCGCATAGATGGGCGAGCCGCACTTCGGGCAGAAGGCCTGCTGGCGCCGGTTGCCGCTATCCGCGATCTTGACGTAGATCCTGGGCGCGCCGGAGAGCAGGGTGAAGCCTCCCTCCGTGGTGAACGCGACCGTGCGGAACGCCGAGCCCGAGAGCGTCTGGCAATCCGTGCAGTTGCAGACAAGGATGCGGCCGGTATCGATCTCCGCCTCGAATGTTATCTGCCCGCAGAAGCAGGCGCCGTCCACCTTCATCGTTCTCCTCCTCTCGCTGGAACCGGGATCAGAACGCCGCGTCCCGCGCCGGCGCATCGGCGTGGGCCTGCGCGGCGGCCCGGAGCCGGCTGGTGCCAGCCTCGTCGACATTGCCGTCCCTGTCGAGCGCCACGCGGTAGATGTCGCGGGCGGCCTCGGGCGAGACCCAGCGCTCCCGCACGTCGTGGGCGACTTTCGCGGGGTCGCGGGTGCATGGCTGGGCGTAGCCGCCCCCGCCGGCGGAGATCGAGACCATCGTCTCGCCCGGCGTCACCGGCACCTGCGCGCACGCCGCGAGCGCCACCAGCTCGCCATTGTGGCCGCGCCGGTACTGGCGGGCGACGGCACCGGGCGCACCCCCGCGCGCGCCGTTGGCCGGATTGACCGCGCCGTCGCTGACATAGCCCACCTCGAGCCGGCAACCCTCGACCGGCCCGAATTCCACATGGGCCCCTGGCCCGCCGCGCTGGCGCCCGGCGCCGCCGCTGTCCGTGATGAAGTGCCGCCCCCTCACGGCGATGGGGAACACCATCTCGTCCACCTCGATGGAATCCTGGTAGCAGAGGCCGGCATTGCCGACATGGGCGATGGCGATCCAGGCGTCCGTGCCGGGTGCCGCCGCGCCTGCGCCGAAGCCGAGGAAGACCTGGTTGACGAAGCGCGCGCCGCTGCGCGGGTCGACACCGGAGATCACGCCGCAGCTCGGCGGAATCACGCCGCCGACCTCCGCCATGCCGTGCCCGTCGCCGAGCTCGGCGATGGCCCGCTGCACGCCGTTGGCGATGTGGTCGGCGACGTTGGTGGTGGCGACGGAACACGAGGTCGGATGCTCCGGAATGCCGACGACGCAGCCCTGCCGCAGCCGCACACGCACGCGGCGGAAGGCGCCGGCGTTGGGCGGCACGGTGTGGGGGAGCGCGTTGAAGATGCCGACCATCGCCGAGGTGCGCGCGCAGGCCTCGCTCATGTTGAGGCCGAAGGGGAGCGAGTCGACATTGTCGCGGAGATCGACCTCGATCCGCGCATCGGCCGGGTCTACGCGCACGGAGACGTTGACGGTCACGCCCTCCGGCGCGCCCGGAACCGGATCGTGGGCGCTGGAGACCGTGAGCCGGCCGGCGGGCAGCCCCCCGAGGGCTGCGATCATCCGCCGTTCGCTGTAGTCGAACCATTCGGCCGAGAAGTCGTCGAGCGTCTCCCAGCCGACCTCGTCGGCGAGCGCCAGCAGCTCCCGCTCGCCGACGCGGGCGGCGCCGAGCATGGCGAGGAAGTCGCCCCACCATTGCTTCGGCACACGGATGCGCATCCGGCAGATGCGGACGATGTCGTCGATCGTCTCGTAGCCGCGCTGCACCTGCACCGCCGGGAAGATCAGCGCGCCCTCCTCGTACACGTCGCCGGCGCTGCCGTGATAGGTGGTGGCGATGGAGTTGCCGCAATCGGCCTGATGCGCCTTGGCGATGCCGGTGAAGCGGTGCGTGCCGCCCGCGTCGATCACCGGCACCAGGATCGTGTGATCGGCCGGATGGGAGCAGCCGTGATAGGGCGAGTTGTGCAGGAAGGCGTCGCCGCGGCTGAGCGCCGGGTGGAACCTCTTCATCGCGGCCGCCTGCTCTCTACGGACTTGCCGTCCCGGCCAGGAAGGTGGGGTCGCCGCCGCGCCGCAGCATGGCCAGGAGCGCACGGTTCACGGCAACATAGCCCGGCGCGACCTCGTTGATCCCGCTCAGCCTGGAGTCGGGGCGCTCGCGTAGCGCCCGGCTCAGCGCGCCCAGCTTGTGGAAGGGCACGCCGGGGAAGAGATGATGCTCGGCGTGGTAGGGCATCTGCCACATCAGCCAGCGCATGACCGGGCCTGCGCGGGTGGTGCGCGTGCTTTCGATCACGTTGCGGTCGTTGGGCAGGCCGTGATGCTCGGCCGCCACATAGAAGCGGTAGAAGGGCGTGGCGAGCAGCATCGGCCCCCACAGGCAGATCAGCGCCGCCCAGCTCTCGAAATGGACCGAGAGCGCCGCGACCGTCGCATAGCCGAGCAGGTAGAGCCGCGCCTCGCGGATCACGATGCCCCGCTCCTTCTCCCTGAGGAAGGGCTCGGGCGCATGGCCCGCGGCATGTTCGACGGTGTTGCGGATCTGGGCGATCCAGTAGGCCGGGCCGGCCACGAAGTTGACATAGCTCCAGAGCGTCCAGGGTTTCTGAGCCATCAGCTCCGGGTCGAGCCCCGCGACCTTGGTGTGCCGGTGATGGGTGAAGTGCAGGAAGCGCTGGTAGCTGTTGGGATAGAGGCGCAGGAAACTCGCCAGATGGCCGAAGGCGTCGTTGAGGGCGCGGCGGCGGAAGACCGTCCAGTGCGCGAGCTCGTGCTGGCCGGCATAGGCGAAGCCCCAGAGGATGACGCCCTGGAGCAGGAACACCGGCACCGCCCACCAGCTTCCCCACAGCGCATGGATGCCGTAGCCCGCCAGCCCCACCGCGCCGAGCTGGCTCAGCGCCTGGAGCCAGCCCAGGAGGTCGGAGCGCCGCGACAGCGCCTTGAGGCGCCGCGCCTCGATCAGGTCCTTGCGGGCGATCCAGTCGTCCATGTCGCGTCATCCGGCCCGATGCACGGCAGCCAGACTACGCCCACGCTCGATCGACAGGAAGCGATTCGTTGCGCTGCGCCGCCACGGACTCCAGTGCCCGTCCGGCCACTGGACGCGAACCTCGGCGGCGTCGGCTGTGCCCAAACCGAAATGGACCCATCCGGCCTGACCGCTCGCGTGGCCGCCGCCGACCGCGATCTCGCGGCGCTGGATTCGGCCTGCGGCGCGGACTTCGATCCATGCGCCGACCGCGTTGCGGTTGGCACCCTCCTGGCGCGGCATGACCTGAAGCCAGTGGCCGCCCCAGTGGCCGTCATGGCGGCTCCGGTTGTGCAGGATTTCGACATTGGCCATGCGGTTCACGACGACGATGTCGAGCAGGCCGTCCAGGTCGAGGTCGATCACGGCGCCGCCCCGGCTCCGCCGCATACTGGCGGCGCCCGCTTCCAGGGCGGCCTCGCGGAAGGTGCCGCCCGCACCGCCGAGCAGCAGGTTGTTGGGGTCGTGGGCCGCGGCCTCCTCCATGTCCTCCACATTGCCCTTGGCGACGAAGAGGTCGATCCGCCCGTCATTGTTCACGTCGGCGAACTGCGAATGCCAGGCCGTGGACGGCCGCTCGTCGCTGCCCGTGTGCGGGCGCGTGGCCTCGACGCCGCGCTCGTAGGCGATCTCGCGGAAGCGCGGCGCGCCGGTGCTGCCGGGAGCCAGTGCCCGCAGCCGGTTGGCGCCCATGTTGGAGAGGAAATAGTCGGGCAGGCCGTCGCCGGTGAGGTCGTGGCTGGCGATCCCCATGCCCCAGATGCGCAGGCGCGGCCAGCCGTCGCCGCGGCCGTAGAGCCGGGGCTCCGTGCCCATGTGCCAGAGCTGCTCCTCGCCGGTGTCCTCGTGATAGAAGCGGTCGTTGCTGACCCGGAGGTCGGGGCGCCCGGTGCGGCTCCAGTCGGAGAACAGCATCGAGAGCGGGCAATGGCCGGGGCTGAGGCGCAGCGCCGGCGCGTAAGCCCCCGCGTCCGCGCCCGCCGGGCGGAACAGCAGATTGTCCGGGCAGGCAGGCATGCGGACCGCCGCGTCCGCCGACTCGCCGAAGGGCGTGTGCATGGCGGTCCAGACGTCGCGGTCGACATAGTTGCCGAAGGCGAGGCTCGGCAGGCGGTTCTCCCCCTCCCAGACGGCGCTGAACGCGGTGGTCCAGCCGTCGCCGCCAGGAACGCCCCAGGCCTCGCCGGCGTCGGCGAAGCGGCAGCCGCCGAGCCCGCGGTAGAGCCTGTTCGCGCCGAGCCGCAACACGGCGAGGTCCATGCGGCCGTCGCCGTCGATATCGAGCGGATAGGCGCCGGTCACCGCGCGCTCGCCGAGCGCCGGGCCGGCGGGCGCCGTACCGGCCAGCGCCGTGAAGCGCAGCGCGCCCGGCTCGCTCTCGTTGCGGAAGAGCCGGGCCGGGCCGGCGCCGCCGGCGAAGAAGAGGTCCGGGTCGCCGTCGCTGTCGCAGTCGAAGGCGGCGACGCCGCCCCCCACATAGTGCGTCCAGTCGCCGGTATAGGCGTGCTCCACCCCGGCGGCGGCAGCGACATCGACGAAGTGCGGAATGTGCAGATCGGCCGCGCCGGCGCCGTCAGTGCCGATCGTGCCGCCCGCCCACAGGAGCAGGGCCAGAAGTGCCGCGGCGGGGTGTACGCTGTCAGGCCGGCGCGTCATCGTGTCCGGGCCGCGGCGCGTCTAGTCGGCCGCGGCCGAGCCCCGTCGTCGGGCCCAGGCCCACAACCGCTCGATGCGCTTCGAGATTGATTCGATCGCGCCGGCGACGCCCTCGGGCAGGAAGATCATGAAGAGCAGGACGACCAGCCCGAGGCCGACGTTCCGCAGGTCGGAGAACTCCTTGAAGAACTCGTCGGCGACCATCAGCAGCCCGGCGCCGAGCAGCGGCCCCCAGGTGCGCCCGATGCCGCCGACCACGAGCATCGAGATCAGGAAGAGGAGGAGCGGGAAGGCGACGAGGTTGGAGCCGACCGAGCCGAAATGCGCCGCGTAGAAGGCGCCCGCCATGGCGGTCAGGAACGAAGAGGCCGCGAAGACGATGAGCTGGTACTTGAAGACGCTCACGCCGCGCGAGGTGGCCAGCTCCTCATTGTCGCGCAGCGCCTTGAAGGCGAGGCCGATGCGGCTCTGGGTCATCGCCACCGTGAAGACGAGCGCGACGACGAGCAGGCCCAGCATGGAGTAGTAGTCGCCGATCATCCAGCTGCGCCCGCCGAACACCTCGCGCCAGCCGAAGGTGCCGAAATCGCCGAGCCCCTGCGCACCGCCGGTGAACGACACGCAGGTCGCCGGGTTGATCACCTTGTTGAGAGCGCTGCAGTCGGAATCGGTCTGGATCAGCACGAACATGGTCTGCGAGATGGCGAGCGTCAGCAACGCGACGTAGATCCCCCGCATCCGCAGGCAGGCCAGGCCGATGAAGATGCTGAGCACGACTCCGGCGGCGCCGGCGACCGGGAAGGTGGGCCACAGGCTCCAGTCCAGGTAGCGGCCCATGAGCGCCGTCGTGTAGGCGCCGAAGGCGAAGATCGCGATCTGCGCCAGCGAGAAGATGCCGGCGATGCCGAACACCAGGTTCCACTGGCTGACGACGGTCGCGTAGCAGAAGAGCAGCAGCGCGCTGGCGATGATGTAGCGCGGGATGCCCATGAAGGGGAACGCCACCGCCAACGCCAGCAGCACCGCGAAGATGATGTAGTCGCGCCTCTTCATCTTACTGCCGCGCGATCTGGTGCTTGCCGAAGAGCCCGGCGGGGCGCCAGATGATCGCGATCACCACCACGACGAGCATGGCGAGGAAGCCCCACTTGTCGGCCACGAGCACCTTCACCGCCGCCTCCACCATGCCGATCAGGAGCGCGGCATAGAGCGCGCCGGTCATGTTGCCGAGGCCGGCCAGCACGATGACGATGAACGCCTTGAGCATCGGCGTCTGGCCCATCAGCGGCACGACGTCCTTGAACGAGGTCAGCATGATGCCGGCGACGCCGGCGAGCGCGCTCGCGAGTGCGAGCACGATGACGTAGACGCGCTTCACCTTGACGCCCATCAGGCGCGCGGCGTCGCGGTTCTGCGCGGTCGCGCGAATGGCGCGGCCCATGGTGGTGCGGGTCAGGAAGAGCGCGACGAGAACGATGAGCACCACCGCTACCGCCCAGATGATGATGCGCTGATAGCTGACCGGGACATCGCCGACGAGGAACGAATCGGCGCCCATCGAGAGCGGCTGCGCGTAGGGCGAGACGTGGAACCACTCGCGCAGGATCTTCATCAGGCCCGCTTCCAGCGCCATGCCGAGGCCGAAGGTGGCGATGATTATCGTGACCTCGAAATTCTTCTGCCGCAGCATCCAGTGCGCCGAGATGAAGTAGACCGCGGCACCGAAGACGCCGCCGGCGACGAAGGCGAACGGGCCTGCGAACCAGAGCGGCAGCCCCCACCCCTCGGCCCAGACGAGCGCGAAGTAGGCGCCGAGCGTCATGATGATGCCGTGGCTCATGTTGAGCATGTTGAAGGCGCCCCAGACGAGGGCGAGCCCGACCGCGGCCAGCGCATACATGGCGCCGAAGGTGAGGCCGCTCACGATGATCTGGACGAAGAAGTTCACTGCGCGTCCCCGATGCCCTCAGCCGCCGAGATAGGTCTCGAGGATCTGCTGGTTGGAATGGAGCTCCTCGCCGTCGCCGGCCCAAACGATATGGCCCGTGTCGAGCAGGTGAATGCGGTCGGCGATGTCGATGATCCGGCTCGCATTCTCCTCGACGAGCAGGATCGTGCGCCCCGATGCCTTGAGGTCGGTGATGATCTCGTAGATCTGGTCGATGACGATCGGCGCGAGGCCGAGCGAGGGCTCGTCGATCATCAGGATGCGCCCGCCCGCCAGCAGGCCGCGGCCGATGGCCAGCATCCGGCGCTCACCGCCCGAGAGCGTGCGCGCGAGCTGCGTCGTGCGCTCCTTGAGCCGGGGCAGGATCGCATAGATGTTCTCGACATCCCGATCGAAGGTCTTGCGCACCCGGGGCAGGTAGGCGCCCATCTTCAGATTGTCGTAGACGCTCATGTCCGGGAACAGCATGTCGCCCTGCGGGATCAGGACGACGCCGAGCCCGACCACGGTCTCCGCTTCCGCCCCCTCGATCCGCCGCCCCGCCAGCTCGATCCGGCCGCCGCTCGGCTTGAGCAGACCGGCAATGCAGCGGAGCAGCGTGGTCTTGCCGTGCCCGTTGGGGCCGAGCATGGTGATGAGACCGCCTTCCGGCACGTCGAACGACACGTCCCTGAGGACTCTCTGTCCCTCGTAGCCCGCGTGCAGGTTCTGAACGGAGAGGAGCGGCTCAGCCATCGGCCGCCGCCCGTTCTTCCAACATGTGCTGCAGCCGGTCCGCGGTGCCTTCGCCGAGATAGACCTCGACGACGCGGCGGTCGCTCAGCAGCCCTTGCGTGTCGCCCTCATAGATCTTCTCGCCGTGATGCATGATGACGACCCGCGACGAAATCTGGAGCAGGAAGCGCATCACATGCTCGATCAGGATGATCGTCATGCCCTCGGCGGCGAGGCCCAAGACGATCTCCATCACGTCGTCGACCTCGTGCGGGTTGAGGCCGCCCACCGGCTCGTCGATGAGGAGGAGCTTGGGGTCGGTCGCGACCGCGCTCGCCAGCATCAGGAGCTTGCGCTCGAGCACCGGCACGTCGCGGGCGACGGTCTCGGCGCGATCGGTCAGCCGGCAGAGTTCGAGGGCACGGTCCACCCGCTCGCGCATCGCCCGCGAAAAGGTCATCGCGGGCACGCCGCGATCGCCCAGCCCGAAGGCCGAGCCGATCAGCACGTTCTCGCGAATCGTGAGCGAATCGAAGCCCGCATTGAGCTGGAAAGTGCGGGCCATGCCCCGATGGCAGATGAGATCGGGGCGAACCTTGGAGATGTCCCGTCCCTCCAGCTCGATCTCGCCGCTGGTGGCCGGGTTGATGCCCGAGATCACGTCGATGAGGGTGGTCTTGCCGGCACCGTTGGGGCCACCGATGCCGACCACATCGCCTGCATGAACATCCAGATCGAAATCGTCCACCGCCGCCAGCGCGCCGAAATACTTGAAGACGTTACGGCACGCCAGCAGCGGTACGCGTTCCCCCGAAGACATCGCTTGGACCGGTGTTTCTGGGTCTTGTTCCTATGCCTTCGGGCTGAAGGGGCCTAGCTGCTGAGCCACGGCGGGTTCAGCCATTCGGCCGTGTCATAGGGCGAAGGCCCGACGAAGACCACGTCCTTGGTCCAGTCCTGACACTGCATCATGATCGTCGGCATGCCGAGCGAGGGGTCGTTGGTCTCCGCCGGATAGGGCTGCGCCGCTTGGCCCCACATGAACTTGATGGTCCCGACCACGCCGCGATAGATCGATTCGCGGATGAAGTGGCAGACCTTCTTGTTCTGCTCGATGCCGTCGTAAGGAGCGCCCGAGCCGCCGGCGCGGCAGGCCGCGATCGCCCACAGGTAGTACGAATCGTAGACCTGCCCCGCGACCATCGGGGTCATGTCCTCGCCCCAGCGGTCGCGGATCTTCTTCGAGAAGGCGTTGCCGATCGCGTCCTGCAGGGTGCCGATGGTGGTCGAGCAGAACACGCCTTCGCCGGTCTCCTTGACGATGTCGAGGAAGGCCCGCTGCTGCAGCGCGTACTGCACGTAGACCAGGCTGTTGGTCGGGTTCTCGGCGAATCCGGTGACGAGCCCGGTCTGATCGGTCGGGAAGCCGTGGGTCGCCGCGATGATGGCGGGGGCGACCTCGCGCGCACGCACGAGCGCCGGCCCCCAGTCGTCGACAGGCTGGGTCACGACATCGTCGATCGCGAGCTCCCAGCCGAATTGCGGGGCGGTGTCCCGGATCGCCGCGGCGATGGTGATCGCATAGTCGATGCTGCCCGAGAAGAGCACGAACTTGTTGTTGGGCCGCGTCCACTTGCCCAGCTTCTCCAACTCGGCGAGGAAATAGATCAGGCCCGAGCCGTAATAGTACTCGGACGGATCGTCCTGGAAGATGCACCAGTAGCGATCCATGTTGTCGCGCACCGCGAACTGGTGGCCGTACTGGGTGTTGTCGTGGATGTAGGGAATCCCCGCATCCGCGATGGTGTTGTACTCGGCGCGCACCGAGGGCGAGTTGTAGCCGTTGACGATGGCATGCACCTCGTGCCGGTCGATCAGGCGCCGCGCGGCCGAGGTCACGGTCTCTGCGGTGATCTCCTTGGTGTCCTCGAAATGGACCTCGATGGGCCTGCCGAGGATGCCGCCGAACGAGTTGATCTCATCGACCGCGAGCGTGATGCCGGCCTCGAAGTTGCGCGAATCCTCCGCGCCCCACCCGGTGTAGGGCAGCATCGCGCCGACCGGGATCGGCTCGCCGTCGGCCTTGGCGCCGTTGTTCAGTGCGACCAGGGTGTTGGCCCCGGCCACGCCCATCGCGCCGATGGCGGCGGTGCCGGCCATCGACATGAAGCCGCGCCGCGACGGGTTCAGCGGATCGACGATTCCGCCGGACGCCTTGATCTCCTCGTCGAAGCGCTGCTTCTTGGTCTGCTTCTTCTTGTGATACCACTCCATCGCGCTGCCTCCCTATTGCCTGTGGTTCAAGGGTCACGTTGCGCCCGGCAGGCGCTGTGCCACGCCGACCGCATCGCCAAACGATTGGCGGAAGCTTAGCGACAGCCCCGCACGGAACGCAACCGCAAAGCGGATGGGCCGCCGCGTGCCCGGTGCGGCCTCAGGCCCCGGCCTTCGCCGCCAGCCGCGGCGCGCCCACCGGACCGCCCGGCAGCCAGAAGGCGATGATGCCGACCAGCGCCGCCGATCCGCCGAGGCCGACGAAGAGCCAGAGGAAGCCGCCGGAGACGCCGTGCAGGCCCGCAACCAGCGGCGCCGCCACGGCGCTGGCACCGAGGCCCAGCAGGAACTTGACCCCGAAGATTCGCGCCCGCCAGCCCTCGGCCGTGTAGCGGGTAACCAGCGCGTCCTGGATCGGGATCTCGCCCACAATCACCATCATCATCACGAAGGCCACGAGTAGCAGGCCGTGGCCGGCGAGCAGGCCGGCGACGGCGATGAGCGGCGCCTGGGCGAAGAGCACCGCGATCCAGACCGGCTTGGCCGGGTAGCGGTCGATCAGCCAGCCGACCCCGATCTGGGCGAAGGCCGCGACGGCGATGACCAGGGAGACCAACGCGCCGATGCCCAGCGCGCCGTCGGCGATGCCGGTCAGGCCCTCGTCGAAGAGTTTAGGCAGCGCGATGGTGGTCGTCTGGAAGGTGAGCCCCGTGAGCGTCGTCGCCACGCCGATCACCAGCACCAGCCGCAGCAGGGTGCGCGAGGGCCGGCCGCGCGCTGCGGGCGCAGGCGCAGTTGCCGCCGCCGCGGCGCTGTTGCGCCACTGGCGGCAGAGCGCGATGAAGCAGAAGCCCACGATCAGCGACAGCGCGCCCGGCACGATGAAGGCCGCGCGCCAGCCGATCGTCTCGCTCAGCGACGCGGCGACGATCGCCGCCGCCGCCAGGCCCATGTTCCCGGCGACGCCGTTGACGCCGAGAAGCCTGCCGACCTTCTCCCGCCCCTCGACCAGCATGGCGATGCCGACGGGATGATAGATCGACGCGAACAGGCCGATCAGCGTGAGCCCGACCGCGAGCTCGAAGGGCGTGCGCGCAAGCCCGGTGAGGCAGGACGCGACGCCGATGCCGACGAAGAAGATCGCGAGCATCGCCGGCCGGCTCCAGCGGTCGCCGAGCCAGCCGGCCGGCAGCGTGCCGGCGGCAAAGGCGATGAAGCCGGGCACGGCGAGCGAGAGAAGCTCGCCGTAGGAGCGCTCGAACACCCCTTCGAGAGTGAGCACCACGGTCGGGTAGAGCAGCAGGAACAGATGGTCGAGCCCGTGCCCGACATTGATGAACAGCAAGCGGGACCGCTCCGCCATCGCGCCCTCAGCCGTGGCTCCCCGGCGAGACACTCCCGGCGGGCCTCACCGTTCGCCGGTACGCCGCGACCGGGAGCCGGACCGCATCCGCGACGCAGGACGGGCGCGGCATGGAGCGGGTGAAGGGAATCGAACCCTCGTCGTAAGCTTGGGAAGCTTCTGCTCTGCCATTGAGCTACACCCGCCCCGCCCGCAACGATAGGCGTGCGCCCCGACCCCCGCAAGCGTGTCGGTTTGAGAAACGGCGTCGCAAATCCGGTGTTGCGGGATATTGGCAGAGCCGCTACCGGTGATCGTGCATGACACTTCAAGAAGCCATTTCCAGATTCGGTCTCGAAGCGAAATCGAAGCTTTCCAACCCCAGTGCAAGCGGGGCACCCGAGGACCAGTTGCGCGCGCCGCTCGAATCGCTCATCGGGCGCCTCGCCGAACTCACGGGATTGCCCCCCGGTACGGTCGTGGCGGTTGGCGAAACTTCGCTCGCCGATCTCAAGACGCGGCCCGACTACGCGGTAACCCGCCGAAACGCCCTGATCGGCTTTATCGAAGTCAAGGCGCCAGACAAGGGGGCCGACCCCCGCCGCTTCCAGGACAGGCATGACAAGGAGCAGTGGGCGAAGCTCCAGACCCTCCCCAACCTGATCTACACCGATGGCAACGCGTTCAGCCTATGGCGGAGCGGCGAGCTCGAGAGGCAGGTCGTTCACTTGGAGGGCGATGTCGCAACCGCGGGTGGCAAGCTTGCCGCGCCGGACGGCCTCGTGTCGCTGTTCGCCGACTTCTTTCAATGGGAACCGCAGCCACCGCGCTCGGCTGCCCAACTCGCTGTTGTCACGGCCCGTCTCTGCCGGCTGCTTCGAGAGGAGGTGGTGGAGCAGTTGGGGCAAGAGTCTGCCCCGCTCACGAACCTCGCGAAGGACTGGCGAAGGCTCCTGTTCCCGAGCGCGACAGACGCAGCGTTCGCGGACGGCTACGCGCAGGCGGTCACTTTCGGTCTGCTGATGGCGCGGGCGCGTGACATCACCCTTGCCGACGGTCTCGACCGGGTTGCTCACGAGTTGCGCCAGACCAACACCCTGATCGGTACCGCGCTTCGCCTCCTCACCGATGATGCCGACAACCAGGCAACGTTGAAGACGTCGCTCGCCACACTGACGCGAGTGCTCGATGCCGTTCACTGGCCCGCCATCAGCAAGGGCGACCCGGAAGCGTGGCTCTACTTCTACGAGGATTTTCTGAGCGTCTACGACAACGAACTGCGCAAGAAGACGGGCTCCTACTACACGCCGCCGGAGGTGGTCCGCGCCATGGTCCGGCTGGTCGACGAGGCGCTGCGGTCCGACGAGAGGTTCGGGTTGTCGGAAGGACTTGCCTCCGGGGACGTGACCGTTGCCGACCCGGCCACCGGGACCGGCACATTCCTGCTCGGCGTTCTCCGCCGGATCGCGGAGGCGACGGAAGCCGACCAGGGGCCGGGGGCCGTACCCGGCGTGGTCGAGGCCGCGTTGTCCCGTCTCGTCGGGTTCGAGATTCAGTTCGGCCCCTTCGCCGTGGCGCAATTGCGCATCCTTGCCGAGCTGCAATCGCTCCTCGACGACCCGAAAGCAACACCCACTATGCGGCTCTTCGTCACCGATACGCTGGGCAACCCATACGCCGAGGAGGAGTACATTCCGCAGATGCTCATGCCCCTCGGTGAGTCCCGCAGGCGCGCGAATGAGATCAAGCGGCAGGAGAAGATCACCGTCGTCATCGGCAACCCGCCGTACAAGGAGAAGGCGAAGGGCCTCGGCGGCTGGATCGAGAGCGGCACGACGGCAGATGTGCCTACGCCGCCCCTCGGCCAATGGATGCCGCCCACCGACTGGAACGTCGGCGCCCATGCCAAGCATCTGCGCAACCTCTACGTCTATTTCTGGAGGTGGGCGACGTGGAAGGTGTTCGGGGACGGGGACCCGACGCGGATCGAAGGGCGCGAGCGGGACACGAAAGGAATCGTCTCCTTCATCACCGTTGCGGGCTTCCTCAACGGGCCCGGGTTTCAGAAGATGCGCGCCAACCTGCGCAGCGACGCAGACGAAATCTGGGTGATCGACTGCTCGCCCGAAGGGCACCAGCCGGAGGTGCGAACGCGCATCTTTCAGGGCGTGCAGCAGCCCGTGTGCATCGTCATGGCGTTGAGAAAGAAGGACGAGGGTACGTCCTCCCCGGCGCAGGTCCGATACCGTGCTCTGCCCTTGGGGCATCGAGACGAGAAGTTTGCGGCGCTCGGCTCGATTACGCTGGACGACAGCGGGTGGACCGACTGCTCATCCGATTCCCGTGCCTCGTTCTTCCCCAGGGCCGCCGGGGCGTGGGCCGACTTCGCGCCCCTTGAAGATCTGTTCGCCTACGACGGCTCCGGCGTGATGCCGGGCCGGACCTGGATTATCGCGCCGGATCGTGCCTCGCTCGAGCGTCGGTGGAGGGCTCTACAGGCTGAAGCTGATTCCGGGAAGAAGGAAGAGCTGTTTCATCCACATCTGCGCGGTGGCAAGCCAGGAGACAAGCACCTCAACAAGTCGCTTCGCAAGGGGCTTTACGGCCATGAGTTTCGGGCCGGCTCTGTTGCTTCGGACAAGGGCACTGTGGTCCGGCCTGCACGATACGGATTCCGCTCATTCGACCGGCAGTGGATTATCCCGGACGGGCGGGTTATCAATCAACCAAACCCGACGCTTTGGGAGAACCATTCAAGCCAGCAAGTCTACTTGACGGCGCTGCAAGCACATTCGCCCATGTCTGGGCCGGCGGTGACGTTTTCAGCGTCGATACCGGACCTTCACCACTACAGAGGTTCCTTTGGAGGCCGCGTGTTTCCCCTCTGGGCTGACCGCCGAGTTCAAGCGCCCAATCTCAAGGCAGGCTTGCTCCGCGAGGTGGCCGACGCCTTGGGGGTCACAGTCAGCGCACCTGACCTGATGGCCTACTTCGCGGCCGTCGCAGCGCATCCTGCGTACACGGCCCGATTCCGATCCGATCTCGTCCAGCCGGGATTGCGCTTCCCGATGACCGCCGACGCCTCGCTCTTCGCCGAGGCTGTCGACATCGGGCGAGAGGTCATCTGGCTTCACTGCTTCGGCGAGCGCCTCGCCGATGCCAGCGCAGGGCGGCCCAGCGGTGCCCCGCGGATGCCGGATGGCGAGCGCCCCGTCATCCCGAAGGACGGAGCGATCCCGACCGACCCTGACCGCTTCCCCGATCGCATCGACTACGATGCCGCCGCTTCCCGCCTGAGGATCGGCGAGGGCTACATCGGCAACGTGTCGCGAGCAGTATGGGAGTACGGAGTCTCGGGCAAGCAGGTGCTCGTCCAGTGGTTCAGCTACCGCCGCCTCGACCGCTCCCGGCCCATCATCGGCGACCGCCGACCGCCATCACCGCTCGAAAACATTCAGCCCGACTGCTGGCTCGCCGCGTACACCACGGAACTGATGAACGTGCTTCACGTCCTTGGTCGCCTGGTCGTACTCGAACCCCGGCAAGTCGATCTGCTCAAGCGCATTTGCGACGGTCCTCTGCTGAGTGGCGATGACCTGCGCGCCAGCGGCACCTTCGACGCGTCGAGCACCGGGCGCGGCGGTGGTGCAGACGAGCGGCAAGACGATTATCTCGACGTGGCGGGCGAATAGACGCTTGGCCGGGTGACGGCAATCAGGAGAGATACAAGGCAGCAATCGCTTCGGCCCGCGACACGGTGGCCGAGGGCGCGCCGATCCTGCCCCGCACCATGGTCCGCTGGGCGGCGACGGGTGGTGGCACGATGGCGCGGACGCAATGCACTTGGGCGCCATGAATATAACGAACGCATCCCCACCCGCCTCCCCCGGCCGATCCCGTAAGCGGGCGAGGGCAGGGCACGTTTGCGGCGGAATCCCGCTCAATCCCGCCGAATCCCACCTTCGATACAGTTCCTGTCTATCGCGAAGCGGGAAGCGCGGAGAGGCCGCCCGGCTGTCAGCGGGTCTTGTCCGCATGGGCGATGCGTCGTTCTCTCAGGGCGAGCGCCTGCTCGATCAGTTCAGGCCGCGACTGCAAGAGGTCCCGCCGGGGCAGCTTCATGGAGTCGAGCAGCCGGTCCATCGTGTCGTCGTGGGGCTCGAGCCGTCCGTCGGCGAGGATATGGGCCACGGCGATGCCCCGCTCGACCAGGCTGCGGCCGACCAGGATCGTGCGGTGGCAATCGAGCGGCTCCTTCTCCGCGCACATCAGCGCGATGCGATTGTCCGCCGCACCCCGGACGACCCGGTCGATCCCCTCGCGGAAGAGAGCGGTCCGCGCCACGCGGTCGTAGCGCACCTGCCCGTTCTCGTAGCAGGAGCGGTCCTCCGGGCGCCCGCCGAGCGCGCGGCCGAGGAACAGGTAGGCGATGCCGCGGGCGTTCATGTCCCTGTCGAGGGACTTGCGGTTGAAGTGCGGGTTGAAGCGGCTGTAGGGGGTCGAACGAACGTCGGCGAGCGCCGTGACGGCGTGCCGCTGCAGCAGCGCGACGAAGGCCTCCAGCGGATGTGTGGAGTGACCGACCGTCAGGACGACGCCTGCCGGGGGAGTCATGACCGCACCGCCTCCTCCGGCCGCCCGGGGATACAAGCGGGCGGCACGGAGGGGAGGGAGAGGGGAGCCCCCGTGCGATGGCGTTTCGGCCCTGGATGTGGTGAGGTGCGCAGGCGGAGACGCCAATTGGCCGGAGGACGCGAACGATGACACAGGATGCCACGCCCGCCGGGCTGGAGGCCGCGTTTCATGCGTGGGCGCGCGGGCTCAACGAGGGAGACCTCGACGCCTTCTGGAGCGCGATCGACGAGGACGCCGAGATTCTGGACGAGGACTATCCCTGGCGCATGACCAAGGCGGAGTTCGTGGACCATATCGACTTCCACGCCGGCGGCGAAGGGCTGTGGGAGCATTTTAAATGGATTCCGCGCGAACTGAACGTCAAGGTCTGGGGGACCACCGGCCACATCAGCGGCTTCTCGACCTTTCGCGGCAAGCCGCGCGACGCCGGCTTCCGGCAGCGCTTCATGGGCTTCACCCAGACCTGGTATCACGGCGACGGGGTCTGGCGTCAGGTCTGCTGGCATCAGAGCCCGCTGCTCGGTCGCATCCACGGCGCCTCGCCGAGCTGACGGCGCCTCCCCGGTCCCGCCGACCCGTGCGGGTCGACTCGTCGTTTCAACCCGTGGGAAAACCGTATTTCCGGAAATTTATCCCGGCGCGCGCGGCCGCGGAAAGTGAACGACCTTGGATCGTGGACGCGATCCGTTGGCCCGGAGGAGGCCTGGAAAAGTTGCGGGACGCGCGCGATCCGGGAGCACATCGCCTCCGCTGCCGGCGGCACTAACCCGGTGCTATGCCGAACGCCCGAAGAAGGCGAGGCACTTGCGCACGAGAGGCCTTCGCCGCCCCTTCTCGGTCAGCACGGCGTAGAAGCAATTGTCGGTCTGAACGAATCCGCCGGCGAGCATGACCAGCGACCCGGCTTCGACATATCGTTCGATGAAATGTCGCCAGCCCATGGCGATGCCCCTCCCGGCTGAGGCTGCTTCCAGCACATACGAAAAGCTGTCGAAGCCCACGGTCCGTA
The DNA here is from genome assembly GCA_965218275.1 of Alphaproteobacteria bacterium. Lineage (GTDB taxonomy): Bacteria > Pseudomonadota > Alphaproteobacteria > UBA828 > UBA828 > WTGU01. The sequence continues at coordinate 235,485 of CBDCKM010000002.1, forward strand.
GCTCGGCGGTCGGGTGCCCGGCCAACGCGAACCACGTTTCCCACGACACCCAGCCCTCGTTGGGCCGTGTGATATCCAGAAAGGTCAGCCCGTTCCAGCCCGTCACGGGTCCATCCAGGGTTTCCGCGTGCGTTGCGGCGTAACCGGGCGAACAGATGGGCCTCACCGCTTCCCGGTAGACGATCGCCCGGTCCTCGGATGCAACGTTCTCCGCGTTCCAGGTCAAGATCACATCGGCGACCGGCTCATGAGGCAGGTGCCGTATGCTGTAGTGGTAGGTGAGAATGCGTATCCGGACGCGCTCGCCGAGCGTTTCCTCGAGCGCCGCGAAACGCGGCATCATGAAGAGGTGCGAGACCTCCTCCGAGCAGGCGATCACCACTTCGGCCTGTTCGTCGGTCGACAGCTCTGCGACCTCTGCGGCGCCCGCATGGATGGCCCCGAGCCCCATGGAGACGGCGTCGCGATAGCGGTTTCCCGCATCGGTCAGGCTCACGCCGGTCCGCGAGCGTTCGAACAGCCGTGTCGAAAGTTGGCGCTCGAGGCTCGCGATGTGGCGGCTGATGGCGGACTGTGAAGTACGCAACTCCTTGGCGGCACGGGAGAAATTGCCGTGCCGCGCAGCACTGTCGAAGGCGATCAGCGCGCTCGTTGGCGGAATTCGATATTGCCCGCGGCGACTCATGTTCATCGTGGTATACTCTCAAATCTCCACATAACAATAATTAGTTGAGACCGTAACGCAAAAGGCGATTTTCGATATGTCAAAAACAGAGATGCAACATACCACGTTGAGCATTCACAATATTTGTTCTTCCCGCATCGCTTCACTGAAAATGTCAATAAGCATAATATCCTAACCGGCCAGTGTCGCTGGCTGGAACGCCTGCATATCCGGTCGAGGCGGGTGCGGCAAACGGAAGCGGGCGCCGCAGGACGAAACTCCCCGGACTTCGCCCGGGTGTCTGAAACGCAAGGCCCGATGGCCGGGGGCCGCTTTCTCGACATCGGCGGCGGCACCGGGCGATACACCCTGCCGCTCCTGCAACTGACCGGGACGAGCGGCGTGGCGCACGATATCTGCCCGCTCGCCCGCAGGCCGCCGATACGCCGTAACCGAGTCCGCCTGCGGCGATGACGAACGCCCGCCGGCGGAGTCGCCGGGGCGCGGTCGAAGGCGAACGGGAGCGGCGGCCGAAGGAGCGATGGATGATGGAAGGCAAGCTGTGCATCGTCACCGGCGCGACGGACGGGATCGGCCGCGTCACCGCGCGGGCGCTGGCCGAGCGCGGCGCCGAGGTGGTGCTCGTCGGGCGCAACGCCGCCAAGGGCGCCGAGGTCTGCAAGGCCATTCGCGATTCGTCGCGCAACGACCGGGTGCGCTTCGAGCAGGCCGATCTCTCCAGCCAGGCCGAGATCAGGGCGCTGGCGGAGCGCCTCAGCGCCGGCGCCGCCATCGACGTGCTGGTCAACAATGTCGGCGCCATGTTCACCCGCCGCCGCGAGAGCGTGGACGGGATCGAGATGACCTTCGCCCTCAACCATCTGGGCTACTTCCTGCTGACCGGGCTGTTGCTGGAGAGCCTGAAGGCCGGCGGGTCCGGCCGCATCGTCAACGTCGCCTCCGAGGCCCATCGCAGCGGGCGGATGGACTTCGACGACCCGCAGGCGACGAAGCGCTACCGCGGCATGCGCGCCTACAGCCAGAGCAAGCTCGCCAACATCCTCTTCACCTACCGGCTCGCGGCGCTGCTGGCGGAGACTCCGGTCACGGCCAACTGCTTGCACCCCGGCTTCGTCGCCAGCCGGTTCGGGCAGAACAACGGCTGGCTCTTCGGCACGGTGCTGAAGGTCGTCATGCGCTTCTCAGCCATCGACGTGGAGGCCGGCGCGCGCACCAGCGTCCATGTCGCGACCGGCGCCGATGTCGCCGGCGTCTCCGGCCGCTATTTCGACAAGTGCCGCGAGACGGCGAGCTCGCTCGCCTCCCGCGACGAGGAGACCGGGCGGCGCCTGTGGGAGCTGAGCGAGTCGCTCACCGGCCACCGCTACTGACGATCGGCAACCCGGAGCGCCCGGTCTAATCGCCCGTGTCGCGGCGGGCGTCGCGGAGGTGCGCGGCGAGGCCCATGAGGCGGCGGTCGCGCCAGGCCTGGCGGTCGCCGTGCTCCGTCATGGGCAGCCGACAGCGCCGCTCCTCGTGCGCCTTGGCGACCACCGCGTCCGACCAGGGCTCGGCCGGCTCGCCCTGCTTGACGAACTCGAAGAAGCCCTCGCCCAGGCGCGCGCAGAAGTCGGCGAGGCCGCCCGGCGCGTTCAGGTCGATGGTCTCGAAGGGCCCGATGAAGGACCAGCGGCGGCCGAGGCCGGCCGAGATCGTCGTGTCGATGTCCTCTGCCGTGGCGTAGCCGCCCTCCAGCAGCCGAAAAGCCTCCCACAGCAGTGCCGCCTGCAGCCGGTTGGCGATGAAGCCGTCGATCTCGCGCGTGAGCCTGACCGGCTCCATGCCTGCCGCCTCCATCAGCGCCCAGCATTGCGTGACCGTCTCCTCGTCGGTCCAGGGCGCCGGCACCATCTCCACCAGGGGGATCACATAGGGCGGGTTGATGGGGTGGGCGATCAGGCAGCGCGGGCCGATACGCAAGCCCTCGGTGAAGGTCGAGCAGGGGATGCCGGAGGACGACGAGCCGACGACGAGCGCCGGCCCGGCGATGCCGTCGATCTGCGCGTAGACCGCGCGCTTCACGTCGGCGCGCTCGAACACGCTCTCCTGCGCGTAGGCCGCGCCCTCGAGCGCGTCGGCGAGGTCGGCGGCGACGGCGATGCGCGCCCGCGCGGCCGCCGGATCGTCGATCAGGCCATGACCTTCGAGCGCCGCGAGGTTGGTCTCGATGCGCGCGAGCGCGGCCGCGCACTGGCCGTGCGTGTCGTCGTAGAGCGCGACCCGGTGGCCGGCGCGGGCGAAGACGATCGCCCAGGCGCTGCCCACCAGGCCGGCGCCGACGATCGCGATCTTGTCCGGCATGGCGGCCTCCTCAGGCGGCTTGGGCGGCGATGCGGTTGAAGGCGGCGAGCGAGCTCTCGATGGCCTCGCGCGCGAGGCCATCGACGATGAAGACGATGTGCGAGCGGCGCTCGTCGGTCGGCCAGGCCCTGAGATGGATCGGCGGGTGAACGACGTGCTGCACACCGTTGACCACGACAGGCGCGTCCGTGCCCGCCACGTTCAGGATGCCTTTGACACGCAGCACACGCTCGCCGTGGGTGTGGAGCAGCATGGTCAGCCAGATGCCGAAGGCGGTCCAGTCGAGCGCGCCGTCGAAGCTCAGGGTGAAGGAGTGGATGGTCTCGTCGTGGCGGGAGATGTCGTGCCCGTGGGCGCGACCGGCGTGGTCGTCGGCCGCCTCCTTCCCGGCCTCCGCCGCGAGCCAGCGGCGCACCTCGGCACCCTTGGTGCGCGTATCGTAGACATCGGCGCGCAGCAGGCGCGGCACGTCGACCCTGCCGTTCACGGCGGTCACGCGGTCGGCGCTGCCGTTGAGCCGCGTCAGCCTGGCGCCGAGCCGCGCCAGCGTATCGGACTCGGCGATGTCGGACTTGGTCAGCACGATCCTGTCCGCCACCGTCGCCTGCTTGACCGATTCCGGATGGCGTTCGAGCTGGCGCAGGCCGTTCACGCCGTCCACCGTCGCGATCACCGTGCCGAGGCGATAGTGATGCTTCAGCACCGTGTCGGCGCTGAGGGTGAAGAGAATCGGCGCCGGGTCCGCGAGCCCCGTGGTCTCGACGATGAGCCGGCGGTAGGGGGGAACCTCGCCGCGCGCGCGCCGGCTGTTGAGCGCGATGATCGCGTCCTTGAGGTCGCCCCGGATGGTACAGCAAAGGCAGCCGCTCTCCAGCAGCACGGTGTTCTCGTCCATCGCCTCGACCAGGACGTGGTCGAGGCCGACGGCGCCGAACTCGTTGACCAGCACCGCGGCGTCGGCGAGGGAGGGGTGGCGCAGCATGTGGTTGAGCAGCGTCGTCTTGCCGCTGCCGAGGAAGCCGGTGACGACGATGACGGGCGTCAGCCGCGTGTAGACTGCCATCGGTCTCCCGCCGGCCTGCCGCCCGCCTCGCGCCCGGCTCGCGGCGCATCGTCGAGCGCCGCCACCAAGGCAGGGTCGAGCGGGTCGGGCGCGCGCCCGGTCAGCGCCTCCACCGCGGCCCAGAGCGTCGGCAGGTCGGACGCCATCTCGGTCGCGCCGCCGCTCGCTTTGTGCACCATGTAGTGCGCGCCGGCCCAGTCGTCGGCGCTGCAGCCGTAGGCCCCGAGCACGCGGTTGAGCAGCGCAAGGCGGCGCGTGCGATCCAGGTGGCGGGCCCGGCCGGTGGGCGCCGCGGCGCTGCGGCCCGCATCGGTGCCTGCCTCCGTCCAATGCGGGCCGTCGGTCAGCACACCGCAGAGAGCACACATCGCGCGCACATCGCGGGCCGCCGGCCTACTTCTTCCCGGGCCGCCTCTTGCCCTTGAAGGGCCGGCGCTTGATGAAGTCGTCGGCGATCTCGTCGAAGGTCGCCCAGATCACCCCTTCATGGGCACCGATGTGGGCGATGATCCGCTCCAGCATGAGCAGCGTCTGCGGCCGGCCGGAGATGTCGGGGTGGATGGTCAACGTGTAGACCGCGTAGTCCATCTCGCGATAGACCCAGTCGAACTGATCGCGCCACCAGTCCTCGATATCGCGCGGATTGGTCCAGCCGCCGGAGTTCGGCACCTTCTTCATGAACATCATCGGCGGCAGGTCGTCGAGGTACCAGCTTCCCGGAATCTGCACGATGGGGAAGGTGGTGCCCTTCTTCATCGGCTTCATCCACGACTTCGCCGGCTTGGAATAGTCGATCAACGTCCACTCCTCGTTGATCCGCATCCAGTAGGGCTCGAAGTCGTTGTGCATCTGGCTGTGGTCGTACTTGATGCCGCGTTCCATCAGCAGGTGGGGCGTGTAGGCGCTCATCTCCCACCAGGGCGCGACATAGCCGGTGGGCGCTTGGCCTGAGAGCTTGGTGACCAGCTCCAGGGTCTTGTCGAGGACGTCCGCCTCCTGCTCCGGCGTCATGGAGATCGGGTTCTCGTGGGTGTAGCCGTGCAGCCCGATCTCGTGCCCCGCCGCCGCGACCGCCTTCATCTCCTTCGGGAAGGTCTCGATCGAATGGCCGGGGATGAACCAGCTCGTGCGGATGCCCGCCCGCTCGAACAGCTTGAGCATACGGGGAGTTCCGACCTCCGAGGCGAACACGCCCCGCGAGATGTCGCTCGGCGAATCGCCGCCGGCGTAGGAGCCGATCTGCCCCGCCACCGAATCGACATCCACGCCGATCGCCACAAAAATTTCCTTCCTGGCCATCCCGTCCTCCTCTCGACTTGGCTGGCGCGGAGACTATGAGAGCGGGCCGGCGCTGACAACAGGCGCTTGCGGGCCGGCAGGGCCTGGCCCGGTTGCGCGCGCGGCGCACCTGCGGTGCTCCTGCGCTGCCCCGGTCACGAGCCGGGATTGGAGGAATTGTCAAATTTGTATGCTAAAACAGATAGATAGATGAAATCGGGTTCGTTCTGTAATTTTGCTTATTTTCGTCCTCGCTTCCTCGGCCACGCGCCCCGGACGACAGGGGCCGGAGCAGTCTATGACGGAATTCCCACGCGGTCCCCCCGGCCCCGGTCCGCCCCTTCGCTGCGCCGGGAGCGGGCCGGAGAGCGCCGCCCTTCGGGACGCGCGCGGGGCGCGCGATGCAGACCGTGACCATGGTGGGGAAGCCGGGCTAACACTTGCGGATCGGGCGGGCGGGCTTGCCGGCGATCGCCGGGCGGAGCGCGGACCACGCCGCGAAGAGCGCCTCGTGGGCCTGCCAGGTCTCGTGGCTGAGGATGCGGACGATCGCCAGGTTGCCGATGCGGGTGACGCCCGCCTCGGTGCCGTCCACGCCGGCGATCGCGTCGTGAACGCCGTCCTCGACCCCCGGCGCGAGGTCCGGCGCGTAGGCAAACGCCGTCGCCATGTGCCGCCGGCCCAGCCACAGCCGCTCCAGGGCGGCGACGGTCTCCGGCTCGGTCGCGACCAGGCGGTCGAGGGCGACCGGGCGGCCGCCGATGGCGATGCGGAACTCCGAGACCAGGTGGTGGAAGCGGAAGACCTCGCCGTCGCCGTAGTGCACGCGGCCGGCCGAGACCATGTCGGTGGCGAAGAGCCGGGCCGACGGCGCCATGGCGATGCGGTTGATCCGGTGCGCCCGGCTGCGGGCGAAGGGGATCGCCTCGTCCGGGCAGAACTCCAGCAGCGCCCCCGCGCCGACATGGAGGTCGACGATCTCGCGCGACACGCCGCCGCCCGGACACTTGTAGAACTTGCTCGATGCCGTGGTGGTGAAGAGGGCGCGGGTGCCGGGCTCCAGCACGGCGTGGAAGTGGGCGACATCGCCCTCCACGAAGCCGCCGCCGCTGTTGAGCAGCAGCATGAAGGGCTGGTCGTCGTGGTCCTGGTAGTGACAGCCCTGCCACTGGAAGGGGATGCGCCAGCACAGCGGGTCGATCTCCGTGCGCCCGCGCCGGCTCGTCGCGCGGACGTTCATCAGCGCGTGCTTGCCGACGATCCATTGGGGATCAGGCAGTGCCGGCGCGCTGCCCGGCTCCGCCATGGCCTTCCGTCAGGAGAACGTCGCGCTCGATCCAGGCGATCACCTCGCCCAAGCCTTCGCCCGCGCGCAGGTTGGTGAAGATGAAGGGCCGTGCGCCCCGCATCTTCGTCGAATCGCGCTCCATCACGCCGAGGTCGGCGCCGACGAAGGGCGCGAGGTCGATCTTGTTGATGACGAGCAGCGGCGACTTGGTGATGCCGGGCCCGCCCTTGCGCGGGATCTTGTCGCCCTCGGCCACGTCGATCACGTAGATGTAGCTGTCCACCAGCTCTGGGCTGAAGGTCGCCGCGAGGTTGTCGCCGCCGCTCTCGACGAAGACGATGTCGAGGTCGGGATGCAGCGCCGCCATCTCCTCGATGGCGTGGGCGTTCATGGAGACGTCCTCGCGGATGGCGGTGTGCGGGCAGCCGCCGGTCTCGACGCCGGCCACGCGCTCGGGCGCGATGGCGCCGCTCCTGATCACGAACTCGGCGTCTTCCTTGGTGTAGATGTCGTTGGTGATCGCGGCGAGGGAATGGTCCCGCCCCATGCTGCGGCAGAGCGCCACCAGCAGCGCGGTCTTGCCCGACCCCACCGGCCCGCCGATGCCGATCCTGACCGGCTTGCGCATGACCAAAAAACCTCCCCGGTTGCCCGTGCCTACCCTATCACGACATAAAGCTGCGTGAGCAGGGGCTCACGACATGCAGAGCCGCGTGTGCAGGCGCTCGTGCCTCATGCCGGCGATGTCGAGGCCGGCGGTCGCGCTGCCGAGGGCGTCGATCTCCGTGGCGCAGGCCTCCTCGGCCCCGGCCGTCAGCAGCGGCCAGGCGCATCTCACGATCCGCTGGCTCTCGATCTGGCCGAGCGGGATCAGCCGCGCGCCGACCCCGACCAGGTTGGAAAGCGCGCTCTGGAGGAAGGCGAGGACCGCATCGCCCATGCCGATCCCCTGCGCCTCCGCCGCCGCGCCGAAGACGACGGCCTGATGCCCCGCGCAGCGCCGCTTGGCGAGCGCCGCGGCGAAGGGTGCGAGGCCCTCGGCGTGGAACACGCCGCGATAGGCAGCGAGCAGCGCACGGCCGGTCTTGAACGAGGCCTCGCGGGATTCCCTGGTGAGCTTGAGCGCGCCGACGGTCTCGTCGAGGGCGACCAGCGCGTCGAGGTCGCCGGCGGCGGCCTGGCGCCAGGCGTGGGCGACCGCAGCCCCATCCGTCGGCACGACGCCGTAGCGGAGCCAGTCCCGGCAGGCGCGCTCGAAGCGCCTGCCGTCGTCGAGGGAGCCCGAGTCGATCCAGGTCTCGAAGCCCAAGGAGTGGTTGAACGCGCCGGTCGGGAACGAGGCGTTCGCGACCTGCAGCAGGTAGAGGAGCCGCTCCGGCCGCTCCGCCGGTTCAGTGGTCATGGTCATGGTCGTGGTCGTGGCGATGGCGGGCGCCGTGGGCGCCGTAGCGCCGGCCGACGAAGGGCATGGTCCGCTCCTCGTAGGCGATGCCGAGGCGCCCGAGCAGGTCGGCCACCATGGGATCGGCCGGCGTCAGCATGCCCTCGTCGCTGAAGCGGACCGGCCGGTGCAGGTTGCCGAGCTGATAGCCCGCGACGCCCCAGCCCTGGGCATCGCCGGGGCGGACGAGGTAGAGCGCCTCGGGCGCCGCACGGGCCACCACCGCCGTGGTGCCGTCCAGCGCCAGCACGTCGCCGTCGTTGATCTCGGTGCCGCGCGGGAGCGAGATGCGGACGCTGCGGCCGCCTTCCGAGCGTCCCGCCAGATGGGCGCTGGCGCGTTCCTCCGAGTTCAGCAGGAGCGCGTCCTCGCTCTCGATCCGCTCGCGCAGGGTCTCGACCGTGCCGAGCACCGCAGTGACGATCGTCATGCGCGCCGGCCCGGCCGCCCCCCTAGCGGAAGTAGAAGAGCTGGCTCAGCGGCAGGGTCTTGGCCGGCCTCACCGTAACGCGCTCGCCGTCGACGTAGACGTTGTAGGTCTCGGGGTCGATCTCGATGTCGGGCAGCGCGTCGTTGTGGACCATGTCGCGCTTGGAGATGGTGCGGCAGCGCTTCACCGGCACGAGCCGCTGGGTCTCCAGCACGTCGGCGAGGCCGTTGTCGAGCGCCGCCTTGGTCACGAAGGAGTAGCTGGTCCGCTTCGGGTTGACGCCGAGGGAGCCGTATTGCGGCCGGTACTTGAGCGGCTGGCCGGTCATCAGCGAGCCTGCGGGGTCGCCCATGACCGCGTGCGAGATGAAGCCGCCCTTGAGCGTCACCTCGGGCTTGGCGATGAAGAACTCCGGCCGCCAGAATACCAGGTCCGCGAGCTTGCCCGGCGTGATCGAGCCCACATAGGAATCGACGCCGAAGCAGATCGACGGGTTGATCGTCACCTTGGCGAGGTAGCGCTTGATCCTGAAATTGTCGTTGCCCGCGCCGTCCTCGGAGAGCCGGCCGAAGCGCACCTTGTTCACGGCCGCGAGCTGGAAGGAGCGCTGCGCGCTCTCCGCCGCGCGGCCCACGCCCTGGCTGTCCGAGCCGATCATGCTGATCGCGCCCATGTCGTGCAGCACGTCCTCGGCCCGCATGGTCTCCGCGCGTGCGCGGCCCTGGATGAAGGCGATGTCCGTCGGCACGCTCTTGTTCAGGTTGTGGCAGGTGATCAACATGTCGATCTCTTCGTCGTACGTGTTGATCGAGAACGGGTTGGTCGGGTTGGTCGAGCTCGGCAGCAGGTTGGGCTCGCCGCAGACCCGCATCATGTCCGGCGCGTTGCCGCCGCCCGCGCCCTCGCAGTGGTAGATGTGCATGACGCGGCCGTTGATGGCGGCGATGGTGTCCTCGTAGTAGCCGGTCTCGTTCAGCGTGTCGGCGTGGATCTGGACCTGGAAGTCGTACTCGTCCGCGAGCTCCATGGTGGTCTCGATGGCGGCGGGAGAGGACGACCAGTCCTCGTGGATCTTGAGCCCGGTGGCGCCGGCCAGGATCTGCTCGACCAGCGAGCCCGGCGTCGCCGCGTTGCCCTTGCCGAAATTGCCGAAGTTGAGCGGGATGTCGGCCATCGCCTCCAGCATGCGCTGGATGTTGAAGACGCCGGGGCATTCGATGCCCACCGTCTTCGGCCCCGAGCCGCCGCCGATCACGGTGGTGAAGCCCGCGTTCTGATACTCGTAGAGCTGCTGCACGGAATCGAAGTGGGGGTGGATGTCGACGAAGCCCGGCGTGCAGATCATCCCTTCCACCGAGAGGATGTCGGTGTTGGGCGAGACGATCAGCCCCGGCGTGATGTTCATGGTGTCGGGGTTGCCGGCCTTGCCGATGCCGACGATCTCGCCGTCGAGCACGCCGATGTCGCCCTTCACCACGCCCAGCACCGGGTCGATGATCACCGCGTTGGTGATCACCATGTCGAGCCCGCCGTCGCTCTGCTTCCACTTCGACGCCTGGCCCATGCCGTCGCGGATGGTCTTGCCGCCGCCGAAGACGAGCTCGTCGCCATAGGTGGTGTAGTCGTGCTCGATCTCAGCCACCAGGCCGGTGTCGGCGAGGTGGATCCTGTCGCCGGTGGTCGGCCCGTACTGCGCGGCGTAGTCCGGGCGGGCGATCTTCATGCTCATGCTCTCGTTCCCTTGGCCTAGCTGCCGTCGCCGAACTTCTCGTCGGGCGGTGTCGCGACCGGATAGCGCTCGCCCTCGAAGCAGTAGCCCTCGGCGGCGAGGCGGCGCATGGTCTGCTCCTTGATGATGTGCGAGCGGACCGAGCCGTTGGTCATGTTGTTCATGCCGTAGGCGACCTGGCGCCCGACATAGCCGGTGATCCGCACCTTGCGGCTCTGGCCCGGCTCGAAGCGCACGGCGCTGCCGCTGGGGATGTCGAGGCGCATCCCGAACGCCGCCGCCCGGTCGAAGGCCATCGCCTTGTTGCACTCGGCGAGGTGGTAGTGGGCGCCGATCTGAATCGGCCGGTCGCCGGTGTTGACCATCACGATCTCGACCGAGGGCCGGCCGGCGTTGATCTCGATCTCGCCGTCGGCGAAGTCGATCACGCCGCATTTCTCCGGCTCGCCGACATCGAACGCCTCGTCGGGCACGATCGATTCCGGCAGCGGCGGCGGGCTCCATTTCCTCTCAGGCATCGGCCTTCTCCTCCCGTGGCGCGCGCTAGCCGCGGATCGGGTTCATCACCGTGACGAGCTTCGTCCCGTCCGGGAACATGGCCTCGACCTGGACGACCTTCATCATCTCGGGCACGCCGGTCATCACGTCATCGCGCTTCAGGATCGTGGCGCCGTATTCCATCATGTCGGTGAGCATGGGGATGCTGCCCTCGCGCGCGCGTTCGAGGATCTCGTCGCAGATCAGCGCGATCGCCTCGGGGTAGTTCAACTTGACGCCGCGCTCGAGGCGCCGCCGCGCCATCTCGGCGGCGGCCCAGATCTGGATGCGTTCCTCTTCCCGCAAAGTGAGATGCATGAAGCCCCACTCCCTCTCGCTCGCGACGCTCGTGAAGACCGGGCGACGGGCCAATTCCATGTGACTGGCGCGTATTGAACGTCACCGAGAGGATATACCCGAACGCGCACGAAACCCACCGACGCCCGGCGGCACACGACCCACACGACACGGGCCGTGACCGCGCTGAGAATTCCGGGCTAAGCTGCGTGCGGCGGAAACGCTCATCCAAGGGGGACTCTCCATGAACCGCACCATCATCGGCGCGCTCGCGGCGGTCGGAATCGCCGTCGCGGGCATGGCTCAGGCCGAGGACTTCACGCCTGCCGTGGTCTTCGACATGGGCGGCAAGTTCGACAAGTCGTTCAACGAGGCCGCCTTCAACGGCGCCGAGCGCTTCAAGGCGGACTCCGGCATCCAGTACCGCGAATTCGAGGTCACCAACCCGTCCATGCGCGAGCAGGCGCTGCGCAACATGGCGCGCAGGGGGGCGCAGGTGGTGGTGGCGATCGGCTTCGCCCAGGCGACCGCGGTCGAGACGGTGGCGCCGGAGTTCCCCGAGACCAAGTTCACCCTGATCGACATGGTGGTCGATCTGCCCAACGTCCAGTCCGTGATCTTCAAGGAGCACGAAGGGTCCTTCCTGGTCGGCATGGCGGCGGCGTTGGCGTCCGGGACCGGCAAGGTCGGCTTCGTCGGCGGCATGGACATCCCGCTGATCCGCAAGTTCGCGCTCGGCTACGTGGAGGGCGCGAAGCACATCAATCCGGACATCGAGATCTTCCAGAACATGACCGGCACGACGCCCTCCGCATGGAACGACCCGACCAGGGGCGGCGAGCTCGCCCGCAGCCAGTTCGACCGGGGCGCGGACGTGGTCTATGCCGCCGCCGGCGGCACCGGCATCGGCGTCTACCAGGCCGCCAAGGACACCGGCAAGCTCGCGATCGGGGTGGACAGCAACCAGAACTACATGCACCCAGGCACGATGCTGACCTCGATGATCAAGCGGGTCGACGTGGCGGTCTACGAGTCCTTCAGGGCCGCCCAGGAGGGCACCTGGCAGGGCGGCATCCAGGTTCTCGGCCTCGCCGAGGACGGGGTCGGCTGGGCCCTCGACGAGCACAACCGCAGCCTCATCTCGGCCGAGGTGGAGGCGGCGATCGAGCAGGCGCGCGAGGACATCATCGCCGGCCGGATCGCGGTGACCGACTACATGGCGCAGTAGCGCGCGGGCGCGGGCGCCGGCGCCCGCCGTCCACCGAAGAAGCACGAACCCCGTGGCAGGGGAGGAGCAGCGGGGGGCCGCCGGAGAGCGCGGCTCCTTGGGCGGGGCCAGCGCGCCCGCGCTCGAAGCCGTCGGCATCGAGAAATGGTTCGGCTCGGTGCACGCCAACGACGACGTGTCGGTCGCCGTGGCGCCGGGCACGATCCACGGCATCGTCGGCGAGAACGGCGCCGGCAAGTCGACCCTGATGAGTATCGTCTACGGCTACTACCAGGCCGACGGCGGCGAGATCAGGGTGGGCGGCGCGCCGGTCGCGATCAGGTCGCCGCAGGACGCCATCGGCCACGGCATCGGCATGGTCCATCAGCACTTCATGCTGGTGGACACCTTCACCGTGCTGGAGAACGTGGTGCTGGGCGTGGAGACGGGCTACCTGCTGCGCCGCAGCCTGGGCGAGGCCCGGCGCACGCTCGAGCGCCTGGAGCGCGAATACGGGCTCGACGTAGACCCGGACGCCATCGTGGGAGACCTGCCCGTCGGCCTCCAGCAACGGGTGGAGATCCTGAAGGCGCTCTACCGCGGCGCCGACATCCTGATCCTGGACGAGCCGACGGGCGTGCTCACGCCGCAGGAGGTCGACGACCTCTTCCGCATCCTCCGCGCGCTCAGGGAGCAGGGCCGGACCATCGTCCTGATCACCCACAAGCTGCGCGAGATCATGGCGCTCACCGACCGGGTCACGGTGATGCGCGCGGGCCGCGTGGTCGATCACGTGGCGACGGCGGAGACCGACCGGGCGCAGCTCGCGGCGATGATGGTGGGCCGCAGCGTGCTGCTCCGCGTGGAGAAGGGCGCGGCCGCCCCCGGCGAGGCCCTGCTGCAGGTCGACGGCCTCGCGGTGCGCGACCGGGGCGGCGTGCTCCGCGTCCGCGACGTGAGCTTCGCCGTCCACGCCGGCGAGATCGTCGGCATCGCCGGCGTCGCCGGCAACGGCCAGTCGGAGCTGCTGGAGGCGCTTGCCGGCACCCTCGCCCGCGAGCGGGGCACCATCGCCATCGCCGGCGGACCCGCGCCCGCCGGCGGCCGGGCCGAGGCCGCGCGGGCGATGCGCCACGCCGGGCTCGGCCATGTGCCCGAGGACCGCCAGCGCATGGGCCTGGTCACCGCCTTCGATGCCTCCGAGAGCGGCGTCCTCGGCTACCACCGCGAGCGGCGCTACAACCGCGGCGCGCTGATGAGCCGGGGCGCGGTGATCGGCGCCGTGAGAAGCACCATGGAGGATTTCGACGTGCGCCCACCCCTGCCGGGGCTGCGCACGGCCAACTTCTCCGGCGGCAACCAGCAGAAGATCGTGGTCGGCCGCGAGATGGGCCGCAGCCCCGGCGTGCTGCTGGTGGGCCAGCCCACGCGCGGCGTCGATATCGGCGCCATCGAGTTCATCCATCGCCAGCTCGTGGCGATGCGCGACGCGGGCAAGGCGATCCTGCTGGTCTCGGTCGAGCTCGACGAGATCGTGTCGCTCGCAGACCGCATCCTGGTGATGTTCGGCGGTACCATCGTCGGCGAGGTCGCCGAGGCCGAGGCCGACGAGCGCACGCTCGGCCTGATGATGGCGGGCGAGCGCCCGGCGGACGCGGGAGCCGCCGGCGCGTGAGCGGCTTCGGCGGGCCGACCCAGGCGCCGGCCTGGGTTACCCACGTCCTGGTCCCGCTCATCAATCTCGGGTTCGCGCTTCTCATCGCCGGCATCATCATCGCGCTGATCGGCGAGAACCCCTTCGAGGCGCTGAGGCTGCTGGTGCGCGGCGCGGTCGGCTATCCCGAGGCGATCGGCTACACCCTCTACTACACCACCAACTTCGTCTTCACCGGGCTCGCCGTCGCCATCGCCTTCCATTGCGGCCTGTTCAACATCGGCGGCGAGGGCCAGGCCTATCTCGGCGGCCTCGGCGCGGGCCTGATCGGGCTCTACCTGGGCCACTGGCCGGCGCCGGTGGCGATCCTGCTCGCCATCGCCGTCGCCATGGCCTTCGGCGCCTTCTGGGGCTTCATCCCCGGCTGGCTCCAGGCCAGGCGCGGCAGCCACATCGTCATCACGACGATCATGTTCAACTTCCTGGCGGCGGCGCTGATGACCTATCTGCTGGTCGAGGTCTTCATCAAGCCGGGCCAGCAGGCGGCGGAGAGCCGCACCTTCGAGGCCGGCGCCTGGCTCCCCTTCGTCCACGACATCGCCGCCGCCTTCGGCGCCGACATCGGGCGCTCCTCGCTCAATCTGAGCGTGGTCATCGCCGGGGTCTGCCTCGTGCTCTTCTGGTTCTTCGTCTGGCGCACGCGCTGGGGCTACGAGATTCGCGCCGTCGGCCACAACGAATCGGCTGCGGTCTATGGCGGCATCTCGCCGGCGCGCGCCATCATGCTGGCGATGGCGGTCTCGGGCGGGCTCGCCGGCCTCGTCGGCGTCAACGAGATCATCGGCGTCCACCACCGGCTGCTGCTCGAGTTCACGGCGGGCTACGGCTTCGTCGGCATCGCGGTGGCGCTGATGGGGCGCAACCACCCGCTGGGCATCCTGCTCGCAGCCCTGCTCTTCGGCGTGCTCTATCAGGGCGGCTCCGAGCTCGCCTTCGACATGCCCAACGTGACGCGCGACATGGTGGTCGTGCTCCAGGGCCTGGTGATCCTCTTCTCCGGCGCGCTCGAGCACATGTTCCGTGCGCCGATCGAGCGCCTGTTCACGCGCCGCGCGCGGGCGGCGGTAGCGTAGTCATGGAAGCCGTGACCTGGCTCGTCCTCGTCATCGACGCGACGCTGCGCGTCTCCACGCCGCTCATCCTCGCCGCCTTCGCCGGCATGTTCGCCGAGCGCTCGGGCGTGGTCGACATCGGCCTCGAAGGCAAGATGCTGGGCGCGGCGTTCGCCGCGGCCGCAGCCGCGTTCGTCACCGGCTCGCCCTGGGTCGGCCTGCTCGCCGGCATCGGGACCTCGGTGGCGCTCGCCATGGTCCATGCCTTCGCCTGCGTCACCCACAGGGGCGACCAGGTGGTCTCGGGCATGGCGCTCAACATCCTGGTGGCGGGGCTCGGGCCGGTGCTGTCGCTGGCCTGGTTCGGGCAGGGCGGGCATACGCCGATCGTCGCCGATACGGCGCGCTTCCGCCCGATTCACTTCCCCTTCGCCGACCGGCTGAGCGACGTGCCCTTCCTCGCCCAGCTCTATTCGGAGATCGCCAGCGGCCACAATCTGATCGTCTATCTCGCGCTCGGCATGGTCCCGCTGGCGGCGTGGTTCATCTACAAGACCCGCTTCGGGCTCCGGCTGCGCGCGGTCGGCGAGGCGCCGGCGGCGGTGGACACGGCCGGCATCTCCGTCGCGGGCATGCGCTACCGGGCGATGATCGTGTGCGGCATCCTCTGCGGCGTCGCCGGCACGTCGCTCTCGATCGCCCAGAACGCGCTCTTCGTGCGCGACATGACCGCAGGCATGGGCTACCTGGCGCTGGCCGCGCTCATCTTCGGCAAGTGGCGCCCGGTGCCCACCCTCTTCGCCTGCTTCCTCTTCGCCTTCGCCGACGCCGTGCAGGCCAGGCTCCAGGGGGTCGACGTCCCCGGCGTCGGCGTCATCCCGGTGCAGGCGATCCAGGCGCTGCCCTACCTGCTCACCGTGCTGCTGCTCGCGGGCTTCGTCGGCAAGGCGGTGCCGCCCAAGGCGAGCGGCACTCCCTACGTGAAGGAACGCTGAGCGGGGCGGCCGGCGGGGCGGAAAGCGTGCCGGTCAGTCGCCGGTGAGCAGCCGCTCCACCAGTTGGCGCACGGACGGGATGAAGCGGTTCGAATAGAAGGGATCGCTGGCGAAGCGGAAGGCCGCGTGGCCGGCGAACATGAGTTGGTTGTCGATGTCTTCGCTGTGGATGATCTCCTGCAGCGTCTTCTGGATGCAGTAGCTGCGGGGATCGGTCTTCTTGCCGGTGGAGCCCTGCTCGTTGGTTGCCCAGTTGCTGAAGCGGCAGGCGCTGAGGC
Source organism: Alphaproteobacteria bacterium (assembly GCA_965218275.1). Classification (GTDB taxonomy): domain Bacteria; phylum Pseudomonadota; class Alphaproteobacteria; order UBA828; family UBA828; genus WTGU01. The sequence continues at coordinate 251,819 of CBDCKM010000002.1, forward strand.
AGCCCATGCAGGCCGCCTGGTCGGCCCTGATCTCGCGCGCCTTCTCATAGGTGACGAAGATGATCGTGGTGTCGGGGGTCTTCAGCACGGCGCTGAAGCCCTCGTCCATCCACGCCTGCGCCCGCAACAGATCGCCCCTGGTCAGATAGAAGGTGCGGCCGCGCGGCCCGGGCGTGAACACCTGGTCGTGGTCGCCGATCGGCTCGGCGGTATAGGCGACCTGGCGCTGCTCGCGCTGGGCCAGCTCATGGATGAATTCGTTGCGTACCGCCGACGAATAGAATCCGGTCGGGCTGAAGCGGTTGAGCTTCACGTCCCCGTCCTTCATCGCCAGCAGCTTGTGCTTCCAGCGCTCCGAGATCGGGCTCTCCTCGGTCACCAGCGGGCGGGTTCCGAACTGGAAGACGATGGGGCCGAGCTCGGGATTGTCGATCCAGTCCTCCCAGTCGCGCAGATACCAGACGCCGCCCGCCATCACGATGGGCACGTCGTCGAGACCGCATTCGCGCATCTGCTTGCGCAGCGCGAGGACGCGCGGATAGGCGGGCTCGGGCTGTTCGGGGTCTTCGCTGTTGGAGAGGCCGTTGTGGCCGCCGGCGCGCCAGGGGTCCTCGTAGACGACGCCGCCCATCCAGTCGGAGAAGCGGTGGTAGGCGCGCTTCCAGAGCGCGCGGAAGGCCCGCGCCGACGAGATGATCGGGTAGTAGCGGACGTCGTACTGCGCGGTCACCTCGGCGAGGCGGTAGGGCATGCCGGCGCCGCAGGTCACGCCGTGGATGAGGCCGCGCGTGGCCTCGAGGACGCCGTGCAGGATGCGCTCGGCGGCGGCCATCTCCCACAGCACGTTCATGTGGAGGCGTCCCGCGCCGCCCGAGACCTCGTGGGCGATCCGCGCCTGGGCGATGCCGCCCCTGATGGCGTAGTCGACCAGCTCCTCGTGGCGCTCCTTGCGGGTGCGGCCGCGATAGACCTGCGGGATCGCCCGGCCCTTCTCGTCGTAGTAGTCGGCATTGACGCCGGAGAAGGTGCCGACGCCGCCGGCGGCGGCCCAGGCGCCCGAGCTCAGGCCGTTGGTCACGCCGATGCCCTTGCCCCCTTCGATCAGGGGCAGGACCTCGCGTCCCGACAGCATGATCGCGTTCAACGCCTTCATCGCCGGTCCATCCGCCGCTGCGTCAGGATCGATGCGCCCGCCGCGGCGCGGCCTGGCGGCGGGAGGGCGGGACGACCCCGCCACCCTGCCTCGATGTGGGCAGCGCGGGCGCCCCTTGCAAGATGCAGGCCTCGCCTAGCCGGCCTGCGCCGCGTCACCGGCCTCGCTCAGATCCTCTCCGCTTTCCTGGTTCACGGCCTTCATGCTCAGCTTGACCTTACCGCGGTCGTCGATGCCGAGCACCTTCACCTTAACGTTATCTCCCTCGTTGAGCACCTCGCTCACGCTCCTGATCCGGCGCGGCGCGATCTCGCTGATATGGACCAGGCCGTCGCGCTTGCCGATGAAGTTCACGAAGGCGCCGAAATCGACGATCTTGACCACCTTGCCGTCATAGATCACGCCGACCTCGGGCTCGGCGACGATATCGCGGATCATGTCGATCGCCGCCTGGGCCGCCTCGCCCTCGACGGCTGCGACCTTGATGGTGCCGTCGTCCTCGATGTCGATCTTGGTCCCGGTGGTCGCGCAGATCTCCCGGATGATCTTGCCGCCGGGGCCGATGACCTCGCGGATGCGGTCCTTCGGGATCGAGAAAGTGGAGATGCGCGGCGCGTTGTCGCTCACGCTGTCGCGCGCGCGCGCGAGCGCCTTGGACATCTCGCCGAGGATGTGCAGCCGGCCGTCGCGCGCCTGGGCGAGGGCGCCCTGCATGATCTCCCCGGTGATGCTGGTGATCTTGATGTCCATCTGCAGCGAGGTGATGCCCTGCTCGGTGCCCGCGACCTTGAAGTCCATGTCGCCCAGATGGTCCTCGTCGCCGAGGATGTCGGAGAGCACCGCGAAACGGTCCTCGTCCTTGATCAGCCCCATGGCGATGCCGGCCACCGGCCGGCCGAGGGGGACGCCGGCGTCCATCAACGAGAGCGAGGCGCCGCACACCGTCGCCATCGAGGACGAGCCGTTCGATTCCGTGATCTCGGAGACCACGCGGATGGTGTAGGGAAACGCCTCCGCATCGGGCATGAGCGGATGCAGCGCCCGCCAGGCGAGCTTGCCGTGGCCGATCTCGCGCCGGCCGGGGCCGCGCAGGAAGCGCGCCTCGCCCACCGAGTAGGGCGGGAAGTTGTAGTGCAGCATGAAGCGCTCGCGGTACTCGCCCTCGAGCATGTCCATGATCTGCTCGTCCTGGCCGGTGCCGAGGGTGGCGGTGACCAGCGCCTGGGTCTCGCCGCGCGTAAACAGCGCCGAACCGTGGCTGCGGGGCAGCACGCCGACCTCGCAGCGGATCGCGCGGACATCGCCGGTCGTCCGCCCGTCGATGCGCACCCCGCTGTCGAGGATCTGGCCGCGCACGATGTCCTTCTCCAGCGCCTTGAGGGTGCCGTCGACGACGCCGGCCGCGCCCTCGTCCTCGCGGAATTGCGCGGCGGTCCCGGCCTTGGCCGCCGCCACCTTCTCCTGCCGCTCGGCTTTGCCGGCGATGGCGTAGGCCCCGCGCAAGGGGGCCTCGGCACTGGCGCGGATGCGTTCGACGAGGCCTGCGTCCACCGTGTCCTCCTGGATCTCCCAGGGCTCCTTCGCGCAATCCTCGGCGAGGCCGACGATGGCTTCGATCACGGGCCTGATCGCCTCGTGGCCGAACATCACGGCGCCCAGCATCTGCTCTTCGGAGAGCTCGGACGCCTCCGATTCGACCATGAGCACGCCTTCGCCCGTCCCGGCCATGACCAGTTCGAGGTCGGACGACGCGCGCTGCTCGTAGGTCGGGTTCAGCACGTAGTCGCCGTCGACGAAGCCGACCCGGCAGCCGCCGATCGGGCCCATGAAGGGCAGGCCCGAGATGGTGAGCGCGGCCGACGCGCCGATCATGGCGACGATATCCGAATCGTTGATCAGGTCGTGCGAGAGCACCGTGCAGATGACCTGGGTCTCGTTGCGGAAGGACTTGACGAAGAGGGGCCGGAGCGGCCGGTCGATGAGGCGGGAGACCAGGGTCTCCTTCTCGCTGGGGCGCCCTTCGCGCTTGAAGAAGCCGCCGGGAATCTTGCCCGCGGCGGACGCTTTCTCTTCGTAGTTGACCGTGAGCGGGAAGAAGTCCTGCCTCTCCCGCGCCGTGCGCTGACCGACCACGGTGCAGAGCACGACGGTTTCGCCATAGCTCGCGAGGACGGCGCCATCCGCCTGGCGGGCGATGCGCCCTGTCTCGAGGACGAGCGTCCGCCCGCCCCACATGACCTCACGACGTGTGATATCGAACATGCTGTTTCCTTCGTTCCCATGGCGAGCCGCCTATTCGGCCCGCCCCGTCGTTCGCGCAGCGTCGAAGGCGGCGGCCCATGCCGCGCCTCCCGCTGCGTCCTGTTGACCTGTGTGCCGCTCCATGCGGATCAGGCGACGCTGGGCTATTTGCGCAAGCCCAGCCGTTGAATCACGGCGGCGTAGCGGTCCTGATCGTTGCGCTTCAGATAGTCGAGCAGGCGGCGCCTGCGGCTGACCATCTTGAGGAGGCCCCGCCGCGAATGAAGGTCTTTCTTGTGGGACCGAAAATGCTCGGTCAGGTTGTTGATCCGCTCCGTCAGGATGGCGACCTGGATCTCCGGCGAGCCGGTATCGTGGGTCTTGGTCGCAAACTCCGAAATCAGCTCGGTCTTCCGCAGCGCGGTGATCGACATCTCGTTACTCCGCAAGTCACATGTTGAAAACCCGCAACGGACGGGCCCTGCCCGCGCCGACTTCGGCCACCGCCACGAGCCGGGTTCCGGCGACGGCGCGGACCCTTCCGGGTGCCGCGCCGGGCGCGGGCACCGGCTGGCCGTGGCGCAGGCGTTCAGCCTCGCTGGCGGTCAGCGTCAGTGCCGGGATGTCGGCCAGCGCCGCGTCGACCGGAAGCAGGCATTCGGCGAGGGCCGGACTATGCCCGAGCGCGTCGAATTTATCCAGTGGATTCGCATCCGCCTCGGTGAAGGGCCCGACCGCCGCGCGGTGGAGCCAGTGCACATGGCCGACCGTTCCCGCAGCGCGGGCGATGTCGCGGGCCAGCGCCCTGACATAGGTGCCCTTGCCGCAGGCGACCTCGAAGGCGGCGCCCTCGCCGTCCGCCGCCGTCAGCGTCAGGCTCGCGACATGGACGGTGCGTGCCGCGAGCTGCGGCGGCCGGCCCTTGCGCGCGAGCGCATAGGCGCGCTCGCCGCCGACCTTGAGGGCGGAGAAGGCGGGCGGGACCTGCTCGATCGCGCCGACGAAGGCGGAGAGCACGCGCGCGAGCGCGGCCTCGTCCGGGCGCCCGGCGCTGGTCTCGACGACCCGGCCCTCGGCATCGTCGCTGTCGCGCCGCTCCCCCCAGCGCACGCCGAAGCGGTAGCGCTTGGGCGCGTCCATCATGAACGAGACCGTCTTGGTGGCCTCGCCGACGGCGAGCGGGAGGACCCCCGTCGCCAGCGGGTCCAGGGTGCCGGCATGCCCCACCTTCGCGCCGCCGGCGAGCGACCTGATGCGGGCGACGACGGCTGCGGAGGTGAGCCCCTGCGGCTTGTCGACCACCAGCCAGCCGTGGGGGCCGGGCGCGGCCGGGCGCTCAGTCACCGGCGCCGCCGACGCCACCGCCGCGGCCGCCGCCGAGCAGGCCGTCGATCCGCCGCACATGCGCGAAGCTGCGGTCGATCTCGAATCTCAGCGCCGGCGAGAACTTCAGGCTGACCCGGCGGTTCACCTCGCCGCGCAGGTAGCCGGCGGCGCGCTCCAGGGCGGCGAGCGCCTCCTCCTCCCGCTCGCCGCCGAGCGGCATCACGTAGACCCTGGCGGCGCGCAGGTCCGGAGACGGCCGGACCTCGGTCACGGTGAGGCGCACCTCGCTCAGCACCGGATCGCGGAACTCGCCGCGCGCGAGCGCGTCGGAGAGCGCCCCCCGGATGAGCTCGCCGACGCGGCGCTGCCGCTGGCTCTGCGTGCCGGCGCTGCCGTTTCTCCTCATCGGCCGCGGGCTCGACGCGCCCTACGCGTCGAGCGTGCGGGCGACCTCCTCGATCTCGTAGAACTCGACGACGTCGCCCTCGCGCAGGTCGGAATGGTTCTCGAACGCCATGCCGCATTCGTAGCCTTCCTTCACCTCGCGCACATCGTCCTTGAAGCGCCTGAGCGTCTTCAGCGCACCGTCGTGGATGACCGCGTCGTCGCGCAGCAGGCGCACCTTCGCGCCCCGGCGCACGAGGCCGCTGGTGACGCGGCAGCCTGCGACCCGGCCCACGCGGCCCACCTCGAACACCTGGAGGATCTGGGCGCTGCCGAGCGCGCGCTCGCGCGCCTCCGGGCGCAGCATCCCCTCCAGGGCGGCCCTGGCTTCGTCGACGACATCGTAGATGACGGCGTGATAGCGAAGCTCGATCCCGCTGCGCGCCGCGAGCTCGCGCGCCTGCGCGTTGGCGCGGACGTTGAAGCCGACGATCGTCGCCTGCGAGGCGGCGGCCAGCGTCACGTCCGATTCGGTGATGCCGCCGACGCCGGCATGGAGCACACGCACCGCCACCTCGTCGGTGCCGAGCCGGCCGAGCGCGCCGACGATCGCCTCGACCGAGCCCTGGACATCGGCCTTGACGACGAGGGGAAGCTCGCCCTTGCCGTCCTTCCCCTGAATCTCGGAGAAGAGCTGTTCCAGGTTCAACGGCGCGCCGCGCGCCACGTCCTTCTCCCTGGCGCGGGCCTGGCGGAACTCGGAGACCTCCCGCGCCCGGCGCTCGCTCTCGACCACCACGACCTCGTCGCCCGCCTGGGGCACGCCGCTCAGCCCGAGCACTTCCACGGGCACCGACGGCCCGGCCGAGTCGGCGCCGGCGCCGCGATCGTCGTACATGGCGCGGACCCGTCCCCACTGAGCGCCGGCGACGACGATATCGCCGATCCGCAGCGTGCCGCGCTGGACCAGAACGGTGGCCACGGCACCGCGCCCGCGATCGACCTTGGCCTCGATCACGACGCCTTCGGCCGCCCGGTCGGGGTTGGCCGAGAGCTCGAGCAGCTCCGCCTGCAGCAGGATCGCCTCTTCCAGCCTGTCGAGGTTCTGCTTCTTGGTCGCCGATATCTCGACCGCGAGCACGTCGCCGCCCATCTCCTCGGTGACGATCTCGTGCTGGAGCAGGGCCTGGCGCACCCGGCCGGAATCGGCGTCCGGCCGGTCCATCTTGTTGATGGCGATGAGGATGGGCACGCCCGCCGCGCGTGCGTGATTGATCGCCTCGGCGGTCTGGGGCATGACCCCGTCGTCCGCCGCGACGACGAGAACGACGATATCGGTCACGCTCGCGCCGCGCGCGCGCATCTCCGTGAACGCGGCGTGGCCGGGCGTATCGATGAAGGTGATGCGGGCGCCCCTCCCCGTCTCCACCTGATGGGCGCCGATGTGCTGGGTGATCCCGCCCGCCTCGCCGGAGGCAACGTCGGCGGAGCGGATGGCGTCGAGCAGCGAGGTCTTGCCGTGATCGACATGGCCCATGACCGTGACCACGGGCGGGCGGGCGATAAGGGCGTCGGCGCTGTCGGCATCGCCCTTGAGGCCGATCTCGACATCGGCCTCGCTGACGCGCCTGACCTTGTGGCCGAACTCCTCGACCACGAGCTGCGCCGTGTCGGCGTCGATCGTCTGGGTGATGGTCACGACCGTGCCCAATTCCATCAGCCGTTTCACCACCTCGGCGCCGCGCACGGCCATGCGGACGGCAAGCTCCTGGACCGTGATCGCCTCAGGCACCACGACATCGCGCACCACGGGCTTGAGCTCGTCCGCGCGCAGTGCCTGCTGGGCGAGGCGCTTCTCGCGCTCGCGCTGACGGCGCAGCGACGCGAGGCTGCGCCCGCGCTCCTCGCCGACGGTGCCGGCGAGGGCCTGGGAGAGGCTGATCTTGCCGCCGCGCCGGCGCGGCTGGTCGCGCCGCGAGGGGCCTGCGGGCCGGCGCTGGTCGCCGCGGCGGCGCGGACGCCCGCGATCCCCCTCGGTGGGCGCGGCGGTGCCGGGCCGGGGCCGCGCCGTGCCCGCCTCGGCCGCAGGGGCCTCGGACGTCGCCTCCTCGGGCTGGGGCAGCCGGCGCGCCGCGTCCTCTTCCGCCCGTTTGCGTGCATCGTCCTCGGCCCTGCGGCGGGCATCCTCCTCGGTCTTGCGCCGCTCGGCCTCGGCGTGCTCGGCGGCCTGGCGCTCCTGCTCCGCGGCGTGGCGGCGGGCTTCCTCCTCGGCCCGCGCCCGCTCCTGGCGCTCCTCGCGCACCGCGTCCTCGACGGCACGCGCACGCGCCGCCTTCTCGTCGCTCGTCAGCGTGCGCAGGACGACCCTGCTGCGGGGCGCCATCGAGGTCTGCTGCACGTCGTCCTGCGGCGGCGGCGCGCTTTCGGCCACGGGCGCGGGCGGCGCTGCGGTCGCTGTCTTCGGCTTGGGCGCTGCCTTCGGCCCGGGCGCCGCCGTCGCGCCGTCGGCGCCGCTGCCGCGCTTGAGCGTCCGCTTCTTGCGCACCTCGACGGCGACGGCGCGGCTGCGGCCGTGGGAGAAGCTCTGCCGGACCTGGCCGGCATCGACCGTCTTCTTGAGATCGAGCCGCCCCGGCCGCTTCAGCGACAAGGGCTTGCGCTGCTCCTGATCGCCGGCATCGCCGGCTTCGATTTCTTCACTCATCCTGCCATGCCCCGCTCGGCGGGCTCCCGCCTCACGCGCCCGAGCCGCGCGGATTCCTGCACGAAACGATCGGCGAGCCGGCCGGGCGCCAATGCAGCGTGCACCACATTGTCACGGCCCACACTGCGGCTCAACGCGGCACCGTCGAAGTGCGCGATCACGGGAATGTCCCGCGCGAGCGCGCCGAGGCGGGCGCGCCCGTGCCGTGCACCGTCGCTCGCCTCGATCAGGACCGCCGCCCGCCCCGCGGCCAGCATGCGCCGCACCTGATCGAAGCCGGTGACCAGGCCGCCGGCGCGCCGCGCCAGCCCGAGCAGATCCAGCGCCCGGGCCGTCAATTGCCCCTCGACCTCGTCGATCAGATCGGGCGCCACGGCGATGGGCCGGCGCGCGGCACGCGCGAACAGCCCCCGGTCGCAGGCCTTCGTCAGCGCCGCCCGCTCGGCCGAAACCCAGAGGCCCCGCCCCGGCAGCGCTTCGCCGAGATCCGGCACCAGGGCGCCGTTCGGCCCCACCACGAAGCGCAGCAGCGCCTCGCGCGGTTTGCTCTCGCCGCTCGCGATACAGCGCCGGCAGCCGGCTTCGGGCCGGGCCGGGCGGTCGCGCATGTGTGCCCGTGCGCTCAAACGTTGGCTCTCTCGTGCTCATCGGCGGCGCTCTCGGCGACCTCGTCGGCCGCCTCCGCCTCCACCGCTTCACCGTCGTCTTCGAACCAGTGAGCCCGCGCCTGCATGATGACGGCGTTGGCCTCGTCCATCGAGGGCGCCATGTCGCCCAGCATCTCGACGAGCTCGTCGCCGGCGAGATCGCCGAGATCGTCCAGCGTCTTGATCTCGTTCTCGCCGAGGGCGACGAGCATCGCCGGCTCCAGGCCTTCGATGGCGGCCACCTCGTCGCTGACGCCGAGCGCGATCCGGCGCTCGTTCAGCTCCCTGTTCATCGCCTCGACGAAGGCCGCGGCGCGCTGGGTGAGCTCGTTCGCCAGCTCCTCCTCGAAGCCCTCGATCGCCGCCAGCTCGTCGAGCGGCGCGAAGGCCACCTCCTCCACGCTGGAGAACCCTTCCGTCACCAGCAGGTGGGCGATCACGTCGTCGACGTCGAGCGCCTCCATGAACATCTCGGAGCGGGTGCGGAATTCCTCCTGCCGGCGATCGGATTCCTCGGCCTCGGTCAGGATGTCGATGTCCCAGCCCGTGAGGTTGGACGCGAGCCGCACGTTCTGCCCGCGCCGCCCGATGGCGAGCGAGAGCTGCTCGTCCGGCACGACCACCTCGATCCGCCGCGACTCCTCGTCGAGCACCACCTTGGTCACCTCGGCCGGCGCCAGCGCGTTGACGATGAAGGCCGCAGGGTCGGGCGACCACTGGATGATGTCGATCTTCTCGCCCTGGAGCTCGCCGACCACGGCCTGGACGCGGGAGCCGCGCATGCCGACGCAGGCGCCGACCGGATCGATGCTGCTGTCGTTGGAATGCACGGCGATCTTCGCGCGGCTGCCGGGGTCGCGGGCGACGGCATCGATCTCGATGATGCGGTCGTAGATCTCGGGCACTTCCTGGGCGAAGAGCTTGGCCATGAAGTTCGGGTGGGTGCGCGACATGAAGATCTGCGGCCCGCGCGGCTCGCGGCGGACGTCGTAGATGTAGGCCCGCACGCGGTCGCCGTTGCGGAACGATTCGCGCGGCAGCAGGTCTTCGCGCCGGATCACGGCCTCCGCCCGCCCGAGATCGACCGTGAGGCCGCCATACTCGGTGCGCTTCACCAGGCCGTTGGCGATCTCCTGCACGCGGTCCTTGTATTCCTCGTACTGGCGCGCCCGCTCGGCCTCGCGCACCTTCTGGACGATCACCTGCTTCGCCGTCTGCGCCGCGATGCGGCCGAAGTCGATGGGCGGCAGCGGGTCCGCCAGATAGTCGCCGACCTGCGCCGCGGGATTGCGCTCCTGCGCCTCGACCAGGGGGATCTGGGTGGCCTCGTTCTCCAGCTCTTCGGCGACCTCGAGATAGCGCATCAGCCTGATCTCGCCGGTCTCGCGGTCGATATCGGTGCGGATGTCGTGCTCCTGGCCGTATTTCCGCTTGCCGGCGTGGGTGATCGCCTGCTCCATGGCCTCGAGCACGAGCTCGCGTTCGATCCCCTTCTCCCTGGCGACGGCATCGGCCACCTGGAGGAGCTCCAGCCGGGCCAGGCCCACTGTGTCGCGATCCGCCATCAGGCCCGCTCCGCCGCCGCGCCGGCGGCCAGCAGATCGTCGGTCAGAACGAGCTTCGCCGCCTGGATCGCCTCGAAGGGGAGCGCCACGTCCCGGTCGTCCACGGTCATGCGCACGCAGCCGTCGCCGGCGCCCCGCAGCCGGCCGCGGAAGCGGCGCCGGCCCTGCAGCGGCTCGCTCATCTCGACCTTGGCCTCGAAGCCGGCGAAGCGGGCGAAATCGTCGAGCCGCACCAGCGGCCGGTCGATGCCCGGCGAGCTCACCTCCAGCGCGCAATCGCCGGCGAGCGGCGCCTCCTCGTCGAGACGCGCGGACAGCGCGCGGCTCGCGGCCGCGCAATCGTCCACGGTCAGCGGCGCACGGTCGCAGCGCTCGATCATCACCTGAAGCACCGGTTGCCTGCCTCCGCCGAAGCGGACCCGAACGACCTCATAGCCCATCGCCGCGAGCGCCGGTGCGATCGCCCGCTCGATCCGCCGTTCCGATTCCGCGTCTCGTGTCTTCGTCATACCCCAAAACAGAAAAAAGGCGGGCCAGCCTGCCCACCACGACCGCACACGAACCTTGGGCATTCTCCACGCCGCGCTCCCCGCCCCGGCGAGCAGCAACGGCCCGCTACCCTATCGCGCTTGGTGCGTGTTTTTCAAGGTGTTTCTCCCCGGTACGGGCAAACGAACATCCCCAACTCGACCGCAAATCATCGCGGGGTGCGGACGAAGCGGAGGAAGACCGGCGCCCGGCCGGCGGCGCGGGCCTTGCGCTCGTAGCGCGTCTCCGGCCAGTCGGCGGGCCGCGCGCCGCCATCGCCGAGGCCGTCGCCCGAGCGGACGAACGCCCCGTTGGCCGCGACGCGCTCCAGCGTCCAGTCCACATAGCCGCAGTCGTCGGAGGCCCAGCGAAACTCGGCGCCGTCCTCGAGGATGCGCGCGAAGCCGGCCAGTGTCCCGGCCTCGATCAGGCGCCGCTTGTGGTGGCGCTTCTTGGGCCAGGGGTCGGGGAAGAGCACGAAGAGGCGCCCGATACAGGCGTCGGGCAGGCGCTCGATCAGGAGCCGCGCGTCGTCGGGGAAGATGCGCACCCGCTCGGCGGTGCCGTCGGCCTCCAGATGGCGCAGCAGGCCGGCGACGCCCTGGACGAAGGGCTCGCAGCCGATGACGCCCACGCCGGGATCGGCGCGGACCTGATGGGCGAGATGCTCGCCGCCGCCGAAGCCGATCTCCAGCCAGAGCGCGCAGACCGGCACCGGGAAGAGGCCCGTCGGGTCGATCGGCGCCCGCTCATCGTCGGGCAGGTCGAGTCGCAACCGGGGCAGGACGCGCTCCAGCAGCGCCTGCCTGCCGGGGCGGAGCCGGTGGCCCAGCCGGCGCCCATGGACCCGGCGCCGACGCTCCTCCATGGCGCGACGAGACCGCTGCCGGCCCGCCGGGCGCGCTCACCCCACCGCCGCGAGGAGCGGGTCGACGAGGTCCGTCCGTTCCCACGAGAAGCCGCCGTCGGCCTCCGGCTCCCGGCCGAAATGGCCGTAGGCCGCGGTCCGCTCGAAGATCGGCCGGGCCAGGCTGAGATGCTCGCCGATGCCGCGCGGCGTGAGGTCCATCACCGCCTTGAGAGCGTCCGCCAGCCTCGCCTCGTCGACCTCGCCGGTGCCGTGATTGTCGACATAGACCGCGAGCGGGTGGGCGACGCCGATCGCGTAGGCGAGCTGGATCGTGCAGCGCGCAGCCAAGCCGGCGGCGACCACGTTTTTCGCCAGGTAGCGCGCCGCATAGGCCGCGGAGCGGTCCACCTTGCTCGGGTCCTTGCCCGAGAAGGCGCCGCCGCCGTGGGGTGCCGCCCCGCCATAGGTATCGACGATGATCTTGCGCCCGGTCACGCCGGCGTCGCCATGCGGCCCGCCGATCACGAAGCGGCCGGTCGGGTTGACGTAGAAGTGATCCTCTTCGCACATCCAGCCGCCGGGGAGTGCACCCACCACATAGGGGCGCACGATGGCGCGCACGTCGTCCTGGGAGAGTTCGTCGGCGTGCTGGGTCGAGACGACGATGGAGGTGGCCCCCACCGGCACGCCGTCCTCGTAGCGCAGCGTGACCTGGCTCTTGGAGTCGGGGCCGAGGCCGGGCGCCGCGCCGGCATGCCTGGCCCCGGCGAGATCCGCCAGGATCGCGTGGGCGTAGTGGAGCGGCGCCGGCATGAGCGCGTCGGTCTCGCGGCAGGCGTAGCCGAACATGATGCCCTGGTCGCCGGCGCCCTGGTCCTTGTTGCCGGCCTGGTCCACGCCGCGCGCGATGTCGGCCGACTGGGCGTGGACGTGAACCTCGACATCGGCGTCGGCCCAGTGAAAGCCCTCCTGCTCATACCCGATCTCGCGGATGCAGGTGCGGGCGATGGCTTCGAGCGACCCGGCGGTGATCGATTCGGGACCCCGCACCTCGCCGGCGAGAACCACCCGGTTGGTCGTGACCAGGGTCTCGCAGGCGACGCGGGAGGCGGCGTCGAGCGCCAGATAGGCATCCACGACGGCATCGGAGATGCGGTCGCACACCTTGTCCGGATGACCTTCGGACACCGATTCGCTGGTGAACAGGTATTCCCCTCGCCCCACGGCTTCCTCCGATCCCGATGATGGTGCGGAGACGGGCAGCGCCCCGCCGCGGTTGTCGCAGCGATCAGGAAGGCGGTCAAGCGCCCGGGTTTCTTGTTTCCCTCAGACGCCGGGCGCTCGCTCCGCACTTATTCATTTCCCTCAAGCGCCGGGCGTTCGCTCCGCTCACTTGGCTACGCGCCTTGCGGCGCGCCGGCGCGGTCGCGCCGGCCGGGCCGCTGCGCGGCCCGGTCCCGCTTACATCCCAGACCTCGTCTGTTGCTCGGCGCCCGAGGGATACCAAGAAATCTTACTCGGCAGCCGTGTGGATCGGCGCCTCGGGATGGAAGGCGTGGAAGGCGAAGGCGAAGCCGATGTCGTAGGGCACGTCTTCGAGGCCGCTCTCGCCATCCCGCTGGACGACCACATTGCCGACGTCCCTGCCGCGCGCGATCGTGCGGTCGTCGAGGGCCGAATTCTGGCCGGCCTCCCAGGTGATGACCAGATCGCCCCGCTCGTAGCGGCCGGCTTCGCGGATGAGGTCGAGGCTCCAGGCCTCGCCGTCCACCACCACGACGCGCGCGAGCGGCGCGATCCCCTGCGGCAGGTCGCCCCGGTAGAGGAAGGGGCGCGACGACGAATCGTATCGGGCGTAGGGATTGACGCCGTAGGCGCGGGCGCCTTCGTTCTGCGGCACCAGGACCCGGGCGTCTCTGCCGGCGCGTTCCGTGAAGCGGGCGAAGGACTCGACCCGCGACGGCAGCCGCTGGAGCTGCGCGCCGGTATGGGCGCCGACGATGCCCTCGCCGGTGAACTGCTGCCACCAGCTCTCGGTCTGGCGGTCGTACATCACGAGGTCCGAGTTGCGCAGCTTGCCGGTGGTGCCGAAGTCCAGCACCGCGCCGCCCACCCGCCGGTCGTAGACGACCGCCGAATTGCAGAGCGGGCAGAAGGTGACCGCCACGGGCACGCCCCCCACCGTGTCGTTGACGATCTCGTGCCAGATCAGGATCTGCAGCGGGTAGGCGCGGTGCTCGCCGCCGATGAGCACGCTGATCACCGGCTCGGTGCCGGCCAGGTCCCCGACCTCGGCGGCGGCCGCGAAGTGCGGCGCGTCGATCGCGGGGATGCCGTCCTTGGGCACACCGCCGGAGAGGATCTCGTCGAACGGGACCGCGGACCGTGAAAAATCCGTCTCGTCCCATTCCGACACCCAGTGCGACGGCGCCTCGCGCGCCGCTGCGGGGTGGAGCGAGAGCGCCGCGACGAGCGCGAGCGCGGGCAGCGTGACAAGCGGGAGAGCAGGGCGCCGCATCGGCCGATCCTCCGTTCAGTCTCGGGGGCCAGTGTCAGGGAGAATGTCGGCGCGCCCGCGGCCCGACGCCAATCGCGATGCGTCAACTTGTCGTGACGCAGACTCCCGCACAGGAGCCGGGATCGGCGATATTCGTCAATTTATGTTGTTAAACAATAAGTTACGTGAAATTGGGTTCGATTTGTAATTCTTGGTTTCCGGCCGCGCCCCTGGCGGGAATTCCGCTAGCCGGCGGCGGCCATCGCGCGCGCGGCCATCACCCCCACCAGATGGGCGCGGTACTCGGCACTCGCGTGGATGTCGGCGTTCAATCCCTCCGGGGAGAGCGCCGGCAGCGCCGCGTCCGCGTCGAGCGCGCCGCCGAGCGCGGCCTCCATGGCAGAGGCACGGAACACGCAGGGGCCGGCGCCGGTCACCGCGATGCGCACGCCCGACGTGGTCTCCGCCGCCATCACGCCGACGATGGCATAGCGCGACGCCGGGTTCGGGAACTTCGCATAGCCCGCGCGCCGGGGCCGCGGGAAGCGCACGGCGGTGACGATCTCGCCGCTCTCCAGCGCGGTCTCGAACAGGCCGGTGAAGAAGTCGTCCGCCGCGATCCGTCGCCGGTCGGTGACCACCGTGGCGCCGAGCCCCACCAGCGCGGCCGGATAGTCCGCCGCCGGGTCGTTGTTGGCGACCGAGCCGCCGATGGTGCCCTTGTTGCGCACCTGCGGGTCGCCGATCGTGCCGGCGAGCGCGGCCAGCGCGGGGATTGCCGCGCCCACCTCGGCGGACGCCGCGACGGCCGCGTGCGGCGTGAGCGCGCCGACCTCGACCGTATCGCCATCGACCGAGATGCCCGCCAGCGCGTCGAGCCCCGCCAGGTCGATCAGGTCGGAGGGGGCGGCAAGCCGCTGCTTCATCGCCGGCAGCAGCGTGTGGCCGCCCGAGAGATAGGCGCCGTCGGCGGCGCCGCGAAAGGCACTGACCGCGTCCTCCACCGATGTCGCGCGACGATAGGTGAATGCATGCATGGCGCTCGCGTCCTTCCCCGGCCAGATTATGACCTCGGCGCCCATTTGACCAGTGAGCAGTCTCCGGCGATGCCGGCCTTTCGGGCGGCGGGCGGGGGCGGCTACGATGGGCTTGGCGGGTAGAGGAGGCGCGGGTGGTGACGCTCAGGCGCGCCCAGATGGTCAATCTGGTCGAGCACAGCTATTTCAGCAATATCGACTTCCGGCGCCTCGGCACGGTGCTCGACTGCTTCGCCCACGATGCGGTGCTCATCGTCGACGGCCGCGACCACCGCGGCCGGGACGACGAGATCAGGCGCTATCTCGAAGGGATGCAGGCGGCCTGGCCGCTGATCCGGCACGAGGTGTTCGTGCACGAGGTCGACGAGGCCGGGCAGCGGCTCAGCTACCGCTTCACGCTGCGGCTGGAGGACGCCGGGGGCACGGTGCGCGAGGCCGGCGGCAGCGCCGCCTTCCGCCTGGAGAACGGCAAGCTCGCCGCGGTCACGGTGGAGAGCGACGGCGGCGGCGGCGGCGGCGGCCCGATCGCCTGACCGGGCCGTATCGGGTGTCGCCGCAGGGGCGCGATCGCCGCCCTCGTGTCCAGGCGGGGTGATGGAGCGGCAGGGTCCGCGCAATCCGGCGCTTCCGGCACTGGCGGGCCTGCTCTCGCTGGCGGTCGGCATCGGCATCGCACGCTTCGCCTATACGCCGATCCTGCCCTACATGAGCGCGGGCCTCGGCCTCGACAAGTCGGAAGCGGGCTTGATCGCATCGGCCAGCTTCCTGGGCTATCTCCTGGGCGCGCTCGCCGCGGCATGGCGTGCCGTGCCCGGCGATGCGCGCTTGTGGCTGCTGGGTGCGCTGGCCGTGGCCGGACTCAGCACCGGCGCCATGGCGCTCACGACGAGCCTGGGGGCGTTCCTTCTCCTGCGCTTCGTGAGCGGCGCCGCCGGCGCGCTGGTGATGGTGCTTGCGTCCTCCCTGCTGATGGACCGGCTCGCCGCGGCCGGCCGGGACGGATGGGCGGCGGTCATCTATGCGGGAGTGGGCAGCGGCATCGCGCTCTCGTCCCTGGCCGTTCCGGCGGCGGCATCCGGCGGCGACGACTGGCAGGGCCCGTGGCTCCTGTGCGGCGCCCTCTGCCTTGCGCTCTCGCTCCTGGTCTGGGCGCTGATGCGCGGGCCGCAGGCGCCGGCAGCGGCAGCGGCGGGCGCACGGCCTGCCGAGGGAACGACGGGCGTTCGCCGCTTGATCCTCGCCTACGGCCTGGTCGGCTTCGGCTATGTCATCACCGCCACCTTCGTCGCCGACATGGTGCGTGCCGATCCGCTGCTGCAGGCGGCGGAGCACATGGTATGGCTCTGCGTCGGCCTGACCGCGGCGCCCTCGGTGGCGCTCTGGGGCTGGGCCGGGCGGCGCTGGGGCTATGAGCGCGTCTTCGCGGTCGCCTGTCTGGTCGAGGCGGGGGGCGTGGCGCTCAGCGTGCTGGGCGGCGGTGTCTGGCTGATCCTGCTCGCGGCCGGGCTGCTGGGCGGGACCTTCGTGGGGTTGACCGCGATCGGCCTCATCCGGGTGCGACACCTCACGGCCGGCGACCCGCGCCGCAATCTCGCCCTGACGACCGCGGCCTGGGGGCTGGGCCAGATGGTGGGGCCGACCCTTGCCGGCGTGCTGCACGATTGGCTCGGCAGCTACCTGGTGCCGTCGCTGCTGGCCGCGGCCGCGCTCGGCGTCGCCGCCGCGCTCACCGCCCGCCTGCCGGCCCGGGCCGCCGGGCGCGCGGCTTGACAGGGCGCCTCGTTCCGTCTGTTCTCCAGGCGTCAACGGGGCGAGGTGGGCCATGTCATCGGACATCGACATCTACAGGACTCAGAATTTCGGCAACCGGCTCGGCTTCGGCGAGAAGGCGGCGCTGCTCATCGTCGATTTCGTCAACGGCTTCACCGACCCGGCGAAGTTCGGCGGCGGCAATATCGGCGAGGCGATCGACGCGACCGTGGGGCTGCTCGCCTTCTGCCGCGAGCGCGCCCTGCCGGTCGCCCACACCCGCGTCGTCTTCGCCGACGACGGCGCGGACACGAACATCATGTGCCTCAAGGTGCCCGCGCTCACGGGGCTCACCGAGGACGCACCGGAGAGCCGGATCGTCGACGCGCTCGAGCCCCGGCCGGGCGAGATTGTGGTGCGCAAGCGGGTGCCGTCGGCCTTCTTCGGCACCGACCTCGCGCCGGCCTTCGCGAGACTCCGGGTGGACACGGTGATGGTCGCGGGCTGCACCACCTCGGGCTGCGTGCGCGCGAGCGTGCTCGACGCCATGTGCCACGGCTTCCGCCCGGTGGTCGTCAGCGACTGCGTCGGCGACCGGGCGCTCGGGCCGCACGAGGCGAACCTCTTCGACATGGGCCAGAAATACGCCGACATCGTCACCAGCGCGGAAGCCATTGCCGCGCTCTCCGGCGCCGCCGCGGCGCAAGCGGCCGAATAGACGCCCGCCGTGAAGGCCGTCGTCATCCGCGCCCACGGGGGCGTGGACAACCTGCTCTACGAGGAGGTCGAGACTCCGGCGCCGGGACCGGGCCAGGTGCTGGTGCGCATCCGGGCGAGCGGCGTCAACCATCTCGACCACGACGTGCGGGAGGGAACATCCGGCATCCCGGTGACGCTCCCCCACGTGCCGGGCTGCGAGGGGGTGGGCGAGGTGGCCGCCCTGGGTCCCGGCGTGGACGGCCCGGCGCCGGGCACCCGCGTCGCCATCGACTTCGCCCAAGGCGACCCGCTGTCGGAGCCCTGGCTGAGCGGCCTCGACGGCGTGGATTTCACCCACGGGCGCATCGGCGCGGGCCAGTGGGGCACGCATGCGGAGTATTGCGTCTCCCACGCGCTGTCGCTGATCCCGCTGCCCGACGCGCTGCCCTTCGAGACCGCCGCCGCCGGCATGATCGGGCTCGGCACCGCCTGGCACATGACGGTGGCGCTGGGCCGGGTGCAGGCGGGGCAGACGGTGCTGGTCAACGCGGCCGGCAGCGTCGTCGGCTCATCGGCGATCCAGGTCGCCCTGCTGCACGGCGCACGGGTGATCGCGAGCGCCGGCTCCGCCGCCAAGCTGGAGAAGGCCAGGCAACTCGGCGCCGCGCAGACGATCGACTACACGCGCCAGAGCATCCGCGACGAAGCCCTGCGCATGACCGGCGGGCGCGGCGTCGATCTCGCGATCGAGAGCGTGGGCGGTGAGGTGCTGCGCCAGAGCATCGATGCGGTCTGCTTCAACGGCCGCCTCGTCACCTGCGGCGCCCATGCCGGCGAGGAGGTGCCGCTCAACGTGATCGAGCTCTTCCGCAAGCACATGACGATCCACGGCAGCCACTTCTGCGGCCGCCGCGAATTGGCGCGGGTCTTCGCGCTGATGGCGGAAGGCCGCCTCGCCCCGGTGATCGACACCGTCTACCCGCTTGCGGAGATTCAGACGGCCGCCCGACGCACCGCCGAACGCCAGGTCTTCGGCAAGATGGTGCTGGTGCCCTAGCAGGCGGCCGCGAGCGGATTTCCGCAAGGCCGGCAGATGGATTCCGCGCGTCTTCCGATGGTCCCCTACACGTCGCGGACCAGGAAGACGGCCTCGGGCATGCGGAACTTCATGCCGTAGTAGAACCCGGCGGCAGAAAAACAGGAGGCCACGACAATGTTCCTGCCGTTGCGCGCCCGCGTGCGCTGCACCAGCTCGTGTCCAGAATTCCGTCCTGGTCGGATGCGGGCGCGGCGAACTTCATCCTCGCGACGAACACGAACCCCAAGCTGCTCCATCGGACACGGGCGGACATTGGCGTCGCTCAGTCAGAAAGCGCAAGAAACAGTTCGCGAAACTGGAGTGCGTCATCGCTTTCGATCACTGCCGGGTGCGGCGCTTGTTGAGCTGCCGCACAGTGTGTTCGAGAAGCTGCTGCACCTCCTGGCGGAACCTCGCCGATCCGGTACCAGCGTTCAGGACATCCAGTGCGGATTGGTAGGCCTCAATGGCCTTCTCAAGGTGCTCAGTGCTGTTTTCGTACGTTCCCAAGTCCCGCCAGGCGTTTCCAAGATTGTTATGTGCTATCGCCCAGATGCGCGGTGTCCGGGTCGGGCTCAGCACCCGGACCGCTTCCAAGTAGGCCCCAACCGCGTCTCTTAGGAACTTCGGGTCGTTTTCGAGATTCGCCAGCGCTCTCAGGGCCGCTCCGAGGCCAATCTGATCTTTCGCCCAGTCTAGCGGGAGGCGGTCTCGCGTGTGTTCCTGGAGCACGCTGCGGAATATTTCGATTGCCTCATAAAGGTCCGCGCTGTGGTTGTCGCGTTTCCCTTTCGCCACAAGAGCGCCCGCGAGGTTCGCCTGTGTTTTCGCCCACTGCAGCGGAACGCGATTCCGCGTCCGCTCTTTCAATGCCGCCCGGTAGGCTGCAATTCCTTCGTCCAGGTGCTCGTTGCCGCCTTGTAGCCTGTACAATCTCACCTGAGCATTGGCCAAATTGTTCTGCGTCACTGCCCAATCGAGAGGGTAGTGTTCGCGGGAGCGTTCTTCGAGCGCTTCTCGGTAGGAAAGGATTGCCTGCTCAAGTCGAGCCGCATTCCTCTCGCGTTCACCCATTTTAGCTAGGGCGACACCGAGGTTATTCTTGGTCCTGGCCCAGTCGAGCGGAGCGCGCTCCCGAGTGCGTTCCTTGAGCGAGTCGCGATAGACTGACGCCGCTTCGCTCAAACGTCCCGTTCCTATCTGGCGCGCCCCCATCGCTACAAGGGCGATGCCCAGGTCGTTCATCACTTGGCCCCACTGTTCCGGGTGACGTTCGCGGGTGAAGACCTTGAGGGCCGCACGGTAGTTTGTGATGGCTCTTTCTAAGAACTCTGTGTCTGTTTCTCGCCGGCCGAGCGCTACGAGGGCGTCGGCGAGTACCACCTCCATTATGGCCTGGTATTCAGCTCTGCGATCCGCAGGGTTTCGAGTGAGCCTAGCAAGCTTGTCTGTGGCTATCCGAAGATCGTTTCGCAACACCCGGCGCTGTGCTGAAGTGTCGGCGAGAGGAGCGACGGCCGTCAGGGCCAACGCTGCAAGCTGAGTCTGGAGGTCGTCATGAAAGTCTTTCCCCAGTGTGGCGTCTTCCAGAAGGTACGGCTCGTCCCCCCGTTCCAGCGTATCGCCGCCCACGCGTGGAACGAACCATAGGCTGAGAACCTCTCCAGGTTGCTTGACGACCCCGACTAACGCGAGGTCGGCATTCCACTCCGCGAGCACCTCGCGGGCGCTTCTCAGCATGGTGGGGCGCCAGGCGTCGGCGGCGCCGGAGGCCGTCACCATTCGAGCCGATCTGGCAAGGCTGATGCCCCGAATGCCGCTGAATGCTTGAGCGACGATCCTCGTGTCATTTCCGTCCTTGTCATTCTGAAGCCAGCACAACACGAGGCGGAACCGTTCGTCGGAGCCTGTCTGTTTTGCGCTCAGGGAGTTCGTGACCGCAAGCCAGGTTCTTGCCGGGGATGGCACGAATTCGTTTAGCGCGCCAATAAACCAGGCGCCGAGCACGGCCACGAACACCGGCACGAGAACCCATATTGCGATTTTCTTCAGCCACACGTTGTTGCCGCCCCTGTGTCGAGCTCTGCTGGCTATCCAGTACCGGCGGGCCGATTGCAAGTTTCTGTGTCGTCGATCATCTGACGCCCGATATGCCATCGCTCCGCGCCCGGGGCGACGGCCATGTGGCTGACGAATCTGGTGAATCCATCGAAGATCGACAGCGCGACGCCGACGATCGCGCCGTCCTCTTCGGCGGCGAGGTAGTCGGCATTATCCATGTCCAGTAGCGCCGAGAGCCGCTGCGTAAGCCCTTCGGCGGAGCAGAGCTCCTGATCGACCAGGATCCGGCAGGTAGAGTCCAGGTCGTCGCGGGTCATTGTTCGGACGACCAACGTACTCTCCGTGTTCGCTCACGCCGGCCGGCCGGTAGCCGACGATTGCGTGCGCCGGCAGGCGATCCGCGCCGCAGGATCGGCGTGACGCGGGTTAGCGCCTGCCCCTACTTCGCCTGCCCCGCCTGGCCGCGCTTGAGGAACTGGCCGCCGCCCTCGCGGCCGAGCCACTTCCTGCCGTCGACGATGAGCTCGCCGCGCAGGAACACCTTGGCCACCCGGCCGGTGACCTCGCGGCCCTCGAACATCGAGTATTCGACCCGGCTGTGGTGCTCGGCGGCGCGGATGGTCCAGGTCTCGTCCGGGTCGAAGAGCACGATGTCGGCGTCGGAGCCGACCGCGATGGTGCCCTTGCGCGGGAACAGGCCGAAGAGTTTTGCGGGCGCCGTAGCCGTGAGCTCGACATAGCGGTTGAGCGACATGGCGTTCTTGCGTACGCCGCCGTCATAGACCAGCGGCATCCGGGTCTCGAGACCGGGGGCGCCGTTGGGGATCTTGCTGAAATCGTCGCGGCCGAGCTCCTTGGAGAGGCGCAGGCCCAGCACGTTCTCGCTGAAGCAGAAGGGGCAGTGGTCGGTGGCGATGACCTGGAGGTCGTCGGTCTTGAGGCCGCGCCAGAGCGCGTGCCGATGCGCCGCGCCGCGCAAGGGCGGCGTCATCACGAACTTCGCGGCCTCGAAGCCCGGCCGGTCGTATTCCTCGTCGGTGAGGAACAGGTAATGCGGGCAGGTCTCGGCATGGACCGGGAGCGCGCGGTCGCGCGCCTCGGTCACAGCGTCGAGCGCCTCGCTGGCGGAGAGGTGCACGAGGTAGACCGGCGCCTCGGCCAGCTCGGCGATGCGGATGACGCGATGGGTCGCCTCGCCCTCCATCAGGGTGGGGCGGGTCAGCATGTGCCACTTGGGGCTGGTGTTGCCGGCGGCGAGCGCCTCCTGCACCAGCACGTCGATGACGTGGCCGTTCTCGGCATGGACCTGCACCATCCCGCCATTGGCGCCGACCAGCCGCATGGTCCTGAAGATCTGGCCGTCGTCGATCATCAGCACGTCGGGATAGGCGGTGAAGAGCTTGAAGGTGGTGACGCCCTCGTCGTGGATCAGGCTCTTCATGTCGGCGAGGGTCCGGTCGTTCACGTCGGTCATGATCATGTGCGCGCCGACATCGACGGCGGCGACCGAGGCACGCTCGTGCCAGTCGGCGAGACCGGCGAGCGGGCTGGTTCCCTTCACCTGGGCCGCAAAATCCACGATCGTGGTGGTGCCGCCGAAGGCCGCGGCCTGCGAGCCGGTATAGAAGGTGTCCGCGGTGCGCGCCGGCCCGAAATCCCAGTCGAGATGGGTGTGCACATCGACACCGCCCGGCAGCACGAGCAGCCCGGCCGCATCGTGTTCGGCGACCCCCTCGCCCACGGGCAGGCCGGTGCCGATCATGCGCACGCGGCCGTCCTCCATCAGGATGTCGGCCCTGTAGTCGTCCACCGCCGTCACGATCCGCCCGTTCCGAATCACGGTCGCAGTCATCGCCGCCTCCCAGGCATCGACCGGGCTCCCTGCCGCTCCCGGCCGGCCCATCATGCCGCGCCGGCGGGCGCAGGTCACTTAGTCTTATCCCTCAGGCGCCGGGCGCGGTTTTTTGTATTCCCTCAAGCGCCGGGCGCTCGCTCCGCTCGCTTGGCTTACGCGCCTGGCGGCGCGCCGGCGCAGTCGCGCCGGCCGGATCGCTGCGCGGTCCGGTCCCGCCGATCTCCCACGCCGAGTCGGCCGCCGGGCGGCACATGGGGTGTGGTCGTGGGCCGGGCCGCGAAGCGGCCCGGAGCGCGCGACTGCGCGCCGCGCCGTAAGGCGCGGAGCCAAGCGAGCGGAGCGAGCGCCCGGCGCCTGAGGGAAACAAGAAAAGTCTGACCGCGCAAACATTGCGCGGTCAGTGCGGCTTTGCGAGAGTCGATCCCGGCCTGCTTCTCAGGCAGGGAGGACGCGACGCCGTTACTGGAGGACAAGGAGCTCGCGATCGCCGACATCTACGTGCCGGCCAAGCGTCGGCGCGGGCTCGACGAGGCGACGGTTGCGGCGCTCGCCGAGAGCATTCTCGAGGATGGGCTGAGGTCCCCGATCCTGGTGCGCGAGGACGGCGCGCGCTACGTGCTGGTGGAGGGTCTGCACCGGCTGGAGGCGTGCAAGGCGCTCGGCGAGGAGGTCATCACCTGCACCATGGTCCAGGCCCGGAGCTGACGAGCGCGGCAGGCGGGCCGCAGGGTGAAATCCGGCGCCAGGAGGGGAGCATGACGGACACCCACAGCGGAGGCTGCCTCTGCGGCGGCGTCAGATACCGGGCGACCGGCCCCTTGCGCCCGGTCGTCGCCTGCCATTGCGTGCAATGCCGCAAGACCTCCGGCCACCATGCGGCCATGACCTCGGTGCCCCGCGCCGACCTCGCCCTGGAGGCGGACGAGACCCTGGTCTGGTTCCACTCGTCCGAGATCGCCCGGCGCGGCTTCTGCAGGCGCTGCGGCGGCAACCTCTTCTGGGAGCCGGCCGGCGAGGACCGTGTCTCGATCACGGCAGGCACCCTCGACGGCGCGACCGGGCTCGCCATCGAGCGCCACATCTACACCGACTTCGCCGGCGACTATTACGATCTGCCGCAGGCGTGAGCACGTGCGGCCGGCGTCAGGCCGGGGCATAGCTCTCGCGGTTGCCGAGGCTGGAGCCGCCGCAGACCATCAGCGCCTGGCCGGTGACGAAGCCGCTCTCGGGCGCGAGGAAGAAGGCGATGGCGTGGGCCATGTCCGCAGGCGTGCCGATGCGGCCGACCGGGATGGCGGCGAGCGCCCCCCTGGTGCGGGGCGACTCCGGCGGGTTGGCCTCGACGTAGAGCTCGGTCGCCGTGGGGCCGGGGCAGATGCAGTTGACGGTGATGCCGGCAGGCCCGAGCTCCAGCGCCCAGGTGCGCGTGAGCCCGATCAGCGCCGCCTTGGTGGCCGCGTAGTTGGTGCGAAGCTCCTTGCCGCGCACCGAGCGGCTGGAGACGTTGACGATGCGCCCGAAGCCGGCCGCACGCATCCCCGGCGCCAGCGCCTTGGTGCACTGGATGGCCGAGCGCACGTTGAGCGCCATCAGATAGTCGAAATCGTCGAGGGTCGCGTCTTCCAGCAGCGCCGGGCGCACTGCGCCCACATTGTTGACCAGCCGCGTGATCGTGCGGCCCGCGAGCGCCTGCGCGAGCGCCCGCGCGGTGGCTTCCGAATCGGCGAGGTCGACGGCCACGAATTCGTCCACCGGGTCCTCCGGCTCCACCCGGTCGAACACCACGACCCGGCAGCCGCCGGCGCGGAGCCTGGCGGCGGCCGCCCGGCCGATCCCGCGGGCGCCGCCGGTGATGAGGGCGTGGTCGGCCGTCGCCCCGCCTCCCCCCACGCGAGGCCGGGCAGCTCTACTCCGCCGCCTGCTGCGTTCCGATGGCGGCGTTGACCTTGGGCATGACCTCCTCGGCCAGGAGCGACATGGAGCGCTTCATCCGCTCCTTGTCGGTCCAGTCCTGGGCGGTCAGCATCAGCGTGCCGAAATGGCCGATCTCCTCGCGCAGGGCCAGGATCTTCTCGGCGACCGTCTCCGGGCTGCCGTAGATCGTGTAGCTGTCGCGCAGCGCCTCGTGGGTGAGCGCCGCCGGGTCGTCGCCCTGGTTGACCACGAAGGGGCCCTTCATGTCGGCGCGCTCGAAGATCCTGAAGAGGTAGCTGAAATACCAGTCGGTGCTGTCCTCGGCCTGCTTGACGAAGGCCTCGGCCGCCGCGTCGCTCTCGTCCACGTGGATGTTGCGTGCGACGCGCCAGATCTCGGGGTCGGTCGCGTGGCCGGCCTTGGCCGCGGCCTCGGCATAGACCTGCCAGTGGGACTTCACCGACCAGTTGCCGATGAAATTCGCCGAGATCGGTATGTAGCCGCGCGAGCCCGCAAACTTGATCGAGCCCGAGAAGGGGCTCATGGCCGAGATGGCGATGGGTGGATAGGGCTTCTGATAGGGCTTGGCCATGTAGCCGAGCCCGATATCCTCGTAGACCCAGTCCTTGAGGGAGATATTCCAGTGCTCGCCGTCGTACTCGTAGGGCGGATCGGAGGTCCAGATGTCGATCATGATGTCGATGGCCTCGACCATCATGGCGTTCCGGTCCGCGTCCATCACGCCGAAGACCTCGAAGTCCGGCGGCAGCCCGCCGGGGCCGAGGCCGGCGATGTAGCGCCCCTTCGCCAGGTGATCGAACATGGCGATCTGCCCGGCCGTGACCGCCGGGTGATATTGCGGCAGGCAGATGACGCCGGTGCCGCAGACGATCTGCTCGGTCTGCGGCAGCACATGGGCGAGGAAGAGCAGCGGCGAGGTGATCTGCTCCGACTTGGAGCTGTAGTGCTCGCCCACCCAGGCCTCCGAGAAGCCGAGGCGATCGGCATGGACGATCGCGTCGATATCCTCCATGAGGGTCTCGTGATAGTCCCTCACGTGATTGTGGATCGGCATCATGAACAGGCCCAGCTTCATCGGCTCCCTCCTCTGCCCCGCAGCGCCGCGCGCGGGAATAACTGCCCTGCCCGTCGCGGGGCGGCCCGGCGCACCATATACCATCATATGCATTGCCGCCGCACCCTAGTCGGCCGGAAGCGCGGGCCGCAGGAGGCGCGCGCATGATCGCCGCCGCGCCCGCGCCCGAACGCCGCCGGGCGCTCCGCAAAGCGCTCGAAAGCGGCGCCCTGCTGCGCTTCCCCGGCGCCTTCGCGCCGATCGTGGCCCGGCTGATCGAGCGCCAGGGCTTCGACGGCGCCTATGTCTCGGGCGCGGCGCTCAGCGCCGATCTCGGCCTGCCCGACATCGGCCTCGTGACCCAGAGCGAGGTCGTCGGCAGGGCCCAGGCGATCGCGCGGGCGTGTTCGCTGCCCGTGATCGTGGATGTCGACACCGGCTTCGGCGCGCCGCTCAACGCCGCCCGCACCGTCGCCCTGCTCGAGGAGGCGGGCCTCGCCGGCTGCCACATCGAGGATCAGGAGGCGCCCAAGCGCTGCGGCCATCTCGAGCGCAAGACCCTGGTGCCGACGGCCGAGATGGTGCGCCGCGTGCGCGCAGCAGCCGAGGCCCAGCGCGACCCTGACTTCCTGCTCATCGCCCGCACCGACGCCCGCGCGCCCGAGGGGCTCGGCAAGGCGATCGACCGGGCCAAGGCCTATGTCGATGCCGGCGCCGCCATGATCTTCCCCGAGGCGTTGCAGGACGCGCGCGAGTTCGAGGCCTTTCGCGCCGCACTCCCCGTGCCGCTGATGGCCAACATGACCGAGTTCGGCAAGTCGCCCCTGCTAACGCGCCGCGCGCTCGCCGACCTCGGCTACAATCTGGTGATCTACCCGGTCACCGCCTTCCGCCTCGCCATGAAGGCGGTGGAGGACGGGCTCAGGCAGCTCGACGAGAGCGACGACCAGCCCGGCCTGGTGCCGCGCATGATGACCAGGGCGCAGCTCCATGAGATCGTGGACTATGCCGGCTACGGCCGCTTCGACAGCGCGGTCCGCGATTTCTCCGAGGAGTGAGCCCGCTCTACAATGACGGCAATGGCGGCGGTGGAACGGCCCCGATGACAGAACCTCCCCAGGACGGCGCGCTCGCGCGCTTCACCGTGCTCGACCTCACCCGCTACCGGGCGGGGCCCACGGCCGCGCGTCAACTCGCCGACTGGGGCGCCGACGTCATCAAGATCGAGGCGCCGTGGGCGCCGGGGGCGGAGAGCGACCCGATCAAGGCCCGCCACGGCCCCGACTTCCAGAACCTGCACCGCAACAAGCGGAGCCTCACCCTCAACCTCAAGGACCCGGAAGGGGTGGCCATCTTCAAGCGCCTCGCCGGGAGCGCCGACGTGGTGGTCGAGAACTACCGGCCCGACGTAAAGCACCGTCTCGGCATCGACTACGAGACGCTGCGCGCCCTCAACCCCGGCCTGGTCTACGCCAGCGTCTCCGGCTTCGGCCAGGACGGCCCCTATGCGGCGCGGCCGGGCTTCGACCAGATCGCGCAAGGGATGGGCGGCCTCATGTCGATCACCGGCGAGCCCGGCCGGGGGCCGATGCGCGTCGGCATCCCCATCGCGGACCTGAGCGCGGGCCTCTATGCGGCCATCGGCATCCTCGTCGCGCTGCTGGAGCGCGAGCGTTCAGGCCGCGGGCAGTGGGTGCAGTCCTCCCTCCTCCAGGCGATGATCGCCCAGCTCGACTTTCAGGCCGCGCGCTACCTCTTCGAGGGCACGGCGCCGGGACAAGCCGGCAACGACCACCCGACCAGCATCCCGACCGGCGTGTTCGAGACCGCCGACGGCCACATCAACATCGCGACCTCGGGCGGCGCCATCTACGAACGCCTGTGCGAGGCGCTGGACATGCCGGACCTGACAACCGATCCGCAGTTCGCGACCGGCCAGGCCCGCTCCGAGAACCGGGCCGCGCTCAACGACCGCATCAACCAGCGCACCCGCACGCAGCCGAGCGCCGCCTGGGTGGACGCGCTCAACCGGGCGGGCGTGCCCTGCGGGCCGATCCATGCCATCGACGAGATGTTCGACGACCCGCAGGTGCGCCATCTCGGCATGGCCGAGCCGGTCGAGCACCCGACCCTCGGGCTCACGCACATCGTCTCCCAGGCGACGCGGCTCAGCCGCACGCCGTTCACGGTGAATTGGGCGACGCCCGAGCTCGGCGCCCACAGCGACGAGATTCTGCGAGCGCTCGGCTACGATGCAGCCGCGATCGAGGATTTTCGGGGCCGTGGTGTGGTGTAGTGTCCCGGTTGCGGAATTTGCGCGGTTTCGGGTCGGTGCGCGGGTTGTCGAACCCGGTCACGCCCCCACGCCGTCATGCCCGGACTTGTTCCGGGCATCCATATCGGCCACACGCGGCGGCGAGGCGTGGATGGCCGGAACAAGTCCGGCCATGACGTGGAGGGAATACTACGTATGTGCGCACAAGCCTCGCGGACGGGACGGTAACGTGGACACGACATGACTGACCAACTGCTCGTCGAGACGGCCGGCCCCGTCGGCTGGATCACCTTCAACAACCCGGCGAAGCACAACGCGCTCTCGGTCGCCATGTGGCGCGCGCTGCCCGGCGCGCTCGACCGGCTGGAGGGGGACGCGGCGGTCCGCGTGATCGTGCTGAAGGGCGCCGGCGAGAGAGCCTTCATCTCGGGCGCGGACATCTCCGAGTTCGCGAGCCTGCGCGCGAGCGCCGACGCAGTCGCGGCCTACGACGAACTCGCCGAAGGCGCCACCGCACGGCTGCGCACGGCGGACCGGCCGACCGTCGCCATGATCCGGGGCTATTGCATGGGCGGCGGCCTCGGCCTCGCCATCGCCTGCGACATGCGCATCGCGAGCGCCGGTTCGCAATTCGCGATCCCGGCCGCCAGGCTCGGCGTCGGCTACCGCGTCGGCTCGCTCAAGCTGCTGACCGATCTCGTCGGCCCCGCCTTCGCCAAGGAGATCCTCATCACCGCGCGGCGCTTCGACGCCGGCGAGGCCGAGCGCATCGGCCTCGTCAACAAGAGCGTCCCCGACGACGACCTGGCCGGCGAGGTCGAGCGCTACTGCAGCGCCATCGCCGCCAACGCACCGCTCTCCATGCGGGCGAGCAAGCGCATGATCGCCGAGCTCGCGCGGAGCGGGGGAGACGGCGTCGACGCGGCGCTCTGCGAGGACCTGGTGACGGCCTGCTTCACCAGCGCCGACTACACCGAGGGCCGCACCGCATTCATGGAGAAGCGCCCGCCGAAATTCACGGGACGGTAGAGCGTATTCCGACCTGACCGGACCACAACGCTCCGAAACACACCCACCTCTCCCTGTCCCTCTCCCCCCTTGAAGATTCCTCTGCGAAATCGGGGTAGTTGGTTTGGAGGGAGGGGGATGGCGGCTCGGTGTGTTGATCGTGGTCTGTGCGCCGGTTCCGTTGAGCGGATTGGCGGCAGGCGCCGTCGTTTGCCGGCGTGCATGGGTCTTTCGTGCTGTGAGGTCGGCTCCACGGCGGCCTTCCCTCGGGGGTTTGCACTGCGCTTGCGCCTCAGGCGCCTGCGAGCAGGCTGGCGCGGCGCATGTTGTAGACGGTGGCGACGGCATAGAGGCGGGCGGTGTTCCGCTCGAGGGTGAGGCTCTTGGCCCGCCGCTGCCCGTAGAGGCGCTTCAGCGCCGAGAAGACGGCCTCGACCGGTGCCCGGCGCCTTGCAATGAGGTCGTTGCGGCGCTTCTGCCAGGAGGGCAGCGAGGCCATGTGCTTGTTCCGCCGGTGCATGATGCGGTCCTTGATGCCTGCGGCCTTGAGCCGCGCCCGTCGCGCCTGTTGCTCGTAGGCGCGGTCGCCATAGACCGCCCCCTCGTCGCCGCAGATCAGCCGATCGGCAACCTCGCTCTCGTAGGTCTTGGCCGAACTCAGCACCACGCGACGGATCAGACCGGAGCCCTGGTCGACACCGAGATGCGCCTTGTAGCCGAAGAAGGCGCGCCCCTTCTTCCGGGTCCAGTCCGCACCCGGCTCGCGCGCACTCCCGGCACCCGCGCCGGCCTTGTACGGCGGCGGGCGCGAAGCCGCAGCCACCAGCGTCGCGTCCATCAGCGTGCCCTTGCGCAGGATCAGGCCGGCCGCATCGAGCTGGCGGTTGATCTCCTCGAACGCTGCCTCCAACACAGCGCCTGCGTCCGCGCGAAAGCGGCAGATCGTGGTCTCGTCCGACGTGCCCCCGTCCAGCGCAAAGCCGCAGAAGCGCCGGAACGACAGACGGTCCAGCAGCATCTCCTCAAGACCAGGGTCCGACAGGTCGTAGAGCGCCTGAAGATAGAGCGCCTTCAGCATCGACAACGGCGCATAGGGCGGACGGCCCCGGCGCCCCTCGCGCACCGGTGTGGCCAGACGCTCGAGCGCAGACCAGTCGATCAACCCGTCCAGACGCTCCAGCTTCCGGTTCGTCCCCAGGCCCGCAGACATGAACGCTTCCGCAAATCCCAGCTGATCCCTGCCACTCATCGACTCGACCTCCCCGTCTCGCAGCAACGAATCACATGCCACAAAATCCGCAAACCCCTTTCGCAGAGGAATCCTTGAAGGGCGGAGAGGGAACGCAGGCGGCACCAACTTTTTCTCCCTCTTCTCCCGAGGGGAGGAGAGGGCCGGGGTGAGGTGGGGGCGCTCGCTCCAGCGCAACACGGTGGGCCGCGTATCGCCCCTCGTGAAACCGTTGCAATCCAGTCAGGTCGGAAAGTGCTGTAACCCGCCCTATATCCGCTCCGAGAGCCAGATGGCGAGCCGGGTGCCGCGCTTGACCGCGCCGGCGAGCGGCTCGTAGCCGGGGGCCCGCTCGGCCCCGTGGGCGAGGCCGGTTTCGCGGTGGCGGGCCTCGTCGGCGCCGAACTCCTGGAGAGTCTGACGCAGCCCGGCCTCGTCGTCGCCGAGCTTCCGGGCCTGCCCCTCGTAATGCGCCTCGATCACCTCCTCGACGGCGACGGTGCACGCCATCGCCGCCCGCTCGCCGAGCAGCGCGCTCGCCGCACCCAGCGCATAGCCGGCGACGTGCCAGACCGGAGCGAGCGCCGTCGGCCGCACCCGGCGTTCGACCAGCAGCGTGTCGAAGGCGTCAAGATGCGCCTGCTCGGCCTCCGCCATCTCGCGGATTGCCGGCGCGCTCGGGCTGCGGCCCAGCACCGCAAGCTGGCCGTCGTAGATGCGCCGCGCACCGTACTCGCCGGCATGATCGACGCGGATCATGCGGGCGATCATCTCGGCGGGCGTGGGATCGCCGGGCAGGTTGTCCTCCCCCGTGACCTTGGGCCGCGGCCGCTCGGCGTTCGCGTCGTTCATGTCCCCGCCCTCCACAGCCTTCCGGCGCCATAGAATGAGAGCGCCGCCGTCGTGACGGAGGCGATGGCGTTCCACCCCGCGAGCGAGACGCCGGCCAGCGACCAGGGCACTTCGTCGCAGCGGGTGAGCGGCGCCGCCATCACCTGGGCTCTGATGTCGTCCACGCTGCCGCCCGAGATGGGCGCGGCGCAGCCGCTCGCGAACCAGCCCTGCTCGACGCCCGCATGGTAGACCCCGTAGCCGGCGCTCACCAGGAGCGCGAGCCCTGAGAGCCCGAGCAGCCCCACCCGAACCCGGCCGCCGATGACGGCGGCGGCGAGCCCCAAGGCCACCACGACGAAGTGAGGATAGCGCTGGATCAGGCAGAGCGGGCAGGGCGCGAGGCCGCCGACATGCTGGGACAGGTAGGCGCCGAGCAGCAGCCCCGCGCTCGCCGCCGCGACGAGGAACGGGATGGCACGCCCGCCCGCCCACCGCTGCATCGCCGCGCAGGCGGGCTAAGAGGCGGCGGCGGCGGCCGCTGCCGCCGGCTCGCGCCGCAGGAAGGTGGCGCTGGTCATGGTCATCACCACCTCGTCGCGCTGGTTGAGCACGTCCATCCGGTAGCGCACGATGCCGCGCTCGGGCCTGGATTGCGACGCCCGCACCTCGAGGATTTCGCCGCTGGCGCGGATGGTGTCGCCGGGCCGCACCGGTTGCAGCCAGCGAAGCTCATCGACCCCCGGCGAGCCCAAGCTGATCTCGGGGGCGAAAATCCCCGCCTGAAAGAACATGCGGAGCGCCACGGCGATGGTCTGGATGCCGCTCGCGATGAGCCCGCCGTAGGGACCCGCCTCGGCATAGGCGACATCCATGTGGAAGGGCTGCGGATCGTAGCGGAAGGCAAAGTCCAGAATCTCCGCCTCGCTCAGGGTCTTGCCCAGGGACTCGAAGCGCAGTCCGGGCTTCAGATCGTCGAAATACCAGTTGTGCATGGGCAACCCCTGATCGCGTGTGCCTCACTCTATTCGGCCGTCGGCGCCGCGTCGCGCGCCTCCGCCATATGCTCGAAACCCTGCGCGAGGTCGGCGATGAGGTCGTCCGCGTCTTCGAGGCCGGCATAGATGCGGAGCAAGGGACCGGCCGGGTCCCAGCGGGTCGCATCCCGGAGCTTCCAGGGATAGGTGGGCAGCGCCAGGCTCTCGTAGCCGCCCCAGGAGTAGCCCAGGCCGAAGAGCGCGAGGGAATCGAGGAAGGCGTCGACCGCAGGCTCGGGCACCGGCTCCAGCACCACGCCAAAGAGGCTCGACGCGCCCGAGAAATCGCGCTGCCAGAGCGCATGGCCGGGGTCGTCCTCCAGCGCGGGATGGAGCACCCGGCTGACCTCGGGGCGGGCCTGGAACCAGCGGGCGAGACGGATGCCCGTCTCCTCGTGCCGGCGCAGGCGGACCGAGAGCGTGCGCAGGCCGCGCAAGCCCAGATAGCAGTCGTCGGGGCCGGGGGCGGCACCCAGCTCCTCGAAGATGTGGCGCAGCGCCTCGACATGGGCCTCGGTGGCGGTGACCGCACCGAGCATGGCGTCCGAATGGCCCACGATATATTTCGTCCCGGCCTGGATCGAGACATCCGCCCCCAGCGCGAGCGGCTGGCAGAAGAGCGGCGAGGCCCAGGTGTTGTCCACCGCCAGCACCGCGCCGCCCGCGTGGGCGGCGGCGGCAAGCGCCGGCAGGTCCTGCACCTCGAAGGTGAGCGAGCCCGGCGATTCGCCGACCACCACGCTGGTGCGCGCGCGCATCAGGTCCGCGATGCCGGCGCCGATGCAGGGGTCGTAGAAGGTGGTCTCGACGCCCATGCGCTTGAGCAAGCCCCCCGCGAGGCTCCGCGTCGGGCCGTAGGCGCTGTCGGTCATCAGCACATGGTCGCCGCTCTTCACGAAGGCCAGCAAAGCCGCCACGATCGCCGCCTTGCCGGAGCCGAACAGGTAGGTCCGCGCGCCGCGCTCAAGGGCGGCGATGGAATCCTGGAGCGGGAAGGTCGTCGGCGTGCCGAAGCGCCCGTAATAGGTCTTGCCGTATTCGCGCGGGCCGAACGTCGCCTCCTTCAGCGCCGCTGCCGACTCATGGAGGATCGTGGACGCGTGGTAGACGGGCGGGTTGACCATGCCGTGGTTCGCCGCCGGGTCGCGGCCGAGCACCGAGAGCAGCGTCTCGTCCCGGTAGCGCCGCCCCTTCCCGTCGCTGTCCTTCGTCATGGCTGACGCGCGCGGGCGGGCGCTCAAATGTCCGCGTAGCAGTGGGTTTCCGCCGCCCCGCCGGGATGGGTCACCGCGCCCCGGTAGGCGGGGCCGACGGTGGCGGCGTACTTCCAGAGCACGCCCGCCTGATAGTCGGTCGTGCGCGGCGCCCAGTCCTTGCGGCGCGCCGCAAGCTCCGCGTCCGGGAGCGCGACGCTGAGCTCGCCCGAGGTCGCGTCGATGGTCACCGCGTCGCCGTCGCGCAGGAGCGCGATGGGGCCGCCGACCGCGGCCTCCGGCCCGACATGGCCGATGCAGAAGCCCCGCGTGGCGCCCGAGAAGCGGCCGTCGGTGACGAGCGCCACCTCCTCGCCCTTGCCCTGGCCGTAGATCTGCGAGGTGACGGCGAGCATCTCGCGCATCCCCGGGCCGCCCTTCGGCCCCTCGTAGCGGATGATGATCACGTCGCCGGAGCGGTAGTCGCGGCTGACGACGGCCTTCATCGCCTCCTCCTCGGTGTCGAAGCAGCGCGCGGGCCCGACATGGCGGAGCCGCGTGAGGCCCGCCACCTTCACGATCGCCCCTTCCGGCGCGAGGTTGCCGTGCAGGCCCACCACGCCGCCGGTGGGCGAGAGCGGCGCCGACGTGGGCACCACCACGTCCTGCCCGCTGGGAAGCGACACGTCCGCAAGGTTCTCGGCCAGCGTGCGGCCGGTCACGGTCAGGCAGTCGCCGTGCAGATAGCCGCCCTCCAGCAGCGCCTTGAGCACGATCGGCACGCCGCCCGCCTCGAACAGGTCCTTCGCGACGTAGCGCCCGCCGGGCTTGAGATCGGCGATATAGGGCGTGCGCCTGAACACCTCCGCCACCGCCGCGAGGTCGAAGTCGATGCCCGCCTCGTTGGCGATCGCCGGCAGGTGCAGCCCCGCATTGGTCGAGCCGCCGGTGGCGGCCACCACCGTCGCCGCGTTCTCCAGCGCCTTGCGGGTCACGATGTCGCGCGGGCGGAGGTTGCTCTCGATCAGCGCCATGACCTGGTTACCGGAGGCCACGGCGAACTCGTCGCGGGATTCGTAGACGGCGGGAGCGCCGGCCGAATGCGGCAGCGCGAGGCCGATCGCCTCCGAGACGCAGGCCATGGTGTTGGCGGTGAACTGGCCGCCGCAGGAGCCGCCGGAGGGGCACGCCACCGCCTCGATCTCGGCGAGGTCCGCCTCGGTGATCTCGCCCTCGTTGAGCTTGCCGTAATACTCGTAGACATCCATCACCGTCACGTCCCGGCCGCGAAAACGCCCCGGCAGGATGGAGCCGCCGTAGAGGAAGACGCCCGGCACGTTGAGCCGCACCAGCGCCATCATCATGCCCGGCAGCGACTTGTCGCAGCCGGCGATGCCCACCAGCGCGTCGTAGGAGTGGCCGCGCATGGTGAGCTCGACCGAATCGGCGATCACGTCGCGCGAGACCAGCGACGACTTCATGCCCTGGTGGCCCATGGCGATCCCGTCGGTCACGGTGATCGTGGTGAACTCGCGCGGCGTGCCGCCCGCCTCCTCCACCCCCGTCTTGGCCGCCTGCGCCTGGCGGCGGAGCGTGATGTTGCAGGGCGCGGTCTCGTTCCAGGTAGTCGCCACGCCCACGATCGGCCTGCTCATCGCCTGGCGGGAGACGCCCATGGCGTAGAAGAACGACCGATGCGCGGCGCTCTTCGCCCCCTCGGTGATGTGCCTGCTCGGCAGCTTCGACTTGTCGAATCTCGTGCTCATGGCGCCCTTCCCTTACGCACCGCCCCGCCGGCGCACGGCTTATCGGCCCGGTGGGCCGGGGTCAAGCCGCGCGTGCGGGCGGCGGTTCAGGACGACGCCGCGATGCGCTCCAGCGCTGCCTTGAGCCGGGCTTGCGCCGTGCGCGCCTCGTCCAGCCGGCCGCGCTGCTCGTCCACGATGTGGGCGGGCGCCCGCGCCAGGAAATTTTCGTTCTCGAGCTTGCGTTCGAGCCTGGCGCGCTCCTTGCCCGCCTTGCCGAGTTCCCGATCGAGCCTCGCGCGCTCCTTGTCGAAGGCGATCACGCCGGCGAGCGGGAGCACGATCGTGGCCTCGTCCAGCATCATCTGCACCGAGCCGGGCGCGATGTCGCCCTCCATCGCCTCGGCCCTGTCGAGCCGGGCGAGGCGCTCGATCGGCTCCCGGTGGCGCTCCAGGCGCTCCGCCGTCTCCGGCGCGGCCCCGCGCAAGCCCAGCGCGATGCGGGCTGCGGCGGGCACGTTCATCTCCGCCCGCACGGCGCGCACGGCGGTGACGAGCCGCACCACCCAGTCCATCTCGCGCGCGGCCTCCGCGTCGCCGATGCCGTCCGCCGGCTGTGGCCAGGGCGCCGTGATGAGCGTGCCGGCCCGGCCCTCGTCGAGGCGGCCCCAGAGCTCCTCGGTGACGAAGGGCATGAAGGGGTGGAGCAGGCCCAGGATGGTGTCCAGCACCCAGGCGGCGGTGGCGCGGGTCTCCGCCCTGGCCGCGCCGTCGGGACCGGCCAGCACCGGCTTGGAGAACTCCAGGTACCAGTCGCAGAAGACATCCCAGGTGAAGTGGTAGACCGCGCCCGCCGCCGCGTCGAAGCGGTAGGCGTCGAGGGCTGCGGTCACGGCGCCGGCCGCACGCGCAGCCTCGCCCACGATCCAGCGGTTGACCCGGCCCTCGACTTGCGCGGGGTCGAAGCCGGTGACGGGCCTGCACCCGTTGGCCTCGCAGAAGCGCGCCGCGTTCCAGAGCTTGGTGGCGAAGTTGCGGTAGCCGGCGACGCGGCTCTCGGCGAGCTTGATGTCGCGCCCCTGCGCCTCCATCGCGGCGAGGGTGAAGCGCAGCGCATCGGCGCCGTAGGTCTCGATCAGCGCCAGCGGGTCGATCACGTTGCCCTTGCTCTTGGACATCTTCTGCCCCTTCTCGTCGCGCACGAGCGCATGGATGTAGACCGTGCGGAAGGGGACATCGCCCATGAAGTGAAGTCCGAGCATCGCCATCCGGGCGACCCAGAAGAAGATGATGTCGAAGCCGGTGATCAGGTCGCTGTTGGGGTAGTAGGTCTTGAGCGCGTCGCTGCGCTCGGGCCAGCCGAGGGTCGAGAAGGGCCAGAGGCCCGAGCTGAACCAGGTGTCCAGCACGTCCTCGTCGCGGGTCAGCGCCTCGGGCCTGCCGTAGTGGCGCGCCGCCTGTTCCCCGGCCTCGGCCTCGGCTGCCGCGACGAAGACCGCGCCGTCGGGCCCGTACCAGGCCGGGATGCGGTGGCCCCACCAGAGCTGGCGCGAGATGCACCAGGGCTGGATGTTGCGCATCCACTCGAAATAGGTGCTCGTCCAGCGCTCGGGCACGAAGCGGATGCGGCCCGCTTCCACCGCCTCGATCGCCGGCCCGGCGAGGGTCTCGGCGTCGACATACCACTGGTCGGTCAGCCACGGCTCGATCACCGCGCCGGAGCGGTCGCCGTGGGGCACGGTGTGGAGGTGCGGCTCGACCCTCTCGATCAGGTTCTCCGCCTCCAGGTCGGCCAGCACGCGTGCGCGCGCTTCGAAGCGGTCGAGGCCGCGGTAGGCCGCGGGCGCGCCCTCGTTCAGCCGGGCCTCGGCGTCGAACAGGTTGACGATGTCGAGCCCGTGCCGGCGGCCGACCTCGAAATCGTTGAAGTCGTGGGCCGGCGTGATCTTCACCGCGCCCGAGCCCTGTTCCGGGTCGGCATACGCATCGGCGACGATGGGCAGGCGGCGGCCGACCAGCGGCAGCACGGCGTGGCCGCCGACGAGGCCGCGATAACGCGCGTCCTCGGGGTGCACGGCGACGGCGGTATCGCCCAGCATGGTCTCGGGCCGGGTGGTGGCGACGGTGATGTGCTCGCCCGGCCGCCCCTCCAGCGGATAGCGGATATGCCAGAGCTTACCGTCCTTCACCTCGCGCTGCTCCACCTCCAGGTCGGAGATCGCGGTGCCCAGCACCGGGTCCCAGTTGACCAGGCGCTTGTCGCGATAGATCAGGCCCTGGCGGTAGAGGGTGACGAAGACCTCGATCACCGCCCGGCTCAGGCCCTCGTCCATGGTGAAGCGCTCCCGCGACCAGTCGGGCGAGGCGCCGAGGCGGCGGAGCTGGCGCCCGATCGCGCCGCCCGATTCGGCCTTCCACGACCAGACGCGCTCGATGAACGCGTCGCGCCCCAGGGCGCGGCGGTCGCTCCCGTCGGCGGCAAGCTGGCGCTCGACCACCATCTGCGTCGCGATCCCGGCATGGTCCATGCCCGGCTGCCAGAGCGCGTTGCGGCCGCTCTTGCGGCGGTAGCGGGTCAGCACGTCCTGCAGCGTGTTGTTGAGCGCATGGCCCATGTGGAGGCTGCCGGTGACGTTGGGCGGCGGCATCATCACGCACCAGGGCTCAGCCCCGCCGGAGCGTCCGGCGAAAGCGCCGCTGCGCTCCCAGAGATCGTAGAGACGGCCCTCGAACTCGGCAGGCCGATAGGTCTTGTCCAGCATCGTCGTTTCGCAGTCCTGTTCGCGGGATGGGTGCCGGTGCGGCGGTGTGCGGGAAGGATTTTTTTGGTCGGGAAACGCGTCACTCGGGCCCGGAGCGGCGCTGCGCCCGTTCGATCTCGCGCCTGACGAGGCGCTCGACGATGGGCGGCATATGGGTGTCCAGCCAGGTCTGGAGCATCGGCCGGAGCGCCTCCAGCACCTGCGCCTCAGGCGTTCGCCCGCCGGCCGCGCCCCGCGCCGCCGGCGCATCGGCGGGCGCCGGAGACGAAACCGCCGCTGCGCCCTCGAACGCCCGCTCCGGCGGGAGCGGATCGCCCCGCTCGTCCACCGCGTCGACCAGGTCCAGCACGTCGTCGCCCCAGGCCGGCGCGGTGGCGGGCGCCGCGGCGGCGGGCGGCGCGCCGTCCCCGCGGAGGGGCGCGCGGTCCTCGCCCTCTGCGACGATCCGGCCGATCGACTGCATGATCCGCTCGGTCGATTGGTCGTCGCGGGGCTTCTGATTGGTCATGGGCACTTGCCGGCGGCCCGGCGCGTGGCGCTTGCGTGCGGGGAGCCTAGGGCAATCCGGGCGATATTGCCACCGCGTCCGGTGGTACACCGCGTCCGGTGGTACACTGCGCCCGGCCGCGCCCGGTGTCGCGCCCGGTCGCCATGCACCCTGCGCTGGCCTATAATGCGGCGCGAGCGGCAGCCGATGAGGAGCGGGGCCCTTTGCCGGTATCGACCCTGGAGCAGCGATGCGCCGAGATCGGCTTGAAGATGACCGAGCAGCGGCGCGTGATCGCGCGCGTGCTCTCGGATGCGACGGACCATCCCGACGTCGAGGGGCTCCATCGGCGCGCGACGGCGATCGATTCGCGCATCAGCCTGGCGACGGTCTACCGCACGGTGCGGCTGTTCGAGGAGTGCGGCCTGCTCGAACGCCACGATTTCCGCGACGGGCGGGCGCGCTACGAGGAGCATCCCGACGAGCATCACGACCATCTCATCGACCTCACCTCGGGCAAGGTGGTGGAGTTCCAGAACGAGGAGATCGAGGCGCTTCAGGCCGCCGTCGCCAAGGCGCTCGGCTACAAGCTCGTGGATCACCGGCTGGAGCTCTACGCGGTCCCGCTCGAAGCGCCCGAGGACTAGAGGTCCAGCCCGGACGGACGAAGACGCCCATGTCCGACGATGATTTCATGGCCGGGATCGTCGCCGGGAGCCTCGAGGTCCGCCTGGCCCGCTCGCCGGCGGACGTCGATGCCGCCCAGGCGCTGCGCTATCGCGTGTTCTACGAGGAGATGGCGGCCGCCGCGAGCCGCGAGACGGCGGCGCGGGAGCGCGACTTCGACCGCTTCGATTCCTTCGCCGATCATCTGCTGGTGGTCGACCACGACCGCAGCGCCGGCGACAAGGTGGTCGGCACCTATCGTCTGCTCCGGCGCTCGGTGGCGGACGCCCATGGCGGCTTCTACTCCGACTGGGAGTACGACATCGGCGCGATCGTGGCCCATCCCGGCGAGATTCTGGAGCTGGGCCGCTCCTGCGTCGACGCCGCCTACCGCAACGGCACCACCATGACCCTTCTCTGGCGGGGCAACGCGGCCTATGTGCTGCACTACGACATCGCGGTGATGTTCGGCTGCGCCAGCTTTCCGGGCACCGACCCGGCGGACCATGCGGAGCCCCTCTCCTACCTCCATCACCACCACCGCGCGCCGCCGGCGCTGTGCCCGCGCGCCAGGGACGAGCACTATGTGAGCATGAACCTGATGCCCAAGGAGGCGGTGAACAGGCGGGCCGCGCTCAAGGCGGTGCCGCCGCTGATCAAGGGCTATCTCAGGCTCAACGGCTTCGTCGGCGACGGCGCCGTCATCGACAGGCAATGGGGCAGCGTCGATGTCAGCATCGTCGTCAAGACCGATCTTGTGACCCGGCGCTACTTGGACAGGCTGACATGATCGCGCTTGCGGTGCTGCTCCGCTTCCTCGGCTGGACGCTCTGCCTGGCCCCCTTTCAGTGCGTGCTGCTGCTTCTCCGGGCGCCGCTCTCCAGTCATCTGCCGATGGTCTGGCACCGCGGCGTGTGCCGCATCTTCGGCTTCAGGATCGAGCGCTACGGCACGATGTCGCGGACCGTGCCCACCCTCTTCGTCTGCAACCACACCTCCTATCTCGACATCAGCGCCCTCGGCGCCGTGGTGCCGGGATGCTTCGTCGCCAAGGCCGAGGTGCGCGGCTGGCCGCTCTTCGGCTTCCTCGCCCGGCTGCAGCGGACCGTGTTCGTGGAGCGCCGCGCGACGCGAACCGCCCATCACCGCGACGCCATGGCCGCCCGCCTGGAGGCCGGCGACAACCTGATCCTGTTTCCCGAAGGCACCAGCAACGACGGCAACCGGGTGCTCCCGTTCAAGAGTGCCTTCTTCGGCATCGCCGAGAAGCCGATCAGGGGCAGGCCGCTCGTGGTCCAGCCGGTCTCGATCGCCTATACGCGCCTGAACGGGATCCCCATGGGGCGGCCCTACCGGCCCTTCTACGCCTGGTACGGCGACATGGAGCTCGCAAGCCACCTCTGGAACGTGGCCGGCCTCGGCAACGCCACCATCGCCATTCAGTTCCACCCGCCGGCGACCATCGCGCAATTCGCCTCGCGCAAGGCGATGGCCGAAGCATGTCAGGCCACCATCGCCGACGGGGTCTCCCGCGCGATCAGCGGCAAGCTATCGCCGCCGATCAGAAAGCGCTTCTGGGCGCCGAAGCCGGCCTGAGGCGCCCGGCGCCGTCAGCGTCCCCGGCGACCTCAAGAGAGAGTCGGCGCCGCCTCGACGCGGGACCGCTCACGCGCGAGGCCGCGCGCCCGCGTCCCGCAGATAGAGCGGCCGCACGGAAGCGGGGTCTCCCCCTCCTGCCGCCGCGCGGGCCGCGGCGCGGCGCACGAGAACGCGCGCGTCGGGAGTGGGCGGGCCGGCCGTCCCGCACGCCGCCATTCCAGGCGTCAGCGCCGCCAGCGCGGCCAGCGCAGTGTCCTGCCCGGTGCCCACCACCCTGAGCGGGCCGTCCCCGACCGACGCCGCCAGGAGTCCGGGCAAGGCCTCGGCCGCGAGGGCCTCGGGCGCGCACAGCGGACGCAGCGACGGCGCGAAGAGCTGGGCGTAGAGCCGTCCCCGTCCCGCGTCGAGGGCGGCGAGGATCGGCCCGCCGCGCTCGTGCGTGGGCACGCCGGCGGCGAGGACTTCGAGCGTGGAGAGGCCGATCAGGGGCCGTCCCGACGCAAGCGCGAGACCGCGCGCCGTCGCCAGGCCAATGCGGATCCCGGTGAACGAGCCGGGACCGACCGTGACCGCGAAGCCCTCCATTGCGGCGAGCGTGGTGCCGGCCTCGGCCGCGACCGCGCGCAGCATGGGCACGAGCGCCTCGGCGTGCCTGGCCGCCGCCTCGATGCGCCTGCAGGCGGTGACCTCGCCGCCCGCCCAGAGCGCGGCCGAGCAGGCGCTCGTCGCCGTGTCGAACCCCAGTATCATCCGCCCGGACCCCTGTGCCGGCCGTTGCGCTGTCTCACTACCATGCACCGCCGGGCGCAGCGGTGCTATTCTCTCCGACCTTCCCGGCTGCAATGCGACCGCACCCATGACCGGCCTGGTCGAGATCGCACCGCCGCGCTTCGACGTATCGCTGGCGCTCGCCTACGCCAGCGAGGACAACGTCACGGGCAAACGCATCTACGGCAGGGCGGCGTGCTATCTCCATCGCGACGCGGCGGTGCTGCTCCACCGCGCCATCGCTCTTGCCGCCGCGCAGGGCCTGAAAGTGATCGTCTTCGACGGCTATCGCCCGGTGGAGGCGCAATGGGCGCTCTGGCGGCAATGCCCGGACCCGACCTTCCTCGCGGACCCGAGGCGCGGCTCGCCGCACTCGCGCGGCGTCGCGGTCGATCTCAGCCTCGCGGACCGGGAGACCGGCGCAGCGCTCGACATGGGCACCGGCTTCGACGACCTCACGCCGCGCGCCTTCCACGGCAGCGCCGCGCCGACGCCGGCGGCCCAGCGCAACCGGATGCTGCTGCTCGGCCTCATGGCGTCTGCGGGCTGGGACCACTATCTCAACGAGTGGTGGCACTATCAGATGTTCGCGCCGCGCCGCTATCCCCTGCTCTGGGACAGCGCGGCCGCCACCGGGCTGATGGCACCGTGACCGGCACCGCGTTCCGCCGCAGCGCGCGCGCGCTCTGCACCGCTCTCGCCGTCGCGGCCGCCCCCACGGTCGGCATCGCGGCCGGCGGTGCTGCGGCCGTCGCCGCCGATTCCGCGGTCATCCTGCAATATCACCGCTTCGGCGAGGACGCGTACCCGACGACGAGCGTCACGCTCGACCAGTTCGAGGCACATATCGCGCATCTCGTGGGCGGCGGCTATGCCGTTCTTCCGGTTCCCGAGATTCTCGCGGCCCTCGACGAGGGCCGGACGCTGCCGGAGCGCGCCGTCGGCATCACCGTCGACGACGCGACGCGCTCGACCTTCGAGGAGGCATGGCCCCGGCTGGAGAAGGCGGGCTTTCCGTTCACCGTGTTCGTCTCCACCGACCCGGTCGATCAGGGTCACGCGGGCATCATGGGCTGGGACGAGCTCCGCCGCCTGGCCGCGGCAGGCGCGACCGTCGGCAACCACGGCGCCGCGCACGGGCATATGGGGCGCGGCGACGAGGCCGGGAACCGGGCCGACCTGCTGCGGGCGCGCCGGCGGATCGAGGCGGAGCTCGGCGTGGACGCTGCGCTCTTCGCCTATCCCTACGGCGAATGGAACGGCGCGCTGCGCGCGCTCGTGGCGGAACTCGGCTTCACGGCGGCCTTCGGCCAGCACTCCGGCGTCCTTGCGGCGCACACGGACAGGCTGAACCTCCCGCGCTTCGCGCTGAACGAGGCCTATGGCGGCATCGACCGCTTCAGGCTGATCGTGGACACCCTGCCGCTCGGCGTCCGCGCGGTGACGCCGGTGGATCAGATCATGGCGGAGAACCCGCCGACGGTCGGCTTCACGATCGATCCGCCGCCGGCGAGGCGCGATGCCCTTGCCTGTTTTGCATCGGGCGGCGTCGCCGTCACGCTCGACCGCAAGGGCGAGGGCCGCGTCGAGGTGCGCTTCGACCGGCCCTTCCCTGCCGGGCGCGCCCGGCTCAACTGCACCGCTCCCGCAGAGGGCGGACGCTGGCGCTGGTTCGGACTCCAGCTCGTCGCGCCCTGAACGCCCCGACGAAACACCTGAGACCGCGCCGGCAGTGGCCCCGGCCCCGGCCGGCCGCTTCGATCAGATGGGCCGCTCGCCCGGCAGGCCTGACACCACCGTCCACTGGCGGTTGCTCAACCGGGCGCCGTCGAAGTCGCCCAGCCGGTTCTGACGAATGATCCGGCGGATGGCGTCGACATAGGCCGCTCTTCGCTCGGAATAGCGGTGCAGCTCCCCGGCCAGATCGTAGCCGGCGACCGGGCTGCCGGCGCGGCGCAGGCGGGCCCGCCGGCTGCGGAAGTCCTCATAGGCCGGGTGGGTGTTGAGATTGTGGACATAGGCCCGCGTCGCCTCGAGCAGATTGCCGTGGCGGCGCACGCGATGCCGGCTGTCCGCATCGCGTCTCTCCGGCACCATGCCGGTCACGGACTTGTAGGTGTATTGACCGAAAAGCGCGTTCCCCTCCAGGGCGAAGCGGGAGGTGCCCCACCCCGACTCCTCCACCGCCTGCGCCAGCGCCAGCGAGGGCGGCACGCCGTCCAGCCGCTCCAGCAGGCTCGGCACGTCGAAGGGCGCGGTGCCGTAGTGCTCGGCTGCCGCCAGGAGCCATTCCCGATCGGCGGGTGCGAGCGTATCGGCCCACATGGTCCGCTCGACCAGCCGCTCGGCACGCCCGCGCGCGGCGGCAAGTTCCTCGTTGACCTGCAGAATGATCGGCAGGACGGCCTGGACGAACAGGTGCTTCTTCGCGGCGGCGGACGAGACATGCGCGAGATCGTCCGGGAGCGCGTCGAGGTAGATGCGCGGCACGGGCCGCGCCGCCGCCCGCACCTCGGCGAGATCGTAGCCGACCGTATCGAAGCGTGCGACCATCTCGGCGACCGTCGACACCCCCTGCCATCCCGACGGCGCGGCGCCGCCGGCCGGGGCGGCCGACGCGGCGGAGACCCGAGGCTTCCGCATGGCCGGCAGCGGCACGTCGGCGGGGCCTGCATGTGCCATCACGACCGGCTTCAACACCGGCTCCGGCGGCGCACTGCGTCCTTCCGGCGGCATTGCCGGCCGTGCGCCTGCCGCTGCAGGCCGGGGCACGACGGCGACCGGCCGGTCGGGCACCGCGACCGCCTCCTGCCATGCGCTCTCCCGCAGATCGACGGGGGGCGTCGGCAGCGGCGCGCGGGGCCGGCCCGCCGCGGCCCGCCGGCGGACGTCCGGACGCGGCGCCTCGGATAGAGAGAAGGTCAACGCGATACGCGCCGGCGCGGCCGGCATGACGGCCGCGGGCGCCGCCTCTGCGGCGGCGGCGCTCGACGGCAGCGGTGCGTCGCGGGCGGCGGCCGGGCGAACGAGGTCGGTGCCGGCGGCGCTCATGCCGAGAGCCGCGCCCGTCGCCGCCCCCAGCAGGCCGAGAGCCGACCGGGGGAAGACTCCCCTGCCGCTCGCCGGACGGCCGGCCTGGGACGCCGCAGGCGCAGGCCGCCTGAGACACGGGGCGCACGCCCTGCGCTCACGCACAGGGGCCTGCCCCTCGGCACCGCTCAAAACGCAACTCTCCCTTCCCCGGTGACGCCGGGGGGCGCATGCCGCGCTAGACGGCGCGCACCTCCACGACTTCCGGGATGTAGTGCTTCAGCATGTTCTCGATGCCCATCTTCAGGGTCATGGTGGAGCTGGGACAGCCCTGGCACGATCCCTGGAGTTGCAGCATCACGATACCGTTCTGGAAACCGCGATAGACGATGTCCCCGCCGTCCTGCGCGACGGCCGGCCGTACCCGCGTATCCAGCAACTCCCTGATCTGGGCGACGATCTCCGAGTCGACACCGTCGTCTTCCTCCTCCGCGGCCGCATGGGCGGCGGCGTCGAGGAGAAGCGGGTGGCCCGCCACGAAGTGCTCCATGATCACGCCGAGGATCACGGGCTTGAGCATCTGCCAGTCGGCGTCGTCGGACTTGGAGACCGAGACGAAGTCGCCGCCGAAGAAAACGCCGGTGACTCCCTCGATCTGAAACAGGCGCCGAGCCAGCGGGGAACGCTCGGCCGAGTCGGCATCGCGGAAATCCGCGCTTCCCGA
This sequence comes from Alphaproteobacteria bacterium, assembly GCA_965218275.1. Taxonomy (GTDB): domain Bacteria; phylum Pseudomonadota; class Alphaproteobacteria; order UBA828; family UBA828; genus WTGU01. The sequence continues at coordinate 296,535 of CBDCKM010000002.1, forward strand.
CGACATCACCGCCTCTCCGGGCAGGAATTTCAATGTCGCCGGATTCGGGGTCCGCTCGGTCTGGATGAACATGCCTTTTCCAACTCTGCCCACGATGGGCGGCCGGAGCGTGCGCCAGACTCCCCACGAGGTCAAGCGCGTTCGTCAACCGTTTGATTCACGATATGTTTCTCTGAGTCGCGCCCGACGGCCGCGGCCCCAAACCGGCCCCGGCGGCGGCCGCGGCCCCTGCGGGGCGCGCTATGTCAGGTCGCGCAGCTGTTCGTCGTCGAGATTGCCGGGGACGACCACGAGCGGGATGTTGAGCTGGCCGGCAAGCTGGCCGGCAAGCCAGGATATCAGCGATCCGTGCCCCTGATCGGGCGGAGCCGCGCCGACGACCAGCAGGTTGATCGCCTCGTTCTCGGCGATATGGCCCAGGATCTCGTCGCCGATCTGGCCCTCGCGCACCGTCATGCCCGGCGCCTGGCCGGTGACCTCGGCCACCTTGGCGGCCATGGCCTGGAGCAGGATCTCCGCTTCCTCCCGCGTCTCCTGCCGCATCAGCTCGCCGACCGCCGCCCAATGCTGGAACTCCGGCGGCTGCACGACGTGGAGGAGCGCCACCTGTCCGCCGGAATTGCAGGCGCGCAGCGCGGCGAAACGCGCAGCGACTTCGGAATGGCCATCGTCCGCGACGCAGACCAGGAACGTGACCTGCCCGGCGACGTGGGCCGCACCCGTTCCGGGCGGTGTCTGCTCAGCCATGGCATCGACCCCGCAGCGCCATCAGCCCTTGCGAAAGGCGAGGCTGCCCAGCCATCCTGCCACCAGCGCGAGTGCGATGGCAACAATGCCGTAGAGCGCCTCGTCCGCGTGCGCGAAGGCCGAGATTTCCGCCGAGAAGCCGCCCTTCTCGATGCTGAGCAGCGCCGAGCGCGTGCTGAGCACCGCGCCGTCGACGAGGAGCAGCACCTTCACCTCGTAGTCGCCGGTCGGCACGTGGGCGGGAAGGTCGATCGTCGTGCGGAACAGCCGCTCGTCGATGAACTCGACCGTGCCCGTCTCCGAGCGATAGAGCGCGTCCCGTTCCCTGTCACGGTGGAGAGCGGCGCGGAACTCGTCCGCCTCGCCCGAGGTGTCGAACCAGATCGCCTCCAGCAACAGGCGGCCGGAGCCGAGCTGTCCGCGCTCGAGCAGTTCGGCCGCGGCGATCTCCTCGAGAGGCCGCGATGCGGCGACGGCGTAGTAGCCGGGCACGTTGCGGAAGGCGATCGACTCCCGGTTGACCCACACCCCGACGGAGCGCTGCTTGCGGCGCACGACCACCGGCTCCTCGGGGCCGCGCACGGAGACGACGACATCGCCCGCCACGTCGGTCGCCCCGAACAGGAGGATCGAGGTGCCGGCGAAGCTCGAATCGATCTCGAAGCGCTGCGTCGACAGTGCGATCAGCAGGGGTTCCTCGCGCACCTCGCGCACCTCGCGCACCTCGCGCGCCTCGCGCTCCTCCGCCGCAACCGGGGTCGCCGCGACCCCGGCCACGAGCGCAGCCGCGAGCGCCATCCCGAGCGAGCCCGGCGTGCGCGTCATGGGCCCGGCCACAGCGGCGCGACCGCGAAGGGATCGTCCGGCATCACCACCAGCGAGAAGGCGAGCCGGCCGCCGACCGCGAGCACCATGAGCGCCAGCAGGCCGCGCAGATGCTCCCCCCGGATGCGCCCGCCGAGCCGCGTGCCGTACTGGGCGCCGACGACGGCACCGGCCGCCAGCAGCAGGCCGAGGATGATATCGACATTGTTGTTGTTGACGGCGTGAGCGAAGCAGGAGACCGAGCTGATCACGATGATCCCGAGCAGCGACGTGCCGACCACCGCCGAGGTCGGCATGCCGATGAGGTAGATCATCGCCGGAACCATGAAGAAGCCGCCGCCGACGCCCATGATGGAGGCGATGATGCCCATGAGGAAGCCGAGCACGAAAGGCGGGATCGCGCTGACATAGAGGCGCGAGCGCCGGAAGCGGAGCTTCAGCGGCAGGCCGTGGATCCAGGTGTGGCGGTGGGCCTTGCGCCGCGCCCTGCCTTGCCGGCGCACCATGGCCCGCACGCTCTCGACCGCCATCAGGCAGCCGACGACCGTGAGAAACACCACATAGGAGAGCGAAACCACCAGGTCGATCTGGCCGGCCTCGCTCAACAGCTTGAAGATGAAGGCGCCGAGCCACGCGCCGCCCACGCCGCCGGCGGAGACCAGCGCACCGACCAGCAGATCGACATTGCCGCGGCGCCAGTGCGCCATCGTGCCGGAGACCGACGAGGCGATGATCAGGTTGGTGCCGGTACCGACGGCGACCGAGGGCGTGACCCCGAGAAAGATCAGCAGCGGCGTCATCAGGAAGCCGCCGCCCACGCCGAACATGCCGGACAGCAGGCCCACCCCGCCGCCGAGCACGAGCAGGATCAGCGCATTGGCCGATAGCTCGGCAATCGGGAGGTAGATCTCCATCGGCTGGGTCGTGTCCGGCGTAACGGGGTGCGTCCGCTACATGCGCCCCCCGCTCAAGGGGCGCAAGGGAAAAGTCCCGTAACAGGCTCTTTTTCGGGCGAATTGGGCCGTCGCGTCCGGCCCGCAACGCTCAGGCGTCGAGCAGCCCCATGATGCGCCGCACCTCGGCGAGATTGGCGTCCGCGATGTCGCGCGCCCGCGCCGCGCCGTCGGCCAGCACGCCGTCGATATAGGCGCGGTCCGCCAGCAGCTCGCGCATGCGTGCCGCGATCGGGCTCAGCGTCTCGATCGCGAGATCGGCGAGCTTGCCCTTGAACGCGGCGAAGCCCATCCCGGCATGTTCGGCGGCCACCCTCTCCAGGGGCTCGTCGGCGAGCGCGGCATAGATGCTCAGCAGGTTCGACGCCTCGGGCCGGCGCTCGGGATCGTAGGCGAGGCCCGGCTGGGAATCGGTCTTGGCGCGCTTGATCTTGAGCGCGAGCGTGTCGGCGTCGTCGGTCAGATTGATGCGCGCATAGTCGGAGCCGTCCGACTTGCTCATCTTCCTGCGGCCGTCCCGCAGGCTCATCACCCGCGTCGCGGCGCCCAGGATCATCGGCTCGGGCAGGGGGAAGAAGTCCACCTCGTAGGCGCGGTTGAAGGCGCTGGCGATGTCGCGGCTGAGCTCGAGATGCTGCTTCTGGTCCTCGCCCACCGGCACCGCGGTCGCGTGGTAGAGCAGGATGTCGGCCGCCATCAGCACCGGGTAGGCGTAGAGGCCGAGCAGCGCGGCGTCGCGCCGCTTGCCCGCCTTCTCCTTGAACTGGGTCATGCGGTTGAGCCAGCCGAGCGGGGTGACGCAGTTGAGGACCCAGGCGAGCTCCGCGTGCGCCGCCACGCGGCTCTGGTTGAAGATGATGCAGGTCTCCGGCTCCAGCCCGGCGGCGATCAGCCCGGCCGTGACCTCGCGGGTGTTGTCGCTCAGCTCGCGCGGCTCCCGCGCCACCGTGATGGCATGGAGATCGACGATGCAATAGAGGCAGTCGTAGTTGCGCTGCATCGCGACCCAGTTCTTGATCGCGCCGAGATAGTTGCCGAGATGCAGGTTGCCGGTCGGCTGGACGCCGGAGAAGACGCGCTTCATGTCAGGAACGCTCCGCGGGGGGCGCGGCCTTATCGCGCCCTCGCGCGGCGCCGTCAACCTCGGCCTTGGCCTCGGCGCAGCAGCGCGCGCAGCTCGCTCGGCGGCAGGCCGCCCGAGAGCGCCGCGAGAGCGCCGTACCCCGCCAGGCCGGCGAGGACGAGCGCGGCGAGCGCGGGGATGCGCAATCCCGCCGTCTCGAGCGGCGTTTCGAGCACAAGCGCGAGGCCCCACAACAGCACCGCCATGCCGGCCGAGGCCGCGATCATGCGCGGAAGCCGGCGCCGCAGCCGTGCGTCCGGCCTGAGGAAGCCGCGCCGCGCGAGGCCCCAGGCCAGGAGGCCGATGTTGAGCCAACCGGCAAGCGTGGTCGCGAGCGCGATGCCGACATGGCCCATGGGCCCCATGAGAGCGAGGTTGAGCGCGACATTGACCGCGAGGCAGAGGATCGCGATCCGCACCGGGGTCCTGGTGTCCTGACGCGCGAAATAGCCGGGCGCCAGCACCTTGATCAGGACGAACGCGGGCAGCCCGGCGGCATAGGCGACGAGCGCGGCGGCCGTGGCGTCGCCCTCCGCGGCACCGAACGCGCCGCGCTCGAACAGCACCGAGATCACCGGGCCGGCGATGACGATGAGCGCCACCGCCGCCGGTACCGCCAGCAGCAGCGCCATCTCGATCGCCCGGTTCAGGCTCGCCACCGCCTCGGCGGCCTCGCCCGCCCTGAGCTGGCGGCTCAGCAGCGGCAGCAGGGCGGTCCCCACCGCGACGCCGACGACGCCGAGCGGCAGCTGGTTCACGCGGTCGGCGTAGTAGAGGAAGGAGACCGAGCCCTCGGGCAGGAGCGACGCGATGATGATGTCGACGACCAGGTTGACCTGGGCGACGCCGGCGCCGAGCGCCGCCGGCGCGGCGAGGATGAGCAGGCGCTTCACCCCCGGCGTGAGCCGGGGCAGGCGCAGGCGGAGCGCCATCCCTGCACGCCGGGCCGCGACGACCAGCCAGACGAACTGGACGATACCGCCCGCCGTGACGCCTACCGCCAGCGCGTGCCCCGGCGTCTCGGTCCAGCGCGAGAGCCCGAGCAGGGCCCCGATCAGGCACAGGTTCAGCAGGATCGGCGTGGCCGCGACGGCGGCGAAGCGATAGAGCGAGTTCAGCACTCCGCCAAGGAGGGAGACCAGCGAGATCAGCAGGATGTAGGGGAAGGTGAGCCGCGTGAGCTGCACGGTCAGGTCGAGTTTTTCGGGCTCGTCGGCGAAGCCCGGTGCGAGGACGTGCATGAGCCACGGCATTACGACCTGGGCTGCGATGACGAGGATGAGCAGCGCCCACAGCAGGACGGCGAGCACGTCCTCCGCGAACGACCTGGCCGCGGCGCGGCCGTCGCGCTCCAGCGTGGCGGCGAAGAGCGGCACGAAGGCCGCGTTGAACGCGCCCTCCGCGAACAGCCGCCGCAGGAAGTTGGGCAGCTTGAAGGCGACGAAGAAGGCATCCGCCACGGGACCCGCGCCGAGAATGGACGCGATCAGGATGTCGCGCGCGAAACCGAGGATGCGCGAGCCCATGGTGTAGCCGCCGACGGTGGCGGCCCAGCGGGCGAGTGCCATGGCGCGCGCGGCCGGCGGGGCGACGGCGGCTCAGCCCGCCGCGCGGAGGCGCGGCGCGGCGCCGGCCCCGGCCCCGGCGCCGCGCCCGAGCATTCCGGTCAGGCGGCCCTGCACCAGCGCGATCTGGGCATCGCGGGACAGCTTCAGGCCGAAGCGGTCCCTGACGTAGAAGACATCGACGGCACGGGAGCCGACAGTCGAGATATGCGCCGAGCCGATGGAGAGGCCGCAGGCGCTGAGCGTGCGCGTGATGTCGTGGAGCAGCCCCGGCCGGTCGCGGGCGCTCACCTCGATCACCGTGTGGCTGCGGCTCGCGCCGTTGTCGACCAGAACATGGGGCTCGACGACGATCGAGGTCGCACGCGACGGGCGAGGGGCGGCCTCGAGAAGCGCCCGGTCGGCGCGCGCTTCGTCGTCGGCTTCGGCGGCGGTGCCGGCGCGGTCGGCGGCGAGCGCGCGGACCCTCTGGTGGAGCCGGGCCAGGCGGTCCGCGTCGCGGAAGGCGCCGCCGCCTGCGGCCTGAAGCCAGAAGGTGTCGAGGGCCATCCCGTCGCCGGTCGTGAAGACCCTTGCATCGACGATGCTGGCGCCCGCGCCCGCCACCGCGCCGGCGACCGCCGCGAACAGGCCGGCCTGGTCGGGCGCGTAGAGCGTCATCTCCGTCGCCTCCCTGGCGCGGTCGATGCGGGTCTCCACCACGGGGCCCTCGCCCCCGCCGCGCACGAGGCGGGCGTGGCGCTCCTGCATCGCGCCGTCGGTGGAGAGCCAGTAGGGGACGGGGAGGCGCGCGGCGAAGCGCTCGATGTCGGACCCGGTCCAGTCCGCGAGGCGCGCACGCAGGGCGCGCCGCGCCTCCGCCGCATGCGCGTCGCGGTCCTCCGCCTCGCGGCCGCCGGCGAGGACCGCCTCGGCCCGGTGGTAGAGGGTGCGGAGCAGCGAGCCCTTCCAGGCGCTCCAGCGGCCCGGGCCGACGGCGCTGATGTCGGCGGCAGTCAGCACCAGCAGGAGCCGCAGGCGCTCCAGCGAACGCACCCGGCCGACGAAGGTCTCCAGGGTGCGCGGATCGTTGAGGTCGCGCTTGAACGCGGTCATGCTGAACAGGAGATGCCAGCGCACCAGCCAGGCGGCGGTCTCGGCCTCGTCCGGCGCGAAGCCGAGCCTGCGGGCTATGCTGCGCGCGATGTCGCCGCCGATGGTGGAGTGGTCGCCGCCCCGCCCCTTCGCGACATCGTGCAGGAGCAGCGCGAGATAGAGAGCGTCGCGCATCCTCACCTTGTGAACCAGGGTGCTGGCGAGCGGCAGATCGTCGGCGAGGGCGCCGTTCTCGATGGCGCTGAGTACGCCGACGGCGCGGATGCTGTGCTCGTCGACCGTGTAGACGTGATAGAGATCGAACTGGGTCTGGGCCACGACGCGGCCGAAATCCGGCAGGAAGCGGCCGAGCACGCCGGCCTCGTTCATCATCCGCAATATCTTTTCCGGATCGCGCCGGTCGCAGAGGATCGCGCGGAAGGCGCGGTTGGCCTCGGGGTCGTCGCGCACGGACGCGGTAATCAACCCGCGCGCCCGGTGAATCAGCCGCAGCGTCGCCGGATGGATGTCCCGGCCCTCGGTCTGCGCCCGGCGGAAGATCGTGACGAGGCGCACCGGGCGGGCGTCGAAGGTGCCCTCGCCGGCCGCCGCGATGCGCCCGCCCGAGACCAGAAGCCCGTCGCGGGCGGGCCCGGTCGCCGCCCCGGACCTGTGCACCGGGGCGGTGTGGAGGCGCTCCGCCTCCAGCACAGCGCAGAAGACCCGGGTGAGCTCGCCCACCGTCTTCGCGACCAGGAAATAGTGTTTCATGAAGCGCTCGACGGCCAGGTTGCCGCGGCGCGGCCCGTAGCCCATGCGGGCCGCGACCTCGGGCTGCACGTCGAAGGTGAGGCGGTCCTCCACGCGGCCGCAGACGGTGTGGAGGTGGGCGCGGACGCGCCAGAGCAGGTCCTCCGCCCGCGCGAAGCGGACATGCTCGTGCCGGCTCAGCACGCCGCGCCCGACGAGATCGCCGAAGCGGTCGACGCGGAACAGGTACTTGGCGATCCAGAACAGCACGTGGAGGTCGCGCAGGCCCCCCTTGCCGTCCTTCACGTTGGGCTCGAGCAGGTAGCGCGAATCGCCGGCGCGCAGGTGGCGGGCGTCGCGCTCGCGCAGCTTGGCGGCCACGAACTCGGCCTCGGTGCCGGGAACCAGCTCGGTGAGGAAGCGCCGGCGGAAGTCGCCGTAGAGCGCCTGGTCGCCGCACACATGGCGCGATTCGAGCACCGAGGTGCGGATCGTCATATCCTCGCGGGCCCGCCTCAAGCAATCGGAAACCGACCGCGTTGCATGGCCGACGACAAGGCCCATATCCCACATCATGTAGAGCAGATACTCGATGATCTGCTCGCTCCGGCCGGTCAGCTTGTAGGGATGCAGGAAGAGAATATCGACATCGGAATGGGGCGCCAGATCGCCCCGTCCGTAGCCGCCGACGGCCACCAGCGAGAGGCGGCCCGCCGTTGTCGGGTTGGGCTCGGGGTAGACCAGGTTCGCCGCCCGCTCGAACAGGACGTGCAGCAGCCGGTCGATCAGGGCGGTCTGGGTTGCGACGACCTCCGCGCCCGACGCGCCGTCTTCGAGGCGCCGGCGGAGCTCCCGGCGGCCGTCGTCGCGGGCCCGCCGCACCAAGTCGAGGACGGCCTCGCGGTCGTCCCGCCCGACCCTGGCGACGGCGTCGGCGAGCGCCTGGCGGTCGAAGAGGGCCGGCCGCTCGCCGCCCGCACTCATCGACACGCACTCATCGCCGCCCGCTCATCGCCACGCACGCCGGCCCCACATCGGCCCCAGGCCGCCCCCAAGGCCGCCACAGTCGCTGCCGCCGCCGTCCCCCGCCGGAACGCGAACGGCAGGCGCAGCCGGGTCCCATACCTGCGCAAATTGCCCCGAATGCCGGGCGCCCGCAAGCGCGCTCCGAACGGAACATCGAATCGACCGTCGAATTGCGCGGCGAAGACGCCGCGGTGACAGTGCCGCGGTGATGTATGAGAAGATGTCGCGGTGATATATAGTCAGCGGTGGAAACCTGATCGCCCTGCCGGAGCGAATGCCCGGCAGGCTACGACCCTGCCCTCCAATCCAATCACAGCCCCTCGCCTGCCGTCATGGACCTGATCGTCGACAAGCTGAACTATATCTGGCCCTTCCTCGCGGTCATCACGCCCGTGGTGTTCGTCCACGAGCTCGGCCACTATCTGGTGGCGCGGATCAACGGGGTTCGCGTGGAGGTGTTCGCGGTCGGTTTCGGGCCGGAGCTGATCGGCATCGACGACCGGCGCGGGACGCGCTGGAAAATCTGCGCGCTCCCGCTGGGCGGCTACGTCAAGTTTTATGGCGATGCCGACGTGGCAAGCACGGGCCCGGAGGGCGACGGGCCGCCCCCGGCGAACTCGTTCTACGCCAAGAACGTGGGCCAGCGCTCGGCCATCGCGGTCGCCGGCCCCTTCGCCAACCTGCTGCTCGCGGCCGTGATCTTCGCCGTCTTCTTCCTGGTGGTCGGCCAGCGTTACACGCCGGTGGAGATCGGCTTCGTCCGCGACGGCAGCCCCGCCGCCGTCGCCGGCATCCGGCCGGGCGACAGGCTGGTCGAACTCAACGGCAGCCGCATCGAGCGCTTCGAGGAGCTGCAGTTCGCCCTGCTTCAGAACCTGGGCGAGCCGATCGCGCTGGCGGTCGAGCGCGGCGGCGCGCGCCTCGCGTTCGCGGTGGAGCCGGAGATCGTGGAAGTGCTGGACGCCTTCGACCGGCCGCAGCAGTTCGGCGATATCGGCGTCCGGCCCTTTACGGCGGCCGCCATCTCGCAGGTTGTCGCCGGCAGTCCTGCCGAGAGAGGCGGCATCCGGGCGGGCGACACGATCCTCCGCATCGGCGACCGGGCGATCGCGAGCTTCGACGACCTGCGCGCCATCGTCGAGCGGAATGCGGCCGTGCCGCTCGCCTTCGTCGTCGCACGGGACGGTCGCGAGGAGACGCTGACGGTGACGCCGAACGATGTAAACGGAACGGGGCGGATCGGCGTCTATCCCGAGGAACGGTCCGCGTTCCGCGATCTGGGCTTCGGCGAATCGATCTGGGCCGGTGTCGAGCACACCTATTTCCTGGCTGCCGCCAACCTCCGTGCGATCGGCCAGATGATCGCCGGCACCCGCTCCACCGAGCAGCTGAGCGGCCCCGTCGGCATCGCCGTCATGTCGCGCTCCGTGCTCGAGCGCGGCGTCGCAGGCTTCGTCGAGTTTGCGGCGCTGATCTCCATCGCCCTCGGCCTGATCAACCTGTTCCCGATCCCGCCGCTGGACGGCGGCCACCTCCTGTACAATGCGGTGGAGGCGGCGTTCCGGCGCCCGCTGGCGGCCCGGTTCCAGCAGATCGGCACGACGGTGGGATTCATGCTGGTCGTCGCCCTGATGGTATGGGTGACGGCGAAAGACATCATCGGCCTGACCTCATGACCAGGCGACCGGAGCGGATGTCGAGAGCGACGGAGACGCCTGGAAGGGTTCGGATGCGGCGAGTCTTCACGGCGATGGCGATGGCGCTCGTCCTCGGCCTCTGGGCCGGTGCGGCGATGGCGCAGAGCCAGACGATCGAGGCCGTGGTCGTCGAAGGCAACGAGCGCATCGAAGCGGATACGGTGCGCTCCTATCTCCTGATCGGCCCCGGCGATCCGTTCGATCCCGACACGGTCAACGATTCCCTCAAGGCCCTGTTCGCGACCGGCCTGTTCGCCGACGTGACCATCCGGCGCGAGGGCGACGCTCTGGTCGTCAGCGTGATCGAGAATCCGATCATCAACCGGGTGGTCTTCGAAGGCAACGAATCGATCGAAGACAGCGAGCTGGAAGCGGAAATCCAGCTACGGCCGCGGGTGGTCTACACCCGGCCGCGGGTGCAATCCGACCTGCAACGCCTGACCGAAATCTACCGGCGCAGCGGCCGCTTCGCCGCCACCATCGATCCCAAGGTCGTCCAGCTTCCGCAAAACCGGGTCGATCTCGTCTTCGAGGTGAACGAGGGGCCGGTGACGGAGGTGCTGCGGATCAACTTCATCGGCAACAAGCGCTACAGCGACGGCGCTCTCCGGGACGTCATCCAGACCCGGGAAAGCGCCTGGTATCGTTTCGCCACGACCGACGATTCGTACGATCCCGACCGGCTGACCTTCGACCGCGAACTGCTGCGCCGGCACTATCTCTCCAACGGCTACGTCGATTTCCGCGTGATCTCGGCCGTCGCCGAGCTCACGCCCGAGCGCAGCGAGTTCGTCATCACCTTCTCGCTCGAAGAGGGTGAGCGCTATCGGGTCGCAGACATCGATATCGAGAGCCGGCTGCGCGACTTGTCGCCCGAGTCCCTCCTCCCCCTCGTCGAGCTCGAAACCGGGGAGTGGTACGACGCGGAGGAGGTCGAGGACACGGTCGTTGCGCTGACGGAAGCGGTCGGAAGCCGGGGATACGCCTTCGTCGACGTCAGTCCCCGCATCGAGCGGGACCGGGAGGCAAACACCGTCGACGTGACATTCGAGATCGGAGAAGGTGCGCGGGTCTATGTCGAGCGCATCGACATCGTGGGCAACGTCCGCACGCTCGACGAGGTCATCCGGCGCGAAATCCGGCTGGTGGAGGGCGATGCCTTCAACACGGCCCTTGTCCGTCGCTCGCGGCAGCGCATCCAGAACCTCGGCTTCTTCGACAAGGTCGACATCCAGACCAGCGAAGGCAGCGCACCGGACCGCTCGGTACTGACGGTGGAGGTCAGCGAGGTCCCGACTGGAGAACTCAGCTTAGGCGCCGGCGTCTCGTCGACGGACGGCCTGCTCGGCGACATCTCCATTCGTGAGCGCAACCTTCTCGGCCGGGGGCAGGATCTCCGGCTCGGGTTCACGGCCTCCTCCAACCGCCAGGAGCTGGACCTGAGCTTCACCGAGCCCTATTTCCTGGACCGCAACGTCGCCGCCGGGTTCGACATATACCGGAGGAGCCTCGACCTGCAGGACGAAAGCTCGTTCGAACGGGAGACCGTCGGCTTCGCGCTGCGGGCAGGCTACCCGCTGGCGGAACGGCTGCGGCATACCGTCTCCTACGCGTTCAGGACCGACGATGTCAGCGACGTTTCTCCGACCGCGTCCCGACTTATCCGCGATCAACGAGGAACGACGACCACCTCGGCGCTCGCCCACGCGCTGGACTACGATCTGCGCGACAGCCGCATCGACCCGACCGAAGGGTATTTCGCGCACCTCCGGCAGGAGGTCGCCGGGATCGGAGGCGACACGCAGTACCTCAGGAACACCCTCTCCTACGGCTACTTCTATCCGCTCGAGGATCGATGGGTCCTGAGCGCGGTGGCCCGCACCGGCCATATCGTCGGTCTCGGCGAGGATGTGCGGCTCGTCGACCGGTTCTTCCTCGGCGGCCGCAGGTTCCGGGGCTTCGATCCGAGCGGCATCGGCCCCCGCGATGCAGGAACCGGCGATGCCCTCGGCGGCAATCTGTTCTATACGGTGACGGGCGAGTTGGGCTTCCCGCTCGAATTCGGCGAGGACCTCAACCTGCGGGGTTCGTTCTTCACCGATGTGGGCAGCCTCGGCAGGACGGACGATTCCGGGCCTGAAGTTCTGGACGAGGGCTCGCTGAGGCTTTCGATCGGCGCCGGGCTCAACTTCCTGACGCCCATCGGGCCGATCCGGCTCGATTTCGCCGAGGCCCTGGTGAAGGAGGACCACGACCGGACCGAGACGTTCCGCTTCAGCCTGGGGACGAGGTTCTAGAGATGCCCGGATGGAAACGTCTCCCGCTCGCACTCGCGCTCGTCCTCGCCTGTATCGTCGGCGGCGGCACCGGCGGCTGGGCGGAGGAGCGCGGGACCCGTGTCGCCATCGTCGAGATGGTGCGGATTCTGGGCGAAGCGTCGGCTCTTCGCTCGATCCAGAGTCAGGGCGAGGCGCAGCGCCAGGCCTATGTCGAAGACACGCAGCGCGAGGGGGAGCGGCTGCGCGGGATGCAGCAGGAGCTCATCCGCCAGGAAACGCTGCTCGCACCCGAAGCGCTGGAGCAGCGCCGGCGTGCCTTCAACGCCGAGGTGGCGGCGGCCGAACAGCAGACACAGACGCGCAACCGCATGTTGCAGCGCGCCGTGCAGGAGGGCGAGATTCGTTTCCGCGGCGCCCTCGACACCGTGGTCGCGGAGGTGGCGAAGCGGCAGGGCTTCGAGATCGTGCTGCCGGTCCGCGAGTCGCTGTTCGCCGTTGCCGAATTCAACTTGACGGACCTGGTGCTCGACCGGCTGAACGAGGCGTTCCCCGAGATCGTGCTCACGTTCGACGAGAACTGATGCCCGATCCGCGCTTCTTTGCCGCGGCGGGGCCGTTCACGCTGGCCGAAATCGCCGAAGCCGCCGGGGCGCGCCTGGCGGCCGGCGCCGACCCGGCGATGCGGCTTTCCGACGTGGCACCGCTCGGTCAGGCCATGCCGCAGCATCTGAGCTTTCTCGACAATCGGAAATATGTCGATGCCTTCGCCGCCTGCCGCGCCGGCGCCTGCATCGCATCGGCGGCGCTCGCTCACCGCGCGCCGGCGGACGTGGCGGTTCTGACCAGCGATGCGCCCTACAAGTCCTACGCGCTGGCCGCCGCGCTCTTCCATCCCGCACCGGCGCCGGTTCCGGGGGTGCATCCGGCGGCCGTCGTCGACCCCGCAGCGGTTCTCGCAGACGGGTGCCGGGTCGAGCCGGGTGCGGTGATCGGGGCCGGTGCGCGCATCGGCGCCCGCTGCCTGATCGGCGCCAACGCCACGATCGGGCCGGCCGTCGAGATCGGCGACGATACGCGGATCGGGGCGGGCGCCTCGCTCAGCCACTGCCTGATCGGCGCGCGGGTGTCGATCTATCCCGGCGTGTGCATCGGCCAGGAGGGATTCGGCGTCGCGATCGATCCGAGCGGCCATGTGAAGGTCCCCCAGCTCGGCCGGGTCCTGGTCGAGGACGATGTCGAGATCGGCGCCAACACCACCATCGACCGCGGAGCGGGCCCGGACACGGTGATCGGCCAGGGCTGCTGGATCGACAATCTGGTGCAGATCGCCCACAACGTCCGCGTCGGGCGGGGCTGCGCGATCGCAGCCCAGGCCGGCCTCGCCGGCAGCGTCAGGGTCGGCGATTTCGTTCTGATCGCCGGGCAGGTGGGCGTGACGGGCCACAACACGGTCGGCGACGGCGCGCGGATCGCGGGCCAGGCCGGCGTGATCCGCGATATCGAGCCAGGCGGGACCTACGGCGGCACGCCCGCCGTGCCGATCCGGCAATGGCACCGCCAGAGCGCGCATCTTGCGCGGCTGGCGCAGAGCAAGGCGGCCCCGGAATGAACGAGGCAGCAGCGAAGCAGACCGTGGAACGCATGGACATCGAGGACATCCTCGAGGCGATCCCCCACCGCTACCCCTTCCTCATGATCGACCGCGCGGTCGATGTGGTCCCCGACGAGCGCGCGACCGGAATCAAGAACGTGTCGATCAACGAGTCCTACTTTCAAGGCCACTTCCCGCGCCGGCCGGTCATGCCGGGCGTGCTGATCATCGAATCGATGGCACAGACCGCGGCCGTTCTCGTGGTGGCGACGCTGGGCTCGGCGATGGCGGGCAAGCTGGTCTACTTCATGTCGCTCGACGACTGCCGCTTCCGGCACCCGGTGGTACCCGGCGACCGGGTCTTCATCCATGTGACCAAGAAGCAGCGCCGCCGGAACGTGTGGAAGTTCGCGGGCCGCGCCGTCGTGGACGACCGGACGGTCGCGGAAGCGACCTATTCGGCGATGATCCTGGAAGACAGCTGACATGGCGGACATCCACCCGACCGCGATCGTCGAGCCCGGCGCCCAGCTCGGCGAGGGCGTCAGCATCGGCCCCTACTGCATCGTGGGGGAGAACGTCGTCCTCGGCGACGGGGTTCGGCTGATCTCGCACGCCGTCGTGACCGGACGCACGGCGGTCGGCGCGCGCACCAGCATCTATCCCTTCGCCTCGATCGGCCATCGGCCCCAGGACACCAAGTACCGGGGCGAGCCGTCGCGGCTGGAGATCGGCGCCGACAACGTCATCCGCGAGCATGTCACCATGAGTCCGGGCACGCCCCACGGCCGCATGCTCACTCAGGTGGGCAACAACTGCCTGTTCATGATCGCCACCCACGTCGCCCACGACTGCATCATCGGCGACCATGTGGTCATGGCCAACAACGCAACCTTGGGCGGCCATGTGACGGTCGACGACTGGGCCATCCTCGGCGGGCTCGCCGGGGTGCACCAGTTCGTCCGCATCGGGCGCCACGCGATCGTCGGCGGCATGTCCGGGGTCGAGCACGACATCATCCCCTACGGCTCGGCCATGGGCGACCGGGCGCGCCTCACCGGGCTCAACCTGATCGGGCTCAGGCGGCGCGGCTTCGGCCGCGACACCGTCCACGACCTGAGACGGGCCTTCCGGCTGCTCTTCGCGCGCGAGGGGACCATGGCGGAGCGTCTCACCGACGTGGCCGAGCTGTTCCAGGACAACGAGCCGGTCATGGACATCGTGGATTTCATGCGGATCGACCGCGAGCGCTCGATCTGCCAGCCCGGGGACGATGGCGGCAAGTAGTCTCGGCATCCTCGCCGGCGGCGGGCCGCTGCCGCGCCTCATCGCGCAGGCGTGCCGGGGCGAAGGCCGCGATGTCCTGGTCATCGCATTCGAGGGCGAGACGGACCCGGCGACCTGCGCAGGCGTTCCCCACCGCTGGCTCGGCCTCGGCGCCGTCGGCGCACTGCTGAAGGCGCTCAAGCAGGGGGGCTGCCGCGAGGTGGTGCTGGCCGGGTCGATCCGCCGGCCCTCCCTCTCGACCCTCAAGCCCGACCTGCGCGGCATGCGCCTGATGGGACGCATCGCGAGCGTGCGGGGCAAGGGCGACGACGCGCTCCTCTCGCTGGTGATCGCCGAGCTCGAGCGGGAAGGCTTCACCGTGGTCGGCGCCGACGACCTGATCGCGGCGCTGTGCGCGCCGGCCGGCGCGATCGGCCGGTGCACGCCCGACGCCGACGACGAGCGCGATATCGCCATCGGCATCGAGGCGGCGCGCGCCCTCGGCGCCCAGGACATCGGGCAGGCCGTCGTCGTGCAGGCCGGGCGGGTGCTCGGCGTCGAAGGCGCCGAGGGAACGGACCGGCTGATCGAACGCTGCGCCGCGCTGCAGCAGCCGGGGCCGGGCGCGGTGCTGGTCAAGATGAAGAAGCCCGGTCAGGAGCGCCGGGCCGACCTGCCGGCGATCGGGGCGGCCACGATCGAGAGGATTGCCGGAGCGGGCTTCAGGGGCGTCGCCGTCGAGGCCGGCGAGACGCTGCTGCTGGAGCGCGCCCAGGCGATCGCGCGCGCCGACGCGCTGGGCGTGTTCGTGGTCGGCGTGAGCCGATAGCCGGATGGAGCGCGACGCGCCGCTGATCTTCGTGATCGCCGGCGAGCCGTCCGGCGACCTCATCGCGTCGCGCCTGATGGCGGCGCTCAGGCGGCGCAGCGGCGGGCGCGTGCGCTTCGCCGGCATCGGCGGCCCGCTCATGGCCGAACAGGGGCTGGAGAGCCTGTTCCCCTTCTCCGAACTGTCGATGATGGGGATTCTCGAGGTGGTGCCGCACGTGCCGCGCCTGCTCGCGCGCATCCGGGCCACGGCCCGGAGCGCACGCCGGCTGCGGCCGGCCGCCTTCGTCTCGGTCGACGTGCCGGAGTTCGCGCTCCGCGTCGCCCGCAGGCTGAAAGGGGCGGGCTTTCCCCTGATCCACTATGTGGCGCCGACCGTCTGGGCCTACCGGCCGGGGCGTGCGGCCGGGATTGCGCGCTATCTCGATCACCTGCTCTGCCTGTTCCCCTTCGAGCCGCCCTATTTCGAGGCCGTCGGCCTCGACGCGCGCTTCGTCGGCCACCCCCTGGTGGAAGAGCCGATCGAGAGCGCCGATGGGCCGGGCTTCCGCCGACGCCACGGTATCGCATGCGCGCAGCCGGTGCTCGCCGTCCTGCCCGGCAGCCGGGCCGGCGAACTGCGCCGGCACGGGCCGGTGTTCGCCGAGACGGTGCGCGCGCTCAGCGGCCGCATCGAGGGTCTGCGCGTCCTGCTGCCGACGCTGCCGCAGAACCGTGAGAGCGTGGCTGCCGCGAGCCGCTCATGGGCCGCGCCGGTGACCGTGGTGGAGGAGAGGGCGGAGAAATACGCCGCCTTCGCCGCCAGCAACGCGGCACTCACCGTCTCCGGCATGGCGACGCTGGAGCTCGCGCTCGCCGCGCTTCCCATGGTCGTCTGCTACCGGGTGAACCCGCTGACGGCGGCGATCGCGCGGCGCGTCCTCCTGGTGCCGCACATCGCGATGCCCAACATCATCGCCGGGCGCAGGGCCGCGCCGGAGTTCGTGCAGCGCGACTGCACGGCGCAACGCCTGGTGCCGGCGCTCGAGGCGCTGATGGGGGACGCCGGCCGGCAGCAGGACCAGATCCGCAGCTTCCGGGAGATCGCGGCCCGGCTCGGGCGCGGCGGCCCGGCGCCGAGCGAGCGCGCCGCCCAGGCGGTCCTCGACCTGATCGGCGGGTGAGCGGAACGCGGGGCCTGATCCGCTCGACCGGGCTTTCCCGCCACGGTCACGGTCACGGTCTGCGCGGCGCGGCCGGCCGGTTGACGAGGAAGAGGCCGGCAAGCATGAGCACCAGGGCCAGCCAGATCCAGTAGCTGTGGCGCTCGCCGAAGAAGAGCATGCCCCAGCCGATGCCGGTGAGGGGGACCATGAAGTTGACCGTCGTGAAGAACACCGGGCCCGCGAGGCGGATGATCTCGACCATCAGGTAGAAGACCAGCGCCGTGATCCCCGCCGCCCCGGCCAGCGCCCAGTCGCCGGTGGTCATCGGCCCCTCGAACCACCACCACTGACCGGTCGCCGCCATCACGACGAACATGAACAGGGCGCCGGTGGCGAGGACGCCGCCGGCCAGCGGCAGCGCGCCGGAGGGCGGCGGCTTGAGCAGGGAGATGATCAGCGCGTTCGCGACATAGAGCACGGGCCCGACGAAGCTCAGCAGCACCCAGGGCGCCATGGCGCGGGTGGGAAGGCTGGTCTCGGGCACGAGCACCAGCGCCACGCCGCCGACGCCGAGGACCAGCCCGATGGTGCGGATCGTGCGGAAACGGTCCATCCTGAACAGGGCCGCCGCCGGATAGGTCAGGATGGGCGTGAGCGTCGCGCCGAGCCCGAGCACGCCCGCCGGCACCTTGGGCGCGACGAAGGCCAGCACGGTGTAGGTCATGCCGAAGGAGATGGTGCCGAGCACGAGATAGCCGCGCACATGCGCCCACGAGAGCCGCGGCAACGCGCGGAACGCAGCGCCGAAGCCGAGCAGGATGAGCGCGGCGCCGAGCCCCATCCAAAACACGTAGGGGATGAAGGGAATGCCGTCGGTGGTCGCCAGCCGGTTGAGCGAATAGAGCAGCCCCCAGCCGAGGGCCGAGACCACCAGCAGCAGCGCCGGCCAGAGCAACGCGGCGCCGGCGGCGCCGGCTTTCGCGTCCGGCTCAGTCACGCGCCATCCTCCGCCGCGCCCGGTGCTACAACGCCATGCCGAGGGAGCGTCCTTCGAAGAAGGCCATGGCCGCAGTGCGGCGCGGTGTGCCCCCGCAGCCGTGCCGGTGTGAACAGGCGGGTATTGCGTCCCGGCTCCGTCATCGCTGAGTCCTCTCCGCGCGGCCCCCGGCGTGTGGTCGGAGCGAAATGCTAGTGGAGCGATGGCGGCGGCGCCATGTCCGCGATGGTGCAGGCGGGCCGGGCCCTCCGTGCGGCGGCGGCGGGCCCCTCGCCGTCTTCGTTCGCCCTACCGGCGCGCCGCGGCGCGGAGATTGCCGTTCATGCGCGACGCGACGGCCCCGTGTCCTGTACGATGACTGTGAAAGCGGCCGTCGAGGCCGCGGATGGCGGCGCCGGAGCGGATGTCGAGAACGGGAGCGGCCGGCGGCGGGAGGCCTGCGGCGTCGGCGACAACGCCGCATACCGGGATGGCGCCGGCGGCCCGCCGGGCACGAGGCCGCACGCCTGTTTCGGTCCCGCTGCGGAATTCCCTTGATCTGACGGCGCCCTCGGCGAACAACGTCGGGATGGTCGGCCACGAGACGATCGCCGGAGGACAGCGCAGTTTCCACGCCGTCGAGAGCGCGCGCGTCCCGCGCGACACGCGCTGACGGGATTCATGGCGCTCTCGCTCTTTCTCATCCTCGTCGCCGGCCTCAATTTCAGCCTGCTGATCCCGGTCAACAAGATCGCCGGCGACGCGGGAATGCCTCACTTCGCCTATGTGTTCTGGTACGCCCTCGGCGCCGGGCTCGTTCTGCTGGTGCCGGCGATCGTCCGGCGCGAACTGCCGCGGCTCACGCTGCCGCACCTGCGCCTCTATTTCACCAGCGCCGCGCTGGGCTTCGCCTTCCCCTTTGCGCTGCTCGCCTTCGTCGCGACCAGGCTGCCCGCCGGCGTCACCGTTCTCCTGATCACGCTGACCCCGCTCTTCACCTATTCCCTCGCGGTCCTCGCCCGGCTGGAGTGCTTTCGCCCGATCTGCGCGGTGGGGCTGCTGGCGGGCATCGCCGGAGTCCTCCTCATCGTCATTCCGGGCGACAGCCTGCCGGCGCCGAGCATGGCGGTCTGGTTCCTCATCGCGCTGCTGATCCCCTTCGGCTTCGGCGCGCTCAACGTGATCGTCGAGCGCTTTCGCCCGCCGGAGGCATCGTCGCTCGGCCTCGCGATCGGCAACCTGTTCGCCGGCGCGCTGCTGCTGCTCCCCTTCCTGCCGGCGACCGGCCAGCTCTATCTGTTTCCCGGACCGGACCCGGACGGTGACCTGGCGCTCGCCGCCGCCGTGGTCATCAACGCGATCATGTGGCCGATGTTCTACGTGATCGTGCGCCGCGCCGGCGCCTCGCTCTTCTCCATCATGACCATCATCGGCGTGGTGGGCGGCATCGGCTGGGGGATTCTCTTCTTCGACGAGACCCATTCCGGCTATGTGTGGGCGGCGGCGGGGCTCATGCTCGCCGCCTTCGCGATGATGGCGGTCGGCTCGATCCAGTCCCGCGGACGCGCGCGCCGCAGAGACTGAGCGCCCGGCGCAGGGTGCCGGCGCGCGCAGCGGCGAGGGCCGTGCCGGCCCCCGCCGCCCTGGTTATACGGCGCTACGCGGAGGCGAGCTGATCGCCGATCGGCAGCCTCCGTATCCGCTTGCCGGTGGCCTGATGGATGGCGTTGACCAGCGCCGGCGTGTAGGGCGGCACGCCCGGCTCCCCCACTCCGCAGGGGCGCAAGTGGACGAAATCCTCGACGATGTGCACCCGCACGTCCAGCGGCGCATCGTCCATGCGGGTGACCGGATAGTCGTGGAAGTTGCTCTGGTCGACCGCCCCGCGGGTGGTGGTGATCTGCCCCTGCATCGCGACCGTATTGCCGTAGATGGCCGCGCCTTCCATCTGCTTCCGCACCCCTTCGGGATTGACGTAGCGGCCGCAGTCGATGGCCATGTCCACCCGGGGAATGTGGAGCGATCCGTCGTCCCGGACCACGACGTGCACGGCAGACGCCACGTAGCTGTGGAAGCTGCGGTGGCAGGCGAGGCCGAGGCCGTGGCCCGCCGGCATCGACTTGCCGTAACCCGACTTCTCCGCCACCACCCGCAGCACGTTCGAGAGGCGCTTCGGCATGATCGGCCAGTCCTCGACCGAGTCGCCGTAGTTCCAGTGGCCCTCGACGCCGTCCTTGGCGAGGTCCATCACGTCCGCCTCGCCGATCAGCTCCAGCAGGAACTCGACTGGGTCGCGGCCGGCGGCCTCCGCCAGCTCGTTCGCGAAGCAGTTCATCGCGAAGGCGTGCTGGATGTTGTTCACCGAGCGGTACCAGCCGACCCGGATCATGGCGTCGGCCTCGCCGTTCTCGATGCGGAGGTTCGGTACCGCATCGTAAGGCGTGTCGATGAGGCCGAGCCCGTACTCGATGGCATGGCCGGTCCGCATCCCCGGCGCCCAGAGCGCGATGAGCGTGGGCCAGGCGCCGGAGTGGTGCCACGCCGTCACCGTGCCGGAGGGGTCGAGCCCCGCCTTCAGGCGATGGGCGCTGGCGGCGTGGTAGAAGCCGTGCCGGATCTCGTCCTCGCGCGTCCACTGCACCCGCACCGGAGCGCCGATCCTGCTGGAGAGGATCGCCGCCTCGCAGGCGAAGTCGGGCTTGGACTTGCGGCCGAAGCCGCCGCCGAGCAGCGTGACCTGGCATTCCACGTCGGTCTTCTCCAGGCCGAGCGCCTCCGCCACATACTGGCGGGTCTCGTTGGGCGACTGGGTCGATGACACGACCTTCACCGGCCTCTGGGTGGCGTCGACCAGGGCGACCGGCGGCTCCATCGGCGTGTGGATGAAGTAGGGCACGAAGTACTCGGCCTCGAGCACCTGGGCGGCCGAGCCCAGCGCCTCGTCCACGTTGCCGCGATCGCGGATGACGTGACCGCCGGCGCGGGCCGCGGCCATGAGCTGATCGTTGTAGGTGCTCGAGTCATGGGCGGTGTTGGGGCCGTCATCCCACTCGATCGCGAGCCTGTCCCGCCCTTCCAGCACGGACCAGGTGTTGGTGCCGATCACGGCGATGCCGCCGAGCGCCCGGAATTGCGCCGGCATGTCGTCGGCCAGCGCCGGAATCTCGATCACCTGCTCGACGCCCTGCACCTTGAGCGCCTCGCTGGCGTCGAACGACTTCGCCTTGCCGCGGTAGACCGGCGCGCGCGCCACGACGGCGATCTTCATGCCGGGAATCGCGATGTCGGCGCCGTAGGTGCCGCCGCCGGTGCTGAGGTCGTAGTTGTCGACCACCGGCATGTCGCGGCCGATATACTTCCACTGCGACTTGTCCTTGAGCGCCGGCGCGGCGTCCCCGGTCGGCACCGCGATGTCGGCCGCCGCGTCCACCACCTCGCCGAAATCGAAGGACCGGCCCGAGCCGGTGTGGTGGAGGCGGTGGTCCTTCGCATACACCTCGCTCGCGTCGACGCCCCACTTCTTCGCCGCCGCCTGCTCCAGCACGTAGCGGCCCGCCGCGCCCAGCTCGCGCATGATCTCGAAATGGTGGCGGGTGCTGCGTGAGCCGTCAGTGTTCTGGCCGTCCTTGCCGGCCGGGTCGTACTTGGTCTCGTCGCCGGGCGCCTGCCAGATCGTGACCCGCTGCCAGTCGGCTTCGAGCTCGTCGGCCAGGATCATCGGGATGCCGGTGCGCACGCCCTGACCCATCTCGGAGCGGCTGCAGGTGATGGTGACGGTTCCGTCGTCCGCGATGCCGACGAAGAGATTGGGCTGGATCGAGGAGCCGTTGGTCTCGGCGCGGGCGCTCGCGATCAGCGAGCCGGGGACGACGTTGGCGCCGAGCACCAGGGCGCCTGCGATGCCGGAGCTCTTCAGGAAGTCACGCCGGCTGATGTTCTGTATGCCGAACATGGTCACACCTCCTGGGCGGCCGTGCGGACCGCCGCGAAAATCCGTTGATAGGTGCCGCAGCGACAGATGTTGCCGGCCATGCCGTCGACGATCTCTCCGTCGCTGGGGTCGGGGTTCTCGTTGAGCAGCGCCGCCGCCGACATGATCTGCCCGGACTGGCAGTAGCCGCACTGCGGCACGTTGTGCGCCCGCCACGCCCGCTGCACGGGGTGGTTGCCCTCGGGATCGAGACCCTCGATGGTGGTCACGTCCTTCCCGTCGGCCTCCGATACCGCGGTGACGCAGGCGCGGACGGCGCTGCCGTCGACGTGCATCGTGCAGGCGCCGCAGAGCGCCGCGCCGCAGCCGAACTTGCTGCCGGTCAGCCCAAGCTCGTCGCGGACATACCAGAGAAGCGGCATGTCCGGAGAGCCGTGGAATTGGCGGCTGACGCCGTTGATCTTCATCGAAATCATCGGGCTCCTCCCATGGTCGCCGACCGGCCCCCCACCGGGCGGTCCGCTTTCCCGAATGGTAGTCGATGCGGGCCGCGGCCTCCAGCGGGATCGGCGGATTGTGTCCTCGGGCGCCGGGCGTGCGCGATCGCAGTCCGGCTGGAAGGCCCCCGATGACGCTGCCGCGTCCGTGAAGAGGCAGAGGGGACGGCGGCGGCGATGACGCTGGAGCGGGCGGAGCGCCGGAGCGCGTTCGCCGTCTCGCGCACGATGGCATCGACGCGACGCGCGAAGATGGGTGCGGCGACCGGATTCCGGATCGTCGCGGCCGGCCCGAGGCGCGGCGCCGGGCGCGGATTGCCGCTTCGACGGCGGCGGGCGGCGGAGCGGGGCGGCCTGCCGCCGGCCCCTGCCCACCGGGCCCCGCGCCGCCGGCGCGCGGGCTCAGATCAGCTCGACGTTGGTCGCCTGCGGCCCGCGCGGACCCTGGGTGATCGTCAGCCGCACGCGCTGCTGAGGCTCCAGGTCGTCGAGGCCGGAGCGGGCAAGCACCTTGGCGTGGATGAACACGTCCTGCCCGCCGCCGTCCGGCGTGACGAAGCCGTAGCTCTTGCCCACATTGTAGAACTTGACCGTGCCTTCGATCTCCTCGGTCGGTCCCGTCGGCTCGGCATAGTGCCGATCCTGGAAGCCGCCGGGGCCGGGGCCGGGGCGGGGCGGCCGGTCGCCGCGCGGCGGGGCGACGGTCGCGGTCGAGGTATCGACGCTATGGATTTCGGAGACCTGCGGGCCCTTCTGCCCCTGCGCGATCTCGCAGGTGACGGTGGCTCCCTGGGGGAGCGTGTCGTAACCCGCCCGCTCGACCGCGGACACGTGGCAGAAGACGTCGGGCGAGCCGTCGTCGGGCACGAGGAAGCCGAATCCCTTGGTCGGGTTGAACCACTTGACCGTGGCCGTGATCGAATCGCCGGAGGGAGGCGGTGGACTGATTTCTGACATCGTGGACCAACTTTTTTCCTGTGAACCGGGCGCTGCGGCGGGCTCTCCCCGCTTCGTCTTGCCCCCCATCATAGCGGCTTCCGCGCTCTTGCCCGATTCGTTTCTGCGCTCTCCGGGCCGCCGCGCGCGATATTCTTCGAGCGGCTGCTGGCGACCCGGAGGGCGGGACGGCGGCGGCGAGACAGCGGCGACACACCAGAGGCCCTGCTTGACGTCTCTCAATTGAGATGCATATAGTTGGCAACTGCTGAGGACACCCAATGCCAGCTCAGACTTCGATGCTCCATGTCCGCGTGGACGATCAGCTCAAGGCGAAGGCCGCCGACACGTTAGCCGGTGTTGGCCTGACACTCTCGGATGCCGTGCGCATCCTCCTGACCCGTGTCGCCGCGGAGGGCGGTTTGCCGGCCGGCCTGACCGCCGATCCTGAAGCCCATGATGCGTGGTTCCGTGCCAAGGTGCGGGAAGCCCTAGACGACCCCGGCTCCGCGGTTCCGCATGAACGAGTAATGACCGACGCGCAGGCGCTGATCGACGGAAAGCGCGGTGCGCGATCTTGAATGGAAGGCTGCGGCGGTCGCCGATCTCATGGCGATCGTCGACTACATTTCCGACGATAATCCCGAAGCTGCCCAAGTCCTGAAGGACGATATCGAGACCAGGGTATCGCGCTTGCGGGAGAACCCGCGGCTTTACAGGGTCGGCCGCGTGGAAGGCACGCGCGAGATGGTCGTGCGCTCGAACTACCTCGTAGTCTATGCGGAGGACGCCTACACTGTCACGATCCTCCGCGTGCTGCACGGAGCTCAGCAATGGCCTCAAACATGAACCCGATCGTCACGATTTACTGGAACAACATTGCATCGTCATCTTCGACTGAGCCGAATCTTGATTGATGTCGGATCACGGCTTCCTGGAACGAGCGAAGAATCTCCATGTCCACACTAGAAAACATTGGTGATGCCGCAGTACAGCAGGAAATTTTGCGGCTCCAGAATATTGTCGAAAACTGGGTGAAGCAACACAATCTCTGGGGCGACTGCACTTTCAGGAGCTATCTCGATTACGTTGACGCTCAACCGTGGAGAAACTATCCCGTAGTTACCGTCTTCATATCTGACGGCGAGTTTAATAGAGTGTTTGACGGGACCGAATATACCGAGCACCTGTATGAAGATTTCATGTCTCTACTGAAACGAAATGGTTACTGGTTTGAACGTGATACTGGACGGGTATACATTCTGGCTGACGACCCAGTCTGGAACGAACGATACAAGGATTACTTCCACTGGCGGCTGGCGGTGGGTGTGCAGCTTGGTGAGGGAAGACTTTAGTGATCTGCATGATGAACTTTTTGCGTACTTCTCAAACAAGCCTGATCGGATGCTCAAGCTCTCTCCGCGAGAATTTGAGATATTGAAATACGAAGCGTTTAGGAATCAAGGGTTCGGAGTTCATCTCGGGCCGCGCAGCGGCGATGGAGGTGTTGACGTTAGAATGTTTCGGAGAGATCCCATAGGAGATGTCTTGACAGCAATACAGATTAAGCGCTATCGCCCGGATCGCAAAATTGGACTGCAAGCTATTCAAGCACTTCATGGAGCCAAAACGGCCTATAGTATGGAAGAGAGTATGTTTGTTACTACGTCGGATTATCTTCCCGGTTCAAAGGCATTCGCCGCACGCGAGAACGTGTCAATGCAATTGCGTACTTCGAGTGATGTGATCGAGTGGTGCCGACAGGACAGCCAAGGGATAATTGAAAACAAGGCACAATTGGTTTCATCCCATCACGTCAAGAAAAAGTTGCGGGATGCGGTGCGATTTCCTCGCCAATATATCGTTTATGCGAGTACCGGAATCACCGTTACCATGAATGCATTTGCGCTGGTCCTGAAGGAGACGAAACACGCTGTCCTCCTAATGGAGCTTCCAACGCAAGTAGTTGACGACGATGGCCACGGACAGCGAGGGTCGGAAGTTCCTGTCTTCGATCAGTCCGCTCTGAACAACCACAAGCCCGAGAGAGTGTTCAGGGCCAAGAAAAAGACGTGGAACGATGGACACATTTCGTATTGGACTGGTCAGAATTCATATTTTGCGTGGGATGGCCTGCCTCGGCGTTTCGACTACTGCGACTAAAACATATCAAGCCCACAAACGAAGACCTCCCCCGGTTTTCAAAAAGCCAATCCCTGGCACCGCGCCCGGCACTCTCGGCTTTCCCCTGCGCACCGGGCCGGGTCGCCTCACCGGCGCCCATCCCACCGCGATACCTCCCAATCCGTTCTCTGCGCCACCCCCGCGCCCGCGCACCCCCAAGAGAGAGGGCTTGGCCGGCCGCGGGCGCTCCGGCGGCGGAGCGGAGAGAGCCCCCGGGCCGTCGGCATCACTGTCCAACGGGATGCACGCCATGCGGATTCGCTGCCCGTCACATCGCAACTCGCCCACCTTCTCTCGGTGCACCTATCCGCTCGGGGTCTCGACGGGGACCGCCACGTGGTCGAGAAATTCCGCTCCCGACCCGATGCGCAGATTCACCCGGCTCAGACCAAGCAGCCTAGGCCCCCCTTTCAGCCAACCTGCGCGCCCAGTCGGCCCCCAATGATGCCCGTTCGACATCCTTGGCCAAGTTCTCTGCGGCGATTCGTGCCATTCTTCGTCCGGATTCGGCACTTAGAAGAACCATAAGTATATGTTTTATTTGAACTAATCATCAGGGACGTTCATCCACCAGAGGCGAGACATTGACGGCAGGGGCCGCAGCGCCTTACCGTCCCCGCCGGACCGCAATGCCGCCGGGGAGGCCGCCGCCATGTCGGAATCGAAGGGAATCGCTTATTGCCGGGGCAGCTACGTGCCGATCGAGGAGGCGTCGATTCCGATCCTCGACCCGGCCTTTCACAAGAGCGACGTGGTGTTCGACGCGGTCACGGTCTGCGACGGCGCATTCTTCCGGCTCGACGACCACATGGAGCGCTTCTACGCCTCCTGCGCGCATGTCCGGCTCACGCCGCCGCTGCCCGACGCCGAGATCAGGCGCATCATGGCGCAGTGCGTCCACATGGCGCGCTTTGCCGATTCGATCGTCTATGTGCTCTGCACCCGCGGGCGCTACGCCGGCGGCGGCGCCTTCGGCGACCCGCGCAGCGCCGAGAACGAGCTGATCGCCTACGCGGTGCCCTACTACACCATCGTCGCCGAGCCCAAGGTCAAGGCAGGCGCCCATCTCTGGATCGCCGGCACGCGCCGCGCGCCGGACGCCGCCATCAACCAGCGCTGCAAGAACTTCAACCGGATGGACCTGACCGCCGCCCACTTCGAGGCGCTCGATGCCGGCGCCGATCAGCCGGTGCTTCTCTCCACCGACGGCTGCGTCACGGAAGGGCCGGGCTTCAACGTCTGGATCGTCCGCGACGGCAAGGCGCTGACGCCCGGCGACAACCTGCTGGAAGGGATCACCCGCAAGACAGTGTTCGACCTGTGCCGGGACATCGGCCTCGAGGCCGAGGCCGTCGATCTGAGCGCCGAAGACCTGGAGCAGGCCGGCGAGGCCTTCATCTCGTCGTCGGCCGGCGGCGTCGTCCCGGTCGTCATGGTCAACAACAAGCCGATCGGCAACGGCGCTCCGGGCATCGCCACCGGCCGGCTCGCCGACCTCTACTGGTCCAAGCGCGCCGACGGCTGGCACGCGACGCCCGTCGCCGACCTGCTGGAGCCCGAGGAGGAGCAGGCGGCGAGCGCCTGACGGAAACGGACGCGCGGCGCTTGCCGCGCCGCACTCACGCCTGGGCGCCGAGGCGCTCCAGCGAGGCCGGGGCCGTGGAGAACATCTCGCCCCAGCCGTCGATCCGGCCCGGATCGACGCCGGCGAGCGCAAGCGTGCCCCAGAGCGCCGCCGCCACGCTGTCGTAGACCGGCCGGCCGCATTCCGCTTCCAGCGCCGCGGCGTGGGGCGCGCCCTTCAGGTTCGTGCAGACCGCGGCGATCGCCTCGGGCCCGGCGCCGGCCACGGCGCGGATCATCGCCTCGGTCTCCGCCGGCGGGACGGCGGCGTAGCCGAAGGTGTCGTCGCTCGCGAGGTGGCGCTCGGCCACGCACTCGAAACCCTCGCGCCCATAGGTCTCGATGATCGCCTGCTGCAGCGCGTCCTCGAACGGCGTCACCAGGGCGAAGCGGCGGATGCCCCGGCTGCGGAAGAGCTCGGCCAGCGCCAGCGTCGCGCTGGTCGCAGGAATGCCGGTCTCGCGCGCGATCGCCGCGCAGAGCCGGCGGTCATGGGCGAGGCCGAGCCAGCTCCCTGCGGTGCCGTTCCAGCAGATCGCGTGGACGCGGGCGTCCGCCAGCAGGCGCGCGGCGGCGAGCATCGGCTCGTCCGCAAACTGGGACGCCGCGTCCTCGCCGAGCGAGATACGGGTCACCGACACCCGGCTGAAATGCGCGGTCACGTCGGGCAGGTCCGCAAGCAGGGCGCAGGTCACGGGCTCCAGCACCGTGTTCAGCGACGGCGTGATCATGCCGATCCGCGTTCGGCTTCGCATGGACACTCCTCCCTTCCTCGGGTCCCGGTCAGGGCGCGCTGACGCAGGCGTTGGGGGACATCACGTGTGCGGCGCCCGACGCGCTGCCTGTCGCGGGGTCCCAGACGACGGCGTTGGGGCAGGCGTAGACCGACGGGTGGACCCCGCAGGGCCGGACCGCGAGATCGAAGCGGGACTCGAGCAGGGCGAGCGTCTCCGCCGGGAGCCTGGCATCGGCCTCGACCAGGTCGGCGCCGTCCACATTGATGCGCGGGCAGTGCACGGCCCGGTCGACGCTCATGCCGAAGTCCGCGAGAAAGGACACCAGTTGCGCGACCGCAGGCAGGATGCGGCGCCCGCCGGAGGCGCCCAGTGCCGCGCGCCGGCCGTCATCGAAGGCCACCACCGTCGGGCACATGTTGGAGAGCGGCCGCTTGCCGGGGGCGATGGAATTGGGGCCGCCCGGCCGGGGGTCGAACCACATGATGCCGTTGTTCATCAGCACCCCGGTCTGCGGCAGCATCGCCTTCGCGCCGAAGGGGGAGAGCAGCGTCTGGGTCAACGCCACGACGCTGCCGTCCCGGTCCGCGACGCCGAGATGGCTGGTGCACTCCGCGCGGCCGGCACTTGTGCCCGCGCCCATGCCCCGCAGGCGCGCGGCATAGGCGTCGCGGAGCGCCTCGGCATAGGCGCAATAGGCCGCGCCGCCGGGTGCCGTGCCGGGAGCGAGCGACGCGGCGAGGCGCTGCAGCACGTCCGCCAGGGTGGGGCCTGCGGTCAGGCCGGGCGCGGTCCCGACCAGGGCGTCGCGGTAGCCAACGCAAGGCGCCTCCTCGACCCCGGCCTCGTAGCCGGCCAGATCGGCCGCCGCGAGGCGCCCGCCGAGCGCCGCCATGTCGGCGCAGATCGCACGGGCGATCTCGCCCCTGTAGAAATCCTCAGGCCCCGCCTCGGCGAGCCGGCGCAGGGTCTCCGCAAGCCTGCCTAAGCGGATGCGGGGCGCGGGCCCCGTCCACGGCGTTGCCTGCGGGTATCCGTCCGCCAGATAGGTGGCGGCGCAGCCGGGGTCCTGCGCGAGCTCGGGCGCGGTCGCCGCGATCGCGAGCGTCGCGTGCCAGTCGATCTCCATCCCCCGCTCGGCCAGCGCGCAGGCGGGTGCGAGAAGGTCAGGCCAGCGCCACGTGCCGAAGCGCTCGCGGGCCAGCGCGAGGCCCGCGACCTGGCCCGGCACCGCGACCGCCAGGGGACCGCGCAGATTGCGGTCCTCCAGCACCGCCGGCCAGCCGAACATGTCGGCGCCGGCGGCGCCGGTGAGCGGGTAATCCGCCGGCTCCAGCGCGCCCGGCGCCACCATCCCGAACGAGACGGCCCAGGCACGGGCCGCGCCCGCCGGCAGGACGAGCATGTACCCGCCGCCGCCGAGCCCGCTCATCCAGGGCTCGACCGCAGCCAGCGCGACGCTCGCGGCGATGGCGGCGTCCACCGCATTGCCGCCCGCCGCCAGCACCCCGGCGCCGGCCTCGGACGCCGCCTGGTGCTGGGTCGCCACCACCCCGGCGCGGCTGCTGAGCGCGGGCTTGCGCACGACCCAGCGTTCGGAACGCTCCGTCACTGCCGCCACTCGCCCCTCCCCCAAGGCGCCGGCCGGTCGCCGCGGCCGCTACAGGCACTGCCAGTCCGCGCTCTTTTCCAGCGCGTCGGCGACCTTGAGCACCGTGAGATCGTCGAAACGGCGGCCGACGATCTGGCAGCCGATGGGGAGGTCGTCGTCCGCACCGCAGGGCACGCTGATCGCCGGATGGCCGGTCAGATTGAACTGCGGCGTGTTGTTGATCATGCTGAGCGACTTCGACATGTATTCCCCGAAATCGGCATCGAGGCTCGGGATCGGCGCCGCGAGGTGCGGGATCGTCGGCAGCACCAGCACGTCCACCTGGCCGAGCGCCCTGTCGAAGGCCTCGGTGAGCCGCCGGCGCTGGTTCTGCGCCTTCGCGTAGTAGGTGCCGTGATAGTAGCGCTTGAGATATTCGCCGAGCAGGAGGACGTTCTTCACGGTGAGCGGATAGTCGTTCTGGCGCGTGGCCGCGGCCCGTGACGCATGTTCCAGGAACTGGGTGTCGTAGAAGCCGAACCAGCCCGTGCCGACGCCGCCCGACTTGAGCATGAACTCGGTCGCGCCCTCGGCGGCGATGGCGAACCAGACCCTGAGCCCGTGATAGTGCTCGGGCACCGAGACCTCGCTCACCTCGGCGCCGCGCTCTTCCAGCCGACGCACCGCCGCGCGCACCGAGGCGTCGACCGCCGGCGCGCTCCCCGGCAGGCCGAACTCGGGCCAGGTGTCCTCGCTCTGATCGAAGCCCTCCCTGAGCACGCCGATGCGGACCCCCTCGCAGCCCGCGCCGATCGCCGGCATGTAGTCGCGGACCCAGTCCTCGGGCACGGCGCCCCGCTGGCGCGGGTCGAGCGGGTCGGGGCCGGCGAGCACCGACAGCATCCGGGCCGTGTTCTCGACGCTGTCCGCCATCGGGCCGATATGGTCGAGGGTCATCTCGATCGCGAGGCACCCGGTATAGGGGACCAGCCCGTACGTGGCCTTGTGGCCCACGACCCCGCACCAGGATGCGGGAATGCGGATCGAGCCGCCCTGATCGCCGCCGATCGCCATCGCCACGTCGCCGGCGGCGAGCGCCGCGGCGCTCCCCTTCGACGAGCCGCCGGGCGCATGGGTGGGCTTGCGCGGATTGCGCACCGGGCCGTAGCCGCTGGTATGGCCGCCGCCGGAGAAGGAGAAGTCGGCGCAGGCGGTCTTGCCGACGATGGTGGCGCCGGCGTCGAGCAGGCGGGTGACGATGGTGGCGTCGATGGTCGGCACGTAGCCTTCCAGGGCGCGCGCGCCGTTCATCATCGGCAGCCCCGCCACCGAGACCACGTCCTTGATGCCGACCGCCTCGCCGGCGAGCGGGCCGGCGTCGGCGCCCTTGATCTCGGCCCGCCAGTACCAGGCGTTGTAGGGGTTGTCGTCCGGGTGCGGCCGGTGGCCGGGGGTGCGCGGATAGGCAACGGCAGGGCGCTCCTCCGGCATGTCGTCGATGTGGCGCAGGTTCGCGATGGCGCCCCGCATGGCCTCGCGCTGGTTCGAGAGGTCGTCGAACGACATGTCGAGCCCGAAATCCGCAGCGATATCGGCCAGCTGATTGACGGAAGGCAGTTCCGGACCGCGCGACATGGGGGCCTCGTTTCAGGCAGTGGGGGCGGGCTTGCGAGTCTAGGCCGCTGCCGCATCACCGACAACGGCGCGCGGCGCACGGCAGCGATCCCGGTGGCCCGGTCCCGGCAGCGCGGCTACCATGACGGGAGCACCATGCGGACAGACCTTGCAAGACGGATCCCGCGGGCGGGCGTCGCGCGGCGATCGACCTGCGGCGGAGTGGCCATGTCGACGAGAGGGGCGGCGTGACCGGCGGAGAGACGCGCACCGGCCCCGACGGCCGGCAGCTACCTGCTCACCGGCCCCAAGCTCTGACAGCGGCGCCTTTCGATACTCTCGATCTGAAGCCTCTGTCGACATGACGGGGCAATCTGGTTAGAACGCGCTTCGGAAGCGTATTCACTCCACTCAGGACGCTCCACACATGGCTTTTCGATTTGTTCAAACAGCCGACTGGCAGCTCGGCAAGCAGTTCTCTAGCATTGGTGGGGATGCGGGGGCCGCCCTGCGCGACCAGCGTATCAAGACGGTCCGAGCGATCGGCAGACTGGCGGCCGAACGGCGCGTGGACGCTGTTCTCGTTGCCGGTGATGTGTTCGACGCCAATACGGTTGCCGAAGGAACCCTGATTCAAGCTCTCGACGCCTTAGGCGAATTTGCCGGCGACTGGGTGTTTATTCCGGGCAACCATGACCCCGCGCTTGCAGACTCCGTCTGGACCCGCTTGGTGAGCCGAAACCCTCCGGAAAATGTCCACGTTCTTGTCGAACCGCAGAAGCCGCTGTACCTCCGCGACGGAACCGTGGCCATACTACCGGCGGTGTTACAACGCCGCCACGAGGCGGACGACATCACGGCTTGGTTCGACACCGCCGAGACACCCGCAGGCGCAGTCCGGATAGGCTTGGCACATGGCTCCGTTGCAGAATATTTACCCAGCCCGTCTGAGGCGCCCAATCCCATCTCTGCCGAGCGCGCAGAGGCCGCTCGTCTCGATTATCTAGCGCTCGGCGACTGGCACGGCACGCGTCGGATTAATGAACGGACATGGTATGCGGGCACCCCGGAATCGGACCGCTTCACCTCCAGCGATCCCGGCAACGTACTCCTGGTGTCGATCGACGGGCCCAGCCAGATTCCGAACATCGAGACGGTAAAGGTCGGTACATTCATCTGGCTGTCGGAGAGAGCTGATCTTCACTCCAGCGCAGACATCGCAGCGCTCGACGAACGCATCGCCTCCTTGACCCCAATCCCGGATACCTACCTGCTGTCACTCACTATTTCCGGCGCCCTCGACCTTGCAAGACGGACCGAACTTGGCGCCATTATAGAAAAGTGGGGCGCGCTTCTCCGCGCTCTTCGCATCGACGAGCAAGGACTTGTGGCTGAACCAAGTGACGATGACCTGGATCGAATCGATCGGAGCGGTTTCGTGCGAGAGGCCATGGAAAGATTGCGTGCGCGTGCGCGCGATAATAGTGATATGGAACAGGCTGTTGCACAAGCAGCACTGATCCGGCTATACGAAGAACATGTTAGAGAAGGGGGATAAGTTAGTCAACTATGCAGATCACACGTGTCGCCGTCCAAGGTTACCGAAAGCTGATTAATCGCGTCGATATAAGCCGGATTGAGCCTTCCTTAATGGTGCTTGTTGGAGACAATGAGGAAGGGAAATCAACCTTGCTTATGGCGCTCCAGTCGGCATTGTTCGATCGACACAACGTAACCGGGAAGCTCGTCCAAAGCATGATGCCTTTCGGCTCCAGTGTTCGTCCCGAGGTGGAGATCGACTTTGAACTAGGCGGGAAGGCTTATTCACTCAAGAAGGAATTCGGTCAAGCGCCGGCGGCGCTACTGAAGTGCGATGGCCGAACATGGCAGAACGACAGCGTTGAAGAAGCCTTACGCGACTTGTTCGGTTTCACGCCGCCAGGCAAAGGCGCAGCGAAGGAAGAGCACCGCGGCCTTGCCGGTCTTCTCTGGGTCGAGCAAGGGCGTACGTTTGCGCCGTTGGAGCTCAATACCGATAGCCGAACGGCCCTGCAGGAAGCCATCGAGGGCGAAGTGGGGCAAGTCCTTGGTGGCGAGCGCGGCCGGCGCCTGCTGGCAACGGTCAAGGAACGCGTCGGCACCTTCTACACGCGCACCGGCCGCGAACGCGAGGACTTGAAGACGGCGCGAGCAAGGGCCGAAGGCCTCGAAGGAGAACTCGCCAAGTTGAGGTCCAACATCGCGACCTATGACGAGAGGGTCGACAAGCTTGGGCGCCTGCAAGAGCGCCTAGCGCGCTACGACCGCGACAATCTGCTCGGTAACGCTAAAGCCGACCTCGAAAAAGCGAATGTGGACGTCAATCAGATTAAGAATATTGAAGGGCTGATTGCAACAGCGGTAGCCCGCGTAGAGTCCGCCGAGGCAAGCGCTCGCTCAGCAGAAGCTGAACGCGACAAGCGGACGAACATGGCTAAGGCTCAGGAAAATGCGGCGCAGGAGTCCGATGCTGCCGGATCGGCACTTCGGGATTTGGAGCCGGAGTGGGGCGCCGTAACTGATGATCTCGCCTCAGCTCAGCAAGAGGTCGCAGAACGGAGCACGCATGCCGAAGAGGCTCGAACTCAGCACGAAACGGCACGACGCCGGATGAGGAGAGCTGAGATCGCAGAGGCGTTGGGTAACCTCCGGCTTCAAGAGGCTGAGGGACTGAGCACACAAATCGACGCTGAACGTCGATCTCTGGCTGGTATGTCGATAGATGACGCGGTCCTTGAGGAACTACGGGACACGGAGCGTCGGTTGCTCGAACAGAAATCCACTCTCGAAGCCGTTGCCACCAGCTTGGATTTCGAGCCGGATGATAATAAATCGGTGATCGTTGACGGTCGGCGCGTCGATGCGCTTACTCCCCTTCGAGTCATCGATCGCACAGTGGTTCGATTGGAGGGATTCGGCGCTCTAGTCGTCACACCGGGCGGCGAGGACATCGCCAGTCGGCACGCCATTATTTCGCAGCTGGAGGGCCGATTGCGCGGTAAACTGCAAAGCCGCGGCATTGAAACGATGGCAGAAGCGGAGACGGCGCACCGTGCCAGACGAACCCGGCTCGAAGAAGTCGGGAAGTTGGAGGCGCAACTCCAGGGTATAGCACCGGAAGGGATCGAAGAGTTGCGCGCTGAGGATCGAGAGAAACGCCAGGAACTCGCCCAATATACGATTGAAAGAGACGGCGACCCACTGCCCACCGATAGCGTACGGACCGCTGAAAGCACTGCACGCGAGAAGCAAAACAAGGCACAACAGGCCGTAAGTGACGCCGAGCGGGCCAGAGACGTTATTCAGAGCAGATACGATAATGCCAAGGAACGTTGGATCGAAATCGGAACCAGATGTAAACTAATGATTAAGACGCTAGAGAATGCGACTGCAGCGCTGGAAGAGGCAAAGCAGCAGGTAACAGATGAGGATCTCGAAGAGCGCGTCCACCAGGCGCGACAAGCGCTCCTTGAATGCGAAGATAAGCGTGACGAATTGACGACGAGCCTCGATACATTCGTACCGGAAATCGCAAGGGCCGAGCAGGAGCGTGCACAAGAAGCCTTCAACAGGCTTGACAAGATGGTCGAGACAGACAAACGCGACAGGCGCGATCTAGCTATCGAATTGCGTACGCTTGGTCAGACTGGTTTGGCAGAAGAACTGGAGAAGAAGGAAGGCGAATTGGGATTCGCTCAGCGGGAGCTGGAACGAATCGAGATGGACGCGAAGGCCTGGCGACTGCTTCTGAATGAGCTGGAAGATGCAGAGGGTAAGGCCAAGGCCACATTTCTTGCTCCGGTACATTCTCGTCTGCAACCGTACTTGCGAATTCTGTTGCCAGAAGCGGACTTGCAACTAAATGAAGACACCCTCGAGATCGCCGGGATACGCCGGAGCGGTGTCGACGAGCCATTCTCGAGTCTCAGCATCGGTGCGCGAGAGCAGATTGCTGTTCTTACCAGACTGGCACTTGCCGACTTTCTCCGAGAAAATGGAAAGCCGGTTTCACTCATACTCGATGATCCGCTCGTCAATAGCGACGATGAACGGTTCCGGCGGATGGAGATCGCACTTCGGAAGGCGGCGAAAAACGTTCAAATCATCATTTTGACTTGTCACGAGGCAAGGTACACGACGCTTGGCGCCAAAATGATTCGTCTATCAGACTGTTGAGTGTCACGAACACAGCCGAATGAACGGAGAACCAATCGATCACCGGGCGCACAGACGGCGCGCTGCCGGCGGTCAGCCCGAAGCGCCGTGAGCGCCGCGCCGCGGGCCGAGCGCCTGCGCGAGCGCTTCGTCGGCTGGCAGTGCCGGGTGCGCGCCGACGCCATGCGGCGCCGGGACGGGCAACCGACGCCGGGGATGCGGCCCGGCGTACTGGACTCGGGCGGCGCCCTGCTGGCTCCGGCCGTGACCACCCTTCTCGTGCGCCGCGAGCCGGACTCGTTCGCGCCCGAGTTCCGTCACCTGGCGCGCCGAACGCACGACCCCCGCGACAGGCGCGAGGCTGCGCTGACGCTGCTGGCCGAGCGCTACTACCGTCACGCAAGGGACTTCAGCGGCCAGCTCACGGCGACCTTCGCCGCCGGCTCGCCCCTCGCCCCCCGGCTCGTGCGCGAGGGGCGCTGCACGCTCTCCTTCGCCCAGGACGGCCAGCGCTACGACCTGCCGTGCGCGGTCACGCAGCTCCCGCCCGACGACCCGCGCCGCGAGGAGACCTGGTGGCACAACGCGCTGTTCAACCCGGCGTTGCCCCCCGACATCCCGATCCTCGCCTTCGCCCCCCGCTGGCTGGAGGGGTGCGCCGGTCCCGCGCCGGAGCGCGGGCGGTAGCGCCTGGGGCCGTCGCAGCCGGAATGGACTGCGGGCTGCGATCACGAAGGACAGAAACGTCCGTTATCGAGCCGCCGAGCTCGAGGCGATCCGGAGGCATTCGGCGCGGGTCATCGTGATTCGGATGAAGAACGCGACCGGGCCGGACATCGCCCAGCTGCTGGTGAAGGGGAGGCGCCGTATCGCCCGCTTCGCGGCGAAGACGCGCCCTCCGTTCCTGGCCGGCATCCATGGGAGCGGCACTGTCAAGCCATACGAGATCGTTTGAAGCCCGCCTCCATCGCCCCGTGCGCCTCCGCCGCTCAGGGCCGTGGCGTACGGCGAGCACGCCGGGCGCAGCCACCGGAGCGCAATCCGACCCGGTTGAATCGCGACGGCGTCTCGCGGGGTGGGTTCGGTGTCCCCGCTCACCGTTCGGGGGAAGCCGGCGAGCGCCCGGCGACTGAGGAATATGAAAGAAGCGGGAGGGAAACAGGGGGAGGTGGGGGAGTTTCGGGCCGCGAGGCGCTGGGTCGAGACGCGCCGCTGAAGCGCTGCGAGCGCCGCTTTCGATATCGGAGCGGATGCAACGGCAAACGCCCGCTCGCGTTGACTTGAGGGGCCTGCGCAAGGATAGTGCGCGCTTTCCCGATCCAGCGGAGGCGTCGCCGTGTCCACGTCAGTGATGGCCAACTATGGCCGCTTCGACCTTACCTTCGAGCGGGGCGAGGGGTCGTACCTCTTCACCGCAGACGGCGAGCGCTATCTGGACTTCGGCTGCGGCATCGGCGTGACCAGCCTCGGCCATGCGCATCCGCACGTGGTCGCCGCGCTGGAGGCCCAGAGCAAGCAGCTCTGGCACGTCTCGAACCTCTACCAGATACCGTCGCAGACACGCCTTGCCGAGCGGCTCGCCGCCGCGAGCTTCGCCGACCGCGTGCTCTTCTGCAATTCCGGCGCCGAGGCGATGGAGGCGGCGCTCAAGCTCGCGCGCATCTACCAGACCAGCCGCGGCGCGCCCGAGCGCTACCGCACCGTCACCTTCCGCAACGCCTTCCACGGGCGCACGCTGGCGACCATCGCCGCCGGCGGCCAAGCCAAGCACCTCAAAGGCTTCGGGCCCGCGGTGGACGCCTTCGACCAGGTCGATCTCAACGACCTCGCGGCCGCGCGGGCCGCGGTCGGCGGCGAAACCGCGGCCATCCTGGTCGAGCCGGTCCAGGGCGAGGGCGGCGTTCATCCGGCGAGCGACGAATTCCTGCGGGGCCTGCGCGCGCTCTGCGACGAGGCCGGGCTGGTGCTCATCTTCGACGAGGTGCAGTGCGGCGTGGGCCGCACCGGCCGGCTCTTCGCCCACGAATGGGCGGGCGTCGCGCCGGACATCATGGCCGTCGCCAAGGCGCTGGGGAACGGCTTCCCCATCGGCGCCTGCCTCGCGCGGGAGGAGGTGGCGGCGGCCATGGTTCCCGGCAGCCACGGCACCACCTTCGGCGGCAACCCGCTGGCCTGCGCGGTCGGCAACGCCGTGCTTGACGTGGTGCTTGGCGAGGGCTTCCTGGAGAGGGTGCGGGAGACCGGCGCGCTGCTCGCCGAGCGGGTGGGCGCGCTCGCCGGCAACAAGAGCGTCTATGGCGGCGTGCGCGGCCGCGGCCTGATGCTGGGCCTGGAATGCGTGGTGCCCAACATGGAGCTGCTCGGCGCGCTCCGCGAGAACAGGCTGCTGGCGCTGCCTGCGGACGGCAACGTGCTCCGCCTGCTGCCGCCGCTCACCATCGGCGAGGCCGAGATCGACGAGGCCTGCGACGCGCTGGAGCGGGCCTGCGCCACGGTCGCGACGTGACACGGCCCCGCCACTTCCTCGACTTCGGCGCGATCGACGCGGGCACGCTGCGGGCGACCGTCGACCGGGCGCGCACGCTCAAGGGGCGGAACGGCGCCGTGCCGCTCGCCGGCAAGACCCTCGCCGCGATCTTCGAGAGCCCGTCCACGCGCACGCGGGTCTCGTTCGAGGTCGCCATGGACGAGCTCGGCGGCAGGACCATCACGCTCATGCCGTCGGACATGCAGCTCGGCCGCGGCGAGACCATCGAGGATACCGCGCGCGTGCTGTCGCGCTACGTCGATGCGATCGCGCTGCGCTCGCGTTCCCACGAGACGCTGCTGGCGCTGGCGGACGGCGCGAGCGTGCCGGTCATCAACGCGCTCACCGACCGCAGCCACCCCTGCCAGCTGGTGGCCGACGTGATGACCTACGAGGAGCACCGCGGCCCCATCGCCGGGCGCACCGTCGCCTGGCTCGGCGACGGCAACAACATGGCCGCGACCTGGGTGCAGACGGCTGCACTCTGCGGCTTCGGCCTGCGCCTCGCCTGCCCGGCCGCCCACCCGCCGGAGCCCGCGATCGTCGCCTGGGCCAAGGCGCAGGGCGCCGCCATCGAGGTCGGCACGGACGTGGCCCGCGCGGTCGCCGGCGCCGACTGCGTGGTCACCGACAGCTGGGTGTCGCTGCACGACGACCCGGCGCGCAAGGGGAACTCGCCCTTCGAGCCCTACCGGGTCGACGAAGCGGTGATGGCGATGGCCGCGCCCGACGCGCTCTTCATGCACTGCCTGCCGGCGAAGCGCGGCTGCGAGGTCACCGACGCGGTGCTCGACGGCCCGCAATCGGTGGTGCTCGACGAGGCGGCCAACCGCGTGCCCGCACAGAAGGCGATCCTCCTCTGGTGCCTCGACGGCGGCTGAGTCGCCCCCGGTCCGCCCCGCCGCCCTCACCCATAGCCTGAGTGGTCTGACGCGCCGGGCGGCAGCGTCGGCAATGGCTGTCGACGCGCGCGCCCTGTGTGTCTCGTCACCGAATGCGCCATGTTCCCAAACTCCGAAGTGTCGTCTTGACACTTCGGGGAAGATGAGATATCGCAACATGCGAACAAGTTCACATCGTCTCCGATGGGAATAATGCCGTGCCGACAATCCGCATCTCGGACGACTCGATGCAGCGCCTCAAGGCCTGGGCGGAGCCCCTCACGGACACGGCGGACTCGGCCCTTGCGAAGGCGTTGGACGCCGCCGAGGCCCATCGCGAGACTCTTGGTCCGGCGGACCCCGATCCCGCTCCACCGTCGAGGCCAAGCGCTCACCGCTCTCCGGAACTGCCAGAGGAGGCGTTTCGGGAGCCCCTTCTGGAGGTCATCTACGAACGGGGCGGCAGCGCGCAGGGGCGCGAGCTATATCCGGCCCTGAGAGAGCGGATGAGGCGCTATTCGACGCCCGGCGATGCCGGCCGTGCCGAGTCCGGCGATGAACGATGGAGACAAACCGTGAAGACGACGCACGACCAATTGGTTCGAGAAGGATATCTCCGCGACGATTCGCCGCGCGGCGTCTGGGCCTTGTCCAAGACGGGCGTCGCCCTGGTGGAGAGCCGGCATTCGCAACCTTCGGGAACCTTCGTCGATCACCTCCTCGCGTTCCCGGAGGTCGGCGAGGAGTCCGACTTCGACCAGACGCGCTCGGGCCCGCGGCCGTTCGAGACGTGAGCTATCTGGTCGATACAAATGTGATCTCCGAGCTTCGCAAGAAGGGCCGCGCCGACCAGGGAGTCGTCGATTGGTTCCGGCAGCGCGAGCAGGACGAGCTCTTTCTCAGCGTGCTCACCATCGGCGAGATTCGGCGCGGCGCGGTCCGCATCCGCCGCCGCGACCCGACGGCCGGCGATTCCCTCGACCGATGGGTGACACAGATCGCCGAGCGCTTTCGGGATCGCATCCTCGTGGTCGATCACGCAATCGCCGAACGCTGGGGCGAGGTCAGCGCACATCCGACGGTACCGGACGTAGACAGCCTCATCGGCGCCACGGCGCTGGTTCACGACCTCACCGTCGTGACGCGGAACGTGCGGCATATTGCGCCCACCGGCGCCCGCTGCCTCGATCCGTTCGGCGGAGCCGGCGGGATTTGCTAGTCTGGGGCGCGCGCTGGCGC
The DNA here is from genome assembly GCA_965218275.1 of Alphaproteobacteria bacterium. GTDB lineage: Bacteria > Pseudomonadota > Alphaproteobacteria > UBA828 > UBA828 > WTGU01. The sequence continues at coordinate 336,331 of CBDCKM010000002.1, forward strand.
GTTGAGCGCGCGGGGACGAGGCCGGGGAGGATGCGATGGCGCTGTTGATCAGGGGCGGTACGGTGGTCACCGCCGAGGAAACCAGGCGGGCGGATGTCTATTGCGAAGACGGCGCGATCCAGGCGGTGGGCGAAGGGCTGGAGGCGCCGGCGGGCGCCGAGATCGTCGATGCCGGCGGCGCCCTGGTGATGCCGGGCGGGATCGACCCGCACACCCATATGGAGCTCCCCTTCATGGGGACGGTCACCAGCGACGATTTCTTCAGCGGCCCGGCGGCGGCGCTCGCCGGCGGCACCACGATGATCATCGACTTCGTGATCCCCGACCCCGCGCAGCGGCCCATGGAGGCCTGGCGCGACTGGATGCAGCGCGCCGCCAAGGCGCCGTCCGACTATTCCTTCCATGTCGCGATCACCAACTGGAACGAGAAGATCGCCGACGACATGGGCGTGCTTGCGCGCGAGCACGGGGTCAACAGCTTCAAGCACTTCATGGCCTACAAGGGCGCGATCATGCTCGACGACGAGAAGCTGCTGGCGAGCTTCGCGCGTTGCCAGGAGCTGGGCGCGCTGTGTACCGTCCATGCCGAGAACGGCGAGCTGGTTTGGCACCTGCAGCGCCAGCTCCTCGCTAAAGGAATCACCGGGCCCGAGGGGCACCCCCAGTCGCGCCCGCCGGAGGTCGAGGGCGAGGCGGCCAACCGCGCCATCCGCATCGCCCAGGTGCTGAACGCCCCCATCTATATCGTCCACGTCTCCTGCAAGGAGGCGCTCGACGCCGTGACCCGCGCCAGGCTGGAGGGCCAGCGGGTCTTCGGCGAATGCCTGGTGCAGCATCTGGTGATCGACGAGTCGGTCTACTACCAGGCCGACGCGGAGACGGCGCGGGCCTATGTGATGAGCCCGCCCTTCCGCCCCAAGCATCATCAGGAGGCGCTCTGGGGCGGGCTGCAGTCCGGCAACCTGCAGACCACGGCGACCGATCACTGCGGCTTCTGCGCACCGCAGAAGGCGATGGGCAAGGACGACTTCACCAAGATCCCGAACGGCACCAACGGCGTCGAGGACCGCATGTCGGTGCTCTGGCACCACGGCGTCGGCGGCGGGCGGCTCACGCCCAACGAGTTCGTGGCGCTAACCTCGGCCAACGCCGCGCGCATCTTCAACATCTATCCGCGCAAGGGCGCGGTGCAGCCCGGCGCCGATGCCGATATCGTGGTCTGGGACCCCAAGGCCACGCGCACGCTCTCGGCCGCCACCCACCACCAGAACATCGATTCCAACATCTACGAGGGGATGGAGGTCTCGGGCGCGGCGGCGGCCACCATCAGCGCAGGGCGCAAGATGTGGGACGGCAGCACGCTTGCGGTGGACGAAGGCGCCGGCCGCTATGTCGATCGCCCGACCTTCGCGCCCGTGTTCGACGCGGTGGCAAGGATGCAGGCGATCAAGACCGCGCGCCGGGTGGAGCGCGCCGACGCCTGAGAGACGAACGCCACGGGGCGATCGGGAAGAGAGAACGGGAGGCAGAGCGATGAGCGAGGACATCATCACCACGGACGAGTTCGAGAAGACGCGGGTCGCGCGCTTCCATGACCTGGAAGGCAGCCGGCTGCCCATGCTGGACGCGGTGATCCCCGGCTGCGAGCGCGAGATCTACCAGATCATCGGCACCGGCGTCGGCGAGGACGCGAGCCAGCAGGCCGCGATCTCCGACAACCGCGACTTCAACGTCGCCGTGGTGCGCTGCGCTCCCGGCAAGGGCACGCTGCACCACGACCACGAGACCAACGAGGTCTTCATGCCGCTCAAGGGCCGCTGGAAGATTTTTTGGGGCGACGACGAGGACAGAAACTGCGTCGTCCTCGACCCCTGGGACGTGGCCTCCTGTCCGCCCCATGTGATGCGGGGCTTCCGCAATGTGGGCGACGAGGACGGTCTGCTCTTCGTCATCGTCGGCGCCACCGACCCCGGCCGCGTGCGCTGGCGCGACGACGTGCTGGCCGAGGCCGAACGGCGCGGCCACCGGCTGACCGAGAGCGGCATCGAGCGGGTGCCGGCGGCAGCCGAATAGCGCCGGCGGGCGCAAGCCCAGGCGCCGCTTCTCCTCGGGCCCGGCGCACGCCTGTTTGCGAGACCAGCGGCCCCGCGCCGGTGGCCGCCGGGCCATGCCGTGGACCATGCGGGAGGGAGCCGCGCGATGCTGCGCATCGTCCTGAACGACAATCTCGAGGTCCTGCGCACGCTGGGGCGCGGCAGCATCGACCTGATCTATATCGACCCGCCCTTCAACACGGGCCGCGCGCAGAAGCGGGTCGCGCTCCGCACGGTGTGGGACCCGGGCGGCGACAGGACCGGCTTCGGGGGCAAGCGCTACCGGACGACCGCCCTCGGCGTCACTGCGTATGCCGATGACTTCGACGACTATCGCGCCTTCCTGGAGCCCCGCCTGAGGGAGGCCCACCGGGTGCTTGCCGACACGGGCTCGCTCTTCTTCCACATCGACTACCGCGAGGCGCACTACTGCAAGGTGCTGCTGGACGGCATCTTCGGCCGGGCGAGCTTCATCAACGAGATCGTCTGGGCCTACGACTATGGCGGCCGCCCGAAGAAGCGCTGGCCGGCCAAGCACGACACCATCCTCTGGTATGCGAAGGACCCTGCGCACTACACCTTCAATTTCGACGAGATCGACCGCATCCCCTACATGGCGCCGGCCCTGGTGGGGGCGGAGAAAGCCGCCAGGGGCAAGACGCCCACGGACGTCTGGTGGCACACCATCGTCCCCACCAATTCCAAGGAGAAGACGGGCTATGCCACCCAGAAACCCCTCGGGCTGCTGGAGCGCATCGTCAGGGTCCACTCGTCCCCCGGCGACACGCTCCTGGATTTCTTCGCCGGCTCCGGCACCTTCGGCGAAGCCGCCGCCCTCCACGGCAGGGCGTGCATCCTCGTCGACAACAACCCGGAGGCGGTGCGCATCATGGCCCGCCGGCTTGCGCGATTTGGGCCGGAGGTGGAGGGTGTGCAGTCGGATTGCCACATGCCTGTCGAGTCATCTACCTACCCTTTGCACCGTAATAATCGCTCTTAGGTCCACTCGCCTCGTAGACCCGCCCACCACTTCCGTGTTAAGCTGCACCCCATATCATCACCTCTGTAGATCTTAGTAGTTGGGAGGTCGCCCATGGAGACAATAAATGCCAAACTTGTTGAAATCGCTCTATCCGAAATTGATCCCACTCAATTTGAGCGATTTTCACAATCCTTTTACTCCGCCATATTCGGCACTACATTTGTTCCACTGGGGGGGTTACATGACGGTGGTGCTGACGGGTTTATTGAACCTGAACTGTTCGTCACTGACACTCAGGTGCATTTTCTTCAAGCTTCTAAACAAAGCACGTACCGAGACAAGATAAATGATACCATAAAACGACTAAACGATTATGGTAGATCCCCAAAATCCCTTACCTATATCACCAGCAAGAAGGTACGCAACAGCGATATCGACGAGGACACACTTAGCGACAAACTTCGTTGCCGCATTCGTATCCGTGATGCGACGTACATTGAGAGCCATATTAACACGTCTCCCGCCACTATCGCAGCATTCAAGAGCTTTCTTGAACCATCTATCGATCACCTAAAGTTTCCCGGGTTGGCTTCTGGAATAGCCAACCATGTGCCAAATACCGATCGGACTCTTGCCGTATTTTTGCGGCAGGAAGTCGATCATCGCCGCGGTAAATCTGACCTTCTTCAGTCAATCGCCGACAGCTTGATTATTTGGTCTCTCTCCGATACTGATCCAGACACCGATAAGTTGATGACCCGCGACGAGATATTGTGCAGAATAGAGGGAATACTACCATCCGCCCGCCACTTCATCCGGGGAGTGCTGGATCATCGCCTAGCCGCACTCCGCACCAAAACCCCACATAATGACCGACAATTACGCTACTACATGAACAGAGAAAAATATTGTCTACCATATGAAACTAGAGAACTTGTAAAGCAGGAAAACGTTGAGGATCTATCGCTTCGTCACGACGTATCAAATGTCTTAAGGCGTCGCTTCCATTCGGTCTGTGGTGGCGGTGATGAGTCAATGGAAGAGAAAGTGATTGACTATTGTCATATGACCTTTGAGATTTTATTCGAGAAACAGGGGTTGGAGCTGGCTCGCTTTCTGGCAAATGACGAAGATGACGATGAATTGTTTACCAATATTCACGACATTGTAGCTAGTATCCTAGACAAAAATGAGCTTGAGGAAAGCGGGAGTAGTCTGAGGCGCGTAATGCTTCGGGTGCTCCGGGGCACATTTTATGATTCAACTACTGAGGAACGAACGTACTTGCAAAAACTAAGCAAAACATATGCCTTGTTGCTGATGCTCAGAAATGAACCGAGAGTGGTTGATTATTTTAGATCAGTTAGTTCTTCGTTTAGACTATATATCGGGACCGATTTCATCGTCCGTTCGCTGGCCGAGCATTATCTGACGGAGGACAATCAAACTACGCGCAACTTGTTTCGAATTCTTTCGGATGCGGGAGCGAAGTGCATTTTGACCGAAAAGGTCGTAGAGGAAGTTTCGACCCACCTTCGGTCGCAAATATTCGAGTTCGAAAATTTCTATATGCATATTGAGGGAGAATTGATGCTGGAGCATGTAGAATATATCGATCGCATCTTGATTCGAGCCTATTTTTATTCGCGCCTGGACCCGTTTCCGGGTACAGTCGCTCCCAGCGGTTGGAAGAACTTCGTAGAGCAATTCGGGCCTTATGACGATATCCGCAAAAGCGGAGCTTCCGAATCTATAGCAAGATACCTCGTAGAGAAGTTTAGCTTTGAGTATGAAAGCGCGTCAGAAATGCTGGAAGGACTGGACGAAAGCGATGTTGAGAGTCTTGCAGAGAAAATATTCAGCGAAAAGCGTCGCGTGAGGGGCGAACAGGGGGGCCAGAAGGTTTTGGCCTATAACGACGCGTTGCATGCATGTCTTGTGTATCACAGACGCAGGGAAGGGGGTGAGCATAGTCCGGCGAACCCGTTTGGATTCAGAACTTGGTGGCTCACGCAAGACAGCGGTGTAAGGCGCGCAGCAGCTGATTTGACAATGAGAAACGGCAATCAGAGGTTTATGATGAGACCAGAATTTTTATTAAATTTTATCGCAATGAACCCAAACAAGGCAGACGTTGAAAAGAGTTATCGTTCTATTTTTCCGTGTGCGTTGGGAGTTCAATTGGCTAACCGAATGAGTGCTAGAAGGTTTAAAGACATCATTAAGGAAGCAAACAAAATGTGGAGTGTTGATCCAGCTCGAGCATCGGTTATTGTTTCTGAAAGTCTCAATTCTCTGAAGGGGGATCAGGTAAAGGTATATGAGCACAGATGGTAGCCGCAACTACCCGTGTGCGGTACACCGGCTCTTGCAGAGACCCTAGCCTATCGTTCTTGGAGTGGCCCAGGTGCACGCCTTCGGCGCTTGCTGAATATGAGGCACAACCAACTGAGGACGCGGTGGTTTCGCCCCGGTTTTCCCCACGCCGTGGCACCCCGTTCGCCCCCCGTCCCTGCCCCGAACCAAGGTGCGCACGGGCGGCAGCAGAGTCGCGCCATGCGGCGTAGGAGCGGGAGAAGCACCGCAGGCAGGATGAGCGGGCACCGGTCGCGTGCCCGAAACTCTCGGCGCAGTCGTGGCCCGCTCGTCGCCGTCCGGCAGACGGGGCAGGAATGGCGCGTCGCGCGTCCGCGTGCGCAGGACGCAGGAACGCCTGCACGCACGCGGGGTACAGGACGAGGAGAACGGGTCAGCGGCGAAATAGGCCAAGAATTGCGAAACGAACCCAATTTCGTGTAACTCTTTTGTATTACGCCATAAATTGGCGAATTAGACTCATCTCGGCTCCTGCTCGGGATGCCGCGCTGCGGTCATCGCCACGATCGAGGACCACCGCCGCCTGATGTGTGAAATCCCACCTCGTCTCTCGTTGTCCCAGCGAATCCCGCTTCCAGGTCGTTCGCGGCACGGCCGCCGGTCCATAGCCCCCGCCGCTCTCGCTCTCTCCCTGCCCCTGCCCTTGGCGCTGAGCGCCCTCGGTGCTGAGCGCCCTTCCACCCACGCAGCATCTGCGCCATGATCCCGCCCTCGCACGGCACGGATGGGGGAGTGGGTCATGGCCAGAGTTCTCGTAATCGTTCCCTTCGCCTTCGACGAGAAGGGCTTGAAGAACCGGCGCGCGCAGCTGGAATCGGTGGCGCTCGGCCCCGGCATCGAGTTCGACTTTCGCGGCGTCAAGGCGGGGCCGGCGCTGCTCGACTGCTACCACGACTATGTCATGGGCGACATCGCGCTCTTCGAGGCGGGCCTGAGCGCCGAGGACGACGGCTACGACGCCGTCTGCATCGACACCATGAGCGATTCCGGCATGAACGCGCTGCGCTCGGTCCTCGACATCCCGGTGATCGGGCCGGGGCGGGCCTCCTACATGACCGCGCTGATGCTCGGCAACCGCTTCTCGGTGGTGACCCAGTGGGACGGCTGGGTCCCGCTCTACAAGAAGGGCACGCAGGAATACGGCGTCGCCGACCGGCTCGCCTCGATCCGCTCCATCAACGTGATGCCCGACGTGGAGAACCTGCTCGGCGGCAAGGAGGAGGTGGTCTTCCCCAAGCTGGTGGACTGCGCCATGCGCTGCATCGAGGAAGACGGCGCCGAGGTGATCCTGCTCGGCTCCACCACCATGCACCAGGCGCACGGCCACATGGCCGCGAACCTGCCGGTGCCGGTGATCAACCCCGGCCCGCTCACCTACAAGCTCGCCGAGTGCGTCCTCGGCCTCGGCCTCAGCCACAGCCGCAAGGCCTACCCGAAGCCGAGCGTGCCCAAGCCCGCCATGATTCACGCCATGATGGACGGCGCAGCATCGGTCGGCGACTGACCGGGGAGGAGCGGAGCATGGCAGGACGGCTGGAGGGCCGCACAGCCCTCGTCACCGGTGCGGCGAAGGGCATCGGCAAGGCCTGCGCCCGCGCGCTCGCGGCGGAAGGCGCGGCGGTCGCGCTCGCCGATATCGACCGGGAAGGCGGCGAGGCGCTCGCGGCCGCGCTGGCCGAGGGCGGTGCCGAGACGATGTTCGTCGCCCTCGACGTGACCAGCGAGGCCGACTGGGAGGCCGCGATCCCCGCCATCGTCGATCGCTTCGGCGGCCTCGACGTGCTGGTGAACAACGCCGGCATCGGCATCGTCGAGCCGCTGCCGGAGGTCACCCTGGAGAGCTGGCGCAAGAGCATGGCGGTGAATGTCGACGGCGTCTTCCTCGGCACCAGGCACGCCATGGGGGCGATGCGGGCGGGCGGCTCCATCGTCAACATCTCGTCGATCCTGGGCTTCACCAGCATCCCCGGCCTCTCCGCCTACAGCGCGACCAAGGGGGCGGTACGGCTCTTCAGCAAAGGCGCGGCCCTCGACGGCGCCAAGGACCCGCGCCGCATCCGGGTCAACTCGATCCACCCCGGCTACATCCATACCGAGATGATGGAGGCCACCTGCTACCGTGACTATGGCAGCCTGGAAGCGGGCCTGGCCGAGCTCGCCAAGCAGCACCCCATCGGCCGCGTGGGCAAGCCGGAGGACATCGCCAACGGCGTGGTCTTCCTTGCCTCGGCGGAATCGAGTTTTGTCACCGGCACCGAGCTGGTGATCGACGGCGGCTACCTGGCGGTCGGCGGCTACTCCGTGTTTCCGTAGACTGGGCCGCGCCTGCGTTCACCCCGCGCCAACACGTCGATTGTGTGCCCAGCGCAATGGATGAGCCTGAATGTGCTCAATTGACCGGCTCGAACGAGGCAGTCAGCCGCCATCGCATACATGCCTGAACCAGACATCAGACGGGAGAAGTCGCTGTGGTGACAAGTGACGATTTCAGTGCGGAGTTGAGGGTGCAATTGGCTCGCGCAGAGCAGCGCGGCGCTCCTCATGTCGATATCAATTCCGGAAAACTCCATCGCCAGGTGGGTGGCTACCCCGGCAAAAGCCATCGCATGCCGGTTTGCTGCGAGGTCATGTATGCCGACATGAATGCCGGCGATGAGGTGCTGGATGCTCCCCCGAAGTGCAAGGGCGCGTCTCTCACGATCCGATATCGACTGCCGCGAGGCAGAACCTTCACTGGCGCCGACAGTGGTCAGTGACAAGCGGAGGGAGCACCATGAACGCCGCCATCAACCGCCAGGTCCGGCTCGCGGCGCGGCCGGTGGGGATGCCGAAGGGGAGCGATTTTTCGCTGGCCGAGGAGCCGGTGCCCGAGCCCGGCCGCGGTCAGGCGCTGGTGCGCGTGCTGGCTCTCTCCCTCGACCCCTACATGCGCGGGCGCATGAGCGCAGCGAAGTCCTACGCGCCGCCGGTCGCGATCGGCGCGGTGATGACCGGCGGCGCGGTGGGCGAGGTGGTGCGCTCGGAGGCAGCGGGCCTCGAGCCCGGCGACCTGGTCGAGGGCATGTTCGGCTGGCAGGACTATGCGCTCTGCACGCGCGGGACGGCGCGCCTGCTGCCCGCCTCCCCCTACCCGCCCTCCTACGCGCTCGGCATCCTGGGAATGCCCGGCGCCACCGCCTATTTCGGCCTGCTGGAGGTGGGCGGGCCGCGCCCCGGCGACACGGTGGTGGTCTCGGCCGCCTCCGGCGCGGTGGGCGCGGTCGTGGGCCAGATCGCCCGGCTCGGCGGCTGCCGCGTCGTCGGCACCGTCGGCACGGACGAGAAGGCCGCCTACATCGCCAGGGAACTGGGGTTCGACGCCGCGATCAATTACCGCACGGCGAACGATCTCGGCGCCGCGCTCGACGAGGCCTGCCCCGCCGGCGTCGATGTCTATTTCGACAATGTGGGCGGCCCCGTCACCGACGCGGTGATGGCCCGGCTCGCCTTCAAGGCGCGCGTGGTGGTCTGCGGCAACATCCACCACTACACGCTGACCGAGGCTTACGTGGGGCCCAGCCATCTGCGTGCCATCCTCGTCAACCGGGCATGCGTGGAGGGGTTTCTGGTGCTCGACTGGCTCGACCGCTACCCCGAGGCCTTCGCCCGGCTCACCACATGGCTCGATGCCGGCGCCATGACATACCGAGAGCACGTGATCGAGGGGCTGGAGAACGCGCCCGAGGGCTTGGGGATGCTCTTCGAGGGCCGCAACTTCGGCAAGCTCGTGGTCAAGGTGGCGGAGCGCTGAGGCGATGGTCGAGACCACGGTCGAGACCGCGGGAGTCAGCGCCCCGGAAGCCACCGTCTGCGCGCTGATCGAGGACATTTTCGGCGCCCTTGGCTTCACCGCCGGCGAGCGCGCGGTGCTGGCCGAGACCCTGCTGGAAGCAAGCCGCGCGGGCTATCACTCCCACGGGGTGATGCGCATCCCCACCTTCGCCGAGGACACCCGTGCCGGGCTGATCGCGCCGGCGACGGCGCCCGTCGTCGTGCACGAGACGCACGCCGCGGCGATGATCGACGCGCGGCGCTGCCTCGGCCCCGTCTCCGCCGTCTTCGCCGTGGAGCACGCCGTCGCCAGGGCGCGAGGCGTCGGCATCGGCTGCGCCGCCGTGCAGGGCGGCAACGACATCGCTCGCCTCGGCGCCTATGTCGCGGCACCGGCGCGCGCAGGCCTGATGACGCTGCTCCTGGTCAACGACGCCGGCGGCGGCGCCTGCGTCGCGCCCTTCGGCAGCGCAGCCCCCTTCCTCAGCACCAATCCCTTGGCCTGCGGCATCCCGCGTGAGCCGGGCCGGCCGCCGCTGGTGATCGACCTCTCGACCTCGGTCGTGGCCCTCGGCAAGATCAGGATGGCCGCCAACCGGGGCGAGGCCGTGCCGGAAGGCTGGCTGATCGACCGCGAAGGCCGGCCCGCCACGCAGCCCGCCGGCTTCTTCGCCACGCCCCGCAGCGCCTCCCTGCTGCCGCTCGGCGGCGCGGCGGACGGGCACAAGGGCTTCCTGCTGAGCCTGATCGTCGAGGCCTTCGCCGGCGCGCTGGCCGGTGCCGGCATGAGCAGCGGCAACGAGAAGGAGGACCGCGGCAACGGCCTCTTCGTGCTGGCCGCAGACCCGCAGGCGCTGGGCACGGGCCCCGAATTCGTGCGGATGATGGAAGCCTTCCTCGCCGGGCTGGCGGCGCTCCCGCCTGCCGCCGGCAGCGCCGGCGTGCGCCTGCCCGGCGCGCGCGCCGCCGCCGGCGCCGGGCCACCCGCCGCCTTCCCCATCGACGGCCCTACCTGGGCGCGGATCGCGGCGCTGCTGGAGGCACTCTCGCTCGATGGCGACTACCCGGTGACGCCCGCGCCGGGCGGGGAGCGAGAGCGCTCGTGAGCGGCGACGCCGCGCGGCAGTCGCAGGCCCGCGCGTGGTTCGAGGCGCTGCGCGACGACATCTGCACCGCCTTCGAGGCGATCGAGGAGGAGGGCGGGGCGCAAGCTCAAGACGCCCCCTCCGGCCGCTTCGAGCGCAAGGGCTGGGAGCGCTCCGGCGGCGGCGGCGGGGTCATGTCCATCATGCGCGGCCGGGTGTTCGAGAAGGTGGGCGTCAACGTCTCGACGGTGCACGGCACGCTCTCCGAAACGTTCCGTGAGAAGGTGGCCGGCGCTGCGGAAGACGGCCGCTTCTGGGCCAGCGGCGTCTCCGTGGTGGCGCACATGCGCTCGCCGCTCGTGCCCGCGGTCCACATGAACACCCGCCACATCGTCACCGGCCAATGGTGGTTCGGCGGCGGCAGCGATCTCACACCGACCTACCCGGACGCACGCGACACGGCGGAGTTCCACGCGGCGCTCGAGCGCGCCTGCGCACGCCACGACGCCGCCTACTATCCGCGCTTCAAGGCCTGGTGCGACCGCTACTTCCATCTCCCCCACCGCAAGGAAGCGCGCGGCGCCGGCGGCATCTTCTACGACGACCTCAACTCGGGCGACTGGGAGGCGGATTTCGCCTTCACCCAGGATATCGGCCGCGCCTTTCTCGACATCTACCCGGCGCTGGTGCGGCGGCGCATGGGCGAGCCCTGGACGGCGGCGCAGCGCCGGCACCAGCTCGTGCGCCGCGGCCGCTATGTCGAGTTCAACCTGCTCTACGACCGCGGCACGCGTTTCGGGCTGGAGACCGGCGGCAACGCGGAAGCGATCCTGATGTCGCTGCCGCCCGAGGTGCACTGGCCCTGAGCGCGGCCGGCAGCGCTCTTGCCGCCGCCGCGGCGCCCCCTTAGCGTACGCCTATGCCGGAAGCGGGGAATGAGCGCCAGACCGGGGCCGCCGCAGCGCTTCGCGGCAGGCACGTCCTGCTCGTGATCGCGGGCGGCATCGCCGCCTACAAGTGCCTCGACCTCATCAGGCGGCTGCGGGACAACGGCGCCGCCGTGCGCTGCATCCTCACGCAGGCCGGTGCCGCCTTCGTCACCCCGCTCTCGGTCGAGACCCTTGCCGGAGGAACGGTCTACACGGACACGCTCGCGCTCACCCCGGAGAGCGAGATCGGCCACATCCGGCTGGGGCAGGAGGCCGATATCGTGGTGGTGGCACCCGCCACCGCCGACATCATGGCCAGGATGGCCCACGGCATCGCCGACGACCTCGCGACCTCGACGCTGCTGGCGGCCGGCAAGCCGGTGCTCGCCGCGCCTGCGATGAACATGCGGATGTGGCGCCATCCCGCGACGGCGCGCAATCGCGCACGGCTGAAAGCCGACGGCGTGCGCTTCGTCGGCCCCGACGACGGCCCGCTGGCGGAGGGCGAGAGCGGCCCCGGCCGCATGGCGGAGGTGCCCGAGATCGTGGCCGCGATCGCCGCCTGCCTGGGCGGCGCCCGGCCCGGCCCCCTCGCCGGCCCCCTCGCCGGGCTGCGGGTGCTGGTCACGAGCGGCCCCACCTACGAGCCCATCGACCCGGTGCGCTTTCTCGGCAACCGCTCGTCGGGCAAGCAGGGCCACGTGATCGCGGCCGCCTGCGCCGAGGCAGGGGCCGACGTGCTGCTGGTCTCAGGCCCGACCGCGCAGCCGTCGCCGGCAGGCGTGGAGACGGTGCGGATCGAGACGGCGGAGGAGATGTTGGCCGCCTGCGAACGCGGCCTGCCCGTCGACATCGCCATCTGCGCGGCCGCGGTCTCCGACTGGCGGGCGGCGGCGCCCCGCGCGCAGAAGCTGAAGAAGCCCCGAGGCGGCAAGGGCGTGGGCCCCCCCACCCTGGAACTCACCGAGAACCCGGACATCCTGGCCCGGCTCGGCGCCCCCGGTCCCGAGCGCCCGCGCCTTGTCGTGGGTTTCGCCGCCGAGACCGAGGACATCGAGGCCAACGCCGCCGCCAAGCTCGACGCCAAGGGCTGCGACTGGATACTCGCCAACGCGGTGACGCCGGGCGGCGCTGTCTTCGGCGGCGACGACAACGCCGTCCACCTCCTCGCGCGCAACGGCGACGGCGGGCCGCCGGCGGTCGAGCGCTGGCCGCGCATGAGCAAGGCGCAGGTGGCGGAGCGGCTCGTCGAACGCATCGCGACCACGCTCTCCGCAAGCGCGGAGACCGCATGAGCGCGCCGGTCGAGGTCGCAGTCGTGCGCCTCGCCCACGGCCGCGACCTGCCGCTGCCGCGCTACGCCAGCGCCGGCGCAGCCGGCCTCGACCTCCATGCCGCCACGGGCCCGCTGAGCCTCCCGCCGGGGGCACGAGCCCTCGTCGCGACCGGCGTGGTGCTGGCCTTGCCGGAAGGCTTCGAGGGCCAGATCAGGCCACGCTCCGGCCTCGCGCGCGACCATGGCGTGACCGTGCTCAACAGCCCCGGCACGGTCGATTCCGACTATCGCGGCGAGATCGGGGTGCTGCTGGTCAATCTGGGCGAGAGCCCGTTCGTGGTGGAGCGCGGGATGCGCATCGCCCAGCTTGTCGTGACCCCGGTCGGCCGCGTGCGGCTGGTCGAGGGAGACGCATCGCCGACCGGCCGGGGTGCAGGCGGCTTCGGCTCGACCGGGCTGGGCGCGGACGGCGAAGGCAGCTCACGGACGTGAGCGAACGCCGTTGATCGCGCTTGGTGCGCATTGCACAATGCCCTGCCGGTACCGGGGGCGCCGGGCCGCAGTAGCGGCCGTGCAGCGAACGGTACGGAGCGACGAGCCGGTCACGAATGGGGGACAGGCATGGGGTTGAGTCGCAGAGGTCGGTTGGGTGTCGGGGCCGTGCTGCCCACGGTGCTCGTCGCGGGCTTGGCGGTGGCGGCGCTAACGAGCCATGCCGCCGGCGAGGCCCACGCGGACGACGCGCAGCTTGAGTTGGTTTCGATCGAGACGGGAAGCGGCAAGGCCGGGTCGTGTGTCGGCATCAGCGTTGCAGACGGATCGCCGTGCCTCGACCGGCCCGAAGCCACACGCGTTGCGTCCACGGTCCTCGAAGAGCACGATACCCCGACGGTCAAGAAGAACAGTTGCCCGAGAGCCTCCAGGTGACACGCCGTGCGGTTGGCTGACGCCAGCCGCACGAGCGCGTCCGCTCGGCCACCCTCGCTTGCCGGCGCGGCGGCGAGGCAAGCGCAGGGCTGCATGAGCGAGCGATCCGAGCGGACCATGGCACGAGATCACCCCGACGAGGCGGCCGCTCCCGCCGTGAAGGCGCCGGCGCCGGCCGTGCGCGGCCGCATCTACGACAGCATCGCGGACACCATCGGCTCGACCCCGCTGGTCCGCTTCAAGCGCCTGCCGGCGGAAGCCGGCTGCGGCGCCGAGATCGTCGGAAAGCTCGAATTCTTCAATCCCCTCGCCTCGGTCAAGGACCGCATCGGCGCCGCCATGATCGAGGCGGCGGAGGCGGCGGGCACGATCGACCCCGGCCGCTCGGTGCTGGTCGAGCCGACCTCCGGCAATACCGGCATTGCGCTGGCCTTCATCGCCGCGGCGAAGGGCTACCGGCTGATCCTCACCATGCCGGAGAGCATGTCGATCGAGCGCCGCCGCCTGCTCGCGCTGCTGGGGGCCGAGCTGGAGCTCACCCCGGCGGCCGAGGGGATTCCGGGCGCCCTCACGCGCGCCGAGCAACTGGTCGCCGAGACCGAGGGCGCGGTGATGCTGCAGCAGTTCGCCAACCCGGCGAACCCGGCGATCCATCGCCTCACCACCGCCGAGGAGATCTGGCGCGACACCGGCGGTGTGCTCGACGCGGTCGTCTGCGGCGTCGGCACCGGCGGCACCGTGACCGGCATCGGCCAGGTGCTCAAACCCCGCCTGCCGGCGCTCAAGCTCATCGGGGTCGAGCCGGCGGCCAGCGCCGTCCTCTCCGGCGAGCCGGCGGGGCCGCACAGGATTCAGGGCATCGGCGCCGGCTTCGTGCCGGAGGTGCTCGACCGCGCGCTGATCGACGAGCTGATCCCGGTCGGCGACGAGACCGCCATCGAGACGGCCCGCCGCACGGCGCGGCTGGAGGGTATTCCGGTCGGCATCTCGTCCGGCGCCGCCATCGCCGCAGCCCTCCAGGTCGGCGCCCGTGAGGCGATGACGGGCAAGCGCATCCTGGTCATCGTCCCCTCCTTCGCCGAGCGCTACCTCTCGACCGACCTCTTCGCCGGGCTGTAGAGGACCGCCATGTTCGACGAGCGCCAGCTCGAACGCTACGCCCGCCACATCCTGCTGCGCGAGGTGGGCGGCGCCGGCCAGCAGACGCTGCTGGACTCGAAAGTGCTGGTGGTCGGCGCCGGCGGCCTCGGCTCGCCGCTCATGCTCTATCTCGCCGCCGCCGGCGTCGGCACCATCGGCGTCGTCGACGACGATGCGGTGGCGCTCTCCAACCTGCAGCGCCAGATCGCCCACACCGAGGCGCGCATCGGCCACCCCAAGACCGAGAGCGCGGCCGAGACGGTGGCGCGGATCAACGCCGATGTGACGGTGGAACGCCACCCGGTCCGCCTCGTCCCCGACAATGCGATGGACCTGATCGGGCGCTACGACCTGGTCGCCGACGGCAGCGACAATTTCGCGACGCGCTTCCTCGTCAACGATGCCTGCTACCTGTCGGGCACGACCCTGGTGTCTGCCTCGATCCTGCGCTTCGACGGCCAGCTCGCGACCTTCAAGGCCCATCTCGGCGCGGGTCATCCCTGCTACCGCTGCATCTTTCCCGAAGCGCCGCCGCCGGGACTGATCCCCTCCTGCGCCGAGGGCGGCATTCTCGGCGCCGTCGCCGGCTCCATGGGCTCCCTGCAGGCGACCGAGGTGCTGAAGGAGCTGTTGGGAATCGGCGAAAGCCTGTCCGGGAGCCTGATCGTCTATGACGGGCTCGCCGCGATCTTCCGCAAGATCAAGGTGAAGCCCGACCCGGCCTGCGCGCTCTGCGGCGAGCGGCCCACCATCGTCGATCTCTCCGGCCACGGGGCGACGGACGCAGACGCCGGCCACTGCGCCGCCTGAGCGCGGCGCAGGCGGCCGGGCGCAGCGGCGCGCCCTACCCTTCGGCGCTCACGACGCGGATCATCTCGTCGCGGGCGAAGCGCGGCACCTGGCCGCCGGACTCGAAGCTGACGCCCGTTCCAGGCGCGGCGCGGGCGATGCGAGCACAGACGAACCCTTCGGCCGCGAGCGTCGTCAGTGCGTCGCCGGCGGCGGCGGCGGGAAAGGCCGCGAGCAGCGCGCCGGAGGCAAGCAGCCCCCAGGGGTCGATCCCGAGCGCCCGCGCGAGCGTGCGGCCCGGCTCGTACCAGAGAATGGCGTCGGCCGAGACGATCAGCCCCACATGCGCCGTCTCGGCCATCTCGTAGAGCCCGGCGGAGAGCCCGCCCTCGGTCGGGTCGTGCATGGCGCTGGCGCCGAGCGTCGTGGCGCGCAGCGCCGCATCCACCACCGAAATGCCGGGATCGGCGAGCGAACCCGCCGCCTCCGCCAGCGTCGCGGCGGCGACCTTGCCTGCAAGCTGCGCGCGCGCTTCGGCCGCGAGCACGGCGGCACCCTCCACCGGGGCCGGGCCGATCTGCACCACCACATGTCCGGGCTCCAGCGCGGCGGTGCGGGCGAAGGCGCCGTCCTCCCGCAGCCCCAGCATGTGGCCGACGACCACGGTGCGGCGGACCGCGTCGGTGACCTCGACATGGCCGCCCACCAGCACCGCGTCCAGCGCGGCAAGCGCCTCGTGCATCCGCCGGTAGAGCGCGCGCACCTCGGCCACCGTGGTCCCCGGCGGCAGCAGGACCGTCGCGGTGAACCAGCGCGGCCGCGCCCCCATGACCGCGATGTCGTTCGCGTTCACGAGCACCGCATGGGCGCCGACATCCTGCCCGGTCAGCGTCACCGGGTCGCTGGCTGCGATCAGCGCGCCGCCGCGCACGGCGACGACGCCCGCGTCCTCGCCCACCGTCGGCGGCAGCAGCAGCTCGGGCGGCACCGGCCGTCCCGTCACCAGCACCTCCGCCAGCAGCGACGGCGGCAGCTTGCCGATCTCCAGACCCTTGTCGCTCATTCGCTCACGTCCCCGGCCACCGGGCGTTCTCCTCCAACCTCGCACGTTTCGCCGCCGCCGATGACCACGGCGGCGGCGGACAACACGGGAGTGTAATACCGCCGCGCGCATTGCCGCGCTACCGGCTCCCGGGGGGTGTCGCCCCACCCCGGCCGCGTGGCGCGGGAAACTTGCTCCCCGGCGCGGGGGGCCAAGCGGCCATCGAAGCGGACATTCATGGGGTCTTTCCGGCGTCTTGAAATTGTCTAATATGGTTTAATATGGGATAATACAATTAATTATGGATAAATCCCCAGTGGACGCTGTAGCGGACATGGAAGCGGCGGATCGTGGCGAAGCGGTGGCCATGTTGGAGCCATTGGTCGTCGGCGAAGGCGCGCGACATCGCACCGAGTTGACGGACCTGGCGGTCGAGCTGGCCGGCAAGGCGGCGGGATTCCGCCGCAGCCTGCCGGACGGTGCGCTCGCTGCGCTGGCCGATCTCGTACGGGCCATGAACTGCTACTACAGCAACCTGATCGAGGGCCACAACACACATCCGGTCGACATCGAGCGGGCGCTCCGGGACGACTACAGCGCCGATGCCGACACGCGCAATCTTCAGCTCGAGGCCAGGGCTCACATCGCCGTCCAGGCGTGGATCGACGGCGGCGGACTGAAGGGCCGCGCCCCGACCCTGGACGGCCTGGTCGAGAGTCATCGACGCTTCTGCGGAATGGTTCCCGAGGCGTTGCTCCGGTCGGAGGATCCGGCAACCGGCGAGAGGGTCGCTGTGGTCCCCGGCGCGCTCCGCAGCCGCGACGTCCAGGTGGGCCGCCATGTGCCGGTCAGCCCCGGTGCGCTTCCGCGCTTCCTGGAGCGCTTCGAGGCGGCCTACGCCGGACTGGGCAGGACAGACAGCATTCTGGCTGCCGCCAGCGCGCACCATCGCATTCTCTGGATCCATCCGTTCCTGGACGGCAACGGTCGCGTTGCGCGGCTGATGTCCCATGCGATGCTGCTGGAGAGCCTGGATACCGGCGGCGTGTGGTCGATCGCCCGAGGTCTCGCCCGCAGCGAGGAGACCTACAAGAGCCTCCTCATGGCCTGCGATGCGCAGCGCCGCAACGACCTCGACGGAAGAGGCCATCTGAGCGAGGAAGCGCTGGCCGGGTTCACCCGCTTCTTTCTTGTCACATGCCTGGATCAAGTCGACTTCATGGAAGGACTCGTACGGCCTGACCGCCTGCACAATCGCATCCTGATCTGGGCGGAGGAGGAGGTCCGGGCCGGTGCCCTGCCGCCGAAATCGGGCGCCGTTCTCCAGGCCGTTCTCTATCGCGGCCACCTGCCCAGAGGCGAGATCGCGCAAATCCTGGGCACGGGCGAACGGCAGGCACGGCGCGTGACCGCGGCACTCGTCGGGCAGGACATTCTGGTCTCCGACAGCTCACGCGCCCCGCTCCGCCTCGCCTTCCCCGCCAGGCTCGCGTCGCGCTGGATGCCGGGGCTGTTTCCCGACAAGGAGGCATGAGTTCCATGCACGGGGGCCCGTGTCTGAGACAGCTGTCTCAGACAGTTGTCTGCGTTGGTGGATCGGCTCATTCTGGCGGGCGGCAGCGTTGGCTGCGCCGGTCCATCGTCGCGGGCCGATGCCTGCGGACAGGAGTCGATCCCATGACCTATCCCGATCCGCATTCGCGCTCCGCCGCGCTCGGCGCCAGGGCGAACGCGGTCTTCCCCGGCGGCGGCACCCGCGGCCTCACCCAGCTCGCGCCCTATCCGATCTACGCCCGCGAGGCCCGCGGCTGCCGCATCGTCGACGTGGACGGGGAGGAGCAGATCGACTTCATCAACAACTACACGGTCCAGCTCTTCGGCCACTCGCACCCGGCCATCGTCGAGGCGGTGGTGAGGCAGGCCGAGCGCTTCACTTCGCTCACCCTCGCGACCGAGAGCGAGATCGAGTTGGCCGAGGAGATCTGCGGCCGGGCGGCGTCGTTCCGGCGCATCCGCTTCACCAACACCGGCACCGAGGCGGTGATGCACGCCGTCAAGGGCGCGCGGGCCTTCACCGGGCGGCCGAAGATCGCCAAGTGCGAGGGCGTCTACCACGGCGCCTACGACTATGTGGAGGCGAGCCTCGACCCGGACCCGCAGAACTGGGGCACTGACCGGCCGCGCCCGGTCGGCCATGCACGCGGCACCCCGGCCCGGCTGCTGGAGGACGTGGTGGTGATCCCCTTCAACGACGCGGCGCGGAGCCGCGCGATCCTCGACCGCCATGCGGACGAGCTCGCCGCCGTGGTGGTCGATCCGGCGCCGGCCCGCTGCGGCGGCGCGCCGATGAGCCCGGCTTACATCGAGATGCTGCACGACTTCCGCCGCGCGTCCGGCGCGCTCGTCGTCTGCGACGAGGTGATCACCTTCCGCCTGCACGAGGGCGGCGCCCAGACCCTCTACGGCCTGGAGCCGGACCTCACCACTCTCGGCAAGGTGATCGGCGGCGGCCTGCCCATCGGCGCGGTTGCCGGCACCGAGGAAGCGATGGCGGTCTACGACAGCAGCACGGGCAAGGCCGCCTGCCCGCAATCCGGCACCTTCACGGCCAATCCGCTCTCCATGGCCGCAGGGGTCGCCGCGATGCGCATGTTCACGGGCGAGGCGGTGGGCCGGCTCAACGCCCTCGGCGAGACGGCGCGGGGCCGGCTGCGCGAGGCCTTCCGCATCGCCGGCGCGGAGGGACAGATCACCGGCGAGGGCTCGCTGATCCTCTTCCACATGAGCGACGAGCCGCTGGTCGACTACCGCGCGGTCTACCGCGCCGGCACGGAGGGGCGCGCCCGCCGGCTCGACGGGCTGTTCCGTGCGCTGCTCGACCGCGGCGTCGTGACCTCCGCCTCGGGCATGGCCTGCCTCTCCACCCCGATGGAGGAGGCGGAGATCGACCGTCTGGCCGAGGCCGTGCTGGCAAGCCTGCGCACCGTCGCGCGCGAGGCCGCCTGAGGAGGCTTGGCGCCGCGCCATGAGCCGCCGCGTTCTCTGCCGCCTGGGCGACATTCCCGATCCGGGCTCCAAGGGCTTCGAATTCGGGGAGGGCGACGCGATTCGCTCGATCTTCGTCGTGCGCATCGGCGCGACGCTGCGGGCTTACGAGAATTCGTGCCCCCACACCGGCGGCCCCCTCGACTGGGTGCCCGACCGGTTCCTCACCCGAGAGAAGGACATGATCCTCTGCGCCACCCACGGCGCGCTCTTCCGCATCGACGACGGGCACTGCCTCGCCGGCCCCTGCGCCGGCGAGCGGCTCACGCCGCTGCCGCTCCGGGTCGAGGGCGATTCGGTCGCCGTGGATTTCTGAGCGTATATAATCGCGCCGCACCGAGACCGCCGGCCAATCCATCGGCGGCCATTCCATCGGCGGCCAATCCATCAGGGAGGCGTTGCGCCACGATGTCGGAGACCGAGCTGTTCCCCGTGCCGGCGGGCCTCGACCGCACGGCCCATTGCGACGATGCAACCTACCGCGCCTGGTACGCCCGCTCGATCGAGGACCCGGAGGGGTTCTGGGGCGAGCACGGGCGGCGGATCGACTGGATCAGGCCCTATGGCAAGGTCAAGGATGTCTCCTACCGCGCTGACGACCTTCACATAAGCTGGTTCGAGGACGGCACGCTCAACGCCTGCGCCAACTGCGTCGACCGCCACCTCGCGGAGCGCGGCGACCAGGTCGCGATCGTCTGGGAGGGCGACGACCCGGCCGAGGACTCGACGCTCACCTATCGCGCGCTGCACGAGGCGGTCTCGCGCTTCGCCAACGGCCTGCTCTCCCTCGGCGCGAAGAAAGGCGACCGCATCACCATCTACCTGCCCATGATCCCCGAGGCGGCGATCGCCATGCTGGCGTGTGCGCGGATCGGCGCGGTCCACTCGGTGGTGTTCGGCGGCTTCTCGCCGGATTCGCTGGCGGGCCGCATCCAGGACTGCGATTCGTCGCTCATCATCACCGCCGACGAGGGCCTGCGCGGCGGCCGCACCGTCCCGCTCAAGGCCAACACCGACGCCGCGCTCGCGCACTGCCCGAGCATCCGGACATGCGTGGTGGTGAGGCGCACCGGCGGCGAAATCGGCTGGGCCGACGGCCGCGATGTCTGGTACCACGACCTCGTGGACGCCGCCTCCCCCGACTGCCCGCCGGCGGAGATGGCGGCGGAAGACCCGCTCTTCATCCTCTACACCTCGGGCTCGACGGGGAAGCCCAAGGGCGTGCTGCACACCACCGGCGGCTACATGGTCTACGCCTCGATGACCCACCAGTACGTGTTCGACTATCACGACGGCGAGGTCTACTGGTGCACGGCGGACGTGGGCTGGGTCACCGGCCACAGCTACATCCTCTATGGGCCGCTGGCGAACGGGGCGACGACGCTGATGTTCGAGGGCGTGCCCAACTACCCGGACGCCTCGCGCCACTGGCAGGTGTGCGACAAGCACGGCGTCAACATCTACTACACCGCGCCGACGGCGATCCGCGCGCTGATGCGCGAGGGCGAGGCGCCGGTCGAAAAAACCTCGCGGGCCTCGCTCCGGCTGCTCGGCTCGGTGGGCGAGCCGATCAACCCCGAGGCCTGGCTCTGGTATCACCGGGTGGTGGGCGCAGGGCGCTGCCCCATCGTCGACACCTGGTGGCAGACCGAGACCGGCGGCATCCTCATCACGCCGTTGCCGGGCGCGACGGCGCTGAAACCCGGCTCCGCCACCCGCCCCTTCTTCGGCGTGCAGCCCCTGATCGTCGATCAGGAAGGGAACGCGCTCGAAGGCGCCTGCTCGGGCCTGCTCTGCCTCGCCGATTCCTGGCCGGGGCAGATGCGCACGGTCTACGGCGACCACAAGCGCTTCTTCGACACCTATTTCTCGCAATATCCCGGCCGCTACTTCACCGGCGACGGGGCGCGTCGGGACGAGGACGGCTATTACTGGATCACCGGGCGCGTCGACGACGTGCTCAACGTCTCCGGCCACCGCATGGGCACGGCGGAGGTGGAGAGCGCGCTGGTGGCCCACCCGGCGGTCTCGGAAGCGGCCGTCGTCGGCTATCCCCACGAGATCAAGGGCCAGGGCATCTACGCCTACGTGACGCTCACCGCCGGCCGCGAGCCCAGCGAGGAGCTGCGCGGCGAGCTCGCCCGCTGGGTGCGCAAGGAGATCGGCCCCATCGCGACGCCCGACCTCATCCAGTGGGCGCCGGGGCTGCCCAAGACGCGCTCCGGCAAGATCATGCGCCGCATCCTGCGCAAGATCGCGGCAGGCGAGCACGACGCCCTCGGCGACACCTCCACGCTTGCCGACCCGGCGGTGGTGGACGATCTGGTCGACAACCGGATGAACCGCGGGTGAGTCGGCCTTCCGATGAGACCATATTGCCCAGTCGCAATCAGGGTGGCAAAGGGATGGCGCGCAAGGCACCCGGCGAGGCGCATCGTAAGACTATCAGCCTCATACAGCTTGCCGGCATATTGCTGGATGAATAGGCTGTCGCGGTGCGGTTCGAGTCGCTGGTCGGGCCTGATGCGCGTCACTACCCACGATGCGGCTGCGCTGACATGCGGGCCCTATGAGGCTTTCATCGGAGGGCGGCGCAAGAACATGCCCAAAGCCAAGGGGGAGGCCATGACGGGCCGCGGCACCGTCGGCAAACGTCTCATGTATCGGGATTTAACTGCCTGATGCCGGTATCACCAGCGGGTGATGCCGCTACCGCCCGTGTGAGGCTCGGCCGCGGCCTCTTGGGCTCAGAGAAGCGCCGGGTGCGTCATGGTGAAGCAACCAATGATCTCGTATTGAGTGCATGCACTGACGGCAACGACCGCACGTTTCCGCGTATCCTCGACTTGTACGTGAGCCCAGGCAGTGTGGTCGCGGACGTTACCTACGGCAAGGGAGTATTTTGGCGTCACGTCCTGAAGGATCGGTACAACGTTCTGGCAACCGACATTCGGAACGGAGTGGACTGCCGCCATCTGCCCTATGAAGACGGAGAGATAGACTGCGTGGTCTTGGACCCTCCCTATATGCATTCGCCAGGCGGGACAGCACATGAGACCCACACCCCGTTCGAGGAACACTATCGCAACAACGGGAGTGGTAACCGTACGAAGAGAAAGTACCACGAAGCGGTTCTTGATCTGTACTTTGATGCCGGTCGTGAAGCATATCGAGTCCTAAAGGATCGTGGAGTTCTCATCGTCAAGTGTCAGGACGAGGTGTGCTCGAACCGCCAGCGATTCACCCATGTCGAGATCATGCAGATGTACGACGATATGGACTACGTCGCCGAAGACCTCTTTGTAGTCGTGCGGAATAATCGCCCAGGCGTTAGTCGTGCCGTCCGCCAGGTACATGCCCGCAAGAACCATTCATACTTCTTGGTGTTCTGGAAACGGGGCGAGGCTAAGGGAAACTGGGAACCACCCGTATGAACCCTATTGATCTT
Organism: Alphaproteobacteria bacterium; assembly: GCA_965218275.1. Classification (GTDB taxonomy): domain Bacteria; phylum Pseudomonadota; class Alphaproteobacteria; order UBA828; family UBA828; genus WTGU01. Next base: position 359,273 of record CBDCKM010000002.1, read on the forward strand.
CTGGTTGAGGTCATAAGAGAGCATGCACCAGAAGACATTTGGCAGGAATCTCCACTCATCGGATACCGTCTTCTCGGCAATACAAACCGGGGAGAAATCGGTGAGGAATTCATACGCCGCTATGTGAGAGCCCACGATATTCCAGTGAGTAATGGTGGTCGCACATCGCCCACGGACCTGCGAATCGGCGATTTCCGGTTCGAAGTCAAGACCGCCTCGCTCGGTGCTAACGGCACGTTCCAGTTCAACCATGTCCGTCTCGACCGAGACTACGACTATTTATTTTGCCTCGGTATTTGCCCGAACAATATCGTCTTCAATATGTGGCGGAAAGGTGAGGTGGCGGAGAACCGTTCCGGCCGACTCGTAAGAATGGCGGAGGGGCAAGCGGTAACCTACAAGGTCACCAAGAAGCTCGGTGATATGGAACCGATCGAAGCACTGCCAGCCGTGCTGCGCGCCGTTCTGGACATACCACCGCCTGAGTAAGATCAACCATGACCATGTCCGAGCCAGCGGACATCGGCGCGCTGCTGGAACGCGGCGGGCAGGACGACATCGCCATCGCGGCGCCGGAGCGGGCGCCGCTCACCTATGGGGGCTTGCGCGCCCAGGTCGGGCGCACGGGCGAAGCATTGACCCGCGCCGGCGTGCGTGCGGGCGATCGCGTCGCGATCGTGCTGCCCAACGGGCCGGAGATGGCGACCGCCTTCCTCGGCGTCGGTGCGCACGCCACGGCGGCGCCGCTCAACCCCGCCTACCGCGTGGACGAGTTCGCCTTCTACCTCGAAGACCTGCGTGCCAGGGCGCTGATCCTGGAGGCCGGCGCCGACGGTGCGGCGGTCGAAGCGGCGCAGCGGGTGGGGGTACCGATCATCGCGCTCACGCCCGACGCGCACGCCGGCGCGGGCTGCTTCACCCTCGAAGCACCGGCCGGCGCCAGCGCGGGCGCGGCGAAGCCGGGCGGTGCAGACGGTGGGGACGGTGGGGAGGACGCGGCGCTGGTGCTCCACACCTCGGGCACCACGTCACGGCCCAAGATCGTGCCGCTGAGCGGCGCCAACCTCTGCGCCTCGGCGCGCAACATCTCCGGCTGGCTCTCGCTCGGACCCGGCGACCGCTGCCTCAACATCATGCCGCTCTTCCACATCCACGGGCTGATGGCGGGCGTGCTGGCCTCGCTGGACAGGGGCGGCACCGTGATCTGCACGCCGGGCTTCAACGCGCTGCGCTTCTTCGCCTGGCTGGACGGGATGGCGCCCACCTGGGTCACCGCGGTGCCGACCATGCACCAGGCGATCCTCTCCCGCGCCCCCCGCAACCGGGAGATCATCGCGCGCCGGCGGCTGCGCCTGCTGCGTTCGTCGTCCTCCTCGCTGCCCGCGCCGGTGATGGGCGAGCTGGAGGCCGCCTTCGATGCGCCGGTGATCGAGTCCTACGGCATGACCGAGGCCTCGCACCAGATGACCAGCAACCCGATGCCGCCGGCCGAGCGCAGGCCGGGGGGCGTGGGGCTCGCCGCCGGGCCCGAGGTCGCGATCATGGACCAGGCCGGCCGGCTGCTGGCGCCGGGAGCCAAGGGCGAGGTGGTGATCCGCGGCGCGAACGTCACCCGCGGCTACGAGAACAACCCGGAGGCCAACGCGGCGGCGTTCGCGCATGGGTGGTTCCGCACCGGCGACCAGGGGGCGATCGACGGCGCGGGCCATCTCACGCTGACCGGCCGGCTCAAGGAGATCATCAACCGGGGCGGCGAGAAGATCGCACCGCGCGAGGTCGACGACGTGCTGATGGCGCACCCCGCGGTGGCCCAGGCGGTGGCCTTCGCCGTGCCGCACCCAAAACTCGGCGAGGACGTGGCGGCGTTGATCGTGCTGCGCGAAGGCGCCGAGGCGGGCGAGCGCGAGCTCCGCGCCTTCGCCGCCCGGTCGCTGGCCGACTTCAAGGTGCCCCGCACGATCCTCTTCCGCGACGAGATCCCCAAGGGGGCGACCGGCAAGCTCCAGCGCATCGGGCTCGCCGAGAAACTCGGCCTCGGGACGTGAGGATCTGCATCGTCGGCGCCGGCGCCATCGGCGCTTATTTCGGGCTGGAGCTCGCGCTCGGCGGTGCAGAGGTGGCGCTGATCGCGCGCGGGCCGCATCTCGACGCCATGCGCGCGAACGGCGTGCGCGTGCGCGTAGGCGGCGAAGAGCGCCGGGCGCCGATTCGGGCGAGCGACGACCCGGCGGAACTCGGGCCCCAGGACGCGGTCATCGTCACCCTCAAGGCGCATTCGGTGCCGGGCATCTGCGAACGCCTCACACCCCTGCTCGGCCCCGAGACCGCCGTGGTCACCGCGTCGAACGGCGTGCCGTGGTGGTACTTCCACAAGCTCGCAGGCCCGCACGAGGGCCGGCGCGTCGCGTCCGTGGACCCCGACGGCGCCCAGTGGGAGACGATCGGGCCGGAGCGCGCGCTCGGCTGTGTGGTTTACGCGGCGGGCGAGATCGTCGAGCCCGGCGTCATCGAGATCTCCGGCCATCTCAGCCAGAAACGCCTGCCGCTCGGCGAGCCGGACGGGACGCGCAGCGCCCGCGTGCTGGCGCTCAGCCAGGCCTTCATTGCCGCCGGCTTCAAGGCGCCGGTGCGGCGCGACATCCGCTCGGACATCTGGGTCAAGCTCTGGGGCAACCTCGCCTTCAACCCGGTGAGCGTGCTCACAGGTGCCACCCTGGAGGACATCGCCCGCGACGCCGGCACCCGCGCCGTGGTCCGCGCCATGATGGTGGAGGGCCAGGCGGTGGGCGAAGCGCTCGGCGCGCGCTTCGCCATCGACGTGGAGAAGCGCATCGAGGGCGCGGCAGGCGTGGGCGCCCACCGCACCTCCATGCTCCAGGACCTCACGCTGGGACGGCCGATGGAGATCGAGGCGCTGGTCGGCGCGGTCTGCGAACTCGGCCGCCTGACGGGCGTCGCGACGCCGGCCATCGACATGGTCTACGCCCTGGTGAAACAGCGCGCAGTCGAGGCGGGGTGCCTTCCGAGTTAGGTCGTCCAGCCCCTCAGATCCCCAGCGCGCAGCCGTCCTTGCGTGGGTCGGAGCCGCCGCTGAGGACGCCGGTGGCGCGGTCGATCGCGATGGCCTGACCGCCGCCGTGGGGCGCGCCTGCCCACGCGACCGTGTGGCCGAGGGCCGCGAGGCGCTCTGCCGTCTCCGCCGCAATCGTGGTCTCCAGCGAGAGCACGCCGCCGAAGTGGAAGGCGCGCGGGCAGTCCAGCGCCGCCTGCGGGTCCATGCCGTAGTCGATCGCGTTGGTGAGGAAGTGGGCGTGGCCGCAGGGCTGGAAGTGCCCGCCCATCACGCCGAAGGGCATCACCGCATGGTCGCCCTGCCCCACCATGCCGGGGATGATGGTGTGCATGGGCCGCTTGCCGCCGGCGATGCGGTTGGGGTGGTCATGGTCGATGGCGAAGCTCGCGCCGCGGTTCTGCAGCATGATTCCCGAGGGCGTGCAGAGGCCCGAGCCGAAGGCCGAGAACAGCGAGTTGATGAGCGAGATCGCGTTGCCGTCTGCGTCCACAACGGTGAGGTAGACGGTATCGCCATGGGCCGGATAGCCCGGCGGCAGCGCCGCCGGCATGGCTTGCGCAGGACTGATGTGGCGACGCATGGAGGCGGCATAGTCGGCCGACAGGAGCCCAGCGACCGGCACCTCCACCGCGTCGGGGTCGGCGATCAGCGCCGCGCGGTCGCGATAGCCGAGGCGCGTCGCCTCCGCCTCCAGGTGCAGGCGCTCGGGCCCCACCGGGTCGAGGCCGGCGAGGTCGAAGCCCTCGAGGATGTTGAGGATCAGCAGGGCGACGATCCCCTGCCCGTTGGGTGGGCACTCGTAGATGTCGAAGCCCCGGTAGTTGGTGCTGATCGGCTCCACCGCCTGCGGCGCGAAGGCGGCGAGGTCGTCCGCCGTCATCAGGCTGCCGTGCGCCTGGAGATGGGCCGCGATGTCGTCGGCGATGGGGCCCGTGTAGAAGGCGGTGGCGCCCTCCTTCGCGATCCGGCGGAGGGTCTCGGCCAGCGCCGGCAGCCGATGGAGCGTGCCGGCGGCGGGCGGGCGCCCGCCGGGCAGGTAGATGGCGCTGGCGTTCTCGCAGGCGCGCAGCTTTTCCGTATTCTGCGCCCAGTCGTGGGCGACCCGGCTGTGGACGACGCAGCCCTCCTCGGCATAGCGGATGGCCGGCTGCAACACCTCGTCGAGGCCCTTGGTCCCGTGCTCTGCGAGCAGCCGCGCCCAGGTGCCGACCGCGCCCGGCACGGTGACGGCGTGCGGGCTCTCGAAGCCGATGGCGTCGATGCCGCGCTCCCGGAACCAGTCGACGCTCAGCCCCGCCGGCGCAGGACCCGAGCCGTTGATCGCGACCGGCGGCACCCGGCCGCCGGGGGCATGGAGCGCGAAGCAGTCGCCGCCGATGCCGGTCGATTGCGGCTCCGCCACGCCCTGCACGGCGCAGGCCGCGACCGCCGCATCCACGGCGTTGCCGCCCGCGCGCAGCAGCTCGATCGCGGTCGCCGTCGCCAGCGGGTGCGAGGTCGCCGCCATGCCGCGCGTGCCATGAACCATGGACCGCCCCGGATGCTGAAAGTCCCGCATCGACCTGTCCCCCGCCGGCGCGCCGCCGCGATGAAGGCGCTGACCGGGTTTTAGACCGTTTGCCGCAGCCGCGAAACGGCGGCGGCAAGTCACGAAGTGTTGCACGGCCGGCGGTGCCCGCCCGTGTGGCACGGGCGACGGGTATTTGATAGTGTCCGCCCATGAGTGCCGAACTGATCGGCGTGCTGGCGGTCGGCGCCGCCCTGGCCGGCGTCATGCTGGCGGGGCTGCGCGGCGTCTACGCGAACCTGCGCGACCTGCGCGCGGAGATTGAACGCGGGCTCACGGAGCTCCGTGCGGAGATTGAAGGCGTGCGCACCGACCTTCACGCGGAGATTGAACGCGGGCGCACGGATCTCCGCGCGGGGATCGAAGGCGTGCGCACGGACCTCCGCGCGGAGATTGTTGCGCTCCGGGACGACATGCGCGAACACCGCCGGGAAGTCGGCGAACGCTTCGAGCGCGTGGAGAACCGTCTCGCGGCGGTCGAGCACGGCCAGGCCAAGCTCGAAGGGCTGCTTGAGGGATTGCGCGAAGCCATCACGCGCAGGGCCGCCTGACGAGACATGCAACACGGGGGATCGAGAGAATGCGCTTGATAGGAGTGGCGGCCGCAGGGATGGTCGCCGGAGCCATCGGGTTCGCCGCCATCGCCGCCGCTCCGGCTGCGGCGTCCGAGGAGCCGCAGCGCGTCACGGTGACCGGCGAGGTCATCGATTCCTGGTGTTATCTGAGCGAGATCATGTGGGCGGAGGGCTCGGCCCATCACCGCTGCGCCGTCTGGTGCGCGCGCGGCGGCGTGCCGGTGGGGATCCTCGGCGAGGACGAGGAGGTCTACGTCCTGCTCATGGTCGAGAACGACCCCGAGGTGATCGGCAACAAGGCGGTCTTCCGCATCCAGACCAGCGAGGTCGTCGTCACCGGCGACCTCTACCGGCGCAACAGCGTCAACTATCTCGCCGTCAACGAAATCGTCGAGGACCACGGGATCGTGAACTATTCCCACGAAGACTTCGACGTTCAGCCGGGAGGGCTCTGATCGTGCGGTCCGATAGAACGTTCTCCCGCCTCGCCGCCGCGCTCGTCTTCGCAGCCGGCATGACCGTCTCCGGCATTGCCGCCGCCGCCAACAGCTGGGGGCTGCCGGACGAGGCCGAGGCCCGCTTCGACGCCCAGGTCACCGACGTGCTCTGCGTCCTCAGCGGCGATTGCCCCGAGGATTGCGGCGCAGGCAAGCGCCTGCTCGGCCTGCTGCAGGACGACGGCACGCTGGTGCTGCCGCTCAAGAACGCCGGCCCCTTCACCGGGGCGACTGCCGATCTGATTCCCTTCTGCAATCAGCGGGTGACCGTGGACGGCCTGTTCACGACCAACTACGGCGTCACCACCTTCGCGGTGCAGTTCGTGCGGCCCGAGGGCGGCGAGTGGCGGGGCGCCAACGCCTTCGTCCGCAACTGGGCGAAGGAGCGCGGCCTGGAGGCGAAGGACAAGAAGGCGCGGCGCTGGATGCGCAACGACGAGGCCATCCTCGAGCTGATCGAGGAGCAGGGCGTGCTCGGCCTCAAGGACAAGGGGATCACCCCCTAAGGCCGAATGGACGGCGCGCGGAGCCCGTGCGCCGCCCACATGCCGCCACGACCGACGCCGGGCCGCACAACGGACGGACCCGCGATGCGCCGGTTCCCGCGAGAGTCCGCCGGCCTCTGGCGCGAGGTCCGCGCCGCTCGCGCGGCGTCGACCGCCCCTGCCCTCTTCCTCGACCGCGACGGCACGCTCATCGCGCTCGTGGACTATCTCTGCCGCGCCGAACAGGTGACGCCGATTCCCGGCGCCTTCGAGAGCCTGGCCCAAGCCGCGCGCAGCGGCCGCCGGGTGGTGGTCGTGACCAACCAGTCCGGCATCGGCCGCGGCTTCTACGGCTGGGACGAATTCGCCTTGGTGCAGGCGCGTCTGGACGCGCTGGCCGAAGCCGCCGGCGGGCGGATCGACGGCGTCTATGCCTGCCCGGCACTGCCCGGCAGCGGCGCCCCCTGCCGCAAACCGAGCCCCGCCATGCTCCATGCCGCCGCCGCCGATCTCGCGATCGACCTCGCCGCAAGCTGGATCGTGGGCGATGCGGCGAGCGATCTGGAGGCAGGCCGCCGCGCCGGCCTCGCGCACGGCTGGCTGGTGCCGACCGGCTACGGCGCCCGCGATCGCAGCGCAGCAGCGGACTTGGCGTGCGCGGGTTTCCCGGTCACCATCGGGCGGCCGATTGCCGCGCTGGGCGCTGCAATCGCCACCGACCGGCCCTGACAGGCGCAGGACGCCCCATGACCTTTCCCGACAGCGGCTACCGCTCCATCGCAGGCTACTGCGACGACTATCTGACCCGGCTGGCGCGCGCCGGCGCCTCCATCGACCGCGCACAGCTCGCCCAGGCGTGTGACCTGCTGGATGCGGCGTTCGTACGCGGCGCGTGGCTCTTCGTCTGCGGCAACGGCGGATCGGCGGCGATCGCCAACCACCTGCTCTGCGACGTCGCCAAGGGGGTGCAGACCGACACCGGCGTGCTGCCGCGCGTGATGAGCCTGAGCGCGAACATGGAAATCGTCACCGCGATCGCCAACGACATCGCCTTCGAGGACTGCTTCCTCTACCAGCTCAGGACCGCGGCCCGGCCCGGCGACGTGCTGATGACCATCTCGGCCTCGGGCGATTCGGAAAACATCGTCCGCGCGCTCGACTGGGCCGTCGCGAACGGTCTCGACAGCATTGCGCTCACCGGCTTCGACGGCGGCCGCTCGGCCCCACTCGCCACGGTCAACCTGCACGTCGACGGCGACAATTACGGCGTGATCGAGGACACCCATCAGTCGATCATGCACATGCTCTCGCAATATCTGCGCCAGGCGAAGATGCCGGAAGCGCTCATACCCGAGCGGAGATTCTAGTGCGAGTCCGTCCCGGACGGACTCGGCGCCGGCCGGAGGCCGGCCGCCGTGAGCGAAAGGTGTTACAGCGCCGCCTCCAGCTCGTCGACGAAGCCCGCAATCACGTCGAGGCCGCGCGACCAGAAGGCGGGGTCGGACGCGTCGAGGCCGAAAGGGGCGAGCAGCTCCCGGTGGTGCAAGCTGCCGCCGGCCCGCAGCATCTCCAGATAGTTCTGCTCGAAGCCCGCCGGCCGCTCCCGGTAGACGGCGTAGAGCACGTTCACCAGGCACTCGCCGAAGGCATAGGCGTAGACGTAGAAGGGCGCGTGGATGAAGTGGGGGATGTAGGTCCAGTAGAAGCGGTATTCGTCGTGGAAACGCAGCGCCGGCCCCAGGCTCTCGCGCTGGACCGCGAGCCAGTGCTCGGCGAGGCGATCGGGGGTGAGCTCGCCGCTGCGGCGCTCCTCGTGCACGCGGCGCTCGAAGGCGCAGAAGGCGACCTGGCGCACCACCGTGTTGAGCATATCCTCGACCTTGGCGGCGAGCATGACCCGGCGGCGCGCAGGCTCGCCCTCGGCATCGAGCAGGGCGCGGAAGGTGAGCTGCTCGCCGAAGACAGAAGCGGTCTCGGCCAGCGTCAGCGGGGTCTCCGCCAGCAACAGGCCCTGCCCGCCCGCGAGCACCTGGTGGACCCCGTGGCCTAACTCGTGGGCCAGCACCATCACGTCGCGCATCTTTCCCTGATAGTTGAGCAGCAGGTAGGGATGGGCGCCGGGCACGGTGGGGTGGGCGAAGGCGCCGGGCGTCTTGCCGCCGCGCACCGGCGCGTCGATCCAGTCATTCTCGAAGAAGCGCCGGCCGATGTCCGCAAGCGCGGGCGAGAAGGCGCGGTAGGCGCCGAGCACGGTCGAGACCGCCTCGTCCCAGCCGATGGTGCGGTCGTCGTCCTCGGGCAGAGGCGCGGTGCGGTCCCAGTAGTCGAGCCGGTCTGCGCCCATCCAGCGGGCCTTCAGCCCGTAGTAGCGGTGGGCGAGCCTGGGCGCTGCGGCCTCGACGGCGGCGATCAGCGCGTCCACCACCGCGTCCTCGACCCGGTTGCCGAGATTGCGGGCGGAGATCGGCCGCGCGAAGCCGCGCCATTCGTCCTCGATCTGCTTGTCCTTGGCGAGGGTATTGGTGATCAGCGCGAAGGTGCGTGCGTTCTCGCCGAGCACGCTGCCGAGCGCCTGCGCCGCCTCCTTGCGCAGCGCCGCGTCCCGATCGGAGAGCAGGTTGAGCGCCTCGGCGCTGGAGAGCGCCTCTCCGCCTACGGGGAAGCGCAGCGCCGCCATGGTCTCGTCGAAGAGGCGCACCCAGGCCGCGCGGCCGGCGACCTGCTTCTCGTGCAACAGACGCTCCACCTCGTCCGATAGCTGGAAGGGGCGCCGCGCCCGCACATCCCGCACCCAGGGTGCGTAGCGGGCGAGCGCCGGCGCCGCCAGCATGTCCTCGAGCGCGTCCTCCTCGATCCGGTTGAGCTCGAGCGGGAGGAAGAGCAGCCGGCTGGCAATGTCGGAGACCTCCTCCTGAAGGGTCTGGAAGAAGCGCGCCGTCTCGGCATCGTCCATCGCCGTGCAATAGACCAGGTGGGCGTAGCTCGTCAGCCGCTCCAGGGTCTCCCTGATCGCTTCGTAGCGGGCGACCAGGCCGCCGAGGGCCGCGCCGCTCAGCTCTGCGACCCGGCCCGAAAAATCCTCGCTGAGCGACGCCGCCGCGCTGTCCGCGTGCCTGAGGTCGCGCCGCAGCGCGTCCGAGTCGGGTCCGGGGTAGAGGTCGGAGAGATCCCACCCCGGCAGCGTCCCGACAGGGGCCTTCGCGGCGGCGGCGTGCGCCGCCCTCGCCCGGCGCCGGATCATCCGCGCCCGCGACCGAATGCCGGCTTGCGGCGCTCGCGGAAGGCGGCGAGCCCTTCCCTGTGGTCGACGGAGACGTTGGTCAGGCTCTCATAGGCGATGGAGGCGTCCATCATCGCGTGGGCGAGCTGCTTGAGGCCGATGTTGACCGAGACCTTGGTGTAGCGGATCGCCTGGGTTGCACCCCGTTCGAGCTTACCCACCATCCGTTCGACACGGCCGTCGAGCGCGTCCGGCGCCACCGTCTCGTTCACGAGACCCAAAGCCGCCGCCCCGGCGCCGTCGATGAGCCGGCCGGTCATCAGGAACTCCTTGGCGCGGGGGTAGCCGATGAGCTGGGGCCAGATGATCGCCCCGCCGTCGCCGGCCGAGAGCCCGATATTGACGTGCAGATCGCCGACCCGCGCGGTCTCCGACGCGACGATGATGTCGCAGAAGAGCGCGATCGTGGCCCCGAGGCCGACCGCATCGCCGTTGAGGCGGCAGACGACCGGCTTCTCCAGGTCGAGAAGGCCGAACACGATCTGCTTGGCCTCGACGGCGATCCGATCGAAGACGGCCGGATCGTCCATAGCGCCCTGGAGCCAGTCCATGTCGCCGCCGGCGCAGAAGGCGCGGCCCGCCCCGGTGAGCACGACGATATCGGTCTCGGGATCGGCGGCAATGTCGGTGAAGAGGCGCGCAAGCTCGCTGTGCATGGCCGCGTTCACCGCGTTAAGCACCTCCGGCCGGTTCAGCGTCACGGTGAGCACGCGGCGGGTGCGCGCGAAGGTCATCGTGGTGTATCCGCCATAGCCCTTCATGCTCGCCCCCTCTGCCTTGCGCGGCCGGGCGAGGGTGTCAGCACGACGGCGCAAACGCAATGCGGGGGGCGGCCCCAGGCGATGACGCGGGCGAAGACCGCTCCTGCCCACCACTCGTCATGCCCGGACTTGTTCCGGGCATCCACGGGTTGCAGCATGAAGACATGCGCGGGGGCTGGGTCTACATCATGACCAACCGACCCAATGGCACGCTCTATCTCGGCGTGACCAGCGACATTGCGCGCAGGGCCTGGCAACACCGAGAGGGCGCAGTTGACGGCTTCACCAAGCGGTACGGTCTCACGCGGCTTGTGTACGCGGAACGCCACGACGACATCGCCGCGGCCATCCAGCGGGAAAAGACCATGAAACACTGGCCGCGCGCCTGGAAGGTCAATCTCATCGTCGCGCAAAATCCCGATTGGGACGACCTTTACCAGACCTTGCCGTAGACCTGGGGGGGGGGGGACTGTGGATGCCCGGAACAAGTCCGGGCATGACGATATGTTTGTCGGACCTGACGATATGTGTTGCCTGCCCCCCCTTCGTGCCGACGCACCGCCATGGGGTATGATGCGCCAGCTGCCACCCAAGGAGGCTCGATGACGCTCGCCGCGGTCTCTCTCGACGACAAGTACGCCGCCCGGGAGGGTGAGGTCTACATGACCGGCACCCAGGCGCTGGTCAGGCTGCCGATGATGCAGCATCTGAGAGACCGTGCGGCCGGGCTCGACACGGCCTGCCTGATCTCCGGCTACCGCGGCTCGCCGCTCGGCAATTTCGACCGGGCGCTGTGGCAGGCGCGGCCCTTCCTGGAGAGGCACGGCGTGCTGTTCCAGCCGGGAGTCAACGAGGACCTGGCGGCCACCGCACTCTGGGGCACCCAGCAGGTGGGCCTCTTCCCCGGCGCGAAGCAGGACGGGGTCTTCGCGATCTGGTACGGCAAGGGGCCGGGCGTCGACCGCACGATGGACGTCTTCAAGCACGCCAACAACGCCGGCACCGCCGCCCATGGCGGCGTGCTCGCGCTGGCCGGCGACGACCATGTCTGCGCCTCCTCGACGACGGCGCACCAGAGCGAGTTCGACTTCATGAGCGCCGCCATGCCGGTGCTCAACCCGGCCGGCGTGCAGGAGTTCCTGGACTTCGGCCTGCACGGCTGGGCGCTCTCGCGTTACGCCGGCCTCTGGGTCGGCTTCATCTGCATCGCCGAGACGGTGGACAGCTCGGCCATCGTCTCGGTGGACCCCCACCGTGTGACCATCGCCGTGCCTGACGACCACGTGCTGCCGCCGGGCGGGCTCAACATCCGCTGGCCCGACGCGCCGCTCGATCAGGAGGAGCGCCTGCTCGAACACAAGCTCGACGCCGCCCGCGCCTACGGCCGGGCGAACGAGCTCGACCGGGCCGTGATCGACGGGCCGGGGCGCCGGCTCGGCATCGTCACGACGGGAAAATCCTATCTCGACGTGCGCCAGGCGCTCGACGACCTCGCCATCGACGAGGCGCGCGCCAAGCGCCTCGGCCTCGCGCTCTACAAGGTCGGCATGAGCTGGCCGCTGGAACCCGACGGCATCAGGCGCTTCGCCGGAGGGCTCGACGAGATCGTCGTCGTCGAGGAGAAGCGGGGCTTCATCGAGAACCAGATCAAGGAGCTGCTCTACAACGTGGCCGCGGCCGAGCGGCCGCGCATCGTCGGCAAATGCGACGAGAGCGGCCGGCCGCTGCTCCGCGCCTCGGGAGAGCTCGACCCCGGCGGGGTCGCGCAGGTGCTGGGCGCCCGGCTCGCGCGCTTCGGCGCGGACGAGCACATCGCAGCGCGCGTCGCCCTCCTGCGGGCCAGATGGGGCGAGAGCGCCGCCGCCGAGCCCGCGGCGATCGAGCGGCTCCCCTATTTCTGCTCGGGCTGCCCGCACAACAGCTCGACCAAGGTGCCGGAGGGGAGCCGCGCGCTCGCCGGCATCGGCTGCCACTACATGGCGCAGTGGATGGACCGCGAGACCGCGACCTTCACCCACATGGGCGGCGAAGGCGCGAGCTGGATCGGCCAGGCGCCCTTCACCGAGACCCGCCACGTCTTCCAGAACATCGGCGACGGCACCTATTTCCACTCCGGCATCCTCGCGATCCGCGCCGCGGTCTCGGCAGGCGTCACCATGACCTACAAGATCCTCTACAACGACGCGGTCGCGATGACCGGCGGCCAGCCCATGGACGGCCCGCTCACGGTCCAGCGCGTGACCCGCCAGATTCAGGCGGAAGGGGTGGGCCGCATCGCCGTGGTCACAGACCAGCCCGAAAAATACCCCTTCGACGGGCAGTTCGCCGACGGTGTGACGATCCATCACCGCGACGAGCTCGACCGCGTGCAGCGCGAGCTGCGCGAGTGGGAGGGGGTGTCTGCCATCGTCTACGACCAGATGTGCGCGACCGAGAAGCGGCGCAGGCGCAAGCGCGGCCTGCTGGAGGACCCGGACCTCCGGGTCATCATCAACCCGGACGTGTGCGAAGGCTGCGGCGATTGCGGCGTGCAGTCGAACTGCCTCTCCGTGGTGCCGCTGGAGACCGAGTTCGGCCGCAAGCGAACCATCGACCAGTCCGCCTGCAACAAGGACTTCTCCTGCATCAAGGGCTTCTGCCCGAGCTTCGTCCTGGTCAAGGGCGGGCGCCGGCGGGCGCGGAAACCGGCGGGCATCCAGGACCGGCTCATCGCCGCCCTGCCGGAGCCGGCGCGCCCCTCCTGCGCCGCGCCTTACGGCATCCTGCTGGCGGGCGTGGGCGGCACCGGGATCGTCACCCTCGGCGCCCTGCTGGGCACGGCGGCGCGGCTGGAGGGCAAGGGGGCGACGGTGCTCGACAAGGCGGGCCTCGCCCAGAAATACGGCGCCGTCACCAGCCATGTCCGCATCGCCGAGCGGGCGGACGACCTCCACGCGGTGCGCATCGCCACCGGCGGCGCCAGGCTGCTGCTGGGCGTGGACCTGGTGGTGTCGGCGAGCCGTGAGGCGGTGGCGCGGCTCGACCGCAGCACCTCCCACGCGGTCGTCAACGGCAGCCGGATGCCGACGGGCGACTTCACCCGTGCACCGGACCTCGCCTTCCCCGCCGACCAGCTCGAACGGGTGATCGGGGCGGCGGCGGGCGCACTCGATGTCGTCGACGCGACCCGCATGGCGACGGCGCTGATCGGCGATGCCGTCTACGCCAACCTCTTCCTCTTGGGCTTTGCCTACCAGCGCGGCCAGATCCCGCTCGGCGCCGAGGCGCTGGAGCGGGCGGTCGCGCTCAACGGCGTCGCCACGGACGCCAACCTCCGCGCCTTCCGCTGGGGCCGCGCCGCGGCGCACGACCCGGAAGCCGTGGCCGCCGCGGCCGCCGCGACCGGCACGGTGCACCGGGACCCGACGCCGCAGGGGCTCGATGCGCTGGTCGAGCGCCGCGCCGCCGATCTCACGGCCTATTGGAACTCGGCCTACGCGACGCGCTACCGCGCGCTCGTCAGCCGGGTGCGGGAGGCCGAGCGGGCACGGGCGCCGGGCCGCGAGTCCCTGAGCGAGGCGGTCGCCCGCGCCTATCACAAGCTGCTCGCCTACAAGGACGAGTACGAGGTCGCCCGGCTCTTCAGCGACGGCCGCTTCCGGGCCCAGGTGGCGGCGCACTTCGAGGGGCCGGTCGGGCTCCGCTTCAGCCTGGCGCCGCCGCTCTTCGCCGGACGCGACCCGGAGACCGGCCACTTGAAGAAGCGCCTCTACGGCCCCTGGATGCTCACGGCCTTCCGCCTGCTGGCTGCGCTCAAGGGCCTGCGCGGGACGGCGCTGGACCCCTTCGGCTACACCGCCGAGCGGCGCCGGGAGCGGGCCCTGATCGGCGAATACGAGGCGACGGTGGCGGCGCTGATCGCCGGCCTGGACCCGGACAACCACGCGCTTGCCGTGGAGATCGCCGAGGTGCCGCTCGCCATGCGCGGCTTCGGCCACGTGAAGGAGGCCAACATCGCCTGTGCGAAGGAGCGCGAGGCCGAGCTGCTGGCCGCCTTCCGCGCCCCCGCCCCCCAGGCCAGCGCCGCGGAATAGCCGGCCGGCAGCCGGATTCGGGCCCGGTTCTGGGAATGCTCTATCGAATCAAAGAGCTGGACATGAGAACGGTCAAGACGACAGCAGCAAGAGTCGCCACTCTAGGCGCTCTCTTCCTGTCGCTCCTGTTAGCACCTGCTGGCTCGTACTCGTATGCGGATGAAGGAAATCTCTTGAATGGGTTTTGGAAGTTCATGAGTATCAGTGAAGTCTGCCAGCGCTGGGGAGACCTGCCACTCGACGTCGCGGTGTTCCGGTCCGCGGAAGACGACGAACCTGCGCGCGCTGCCATGGCTTGCCCGCTCCTCAAGAACCAGGACGACTATGTCGGCATGCACGTGTTGGAGATCGGGTCGCTATTCGGAGACTCTACGGGATACTTCTTCAGCGAGAGACAGCCCGCCTATCTGATTGAAATCGGGAAGACCAAGGCAGAAGACTCTTGGCAGATCATCTTTCTTCACAATCGGGACGGGAAGGTAACTGAAATAGTCGTTCACAAGAATTGTTGTGGGGAATTGCCGTCGTTAAGCACGCTGGATTGACCCCGGAGCGAGCGGGCGCGGCGGAGCGCGACGACGGGGAGCTGGCGCTGGGTGCTGGCGCGGTAGGTGGCGAAGCGCGGATTCGCCGCAACCACTCTGTCGAACAACGCGGTGCGTTCCTGTCCCTGGGTTATGTGGGCCCCGGCGGCGAAGCGCTCGCCGCCGGTCTCGACGGAAACGTTCGGGTCGGCGGCGATGTTCAGGTACCACGCGGGATGGCGGTCCTGGCCGTAGTTCGAAGCGATGACAATGAGGTCGCCGGACTCTTCGAATCGGAAGTACATCAAGGGCGACGAGCGCGGCTTGCCGCTCTTGCGTCCCCTGGTGACGAGAATGAGGACTCCAGTGCCTTCCAGGCGGCTCAGGATGCGGCCGCCCGAGAGACGGAACAGGAAACAGTGCACCGGGACGAAAAACCACGCGATGAGGAGGCGATTCCAGGTCGGCATTGCCGGCTCCTCCGAACTGGGTCATGCGAGCCGCAGACTGAGGCGTGCGAACACCAATGGTCGTGGAATCTTCCGTGAATGGAACATGACCGGCCCCGACAGGGTGCTCCAGTTTGAATGTTGGTTGCGCGCTGTCGACGAGGCCGTGGCTGGATGGCGCCGCCGCCGGCGCAATGCCCCCTACCCTGCCCCCGACTTGATCGCCTCCCGTGCAAGCGTGTCGGCGCGCTCGTTCTCAGCGTTTCCGTCATGGCCCCGCACCCAGTGCCAGCGCACGTCATGCTGCGCCGCGAGCGCATCGAGGGCCTCCCACAGGTCGCGGTTCTTGACCCGCGACTTCGTCGCCGTGCGCCAGCCTCTGGCTTTCCAGTTGGGCAGCCATTGGGTGATCCCGTCCCTGACATAGGTGCTGTCGGTATAGAGGTCCACGTCCGAGCGGCAGGTGAGCGCCTCCAGCGCGCGGATCGCAGCCGTGAGCTCCATGCGGTTGTTGGTGGTATCCGCGCTCGCGCCGCTGAGCTCGCGGCGGCGGTCGCCATGGAGCAGCACCGCGCCCCAGCCGCCCGGCCCCGGATTGCCGCGGCAGGCGCCGTCCGTATAGATCGTGACCGTCATCGGTCGAGGTCGCGGTCGATGCCGTAGGCGCGCGCGTCCGCGACACCGCGATGGAAGCGGAGCTTGTGGATGTATTCGCGCGGGTCCTTGGGGCGGACGAGCGCGCCGTCCACCTGGTTGATCCAGTCGTAGAGGCGGGTCAGCAGGAAGCGCAGCGCCGCGCCCTCCGCGAGACGCGGCAGCGCGGCGATCTCTGCCTCGGTACAGCGGCGCACCGCGCGGTAGCGCGCGATCATGTGCCGCGCCTTGGTCACGTTGAAGCTGAGGTCGGGCTCGAAGCACCAGGCGTTGAGGCAGACCGCGAGGTCGTAGACCAGCGCGTCGTTGCAGGCGAAGTAGAAGTCGATCAGGCCGCTGAGCCGGTCGCGCTCGAAGAAGACATTGTCGGGAAAGAGATCGGCATGGACCACGCCGCGCGGCAGATCGCGCGGCCATTCCGCCTCGACCCGCTCCAGCGTCGCTTCGACCTCGGCCGCGAGGCCGGGGGCGACAGCGTCCGCACCGGCGCGGCACTTCTCGAAGAGAGGCCGCCAGCTGTCGAGGGAGAGCGCGTTGGCGCGCCGTGCGCGGTAGTCCAGGCCGGCCTGGTGCAGCCGCGCCAGCGCCTCGCCCAGCGCCGCGCAGTGGCCGGGCCTGGGGCGCCTCGGCCACTGGCCGGCGAGAAAGCTGGTGATCGCCGCAGGCCGGCCGCAGAGTTCGCGCAACACAGCGCCGTCGCTCCCGTGGACCGGCACCGGGCAGGGGACGCCGCGCGCCGCCAGATGCTCCATCAAGCCGAGAAAGAAGGGCAGGTCCTGCGCCGCGACCCGCTTCTCGTAGAGGGTGAGGATGTAGGGACCGCCCTCGGTCAGCAGCAGGTAGTTGGAGTTCTCGACCCCTTCGGCGATGCCCTTGCAGGAGAGCACCGGACCGATGTCGTAGCCCGCGATGAACGCGGCCAGCTCGGTGTCTGAAACTTCGGTGTAGACGGCCATCGCTCGCCCGCTCGGCGGAATGGAGGGTCGGGGCGCATCTTAACCCGGCTTTCTCACCAGGGTCATGGTCTGCGCGGCGGAGGGGAGCCGCGGGGGCGGACTTGCCGCATCGGTCAGCACGGTTATCTCGGGGAAGCGCGCGGCACAGGCGGCGGCGCGGGCGGGCGGAGAGACCGCGAGCGCGGTGGAGAGCGCGTCGGCCATGGTGGCGCTGGGTGCGATCACCGAGACCTGCCCGGCCATGCGCGCCGGCCTGCCGGTCGCGGGGTCGAAGAGGTGGTGGTGGCGGCCGCTCGGCTCGAAGGGGCTGGCGATCCCCGCCGAGGTGGCGACGGCGCGGTCGGCCAGCGCGACGGTGCGTGCGACGGTCTCCGGCTGCGCCGCCCGGCGCAGGCCGACGCGCCAGGGGCGCCCGTCGGGATGACGGCCCAGTGCACGGCATTCGCCGATGTCGAGAAGGACGCGCGTCATGCCGGCGTCCCGGAGCAGCGCCGCCACCCGGTCGGTGATGTAGCCCTGGGCGATGCCGTTGAGGGTGACCGCCATGCCGGGCCGGGCGAAGCGGACTTCCGGTCCGTCGATGTCGATGGCCGTGTAGCCGACCAGCGCCTGCGCCCTTGCTCGCGCGGCCTCGCCCGGCCCGCTGGCGTGGGCGCCGGGACGCGCGAAATGGGCCGCGTAGAGGCGCCAGAGCGGCTGCACGGTGATGTCGAAGGCGCCCCCGGTCCGCTCCGAGAAGAAGCGGGCCTCCGCCAGCAGCGCGACCAGCTCCAGCGGCGGCGCCGCCAGCCGGCCGGCGCGGTTGAGCCGCGAGACCGCGCTCTCCGGCCGGTAGAGGCTGAACACGTCCTCCAGCCGGTCGATCTCGGCGACGCAGCGGGCGATCAGCCGGCGGGCATGCGCGCCGTCGGGATCGTGCAGGACGATCTCGGCCGCCGCCCCCAGCGCAATGCCGGACCAGCGGTGCATGTGCGCCGTTTCCGCGCGGGCTCCGACCGCCGCGAAGGGCAGGCCGGCCGCGGCCGCTGCGATGGCGATGAAGCGGCGCCGGGTCGGCGCGCCGCCGCACACGATGCTCATTGCCGGCTCCCCTGCCCTGTCGCCGCCTCTTCGGACTCCTCGGCGTAGGCGAAGATGTAGCCCTCCGGCACATCGCTGAGCGCGACGATGCGCCCGCCATGCGCCGCGGCGAAACGCGCGGCGGCATCGCGCGCGGCGAAGGGCACCGCCTCCGGCACGCCCATGCCGCCGATCCGGTCGCTCCCGATCACGTACCAAGCGCCGTCCGCGTCGACCCAGGTGCCGGGCTCGGGCGCGTCCCACGCCGCGACTCCCATGTCGTTGACGTACATGGCGGCGATCCTCCGGGGCTCCTCCGGCAGCATGGTGAAGGCGATGGCGTCCCGCACCGAGGAGAACCACACCGGCTCCGTCTGGTCCGGCAGGTGGACCTGCGCCTTCGGCCCGCTGTGATCGACCACGATCATGCCGCAATAGTGGCCGGAGGCGTCGCGCGTGAGCTCCGCCGGCGGCGGCTTGGCCACCGGCTCTTCGTCGCCGTCGCACCCGGCCGTCGCCCAGAGCGCAAACAGGGCCGCCGCCAGCAGGGCAGGCGCGCGCCTCACAGCTCCTTCCTCCCGAAGAGCGCGCCTGCGAGGCCAAGCGGCACCGCGATCCAGAGCAGCATCACGGGAAGCAGGAGCGCGTGGCCGAAGGCGGCCTCGGCGCTGACGCCCGCCATGCCGGAGAGCGCGCCCACGGTCTCGGAGCCGGCGAGCGTCAGCATGCGGTAGACATCCGTGGGGTTGAGCAGCAGGAGCACGCGGAAGAGATCGCCCGAGACCGCTTGCCCTTCGTCGGCGACGAGGAGGGCGAGCAGCGCCATGTCGAAGAGCACCACGAAGACCAGCCACGCCGCCGCCGAGACCCCGGCGGCCGTGCCGCGCTCCGCCACCGCGGCGCTGAAGAGCGTGCCGAGCGCGATGAAGGCGGCGCCCAGCAGGACGGAACTGCCGACCATGACCCCGAAGGCGCCCCAGGCCTCCGCATCGCCGCCGTCGCCGAGGCCGGTGACGAGCGCGGCGACGCCGAAGCCCGCGACCGTGGCGACGGCGAGGATGGCGACCTGGCCCGCGAACTTGCCGAGCACGATGCGCCAGCGCGTGACCGGGCAGGTCATCAGCAGCGGCATGGTGCCGCGTTCGATCTCGCCCACCAGGGTGTCGTAGCTCACCAGCAGCCCGATCAGCGGCACCAGGAAGACCGAGAGGCTGGAGAGGCTCACGACCGTGATCGCGAGACGCGACGCCGCGACGGGCCCGGCCGGGCTGCTGCCGACGAAGGCGAGCGTCAGCGCGAGAGCGCCGAGCAGCAGGGTGGCGGCGAGCATCCAGCGGTTGCGGATGCCCACCAGCACCTCCCGCCCGGCGATGGCGGCGACCGCGGTCACGGCGCGCCCTCCCCCTCCATCTCCGCGCCGCCGAAGCGCGCATAGACCGCATCGAGGCCGGGCGGGACGATCTCGATGTCCTCGACCGCCTCGCCGAGCCCGAGGATGCGCTCGATCAGGGCGCGCTTCTCGTTCGCGGCGCAGCGGAGCTCGACGGCGTGATCGTTGATCCGCACCGTCGCCCGGCCGCCGAGGGCCTCCGCCAGGCGGGTGACGCCGCCAGGCCGCACGGCGACGCGGATCGTCACCGCGAGCCCGGCCCGGCGCTTGAGCGCGTCGGCCGTGCCCAAGGCGGCGAGCCGGCCCCCGCACATGATGGCGATGCGCTCGGTCCCGGCCTCGACCTCGGTCAGCACATGGGAGGAAAGGATCACGCCAGTGCCCCGGCGGGCCAGATCGCCGAGCGTCGCATGGAAGACGCGGCGCGACCCGGGATCGAGCCCGCCCGTGGGCTCGTCCAGCACCAGCAGGCGCGGCGCGCCCAGGATCGCCTGGGCGAAACCCAAACGCTGACGCATGCCCTTGGAGTAGGTCTTGACCCGCTTCGCCGCCGCGTCGGCGAGGCCCACGGCCTCGAGCGCCTCCTCGCAGGCGGCTTGGCGCACCCCCTTGAGCCGGCCGTAGAAGCGGATCGTCTCGCGCCCGCTCATGGAGCCCGTGAAGGCGACGCTCTCGGGCAGGTAGCCGATCCCCCGCTTCGCCGCGGTCCAGGCCGGGCTTCCGGGCGTGCATCCCAGCGTCGTCACCGCCCCGCCCGTGGGCCGGGTGAGGCCCAGCGCCAGCTTGAGCAGCGTGGTCTTGCCGGCGCCGTTGTGGCCGAGCAGCGCCAGCCGCTCGCCCGGCGCGAGATGGAGCGTCACCGCATCGACCGCGCGCTCCCGGCCGTAGGCCTTGGCGACCGCCTCCAGCGCGAGCGCGGGCGCCTTCATCGCCATCGGCCGGCTCCCACGGCCAGCGCGGGCGGGCGCATGAGCGGGGCGGAATCCACGACACCGCCCGGATAGACCGAGGGGAAGCGGTCATGGGCCCAGCGCAGGATGCGCACCGAGGGGCTGGTGAGCAGCAGCTTGGCCAGCGGGTGGCGCCAGACCACCTGATCGACGAGGTCGTTGGGCCGGTAGGGAACGTCGCCGATGCCGTCGCCGTCGAGGTCCAGCGCCGGATTGTCGCTCCAGTAGTTGCCCACGCCCCCGTCGGACCACTCGACGTGGCGGGTGCCGACATATTTCACCTGGGTCGCGTTGCCCAGGAAAGCGTTGCCGGCGATGCGGTTGCCCTCGGAGCCGGCGGTGAAGTGGATGCCGATGGCGCAGCCCTCGAACAGATTGCCGGCGAGCACGTTGCGATTGGCGTTGTAGAGGAAGACGCACTTGGTGCGGCCGGCGCGCACGAGATTGCCCTCGATGCGCGACTTGTTGGTAAAGTTGAAGAGGAAGCCGTGGTCGCGGTCGCCGACCGAGCGGTTGCCGAACACCCGCAGCCGGTCCGAGTACATCAGCGCGTAGCCCACATGGTTGTCGCGGGAGCGGTTGCCGCTGACCTCGCTGTCGTGGGTGTACATGTAGTGGATGGCGAAGCGCAGGTCGCTGAAACTGTTATTGCGGAAGGCGTTCCTGCGGCTGGTGGTGACGAAGATGCCGTCGCGGCCGTAGCGCACCCGGTTGCCCTCGACCACCGAGCCCCTGGCCGCCCACAGATGGATGCCGTTGCCGCGCTCGCTCATCCGGAGCGTCCGGTTTCCGATCACCTCGTTGCCCCGCACCAGCGCGTCCCTCGCGCCGTGCAGATAGATGCCGAACAGGTTGTTCTCGAGCCGGTTGCCCTCGACCAGCGCGCCCGAGGCCGCCTTGTCGAGGAAGATGCCGGCGTCGGTCTCGGCGAGGCTGAAGCCCGAATTGCGGACCGTCAGCCCGCGCACCGCCACGTCCGGCGCGACGACGCTGAGCACCCGGCCCCGGCCGCCGCCGTCGAGGATGGCACCGGGCGCGCCCTCCAGCGTGAGGGTGCGCCCGATGACGACCGGCCCCGGATAGACGCCGGGCGCGAGCCGGAGCAGGGCGCCGGGCGCGGCGGCATCCAGCGCCGCCTGCAGCGCGCCGGCGCCGGGCGAGACCTCGATCGCGGCGGCGGGCGCGGCGCGTGCGCCCCCGGCGGCGGCGAGCGCCAGCGCCGCGCCGAGAGCCAGCGCCGCGAGCCGCGAAGCGAGGCGCATCAGGCGGTCTTCGGCTTCACGAACATGCGCCCCCGCATCTCCATGTGAAGCGCATGGCAGAACCACTGGCAGTAGAACCAGTGGACGCCGGGCCGGTCGGCGGTGAAGGTCACCGAGGCCGTCGCCTGGGGCGCCACCTCCATGGCCACGCCATAGTTGGAGAGGGTCCAGCCGTGGGTGAGGTCGTCGACATCGTCCTGGTTGGTGATGAAGACGGTGACCTCGTCGCCCTCGTTCACCTCGAAGGTCTCGAGGCTGAAGGCCGGCGCGATCGAGTACATGTAGACGCGCACCTTGTTGCCGTCGCGGATCACGTCCTCGCCCCAGTCGAGATCGACGCCGTCCTGCGCGGCCCATGTGCGCGCCTCCTCCCAGGTCGGGTCCTCGCGCTCCCAGATCTGATTCGGGTTCACCTTGGTGCGGTGAACGATGATGCAGTCGTGGGGCTCGGAGAAGGCCGGGCCGTCGTGGACGAGCTGCATCCTGTCGCCGGAGATGTCGATGAGCTGCTCGCACTCGGGCTTGAGCGGGCCCACATTGATGAAGCGGTCCTTCGAGAACTTGTTGAGCGAGACCAGCCACTTGCCGTCCGCCTCCCTGGTCTCGCCCATGGAGGTGTGGTTGTGGCCGGGCTGGTAGTGCACGTCGATCTTCTCGACGATCGGGTCGACCTCCTCGCCGTCGTACTGGCGGATCGCGTCCTCCAGGTTCCACTTGCACACCTGGCTGTCGAGGAAGAGCGTGGTGAAGCAGTTGCCGTGCCCGTCGAAGGCGGTGTGGAGCGGGCCCAGGCCCAGCTCGGGCTCGGCCACGATCGCGTCGCGCGGCGCGATCCTGTCGGCGAACAGGTCGTCGAGGCGGCGCACGTCGATGACCGAGACGGTCGGCGAGAGCTTGCCGTTGATGACGATGTGGTTGCCGTCGGGCGCCGTGTTGACGCCGTGGGGGCTGGTGGAGATCGGGATATAGCGGGTGTAGGGCGAGCCCTTGCGGCCGTCGAGCACCTTGACGCCTGCGTGCACTGTGTAGTCGCCGTCCTTCACCCCCTGCTCGATGCGGGCTATGTCGAAGACGACGGCCCAGTCCTGCTCGGCGGCGGTCATCTCCTCCAGGTTCATGCCCATCTCGGAGTTGTAGCAGGTGGAGACCGCGTACTTGCCCTGATAGTCGGCATCGACATTGTCGAGGTTGCCGTCGACGATCACCTGCCAGGCCACCTCCATGGTGTCGCCGTCGAGCGCGGTGAAGATCGCGATATATTGCGACGGGTCGTCGAGCACGGAGCCGTCGTTGGGCAGCGGAATCTCGTGCTCGCCGTTGCAGAAGAGATAGCCCGTGCGCGGATATTTCTGGGGCCGCATCCCGTGGATGTCGTTGGCGTTGGGGATCTCGACGATCTTGTCGACCTTCATCACGTCGCAGCGGATCCGCGCGACCCGCGTGTTCGCCTTGTCGTTGATCCAGACATAGCGCCCGTCATAGGTGCCGTCGGTGAACGACATGTGCGGGTGGTGGGCGTCGCCGTTGGTGTAGATGCCGCCGCGGGATTCGAGGAACGCCCTGGTCTCGGGCAGCAGCCCCTCGGTCATGATCCTGCGGCTCTCGTTGGTGAGCCCCCAGCCGGTGGCGCTGCAGCGGTTGAACACCGGAATGCGCACGAGCTCGCGCATGGACGGCACGCCGAAGACGCGCACCTCGCCGGCCTGGCCGGACGACCAGAAGCCGTAATACTCGTCGAGCTGGCCCGGCCCCACCGTGCCCGCGCCCGCATCGCCGGCGGCACGCGCCGCGCGCGGAGCAGCGGCCGGGCCGGCGCCGGCGACACCGGCGGCGACCACGCCGCCGACGGTGGCGATCTTGGCGGTGGTGCCGATCAGCTCGCGCCGGGTGACGCCGGTCCGCTCCGTTCTTTCCCTCTTCGACATGGCTTTCTCCTCGCTCCTCTTTGTCAGGGTCCTCGGGATGCGTGCGGTCGGCCCGCGCCGGCACCGGCGGGTGCGCTCGCGGTGGGCGGCACGACGATGTTCGCGGACGCGCGCGCGCGGCGCCGCTCGCGCCGGAGGCGGCGCTGGATCATCGGCGGGCAGCGGTGCTCGTTGTGATAGACCTGCTGGCAGTGCAGGCAGTAGAGGCATTCGTTCGCGTTGATGTGCCCGTCGGGATGGATCGCCTGCACCATGCATTCCTGGGCGCAGCGGTGGCAGGGCGCGCCGCATTCCTTGTGGCGGCGCAGCCACTCCATGACCCTGATCTTGCCGGGGATCGCGAGCGCCGCCCCCAGCGGGCAGAGATAGCGGCAGAAGAAGCGCTCGATGAAGAGCCCGGCGCCGAGCAGCAGGCCGGCCCAGAGCACGAAGGGCCATTCGTGGGCGAAGCGCAGGATCACCGTGGTCTTGAAGGGCTCGACCTCGGCCAGTTGCTCGGCGAGGGCGAGATCGTGGAGCGAGACCCCGAAAATGCCGATGAAGATCACGTATTTAACCGGCCAGAGCCGCTCGTGCAGCCCCCAGGGGAGCGTCACCTGCGGCACGCGCGCAAGCCGTGCGGCCTTGTTGAGCAGCTCCTGCAGCGCGCCGAAGGGGCAGAGCCAGCCGCAGAACACCCCCCGGCCCCAGAAGATGAGCGCGATCCCGGTGCCGCACCAGAGCAGGAAGATCAGCGGGTCCATCAGGAAGTAGTCCCACTTGAACTCCGTGATCAGCGCGTTGCCGAAGGTCAGCACGTTGACCACCGAGAGCTGGGCCTGGGCGAAGCCGCCGAGCCAGGCGAGGGTGAAGAGCAGGAAGCCCACCCGCACCGATGTCGCGAGCCTGGGCCGGCGCACGAACCAGTCCTGGAAGAAGAAGATCAGGGTCAGCGCGATCAGCGCTGCGCCCAGCACCGCCACGTCGACGACGCGGTCCTCCCAGATGCGCCGCCAGAGCTGGGGCGCCGCCTCCGCCCCGGCGATGGACGCGTGCGCCCCGGCAGCCGCAGCGGGCGCCGGCAGCGGGATCAGATAGCGCGCCGGCAGGGTGTAGGAGAGCTCGTAGAGCAGGAAATCCTTGTCGAGGGCGCCGATCGCCCGCTGTACCAGGAGCTGGAGCGTCCACGGCGCGCTCGGGTCGAAGCCGGCGTCGGCCGGCACCACGAAGAGGCCGACCTCGGCGAAGGGCTGCGCAAGCTCTGCCGCGACCTCGCCGAGGCGCTTGTAGTTGCGGTCGCGGAAGCGGACGCTGGCATCGCCCTGGACGAGCTGGATGCGGTCGAAGATGCCGCCGCGCACGAAGCCCGAGCCACGGAACGAGTAGAGCCCGTTGGCGGCGATCAGCAGCGCGTGCTGGCCGGGCTCCAGGCGCGCGCGGAGAGACTCGTACTCGGCGTCGCCGAGCAGGCTGCGGCCGATGACCGGAGCGCTGACCAGCGCCGCATAGAGATCGATGAAACGCGCCTGCCCGTCGTCGCTCTCCGGCCTGGCGGCGGCTTTCTCCTTGCCCGCAGCCGCGAAGTCGCCGCTCACCTCGCCGACGCTGAGGGCCAGCCTGCGCACCGAGCCGTCGCCGATGAGCGTCATCCAGTCGTCCACGCCCTGCTGGGCGGTGTCGATCTCGCCCCGGCGCCCCGCGTCCGCCGCCGGCGCCGCGCCCAGCCCGGCGAGGCCCAGTGCGCGGGCCATCCGCACCGTCGCGCGGCGGATGGCGTCGTCGATCACCAGGATGGTGACGGTCGCGCCGGCGATGATGTCGAGCGAGCGGTCGCCGGCGTCGCGCTGCTCGAGAAACTCGCTGACGTGGCGCCCGACATAGCCGTCGATGAAGCCCTTCACCCGCCGCTCGGGAATCCCGATGAGGACGATGGGCTCGTGGTGCTCGTGCAGCGCCGCGCCGGTGATCGTGCCGTCGCCGCCGAGCCCGATGAGGAGGTGGATGGGCTTGCCGGAATAGCCCACCGCGCCGGCGACATCGGTGTTGAGGAACACGTAGCCCCGCAGAGCCGAGCCTTCGAGCGCCTCGGCACGGGGCGGGACGCCGCCCACCGGGCCGAAACGGTCGGCGCCCGGCACCAGCTCTCCGGGCTTCACCGTCGCGAGCGCGCTGCCCAGATCGACGGCGGCGCGGGCGTCGGCGATGACGGTGGCGGCAAGCAGCAGGAACAGCAGCGCCGCCGCGCTGCGGCGCGCAGCACCCGGGACGGTCAGCGCTGTCATGGCACAGGCGTCATGGCACGCGCGGCCCCCAACGAATACACGGACGGATTCGAGCGTTGCCAGTGTGAAGCGGGCGGGCGCCGGCGCCTTGATCTGCATCAAGGCGTCGGCCGTGGGGGCGGCGATCGACGACAGCGGTGCGCGATCGCGGTGGCGATCGACGACGGCGGGGCGCGATTGCCCGCCTCTCGCGCCGCCGCTAGGATGCCGCGCTTCGGCGCGAGAAGCCGGCGGGGAGGGCAGACCGATGGGCGATGGCGGCGGCACGAAGGTGGCGTTTCTGGGGCTCGGCGTGATGGGATTCCCCATGGCGGGGCATCTCGCCAAGGCGGGCTGCGCGGTCACCGTCTACAACCGGAGCGCGGCCAAGGCCCGGCGCTGGACCGAGGCCAACCGGGGCCGCGCCGCCGCGACCCCCGCCGCCGCCGCCGCCGGCGCCGAGATGGTGTTCGCCTGCGTCGGCGCCGACGACGACCTGCGCGCGGTGGTCTATGGCGATGACGGCGCGCTCGCCGGCATGGGCGAGGGCACCATCTTCATCGACCACACGACCGATTCCGCCGTCGTCGCGCGCGAGGTCCATGCCGCCGCCAGGGAGCGCGGCGTGGGTTTTCTGGACGCGCCGGTCTCGGGCGGGCAGGCGGGCGCCGAGAACGGCGTGCTGACGGTGATGGTGGGCGGCGACGAGGCCGATTTCGCCCGCGCCCGGCCGGTCATCGACGCCTTTGCGCGCAACGTGACCCACATGGGGCCGGCGGGGAACGGCCAGCTCACCAAGATGGTCAACCAGATCTGCATCGCCGGCGTCGTCCAGGGCCTCGCCGAAGCCCTCAATTTCGCCCAGCGCGCCGGCCTCGACGGCGAGACCGTGCTCGAAGTGATCTCCAAGGGCGCGGCGCAGTCATGGCAGATGGAGAACCGCGGCTCGACCATGCTCAAGGGCGAATTCGAGTTCGGCTTCGCCGTCGACTGGATGCGCAAGGACCTCGGTCTCTGTTTCGAGGAGGGCAAGAAGAACGGCGCCCTGCTGCCGATGTCGATGCTGGTCGATCAGTTCTACGCCCACGTCCAGCAGCGCGGCGGCAAGCGCTGGGACACCTCCAGCCTGATCCACCTGCTGCAGAACATGTAGGTTCAGCGTAGCCGCCGGCGGGCGACGGCCGGCGTGCCGGCTACGCCGCCGACACGAGCCGGGGCCACGCCGCCACGATCACTTTTTCATGGGGATTTCTATACGAATGTCACAATGCAGAAGACGGAAAAATTCCGCTAACAATCGTCAAACTCGATTGACACATCGTCGGGCAAATACAAAGCAATTATAATGCCAGTAGTTGGTTTGTCTGAGGTCCCTCCAATTATCTTGTGAACCTCCGCATCCAAGTCGCGGCCGCTATCCATATATTCTGCAAATCCCTCGTTCATATCTCTTGGTATAAATCCAATGTGCTCGCCCTCTGCGAAGATCATCACAGCGTTCTTGTCGTGAGGGTTATTCGGATCACGAACCAAGGTTATGGATTGTTCTTCAAAACAACGGGAAACGGCGTCCTGCCTATAACTGACGCCGGCCACATGTATTGGAACAAAATACCGTCCATCATCCAGTCGCATATGAACATCTGGAAAATAACAGCGCACCATATTCATCTCCTGCGTCCATACGACATTGTGACTCTAGTCACCCGAATCTGAAGTTCGTGCCATAAGTTAGCTTTGTGCTGTTTGCCGAATTATCCTAAAACACAGTGGCTTAGGAAGACAGCTCCGTACGCATACAATGAAACTTACTTCAGTGCCAGGTGACTAGTACGTATTCTCCTTCTCACAACCTCCAGAATCCGGCTCCCGGAGCAGGAAGGCGAGAACAGCCGAGGTATCGATAATCACTTGGGCAGGCCACGCTCGTCGTAGAGATAGTCGCCATGCTCTACCGCCGAAGGTCCAGGCCGCAGGAGTTTGGCGCAGCGCTCTCCGATAGCGCGCAACTCCCGTGCAAGAGCAGCAGCATCGCGTTGCCGCTCTTCGCGCTCCAGCCGCTCGCGCAGCGCGACCGTGATCGCGCCGGTCATGCTCTCGCCGGTCAGCCCGGCCAGCTCGCGGGCCAGCCGGCAGGTCTCGTCGTTCTTGATGTTGAAGCTCATCGTATCCGCCTGGGTAGAAGCCCGTTGCGGCATTCTACCCTAGCGCGACGGCGCAGTCCTGGGCAATTGCCGTGCGCCCATCAACGCGCAGAGCGGATCAGAGCGCCGGTCTCGGCGTGGAACAGGTGGCAGCGGTCGGGGTCGAGCGCGAGGCGCACCCGCTCGCCGAGGGTGAAGTGCGGCTGGCCCGGCGCCTGCACCTTGAGCACCCGCTCGCCGGCGCTGACATCGACGATGGTGAAGGCGCCGAGCGGCTCGACCTCGTAGATGGTCGCATCGACCCCGTCGCCGCTGCCGGCGCCGGCGGACTCGATGTCGAGGTCCTCCGGCCGCACGGCGAGCGCCGCCGGCCCCTCCCCTTCCGCGCCGTCCAGCGCGATCGAGAGCGGCACGTCGCGGCCCCGGAATCGGCCGCCGTCGGCGAGGGTGCCGTCGACGAAGTTCATCGGCGGGGCGCCGATCAGCTCGGCGACATAGCGGCTGTTGGGCCGGTTGTAGATCTCGGCCGGCGTGCCGACCTGGCGGATCTCTCCGGCCTCCAGCACGGCGATGCGATCGGCGATCGACATCGCCTCCTCCTGGTCGTGGGTGACGTAGACGATGGTGTGGTGAAGTTCCCGCTGAAGCCGCTTGAGCTCGACCCGCATCTCCTCGCGGAGCCTTGCATCGAGGGCCGCGATCGGCTCGTCCATGAGGAAGGCGGCGGGGTCGCGCACCAGCGCCCGGCCGATGGCGACGCGCTGGCGCTCGCCCCCGCTCAGGTGCGCCGGCAGCTTGTCGAGGAGCGGCGTGATGTGCAGCGTCTCCGCCACCTGGGCGACGCGCGCCGTGATCGCGGCCTTCTCCAGCTTGCGCTCGACCAGGGGGAAGGCGAGGTTCTGGCCGGCCGTCATGTGCGGAAACAGCGCGAGGTTCTGGAACACCATGGCGAGGTTGCGCTCCTTCGGCCCCTGGGCGCCGACGGCCACGCCGCCGATGGTGACCTCGCCCTCGTCCGGCGCCGCCAGCCCGAGCAGGAGGCGGAGGATCGTCGTCTTGCCCGAGCTCGGCGGGCCGAAGATGCAGAAGAATTCGTTGTCGTCGACGACGAGGTCGATGTCCTTCACGGCGACGGTCTTGCCGTAAGTCTTGCTCGCGTTCCTGAGTTCGAGCCGTGCCATGGCGTCAGCTGAGGTTCCCCACGATCGCGTGGCGCAGCGCGGCCCGCGCTAGGCGAGGCCGAGCGCCGCGCCCATCTCGGCGTCGAACAGGTGGCACTTGCCGGGCGGCAGCACCGCCTTGACCCGGGCGCCGAGCGCGATCCCGTAGTGCTTGCCCTTGGCGACCTTCATGCGGCGCTCGCCGGCTTCGAGGTGGACGATGGTGCGCGGGCCGATCGGCTCGACGAAGGTGACGGTCGCGTCGATGCCGGGCGCCGCATGGCCCGGCGGCTCGATATCGAGGTCCTCGGGCCGGGCACCGAAGATCAGCGCCTTGCCGCGTGCGTCTTTGCAGCGCCGCTTGAGCGCGTCGTCCGCCACGGGCGCGCTGCCGCCTTCGCCGAAATCGAGCGCGAAGCCGCCGTCCCCGCCCGTGAGCGTGCACGGCACCAGGTTCATGCTGGGGCTACCCATGAAATTGGCGACGAAGACGTTGCGCGGCTCGTTGTAGACCTCGATGGGCGAGCCGTATTGCTGCAGCACGCCCAGATCCATCACGGCAATCCTGTCGGCCAGGCTCATCGCCTCGATCTGGTCGTGGGTGACGTAGACCATGGTCTGCTGGAACTGGTGCTGGAGGTGCTTGAGCTCGGTCCGCATGAAGGCACGGAAGGCGGCGTCGAGATTGCTCAGCGGCTCGTCCAGCAGGAAGATCTCCGGCTCGGTGATGGCCGAGCGGCCGATCGCGACCTTCTGAAGCTCGTTGACGCTGAGCTTCGCCGTGGGCCAGTCGAGCCGGTCTTCGAGCCGCATCAGCGCCGCCATGGCGGCGACGCGGCGCTCGACCTCGGCCCGCGGGAGGCCGCGCACCTGCAAGCCGAAGGCCAGGTTCCTGCGGACCGAGAGATGGGTGAAGATGGCGTAGTTCTGGAACACGAAGCCGACCTTGCGCCGGTTGGCGGGCACCGTGCGCATGTCCTGGCCGTCGAACAGGATGCGCCCCTCGGACGGCGCCTCGATGCCGGCGATCATGTTCATGGTCGTGGTCTTGCCGCAGCCGGACGGCCCCAGCAGGGCCACGAATTCCTTGTCCCCGATCTCGAGATCGAGGGCGGCGACCGCGGTGAGCGCGTCGAAGCGCTTGGTCAGGCCGGCGAGCGTGATCGACGCCATGGCTCGATCCTAGTGCCGGCCCCGGGCCTCGATCGGCCAGATGTCGACCAGGGTGTGGCCGCGCACGCAATGGTAGTGGTCGTAGAGGTTCACGGTAGGGTCGCAGTGCGGCACGATGCATTCCAGCGCCGCGCCGATCGCCAGCCGCTCGTTAGCGCCGGCGAAGACGATGCGCCCGTGCTCGTCGCCGAAATGCTGGTAGTGGGCGCCGATGGGCACGCCGGTGTGGAAGCGCGGCAGCGGCCCGTCGGTGGCGAAGCATTTGAGGCCGGCATCCATGGTCGCGCTGCCGTCATGGCTGGCGGAGACCACCGTCGCGCGGACGAAGAGCGCCGGCTCGAAGCGCCAGCCGCCGCCCCGCGCCTGGATATCGAGATATTCGACATCCATCACGACGTAGGAGCCGACCTGGAGCTCGGTCATCAGCCCGATCTCAGTGTCGATATCGTGGGTGCCGGTGCCGGCGCCGCTGACGATGGGCACCGCGATGCCGCGCTGGACGAGCCGGTCGCGGGCCTCGGCCAGCGGCGCGAGATCGCCGTGGGAGGTGGCGCGGCGTCCGCCGAAATCCTCGATGTGCTGGACATGCCCGGCATAGCCCTGGAGCCCGGCGAAGCGGAGGCTCGCGCTGGCGTCCGCCGCCTCCGCCAGCGCCACCGCCGCGTCCGCGTCGCGGGCGCCGGTGCGGTGCAGCCCGACATCGACATCGACCACCAGGTCCAGCACCAGCGCGGATGCCTGGGCGGCGGCCTCCAGGGCGCGCAGATTGCCCATGTCGTCGGCCACCGCCATGAGCGACTCGTGCTCCCGGCGCAGCGCCAGGAGCCGGTTGATCTTGGCCGGCGCCACCACCGGCGAGGTGACGAGCAGCCCCTCGATCCCGCCGTCCGCCAGCGCCTCGGCCTCGCCGAGGGTGGCGCAGCAGATGCCGAGCGCGCCCGCGTCGAGCTGGCGGCGCGCGATCTGCACGCTCTTGTGGGTCTTCGCGTGGGGCCGGACGGCAACGCCCCGGTCGGCTGCGTGGGCCGCCATCGCGGCGATGTTGCGCTCCATCGCGTCGAGATCGAGCACCAGAGCGGGCGTGATCAGGCGGGCCCGCGACTCGCGCTCGTCGATCAGAGATTCGTTCGGCCCGAGGGCCGCCGCTGTCGTCATCCCGCTCCCCCATCGCGCTGCCCGGCCCCACGGGGACGCGGAGCAGGGTCATGGGCGCGCGGCTATCATCCGCATACCGGCGCGCCCTGCCAATAGGCTATGTTGAGCGCGCGCGGGACCGGGCGGACGGAGGGCGCACATGAAGGTGGTGATTACGGGAGGAACGGGTTTTCTCGGGCAGAGACTGGCGCGGGCGCTGCTGCGGAGGGAGACGCTGACCGGCGCCTCCGGCGACCAGGAACGGATCGACCGGCTGATCCTCTTCGACGCCGCCGTGCCGGAGCGGCGGCCCGCCGGCCTCGACGACGCGCGGGTCTCGCTGGTCGCGGGCGATGTCGCCGACGGCGCGACGGTGCGCGCGCTCGTCGCGGGCGATTCGCTCTCGGTCTTCCACTTCGCCTCGGTGGTGAGCGCCGGCGCCGAGCAGGACTTCGACCTCGCGCTTGCCGTCAACCTCACGGGCGGCCTCAACGTCCTCGACGCCTGCCGCGCCGCGCCCGGCCTGCCGCGACTGGTCTTCACCAGCAGCATCGCAGTCTATGGCGGCAGCGCGCTGCCCGAGACCGTCGGCGACGAGACCAAGATCACGCCTCAAGGGACTTATGGCGTGACCAAGGTCATCAACGAGCACCTGGTGGCCGACTACACTCGCAAGGGTTTTCTGGACGGCCGCGGCGGCAGGCCGCCCACCGTGATCGTGCGGCCGGGCAAGCCCAACAAGGCGGCCTCGGGCTTCGCCAGCGGGCTCTTCCGCGAGCCGCTCGCGGGGCTGGACCACGCGCTCCCGGTGAGCCGCGAGACGCGCATCGTCCTCGGCGGCTACCGCACGATCGTCGCGAGCCTCGTGGCGCTGCACGAGCTGCCGGGCGCGGCGCTCGGCGACGACCGCACGATCAACCTGCCCTCCTTCTCGGCGACGGCGGGCGAGATGGTGGCGGCGCTCGATCGCGTGTGCGCGGGCCGCCGCCTCGGCGCCGTCATCGACGCGCCCGACCCGGCGGTGCAGCGGCTCGTCGGCTCCTGGCCGGCCTACGCCAGGGCCGACCGGGCGGCGGCCCTCGGCCTGCCCGAGAACCCGCCGCTGGACGAGGTGGTGCGCCAGTACATCGAGGACTACGTCGACGGGTAGAGAGGCTCCTTGGGCGGCAATCAAGAGGTATGCTGCCAATAGGTCAGGCCAATTTTTCTATTTCTCTCAGTATTTCGATGTGCTGTTTAGTCTTGAGTGGCGCGGTTGTATAATATTGATTAAGCGAAAACTCAACCCCAGCTTTTCTTTCGAAGCGAAAGGGCACTGGTTTCAGGTCTGGATTCTGAGTGTGGTCGGCGGATAGCGTCCAGCTAAAGTGCTGAAATTGGACCTCTATCCCAGACGAATTATGAAGCTTCTTATCGATCATTCGTGCAATATCGGCGTATGCATCAAGTGGTCCAAATATATTTTTATCAGTCTCTACAATCAAAGTGCTATCATACATTTTGTTGACTCTATGCGTTTGCGCTATGGAAAATCCTAGGTCTACTTCTATCCATGAAGAAAGGTCGTCCAAGAATTTGTCTATAAAATCTGAATCAGATCGCGAAGCGACGATGACACCGTCATTGTAAATCTCCAATGCCTCTATAGCATTATCTTCAAATAAACCATGTTGGAATTCAACTTTGTTGCCAACCAAATCCTCAAGGGAATGGGGCGCACCCATGAAATTGTACCGTTCCGCGAGCTTAGCAGCTGCATGAGGTAGATAGACTTGGCCGCCAAGCCTAGCTGCCGTGAACAAAGATGTGATGCGGCTCATCTCAATTGCGAGCAGCTTCATACCGATCTCCCCGGTCGAGGATCTTACTTGAAGGGTCCGTCTGACGAACCAAGCCTACCTGTTCGGTTCGAAAGCGCGCCCCGTCCCTCTGTGGGTCGTTTGCATCCATCGCTGATCTAGCTGGCGGGCGGGATGCAGCCTGAGTCGGTTGCGCTGCCGACAGACTTGGACCCCGGTAGTTGCGAATGTGACGACCCTCCAATGGAAGCAAACGAACATCGGGCTCAGACTTAGCAATCGCAAGCAGAAGGTCACTTACGGTTTCGAGAGTCCAATTGCCTGGTGCGCCAAACCACCGTGTGATCTGCTCCGGCCGTCGACCAATGCGCCGTGCAACCTCTGCACGTGTCAAATTGTTTTCGGCATTCTGCTTGACAAACTCCTCAACAACTAAGTCGTATAGACGGTCACGGAAGCGCTCTCGAAAATAGGAGAGAGTTCCAAGGGGAATCCTCTCGCTATTGAGAACTTCAAACAGGAATGAACTTTTCTGAGATATAGTCATTACAAGTGTTCCCTCTAAGTGCATCATAGGACGGGAAAAGTCGTCTCCAAACGGCTAGGCAGTTGCGAATTTCTTTTCGAAACTCTTGCGATCCAGGTCCTCCAAGTTCCCTTCTAAGCCTCCAAGTAAGCGTCACAAAACAATCTCTGTAAGCGAATCGGCCGAATACTCTAATCGCTGGTTTCGGAGCACGGCTGCGAATCTCCCAAACTTCGTCGCCGGCAGGGTCCATCCGGGACAGATAGGTGTCTTTCGGCTTACTATAAGGACTATCCAAAGCCAAGGGAACTATCCTACCTTCAACGAACCGGTCAAAGTCCGCCCAGAGCTTGCCGCACCGGTACTCTTCTTCTGTATCTGTCCAAGGTCCAACGACGAGGCGATAAACGTCTGGCGATGCGTATAGGGACCGGTTCACAGGCTCACTCGACATCCGGGGCTCCACTTGGAACAGCAAGCGACGGTTGACTGCATCGGCGATCGAATCATGTATTGACATTCAAGTCAATAACCAGCTGTGACTTAGATCGAAATACGGTTCCCGATTCGCGGCGACGCTGAGATGGTCGAAATCGTCGCCCTTACCTCCTGTACCCTCCGGGCGGAGGTGGGAACGGGCAGGCTACGCGGCATCGCGGAGGTCGTCCACCCGCGTGCCGTGCCAGCCTTCGGCGCGCTTGCTCCAGTAGCGGGACTGGATGCGGCTGGTGAGCAGGCCGGCGTGGCCGTTGCCGATGGGCCTGTCGCCCAAGCGCACCACCGGCATCACGCCGCCGGCCGTGGTGCTCGCGAACAGCTCGTCGGCCGCGCCGAGCTCCGCCGGCTCCACCCGGCGCCGGGCGAAGGGGATGCCTTCCTCGTCGCAGAGCTCGGCGACCGCGCGGCGCGTGATGCCTTCCAGCACGTTGGCGGCGGGTGTCGCGACCTTGCCGTCCTTGACGACGAAGATGTTGTAGCCCGGCCCCTCGGTGAGCGCGCCGTCGGCGCCGACCAGGAGCGCGTCGTCGCAGCCATGGTCGTAGGCCTCGAAGCGGGCCTGCACCAGGTCCGCGCGGTTGTAGTTCTTGTAGCGGGCGTCGATCGCCTTCGACGAGACCCGCTCGACCCCGCTGAGATAGAGCGCAGCCCCGTTGCGGCACTTCTCCTCGCCCCAGATCCAGGCGTAGGGCGTGGCGTAGGCCACGAATTCGGGCGCGCCGAGGCGGGGGTCGCGGGTCTCGCTGTCGATGACGCCGCGGGTGAGCTGGAGCTTCACGTAGCAGTTGCCGCGGCCGGTGCGGGCCACGCATTCGGCGAGGATGCGGCGCATCTCGGCGATGCCGTAGGGATTCTCGAGCCGGAACCCGGCGCAGGAGCGCTGGAAGCGCTCCAGATGCTCGTCCAGCATGAAGAACCAGCCGGCCCAGGTGGAGGTCACGTCGTAGACGCTGTCCCCCCAGACGAAGCCGGCATCGAAGATCGACATCCTGGCGTCCTCGGGCGAGACATAGTCGCCGCCGATGAACACGCATCCCTCGGTCATCGTTCGCTCCTACTCTTTCTTGGCCAGCGCGTCGAAGGCGAGCAGCCGGTCCAGCAGCGCCGGCAGGGCGTCCAGCGGCACCATGTTGGGGCCGTCGGAGGGCGCCTCGTCGGGCGCGGGGTGGGTCTCCATGAAGAGCGCGGCAACGCCCACCGCCACCGCGGCGCGCGCCAGCACGGGCACGAACTCGCGCTCGCCGCCGCTCACCGCCCCCTGCCCGCCCGGCTGCTGCACCGAGTGCGTCGCGTCGAACACCACCGGGCAGCCGGTCTGCGCCAGCAGCGGCAGGCTGCGCATGTCCGAGACCAGCGTGTTGTAGCCGAAGCTCGCGCCCCGCTCGCACACCAGCACGCGGCGGTTGCCGGCGCCGGTGATCTTCGCCACCACGTGGCGCATGTCCCAGGGCGCGAGGAACTGGCCCTTCTTCACGTTGATCGGCTTGCCCGTCGCCGCCGCCGCCAGCAGCAGGTCGGTCTGGCGGCAGAGGAAGGCGGGAATCTGGAGCACGTCCACGGCTTGCGCCACGCCTGCGCACTGCTCGGGCAGGTGCACGTCGGTCAGCACCGGGCAGCCGTGGGCCTCGCGCACCGCCTCCAGGATGGCGAGCCCCTCGTCCATGCCGATGCCGCGCGCACTCCGCGCGGACGTGCGGTTCGCCTTGTCGAAGGAGCTCTTGTAGACGAAGGGCATATTCCTCGCCGCCGTCATCTCGACCAGCTTCTCCGACA
Organism: Alphaproteobacteria bacterium; assembly: GCA_965218275.1. GTDB lineage: Bacteria > Pseudomonadota > Alphaproteobacteria > UBA828 > UBA828 > WTGU01. The sequence continues at coordinate 395,200 of CBDCKM010000002.1, forward strand.
CATGGAGCGCGTGGGCGCGCCCCTCGATGGCGCAGGGGCCGGCAATGAGCGCGAGCGGCAGGTCGTTGCCCACCTCGAAGTCGCCGATCGCCACCCGGCCGTTGACGGCGGGTCTCACACTCACATCGTCCTCACACCAGCCGCGCCTGCCTCACCGCCGCCTCGATGAAGGAGGCGAAGAGCGGGTGCGGCTCGAAGGGGCGCGAGGTGAGCTCGGGGTGGAACTGGACGCCCATGAACCAGGGATGATCGGGGCGCTCGACGATCTCCGCCAGCTCCCCGTCGGGCGAGAGGCCGGCCACCCGCATGCCCGCCGTCTCCAGCCGCGCGCGATAGGCGCCGTTCAGCTCGTAGCGGTGGCGATGGCGCTCGAAGATCCGCTCCGCGCCATAGATCGAGCGCGCCCGGCTGCCGTCCGCGAGCACGGCCTCGTAGGCGCCGAGCCGCATGGTGCCGCCGAGATCGACGCCGGCGTTGCGGCGCTCCACCGCGCCGTCCCGGTTCCACTCGGTCATCAGCCCGATCACCGGGTCCTCGCAGGGACCGAACTCGGTGGAGCCCGCGCCGGCGATCCCGGCGAGGTTGCGCGCGGTCTCGACCACCGCGAGCTGCATCCCGAAGCAGATGCCGAAATAGGGCACGCCGCGGGTGCGGGCATATTCCACCGCGGCGATCTTGCCCGGCACGCCGCGCTCGCCGAAGCCGCCCGGCACCAGGATGCCGTGCACGGATTCCAGGGCGCCGTTGGTGCCGCCCTCCTCGATGTCGTCGGCCTCGATCCAGCGGGTATCGACGCGGACCCTGTTCGCGACCCCGCCGTGGGTGAGCGCCTCGAACAGCGACTTGTAGGCGTCGCGGAGCCCGGTGTACTTGCCGACGACGGCGATCGCCACCTCGCCTTCGGGCGAGAGCGTGCGCCTGACGATCTCCTCCCAGGCCGTGAGGTCCGGCGCCGGCGCGTCCTGGATGCCGAAATAGCGCATGACCTGGGTGTCGAAGCCCTGGGCGTGATAGCTGAGCGGGACCTCGTAGATGCTCTCCACGTCGGTTGCCGGGATCACGCAGTCCTCGCGCACGTCGCAGAAGAGCGCGATCTTGGCGCACTCGGCCGCCGGGATCGGGCGGTTCGCGCGGCAGAGCAGGAGATCGGGCGCGATGCCGATGCTGCGCAGCTCCTTCACCGAGTGCTGGGTGGGCTTGGTCTTGAGCTCGCCGGCGGTCTCGATGTGAGGCACCAGGGTGAGGTGCACGAACATCACCTTGTCGCGGCCCTGCTCGTAGGCGAACTGGCGGATCGATTCGTAGAAGGGCAGGCCCTCGATGTCGCCGACCGTGCCGCCGATCTCGACCAGCACGAAGTCGGCGCCGTCGCTCTCGCGGACGACCGCCTCCTTGATCGCGTCGGTGACGTGGGGGATCACCTGCACGGTGCCGCCGAGATAGTCGCCCCGCCGCTCCCGGCCGATCACAGTCTGGTAGATCTGGCCCGCGGTGACGCTGTCGGAGCGCCGCGCGGGCACGCCGGTGAAGCGCTCGTAGTGGCCGAGGTCGAGGTCGGTCTCGGCGCCGTCATCGGTGACGTAGACCTCGCCGTGCTGGAACGGGCTCATGGTGCCCGGATCGACATTGAGGTAGGGGTCGAACTTGCGCAGCCGGACCCGGTAGCCCCGCGCCTGGAGCAGCGCGCCCAGCGCCGCGGAAGCGAGTCCCTTGCCGAGGGAGGACACCACGCCGCCGGTGACGAAGATGTACCGCGTCATGGACCCCGATCCTAGCAAACGAGGCCGAGTCGCCGCCAGTGGCCGGTGGATTCTTTCAGAGGACCGTTCCAGCCCCGCCCGCACCCGCGGCACCCTGGAGCGCTGTGAGGAAGGTGCGGCGCCTCACTCGGCGCGGGGGACGGCCGGGGCGTCGTCGGTGGGGAAGTCGAGCGGCTCGATGTCGGTGGGGAGATCGAGCTCGCCCGGCAGCGGCAGCGGCTCGGCCTCGACGGCCAGCGGCTCCTCCTCCACCGTGTCGAGCACCGATTCGCGGTCGGCCCAGCTGCCGGAGAGGATCGCCAGCACCAGGCTCAGGATCATGAACGCCGCGGCCAGCCCGGCGGTGGCGCGGGTGAGCAGGTTGGCCGTGCCGCGCGCCGAGAACATCGCGCCCGGCCCGCCGATGCCGAGCGCGCCGCCCTCGCTACGCTGGAGCAGCACGAGACCGATCATCGCGATTGCGATGATGATCAAGATCACGAGCAGGATCGTTTCCACCTGCGTTCCTCGCCACCGCTACCGGACAGGTTCACCGGCACGCCTGGCAGATCTGCCAGAATGTGTCCGCAGACAGGCTGGCGCCGCCGACCAGCACACCGTCCACGCCCGGCGCGGCCAGGATCTCGCCTGCGTTCCGCGCCGTGACGGAGCCGCCATATAGCACGCGGAGCGCCGCGCCGCTTCCCGAAAATCGCCGCGCCCAAGCGGCACGCACTTCCGCGTGCGCCGCGGCGATGTCGGCCGCGTCCGGCGCACGCCCGCTGCCGATGGCCCAGACCGGCTCATAGGCGATCGCCGTGTTGCCGGATGTCGCGGTCTCCGGCGTGGACCGCTCGACCTGGCGGCCGATCGCGCCGAGCGCGCGGCCGGCATCGCGCTCGCCGGCGCTCTCGCCGACGCAGACGATCGCCGTGAGCCCCGCCGCGTGGGCCGCAGCCGCCTTGGCCGCCACCGTCTCGTCCCGCTCGCCGTGGCCGGCGCGGCGTTCGGAGTGGCCGACGATGACGCAGGTGCAGCCGGCATCGGCGAGCATGGGCGCGCTCACGTCGCCGGTGTGGGCGCCCTCCGCCCGGGTGTGACAGTCCTGCCCGCCGAGCGCGACGCCTGTGCCCGCGAACAGCGGACGCAGCGTGGCGAGCAGAGTCGCCGGCGGGCACACGACGATATCGGCGCCGCCCCATTCGGCGCTGCCGGAGGTACCGATATCGGCGCTGCCGGAGGCAGCGGCATGGGCTGCCAGCGCGCGGGCACGTGCGCGCCCGTCGGCGGCCAGGCCGTTCATCTTCCAGTTGGCGATCAGGAGCGGCCGTCGGGGCCGGGAGTCGGGCGGCATGGGAGCGGAGCGGCTGTCGTCTGCGTTCGGCCCCGGCGCCTGCGCACGGCCGCACACGGTCGCGCACGGTGGCGCCGGGGCCGCCATGCTCTATCACGGCCCGCGCCGGGGGGCCAGCGGCACCGGCGCGCGAGGCTGCGAGCGGGCCGGCAGGTTCCGTGTTGCCCCGCGCAAGCGGCGGCCCCTATTATCCAGCGCAGCACGCGCCCGGCCGCGGCCTGGGCGCGCCTCCACCATCCGGCGGGTTCGGCAATGCTGCAATCCATGCGCCAGGCCACCAAGTCGTGGGCGGCACGGGGCGTCATCATCATCCTGGCGCTGAGCTTCGGGGCTTTCGGAATCAACGACGTGTTCACGGGCGGGAGCCGCACTGCGGTGGCGACGGTAGGCGATGTCGAGGTGCCGACCGTCCTCTTCGACCGCCAGTTCCAGCGCGCCCTGCAACGCGAGCGGGAGCGCAGCGGCCGGCCCGACCTGACGCGCGAGGAGGCCCACCGCGCCGGGCTCACGGGCCAGGTGCTCAACCTCCTCGTCCGCGAGTATCTGCTCGACGCCGAAGCCGGCACGCTCGGGCTGCGCGCCGCCGACGGCAGCGTGCGGGAGGAGCTGGAGAACGCGCCTGCCTTCAGCGACGAAGCGGGCGCGTTCGACCCCGAGCTCTACGATCTGGTGCTCGAGCGCAACAACATGACGCGCGCCGAGTACGAGGACCTGATCCGCGTCGACCTTCTCCGCGGCCAGCTCGTCGGCACCGTCGGCGGCGCGCGCAAGGTGCCGGAGTCGCTGACCGTGGCCCTCCACCGCTACCGGGCCGAGGAGCGCAGCGCTGAGCTCGCGCTGGTTTCCGCGCGCCGCATGACCGGCCTCGCGGAGCCGGACGAGGCCGCGATCGAGGCCTATTACGAGGAGAACAGCGCCGCGTTCATGGCACCCGAACGGCGCAGTGCGGTGCTCGTGCGGCTCACCGCGGAATCCATGGTCTCCGAGATCGAGCTGAGCGACGACGACGTCTATGCGGAATACGAGGCGCGGATCGACGAGTTCGACCTGCCGGAGCGCCGCTCCGTCGTCCAGATCACCGCCCGGGACGAGGCGCTGATCCGGGACGGCGCGCGCATGCTGGCGCAGGGCGAGCCCTTCGAGAGCGTCGCGGACGAGCTGCAGGGTCGCGGGGCGAGCGTGACGACCCTGACCGATTTCGAGGCCGGCGGCCCGATGAAGAACGCGCGGGAGGCGGTCTTCGGCCTCGCGCAAGGCGCGGTCAGCGATCCGGTTCGGACCTCCTTCGGCTGGCATCTCTTCAAGGTGGACGCGGTGACCCCGGCGCGGCGCCAGGGCTTCGACGAAGTGCGGCAGGCGCTCCACGACGAGATGGCGCTCGACCTGGCCGGCGCGGGGCTGTTCCGGCTCTCCACCGTCCTCGAGGACGAGCTCGGCGGCGGCGCCTCGCTGGAGCAGGGCGCCGCCGTAGTCGGCGTCGGGACCATCCTTGTGGACAGCGTCACCCGATCCGGCCTCGACCGGGGCGGAAATCCGGTGCTCGACGCGCTCGCCGAGCGCGACGACATCCTGGCGCTGCTCTTCGAGACGGCGGAGGGACGCGAATCGCACCTCACCGAGCTCGCCGACGGGAGCTATGTCATCCTGCGGGTGGACGAGGTGGCCGCGTCCGCGCCGCGGCCGCTGGCAGAGGTGCGGAGCGACGTGCGGGCGGCGCTGCTGCGCGAGGCGAAGAGCGAGGCGGCCGAGAAGGTGGCGAGCACGCTCGCCGACCGGGTCAGGGCCGGCGAGGCGCTGGGCGCCGCCGCGCGCGACGCAGGCCTCGGCGTGACCACGCTCGACAATGTGCGGCGCGACGGGCGCAATGCCGGGCCGGACGCCTCCTTCGCGCTGATCCGGGCGCTGTTCGCCGCGAACGAAGGCGAACGCGAGCCGGTGGTCGCGGAAACCGCCGACGGCTGGGGCGTCGCGGTGCTCACCGGCGTGAACGACGCCGGCCGGAACGCAACCGGCGAGGAGCGCGACCGGTTGCGCGACCAGCTCGCGGACGCGTGGCGCAGCGACCTCAACGACAGCTACCGCGCCGCGCTCTACGGCCGCCACGAGATCGCCGTCAACGACAGCGTGCTCTCTGCCCTGTTCGGCCGGCCCAACTGAACACCGCAGAGCCGCGGCCGCGCGGGGCTAACCCGGCCGGCGGGCGATCACGAGCCTCACGATATCGTCGATCAGGAAGCGACTCTCCACCAGCCTGAGGCCGGCGGGCTCGATATGGCGGTGGGTGTCGCGGTCGAAGCCCGCGCCATAGGCCCAGCGCACCCAGGGCGCCCACAGGCGCATGACCAGGCGCCGATAGGGCTGCGCGGACAGGGTATAGTCGAGCAGGCGGAGCTCGCCGCCGGGGCGCAGGATGCGCCCGAGCTCGGCGAGCGCCGGCCGCTGCCGGTCGGGCGCCAGAACGCAGAACAGGAAGCTCGCCACCGCGGCGTCGAAGCTGGCATCGGCGAAGCCGGTGCGCAGCACGTCCATCGCCGCCAGCGGTGCGGCGCTGCCGAGCCCGTCGCGCCGCCGCCGGGCGCGCGCCAGCATCGCCTGCGAGAGATCGATCCCCACGGCCGCGGCGCCGGCGGGGTAGTGCGGGATGTTGCGGCCGGTCCCCACGCCGGCGTCCAGAATCCGCCCCTCGAGCCCGGCGAAGAGCCCGCCGCGCAGCGCCGCATAGCGGCCGCGCTCGAAGGGCAGGTCCAGCAGGTCGTAGAAGGGCGCAATGCGCCGGTAGGTCGCGCGCGCGTCGCCGGCGCTCATGGCCGCGCCAGGAGGATGGTTCGGAGGTCGCCGTTCACATGCGAGGTGTCGGCGCCTTCGCCGGCGCGGTCAAGACCTGAACGGCTGGAGGGACGGCCCGGGCGCGCCGCATGACCGGCCTGCGCCGCATGGCGTTTCGTCGAGAACCGGCTATAACACGGGGCGCGCATCCGGACCCGCGGCGCGCGCGCGGGTCGGCGCGCGAGCGAGCGGGTTTTCATGGCGGAATCGACCGATTTCAAGGCGCTGATCGGGCGCGTCGCGGGCGGCGCGGTGCTCTCCGTCGACGAGTCGCGGGCGGCCTTCGACGCGATGATGGAGGGCGCGGCGACGCCGTCGCAGATGGGCGGCTTCCTCATGGCGCTCCGGGTGCGGGGCGAGAGCGTCGACGAGATCACCGGCGGCGCGCAGGCGATGCGGGCGCGGGCGCTGCGCATCGAGGCGCCCGAGGGGACCATCGACACCTGCGGCACCGGCGGGGATGCGAAAGGCACCTTCAACATCTCGACCGCCGCAGCGCTGGTGGCCGCGGGCTGCGGCGTGCCCGTCGCCAAGCACGGCAACCGGGCGCTGTCGTCGCGCTCGGGCTCGGCCGACCTGCTGGCGGCCCTCGGCGTCACCATCGACGCCGACATGGCGCTGGTCCGCGAAGCCCTGTGGCAGGCCGGGATCGGCTTCCTCATGGCGCCCCGGCATCACGGCGCCATGCGCCATGTCGGGCCGACCCGCGTCGAGCTCGGCACGCGCACCGTCTTCAATCTGCTCGGCCCGCTCGCCAACCCGGCGGGCGCCAGGCGCCAGCTGATCGGCGTGTTCGACGCCAGATGGGCGGCGCCCATGGCCGAAGTCCTGCGCAATCTCGGCTCCGAGCGCGTCTGGGTCGTCCACGGCGGCGACGGCACCGACGAGCTCACCACGACGGGACCATCGACCGTGGTCGAGCTCGACGCAGGCACGATCCGCCGCTTCGAGGTCGCGCCGGAGGATGCCGGCCTTGCGCGCGCCGCGCCGGAGGATCTCAAGGGCGGCGACGCCGCGGCCAACGCCGCCATCGTCGGCGCGGTGCTCGACGGCAGCCCCGGCCCGGCACGGGACATCGTGCTGCTCAACAGCGCCGCGGCGCTGATCGTCGCCGGGCAGGCCGGCGATCTTCGCGAGGGCGCCCGCCGTGCCGCGCACGCAATCGACAGCGGCAGCGCGCGCGCCGTCCTCGACCGGCTCGTCGAGATCAGCGGGCGCGGCGCACCGGCGCCGGCGCAGGCCGGGAGTACCGCCGGCCGATGAGCGACGTCCTCGCCCGCATCTGCGACGACAAGCGGCGTCACGTCGCGGCCCGCAGGCAGGCCGTGCCCGAGGCGGTGCTGGCGGAACGGGCCCGGACGGCAGCGGCGCCGCGCGGCTTCGCCGCCGCGCTCGCCGCGCGTGCCGACCGGAGCGCGCCGGCGCTCATCGCCGAGCTCAAGAAGGCCTCGCCCAGCAAGGGCCTGATCCGCGCCGACTTCGATCCGCCGGCGCTGGCCGCCGCCTACGCCGCCGGCGGGGCCGCGTGCCTCTCGGTGCTGACGGACGCACCCTATTTTCAGGGCGAGGACCGCTTTCTCACGGACGCGCGTGCGGCGGTCTCCCTCCCCGTGCTGCGCAAGGATTTCATGCTCGACCCCTATCAGGTGATCGAAGCGCGCGCCCTCGGCGCGGACTGCATCCTGCTCATCATGGCCGCCCTCGGCGACGGCCAGGCTGCCGAGCTCGCGGCGGCGGCGCACGCGCTCGGCATGGACACGCTGGCGGAGGTCCATGACGAGGGCGAGCTCGCGCGGGCGCTCGGGCTCGGGGCCTCGCTGCTCGGCATCAACAACCGCAACCTGAAGACGCTGGCCGTGGATCTCGCGACCACCGAGCGCCTGGCGCCGCTGGCGGCGGGCGGGCCGCCGGTCGTCTGCGAGAGCGGGCTGCACGGCCCCGCCGACCTCGCACGCATGGCGGCGCTCGGCGTGCGCCGCTTCCTGGTGGGCGAATCCCTGATGCGGGCGCGCGATGTCGCGGCGGCCACGGCGGCGCTGCTGAGTCTCGCGCCCCGCGCGGCGGCGGAGGGCTGAGCGATGGCGCGGCTGACCCATGTCGACGCGGACGGCAAGGCACGCATGGTGGACGTGACGGGCAAGGAGGTGACCGAGCGCCGGGCCACGGCGCGCACGCGCGTGCTGATGAAGCCCGAGACCGTGCGCCTGATCGCCGACGGCGGCGTGGCCAAGGGGGACGTGCTCGGCGTCGCCCGCCTCGCCGGCATCATGGCGGCGAAGCGGACCGCCGACCTGATTCCGCTCTGTCATCCCCTGGCACTGACCGCGGTCGACCTGACGCTGACCTGCGACGAGGCGGCGGGTGCCGTGGACATCGAGGCAAGCTGCCGCATCGCGGCGCGTACCGGGGTCGAGATGGAGGCGCTGACCGCAGCCGGCGTCGCCGCGCTCACCGTCTACGACATGTGCAAGGCCGCCGACCGGGGCATGCGCATCACCGACCTGCGCCTCACCCACAAGGATGGCGGCAGGTCGGGCGAATTCCGGGCGCCCTGAGCGATGATCCCGGTCGCAGACGCCGTCGCCCGCATCGCCGGCGCCTTTTCGCCGCTGCCGGCGGAGACCGTGCCGCTGGCGTCGGCGCGCGGCCGCGTGCTGGCGGCGGACGTCGTCGCCAGGGTCACGCAGCCGCCCTTCGCCGTCTCGGCGATGGACGGCTACGCGGCGCGCGCCGCCGACATCGCGCACCCGCCCGCCACGCTCAGGCAGGTCGGCAGCGTGCCGGCGGGCGCGCGCTTCGCCGGCACGCTCGGCCCCGGCGAGACGGTGCGCATCTTCACCGGCGCGCCGGTGCCGGACGGCGCCGACACCATCGTGATCCAGGAGAACGCGCGCGCCGACGGCGACGCGGTCACCGTGCAGGCGCGTGCTCCCGCCGGCCGCTACATACGCCCCGCCGGGCTCGACTTCCGGGCCGGCGAGGTGGGCGTCGCGGCGGGACGGCGGCTCGATGCCCGCGCCATCGGGCTCGCCGCCGCCATGAACCGGCCCTGGCTCTCGGTCCGGCGCAGGCCCCGCATCGCCCTGCTCGCCACCGGCGACGAGATCGTCATGCCGGGCGAGCCGGTGGGCGAGAACCAGATCGTGAGCTCCAACACCCATGCGCTCAGGGCGGTGGTGGAAGGGTGCGGCGGCGAGGCGACCGACCTCGGCATCGCCCGCGACGACGCGGAGTCCCTCGCCCGCCTCGCCGCCGGCGCGCGCGGCGCCGACCTGCTGGTCACTACCGGCGGCGCCTCGGTGGGCGAGCACGACCTGATCCGCTCCGCGCTGGAGGGCGAAGGGCTTGCGCTGGATTTCTGGAAGATCGCCATGCGGCCCGGCAAGCCGCTGATGTTCGGCACGGTCGGCGGCACCCGCCTGCTCGGCCTGCCCGGCAACCCGGTCTCCACGCTGGTCTGCGCGCTGGTCTTCCTGCGCCCGGCCATCGCCCGGATGCTCGGCACCGACGAGGGCGGCGCGCCGGTCACCCGGCGGGCGCGCCTCGGCGCCGATGTCGCGGAGAACGACGAGCGGCAGGACTATCTGCGGGCTGCGCTCGGGCACGACGGCGACGGCGCCCTGGTCGCCACGCCGTTCGCGAAGCAGGACAGCTCGATGCTGTCGCTGCTCGTGAAGGCGCAGTGCCTGGTGGTGCGGCCGCCGCACGCGCCGGCGGCACCGCGCGGCCAGGCGGTGGAGATCGTCCCGCTCGAAGGCGCGGCAGCGCCCCTCTAGCCCGGATTTCCCGCCATGGTCACGGTCCGCGTCGCGTCCAGGCGTTCGATCCGCAAGGAGCGGGCCGAAAAGCGTAGCGCGGAGGGCCGTGAGCCATGAGCGGCATCCTGTGGCTCGCCTCCTACCCCAAGTCGGGCAATACCTGGCTGCGTGCCTTCCTGCACAATCTCTTCCGCAATCCGAGCACGCCCTTCGACATCAACCGGATGTCCGAGCTCACGGCGGGCGACAGCCAGGCGCAGTGGTTCAGGCGCCTCGACCCGCGCCCCCCCGCCGCGCTCGACCGGGACGCCCTCGCGCAACTCAGGCCCAGGGTGCACGCGCTGATCGCCGAAAGCGCGCCGGACACCGTCATGGTCAAGACCCACAACGCGCTCGTCGAGGTCGGCGGCGTGCCCATGATCACCCAGACGCTCACCGCCGGCGCGATCTACGTCGTGCGCAATCCGCTCGACGTGGTGGTGTCCTATGCCGATCACCTGGGCCAGCCGGCGGACGACATCATCGCGCTGATGGAGACCGGGGGCTTCGAAACGCCCGCCTCGGACGACCTCGTGCCCGAGCATCACGGCGACTGGTCCACCAATGTCGAGAGCTGGACCGGCCGGGCGCATCCCCAGCTCCATGTCGTGCGCTACGAGGACATGAGCCGCCGCCCCGGCCCGACCTTCCGCGCCGTGGCCGCCTTTCTCGGGCTCAAGCCACCGCGCGCGCGCATCGAGCGCGCGATGCGTCACTCGTCCTTCCGCGCGCTGCGCGCGCAGGAGGATCGCGCGGGCTTCGTCGAGCGCACGCCGGTACAGGAGCGTTTCTTCCGTTCGGGCAAGGCCGGCGGCTGGCGCGATGGTCTCGACGATGCCCAGGTGCGCCGGGTGGTGGAGCGGCACCGCGCCCAGATGGCGCGTTTCGGCTATGTGCCGGCCGGCTACGAGAGCCCGCGCCCCGACGAGATGCCGGCCGGGCACGCCGGCTGAGCCATGGATCGCGAAGCGGAAGACACGTTCCGGCGCCTGCTCGACGCCCTCGGTATCGACGACACCGGCGATACCGAGGACGTCGATGCCCTGCCGCTGCGGATGCCGGTCCGCGACGTCCGTCGCTTCGCCGACCGGTGCACCGTCTTGGGACGGATCGAGACCGGGCGTGTCCGGGTCGGAGACCGCGTGCTGTTCTCCCCATCGAACAAGACCGCAAGCGTTGCCAGCATCGAGGCGTGGAACGCGCCGGCCCCGCTCACCGAGGCCTCAGCCGGCCGCTCCATCGGGCTCGCGCTGGACGAGCAGCTCGTCGTCGAGCGGGGCGAAACCGTGAGCCACGAGGACCGGCCGCCGATCGAGACCGACGTCTTCCGCGCCTGGCTGTTCTGGCGTGGGCGGACGCCTCTGGTCCAGGGGCGGCGTTGCACGCTCAGGCTCGGCGGCGCCGCCGTCGACGTGGAGGTGCAGTCGATCGACAGCGTGATCGACCCCGACGAGCCGGAGAGGCGGAAGAGCGACGAGACGCGCATGGAAGTCGCACGGGACGGCATCGCCGAGGTCGTCCTGCGCACCCGCGCAATGCTCGCCCTCGATTCGTTCACCGCCAATCCGCGCACCGGCCGCTTCGTCCTCGCGGACGAGACGGAGATCGTCGGCGGCGGGCTCATCGGCATGGAGGGCTATCCCGACCAGCGCTCGCTCATCACCGGCCGGTCGAGCAACGTCGCCATCGTGGACCACGGCGTGAGCCGCGCCGCGCGTGCGCGCCGCAACGGGCACGCGGGCGGCGTGGTCTGGCTCACCGGCCTCTCGGGCGCCGGCAAGTCCACGCTTGCGATCGCGGCCGAGGATCATCTGTTCCGCAAGGGCTACCAAGTCTACGCGCTCGACGGCGACAATGTCCGGCACGGTCTCAACGCCACCCTCGGCTTCTCGCCCGACGACCGGGCCGAGAACATCAGGCGCGTGGGCGAGGTGGCAGCGCTCTTCGCCGAGGCCGGCTTCGTCGTGCTCACCGCCTTCATCTCGCCCTACCGCTCGGACCGCGCGCGCGCACGCGCGGCGGCCGAGCGCGCTGGCGCCGGCGGCTTTCACGAGGTCCACGTCCGCGCGCCGCTGTCGGTGTGCGAGGCGCGCGATTCCAAGGGGCTCTACCGGCGCGCGCGCGCCGGCGAGATCGCGGACTTCACCGGCGTGTCGGCACCCTACGAGCAGCCCGACCGGCCCGATCTCACGGTCGATACCGGGGACCGGGCGGTCGCGGACTCGCTGCGGCTGCTGGTCGACTATGTCGAGCGGCACTTCGCCTTCAGCGGCAGCGCGCCGCCGGGGGGATGAGCCCGCCGATGCCGGCGATCCCGACGGCGCCGCTGCCGCGCAGGCGGCGCGCACGGGCGCCGTCGATGCCGCCGAGGGCATAGACCGGGAGCGGGCATGCGGCAGCCAGCGCCGCGAAACGCTGAGGGCCGAGGGGGCGGACTCCCGGATGGCTCGCCGTGACGAAGACCGGGGAGAGCAGGGCCGCATCGGCGCCGGCGGCCGCGGCGGCCAGCAGCGCCGCATGGGAATGGGCGGCGGCGGTGACCAGCCAGTCGCTCTGCCAGCGCACGGCGCCGGCGCGCCGGATGGCGCGTTCCGGCAGGTGGACCCCGGCCGCGCCGACGCGCCGCGCGAGCGCCGGGTCGTCGCCCACCAGCAGCAGCAGCCCCCGCGCCTGCGCGATCGCCGCGAGGCGCCGCGCGAGCCCCGCGCGGCCGGGCACGCCATAGTGGCGCAGGACGATGGCGCTGCCGGCCGGCAGCGCGCCGGCCGCCGGGACGGGATCGGCGAGCCGGGCCTCGTCCGTCATGAGGACGAGCGCGGGCAGCGCGCTGCCTGCCGCCCGTTTGAGGCTTTCCGCCGCCTCTGCTAGCGTTTCCATCGCTGGACTCAGGTTCCCATGGCGAACGCATCCCCCGCCCCTCGCGCAGACGGCCCGCCGGCCATCGATGTCGCGGCCAATCTGGCCGCGGTCGGGGCGCACGTCCAGGCGGCGGCGCGCAGCAGCGGCCGCGACGCGGGCGAGATTACGCTGATCGCGGTCTCCAAGGGACACCCCGCGCAGCGCATCGAGCCTGCGCTCGCCGCCGCTCACCCGGCCTTTGGCGAGAACAGGGTGCAGGAGGCGTGCGCGAAGTGGCAAGCGCTCAGGCCCCGCTGGCCGGACGCGGCGCTGCACCTGATCGGCGCGCTGCAGACCAACAAGGTGCGCGACGCGGTGGCGATCGCCGATGCCATCCACGCTGTCGACCGGCCGAAGCTGGCGACGGCGCTGGCCCGCGAGATGGAGCGCCAGGGCCGGCGCCCGGACTGCTTCATCCAGGTCAATACCGGCGCCGAGGCGCAGAAGGCGGGGGTCCTGCCGGACGGCCTCGACGCCCTCGTCGCCCGCTGCCGGGACGATCTGATGCTGCCCGTGACCGGGCTCATGTGCATCCCCCCGGCCGCCGCAGACCCCGCCCCGCACTTCGCACTGCTGCGCGCCCTCGCCGCACGCCACGGCCTCGACCGCCTCAGCATGGGCATGTCGGCGGACTACCGCACCGCGATCGCGATGGGCGCGACCCACATCCGGGTCGGCACCGCCATCTTCGGCCCCCGGCCTTTGCCCTAGTTCGGAGGGGCGGCGGGCGGCACGCGGAGCCAGGCCCGCCGGCCCACGGCGGCCAGGATCGTCAGCAGATCGCCCAGCGCCACGGCGACGCAGCCGGCGGTCGGCGCGTAGTCGGGCCGGGCCACGTGCAGGAAGACCGCGCTGCCCGCGCCCGGCACGACGGGGGCGTCATTGTGGCCGAGGACGACGATCAGGTCGTAGACACGGTCCGCCCGCCACAGCGCCTCGTGGCGGGCCTCGTGGGGCAGGCGGAGCGGCCGGTTGTAGAGCGGGTGGCCGGGATCGTCGCACCAGCCGTCCTGCGGGCCGATCGCCGTGACGGGAAGCACGGTGCGGGGCGGGGCCAGGCGGTCCGGCCGGTAGAGAACCCGGCGGAGGGGGAAGCGCCCGGCGGGCGTCGCCCCGTCGCCCTCGCGCTTGTCCGTGCGCACCCCGCCCGCCCCGACGGCGCAGGCGAAGCGGCGCCCCTGCCAGCGCAGGATGCCCGGCGGCTGGAGGACGAGGTCTCCCGCAGACGCCCCGCTCATGCCGACGCCTCCGGGGGGCCGTCCAGGAGCGCGCGGATCGGCCGGAACGAGCGCCGGTGGTGTGGGGAGGGTCCGAGCCGCGCCAGCCCGGCCCGGTGCGCCGCCGTGCCGTAGCCGGCGTTGCGCTCCCAGCCATAGCCCGGATGGTCCACGGCAAGGCGCGCCATCAGCCGGTCCCGCGTCACCTTGGCGACGATGGAGGCCGCGGCGATCGAGAGGCTGCGCCGGTCGCCGCCGACCACGGCCCGCGCCGGGCAGGACAGGCGCGGCGTGCGGTTGCCGTCGACCAGCACCAGATCGGGAGCCGCGGCCAGGCGGACGACGGCGCGGCGCATGGCGAGCAGGGTCGCCTGCAGGATGTTCATGCTGTCGATCTCGGCGACGCTGGCGATGCCGACGGCGGCATCGGCGCAGGCCAGGATTTCGGCATGGAGCGCGGCACGGCGCGGCGCAGCGCACCGCTTGGAGTCGTCGATCGTGGCCCGGAGAGCCGGCGGCGGGCCGGCGGCGGCGAACATGACCGCCGCCGCGACCACCGGCCCCGCCCAGGGGCCGCGCCCGGCCTCGTCGACCCCGGCCACGCGCCCGCCCGCCGCGCCTTCGAGCGCAAGGTCCGGCCGGTCCCGCGGCCCGCGCCTCTCTACCATGCTGCCTTCTAGCACGCCTGCCGCGCGGGGCGCGCGGGGCCGGTGGATCAGAACAGCGCAAGCTGGGCCGGGTTGCGCGCAGGCGGGCGGAAGCGCGTCGTATCGAGGCGGGGTCCCCGCCGCTCCAGCCCGTAGCGCCGCGTGGCCGCCGCGAAGCGCGCCGCCAGCAATGCCGCGTAGGGGCCGGCGCCGGTCATGCGAGAGCCGAAGCGCGGGTCGTTGAGCGTACCGCCGCGCATCCCCTTCAACAGGGAGAGAACGCGCCCCGCCCTCTCCGGCGCATGGACCGAGAGCCACTCCAGGAAGATCTCCCGCACCTCCCGCGGCAGCCGGAGCACGACGTAGCCCGCGCGGCCCGCGCCCGCCTCGTGCGCGGCTTCGAGGATCGCCTCCATCTCGTGGTCGCTGAGGCCGGGCACGATGGGGGCGACCATCACGCCCACCGGCACGCCGGCACGGCTGAGCGTCGCGAGCGCCTCCAGCCGCTTCGCCGGCGTCGATGCGCGCGGCTCCATGGTGCGGGCGAGGCCGCGCTCCAGGGTGGTGATCGACAGCGAGACCGTGGCGAGCCGGCGCCGCGCCATGCGGGCGAGGATATCGACATCGCGCGTCACCAGCGCCGACTTGGTGACGATGCCGACCGGGTGGTCGTGGCGGTCGAGCACCTCGAGCACGCCCCGCGTCAGCGCGAGGCGGCACTCGGTCGGCTGGTAGGGGTCCGTGTTGGTGCCCATGGCGATCATGCGGCAGCGATAGCCGGGCCGGGCCAGCTCGCGCTCCAACTGCGCCGGCGCGTCGTGCTTGGCGAAGATGCGGCTCTCGAAATCCTGGCCGGGCGAGAGGCCGAGATAGGCATGGGTCGGGCGCGCGTAGCAATAGACGCAGCCGTGCTCGCAGCCGCGATAGACGTTGATCGAACGGTCGAAGCCGAGGTCGGGCGAGTCGTTGCGCGCGATCACCGTGCGGCTCGCGTCGGGCCGCACCTCGGTGCGCAGCGGCGCCGGCGCCTCGTCGACGGTGCCCCAGCCGTCGTCGAAGGCCTCGCGGCGCAAGCGCTCGTAGCGCCCGCTCCGGTTGCTCGCCGCCCCCCGCCCCTTGCGCAGATCCTGCATCGCCGAACGATAGACCGCGATAGAGAACATTACAAGAACATCCGTGAGGAATCAGAGTCTGGACCGCAGGCCCGGAGCGCGCGATCGAGCGTCGTCCGTCCACGCGCGCGGGCGCGCGATGCGAGCGCCCGGCGGCCCCAGGGTGCGGGAGACGAGCGGGACCGGGCCGCGCAGCGGCCCGGCCGGCGCGACCGCGCCGGCGCGCCGCAAGGCGCGTAGCCAAGTGAGCGGAGCGAACGCCCGGCGCTTGAGGGAAATGAAAAAATCCGGCCGTCACGACGAGGATGGCCGCCCGGCCCGCGCTCCACTAACATCGACTCCGCCGCGAACGATCGAGCCTGCCGGAGAAACCATGAGCACCACGATCAAGGAGACCGAGTGGATCTGGCGCGATGGGCGCTTCGTCCGCTGGCAGGATGCGACGCTGCACATCCTGTCCACCGCCGTCCAGTTCGGCTCGTCGGTGTTCGAGGGGATCCGCTGCTACGACACCGACGCCGGCCCCGCCATCTTCCGCTTGGGCGAGCATCTGCGGCGGCTCCGCAATTCGTGCCGCATCTACCGCATGGACCTCGCCTACAGCAACGAGGAGCTGACCGAGGCCTGCTTCGCCGTGGTGCGCCGCAACAGGCTCCTCGCCTGCTACCTCAGGCCGGTGGTCCTGCGCGGCTACGGCGCCATGGGGATGGACGGCGTCGGCAGCCCGATCGAGACCTGCATCCCCGCCTGGGAGTGGGGTGCCTATCTCGGCGACGGCGCGCTCGAAGACGGTGTCGACGTCTGCGTCTCCTCGTGGAACCGCGCCGCGCCCAACACCTTCCCCGGCATGGCCAAGGCGACCGGCCACTACAACAACGCGCAGCTCATCAAGCTCGAAGCGATGGCCAACGGCTTCGTCGAGGCGATTGCGCTCACCCATGACGGGCTGATCAGCGAGGGCAGCGGCCAGAACCTCTTCGCAGTGGTGGACGGCACGGTCCTCACGCCGCCGATCAACGGCAGCAACCTCTCCGGCATCACGCGAAACGCGGTGATGACCATCGCCCGCGACCTCGACCTGCCGGTGCGCGAATGCCCCATGCCGCGCGAGATGCTCTATTGCGCCGACGAGCTGTTCTTCTCCGGCACCGCGGCGGAGGTCACGCCGATCCGCTCGGTCGACCGCATCGCCATCGGGCCGGACGGGCCGGGCGGGATCGGCCCGCTCACGCGGCGCATCCAGCGGCGCTTCGCGGAGATCGTGAGCGGCCGCTCGAACGACGACCACCGCTGGCTCACCCTGGTCCCGCCCGCGTGAGGGAGGAGGCGCATGACCGAGAGCCCTGACCGGGCGGCCGCGCTCGCCGACCGGCTCTTCGCCGAGAACGCCGAAGGCCGGCCCTTCCGCCCGATCCGGGGCGCCGACCGGCCCGCATCGCTGGACGAGGGATACCGGGTCCAGCGCCTGCTCAACCGGCGCTATGCGGAGGCCGGGCGGGGCGCGCCTGCCGGCTACAAGATCGGCCTCACCTCCGAGGCCATCCGCGCGATGTGCAATGCCGACCAGCCGATCAGCGGCGTGATCTTTGCGAGCACGGTGCACCGCTCGCCGTCCCGCATCGCGCTCACCGACTACGTCCATCTCGGGATCGAGTTCGAGCTCGCCGTCGAGATCGGCCGGGACTTCCGGCCCGAGGACGCGCCCTTCGCGCTCGACGACGCCGAGGCCCGCGTCGCCGCCTGCATGCCGGCCTTCGAGCTGATCGAGGACCGCAACGCGGACTACAGCAACCTCGACGTTCTCTCCTGCATCATGGACAATTCCTGGTGCGGCGGCGTCGTTCTCGGGCCGCGGCGCAGCGACTGGCAGGCGCTCGATCTGGCGCTGACGCCAGTCTCCCTCAGCGTGAACGACGGGCCGCCCACGCCGGCCGTCACCGGTGCCGCCATGGGCAATCCGCTGAACGCGCTGGTGTGGCTCGCCAACCATCTCGCCGCGCAGGCCACCGCCCTCGAGGCCGGCATGATCGTGATGACCGGCAGCACGCTGGCCACGCGCTTCCCCGCCGCGGGCGAGCGCTTCGTCTACGAGATCGAGGGGCTGGGCCGGGTGGAGGCCGCGATCGTCTGATCCGGCGTCGCGCCAAAGGCGCGCCTATGGCGGAGTGCCGCAGGCGCGCTTAGGGCGGACCGCGGCCGGCGGGATGGCGCGAAATGACGACATCCCGATGGACGCCCACGCAGATCAGCAGCCCGAGACCGAACATCAGGCTCAGCATGGCGCTGCCGCCATAGGAGATCAGCGGCAGCGGCAGGCCGACGATGGGGATCAGGCCGATCACCATGGCGACGTTGAAGAAGACGTGGAAGAAGAACGTGACCGTCACCCCCATGCCGAGGAGGCGGCCGAAATGGTTGTTGCTGCGGGTCGAGATCACCACGCCGTAGGTGACGATCACCAGATAGAGAAGGAGAACGGCGGCCACGCCGAGGAAGCCCAGCTCCTCCGCCATCATGGTGAAGATGAAGTCGGTCTGCTTCTCCGGCAGAAAGTTGAGATGGCTCTGGGTCCCCTGGAGATACCCCTTGCCGAACAGGCCGCCCGAGCCGAGCGCGATCTTGGACTGCAGGATGTGATAGCCGGCGCCGAGCGGGTCCGCCTCCGGGTTGAAGAAGGTCAGGATGCGCGCCTTCTGGTATTCGTGCAGGAACTGCCAGACGACGGGCCCGGAGCCGAGGACGAGCGCCGCGGCGACGCCGATCTTCCACGCCTTCAGCCCGGCCAGGAACAGCATGGTCCCGCCGCCGAGGGCGAGCAGCAGCGCGGTGCCCAGATCGGGCTGGCGCAGGATCAGCGCGGCGGGCGCGACAATCATCAGGAGCGGCAGGATGTAGGTGCGGATGCGGCCGAGCGATTCGAGAGCCACGCCGTGGAAGTAGCGCGCGAGCGCCAGCACCAGCGCGATCTTCATCAGCTCCGAGGGCTGCAGATGGATCACGCCGACGTCGATCCAGCGCTGCGCGCCCATCGCCGCGGTGCCCAGCGGCTCCACGCCCACCAGCAGGGCGAAGGCGAGGCCGTAGATCGTATAGGCCGCGCGCAGCCAGAAGCCGATGTCGATGATCGCCACGCCGAGCATCACCACGAGGCCGGCGCCGAACCAGACCATCTGGCGTGCCGCCCACGGCTCGGTGGAACCGCCCGAGGCGGAGATCAGCATCCCGATTCCGACCGCGCCGACCGTGCAGACGAGGATCACCAGGAACCAGTCGAGCCGCAGGATTCGCTCTGCGAAGCGAACGCCCTGATGGCTGCGAATCTCCAGCTGCGCCATCAGGCGGTCTCGTGCGGGCGGGGCACCGGGACCGGGAAGCGGGCCCGTGCCGAGGGGTCGCGGCGCTGCACCTCGCGCAGGATGTCGCGCGCGATCGGCGCGGCGATGCCACCCCCGCTGCCGCCGTGCTCGACCACCACCGCCACGCCGTAGTGCGGCCGCTCAAGCGGCGCGTAGGCGACGAAGAGGGCGTGGTCGCGCTCCCGCCACGGGCGGTCCTCGTTCTTCGCCACGCCCGTGCGATGCTGGCGGTCGGAAATCCGCCGCACCTGGACGCTTCCGGTCTTGCCGGCCATGGCGAGCGCGGGCTCCTCGATGCGCGCGCGATAGGCGGTCCCCTTCGTGTCGTTCACGACCTTGCGCATGCCCTCGCGGACGATGTCGACGTGGGCCGGCGAGATCCCCATCGGGGCGAAGGTCTGCGGCGTCCGCGCAAGCGGCTGGCCGCTGCGGATGACCTCCCCCACGATGCGGGGCTGGACGGCGATGCCGCCGTTGGCGATGCGGGCGACCATCACCGCGAGCTGAAGCGGCGTGGAGAGCAGGTAGCCCTGGCCGATGCCGACGATCAGCGTCTCGCCGCCCTGCCAGGGCTCGCCGATGGCGGCGAGCTTCCAGTCGCGCGTCGGCACCAGGCCCGGCTTCTCCCCCGGCAGCTCGATGTCGAGCTTCGCCCCGAAGCCGAAGCGCTGCGCCATCGCGGCGATCCGGTCGATGCCGACGCGCTTGGCCACCTCGTAGAAATAGACGTCGCACGACTGCGTGAGGCCCTTCACCATGGCGACGTGCCCGTGGCCGTAGCGCCGCCAGCAGCGGAAGCGGCGGTTGCCGAGCTCGAGGAATCCGGGGCAGTAGAAGCTGTGGCGGGGACCGACCTCGCCGCTCTCGAGCGCGGCCAGCGCCACGATCATCTTGAAGGTGGAGCCCGGCGAGTACTGGCCGGCGATCGACTTGTTGCTGAGGGGGAAGCGCGGATGGCTGGTCAGCTCCCTCCATTGCCGGTTGCTGATGCCGCCGGTGAGCACATTGGGGTCGTAGCTCGGCAGCGATGCCAGCGCCAGAATCTCGCCCGAATGGACATCGAGGACCACGGCCGAGCCGCTCTCCTCGCCGAAGCGGGCCGCGACATACTGCTGCAGCCCGAGATCGATGGTCAGCATGTGGTCGTCGCCCGGCCTGCCGGTCCTGCGGCCGAGCTCGCGGATGACGCGTCCATAGGCGTTCACCTCGACCTGGCGGGCGCCGGCCTCGCCGCGCAGCGACCCCTCCAGCGCCTTCTCGGCACCGTTCTTGCCGATTCGGAAGTCGGGGAGCGCGAGCAGCGGATCGTTCGTCAGCTCCGCTTCGTTGACGGCGCCGACATAGCCGACGATATGGACCGTGTCGGAGCCGAAGGCGTAGAGGCGGCGGCGGCCCACGTCGATCATCACGCCGGGCAGGTCGGGCGCGTTGACCTCGATCTGCGAGACCTCCTCCCAGGTCAGGTTCTCGCGGACCATGATGGGGACGAACTTCTCCTTGCGCCTGGCTTCGCGCAGGACCCGGTCGCGATCGTGATCCTCGATCGGCACCAGCGCCGCGATTTCGTCCAGCGCCCGGTCGAGGTCCAGCGCGGCCTCCGGCACCACGACCAGGCGATAGTTCAGCCGGTTCTCCGCGAGAATCTGGCCGAAGCGGTCGAAGATGCGGCCCCGCGCCGGCGGCATGAGCTGCAGGTTGATGCGGTTCTCGTCGGCGAGCACCGTGTAGCGCTCCGATTCGACGACCTGGAGCTGATAGAGGCGCCCGGCGAGGCCCGCCGTCAGCAGCACCTGAACGCCGCCCATGATGACGGCGCGGCGCGTGAACAGGTTTGCGCGTCCGGTCTCGCCGCGCATCTCAGTCGGGCCGCTGCGCGGCGAGCGCGCCGAGAGGACGGAAGAACGCCGCGAACACGGGGAAGAGAAGCGTCGTGAGCACGACCTGCACGGCGATCGGCAGGACCGGGAGGAGCGCGTCGAAACAGGCCGAGCCGATCATCCAGCCCAGCAGCCCGGCCGCCGGCATGACCATGGAAAAGCCCCACCAGACGACGAGAAAGGGCTTGCCGCGGAAGAAGGTGCGCTGCGAGGCGACGACGCCCTGAACGGTGAGAAGCACCAGCGCCGTCATCCCCAGCGGGGTTCCGGCCAGCAGGTCCTGGAGCACGCCGATGGCGAAGGTCGCCACATGGGGCAGCCGGTCGGGCCGATAGATGGTCCAGTAGAAGACCGCCATCACCGCGAACGCCGGCGTCACCTCGGCGAAGGCGGGCAACCGCCAGGGCAGCGAGCCGGCGAAGACGAGCACCACGGTGACGGTCAGCGGGATCAGGCCGCGCAGCCGGCGCTCCGCCTGGTGCAGCCATTCGCCCGTCACCGGAGGCTCCCGGCGCGCGCGGCACGGCGGGTCTCGGGGAAGACACCCGGCACCACATAGTCGAGGATCGTGACATGGTCGAGCCGCTCGAAGACGACGAAGGGCTGCACCGTGGCGCGGTCCTTGTCGACCGACGACACGATCCCGACGTCGAGCGCCGGCGGGAACATGCCGCCTTCGCCCGAGGTCACGATCCGGTCGCCGGGCTTGACCCGTGCATCGGTCGCGAGAAACGCGAGGTAGGGGTGGGGGCTGTTGTCGCCGCGCAGGATCGTGCGGTCCCGGCTCTCCTCCAGGACCACGGGAATGCGCGAGTTGAGGTCGGTGAGCAGCAGCACCCGGGCGGTATGCTCGCCCACCTCCAGCACGCGGCCGACCAGCCCGTCATGGTTGACCACCGCCTGGCCTCTGCGGGCCCCGTGCGAAGCGCCGGCATTGACCAGGACCATGTGGATGAAAGGCCCGCCGGAATCGGCGATCACGCGGGCGGTGACGAAGCGCGCCCGCTGGTCCGGCACGACCTTGAGGAGGCGGCGGAACACATCGTTCTCGTGGCCCAGCTGCTCGGCCACCGCCTGCCACTTGCGGAGCCGGGCGTTGTCGCTCTCGAGGCGCTCGTTGCGTTCGTGAACGGCGAGGATGCCCTCGAACTCGCCCACGCCGGCGGCGATGGTCTCGGCCGGTTGCGAGAAGAAGCCGAAGACCGGGCTCAGCGCATCGGCGACGCCGACGCGCAGCGTCTCCACCAGGCGCGGCTCCGCCTGGCTCACGATCATCAGCGCAATCGCCGCGCAGGCCAGAATCGCATAGGCGAAACGGTGGGCGAATGCCCTCCCCGGCACGGCCAGAACGAGATGGCGTGTCCGGCCAACCCTCACTCAGACCTCCATGCGGCTCGCGGCGCGCTCCGAATCGGGGCCGCGAAGCTGGAAATCTAGTATGTCTCGTGGAGGGCGTGCTTCAAGGCCTTCATCTCTTCGAGGCAGCGCCCGGTGCCGAGAACGACGCAGCGGAGCGCCTGATCGGCGATCGATACCGGCAGCCCGGTGGCATGGCGCAGCACGAAATCGAGGTTGCCGAGCAGCGAGCCGCCGCCCGTGAGCACGATGCCCTTGTCCACGATGTCCGCCGCAAGCTCGGGCGCGGTGTTCTCCAGCCCGACCTTGACCGCGTCGATGATGGCACCGACCGGCTCGGCGAGGCTCTCGGAAATCTGCCGCTTGGAGATGACGATTTCCTTGGGCACGCCGTTCATCAGGTCGCGCCCCTTGATGTTGAGCGTCTCGCCGTCGCCGTCCTCGGGCGGGCACGCGGATCCCAGCTCCTTCTTGATCCGCTCGGCGCTGGCCTCGCCGAGAAGCAGGTTATGGGTGCGGCGCACATAGGCGATGATGCTCTCGTCCATCTTGTCGCCGCCGACGCGCACCGAGCGCGAATAGACGATGCCGCCGAGGGAGAGCACGGCGACCTCGGTGGTGCCGCCGCCGACATCGACCACCATCGAGCCGGTCGGCTCGGTCACCGGCAGGTTGGCGCCGATGGCGGCCGCCATCGGCTCCTCTATCAGAAACACGCGCCGGGCGCCGGCGCTCTCCGCCGATTCCTGAATCGCCCGGCGCTCGACCGCGGTGGAGCTCGAAGGCACGCAGATGATGACCTGGGGGCTGGCGAAGCTGCGCCGGTTGTGCACCTTGCGGATGAAGTGCTTGATCATGTCCTCCGCCACCTCGAAATCGGCAATGACGCCGTCTCTGAGGGGCCGGATCGCCTCGATGTTTCCGGGCGTGCGGCCGAGCATCAGCTTGGCCTCGTTGCCGACCGCGAGCACCTGCTTCTTGCCCTTCCAGGTGGTCAGCGCGACGACGGACGGCTCGTCGAGGACGATCCCTTGCGACTTCACATAGACAAGCGTGTTCGCCGTTCCCAGGTCGATTGCCATGTCGGCGGAAAGGAACCCCAGCAACTTCGAGAACATGCGCCGCTTCTCCTCCTACACGGCGGCGGGGCGGGCAGGCCGCAGCCGGCGCCCGCCGCCGCGGTTCACGCCGACAACGCCTCCGGGGCCGTCTTCTGCCGCTTGACCAGAAGCTTGTTGAGCGCATGCACATAGGCCAGCACCGACGCCACGATGGTATCGATATGGGCGCTGTGCCCGTTCACGGTTCTCCCGTTCTCCTCCAGCCGCACGCTCACCTCGGCCTGGGCGTCGGTGCCCTCGGTCACCGCGTGCACCTGATAGAGCTGGAGCCTGGCCTCGTGCGGATAGATCGCCTTGATGGCGTTGAAGGCCGCATCGACGGGGCCGTTGCCGGTGGCGCGCGCCTCCGCCGTCTCGCCGTCGACGGCAAGTGCGAGCGAGGCCTCCTGCGGCCCCGACGAGCCGCAGGAGACGGAGAGCGAGCCGAAGCGGATACGGTCGTTCGCGCCCGCGACCTCGGTATCGACGAGGGCGATGATGTCCTCGTCGAAGAGCTCCTTCTTCTTGTCGGCCAGGTCCTTGAAGCGCACGAAGGCTTCCTGGAGCGCGTTGCTGCCGAGCTCGGCATAGCCGAGGCTGCGCAGCTTCTCGCGGAAGGCGTGCCGGCCCGAATGCTTGCCCATGACCAGCGTGGACTGCACGAGGCCGACCGATTCGGGGGTCATGATCTCGTAGGTCTGCGCGTCCTTGAGGACGCCGTCCTGGTGGATGCCCGCCTCGTGGGCGAAGGCGTTGGCGCCGACGACCGCCTTGTTCGGCTGCACCACGAAGCCGGTAACCGCCGAGACCAGGCGCGAGGCGCGCATGATGTTCTCGGTCTTGATCCCGGTCTCGAAGCGCAGCAGGTCATTGCGGGTGCGCAGCGCCATGACGATCTCTTCCATCGCGGCGTTGCCGGCGCGCTCGCCGAGGCCGTTGATGGTGCACTCCACCTGCCGCGCGCCCGCCTGCACGGCACCGAGCGAGTTGGCGACCGCGAGGCCGAGATCGTTGTGGCAATGCACCGAGAGCACCGCCTTGTCGATATTGGGCACGCGCGCGAAGAGCATCTCGATCAGGCCTGCGAACTCGTCCGGCACTGCGTAGCCCACCGTGTCGGGGATGTTGACGGTGCCGGCGCCGGCCTTGATGGCCGATTCGACGCAGCGGCAGAGGAAGTCGTGCTCGCTGCGCGAGCCGTCCTCGCAGGACCACTCCACGTCGTCGGTGAAGCGCCGCGCGTAGCTCACGCTGTCGATCACGGCCGCATGCACATCCTCCGGCTCCATCTGCAGCTTGACGCGCATGTGCAGCGGGCTGGTCGAGATGAAGGTGTGGATGCGCCCTGCGCGCGCAGGCGCCAGCGCCTCGGCCGCCCGGTCGATATCCCGCCGCCCGGCGCGGGCGAGGCCGCACACGGTGCTCTCCTTCACCACCTTGGCGACCTCGCGCACCGCCTCGAAGTCGCCGTTGGACGCGATGGGGAAGCCCGCCTCGATCACGTCGACTCTCATCTCCTCGAGGACCTCGGCGATGCCGAGCTTTTCCTCGAGGTTCATCGACGCGCCCGGCGACTGCTCGCCGTCGCGCATCGTGGTGTCGAAAATCCGGACTCGGTTACCAGTATCGGTCATGGCGGGCACCCTTTCACATCCCGGCGGCTGCGACTGTCATCGCGCTCCCCTGGACGGCGGCCGATCGCGCGCGGCGCACCGCTCAGGGGCCGCTAAGTCGCCGCCCCCGTGGGATTGTGCACCCCGCGGTCGCTGCCCCGCGCAAATCGGGCGTGCCCCTCGGCTCAGTTTCCGTAGGCACCGTCATCGCACCATGGCCCTCGACCTTACGTGCACGAGATAGGTAATCCGCCGGCGCAGCGCAAGTTCGCCACGTCGCGACGAGGCACTTGTACGCCCAACTCGTTGCGCTAAGCAACGATATTGTCACCGACGGAACCTATCCGTGCACAGGCTCGTCAGTTCTTGCTGCGGTCCACCAGCCGGGACTCGGCGATCCACGGCATCATAGCCCGCAGCCGCTCGCCCACCTCCTCGATGGGATGTTCGGCCGCGCGGGCGCGCATCGCCTTGAAGGAGGACTGGCCGGCCGCGTTCTCGGTCATCCATTCCGTGGTGAAGCGGCCGTTCTGGATGTCGGCGAGGATGGTCTTCATGCGCGCCCGGGTCGCCTCGTCGACCACCCGGGGCCCGCGCGTGTAGTCGCCATATTCGGCGGTGTTGGAGATCGAGTAGCGCATGTTGGCGATGCCGCCCTCGTACATCAGGTCGACGATCAGCTTGACCTCGTGCAGGCACTCGAAATAGGCCATCTCGGGCGCGTAGCCGGCCTCCACCAGGGTCTCCCAGGCGGCGGTGATGAGCGAGGTGAGGCCGCCGCAGAGCACCACCTGCTCGCCGAAGAGATCGGTCTCGACCTCCTCGCGGAAGCTGGTCTCGATGATGCCGGCGCGGCCGCCGCCGATTCCCGCCGCGTAGGAGAGGCCGATCTCCTTGGCGTTGCCCGACGCATCGCTTGCCAGCGCGAGCAGGCAGGGAACGCCGCCGCCGCGCTGATATTCCGAGCGCACCGTGTGCCCCGGTCCCTTGGGCGCCACCATGAAGACATCGAGATCGGGCCGGGGCTCGATCAGGCGGAAGTGGATGTTCAGCCCGTGGGCGAAGGCCAGCGCCGCGCCCTCCTTCATGGCGCCGTGCAGCACGTCGGCGTAGAGCTGGCGCTGGAGCTCGTCCGGGGTGAGCATCATCACCACGTCGCCGAAGCGCGCGGCCGCCTCGATGTCCATGACCGCGAGCCCGGCGGCCTCCACCTTGGCCGCGCTCGCCGAGCCCGGCCGGAGCCCGACGACGACGTCGGCGACCCCGCTCTCCTTCAGGTTGTTCGCGTGCGCAAAACCCTGGCTGCCATAGCCGATGATCGACACCTTCTTCGACTTGATGAGGTTCAGGTCGGCATCGCGATCGTAATAGACCCGCATCGTGCTCTCTCCCGGTTGTCGTTGCGCGCGGCGGACGGCCGCGTCAGATCGACTCCTTGCCGCGCGCGATCGCGACCACGCCCGTGCGCGATATCTCGGTGAGCCCGAGCGGCGTCATCAGCCGGATGAAGGCGTCGATCTTGCCGCCCTTGCCGGTCATCTCGAACACGAACGAATCGATCTCGCTGTCGACCACGTGGGCGCGGAAGACATCCGCGATCCTGAGCGATTCGACCCGCTTCTCGCCGCTGGCGACGACCTTGATGAGCGCGAGCTCGCGCTCGATGTGGGGTCCCTCGGTGGCGAGGTCCGAGACCTTGTGGATCGGCACCAGGCGGTCGAGCTGCGCCTTGATCTGCTCGATGACCATGGGCGAGCCCGAGGTCACCAGATTGATGCGCGAGAGGCGCTTGCCGCTCTCGACCTCGGCGACGGTCAGGCTCTCGATATTGTAGCCGCGGCCGGAGAAGAGCCCGATCACCCGCGCCAGCACGCCCGGCTCGTTCTCGACCAGCACGGAGAGCGTGCGGCGTGCGGTTGAGTCCTCCACGGCCCTTCCTCCGGGGGTCTAGCGAGAGGGCGCCCGCTGCGCCCGGCGGCCCGGCGCGCCGGGCGGCGGCATGGCTGTCTGAGTCATCGCTCGTCGTCGTCGGCGTCGGGGGCCCTAGACGAGCACCATCCCGTCTTCGGAGCGCTCCTCGAGCTCGCCATGCTCGGGCCCCAGCTTCATCTCGTAGTGGGCGGCGCCGGCCGGAATCATCGGAAAGACGTTCTCCTCCTTGTCGACGAGGATGTCGGCGATCACCGGGCCCGGCGTCTCGATCATCGCCTCGATCACGCCGTCCACCTCCTCGGGCCGCCGCGCCCTGAGCCCGGTCGCCCCGAAGGACTCCGCCAGCTTCACGAAATCGGGCAGCGAATCCATGTAGCTCTCGGCATAGCGGCCGCCGTGGAAGAACTCCTGCCACTGGCGCACCATGCCCATATATTCGTTGTTGAGCAGGAAAGTCTTCACCGACAGCCGGTACTGCACCATGGTGGAGAGCTCCTGGATCACCATGAGGAGCGAGGCCTCGCCCGCGACATCGATGACCAGCGAATCGGGATGGGCCACCTGCACGCCCATCGCCGCCGGAAAGCCGTAGCCCATGGTGCCGAGGCCGCCGGAGGTCATCCAGCGGTTGGGCTCGTCGAACTTGAGGAACTGGGCCGCCCACATCTGGTGCTGGCCCACCTCGGTGGTGAAGTAGGCGTCGCGCTCCCTGGTCGCCTCGTAGAGCCGCTGCAGGGCGTATTGCGGCTTGATGGCGCTGCCGGAGTGCTTGTAGCGCAGGCAGTCGCGCCCGCGCCATGCGTCGATCTGCCGCCACCAGTCCGCCAGCGCCTTGGCATCGGGCGCGGCGCCGCTCGCCTCCCACGCGGCATTGAGGGCGTCGAGCGCGAGGCCGGCATCGCCGACGATGGCCACGTCCACCGGCACGTTCTTGTTGATGGACGAGGGGTCGATGTCGATCTGCACCTTGGTGGAGCCGCGCGAGAAATCGGCGAGCCGGCCGGTCACGCGGTCGTCGAAGCGCGCGCCCACGGCGATCATCAGATCGCACTCGGCCATCGCCATGTTGGCCTCGTAGGTGCCGTGCATCCCGAGCATCCCGAGGAACTGGTCGTCGGTCCCCGGATAGCAGCCGAGCCCCATCAGCGTGTTGGTGATGGGGTAGCCGGTGCGCCGCACCAGCGCCGCCAGGCTCGCCGCCGCCTGCGGCCCGGCGTTGATGACGCCGCCGCCGGCGTAGAAGAGCGGGCGCCTGGCCGCGGCCAGCAGCGCGACCGTGCGCTCGATTGCATCTGCATCGGGCTCGCGTCGGGGCCGGTAGGAGGGATGGGCCAGACCGTTGCCCGGCGCGGCGCCGTCGCCATCGCCGGCGACATAGGGCGCCCGGGCCATGACCACGTCCTTGGGCAGGTCCACGACCACGGGGCCGGGCCGGCCGGCGGACGCGATGTAATAGGCCTCGCGGATCGTCCGGCAGAGGCCGTCGACCTCCTTCACCAGATAGTTGTGCTTGGTGCAGGGCCGGGTGATGCCGATGGTGTCGGCCTCCTGGAAGGCGTCGTTGCCGATCATGTGGGTCGGCACCTGCCCGGTCAGGCAGACCACCGGGATGCTGTCCATGAGCGCGTCGGTGAGCCCGGTGACGCTGTTGGTGGCGCCGGGGCCCGAGGTGACCAGCACCGTGCCCACCTTGCCGGTGGAACGCGCATAGCCCTCGGCCGCGTGGACGGCGCCCTGCTCGTGCCGCACCAGGATGTGGCGCAGCTCGTTCTGCTTGAAGATGGCGTCGTAGATCGGCAGGACCGCGCCGCCGGGATAGCCGAACACCACGTCCACGCCGAGATCGACCAGAGTGCGGACGACCAGCTCGGCCCCGGTCGGCTCTGCCGGAGCGTGCGCCTCGGCATCCGTCGTCACGACGATCTCCCTCCAGTACGCGAGCGCCGACGCCCCTCGCTTGCGGGAGAGTCGGCCGGCCCGCGTCAGTGCGCGTTGGCGCGCACCCGTGTCGGTGGGTGGACAGTAGTCCCTCACCCCATGCCGGTCAATAGCAGGCGCTCGATGAGGGCGAGCGATTCCCGTTTCGATTCCGCGCTGTAACGACCTTCGATCCGGGCGCCGCCCGGCATCTGGGTGCGGAACCAGGTGGTCTGGCGCTTGGCATAGCGGCGCGTCGCCTGACCGCCGAGTGCTATCGCTCGCTCGAGCGTGACGGCGCCCGCGAGGTGATCGAGCAGGGGGCGGACGCCCACCGCCTTCATCGCCGGCAGGCCGGGGTCGAGGCCGCGGGCCTTGAGGCGCGCCGCCTCGTCGAGGGCGCCCTGCGCCATCATGGCATCGAAGCGCGCATCGCAGGCTGCGTAGAGCGGCAGCCGCGGCGGCGCGAGGACGAGGGTCGCGGCACGGCCGGCATAGCGGTCGTGCCGTTCCGCCTGCCAGGCGAGCAGCGAGCGGCCGGTGGCCTCGATCACCTCGTAGGCCCGCATCACGCGCTGGCCGTCGCCGGGCTCGAGCCGCCGCGCCGCCTCGGGGTCGCGCGCGGCGAGGCGCGCATGGAGGGCGGCGCTGCCCCCACGCATGTGCAGCGCGCGGACCGCCTCCCGCACGGACGCGGGGATCGCAGGCACCGGCGCGATCCCCTCCACCAGCGCCCGCAGATAGAGCCCCGTGCCGCCCACCACAACCGGCAGCGCGCCGGCGCGCCCGGCCCGCTCGATCTCGGCCAGCGCCATGGCGCGCCAGCGGCCGGCGGAGCAGCGCTCGGCACCGTCGAGCACGCCGTAGAGCCGGTGCGGCGCGCGCGCCAGCAGCCCCGCGTCCGGCCAGGAGGTGAGGATCGGCAGGTCGCGGTAGAGCTGCATGCTGTCGGCGTTGACCACGACCCCGCCGAAGCGCGCCGCCACATCGGCCGCGAGCGCCGACTTGCCGCTCGCCGTCGGGCCGCCGATCACCAGGATCGAGGGTCGCCCGCCGGCTGGAGCCCCCGCACCCACCGTCAGGAAAGGACCAGCGAGACCAGTCCGTCGGCGAGCTTGGGCTCGAACCAGGTGGTTTTCGGCGGCAGAATCGCGCCGGCGTCGGCGACCGCCATCAGGTCCTCGACGGAGGTCGGATGCAGCGAGAAGGCCACGGATGCCTCGCCGCCGTCGACCGCCGCCGCGAGCGCCCCCGGCCCGCGCCCGCCGCCCACGAAGTCGATGCGCGCATCCAGCCTGGGATCGCCGATCCCGAGGATGGGACCGAGCACCAGGCGCGCGAGGATCGAGACGTCGAGCCGCTCCACCACGGAGCCGCCGGAAGGCACCGGGCTCTCGGCGGCGAGCCGATACCAGCGACCGTCCGCATACATGCCGAAGCACGCGCGCCGCTCGGGCTCCACCGGCCCATCCGCCGGCTCCAGGCGCATCGCCCCGCCCACCGCGCGCAGGAATGCGGCCGGCGTGAGGCCGTTCAACCCCCGCACGATCCGGTGATAGCCGAGGATGCGGACCTCGTCGGCGGGGAAGCTCACCGTCAGCAGGCGGCCGCCCGCCCCGCCTTCCCGCATGGCCGCCGTCCGGGCGGCGGCGGCGCGGTGATGGCCGTCGGCGATGTAGAGCGCGCCGATCTCATCGAAACGCGCCGCCAGAGCCTCGATCTCGTCCGCACCGTCGATCGCCCAGAGCGTGTGGCTCACCCCGCCGTCGAGCACGGCGCGGCTGAGCGGCCGTCCCTCGCAGGCCGCCGCGACGAGCCGGCGGCTGCCCGCGTCGGGCGCGTGGATCAGCAAGATGGGGCCGGTCTGCGCGCCGAGCGCGGCGATGTGCCGGGCGCGGTCCTCCTGCCTGTCCGGCCGGGTCGATTCGTGCCGCTTGATCGCGCCCTCCTCGTAGGCCGCGAGCGAGGCCGCCGCCACCAGCCCCGTCTGCGCGCGGCCCTGCGCCTCCATGCGGCAGGCGTAGAAGCGGGGCGCGGGGTCGCGGATCAGGAGGCCGTCCTCCATCATCCGCGCGAACGCCGCCGCCGCACCCTCGTAGAGCGCCGGCGCGCCGGCCGGCGTCTCGGGCGGCAGGTCGATCTCCGGACGGGAGACGCGGAGGAAGCTCCACGGCCGGTCGCGCACGGCGGCGCGCGCCTCCGCCGCCGACAGCACGTCGTAGGGCGGCGCCGCCACCGCCTGGGCATGGTCCGAGGTGGCGCGGAGGCCCGCGAAGGGGGCGAGCAGCCGCCCGCTCACCTGTTGCGTCCCTTCCCCGTCACGACCGCCTCCGACGCCGCCAGCCCGGCTTTCTCACCATGGTCATGGTCTGCGCGGCGCTTTCCGGCCGACAGAGTAGGAAAGGCGCGCAGCGCGATGTGGGACATCGGGCAAGCGCTTTGACGCACGCTGTCGGCCGGAAAGCGCCGCCCTTCGGGTCGCGCCCAGGCGTCCGCCCGCAGCGTCGCGGACCTCGACCGTAGTCCCCGCTACGCTCTTCGGCCCGCTCCTTGCGGATCGAACGCCTGGACGCGACGCAGACCGTGACCATGGTGAGAAATCCGGGCTAGTTCACGAGCCAGACCAGCAGGAGGCCGGCCAGGGCCGCGCTCATGCCGACGGTGCGTATCCGGCCCGATGGCTGGGCCAGCACGCGCTGGATGCTGCGCCGCATCGTGTTCGGGAACAGCGCGTAGAGCCCGCCTTCGATGATGAATATGAGCCCGATCGCGGTCAGGAACAGGGTGAGCCCGTCGCTCATGGTCGGATCGTCGGGGGCGGCCGCGCAGCGGCGGCGGCCCTACACCGGCGCGCGGCCGGGGCGCGTCACTCGGGCGCAGCCGGGGCGGACGCCTGGATTCCCATGATCTCGCCGAAGAAGCGGAAGAACTCGCTGTCCGGCGACAGCACCATCGACGTGTCGTTGTCGCCGAGGGCTGCGCGATAGGCCTGCATGGCCCGGTAGAAGGCGTAGAACTCGGGGTCCCGGCCATAGGCCTCGCGCGAGATGCGGTTCGCCTCGCCGTCGCCGTCGCCGCGCAGGATCTGGGACTCGCGCTCCGCCTCCGCGAGGAGCACCACGCGCTCGCGATCGGCGCGCGAGCGGATGCGCTGCGACTCCTCCTCGCCCTGGGCCCGGAACTCCTTGGCCTCGCGCTCGCGCTCGGTCTGCATGCGCTGGTAGACGGCCTGGCTGTTCTCCTCCGGCAGGTCGGCGCGGCGGATGCGCACGTCGATCACATCGACGCCGAAGCCGGTGGACTGGCGGTTCACCTGGTCCCTGATCTGGGTCATCAGCTGGGCGCGCTCGCCGGAGAGCACGGTGATCAGCTCGACCGTGCCCAGCACCTGCCGCGTGCTGGCGTTGAGGATCGCGCCGAGGCGCGCGCGCGCGATCGCCTCGTTGCCGACGGACTGGAAGAAGCGCAGAGGATCGATGATCCGGTAGCGGATGAAGGCGTCGACGACCAGCCGCTTCTGGTCGCCGAGGATCATCTCCTCCGCCGGCGCGTTGAAGTCGAGGACGCGCTTCTCGAAATACTCGACGTTCTGGACGAAGGGCGTCTTGAAGCGGAGCCCCGGCTCGTCCGTGCCCCACTGGTTCACCACCTTGATGGGCTCGCCCAGCTGCAGCAGGATCGCCTGCTGATCCTCCCGCACCTTGAAGGTGGAGATCAGGAGCAGGACGATGGCCACGAGGACGACCGCGACGCCGATGAGGACCTTGGCCCGGGTACTCATGGTCTACTGCGTGCCGCCCTGGCGGCGCTGAAGCTCCGGCAGGGGCAGGTAGGGCACGACGCCGGAGGAGCCCTGCCCCCCGGAATCGATGACGATCTTGTCCAGCCCGGCGAGCACCTCCTCCATCGTCTCCAGATACATGCGGCGGCGGACGACTTCGGTGTTCTGCGCATACTCGGCGTGGATCGAGACGAAGCGCGAGGCCTCACCCTCGGCCTTGGCGACCACCTGCTCCTTGTAGGCCGTGCCCTCCTGAACGAGGCGTTCGGCGGCGCCGCGCGCGCGCGGGATGATGTCGTTGCGGTAGGCCTCGGCCTCGTTCTTCGCCCGCTCCTGGTCGGCGCGCGCAGCCTGCACGTCGCGGAAGGACGCGACCACGGCCTCCGGCGGCGCGATGTCCTGCGGCTCGATCTGGGTGACTTCGACGCCGGCGCCGTAATAGTCGAGGATCGACTGGGTGAGCTGGTGCGTCTGCTGCGCCAGCTGCAGCCGTTCCTCGGCCAGCGCCGATTGCAGGCGGGTCTTGCCGATCACCTCGCGCATGGCGCTCTCGGCCGCGTCCTTCACCGTGCGCTCCGGCGCCTGGATGTTGAACAGGAACTGGCCGGCGTCCATGATCCGCCAGAAGACGGTGAACTTCACGTCGATGATGTTCTCGTCGCCGGTCAGCATCAGGCTCTCGTCCGGCACCGGCCGCGTGAACGCGCCCCGTTGAGAGTCGATCAGGGTCCGGTAGCCGATCTCGGCCCGGTTGATCTTCGTCACCTTGGGCCTGATGACGGTCTCGAAGGGCCAGGGCAGGTGGTAGTTGAGGCCCGGCTGGGTGGTCTTGGTCCACTCGCCCCAGCGCAGCACCACGCCCTGCTCGTCCGGCTCGACGCGGTAGAACCCGGTCAGCAGCCAGATGCCGATCACCACCAGGAGGAGGAGGATCAGCCCGCGGCCGCCGCGCAGCCCCGGCATCCATCTGCGGAAGCGGTCCTGGCCGCGCCGCAGCATCTCTTCGAGGTCGGGCGGAGGGGGTTGCTGCCCGCGCCGGCCGCCGCCCGGCCCGCGGCCCCAGGGTCCGCCGCCGCCGCCGCCGCTCTGCCAGCCGCCGCCGCCGCCTTGACTAGACCAAGGCATGGGTCGGCCTTTCGTCCCAGACTTTGCAAGCCATCATCGGCGCCTTATAAGTCATGCGCCCGCCGCACGCAACGGTGCGCGGGCCGGAATACGCGCGGGGCGCCTCGGCACGGCCGCCGGGGGCCAGGGGACGGGTGGCGAGCGGAACCATGGCGTCGGTCACCAAGGAACAGGTTCTGGCGGCGCTGGCCGATGTCGCGGACCCGGC
Source organism: Alphaproteobacteria bacterium (assembly GCA_965218275.1). GTDB lineage: Bacteria > Pseudomonadota > Alphaproteobacteria > UBA828 > UBA828 > WTGU01. The sequence continues at coordinate 429,055 of CBDCKM010000002.1, forward strand.
GGGCGGGCGGGGCGTCGTCGCGGACGGCCTGATCAGCGGGGTCGTGGTCCGGGACGGCAATGTCGGCTTCGCGCTCGAGGTCGACCCGGACCAGGGCGCGGCCAAGGAGCCGCTGCGCAAGGCCTGCGAGGCCGCGGTCGAGCGGCTGCCCGGCGTGCTCTCGGTCACCGCCGTGCTGACCGCCGAACGGCCGGCCGGCGCGGCGCCCGACCGGCAGGCGCAGGCTCACGGCCACAGCCACGCCCCCGCTCAAGGTCCCGCCCAGGCGCCGGCGCGCCAGCCTGCCGAGCTGCTGCCGGGGGTGCGGAGCGTCATCGCCATCGCGTCGGGCAAGGGCGGCGTCGGCAAGTCGACGACCGCGGTGAACCTCGCCACCGCCATGGCCGCCCAGAACATCCGCGTCGGCCTGCTCGACTGCGACATCTACGGCCCCTCGATCCCGCGCATGCTCAACCTCAGCGGCCAGCCGCAGATGGTGGGGGAGCGCACGCTGCGCCCCATGGCGAACTACGGGATCAAGTGCATGTCGATCGGCTTCCTGGTCGCCGAGGACACCGCCATGATCTGGCGCGGCCCGATGGTCATGCAGGCGCTCGAGCAGATGATGCGGGATGTCGACTGGGGCGAACTCGACGTGCTTCTCTGCGACCTGCCGCCCGGCACCGGCGACGCGCAGCTCACCATGGCCCAGCGGGTGCCGCTCACCGGCGCGGTGATCGTCTCGACCCCGCAGGACATCGCGCTGCTCGACGTGACGCGCGGCATCAACATGTTCCAGCAGGTGAACGTGCCGATCTTCGGCGTCGTGGAGAACATGAGCTACTATGTCTGCCCCGAATGCGGCCACCGTGCCGAGCTCTTCCACCACGGCGGCGCGCGTGAGACCGCGCTCAGGCTGGGCGTGGATTTCCTGGGTGAGATTCCGCTCGACATCGCGATCCGGACGACCTCGGATTCCGGCCGGCCGATCGTGGTCGCCCAGCCCGAGAGCCCCCACGCCGCGGCCTACCGGCGGATCGCCGCCGGCCTCATCGACAAGGCGACCTCTGCGGTGAGCGGCGCAGGCCGCGCGCAGCCCCGCATCGTCATGATGTGAGCGCCCCCGGCGATGGCGCGCAGGCGCATCGACGATCTTCTTCCGGCGCTGTCGGCCCGTGCGGGCCGCCGGAAGTGGATCGGCGCAGGCGTCGTCGCCATTGTCGTCGCGGCGCTCTTGGCCGCCTGCGGTCCCTCGCCGCCGGAGCGCCAGCAGGACCTCTGCGCGGTCTTCGACCAATATCCCGACTGGTACGACTATGCGCGCACGGCGGAAAAGGAATGGGGCACGCCGATCTCCGTTCTCATGGCCTTCGTGCACCACGAATCGAGCTACCGGAGCGATGCGCGGCCTGCCCGCAAGTACCTGTTGTGGTTCATCCCCTGGGGCCGCGTGTCGTCGGCCAAGGGATACGCCCAGGCGCAGGACCCGGCCTGGGACGACTACACGCGGGAACGGGGCTCGTGGTTCCGCAGCCGCGGGGACATGGAGGACGCCCTCGACTTCATCGGCTGGTACAACCACGGGACGGCGCGCGAGCTGGGGATTGCCAAGAACGACGCGCGCCGGCTCTATCTCGCCTATCACGAGGGCCGCGGCGGCTACCGGCGCGGCACCTGGAAGGCGAAACCGGCGCTCCAGCGCTACGCCAAGCGGGTGGCGCAGACGGCGGGCCGCTACCAGGCGCAGCTCAAGCGCTGCGAATCGGATTTTCGCTGCGATTCCTGGTGGGAGCTATGGCCCCTCTGTAGCTGAGGGATCGCGTCCCAGCACCGCCATGAGCTCGCGCCACTCGCGCCCGGAGAGGCCGCTGCCCTCCTGATCGACCGTCTCGCCCGCCAGCATACGCCTCACCACGTCGAGGCCGCCGGCAGAGAGCGACACGGCGTTCATCCCGTAGTCCTGGAAGGCCTGACAGGTCTCCGGCACCCAGCGCACGACGATCCTGTCGAGGATCGCCTCGGCATAGGCGCGGATCTCGTGCTGGGCGTGGGCATCGGCCCTGAGCGAGAGGAAATGCAGGAGGTTGTGCAGGTCGATCTTCCAGTAGAACTGGGTGTAGTAGTTGACGGGCAGCGCGGCGCGCGCGAGCTCGCGGGCGAGTCCCACGCGATCGGGGTCCTTGCGCGCCCCGCTCTCGTCCTCGTTGAGCAGGTTTTCATAGACGCCGTAGGCGTTTCTGGAAATCCAGTTGATGCGTGACAGCGCCCGGTCGGCTTCCTCGTCCGACAGCGCATCGTCCCGGCCCTGCCTGTTGGCGCCGGACTGGGCCGCGAGCGCCGCGCGCTCCTCCGGCGCCTCCGACCATCCGAACAGGTCGTCCATGCCGCTGCTGCTGGCCCGCTGACGCCCGACCTGTTCCTCCAGGACCGCTTGAAGATGGGGCGCATCCGGCACGTAGAACTCGCGGTCCATCCGCGAATAGCGCGCCGAATACTCGTTGACGCTGGCGGTGCGGTGGCGGAGCCACTGGCGCGCGACGAAGATCGGCGCCTTGACGTGCAGCTTGATCTCGCACATCTCGAAGGGCGTGGTGTGGCGATGGCGCAGCAGATAGCGGATCAGCGCCCGGTCCTCCCGCACATGCTGCGTGCCCGCGCCGTAGGAGACCCGCGCCGCCTGCACGATGGCCCCATCGTCGCCCATATAGTCGATGACCCGGACGAAGCCATGATCGAGCACGTCGAAGCGCTGGTAGAGCACCTGCTCGAGCGCCGGCACCGTGGCGCGCCTGGTCTCGTGCGCGACGGCCCGTTGGGCCTCGATCTCCGCCCGCTTGTGGTCGTCGATCGGCATGGCGAGGATCATCCCCGGTGACGTGAAACGGGCGGGAACGGAGGCACCGCCGCCGCTTCCCATAAGCGCCGAGACGCCCTATATTAGCGGGGTCGGCGGGAGACCGTCGACTATGGCGATAAACGCTGCTCGGAATAAGCGTTGCGGACCCGGGGGCAGTACCCGGCGCCTCCACCATCCTCAGGGCCTGGGGCCTTGGTCATGGGGGCGAACCAGGATCGACGTGCGTGGTAAAGGTGTGGTCTTCGCCCGGCATGGTACCGCCGTTATCGGGCCAAAGCAGAAGTGCGAATGACAACGACCATCAGGTCGCACTCGCTGCCTAGCATCGCTAGGTAAGCGCGGCTCGGGGGGCGCCGGGCAACAGAAGCCCCCCACTTTAGTTGCCGCGCGCGAGACGGTTCCCGCTCGCGCGACATTGGCGGGCGGACACGGGCGTTAGCATGGGCGTTGGCACGAGCAAGGACCTCATCGGCTACGACGCGCTGGTCGAAAGCGGGCTCCGCTCGGTGGTGCGCGAGGCGCTGCGGCGCGTCGCCCGGGAGGGCTGGCCCGGTACCCACCACGCCTACGTCACCTTCAAGACCGGCGCCCCCGGCGTCGAGCTTCCCGATTCGCTCCGCGCGCGCTACCCGGACGAGCTGACGATCGTGCTTCAGCATCAGTTCTGGGACCTGGAGGTGGGCGACGACTCGTTTGCCGTGACGCTGAGCTTCAACAAGGTCGGCCGACACATCGTCGTGCCCTATGGCGCGCTCACGAGCTATGCCGATCCCTCGGTGAAGTTCGGCCTGCAGTTCGGCCCGGCCCGCGAAGCGGCCGGCAAGGCCGCCGCGCGGCGTCCGCAGGCCGTGGAAGAGGAAGCGCAGGAGGCGGGCGGAGAAGTCACGCCGGAGGCGGGCGGAGACAAGGACAAGATCGTGACGCTCGACCGCTTCCGCAAGAAATAGGCGCCTACTCCTCCCATTCGAGATTGCCGCAGACCCCGACCAGCTGCCCGGTGATGTTGCGGGCCGCGTCCTGCGCCAGGAAGAACGCGGCGTCGGCGACCTCCTCGCAGGAGATGAGCGTGCGCGTCGAGATGAAGCTCACATAGCGCTCGTGCGCCTCCTCGATGGTCTGGCCCCGCTCGTCGGCGAGCTGCGCGATGAGCCGCCGCCCGCGCGGGTTGTCGACGATGCCCGGCAGGACGGCGTTGCAGCGGACGCCGAAGGGGCCGAGCTCGCGCGCGAGATTCCGGGTCATCCCGTCCACCGCGCACTTCGAGGTGACGTAGGAGGTCCTGAGCGGCATGCCCACCCTGGTGGAGGCGGTCGAAATGTTGACGATCGCGCCTCCGCCACGCGCCTTCATCGCCGGCACGGCGCGCTTGATGCAGTGGAACATGCCGTGGAGATTGACATCGATCACCCGGTACCAGTCGTCGTCCTCGATCTCGTCGATCGGCGCGCGCGGTCCGCTGATGCCGGCATTGTTCACCAGCACGTCGAGGCCGCCGAGCGCCGCCAGCCCCTCGTCGAACCAGCGCGCCACGGCCTGGCCTGAGCCCACGTCGGCGATGCTGCCGGACATGCCGGGATTGGCGCCGAGCACGTCCTCCAGGCTCTCCGTCGTGAGGCAGCAGATATGCACGCGCGCGCCGGCGGCGTGGAAGCGCTCGGCGACAGCGCGGCCGATGCTGCGGCCGGCGCCGGTGACCATCACGGCCTGTGAACGATCGCTCGGACGAGCGGGCGGCTTACGCTCGGATGGCATGGCTCTCCGCTTTCCCGCGACGGCAAAGGCGCAGCGCCCGCGACGCGCGCCGGCCGGGCCTGGCGGCCCGGCTCACCAGCCGCGCGCCTGCTCGATGATGCGGACGTTGGCGAGCCCGTCGTCGGCGCCGACTGCGAGCGGCGCGCCGTGGGCGACGGCGCGGGTGACGCTCTCCACCTGCGCCTTGTAGGTGTCGTGGGCGGCGAGCGGGGCGGTGCGCGGCGCCCCGCCCCGGCGCACCGTGGTCACGCTGCCGGGGAGGCCGACGAAGCCGCCCTCGATGCGGCAGTAGCCCTCGCTGCCCAGGAGCTCGATGCCGCCGCCGACGGTGACGGCGAGCGACGACGAGACGGTGCCGACCGCGCCGTTCCCGAAGCCGATGGTGAGGAAGGCATAGTCGGCGGAGCGCCCGTAGGCCTTGTTGGAGAGATGGGCGTGCACCGTCTTCGCCTCGCCGTTGAACCAGCGCAGCAGGTCGATGAAGTGGGTGCCGACATCGCCCAGCACCCAGCAGCCCGAGGTCTCGTCGTCGAGCCGCCACCAGTCGTCCGGCACCTGCGGATAGCGGTAGTGGAACTGGCCGTGCATCTGCACCGGCGCGCCGAAGCGGCCCGCCTGCCACTGCGCGCGGAGCCTGCTCAGCTTCGGATGGTGGCGGCTGTTGTAGCCGACGGTGAGCAGGCGGCCGGCCTTCTTCGCGGCGCGCATCATCGCCCGGCATTCGGCCTGGTTCATCGCCATGGGCTTCTCGCACAGCACATGCTTGCCGGCCTTGAGCGCCGCGACGGCGTGCTCCTTGTGCAGGTGGTTGGGGCTCGCGATCCACACCACGTCCACCGCGTCATCGGCGAGGAAGGCCCCGATATCCGTATAGCCCCGCGCCACGCCGTGGCTGGCGCAGTAGCGCGCGGCGTTCTCCTGGCCGGTCGAGAGCACGGCCTTGAGGCGCGCGCCCCGCGCTGCGTTCACCGCGGGACCCAGGACCATGTCGCTCCAGCCCCGCGTGCCGATCATGCCCCAGCCGACCGCTTTCGCCGCCATGCTCCCCTCCCGCATCCGTGCCGTCGGAGCACGATGGTATCACGAGGCGCCGCGCCCCCGCCCGGCGGCACACGGGGTGTGGGATGTGAGCGGGACCGGGCCGCCAGGCCCGGCCGGCGCGACCGCGCCGGCGCGCCGCAAGGCGCGTAGCCAAGCGAGCGGAGCGAGCGCCCGGCGCCTGAGGGAAAACAAGAAAGCGCGCCCGGCGCCTGAGGGAAATCAACAGAATCCAAGCGCCCGTATGGCACGACAGCAACCCGCATTGACCGGCCGCGGGCGCGGGCCATAGAGTGTGGCTCCTTCCCGCCACTGCACGCCCGCCGCCTCCGATGAAAGCCCTCTCGGACATCGTGATGCTCGACCTGACGCACATGCTGTCGGGGCCCTTCGCGGCGATGCTGCTGGCCGATCTCGGCGCCGAGACCATCAAGGTCGAGCCGCCCGGCGGCGGCGAGATGACGCGCGGCCTGCTCGCCGACGACCCCCGCTACGCCTACAAGGGCATGGGCCCCTATTTCCTCACGCTCAACCGCAACAAGAAGAGCGTCTGCATCGACCTGAAGCGGGCGGAAGGGCGCGCGCTCTTCCACGAACTCGCGGCGGGGGCGGATATCGTGGTCAACAATTTCCGCCCCGGCGTGCCCGAGCGCCTCGGCATCGACCACGCGACGCTCGCCGCCATCAACCCGCGCATCGTCACCTGCAGCATCACCGGGTTCGGCGAGCAAGGCCCCGACTGCGACCGCACCGCCTTCGACGTGGTGGCGCAAGGCTACGGCGGCGGCATGTCGATCACCGGCGAGCCCGGCGGCCCGCCGATCCGCGCCGGCGTGCCCATGGGGGACCTCAGCAGCGGGCTGTTCGGCGCCGTCGCCATGCTGGCGGCGCTGCACGCGCGCGAGGCGACCGGGCAGGGCCAGCACATCGACCTCTCCATGCAGGACTGCCAGGTCTCGCTCTTGAGCTACATCGCCGCCATGCACCTGCTGTCGGGCGAGGTGCCGCGCCAGTTCGGCAACGCGCATCCGATCTACGTCCCCTACAATGCCTTCCCGACGAAGGACCGGTGGCTGATCATCGCGGTGGTGAAGGACGACCAGTGGGCGCGGCTGAGGGAGGTGCTGGGATGCCCGGCCCTCGCCGATGCGCGCTTCGACGGCTATGAGGGCCGGCGCGACCACCGGGACGAGGTGGACGGCGCGGTCACGGCGGCGCTGGCCGCGCGCGGCTGCGACGAGTGGCTCGCGCGGCTGCGGGCGGCGCGCGTGCCCTGCGGGCCGGTCAACGACGTGGCCCATGCGCTCGCCGACGTGCAGGTGCAGGCCCGCGACATGGTGGTCGAGATCGACCATCCGCAGGGCGGCGCCTTCCGCACCACCGGCAACCCGATCAAGCTGAGCGCCACGCCGGCCGAGAGCTACGGGCCCCCGCCGCTCCTCGGCCAGCACACGGACGAGGTACTGGCGCGGCACTGCGGCAAGAGCGGCGCCGAGCTCGCGCGCCTGCGCGCGGCCTGCGTGATAGCCTGATCCGCGCAGGCAAGCGCAAGGACCATAGGGAATCGACCGATGGGTGACGTCATCACCGTGCACGAGGTGGGGCTCCGCGACGGGCTCCAGAACCAGCCGCGCGTCGTGCCGACCGAGGGCAAGCTGCGCCTCCTCGACGCCCTGCTCGATGCCGGCTTGCGCTCGGTCGAGGCGGCGAGCTTCGTCTCGCCCAGGGCGGTGCCGCAGATGGCGGATGCAGGCGAGGTCTTCGCCCGGCTGCCGCAGGACCGAGGCGCGGGCTACGAGGCCCTGGTGCCGAACGAGAAGGGATACGAGCGCGCGGTCGAGGCCGGCGTCACCACCGTGGCGCTGGTGCTCGCCGCCACCGACACCTTCAACAGGCGCAACATCAACATGTCGCTGGACCAGGCGATCCGGGTCAACGAGGCGGTGATCGGGCGGGCGAAGGCGGACGGGGTCCGCGCGCGCTCCTACCTCTCCGTGGTCGCCGCCTGCCCCTATGAAGGGGTGACCCCGCCGGAGACGGTGTTCGACCTCGCTGCCCGCATGTTCGACGCCGGCGCCGACGAGCTTGCGCTGGGCGATTCCACCGGCGCCGGCACCCCGCCGCAGATGGCCCACCTCTTCGAGACGCTGGCGCATCGCTACGGGCCGGAGCGGCTCGCCGGCCACTTCCACGACACCCGCGCCATGGGGCTCACCCTCACCTGGGTCGCCATCGAATGCGGGATCAGAAAGTTCGACAGCTCCATCGGCGGCCTCGGCGGCTGCCCCTTCGCGCCCGGCGCCACCGGCAACCTCGCCACCGAGGACCTGGTGTTCATGGCGACCGAGGCCGGCTTCGAGACCGGCATCGACATCGGCGGCCTGCGCCGCGCCGTAGGGATCGCCGAGGACCTGACCGGCCAGACCCTCGGCGGCCGGATCACGCCCTACCTGGACTCCCGCGAAAAGCGCACCGGGGCGAACCGGGCTCGATGAAGCGCGACAGGTGCCGCGCGACATCCTCCCCGGTCTCGAAGGCCAGGGATATGGACTCGATCGACTATCACCAGGAGGATCGGTCATGCCGATGAAGAATCCGCCTCACCCGGGCCTGTCCGTGCGCCACGATTGCCTGGAGCCGTTGGGGCTCAGCGTGACGGAGGCGGCACGCAAGCTCGGTGTCAGCCGCAAGCAGCTCTCGGACGTGGTCAATTGCCGTTCCGGCATCTCTCCCGAGATGGCGATCCGCCTCGACAAGGCGTTCGGCGGCGGCGCGGAAACCTGGTACCGGCTTCAATCGGCCTACGAGCTGGCCCAGGCGATGAAGACCGCTGACCGGATCAAGATCGATCGGCTGTCGCCGGCGGCAGCCGAGTAGGTGGGAGCATGATCGGCGAGACGGTCGCCGATCACGTTCGGGCGTCGCGGTGAGGCGCTTGCCAACCCCTGAGCCGGCGGGGCTAAGATGAGCGGACCCGAACCCGGAGCCAAGGGAGACGATCCAATCCGCGTTCGGCTGGACCGTGGAGCCCTGTTTCCGTATCGGACTTGCCAGCAATCTCGAGGGCTGGCGCTGGTACACGGCGCAATACTACAAGGTCCACGAAATGGAGTTCGTGGAATAGCCCGAGGAGAAAAGCGATACGCGTGACGGCTCGTTGACCGCTTCCGTCGCTGCGCCTGGCCCTGCGGGGACAGGGTCGGACGCGGAGCAGCCGTCCACCTGTCCACGGGGCGCCGGCAGGCTGCGTCGAAGCGGCTCACGCGGCCTGCCGTTCTTCCCTCGTTTTCCCCACGATCGATCGCGGATTCCAGCGGAATCGAACGGAACGGGCAAGCCCGGGGACCAGAAAAAGCCCTGCTAGAGCAGGGCGTTAGTTGTATTCCTGAGAACAGGGCAGACCTTGTTGGTCTCGAAACTGGCTCCCCGGGCCGGACTCGAACCAGCGACCCAGCGGTTAACAGCCGCTTGCTCTACCAACTGAGCTACCGGGGAATATCCATTGCTTGCGTACCGCTCACCTCCCGGCCGAGCGTCCGTCCGCGCCCTGTATAGCACCAAGACGGCAGCCGTTCCAGATTCCCCGGCCCCAGCCCCGAAGATCGCGTCCCGCGCGACGACGGGAGAACGCGCGTCCCGCGCGATGACGGGAGAACGCGCGACCCGCGCGACGGCCGGTTGCGCCGGCGCTTGAATCGTGGCACATCGCCGGCCGTGGGCGCATAGCTCAGTTGGCAGAGCAGCTGACTCTTAATCAGCGGGTCCTAGGTTCGAGTCCTAGTGCGCCCACCACGTTCTCCGAAGAGTGGGCGGGAAGTCGTTGGCGCGGTGGGCGGCATTCGAGGGATGAGCCGAAGCGCAGCCGACTCTATTTGAGAAACAGTTGGTAGACCGGATTCGCGGTCTCCTCGACATGCTGGAAGTGCGCGTTTTCGAGGAATTCCCGGAATTCGCGCGCGCTGCTCGCCGGCACCTGAAAGCCGATCAGAACGCGTCCGTAGGCCGACCCGTGGTTGCGGTAGTGGAACAGGCTGATATTCCAGCGCTGCCCCATCTCGTCCAGGAAGCCGAGCAGGGCGCCGGGCCGTTCCGGGAAGAAAAAACGGTAGAGTTTCTCTTCGAGGCCGGCGCCGCCGTGCCCGCCGACCATGTAGCGGATGTGAATCTTGGCGAGCTCGTTGTCGGTCATGTCGACGACCGGAAAGCCCGCGCTCCCGAGGGTGGCGAGCAGGGCGTCCCGTTCCTGCCGGCCCTGCTGCAGCTCGAGGCCGACGAAGATGCGCGCGGCCTCGCTGTCGGCGAAGCGGTAGTTGAACTCGGTGATGGCGCGCTGGCCGATGACCTCGCAGAAGTGCCGGAGACTGCCGGGCCGCTCCGGGATGGTGACGGCAAAGAGGGCCTCGCGCTCGCGCCCGATGTCGGCGCGCTCGGAGATGTGGCGCAGGCGGTCGAAGTTGACGTTGGCGCCGGACAGGATCGCGATCAGCGTCTCGTCGCGGGCGGGCGTCGCGGCGGCATAGGCCTTCAGTCCGGCGACGGCGAGGGCGCCGGCGGGTTCGGCGATCGAGCGGGTGTCCTCGTAGATATCCTGAATGGCGGCGCAGATTTCGTCGGTGCCGACGAGCACGATATCGTCCACGCATTGCGCGGCGATGCGATAGGTCTCCGGGCCGACCGTGCGCACGGCGACACCGTCGGCGAACAGGCCCACATCCGAGAGGTCCGTCGGACGCCCCGCCGCCAGCGCCGTGTGCATGGTGGCGGCGTCTTCCGGCTCCACGCCGATGATCCTGATGCCCGGCCAGAGCGACTTGACGTAGGCCGCGATGCCGGCGATCAGGCCGCCGCCGCCGACCGGCACGAAGATGGCGTCGATGCCGTTGCCGTGCTGGCGCAGGAGCTCCATGCCGATGGTGCCTTGCCCGGCGATCACGTCGACATCCTCGAAGGGATGGACGAAGGCGGCTCCTTCGTCGTCGGCGATGGCGCGCGCGCGGCGGAACGATTCGTCGACGGAAATCCCGTGCAGGATGACCTCCCCGCCGAGACGCACGACGGCATCGGACTTGATGCGCGGTGTCGTGGTGGGCATGACCACGACCGCCCGCAGACCCCGCGCCGCCGCCGCGAGCGCCACGCCCTGGGCATGATTGCCCGCCGATGCACACACCACGCCGCCCGCGCACGCGGCCTCGTCGAGGCCGGCGATCTTGTTGTAGGCGCCCCTGATCTTGAACGAGAAGACCGGCTGCAGATCCTCGCGCTTGAGGAGCACGTTGTGGCCGATCTGCGCGGACAGAAGAGCCATTTTCTCGAGGGGCGTCTCCCGGGCCACGTCATAGACCCTCGCACGCAGAATTCGCTCCAGATAGGACTTGGGCATGGAGGTGAATCCTAGTGTCGTGTCCCGGAACTCATGACGGATAATACCGGCGTCCCCTTCACGTCATGGCCGGGCTTGTCCCGGCCATCCACGAGGGCACCCCGGTTGTTCCCGGCGCGACGAGATGCCCGGAACAAGTCCGGGCATGACGGTAGCAAGCCAACATTATTCATGCGTGTTTCCGGGATAGGATACTAGTTATCCGCCGGCCGATGGCGGAGTCACGCCTCCGGGGGATCGGGGTCGGGCTGCCTGCCGTAGGTCTTCATGATCTCCAGGACCTCGTCCATCTTGCGGCGGGAGATGATTCTGGGCTCGCTGCCGGCAGCGCCGCCGACGGCGAGCGTGCGCCAGTAGAGCTCGGCCAGATATTCGACCTCGACGAGCAGTGTCACGCAGGCATCGGGCGTGGCACCGATCACCACGACGCCGTGGTTCTGCAACAGGCATGCCCGCCGTCCCTCGAGCGCGGTCACGGCGACGTCGGAGAGCGCCTGGGTCGTGGGCGTGCGGTAGGGCGCGCAGCGGATGGTCGTGCCCCCGGCCGCGGCGACCATGTAGTGGACCGCGGGGATGTCCAGCCCGTGCACCGCCAGCGCGGTGCAGTGGACGGAATGGCTGTGCAGGACCGCGTCCACCTCCGGCCTCGTCGCCAGGATGTCGCGGTGCAGCCGCCATTCGCTGGAGGGGAGCCGCCTGCCCGCGCGAGCGCCGTCGAAATCCATCTCGACGATGTCGGCCGGCGTCATCGCGTCGTAATCGAGCCCGGAGGGTGTGAGCAGGAAGCGCGCGCCGACGCGGAAGCCGACATTGCCCGAGGTCCCGTGATTGAGGCCGAGCGCGTTCATCCTGCGGGCGGCGTCGACGATGGCGCGCCGCGCCCGGAGATGCGCGGGTCTCTTCCGGGGCATGGCGAGGCGCGGCGGGTGGAGCCTAGGCCCCGCGCGCCGCGCCGTCCCCGACGGCGGCGACGGCGGCGACGATGGCCGCGGCGATGGCATCGATGCCGCCGGAGCCGTCGACCCGGACGAAGCGCCCGCCGCTCTCGTAGTGGGGGATGATCGGCGCCGTCTGCGCGCGATAGGCGGCGAGGCGGGCGGTCATGGTCTCGCGATTGTCGTCCGCGCGGCGCGTGAAGTTCGTGCCGCCGCAGTGGTCGCAGGTGCCCTCCGTGCCGGGGCGGTTGAAGCGCTCGTGATAGCCGGCGCCGCAGTCGGCGCAGGAGAAGCGGCCGACGATGCGTTCGATCAGCGCCTCCTCGTCCACCTCGATGGCGACCACCTTGTCGAGCGCGAGGCCGCGCGCCGCCAGCATCTCGTCGAGGGCATCGGCCTGCGCCACGGTGCGCGGGAAGCCGTCGAGGATGAAGCCGTTGGCGCAGTCCGGCGCCTCGATCCGCTCCGCGATCAGCGCGACCATGAGCGCGTCCGGCACCAGCTCGCCGGCCTCCATGATCGCCTTCGCCCGGGAGCCGAGCGCGGTGCCCGCCCTGACCGCCGCCCGCAGCATGTCGCCCGTGGAGATCTGAACGATGCCGAAGCGCTCGACCAGCCGCTGCGCCTGTGTGCCCTTGCCCGCGCCCGGTGGGCCGAGAAGGATCAGGTTCAACGCCGGCTCCCCCTGAGCTTCGCCTTCTTGATCAGGCCCTCGTACTGGTGGGCCAGCAGGTGGGACTGGATCTGACCCACGGTGTCCATGGTGACGGTGACGACGATGAGCAGGCTCGTGCCGCCGAAATAGAAGGGCACCGCATATTGCGACACCAGCACCTCGGGCAGCAGGCTGACGCTGGTGAGATAGAGCGCGCCCCAGAAGGTCAGCCGCGTCAGCACATAGTCGAGATATTCCGCCGTGTTCTTGCCGGGACGGACTCCGGGTATGAAACCGCCGTTCTTCTTCAGGTTGTCGGCCGTGTCCTCCGGGTTGAACACCACCGAGGTGTAGAAGAAGGTGAAGAAGACGATCGCCGCCGCGTACATCAGCATGTAGGCCGGCTGGCCGCGCCCGAGATAGCTGGTCAGGATCGTCAGCCATTCGGGGCCGCCGCCGGCGTTCATGCTGAGCGCCGTGATGGGCAGCAGCAGGATCGAGCTGGCGAAGATCGGCGGGATCACGCCGGCGGTGTTGACCTTGAGCGGCAGATGGGTGCTCTCGCCGCCGAACATCCGCCGCCCCACCTGGCGCTTGGGATATTGCACGATGATTCGTCGCTGCGCGCGTTCGATGAACACGATGAACGCGATGACCGAAACCGCCATGACGAAGAGGGCGACGATCACGACCGCAGAGATCGCGCCGGTGCGGCCGAGCTCAAGCGTGCTCGCGAGCGCCCCCGGCAGCTCCGCGACAATGCCGGCGAAGATGATCAGCGATATGCCGTTGCCGACTCCTCGCGCGGTGATCTGCTCGCCGAGCCACATCAGGAAGATGGTGCCGCCGGTCAGCGTCACCACCGTGGTGAGGCGGAAGAAGCCGCCCGGATCGAGCACCAGATCGCCGCTCGTGCCGCTGTAGCCTTCGAGCCCCGACGAGATGCCGAAGGCCTGCAGCGCGGCGAGGAAGACGGTGCCGTAGCGGGTGTACTGGTTGATCTTCTTGCGGCCCGCCTCGCCTTCCTTCTTGAGCTGGGCGAGATGCGGCGAGACGGTCGTCATGAGCTGGATGATGATCGCCGAGGAGATGTACGGCATGATGTTGAGCGCGAAGATCGTCATGCGCCCGAGCGCGCCGCCGGCGAACATGTTGAACATGCCGAGGATGCCCCCGGCCTGCTGCTGGAACACCTCGTCGAGCACCACCGGGTCGATGCCGGGAATCGGGATGTAGGTGCCCAGCCGATAGATGATGAGCGCGCCGAGCGTGAACAGCAGGCGCCTCTGCAGCTCCTTCGCCTTGGCGAAGGCGCCGAAGTTGAGGTTCGCAGCGAGTTGTTCGGCCGCCGAAGCCACGGCCGTCAGGCGTCCTCAGCCTCGGCTTTTGCCGCCCCGCCCAGGGTCACCGAGCCGCCGGCCGCCGCGACGGCCGCGACGGCCGCCCGCGATGCGCCCGTGACCTCGATGGCGACGGAACTCTCGATCCGGCCCTTGGCGAGGAGCCGCACACCGTGCCGCCCGCGCACCAGCCCGGCGGCGGCAAGAGCGGCCTCGGTCACGGGCTGGCGCGGGTCGATTCGACCGCTCTCGATCGCCTCCTGCAGGCGCCCGATATTGACGGTCTCGAAGGTCTTGCGGAACTTGGCATTGGTGAAGCCCTGCTTGGGCAGACGCCGGTAGAGCGGCATCTGGCCGCCCTCGAAGCCCTTGATGGCGACGCCCGCCCGCGACTTCTGGCCCTTGTGGCCGCGCCCAGCCGTCTTGCCGCGCCCCGAGCCGATCCCGCGCCCCAGGCGCCGGCCCTTCCTGCGCGCGCCCGCGCGGTCCGAAAGCTCGTTCAGCCGCATCACTCCGCCTCCGCGTCCACCGGCTCGGCCCGCACCAGGTGCGACACCTTGTCGATCATGCCGCGCACGGACGGAGTATCCTCCAGAACGCGGCTCCTGTGCATCCTGTTGAGGCCGAGGCCGATCAGGGTGGCGCGCTGGTTCGCCGGCCGGCCGATCGGGCTGCCGACCTGGGTGACCCGCACCCTGGCCTTCGCCGTGCGTCCCGCCATCGCCTACTCCTGCTCCTTGGCCGCCTGCGCGGCGTCGTCCTGGCCGAGCACCTGGCCCACCGTCCGGTTGCGCTTGCCGGCGACGGCGCGGGGAGAGTGGCAGCGCCCGAGCGCGTCGAAGGTCGCCTTGACCATGTTCTGCGGGTTCGATGTCCCCACCGACTTGGCGACCACGTCCTTCACGCCCAGCATCTCGAACACGGCACGCATGGGGCCGCCGGCGATGATCCCGGTGCCGGGCGGTGCCGCGCGGACGATCACCTTGCCCGCCCCGAAGCGCCCCTTGACGTCGTGGTGGAGGGTGCGCCCCTCGCGCAGCGGCACGCGGATCATGCGCCGCCGCGCCTGCTCGGTGGCCTTGCGGATCGCCTCCGGCACCTCCCGCGCCTTGCCGGAGCCGCCGCCGACGCGGCCGCGCTGGTCGCCGACGACGACGAGCGCGGAGAAGCCGAAGCGCCGCCCGCCCTTCACCACCTTGGCGACGCGATTGATGCTGACCAGCTTGTCCAGGAGTTCGGGCTCCTCGCGGTCGCGTTCCCGGCCGCGGCCGCCGCGATCCATGGATGGTCGTGCCATATCGGGCCCTTCCCCCTAGAAAGAGAGGCCGCCTTCGCGGGCCGCCTCGGCGAGCGCCTTGACGCGCCCGTGATACTGGTAAGCGCCCCGGTCGAAGACGACCTCCTTGCGGCCGGCGGCGAGCGCACGCTCGGCGATGAGGGCGCCGACACGGCCGGCGGCGGCGCGGTCCGCCCCGCTCTCGCCGCGCAGCGCCTCCTCGACCGTCGATGCCGCGGCGACGGTCCTGCCCTCCCTGTCGTCGATCACTTGGGCATAAATGTGGCGGTTGGAGCGGAAGACCGAGAGCCGCGCCCTGTCGCCTGCGGCGGCGCGCAGCCTGAAGCGCACCCGCTGCTTGCGCTTTTCGTAGTCGCTTCTGCTCATCGCTACTTCTTCTTGCCTTCCTTGCGCCGGACATACTCGCCGACATAGCGGATGCCCTTGCCCTTGTAGGGCTCCGGCTTGCGGAAGGCGCGAATCTCCGCGGCCACCTGGCCGACCGCCTGACGGTCGGCGCCGCGGACCCTGATCGCCGTCGGCCGCTCGCACGCGATCTCGATGCCGTCGGGAATCGGATAGTCGATCCTGTGGCTGTAGCCGAGATCGAGCGTGAGGGTCCGGCCGGCGACCGCGGCCCGGTAACCGACGCCCTCGATCTGCAGGTCCTTGTGGAAGCCCCGGTCCACGCCGACCACCATGTTGTCGATGATGCTCCGGGTCAGCCCCCACATCTGGCGCGCACGCTTGCCGTCGCCCTGCGGCGTCACCACCACCCGGCCGTCGTCGAGCACCGCGCTCGTCTCCGGCGCGATCCGGGCTTCGAGGCGGCCCAGCTTGCCCGTCACGCAGACGGCCGCGCCGTCGATCGTCACCTCGACGCCTTGCGGCACCGCAACCGGGTTCTTGCCGACGCGCGACATATCAGAACACCCGGCAGAGCACTTCGCCGCCCACGTTCTGCTTGCGCGCCTCGTTGTCGGAGAGCACGCCGCGCGGCGTGGACAGGATGGAGATGCCGAGGCCGCCATAGAAGCGGGGCAGGTCCTTGATGCCCGAATAGACCCGCCGGCCGGGCTTCGACACCCGCTTCAGCTCGGCGATCACCGGGCGGCCCTCGTGGTATTTCAGCTCGATCGAGAACGCCGGCTTGCCGGTGTCCGATTCGGCCGCCTTGTAGCCGCGGATATAGCCCTCGCGCTCGAGCACATCGAGCACCGAGCCCCGCAGCTTCGAAGCCGGCGAGAGCACGGCGGACTTGCGCACCCGCTGCCCGTTGCGAATCCGGGTCAGCATGTCCGCCAGCGGGTCGGTCATCATGGCATACGCCTCACCAGCTCGATTTCACCATGCCGGGCACCTGGCCCGCAGAGGCGAGCTCCCTGAGCGCGATGCGCGACAGCCCGAACTTGCGGTAGGTGCCGCGCGGCCGGCCGGTCAGTCTGCAGCGGTTCCGCACCCGCACCTGCGCGCCGTTGCGCGGAAGCTGCGCGAGCTTGAGCTGCGCCGCGAAGCGCTCCTCCGCAGGGTTGGAGCGGTCGCGCGCGATGGCACGCAGGGTGGCGCGCTTGGCCGCGTCCCGCTTCGCCATGCGCTGACGCTTCCTGTTCTTCTCGATCGTGCTCTTCTTCGCCATGTCCTGGCCCGGCCCTCCGTGCTCAGTGGCCTGTGAACGGCAGTTGAAAGCCGGCGAGCAGCGCGCGGCCCTCGTCATCGCTCGCCGCCGTCGTGCAGATCACGACGTTCATCCCGCGCACCGCATCGACCTTGTCGTAGTCGATTTCGGGAAAGACGATCTGTTCCTTGAGCCCGAGCGCGTAGTTGCCCCGGCCGTCGAAGGCGCGCCCGGAAAGGCCGCGGAAGTCCCGCACCCTGGGCAGCGCAATGGTGACCAGCCGGTCGAGGAACTCGTACATCCTCCCGCGCCGGAGCGTTGCCTTGCATCCGACCAGCATACCGGTGCGCACCTTGAACGCGGCGATGGACTTGCGCGCCTTGGTGACGATCGGCTTCTGACCGGCGATCAGCGTCATGTCCTGAACCGCGGCGTCGATCTTCTTCTTGTCGGCGGCACCCTCGCCCACGCCCATGTTGAGCACGATCTTTTCCAGCTTCGGCGCCTGCAGCACATTGGCGTAGCCGAAGCGCTCCATCAGGCCGGGCCTGATCTCGCTCTCGTAGAGCAGGCGGAGGCGGCTCTGGCCGTTCGCCTCAGACATCGATCACTTCTCCGGACCGGGCCGCGACGCGCACCTTGCGTCCGTCCTCGAGCTTCTTGTAGCGGACCCTGGTCGGCCGGTTGCTGTCGGGGTCGATCAGCGCCACGTTCGAGATATGGATCGGCGCCTCGCGCTCGACGATGCCGCCCTGCGGGTCGCCCTGGGTCGGCTTGACGTGGCGCTTGGTCACGTTGACGCCTTCGACGAGCACGCGCTCGGTCTTGGTGATGATCCTGAGCACGGCGCCGCGCTTGCCCTTGTCGCGCCCGGCGAGCACGACCACCTCGTCGTCCTTGCGTATCTTTCGCTTGCGCATGGCGCTCTACAGCACTTCCGGTGCGAGTGAGATGATCTTCATGTACTGGCGCGCCCGGAGCTCGCGGGTCACCGGCCCGAAGATGCGGGTGCCGATCGGCTCGCCCTGGGGCGTGATGAGGACGGCCGCGTTGCGGTCGAAGCGGATCGCGCTCCCGTCCGGGCGCCTGATCTCCTTGGCGGTACGCACGACGACGGCGCGGTGAAGCTCGCCCTTGCGCACCTTGCCGCGCGGAATCGCCTCCTTGACGGTGACGACGATGGTATCGCCGACCGAGGCGGTCCTGCGCTTCGACCCGCCCAGCACCTTGACGCACTGCACGCGCCTGGCACCGGAATTGTCGGCGACGTCCAGATTCGTCTGCATCTGAATCATGGCACCCGGCCCTTCCGCCGCCCGCCCTGAGGCTCAGCCCTGCTCGGCGCCGGCATCGTTCAGCACGATCCAGCGCTTGCGCTTGGAGATGGGGGCGCATTCGCGAATCTGCACGATGTCGCCGACCTTGTGATCGTTTCCGTCGTCGTGGGCGGTGTAGCGCTTGGACCTGCGCACGACCTTCTTGTAGAGCGGGTGCATGACGCGGCGGTCGACGCGCACGATGACGGTCTTGTCCGCCCTGTCGCCGACCACGGTGCCCCGCATCACACGGCGCGGCATGTCAGCCCTCCTTCGGCCATGGCCTTCACCCCTTCACGCCTGCCGCTCGGCGACGATGGTCTTGATGCGGGCCACGTCGCGTCTGACCGCGCGCATGCGCGCGGTGTTCTCGAGCTGGCCCGAGGCCCGCTGGAAACGCAGGTTGAAGGCTTCCTTCTTCAACGCGAGCAGCATCGTCCTGAGCTCGTCGTCGGTCTTGATGCGAATCTCGACGCCGTTCATCACGACGCCCCTTCGCCGAGCCGCACGATCACCCTGGTCTGCACCCTGAACTTGGCCGATGCCCGGCGGAAGGCCTCTTCGGCGACGCCGCGCGGCACGCCGTCGACCTCGAACATGATGCGCCCGGGCTTCACCCGCGCAACCCAGTATTCCGGCGCGCCCTTGCCCTTGCCCATGCGCACCTCGGCAGGCTTGGTGGAGACGGGCACATCCGGGAACACGCGAATCCAGATCCTGCCGGCGCGCTTCATGTGGCGGGTGATGGTGCGCCGCCCGGCCTCGATCTCGCGTGCCGTGATGCGGCCGGGGGTCACCGCCTTCAGCCCGTAGGCGCCGAAATTGAGCTGCGTGCCGCCCTTGGCCTTGCCGTGGATGCGGCCCTTGTGGGCCTTCCGGTACTTGGTGGATTTGGGCTGCTGCATGATCCGGTCCCGGTCCGTCCCTAGCGGGGCGTGGCCTGCTCCATGGCGCGCTTGTCCTGCGCCATGGGGTCGTGCTCCATGATCTCGCCCTTGAACACCCAGACCTTGACGCCGCAGGTGCCGTAGGCGGTGCGCGCGGTGGCGAGGCCGAAGTCCACATCGGCCCTGAGGGTGTGCAGCGGAACCCGGCCCTCGCGATACCACTCGGTGCGCGCGATTTCCGCACCGCCCAGCCGGCCGCCGCAATTGATGCGGATGCCCTGCGCGCCCAGCCGGATCGCCGACTGCACCGCGCGCTTCATGGCGCGCCGGAACGCCACCCTGCGCACGAGTTGCTGGGCGATGTTCTCGGCGACCAGCTTGGCCTCGATCTCGGGCTTGCGAATCTCGACGATGTTCAGATGAACGTCGCTGCCGGTCATGCCGGTGATGTCGGTGCGCAGCCGCTCGATGTCCGCGCCCTTCTTGCCGATCACGACGCCGGGCCTTGCCGTGTGGATGGTGATGCGCGCCTTCTTGGCCGGGCGTTCGATGACGATGCGCCCGATGCCGGCCTGGTTCAGCCGCTTGAACAGGAACTTGCGAATCTGCAGGTCCTCGTGCAGCAGCGAGGCGTAGTCCCCGTCCGCATACCAGCGCGAATCCCAGGTGCGGTTGATGCCGAGGCGCAGCCCGACGGGATTGACCTTCTGACCCATCAGGCCCCCTTCGCGCGTTCGCGCACCACGATGGTGAGGTGGCTGAACGGCTTGATCACGCGCCCGACGCGCCCGCGTGCGCGCGGGCGCCAGCGCTTCATCACCAGGCCCTTGCCGACCGTCGCTTCGGCGACGACGAGCCGGTCCACGTCCAGCTCGTGATTGTTCTCCGCGTTCGCGATCGCCGACTGCAGGCACTTGCGCACGTCGGCGGCGATGCGCCGGCGCGAATGGGCGAGCGTGGTCAGCGCCTGGTCCGCGCGCAGCCCGCGAATGGTTTCGGCGACCAGGCCGAGCTTCTGCGGGCTGATCCGGAGGTTGCGGATCTTGGCCTGGGCCTCGGTATCGCCGAGCCGCCGGGGACGCGATTCCTTGCCCATGGTCAGCCCCGCCGCGCCCGCTTGTCGCCCGCATGGCCGTGGAAGACCCGCGTCGGCGAGAACTCGCCGAACTTGTGGCCGACCATGTTCTCGTTGACCAGCACGGGCAGGAACTTGCGCCCGTTGTAGACGCCGAAGGTGAGGCCCACGAACTGCGGCAGGATGGTCGAGCGCCGCGACCAGGTGCGGATGATGTCCTTGCGGCCGCTCGAGCGCGCCTCTTCGGCCTTCTTCAGCAGATAGCCGTCGACGAAGGGGCCTTTCCACACGGAGCGTGCCATCGTCAGTCCCCCGCCCTACTTCTTGCCCCGGCGCCGCATGATGAAGCGGTCGGTTCTCTTGTTGCGCCGCGTGCGCTTGCCCTTGGTCGGCACACCCCAGGGGGTGACCGGATGGCGCCCGCCCGAGGACTTCCCCTCGCCGCCGCCGTGGGGATGATCGACCGGGTTCATGGCGACGCCGCGCACCGAGGGCCGGCGGCCCTTCCAGCGCATCCGGCCCGCCTTGCCCTGATTGGTGTTCTGATTGTCCGGGTTCGAGACCGCGCCGATGGTGGCCATGCAGCGCGCATGGACCATGCGCTGCTCGCCGGAGGGAAGCCTGAGCAGGGCGTAGCCCTGATCCTTGCCGACGAGCTGCACGTAGTTGCCGGCGGAGCGTGCGATCTGGCCGCCCTTGCCCGGCTTCATCTCGACATTGTGGACGATCGTGCCGACGGGGATGTTGGCCATCGGCATCGCGTTGCCGGGCCTGATGTCGCAGCGCTCGCCCGAGACCACCCGATCCCCCGGCGAGATGCGCTGCGGGGCGAGGATATAGGCCTGCTCGCCGTCTTCGTAGCGCACCAGGGCGATGAACGCCGAGCGGTTGGGGTCGTATTCGAGGCGCTCCACCGTCGCCGCCACGTCGAACTTGCGCCGCTTGAAATCGACCTTGCGGTAGCGCCGCTTGTGGCCGCCGCCGCGGTGGCGCATGGTGATGCGGCCGTCGCTGTTGCGCCCGCCCTTCTGGCTCAGGCCTTCGGTGAGCGCCTTGACCGGCTTGCCCTTCCACAAGTCCGAGCGGTCCACCAGGATGAGCTGGCGGCGCCCCGGCGTGGTCGGCTTGTAGTGCTTGAGCGCCATGGTCTAGAGCCCGGTCATCACGTCGATGGAATCGCCGTCGCCGAGCGAGACGGTCGCCTTCTTCCAGTCGGCGCGCTTGCCCATCTGGCCGCGCCGGCTTCTCTTGACCTTGCCCTTGACCATGAGCGTGTTGACCTTCCTCACCTTCACCTCGAACAGCCCTTCGACCGCCTCCTTGATCTCCGGCTTGGTCGCGTCCTTGCGCACCTTGAAGGTGATCTGGTTGTGCACTCCGCCTTGCGTCGACTTCTCCGTCACCACCGGGCCGAGGATGATGTCGTACCAGCGCTCTTTCGGCTCGGCGCTCATGTCAGCCGCGCCTGCAGGGTTTCCGCCGCCTTGCGGGTCAGAACCAGCCGGTCGCGCCGGAGGATGTCGTAGACGTTGGCGCCCTGCTGCGGCAGCACCAGGAGCTCGGTCAGATTGCGCGCCGCCCGGGCGAACCCGGCATCGACCTCGTCGCCGTCGATCACCAGCGCCGACGACCAGCCCAGCTTGCCGAGCCGCTCGGCAAGCACCCGGGTCCTGGCCGAGCCCAGGTCGAGGGACTCCACGACCGAGAGCTTGCCGTCCGCCTGCTTGGCCGAGAGCGCCGACTTGAGCGCGAGCCTGCGCACCTTCTTGGGCAGCTTGTGAGCGTGATCGCGCAGCACCGGGCCGAACATCGCGACGCCGCCGCGGTGGTGCGGCGCCCGGCGCGTGCCCTGGCGGGCACGGCCCGTGCCCTTCTGCTTGAAGGGCTTGCGCGTGGAACCGCGCAACTCGCTCACCGCCTTGGTCTTGTGCGTGCCGGCGCGCCGCTTGGCGAGCTGCCAGCGCACGGTGCGGTGCATCAGGTCGGCCCGCACGGGCACGCCGAACACATCGTCGGCGAGCTCGATCTCGCCGACCTTCCTGGCGTCGAGGTCGATGACGCCGACCTTCACGACGACTCCTCCGCGCCGCTCTCCGCAGCGGCCTCGTCGGCAGTCCCGGCAGCGGTCTCGGCGGCATCCTCGTCGGCGGCCCCGGCAGCGGGCGCGGCGTCCTCTTCTTCCGCCTCCGCCGCCCGAATCCCCGCCGGGAAGGGCACATCGTCCGGCAGGCGGCGCTTCTTGGCGTCGGAGAGCAGGACGACGCCGCCCTTCGGGCCGGGAACGCCGCCCTTGACCATGATGAGCCCGCGGCCCGCATCCGTCGCCACGACCTCGAGATTCTGCACGGTCGCCCGCGCGTTCCCGAGATGGCCCGCCATCTTCTTGCCCTTGAAGACCTTGCCCGGGTCCTGGCACTGGCCGGTCGAGCCGTGCGAGCGGTGCGAGACGGAAACCCCGTGGCTGGCGCCCAGGCCACTGAAGTTATGCCGCTTTATCACACCGGCGAAGCCCTTGCCGATGGAAGTGCCGACGGCATCGACGAACTGCCCGGTGGCAAAGTGGTCGGCGCTGAGGGTGAGGCCCACATCCACGAGCGCATCCTCGCTGACGCGGAACTCGACCAGATGGCGCTTGGGCTCGACCCGCGACTTGGCGAAGTGGCCGCGCAGCGCACGGGTGGTGTTCTTGACCTTGACGTGGCCCGCACCGAGCTGAACGGCAACATAGCCGCCGTGGTCGCGGGTCCGCTGGGCGATGACCTGGCAGTCGTCGACGCGCAGCACCGTGACCGGCACATGCTCGCCGGCCTCGTTGAAGACGCGGGACATGCCGAGCTTCTGGGTGATCACGCCCGTGCGCCTGCGCGGCGCCGCCTGGCCGGCCATGACGCGCCCCTCCCTAGAGCCTGATCTCGACATCGACCCCGGCGGCGAGGTCGAGCTTCATGAGCGCATCGACCGTCTGCGGCGTGGGGTCGACGATGTCGAGAAGCCGCTTGTGGGTGCGGATCTCGAACTGTTCGCGCGACTTCTTGTCGATATGGGGCGAGCGCAGCACGGTGTACTTCTCGATCCGGGTCGGCAGCGGAATCGGGCCCCGCACTTGGGCGCCGGTGCGCTTGGCCGTGCTCACGATCTCGCTCGTCGACGCGTCGAGCACCCGGTGATCGAACGCCTTGAGGCGGATCCTGATATTCTGGCTGTCGATGGCCATCGTGCCTGCCCGATCCCTTCCCGCGCCCGCTTCGCGCTATTCGACGATCTTGGCGACGACGCCGGCGCCGACGGTGCGCCCGCCCTCGCGGATGGCGAAGCGCAGGCCCTCGTCCATCGCGATCGGCGCGATCAGGCCCACCTGCATCGTCACATTGTCGCCCGGCATCACCATCTCCGTCCCCTCGGGAAGCTCGATCGTCCCCGTCACGTCCGTCGTCCGGAAGTAGAACTGCGGACGGTAGTTCGAGAAAAACGGCGTGTGACGCCCGCCCTCGTCCTTCGTCAGGATGTAGGTCTCCGCCTCGAAGCGCGTGTGCGGCGTGATCGTCCCAGGCTCCGCCAGGACCTGGCCGCGCTCCACCTCGTCCCGCTTCGTCCCCCGCAGCAGGACGCCCACATTGTCGCCCGCCTCGCCCTGGTCCAGCAGCTTCCGGAACATCTCAACGCCCGTGCACACCGTCTTCGTCGTCTCGCGGATGCCGACGATGCCCACATCGTCGCCCACCTTCACGATGCCGCGCTCGATCCGCCCCGTCACCACCGTCCCACGGCCCGAAATCGAGAACACGTCCTCGATCGGCATCAGAAAGGGCTGGTCCATCGGACGCTCGGGCTGCGGCACGTACTCGTCCACCGCCGCCATCAGCTCCATGACCGAATCGCGCCCCGTCGCTGCGTCGCCATCCTCCAGCGCCGCCAGCGCAGAACCCCGGATCACCGGAATGTCGTCGCCGGGAAACTCGTAGGCCGACAGGAGTTCCCGAACCTCAAGCTCCACGAGCTCGAGAATCTCCTCGTCGTCCACCATGTCCACCTTGTTCATGTAGACCACCAGCGCAGGCACGCCCACCTGGCGCGCCAGCAGGATGTGCTCCCGCGTCTGCGGCATCGGGCCGTCCGCCGCCGACACCACCAGGATCGCGCCGTCCATCTGCGCAGCGCCCGTGATCATGTTCTTCACGTAGTCCGCATGGCCCGGACAATCCACGTGCGCGTAGTGACGGGCCCCCGTCTCGTACTCCACATGCGCCGTCGCGATCGTGATCCCCCGCGCCCGTTCCTCCGGCGCCTTGTCGATCTCGTCGAAGGACACGAACTCGGCGCCGCCCGCCTCGCCCAGCACGCGCGTGATCGCCGCCGTCAGCGTCGTCTTGCCATGGTCGACATGGCCGATCGTGCCCACATTGCAGTGCGGCTTCGTCCGCTCGAACTTCGCCTTCGCCATCGCTGCTCTCTCTCAGGAGGTCTTCGTCGCGGTCACGCGATCAGGCATAGCGGGCGCGGACTTCGTCCGACACCACCCGCGGCACCTGATCGTAGTGATCGAACTCCATCGTGAACTGCGCCCGCCCCTGGGTGAGCGAGCGCAGGGTGTTGACATAGCCGAACATGGTCGCGAGCGGTACCATCGCGCGGATGACCTGGGCGTTGCCGCGCGGCTCCATGCCGCCGACCTGGCCGCGCCTGGCCTTGAGGTCGCCGATCACGTCGCCCAGATAGTCCTCCGGCGTCACCGCCTCGACCTTCATCACGGGCTCCAGCAGCAGCGGCCCCGCATCCTTCAGGGCATCGCGAAACGCCGCGCGCGCGGCGATCTCGAACGCGAGCGCGCTGGAATCGACGTCGTGGGACGCGCCATCGACGAGCCGGGCCTTGAAGTCGATGACCGGGAAGCCGGCGACGATGCCGGCCTGCCGTGCCGCCTCGATGCCCTTTTCGACCGCCGGGATGTACTCCCTGGGCACGGCGCCGCCCGCGACCTTGCTCTCGAAGGCGAAGCCCTCGCCCGGCTTCATCGGCTCCAGCACGATCTTGACGCGCGCGAACTGGCCGGCGCCGCCGGTCTGCTTCTTGTGGATGTAGTCGATCGTGGCCTTGCGGCCGATGGTCTCGCGGTAGGCGACCTGCGGCTGGCCGACATTGGCGTCCACCTTGAACTCGCGGCGCATGCGGTCGACCAGGATGTCGAGATGCAGCTCGCCCATGCCGCGGATGATGGTCTGCCCGCTCTCCAGATCGGCGGTGACGCGGAACGACGGGTCCTCCTCGGCGAGCCGTGCCAGCGCGACCGAGAGCTTGTCCTGATCCGCCTTGGTCTTGGCCTCCACCGCGACCTCGATCACCGGGTTAGGGAACTCCATCCGCTCCAGCACGACCGGGTGCGCCGGGTCGCTCAGGGTCTCGCCCGTCGTGGTGTCCTTGAGGCCGGCGACGGCCACGATGTCGCCTGCGCGGGCCTCCTGGATGTCCTCGCGGGTGTTGGCGTGCATGAGCAGCATCCGGCCGACCCGCTGCTTGCGGCCCTTGCCGCTGTTGAGCACCTGCCTGCCGGTCTGGATCATCCCCGAATAGACGCGCACGAAGGTGAGCGAGCCGACGAAGGGGTCGGTCATCACCTTGAACGCGAGCGCGGCCAGCGGCTCGTCGTCGCTGCAGGAGCGCACGACCTCGCCGCTCTCGCCGCCCCTGCCGGGCACGGCGCCGCGCACCGGCGGCACGTCGGTCGGCGCCGGCAGGAAGTCGCACACCGCGTCCAGCAGCGGCTGCACGCCCTTGTTCTTGAAGGCGGCGCCGGTCAGCACCGGCACCATGCGGCCCGTGAGCGTGCCGATGCGCAGGCAGCGCTTGATCGCGGCTTCGTCCGGCTCCTCGCCGTCGAGGAAGCGCTCGAGCACGGCGTCATCCATCTCGACCACCGCCTCGACCAGGGCCTGGCGGCTCGCCTCTGCGTGCGCCCTCATCTCGTCCGGCACGTCGTGAATGGCGAACTCGGCGCCGAGCGTCTCCGACTTCCAGACGACGGCCTTCATCGCGATCAGGTCGACGACGCCGATATGCTTCGCCTCGGTGCCGATGGGCAGCTGGATCGCGACCGGATTGGCGCCGAGGCACTCGCGGATCATCTCGACGCAGCGGGAGAAATCGGCGCCCACCCGGTCCATCTTGTTGACGAAGCAGATGCGCGGCACGTTGTACTTGTCGGCCTGGCGCCACACCGTCTCCGACTGCGGCTCGACGCCGGCGACGGCGTCGAACACCGCGATCGCGCCGTCGAGCACGCGCAGCGAGCGTTCCACCTCGATGGTGAAATCGACGTGGCCCGGCGTGTCGATGATGTTGATCCGGTGGTCGTGCCAGAAGCAGGTGGTGGCGGCAGAGGTGATGGTGATGCCGCGCTCCTGCTCCTGCTCCATCCAGTCCATCGTGGCGCTGCCCTCGTGGACCTCGCCCATCTTGTAGGACTTGCCGGTGTAGTAGAGCACGCGCTCGGTCGTGGTGGTCTTGCCGGCATCGATGTGGGCCATGATGCCGATATTGCGGTAGCGTTCGAGGGGCGTGGTCCGGGCCATGATCGTCTGTCCGCGAACGCCTGCGCTACCAGCGGTAGTGCGAGAAGGCGCGGTTGGCCTCGGCCATGCGGTGGGTGTCTTCCCGCTTCTTGACGGCGACGCCGCGGCCGGACGCGGCGTCGAGGAGTTCGTTGCTGAGGCGGTCGACCATGGTCGTCTCGGATCGGTCGCGCGTCGCCCCGATGAGCCAGCGGATGGCCAGCGTCTGGCGCCGGTCGGGCCGGACCTCGGTCGGCACCTGATAGGTGGCGCCGCCGACACGGCGGGAGCGCACCTCGACCGCCGGCTTCACGTTGTCGAGCGCCTCGTGGAACACCCGCACCGGATCCTGCCCGGTCTTGTCCCTGATGCGGTCGAGCGCACCGTATACGATGCGCTCGGCCGTCGACTTCTTGCCGGCGAGCATCAGCGAGTTCATGAACTTCGCCAGCACGAGGTCCCCGTGGCGCGGATCGGGGTTGACTGTTCGGCGCTCTGCGGCGCGACGGCGGGACACCGGGCGGCTCCTTCTGCTTCGCTCTATTTCGGGCGCTTGGCGCCGTACTTGGAGCGCCGCTGACGGCGGTCCTGGATGCCCTGGGTGTCGAGCGAGCCGCGGATGATGTGATAGCGCACGCCGGGCAGGTCCTTCACCCGGCCGCCGCGGATCATCACCACCGAATGCTCCTGAAGATTGTGCCCCTCGCCGGGGATGTAGCTCGTCACCTCGAAGCCGTTGGTGAGGCGCACGCGCGCGACCTTGCGCAGCGCCGAGTTCGGCTTCTTGGGCGTCGTCGTGTAGACCCGGGTACACACGCCGCGCTTCTGCGGGCAGCGCTGCAGCGCCGGCACCTTGTTGCGGGCCGCAGGCGCCGTGCGCGGTTTGCGAATCAGTTGGTTGATCGTCGGCATCGCGGCGCTTTCCGGCTCAATCGACAACGCGGCGCGTGCAGGTGGACGGGGACAGGCGAAAGCCGCCCGCTTCCCCGCCGCCGGCCCGCGCCGACCCATCGGAGTCACTCTCGATCACAAAGCACGGCACCGGGCGCCCGGAGGCGCGCCGACCAGCCTCGTCGGCGAGAGGGAGGCGCATCCTAGTGTCGCGTCCAGCCACCGTCAAGCGGCAAGAACGGCGAAAACCGCCAGAAAAGCCGCCCAGAGAAACGCCCGGAGAAACGCGGGCCGGTGCAGGCCGGAGCGTGTATCGTGGCGCCGGAAAATGCGCGGCGGAGATGAGGGCATGAACGTTCTGGTCGTGGGCGCGGGCGGGCGCGAGCACGCACTTTGCTGGCATCTGGCGGCGTCGCCGCTGCTGGATGCGCTCTGGTGCGCGCCGGGCAATGCCGGGATCGAGAACGAGGCGACATGCGTGGCGCTCGATCCCATGGATTTCGACGGGCTCGCCGCCTTCTGCCGGTCGCGTGCCATCGACTTCGTCGTGGTCGGGCCGGAAGCGCCGCTGGTCGCGGGCCTCGTCGACCGGCTCGAAGCGGACGGCATCGCCGCCTTCGGGCCCGGCGCGGCCGCCGCGCGGATCGAGGGATCGAAGGGCTACATGAAGGCGCTCTGCGCACGCTGCGGCGTTCCCACCGCCACGGGGCGCCGCGTCGATTCGCTCGCCGACGCCGAAGCGTTCATCGCCGCGCACGGCGCCCCGGTCGCGGTCAAGGTCGACGGGCTCGCCGCAGGCAAGGGGGTGGTGCTCGCCGACTCCGAGGCCGAGGCCCTCGATGCGGCGCGCGCGGCGCTGGGGGGCGCCTTCGGCGAGGCCGGGGCTGCGCTCGTGATCGAGGAGATGCTCGTGGGCGAAGAGGCCAGCTACTTTGCCCTGGTCGACGGCGAGACCGTGCTGCCGCTGGAGACGGCGCAGGACCACAAGGCGGTCGGCGAGGGCGACAGCGGACCCAACACCGGCGGCATGGGCGCCTATTCGCCGGCGCCGGCGATGACGCCGGCGCTCTGCGCCGAGGTGCGGGAGCGGATCGTCGAGCCGCTCGTGCGCGGACTGGCGGCGGACGGCGCCCCCTATACCGGCGTCTTCTATGCCGGCCTGATGCTCACCGCAGACGGGCCGAAGCTGCTCGAGGTCAACGCCCGCTTCGGCGACCCCGAGTGCCAGGTCCTCATGCCCCGGCTCAAGTCCGACCTCCTGCCCGCGCTGCTGGCCGCCCGTGACGGCGAGCTCAGGGATTTCGACCTGCGCTGGCACGACGAGGCCGCGCTCTGCGTCGTGCTCGCCAGCGCCGGCTATCCGGGCGCGTACGAAAAGGGCAGCATCGTTCGCGGCATCGACGCGGCGGAGGCCCTGGAGGGCGTCGCCGTGTTCCACGCCGGGACCGCGCGCACCGATGCGGGGATCGCCGCCGCAGGGGGGCGCGTGCTCGGCGTCACGGCGCTGGGCGCGTCCGTCGCCGCCGCCCAGCGCCGTGCCTATGACGCCGTCGGGCAGATCGACTGGCCGGAAGGATTTTGCCGGCGGGACATCGGCTGGCGCGCGATCCGGGCGTAGGCACCCGCCGAGAGCAAGCGCCTGCTTGGCGTAGCGGGGCGCGGGCCTATAATCAGGCCGATGACCAGCGAGAACCGCCCGTTCGAGAGGGACGACCGGTTGGCGCCGGGGGTGACGCGCGGCGGCCGGCTCCGCTTCCTGGGAGTCACGCCGTTGCGGCCCTGCCCCTACCTGCCGGGTCGCCTGGAGCGCACGATCGTCGTCCCGCTCGTGGGCCCGCGCGACGGCGCGGCCTATGACGAGATGCTGCGCGGCGGTTTCCGCCGCAGCCACCTCGCGGCCTACCGGCCGGCCTGCCCCGGCTGCCGGGCCTGCGTTTCGGCGCGGGTGCGCACGGACGCCTTCAGCCCGAGCCGGTCGCTCCGCCGCGTCATCGCGCGAAACGCAGGCGTCACGCTCGCCGTCATGCCGGCGCTGGCGCGGCCCGATCACTACGCGCTCTTCCGGCGCTATCTGGAGGCCCGTCATCCCGACGGCGCCATGGCCGCGATGACGCGCGAGGGATACGGCGCGCTGGTCGAGGAAAGCGCCGTCGAGACGCGGCTCGCCGAGTTTCGCGCAGCCGACGGGCGCCTCTACGGCGTCTGCGTGTTCGACGTCGTCGCCGACGGGCTGTCTGCGGTCTATTCCTTCTACGAACCCACGCGGGTCAAGGACAGTCCGGGCAGCTACATGATCGTGCGGCTTCTGGAAGAAACCCGCGCCCGGGCGCTGCGCTATCTCTATCTCGGCTACTGGATCGACGGCTGCGAAAAGATGGACTACAAGGCCCGCTTCCGCCCGCTCGAAGTGCACGGTGCCGACGGCTGGACCATCCTCGATTCCCGGCCGGACGGGCACGGATCATCGAACCATTGACCGGAACCATCCACAGGAGATCTGAAAAATGAGCACGAACATCAAGCGCCGCAGCTTTCTCAAGGGAACGGCCGTCGCCGGTGCTGCCGCGGCCGTCGCCGCCGCCTCGTCGAGCTTCCCGGCGCCCGCGATCGCGCAGGGCAAGAGGCAGCTCAAGATGGTCACCACGTGGCCGAAGAATTTTCCGGGCCTCGGCACCGGCGCGCAGCGGTTGGCCGACCGCATCACCAACGGGACGGAAGGGCGCATCGAGGTCAAGCTGTTCGCCTCCGGCGAGCTGGTGCCGGCCTTCGAATCCTTCGATGCCGTCTCTCAGGGCACCGCGGACATGTACCACGCCGCCGAGTACTACTGGCAGGGCAAGTCCAAGGCCTTCAACTTCTTCGCCACGGTCCCCTTCGGCCTCACCGCGAGCGAGATCGACGCCTGGATCTACCACTCCGGCGGGCAGGCGCTCTGGGACGAGCTCTCGGCGGACTTCAACCTGAAGCCGCTGATGGCCGGGAACACGGGCGTCCAGTGGGGCGGCTGGT
Organism: Alphaproteobacteria bacterium; assembly: GCA_965218275.1. GTDB lineage: Bacteria > Pseudomonadota > Alphaproteobacteria > UBA828 > UBA828 > WTGU01. Next base: position 459,608 of record CBDCKM010000002.1, read on the forward strand.
TCAACAAGGAGATCAACTCGATCGAGGACTTCAAGGGCCTCAAGATGCGCATGCCGGGCCTCGGCGGCGAGGTACTGCGCCGCCTCGGCGCGGCCGCGGTGGCGCTTCCGGGCGGCGAGATCTTCCCGGCGCTGCAGGCGGGCACCATCGACGCCACCGAGTGGGTGGGGCCGTGGAACGACCTCGCCTTCGGCTTCTACAAGATCACCAAGTACTACTACTGGCCCGGCTTCCACGAGCCCGGCACGATCCTGAGCCTCGGCATCAACAAGGATGTGTGGGAGAGCCTCAGCGCCTCCGACCAGAGCCTGCTCGAAACCGCCGCCGCTGCGGAGAACAGCTACGTGCTGGCCGAGTTCAACGCGCGCAGCAGCGACGCGCTGGCCACGCTCATCAACGAGCACGGCGTCCAGGTGCGGCAGATGTCGGACGAAGTGCTGAACGCACTCGGCGAGGCCTCGGGTCAGGTGGTCGCCGAGGTCGGCGCCGAGGGCGGCATCACGCAGCGCGTTTACGAGAGCTTCATCGGCTTCCGCGAGAAGGCACTCGCTTACGACAAGCTCTCGAATCTGGCGTTCGGCAACGCCAGGCTTCTGCCCTTTACCTACGCCGGCTAGGCGTGCGTTCGGGGCAGGCGGCGCACGCCTGCCCCGAACGATGCCGGCATGACGGGCACGGGCGGATGCCAGCACGCGGCGCCGGCGCGGCAGGCCTGAGGGCCGCCCCCGTGCCGCAGGTCCAGCCGCCCGCGATGGCATGCAGGCGTTCCTCTCCGGGCTGACCGCGCTCGCGCGCGCGATCGATACGGTCAACGAGCATGTCGGCCGCGTCGCCTCGTGGCTCGCCCTCCTCATGGTGCTGCTCCAGTTCGTCGTCGTGGTGATGCGCTACACCTTCGGCGTGGGCTTCATCTTCATGCAGGAAGGGGTGATCTACCTCCACGCCACCCTCTTCATGGTGGGCGCGGGCTACACGCTGCTGCACGGCGGCCATGTCCGCGTCGACATCTTCTATCGCGATGCGCGGCCGCGCCGGCGCGCGCTGGTCGACCTCCTCGGCGTCATCCTCTTCCTGCTACCGGTCTGCGTGATCATCGGCTGGGCGACCTGGCCCTATCTGGAGCAGTCCTGGTCGGTGTTCGAAGGCTCGAAGGAGACCAGCGGCATCCATGCGGTCTACGCGCTCAAGTCGATGATCCTCGCCTTCGTGGTGCTGATCGCCTTGCAGGGTCTCTCGCTCGCGCTGAACGCGGTTCTCACGCTCGCCGGCCGGAAGGCGCGCCACGACGCGGCCGCAGAGCCGGACGGCGAGGCCGTCTGACCCGCCATGGACGTCGGCGAAATCCTGGTCGTCGTCATGTTCGTGACGACCTTCGCCTGCCTGCTGGCGGGCTTCCCGGTGGCCTTCACGCTCTCGGGCGTGGCCGCGTTGTTCGGGCTCTTCTCCTACGCCTTCGGCGCCTTCGACATCAGCTACATGCGCGCCATGCCGCAGCGCATCTTCGGCAACGCGATGTGGAACGAGGTGCTGATCGCGGTGCCGCTCTTCGTTTTCATGGGCGTGATGCTGGAACGCTCGAAGGTGGCGGAGGAGCTGCTGGAGGCCATGGGGCGGCTCTTCGGCAGCCTGCGCGGCGGGCTCGGCATCTCGGTGATCGCCGTCGGCGCCCTGCTCGCCGCCTCCACCGGGATCGTCGGCGCCACCGTGGTGACCATGGGCCTGCTCTCGCTGCCGACGATGCTCAGGCGCGGCTACGACCCCAAGCTCGCGACCGGAGCGATCTGCGCGTCGGGCACCCTCGGCCAGATCATCCCGCCCTCGATCGTACTGGTGATCCTCGGCGAGCAGATCTCCAACGCCTATGTCGATGCCCAGCGCGCCATCGGCAACTGGTCGCCGGAGCCGGTCTCGGTGGGCGATCTCTTCGCCGGCGCCCTGCTCCCGGGCATGGTGCTGGTCGGGCTCTACATGCTCTATCTGATGGGCGTGGCCTGGTTGCGCCCGGCGGCAGCGCCGGCCATTCCGCACGCCGAGCTCGGCCGCGACGGGCGCAGCGCCTGGGGGCGCACCGGCCGTGCGCTGGTGCCGCCGATCGTCCTCATCGTCGCCGTTCTCGGCTCGATCCTCGCCGGCATCGCGACGCCCACCGAGGCCGCGGCGGTGGGCGCGGTGGGCTCGCTGCTACTCGCCGGCGCGCGGCTCGCGCGCAGGGGCGGCGCGCCCCTCTATGCCGCGGGCGGCGCGCTGATCGTGATGTTGATCCTCGCCAACCAGTTCGATCTCGTCTTCGCGCGGAGCGGCATCGGCGCGCCGGTCGTCGCCGCCTTCGTCTGCTGCACGCTCCTGATCTACGGCGTGGGCACGAGCCTCTGGCGGGTCTGGCGCGCGGGCATCCTCGCGCCGGTCATGCGCTCGACCATGCAGATCAGCGCCATGGTCTTCGTCATCCTGATCGGCGCCGCCCTCTTCTCGCTGGTCTTCCGCGGCCTCGGCGGCGACGACATGGTGCACGAGGCGCTCTCCAACGTGCCGGGGGGCGTCGTCGGCGCGATGTTCGTGGTCATGCTGATCATGTTCGCGCTCGGCTTCTTCCTCGACTTCATCGAGATCACCTTCGTGGTGGTGCCGATCATCGCGCCGGTGCTGCTCAGGATGGACATCAACCCGATCTGGCTCGGCATCATGATGGCGGTCAACCTCCAGACCTCGTTCCTGACGCCCCCCTTCGGTTTCGCGCTCTTCTATCTGCGCGGCGTGGCCCCGCGCTCGGTCCGCACCGGCGACATCTACCGGGGCGTCATCCCGTTCGTGCTGATCCAGCTGGTTGCCCTCGCCATGCTCGGACTCTTCCCGGAGCTCACCACTTGGCTGCCCGAACTGGTGTTCGGATGAGGCGGTGCAAGAGTCGGGAACCCTTCTTACATTCGGCCCGTAGCAAGGGAGGACTGACTTGTTGAGGAGGCTGTTTCCACTACTCGTTGCGACGGCGATTCTGGGCTACTGCGGTATCGCCTGGCCCGATGAGTGTCCCAATGTTGCTCCGAGTAAGAACGCAAGCATCTCTTCTTCCGATAATGCTGAATTAATTCGACGGATATTGGATATTTCTCGATGTGGAGATGTGTCCAAAGTCTTCGTGAGTCGCCATCTGGAACGTTGCAAATATGTTGACGCAAACCTCCGCGGCGCAAACTTTACGGATTCGAACCTAACCTGCGCAGATTTTCGTGGGGCCTACCTCAAGGACGCAATATTCATCGCTTCCAACTTGACCCGCGCGGATTTTCGAGGAGCTAACCTTGAGGGCGCCAAGCTGATCGACGCTGACCTTCGGGACGCCGACTTTCGGGGTGCGAACCTTGAGGGTGCGAACCTGGATGGTGCGGTCACCGACGGCGCCAACTTCAAAGGGGCAACGTGGTAGAATGGCGATGACGTTGAGCCCTGCGCGCTGGCGTTGACCCTGCTCCCTAACGCTCCCGCGACCACGCGGTCACGACGCCGACGAGCGCGTCCGTGAGCGTGGCGAGATCGCCCTCGTCGATGGTGAGCGCCGGCGTCACGTAGACGATGTCGGAGAAGGGGCGGACCCAGACTCCGGCCTCGACGAAGCGCGCCTTGAGCCAGTCGATGCGGCTCATGTCGTCGAGCTGGATCACGCCGATCGCACCCATGACACGGACATCGACCACCCCCGGCAGCGCCCGCGCCGGTGCGAGCGCTTCGGCGAGATGGCGCTCGATGGCGCGCGCCTGGGCGAGGCGGGGCTCCTGCTCGAACAGGTCGAGGGAGGCGTTGGCGGCGGCGCAGGCGAGCGGATTGGCCATGAAGGTCGGCCCGTGCATGAGGGCAGCGTCGGCGTCGTCCGAGAGGAAGGCCTCGAACACCCGATCGCTGGCTACCGTCGCCGCCAGCGCCATGGTGCCGCCGGTGAGCGCCTTGGAGAGGGTGACGATGTCGGGCACCACGCCTGCCTGCTCGCAGGCGAAGAGCGTGCCGGTGCGGCCGAAGCCGGTCATGATCTCGTCGGCGATCAGCAGCAGCCCGTGCCGATCGCAGGCCGCGCGCACTGCGCGCAGCGTCTCCGGCGCATGGAAGCGCATCCCCCCCGCCCCCTGGACCAGCGGCTCGACGATCACCGCCGCCGCGTCGCCGCCGTCGCGCGCGAGGAAGGCGTCGAAGGTGGCGATGCCGGCCTCGTCCTCGGGCAGCGGCACGACATGCTGCTCCGGCAGCGCGCCGGCGAACAGGCTGTGCATGCCCTCCTCGGGGTCGCACACCGACATGGCGGCGAAGGTGTCGCCGTGATAGGCGCCCCGGAAGCTCACGAAGCGGTGGCGTCCCGGCGCGGCTTGGTTGAGCCAGTATTGCAGCGCCATCTTGAGCGCGATCTCGACGGCGACCGAGCCGGACTCGGAGAAGAACACGCGGTTGAGCGGATCGGGCAGCAGGCCCGCGAGCCGGCGCGCCAGCCTGAGCGCGGGCTCGTTCGCGAGCCCGCCGAACATCACGTGGGGCATGCGGTCGAGCTGATCGGCGACGGCAGTGCGGATGCGGGGGTGGTTGTAGCCGTGGCAGGCGGTCCACCACGACGCGATGCCGTCGACCAGCGCGCGGCCGTCGGCGAGGACGATGCGTGTGCCCTCGGTCGCGGCCACCGGCAGCGGCGGCGGCGCCGTCGCCATCTGGGTATAGGGCAGCCAGACGTGGCGATAGCCCCCGGCGAGCCAGGCGGGTGCCGGGGCTGGGGGCTCTCCGGCGGCTGTGCGGCGCGCCACGACGGACGCTGCGGGCGCCGCGCGGGGCTCAGGCCGGCATCGGCGCGATGCCGAGGCGGGCGAAGAGCGCGGCGTCGCGCTCGCGGGCGGGGTTGGGCGTCGTCAGCAGCTCGGGCCCGACGAAGACCGAGTTGGCGCCGGCGAGAAAGGCCAGCGCCTGCATCTCGTCCGACATGCGCTCGCGCCCGGCGGAGAGCCGCACCACCGAGCGCGGCATGGCGATCCGCGCCGCCGCCACCGTGCGCACGAACTCGAAGGGATCGAGGTCGTCCTGGCCTGCGAGCGGTGTGCCCTCGACCTGCACCAGCATGTTGATCGGCACGCTCTCCGGGTGGCTCGGCAGGCTCGCGAGCGTGGCGATCATGTCCGCGCGGTCGCGCTTCGATTCGCCCATGCCGACGATGCCGCCGCAGCAGACCCGGATGCCGGCGTCCCGGACATGGCCCAGGGTGTCGAGCCGGTCCCGGTAGGTCCGGGTGGTGATGATCTCGCCGTAGAACGATTCCGAGGTGTCGAGATTGTGGTTGTAGAAGTCGAGGCCGGCATCGGCGAGCCGCGCCGCCTGGGGCGCGCTCAACATGCCCAGCGTGACGCAGGTCTCCATGCCGAGCGCCTTGACGCCGGCGACCATGTCGGCGACCGCATCGAGATCGCGGTCCTTCGGGCTGCGCCAGGCGGCGCCCATGCAATAGCGGGTGGCGCCGGCGGCGCGCGCGCGACGGGCCTCGGCCAGCACGTCGTCGAGGGACATCAGCTTCTCGGCCGCGAGCCCGGTATCGTAACGGGCGCTCTGCGGGCAATAGGCGCAGTCCTCCGGGCAGCCGCCGGTCTTGATGCTGAGCAGCGTCGACATCTGCACCTGGTTGGCGTCGAAGTGGCGGCGGTGCAGGACTTGAGCGCGAAACATCAGCTCGGCGAAGGGCAGCGCCAGCAGCGCCTCTACCTCCGCCGCCGACCAGTCGTGCCTGAGCGCGGGTGCCGGCCCAGGGGGCGCCGCCGCGCCGATCGCCTCAACGCTTTCCATGATCGCTCGTCCCCGGCCCTCGACCGGCGCAGGATAGGCCTACCCGCCGCCGGGTCAAGGAATCCACTGGGAGCCCTGCCGGGAACCCTGACCGTGCGCGGCCCGGTGTGCGCGTCGTGGATCGGGCCATGCCGGCTCCGCATACCAAATATGGTGGTCTATCCGCGTCATATACGCCAAGACCAAGACAATCCATTGACTGACGACGCGTGTGGCCCCATTCTTGCCACATTGCAAACGGAATGTCTGGATCGGTGGGCCGCTCTGCCGCAACCGCCGCGCTCGGCGTGATCGAGCATGACGATCTGGCCGCCGCCCGCCGGGTGGTGAGCCAGGAATCGCGTGCGCTCGCGCGGCTGGCCGAGGCGTTGACCGGCCGCTTCGCCGATGCGACCGCGCTGCTCGCCGCGACCCGGGGCCGGATCGTGCTGTCCGGCATGGGCAAGAGCGGCCACATCGCGAACAAGATCGCGGCGACCTTCGCCTCGACCGGGGCGCCGGCGCTCTTCGTTCACCCGGCCGAGGCGAGCCACGGCGATCTCGGCATGATCGCCGGCAGCGACACCCTGGTGATGCTGTCGAACTCGGGCGAGACGCCGGAGCTTGCCGATCTCGTCACCTACGCCAAGCGCTTCCGCATCCCGCTCGTCGCCATCGTCGGCCGGGCGCCCAGCACGCTTGCCGATGCGGCCAGCGTCGCGCTCGTGCTGCCCGACGAGCCGGAAGCGGGCACGCTCGGATTGGCGCCCACGACATCCACCATCATGATGCTGGCGCTCGGCGACGCGCTCGCGGTCGCCCTGCTGGAACGCAAGGGCCTCACGGCCGAGGACTTCAAGCTCTACCATCCCGGCGGCAAGCTCGGCCGGCGGCTGGTGCGGGTCGCCGACATCATGCACAGCGGCGACGCCCTGCCGCTGGTTCCTGCCGATGCGGCGATGGCGGAAGCCCTGATCGCGATGACGGAGAAGCGCCTCGGCTGCGTCGGCGCGGTCGACGCGCGCGGTGCGCTGACCGGGATCGTGACCGACGGCGACCTCAGGCGCCACATGGACGCGCACCTGTTGCAACGGCCGGTGTCCGAGATCATGACGCGCCGTCCGGTGACGATCCACGCGGGCGCGCTGGGCGCGGAAGCCGTGCATGTGATGAACCGGCGCAAGATCACCAGCCTCTTCGTGGTCGAAGAGAAGCGGCCGGTCGGCGTCGTGCACATTCACGACTGCCTGCGGGCGGGGCTGGCATGAGCGCCGGGGCGGGGAGAGCGCCTGGCGGCGCTGGGGCGGCAGGCCGGCTCCGGCATTACCGGGCCGGTGCCGGCAGCAGCGGCGCCCCCGGTCGCTACAGCGGTTTCGTCGGTCTCATGCGCTATCTGCTGCCGGCGATGGCGGCGGTTCTGCTCGGCCTCGTCGTGGCCTGGCCGCTCTTCGGCGACGGGCAGGAGGGCTTCCGTATCGCCTTGAGCGAAGATACCGGGATCGACGGCAGATTGACGATGATCAAGGCCAGCTATCAGGGGACGGACGCGAAGAACCGGCCTTTCGTCATCAGGGGAGAGGAGGCGTTCCAGTCCGACAGCCACTCGCCGATCGTGCTTATCAGCGGAATCGGGGCCGACATCTTTGCGGACCGGGCGCGCAACGGAAGGCTGGCGATGACGGCGCGCGAAGGCGTGTACGATCGCGGGGCCGAGCGTCTCGACCTCGAGGGCGATGTCACGGTGCGCTCCGACGCGGGTCACGAGTTCCACACCGCCAGCGCCCGCATCGACCTGCCGGCGGGGATCGCCACGGGCGACGAGCCGGTGAGCGGCAAGGGGCCGCACGGTCTCCTGGACGCCGGCAACTTCACGCTCAAGGACCGGGGGCAGATCATGATGTTCGGCGGCCGGGTGCGGATGACCGTGTTCCCGCAGGCCGTCGGCGGAACCGATGGCGACGCGGGGAGACGGAGCGATGGGGTCCGGGGTTAGACGGCGCCGCCGGGCGCGGCGACCGTGGCGGGCGCTGCCGCTCGCCCCGGCGTTCGTTGCACTGACCCTGATGGCCGGCGCGGGCGCGGCCCAGGACGAGGGGCGCGAAGGCGGCGGGGCGAGCCAGGCAATCGAGATCAGCGCCGATACGCTGGAAGTGCGCCAGTCGGAAAACGTCGCCGTCTTCCAAGGCAGCGTCAACGCCGTTCAGGGCGACATGGTGCTGAGCGCTGACATGCTCACCGTGCACTACCGCGAGGTGCAGGAGGGGGAGGGCAATCTGAGCGTCTCGCGCATCGAGGCCGAGGGCAATGTTGTCGTTTCGTCGCCGCAGGAGACGGCACGGGGGCAGCGCGGCGTCTACGACATGGAAGGCGCGCGCATCGACCTGAGCGGCGATGTGGTCCTGAACCAGGGCAACAACGTCATCGCGGGCGAGACGCTGACGATGGACCTGGCATCCGGCGTGAGCCGGGTCGTCGGCGGGGGCAGCGAGCGCGTGACCGGCCTCTTCGTGCCCGAGGACGAGGATGAATAGCGCGTGGGCGCAGGCGCGGTGAAACCGGCATGAAATCGCCTGCGACCGCCGGGGTCGAGGGAAGCCCGGCGACGCCCGTCGTCCTCGCCGGCAATCCGGGCCTGCGCGCCGAGAATCTCGGCAAGAGCTTCAAGAAGCGGCCGGTCCTGCGGGGCTTGAGCCTCTCCGTCCAGCGCGGCGAGGCGGTCGGGCTGCTCGGCCCCAACGGCGCCGGCAAGACGACCTGCTTCTACCTGATGACCGGGTTGATGGCGGCGGACTATGGCCGCGTCTACCTCGACGGGCACGACATCACCGGGCTGCCGATGTACCGCCGCGCCCGCCTCGGCCTCGGCTATCTGCCGCAGGAGGCCTCGATCTTTCGCGGGCTCACGGTGGAGAACAACATCCGTGCGGTGCTCGAAGTGTCGGTGCCGGCGCGCGACGAGCGCGAGCTCGTGCTGGACGAGTTGCTGGCGGAGTTCTCGATCACCCATCTGCGCCGCACACCCTCGCTCGCGCTCTCGGGCGGCGAGCGCCGGCGCGTGGAGATCGCCCGTGCGCTCGCCTCGAAACCGCGCTTCATGCTGCTCGACGAGCCGCTCTCAGGCATCGACCCCATCGCGGTGGCCGAGATCCGCGATCTCGTCTCCCACCTCAAGGACCGCGGCATCGGCGTGCTGCTCACGGATCACAATGTGAGGGAGGCGCTCGACATCGTCGACCGCGCCTGCATCATCAACGAGGGCGCCATGCTGATGGAGGGCGCGCCCGCCGATATCGTCTCGCACGACGAGGTCCGGCGCGTCTATCTCGGCGACCGCTTCCGACTCTAGTGAAGTGTCCCGGAAATGCGCACCAATAGCGTTTTCCTCTCATCGTCATGCCCGGACTTGTTCTGGGCATCTCGTCGCGCAGGACGCAACCGGGGAGCCCTCGTGGATGGCCGGGACAAGCCCGGCCATGACGTGAAGGGAACGCTGGTATTGTTCGTCATGAGTTCCGGGACACGACACTAGCCCACCCGCGTCCGCGTCCGCTCTCAAGCCGCCCGTGCCGCCATCTCCGCGCGGCGCGCCGCGGTGGCGGCGGTGTCGAGCTCCAGTGTCTCAGTGAGAACGACGCCGTAAGCCTCCAAGGCGTGCGCGCGGGTGCAGAAATCGTCGAGCACGTCTTCGCGGACCTGTTCCGCCGGCCGTTCCAGCGGATCCCCGTAACCGCCGCCGCAGGGGCCGAGAAAGCCGATGCAGTCGCCGGTCTGGTTGCGCAGCCCGTGGATCTTGGCCGGCAGGTCCTCGACCCGGCCGGGGTCGGCGATGTTGTACTTGATGAGCCGGCCGCCGCGGCCGGCGGTGCCGCCGCGAAAGCCCCAGGGCGGGTCGTCGTGGCGGTCCGCCTCGTGGGTGAGGAAGCCGGGCGTCAGGTAGCGCTGCACCTTGATGACGCCGATGCCGCCGCGGTGGCGGCCGGCGCCGGGCATCACGTCGTCGCGCAACTCGTAGCGGTCGCAGAGCAGCGGCAGGTGCATGCCGAGATCCTCGATCGGGTTGTTGCGCGTGTTGCGCATCAGTTCCTCGATCGTGTCCGGCCCGTCGGAATGGGGCCGCCCGCCGCAAGCCCCCTCGTTGACCTCGATGAAGACCCAGTACTGGCCGTCGGGTCTGACGCCCGAATAGGCGATGGCCGAGACATCCGCCGACGAGCCCGCGGTCACCTTCTCCGGAATCACCGGCGCGAGCGCCTTGGCGATGCAATCGACTACGCGCTGGATCTGGTTGAAGCGCGCCTCCGCCGCGGCCGGATATTCGGGATTGAAGATCGTGCCCTTGGGCGCGGTGACCTTGATGGGGCGGAAAGAGCCCTCGTTCTGCGGCACATGCTCGCTGATCGTCGCGCTGTCGAGCAGGAGCGCGCGGAAGGCGAAGTAGCAGGCGACCTTGGTCGAGCCCTCGAAGGGCACGTTGAAGGCGGTCGGCACCTGCGGCGACGAGCCGGTGAGATCGACCTCGACCGAATCGCCCTCGATGCGCACCGCGACCTTGACCGGGAGCGGCGTGTTGCGGGTGCGCCCGTCATCGTCCAGGAAGCCCTCGGCCCGGTACTCGCCGTCGGGGATCGCCGCGATCTGGCGGCGCAGCATGTGCTCGGAATAGTCCATGAGCTGCTCGGTCGCCGCGAACACCACCTCCTTGCCGTGCTGGTCCAGCAGCTCGACGAAGCGCTTGACGCCGAGCTCGGCGGAGGCGACCTGCGCCTCGATATCGCCCAACACCTGGCTCGGCACCCGCGTGTTGGTCTCGATGAACTGCCAGAGTGCACGGTTGCGCGTGCCGCCCTCGTAGAGCTTCACGCCCTTGAACAGCATGCCCTCGGCGAAGACATCGGGCACGTCGATGATGAGGCCGGGCGTGGCCGCGCCGATATCGACATGGTGCGCGGTGTTGGCCGAGAAGCCGACGAGTTCGCCCCGGTAGAAGACCGGCGCGACGGCGGCGATGTCCGGCGAATGGCTGGCCCCGTAATAGGGGTGGTTGTGGATCACGATGTCGCCGGGCTGCCAGGGGTCGTGCAGGGTCTCGTCGATCCCCCTCAGATACGCCGGGATGGAGCCGATGTGCATCGGCGTCGAATCCGATTCGCAGAGCGTGTTGAAGTCGCGATCGAAGAGTCCGGCGCCGAGATCCTCCGATTCCCGGATGATCGACGAATAGGACATGCGGTAGAGCACATGCCCCATCTCCTTCGCGATCGTGTGCAGCGCGCCGCCGATCACCTGCAGCGTGATGGGGTCGATCTCGGTCCGAGCGCGGGTCATGGCTCCGCGACCTCCCTGACGTGAAGGTTGCCCGATTGCGCGACCGTCGCCGCGTGGCCGGGCGGCACGAGCGTGGTCGAATCGGTCTGGATGACGATGGCCGGGCCGTCGATCTGCTGGCCGGCCCTGAGCCGGCTGCGCTCGAAGCGCGGCGTCTCGTGGGTGCGGCCGTCGTCGAAGGTGGTGGCGCGGCGGTAGAGCAGCGCATCCTCAGGGTTGCGGCCTTCACCGGCCGCCGCTTCGGGCCAGCTCAGCGCGCCGATCCCGGCCGAGGCGACGACTCGCAGGGTGATGACCTCGACCTCCTGGTCCTCGAAGGCGTGGCCGTAATCCTGGCGGTGCCGCTCGTGGAAGCTCGCGAGCAGTGACGTGCGGTTCTCTGTGGTGAGGGGGCCGTCCGGCATGGTGCCGCGCAGCTCGAAGCCCTGCCCCTGATAGCGGCATTCGGCGATCTTGACGATGCGCTGGCGCTCGGGCGCGACCCCGTCCGCGGCCAGCGCCTCGCGCGCGCGCCGGACCAGGACATCGGTCTGCGCGTTCAGGCCGTCAATCTCGTCCTGGCCGGCCTGGGTAAGGACGCAGAGCACCGAACGGGTGAACTCGTAGCGCATGTCGGTAGCCAGCAGCCCGGTCGCGGCGTTGATCCCCGGCGCCGGCGGCACGATCACCTCGCGCGCGAAGACCGAGCGCGCCAGCGCCACGCCGTGCAGCGGGCCGGCGCCGCCGAAGGCGACCAGGGCGTAGTCGCGCGGATCGACGCCCTTGGCCACGGAGTTGGCGCGGATCGCGAGCGACATGTTGGAGTTGATGACGCGGATCACGCCGAGCGCCGCCTCCTCCAGCGACATGGCGAGCGGGCCGCAGAGATTGTCCTCGAGCGCCTTGCGGGAGCGCGCCGGGTCGATCTCGAGGCCGCCGCCGAGGAACTGCTCCGGGTCGAGCCGGCCCAGCACCACCTGGGCGTCGGTCACGGTCGACTCGGTGCCGCCGCGGCCGTAGCAGGCCGGCCCCGGCTCCGCGCCGGCGGAACGCGGACCCACGCGAAAGGCCCCGCCCGCATCGACATAGGCGATCGAGCCGCCGCCGGCGCCGATGGTCGCGAGATCGATCATCGGCGCCAGGATGGGATAGCCGCCGACCTGCGTGTCGCGCGGGTTCATGATGCGGACCTCGCCGTCCGGCACCACGCTGATGTCGGCCGACGTGCCGCCGATATCGACCGTGATCAGGTTGCGTACGCGGGACATGTCGCCGGCCCACTGGCCGCCGATGACGCCGCCGGCGGGCCCGGACATGAGAATCGTCACCGGGCGCTCGGCGGCACCGGCGAGCGTCGTCACGCCGCCGTTCGACTGCATCACGCGGAGCTGGGCATCGACCCCGTTCTCCTTCAGCGCCGTCGCCAGATTGTTAAGATAGTAGGAGGTGCGCGGGCCGATGAAGGCGTTCATCGCCGCCGTCGAGAAGCGCTCATATTCCCGGATCACATCGACCACTTCGGAGGAGCAGCTGACGTAGGCCGCCGGCATCGCCTCCTGCACGATCTCCTTGGCGCGCCGCTCGTGCGCGTCGTTGAGGAAGGCGAAGAGGAAGCAGACGATGACCGCATCCACCTCGCGCGCCCTGAGCAGCTCGGCGGCGGCGCGCACCTCGTCCTCGTCGAGCGCGGTCTGGACGCCGCCGTCGGGCGGCAGGATGCGCTCGGTGACGGGGATGCGGTTGCGGCGCTTGACCAGCGGGCGCGACTGCCAGGGCACGTCGAACTGCACCGAGAAATTGTGGGGCCGCTTGTGCCGCGCCATGTGCAGGATGTCGCGAAAGCCCCGTGTGGTGAGCATCCCCACCTCGGCGCCGGAATACTCGATCACGGTGTTGGTCGCGATCGTCGTGCCGTGCACGATCTGCTTGATGTCGCCCGGTGCTACTCCGGCCTCGGCGCAGATTTCGAGCACGCCGCGAATGACCCCGCGCGACTGGTCCTCCGGCGTGCTCGGCACCTTGTGCACGAAGACCCGTCCGCCGCCGCCGGCGGCGCCGGCAGCGCTGCCGCCGCTTTCCAGGATCAGGTCGGTGAACGTGCCCCCGACATCGACGCCGATTCTCGCCATCGCCCCCTGTTCCCGCGTTTGTGGGTTTCTTGGGCCGCTGCAGCCGCGGCCGCGCCATCTTAGCGGGCGGGCGGGCCGATGAAAGGAGATTCCCGCAGAGGCCGGGCGATCGTGCGGTGGACGCTTTGGCCGTGTCCGCCTGGGCGTCGACGATAGCGGCACCTCTTCCTTCAGCGGACGCCGCCGGCAAAGCTGCGGCCGTCACGCCGTCGCCGCCGCCTGCGCGAGGCGCGTGTCCGCCCGCCGCACGGCGCCTGCCGCCGCCAGACCGAGGCCGGGGCGGACCAGCCTGGTCCACCACGCCGAAGACCACTCGCCGACAGCGTCCGTCACTGCGGCCAGCAGTGGCGGGCCGAGAACGCTGCCGATCGCGGCTCCCTGCGCCACGAAGTCGCTCGCCATGGCGACCTGTTCCTTACTGGGCGCATGCGCGGCGCCGCCTTCGAAGCAGGCGGCGGGCAGCAGGCCGCCGAGCAGGGTGAAGCAGAGCGCAAGCGGGATTTTGGCGGCGTCGGGTGTGACGGGCGCGAAGAGCGCCGCCGCGCACACGCCCATCGCCACATAGGCGGTGCCGATCAGCAGCCAGCGCGCTGCACCGCGACGCATGAGCGACGCGCCGGCGACGACGCCCAGCGCGGTGACGGAGACGATGAGCGCGGTGAATAGCGCGGCGCCGGCGAGCGAGCGGTCCTGGGTCTCGATCAGAAAAGTGGGTAGCCACGTCATCAGCGCCAGCCACTGGATCGAGAACAGCACGAAGCACGCACCGAACAGCCAGGGCCCCGGCCGCGACAGCGTCGCACGCGCGCCCGCGCCGAACTTCCAGGGCCCCGGCCGCGGCCGCGTCGCTCGCCCGCCCGAGCCGTCGGCGGCTGCGCCGACGACCGTCATTGGACGCCAGCGCCGCGGCGCCGTCCACCAACCGAAGGCGAGCGAGTAGAGCAGAATGAGCCCGGCATTCAGGAACCAGAGGCCGCGCCAGCCGATCGTGTCCAGCACCGCCGTCGCGATCACCAGCGAGAGTGCCATGCCGACCGGCATGTAGGTGCCCCAGGCGCCGAGGGCGAAGCGGCGCACCTCGGTGCGCGTCCCGGCGGCGATCAACTTGGGCGCCGCGACCGTGAGCGTGACGAAGCCGAAGCCCTCGACGATGCGGGTCGCCAGCAGCACCGTCCCGCTCCCGGCGAGCCCGCCGGCAAGGCTCGCGAGCGCCATCGCCGCGGCCCCTGCGAGGACCATCCGCCTGATGCCCAAGCGGTCGATGAGCAGCCCGCCCGCGACGCCGAACACGGCGCCGACGCCGTAGAACGACGACGCGATCAGCCCGGCAATGACGCGCGGCAGGTCGAGCTCGGCCTGCAGCATCGGCAGCGCTGGCGGCACCTTGCCGACCTGCATGCCCACGACATAGCCGGCCGTGAGCGCAAGGGCCACGATGTCCCAGCGGGTGCTGTCCCGGCGGGTGCGCGAGGGCGCCATTCGAGCGCGGGCCTACGGCGCCGGGCTACGCGTCGACATTCCGGGGGACTCCGCTCCGCAGGAGCAGAGCGCCGAGTCCTTCGGCCCCGCCGCGCGCGAGAGCGCGCTGTGGCTCTGGTCGCTCATGTACAGGGCGGCGCGTTCCGGGTGCCCTGCCGCCTCGCGCGCCGCGACGAAGGCATCGACGCTGGCTGCCGAGCCGCCGCTGGTGAAGAGCCCGCCCGCCCCCTCCGGATAGCCGAGCCAGCGCCGGAACCAGGCGATGACGACCAGCTCCAGCTGCTCGGGCCGCTCGCGACCAGCCAGGTGCATTGGTTGATGTGGTAGCCGGCGGCCATGAAGTCCGCCACCACGCCCGGCCAGGTGGGCGATGACGGAATGAAGCCGAAGAAGCGGGGGTGATCGTTGCGCGCCGTGAGCGGAAGGATGTCGCGGGCGGCCCTCTCGATCACCTCGGCGGCAGGCCTGCCGTCCTCGGGCGCATCCTCCAGCAGCTGGTCTTCGAGAACCTGCCGGAACTCGCCCTCCCAGGCATTTCTCCGGGCAGGCTCTCCATCCGCTCCACCACGAGCTCCAGCGCCTTCTGCCCGAGGTCGAGCATCTGCGCGCGCGACATCCGCAGGTCGCCGGCCTCCTGGGCGTCCGATCCTGCCTCTGCCGCCCGATCGTCAGGCGAGGACTCGCTTCCCTCTCCTCTCACGGGCCGATCCGCCACATCCGTTTCCTTCGTTCCGTTCGCCGATCCCGTCACGCTCGCCGCGCAAGCCTCCCGTGAACGCCGCAGATTAGGCGGTCATGGGGCCGGGAGCGAATCAGAGTCGGGTGACCGGCAGGGCGTCTCCCGCGGCCCCCCGCCGGGCGTCCTGCGGCGGCACGCGCTCCGGCTCCGGCACCAGTGCCAGCGCCTCCTCGATGACTTCGGCGCCCGCGCCGGGGCGGTGGCCCTCCCCGCCCAGAGCGCGGCGCCAGACGCGCCCGCCGGGCATGCCCGCGAAGAGCCCCAGCATGTGCCGGGCGATGCGATGGACCGGCACGCCGTCCGCCGTCATCCGCCGCACATAGGGCAGCATGGCGCGGGCGATGTCGTGCCGGCTCGGGAGAGGACGCGCCGGCGCGCCCAGGATGCGGCCGTCGGCGTCACGCAGCATGGCGGGATCGACGTAGGCCGCGCGCCCGATCATGGCGCCGTCGACCCGCTCGAGGTGGGCCACCGCCTCGCCGAGGCCGCCGACGCCGCCATTGATGACCACCTCCAGTTCCGGCAGCGCCTGCTTGAGGCGGTAGACCGCGTCGTAGCGGAGCGGCGGCACCTCCCGGTTCTCGGCCGGGCTCAGGCCCTCCAGCACGGCGATCCGTGCGTGCACGGCGAAGCTGCGCACGCCGGCTGCGGCCACCGTCTCGACGAAGGCCCTGAGATCCTCGTAATCCCCCCGTCCGTCATCGTGCGCTCCGCGCGCGTCCCGCGCATCGTGCGCTCCGCGCGCGTTCCGCGCGACACCGATGCGGCACTTGACGGTGACGGGAATATCGACCGCCCGGATCATCGCCCGGGCGCAGTCCGCCACCAGATCGGGCGTCTCCATGAGGGCCGCCCCGAAGCGGCCGTCGCGGACGCGCGGGCTCGGGCAGCCGATGTTGAGATTGATCTCGTCATAGCCGAAGGCCTGGCCGATCTGCGCCGCACGGGCCAGTGCGTCCGGCTCGGAACCGCCGAGCTGGAGGCCGACCGGATGCTCCGCAGGGTCGAACGCCAGCAGCCGCGCCCGGTCGCCGTGCAGCACCGCATCCGCCGTGATCATCTCGCTGTAGAGGAGCGTGCGGGCGCTCATCTGCCGCAGGAAGTAGCGGCAATGCCGGTCGGTCCGCGCCATCATCGGCGCGACGCTCAGCCTGCGGTCGATACTGCCCACCATATCCACGATGCTCGCCAACGGTCCTCCGCCGGGTCGTTCGCCCCCTCACCCCGGCGGCGGCGCCGGCAAGGGTGCCATGGCGCCGGCGTGAGTGACAGCTTGCGGGCGCGTTCGCAATACGGCTAAAGCGTGGACCGAACATGGGAGGGAGCGATGACCCGGACGCACCACGATTTCAGCGGCCGCAACGCCTTCGTGACCGGCGCCGGCGGCGGCATGGGCCTGCAGATCGCACGCGACCTGATCGCAGCCGGCGCGCAGGCGACGCTCTTCGACGTGAAGCCCGCGCCGGAGGACCTCCCGGCCGGCGCCCGCTATGTGCAGGCCGACCTCCGCTCGGAGGAGGCCGTCGCCCAGGCGATGGCCGCGAGCTGCGAGGACGCGGGCCGACTCGACTGCCTGGTGAACGCCGCCGGCGTCCTCCTGCTCGGCCGCGACCGCTCCCTGGTCGACATGGATCTCGACGTCTGGGACGACGTGCTCGCGATCAACCTCAAGGGCGCGGCGATCGCCGCCCGTCACGCCGTCCCGTTGATGAAGCGCTCGGGCGGCGGCACAATGGTGCACATCTCCACCATCCAGTGCGTGCGCGGCGACAATGCGCCCCAGGACGCCTATCAGGCGTCGAAGGCCGGCCTGATCGCGATGTCGAAATCGATCGCCATCCAGTTCGCGGCCGACGGCATCCGCTCAAACACCATCCTGCCGGGCCCGACCCAGACGCCCATGCAGCAGCGCTGGCTGGACACGCCTGCGCTCAAGCGGGCGACGGCGGCGGCGGTGCCGCTGGGGCGCGTCGGCACGCCCCGGGACATGGCGGACGCCGCCCTCTTCCTGCTCTCCGACTCGGCGTCGTTCGTCACCGGGACGGAGCTGGTCGTCGACGGCGGAGTCCTGGCGAAGCCCTGACCAAGCCCGCGCCCTAATCCAGGGGGAGGGGCGGCAGCGCCGCGACCTTGACGGGACCGACGAACAAGGTGCCGTCCTGCGCCGTGACCGGCACCGCGCGCAGAACCGGGGGACCGCCGTCCTCGGGCTTCTCCGCCAGCATGTTGAACGCGACCTTGGCGATGAAGGCGTCGCCGAGGGGAATCATGTTGCTCATGATGAGTGCGTCGATGACATCGCCATAGCCGATGATGTCGGCGGTCAGCGCGGCGATCGGGCGCATCGCCCCGTCGAGCGCAATGGTGCCGCTCGATTCGATCCCGAGCGGCCCCCAGCGGACGCGGAAATCGGTGAGCTCCAGCGTGCCGCCGGCGTCGCGCCAGGCGGCGACCGCCTCGCTCGTCCCCCGCCCGCTCGGGATCGGCCCGACCACGCTCGCGTCGATATCGAGGAAGGCGAGGGTCTCGCCGAGCTCCTGGCCGAGACCGCTCGGGAGCACGACATCGCGCAGCGCCAGCGTCATCGTCAGGGTCTCGTCGTCGCTGCCCGCGTCGTCGAAGGCCACGCCCTTCGCCTTCAGGCTGCCGACGCTGGCAGGCCCCTGCGGCCACAGCCCCTCGATCTCGAGCCCGTGCAGGTCGAGCGCGATATCGCCGACGCGCCGCTCCTCGTCCAGCCTGAGGACGATGCGCCCGTCGTCGATCCGCGCATCGATGGCGCGCCATTCGCCGCCCTGGAGACGCTGCAGGGCGTTGCGGCGGTCGGGGAAGACCATGATCTCGCTGAAGTCCCAGGCGGAGGCCTCGGCCCGAAGCGCATCGGCCTCCCAGCGCCACCCGTTCCGCGCATCGTGCACGCGCGGCGTGCGCAGGGTGACCTCGAAGCGGGTGGGGAAGCCGGCCACGTCCGTCCCCCCGGTCTCGATCTCGAGCCCCCGCGCCCGCTGCCTCTCGGCCCAGGCGTCGATCCGGTCGCCGATCTCGCCTGCGGCGATGAACCAGTAGCCGGTATACCCCGCCGCAGCGATTGCGATCGCGCACGCGCCATAGGCGGCCAGGCGGATGAGCCGCATCCGTCCTCTCACGAAAAGGTCACGGGCGAACGGTATCAGGGTATGCCGCAGGTTCAAGCGCGCGCCCGCCCGCGCCGCTCACGCGCATTTCGAGTAGCCGCAGGCGGGGCAGAGGTCGCAGCCTTCGCGATGCAGCAGGCCGGGCTGCCCGCAGCGCGTGCAGAGGCGGGGCACGCGCCCCGGCGTGCCGTCGCCATCGGCCGCGGGCGCGTCCAGGCGCACAGGTTCCGGCGGCGCGAGCGCGCCGATGCTGACCAGATGCTGCTCGATCACGCCGCCGATCGCGGCGAGGATCGAGGGCACATAGTGGCCGCCCACCCATTGGCCGCCCCTCGGGTCGAAGACGGCCTTGAGTTCCTCCACGATGAACGACACGTCGCCGCCCCGGCGGAACACGGCGCTGATCATCCGCGTCAGCGCGACCGTCCAGGCATAGTGCTCGGTGTTCTTGGAGTTGATGAAGATCTCGAAGGGCTGCCGCCGCCCGTCGCGGACGATGTCGTTGATGGTGATGTAGATGGCATGGTCGTGCTCCGGCCAGCGGATCTTGTAGGTGCTGCCGTGCAGCGCCTCGGGCCGCTCGAGCGGCCGGGTCATGTGGATGACCGCGCCGGCCTCGTAGGCATCGCGCGGCCGTGCCGGCGGCGGCTCCAGCGGGAGTTCGCTCTGCCGCACGGCCGGCAGGGTCGCGGCCGCCGACGCGGCCGGCCCGGCGTCGCCTGCGGGCGCAGCGACGGATGCGCCCTCCAGCACCGCGCCCGTCACCGGGTTGGGCCGGTAGGTGGTGCATCCCTTGCAGCCGAGATCGAAGGCCCGCATGTAGACGTCCTTGAAATCGTCGAAGGCCATCTCCTCCGGGCAGTTGATGGTCTTGGAGATGGAGCTGTCGACGAAGGCCTGGACCCGCGCCTGGACCGTGAGATGATCGGCCGGGCGGAGCGACTGGGCATCGACGAAATAGTCCGGCAGCGGGGTCGCCTCGCCCTTCAGGCGGCGAAACAGGATGGCGGCGTGGTCGTCCACGGTCTCTGCCCGGCGCGTGCCGTCCGGCATGAGCACGTTGCGGGTGTAGGAGTAGCTGAACACCGGCTCGATGCCCGATGACACGTTGCCCGCCAGCAGCGAGATCGTGCCCGTCGGCGCCACCGAGGTGAGCAGCGCGTTGCGGACGCCCGAGTCGGCGATCGCCTCCTGCACGTCTTCGTCGAGTTTCCGGACCGTCGCGCTCTCGGCATAGCGCTCGCGGTCGTAGAGCGGGAAGGCCCCCTTCTCCGCCGCAAGCTGCGCCGAAGCCAGGTACGCCGCCCGTTGCAGGGCACCCATCCAGTGGTCGATCAGCGCGTTCGCCGCGTCGCTGCCGTAGCGCGCCCGGCACATGATGAGGGCGTCGGCGAGCCCGGTGACACCGAGCCCGATGCGCCGCTTCGCCTGCGCTTCCGTCCGCTGCGCCGCCACGGGGAAGCGCGAGCAGTCGATCGCATTGTCGAGCATCCTGACGGCGGTGGCCGTGAGCTCCTCCAGTGCCGCGAGGTCGAGCGCCGCGTCCTCCTCGAAGGGGTCCTGCACCAGGCTCGCGAGGTTGATCGACCCCAGCAGGCAGGCGCCATAGGGCGGCAGCGGCTGCTCCCCGCAGGGGTTGGTGGCGAAGATCTCCTCGCAATAAGCGAGGTTGTTGGCCCGGTTGACGCGGTCGATGAAGATCACGCCCGGCTCGGCATAGGCGTAGGTCGAGCGGATGATGTGCTCCCACAACATGCGCGCAGACACGGTGCCGTAGACGACGCCCTCGAAGGCGAGCTCCCACGGCGCGTTGTCCTTGACCGCCTGCATGAAGGCATCGCTCACCAGCACCGAGAGGTTGAACATGCGCAGCCGGCCGGGGTCGCGCTTGGCCTCGATGAACGCTTCGATGTCGGGGTGGTCGCAGCGCAGGCAGCCCATCATCGCGCCGCGCCGGAACCCCGCGCTCATGATCGTCCGGCACATGGCGTCCCAGACATCCATGAAGGGCAGCGGCCCCGAGGCGTCCGCGCCGACGCCCTTGACCGGCGCCCCCTTGGGCCGGAGCGTCGAGAAGTCGTAGCCGATGCCGCCGCCCTGCTGCATGGTGAGCGCGGCTTCCTTCAGGTGCTGGAAGATCGCGGACATGTCGTCCCCGATCCGCCCCATCACGAAGCAGTTGAAGAGCGTGACCTGCCGCTCCGCCCCGGCGCCCGCGAGGATGCGCCCCGCCGGCAGGAACCTGAAGCCGTCGAGCGCGCGGTAGAACACCGGCTCCCAGCGCTCAGGCTCCGCCTCGACCGCGGCCAGCGCGCCGGCCACCCGCCGCCAGCTGTCCTCGATCGTGCCGTCGACGGGCGTGCCGTCCGCCGCCTTCAGCCGGTACTTCATGTCCCAGATTCGGGACGAGATCGGCAGCATGTCGGTCATGGCGCGCCTGCCGCTTCCACGCGGTCGGCCATTTGCTCCTGGTGCACGACCGTTCGCTCTTTGTTTCCTGCGCTGCACACTCTACCGGTGCGGCGCCTTTCGTACAATATAGCGCGATATGGTGCGATCGACGTTTCTATCGACTGGCAGCGCTACCTGCCGCCCGATGCCGCCTTGGGCCGCGCCGGCGCCGGCTCCCGCTCTTCCGGCCCGTCGCCGTAGAGCTCGGCGAAGAGCCGGTGCGACGCCTCCTCCATCGTCGCTTCGAGGCGTTCCATGAAGGCGCGCCTGGACAGCCCCGCCGGGATCGGCGGCAGATATTCCATGACGATGGTGCCGGGGTAGCGTCTGAAGGAGCCCTTGGGCCAGTGCATCCCTGAGTTGAGAACGACCGGGATCACCGGCACGCCGAGGGCGCCGTAGAGCGCCGCGACGCCGGGCCGGTAGGGCAGCTTCTCCCCCGGCCTGACCCGCGTGCCCTCGGGGAAGATCACGACCGGGCGGCCCCGCGCCACCGCCTTCTGCGCGCCCCTGATGAGGGCGCGGAGCGATTTTGCGCCGCCGCGGCGGTCGACGAAGATCATGTTCACCTTGGCGGAGAACCAGCCGTAGCCGGGGACGAACGAGAGCTCTTTCTTGATCACGTAGGCGGGGTCGTCGAGCTCGTGCAGGAAGACGTGGGCCTCCCATTCCGACTGGTGTTTGGAGGCGATGATCGCGGCGCCGGCGGGCCGGTGCTCGCGGTTGCGTATCTCGACATGGACGTCCGCGATGAGGCGCAGCAGCACGCCGTTGCCCGCCGACCAGGCAATCACGAAGCGGCGGAACAGGGGGCGCGGCGACAGCAGCATCGGCACCATGACGGTGCCGATCATCACCCCCCAAGTGTAGAACGCGACCGTGCAGAGCGCAGACCGGAGCGTGTTCCCCAGCGTGTGCGCCGGCGTTTGCCCGACCGGAACGTGCGGCGCGCCAGAGCCCACAGATACTTGGTGAACTCGCTTGCGATCAGGCCCGCGGTCCCGCGATAGCGCCACCAATGCTCGACCTTGACGTGTTCAGGAAACACAGGATGTGCCACGAGGGTAGCACTTGGCATGGCGCTGCGGAACTCCATCATCGCCCGCTTCATGTGGTAGCCGCTCGTGACCAGGCGCAGGCTGGTGAAGGCGCGGCCCGCCATCCACGCCGCCGCCTCTCGCGCGTTCGCCGTCGTGTCCTCGGCCTCGTATCCGAGCTCGACGCAGCAGGCCCAGAGCGCGGGATCGTGGCGCTCGCGCAGCTCGTCGCGCTCGACCCCCTCGCCGACGCCGGTCACGAAGAGCGCCTGCGCGAGACCGTCTTCGAGCAGGCGCAGGCCCTCCTCCAGCCGGCCCGAGCCGCCGGTCGGCACGACGATGGCCTCGGTGGCGAGCCCGGGCCGCTCGGGCCCCGTGCGGGCCGCGTCCGCGAACCACGCGAGCCCGCCGGACCAGAGAAGCGCGAGCATCGCCAGCGTCCCGAGCACCGCCCGCAGGACGCGGAGCGACCGGCGGCGGAGGGCCGGATGAGGACTAGTGCCCATGCCGGGCCGCCCCTCCCGCCGCCGGCAGGCGGGACTGCTTCGCGTCTGGCGCAGCGGCGGCGGGCCGTGCGGGGTTGACAGGATGGGTCGCGAGGTGACTTGGTCCGGGTGCCCGCGCGACGGGCCCTGACCCGGAGAGAGGGCGCCTGCCCGTCCCCCCATGATCGTACGCTGTTCCGCCTGCACGACGCGCTATCGGATCGATCCGGCCGCCCTCGGCGTGGCCGGCCGCAAGCTGCGCTGTACGCGCTGCGGCCATGTCTGGCTGGAGCTGCCGTCGGCCGGAGCGGTCGCCGCGCCCCGGCCTTCCGACGTGACGGCATCGCCAGCGCCGCCGCGCCGCCGGTCCGCCTGGCTTGCGGCCGGGCTGGTCGTCGCGATCGTGCTGGCCGGGCTCGCGCTCGCGCGCAACCCGATCGTCGATACCTGGCCCGACACGGTGCGGGCCTACGACGCCGTGGGCCTCTGGATCGCGCTGCCGCGCGCCGACGGCCTGCGCGTCGTCGATGTCGAGTCGGAGCGCGTGCGCGACGAAGACAGGACCGTCCTGCTCGTGCGCGGCTCGATCGAGAACGCCGCCGGAGAGCGCCGCACCCTCCCCGCCCTGCGCGCGGTGCTCGCGGACGACTCGGGCACCGAACTCCGGCGCTGGCGGGTGGCGGCGCTGTTGCGGGTTCTGCCCGCCGGCGAGACCACGACCTTCGAGGGCTGGCTCGCGAACCCGCCGGCCGGCGCGGCGCGGCTCTCGGTCGACTTCGCCGCCGCCGACGGGGAGTGACGCGGCGCGGCGCGGCGGATCGGCTCTCAAGCGAGCCAGGACGGGACCAGGTCGCGCGCCAGCAGGGTCTCGTGGTCCTGGCGCGGCCGGATCGAGGCCAGCGCATCGCCGCGCACCATGACCTCGGCGGGCAGCGGGCGGCTGTTGTAGGTCGATGCCATGACGGCGCCATAGGCGCCCACGTCGCGCACCGCCAGCAGGTCGCCGGCGGAGAGCGGCGGCAGAAGACGCCCGCGCCCCAGCACGTCGGCGCTCTCGCACACCGGCCCGGCGATGTCGGTCTCCACCGTGACGCCGCCCTGCGCTGGCTCCGCCACCGGCTCGATGGCGTGCCAGGCGTCGTAGAGGGCGGGGCGCATCAGGTCGTTCATGGCGGCGTCGACGATCGCCCAGCGCCGCACCCCCGCGGACTTGACGGCGATCACGCGGGTGAGCAGGACCCCGGCAGGCGCCACCAGCCAGCGGCCGGGCTCGATCATCACCGTCACGCCGAGGCGCCGGCGGACATGCTCGACCAGCGCGCCGTAGGTGTGCGCCTCGGGCGGCGTCTCGTCCCGGTAGCGCACCCCCAGCCCGCCGCCGAGTCCGACGCGCTCGACCGGGTGGCCGGCTGCGCGCAGGTCCTCCACCAGGGCGATGACCCGCTCGAAGGCGGCCTCGAAGGGCGCGAGGCGCGCAAGCTGCGAGCCGATATGCACGGCGAGGCCGACCGGCTCGATCCCCGCGAGCGCGAACGCCCTGGCGTAGAGCGCCGCCACGTCTCCGTCGTCGATCCCGAACTTGTCGCCGCGCCGGCCGGTGGCGATCTTGTCGTGGGTGCCGGCGTCCACGTCGGGGTTCACGCGGAGCGCGACCCGCGCCAGCGTGCCGCACGCCTGGGCGGCCGCGTCGAGGGCGTCGAGCTCGGCGGCCGATTCCACGTTGAACTGCCCGACTCCCAGGCCGAGCGCCCGGTCCATCTCGTCGCGCGTCTTGCCGGGCCCGGCGAACACCAGCCGGTCGGGCGCGATGCCGGCGCCGAGCGCGCGCTGCAGCTCGCCACCCGAGATGATGTCGGCACCGGCGCCGAGGCGGGCGAAGGTGCGGATCACCGCCAGGTTGTCGTTGGACTTGATCGAGTAGCGGACGAGCGCGTGGGGTGCGGCGGCGGCGAGCGCCCGGTAGCGGGAGACCAGGACCCCGTTCGCGTAGCAGTAGGTGGGCGTGCCGAAACGCGCGGCGACCGCAGGCAGCGAGACGCCCTCGGCGTGCAGAACGCGGCCGCCGTTCTCGTCCCGATAGGCGAAGGCGTCCACGGCAGGCGTCCGTCAGGCCGCGGGCGGCGCAGGCCGGGCCCGGGCCTCGGCGGGCGTCTCGGCGCGCGCCTCGGCGGGCGGCGGCTCGAGCGGCCCCTTCCTACCGCAGCTCGACATGGCCACGATCAGGCCGAGCGCGGCCGCGATCGTCAGCAGGAGGCTGAGTTTGCGTATCATGCGATCCGGCCCTCCGTTCGGCGCGTGCGCCCTTGACGGCGCGTGTCCCTACAGAAAGCGCTGCCTGGCGCGGGCGATTTGCCGGGCGACCTCGCGCGGTGCCGTGCCGCCCTCGCTGGTGCGGCGCGCGATGGCCTCGGCGGGATCGAGCAGCGCCGGCACCTGCGCCGCAATGCGCGGCTCGAGGGCCTGCAGATCGGCGAGCGGGAGGTCCTTGAGATCGTGGCCGCTCTCCTCGGCGTGCTTCACGATCCGCCCGGTGATGGCGTGGGCCTCGCGGAAGGGCAGCCCCGCCTCCTGCACCAGCCAGTCGGCGAGATCGGTCGCCGTCGCGTGGCCGGCGCCGACGGCGCGCGCCATCGCACTGCTGTGCACGCTCATGTCGCGCACCATGCCGGTCGCAGCCGCCAGACACAGCGCGAGCGAATCGAAGGCGTCGAAGAGGGGTTCCTTGTCCTCCTGCATGTCCTTCGAGTAGGTCAGCGCCAGGCCCTTCATCACCGTGAGCAGCCCGACCAGCGCACCTGCGATGCGCCCGGTCTTGCCGCGCATCAGCTCGGCGGCGTCGGGGTTGCGCTTCTGCGGCATGATGGAGCTGCCGGTCGTGAAGCGGTCGGAGAGCGCGATGAAGCCGAACTGCGCGCTCGACCAGAGCACCAGCTCCTCCGCCAGGCGCGAGAGGTGCATGGCGACCAGCGCCGCCGCGGACAGCGCCTCCACGACGAAATCGCGGTCGGACACCGCGTCGATCGAGTTCGCGGCCGGCCGGTCGAAGCCGAGCAGCCGGGCGGTCATGGCGCGGTCGATGGGATAGGAGGTCCCGGCGAGCGCGGCGGCACCGAGGGGCGATTCGTTGAGGCGCCTGCGGCAGTCGGCAAGGCGCCCGCGGTCGCGCCCGATCATCTCGACATAGGCGAGCAGGTGATGGCCGAAGGAGACAGGTTGCGCCACCTGAAGGTGGGTGAAGCCGGGCATCACCGTGGCGACATGCTCCTCGGCCCGGTCGATGAGCGCCGCCTGGAGGCTGCGGCAGGCCTCGTCGGCGCCGTCCAGGGCCGTGCGCAGCCAGAGCCGCAGGTCGGTCGCCACCTGGTCGTTGCGCGAACGCGCGGTATGCAGCCGGCCGGCCGCCGGGCCGATCAACGCGGCGAGCCGGGCCTCGATGTTCATGTGGATGTCTTCGAGAGCGCGGTCGAAGGGGAAGCTGCCGGCCTCGATCTCGGCCCGCACCCGGCCGAGGCCGTCCACGATCGCATCGGCGTCGGCCTGCGTCACGATCCCCTGCGCCGCCAGCATGGTGACGTGGGCGATCGAGCCCTCGATGTCCTCGGCATAGAGGCGCCGGTCGAAATCGATCGAGGCGTTGATCGCCTCCATCGCCTCGTCCGGCGACGCCTCGAAGCGGCCGCCCCACATGCGGTTGGGTGCGCTCGCCGCGTCCGCTTCGGGCGCCGGCGGCTCGGTCGGGGATGTCTTGCGCGTCATTGGTCGGCGACTCCGGCACCGTCTCCGATAGTATCGCAGAGCACCGCCGGGAATAGGAGCCGGGCGTCGCTGGGTTCTGGAACCCCGCGCAATCCCGTGGCACCCTGTGCATCATGGACACCACGCCGCGATTCATCGTCAAGCCGGACCCCGACGACGGGCGCCTCACGCGGCTGCTCGACGGTGTGGATCAGGACGGTGCCGCGGTCGAGGCGCGCGTGGTGGAAGAGCGGCCACTCACCCTCTTCCTCAACGCCCAGGAGATCGTCACGGTCATGACGATCCGCGACTACCCGGACTATCTGGCGCTCGGCTATCTGCTCAACCAGAACATGCTGCGGCACGACGACGAGGTAACCGGCGTGGATTATGAGGAGGACATCGAGACGGTCGTCGTCCGCACCAGGCGGGCGACCGACTACGAGGCGACGCTGCGCAAGAAGACGCTGACCTCGGGCTGTGCCCAGGGCACCGTGTTCGGCGACCTGATGGAGCGCTTCGAGGCGACGCTGCTGGACCCCGACGCCCGCCTCAGGACCTCGTGGCTCTACGCGCTCAGCCGGGCGATCAACCAGCAGCCGAGCCTCTACCTCGCGGCCGGCGCCATCCACGGCTGCGTGCTGTGCGAGGAGGCGCGGCCGCTCGTCTACATGGAGGATGTCGGGCGGCACAATGCGGTCGACAAGATCGCCGGCTACATGTTCCGCAATGGCATCGGGGCGCAGGCCAAGATCATGTACACCACCGGGCGGCTCACCAGCGAGATGGTGATCAAGACGGTGACCATGGGCATACCCATCCTGATCTCGCGCTCGGGCTTCACCGCCTGGGGCGTCGAGCTCGCCCGCCAGGCCGGCCTCACGCTGATCGGGCGCGCCCGCGGCAAGCGTTTCGTCGCGCTCGCCGGCGCGGACCGCCTCGTCTACGATGCCGATGCGTCCGCAGTCGCCGAGGAAGCGCGGCGCCACCGGCGCAAGGGAAGCACGGCCGCCGGAGACGCGGCCTGACCGCCCCGGCCCCAGCCCCGGCCCCGGCGGGCTGCGGCGGGCGCGGAGCGGATGCGATGCGGGAGTGGCCGCGCTGAGCGCCTACACCGAGCTTACGCCGATCATCGTGCTGACCGGTTTTCTCGGCAGCGGCAAGACGACGCTGCTCAACCGCCTGCTCAAGCATCCCGCGCTCGGCGACGCTGCGGTCCTCATCAACGAGTTCGGCGAGGTCGGCATCGACCATCAACTGGTCGAAGCGGTGGACGAGAGCACGGTGCTGCTGGCGAGCGGCTGCCTCTGCTGCACCATCCGCGACGACCTCAAGCAGGCGATCCTGGAGGTCCACGACAAGCGGGCGCGCGGCGTCGTGCCGCCCTACCGCCGCATGATCGTGGAGACCACCGGGCTGGCCGACCCAGCGCCGATCCTGGCGACGCTGATGAACGACGTATCGCTGCGCCACCACTACCGGCTCGGCAGCGTCGTCACCACGGTCGATGCCGTGAACGGTCCGGGCCAGCTCGAGCGCCAGGAGGAATCGGTCAAGCAGGCGGCGGTGGCCGACCGCATCGTGCTGACCAAGACCGATATCGCGGACGCGGCCGGGGTCGGGGCGCTCCGCCGCCGCCTCGAAGGGATCAACCCCTCCGCCGACCTCCTGGTCGCCGATCGCGGCGCAGTCGATGTGGAGCGCGTGCTCGGCGCCGATGTCTACGACCCCGCCGCCAGGGGCGCCGAAGTGCTGCGCTGGATCGAGGCGGAGGCGGCCGCGCCCCGCACGGAAGACCCGCACGGCCACGGCCACGACGTCAACCGCCACGACGCCGCCATCCACGCCTTCTGCCTCACCCATGACGAGCCGGTCGACTGGACCGCCTTCGGCATCTGGCTCACCCTGCTGCTGCACACCCACGGCGAGCACATCCTGCGGGTCAAGGGGCTGCTGAACGTGGCGGGCGCGGCGACGCCGGTGGTCGTCAACGGCGTGCAGCACATCGTCCATCCGCCGATGCACCTCGATGCCTGGCCGGACGAGAGCCGCCAGTCCCGCGTCGTCTTCATCGTGCGCGGGTTGGAGCGGGCGGCGATCGAGGACTCGCTCGCCGTCTTCAACCGCCTCGGCGGAGGCCGGTGTTGACGGCCGCGCCCACCGGCCGTTACGGATCGTCGTGAACCGGCGGGGTGACGGGAATGGAACAGCTCAAGACGATCCGTAACGGCGAGAAGGTCAGGCCGACCTTCTCGGCCGGCGAGATGACGCGCCGGCTCGCAGGCCTGCGCGCCCACATGGCCGCGCGGCAGATCGACGCCTGCCTCTTCACCTCGTATCACAACATCAATTATTTCAGCGACTTCCTCTACTGCTCCTTCGGCCGCGCCTACGGCCTGGCGGTGACGCAGGAGGACCAGACCACGATCTCGGCCAACATCGACGGCGGGCAGCCCTGGCGGCGCAGCTTCGGCGACACGATCGCCTACACCGACTGGCACCGGGACAACTACTTCGTCGCCGTGAAGGGGCTGATCTGGGACGGCGCGCGGGTCGGCATCGAGTTCGACCACATCAGCGTCGAGACCCTGCGCAAGCTGCAGGGGGCGCTGCCGGCCGCGGAGCTGGTGGACGTGGGCCAGCCGACCATGCGCATGCGCATGGTCAAGTCCGACGAGGAGATCGCCTGGATCCGCGAGAGCGCACGCGTCGCCGACATCGGCGGCGCGGCCGGCCTGGAGGCGATCGCCGTCGGCGTGCCGGAGTACGAAGTGGCCCTGCACGCGACCCAGGCCATGGTGCGCGAGATCGGCACGAGCCAGCCCCACGTGGAGCTGATGGACACCTGGACCTGGTTCTCGTCCGGCATCAACACCGACGGCGCCCACAATCCCGTCACCGCGCGCAGGATCGAGCATGGCGACATTCTGAGCCTCAACCGCTTCCCCATGCCGGCCGGCTACTACACGGCGCTGGAGCGCACGCTCTTCGCCGGGGAGTGCGCGGACGCGCACCTGCGGCTGTGGCGGATCAACGTCGAAGTGCACGAGGCGGGAATCGCGCTCATCAAGCCGGGCGCGCGCTGCTGCGACATCGCCGCCGCGCTCAACGCGATCTACGAGCGCCACGGCCTGCTGCGGAACCGCACCTTCGGCTACGGCCACAGCTTCGGCGTGCTCTGCCACTATTACGGCCGCGAGGCGGGGCTCGAGCTGCGCGAGGACGTGACGACGGTGCTGGAGCCCGGCATGGTGGTCTCCATGGAGCCGATGATCATGATCCCGGCGGATCAGCCCGGCGCCGGCGGCTACCGCGAGCACGACATCCTGGTGGTGACCGGGGACGGCGCCGATGACATCACCGGGTTCCCCTACGGGCCGGAGCACAACATCGTGCAGAGGTAGCCGCTCCGGCCTTCCGGCCGGGCCGCGGTCTATCCGTGGGCGATCACGATCTTGCCGAAATGCGCGCCGGAGGCGAGGCGGCGGTAGGCGGCCGGCGCCTCGTCGAAGGGCACGCGCCGGTCGATCACCGGCCTGAGCCCGTTGCGGGCGACCGCCTGCGTCATCTCTTCGAGTGCGCGCCGGCTGCCCACCAGGACACCCCTGAGATGGATGGTCTTCCAGATGAGGGCGAGCGGGTCGTTCTGGATGCCGACCCCGCCCAACATGCCGATCAGCGCGATGCGCGCGTTGAAGGCGGCGGCCTCGATGCTCTGCGCCAGGGTGGCGGCGCCGCCGGTCTCGATGATGAGATCGGCACCGCCGGTGAGCGCGGCGACCGTCCCGCCCCAGGACGGGTCGCGCGCATAGTTGACCGTATGGGTCGCGCCCAGCGCGCGGGCACGTGCGAGCTTGTCGTCGCTGGACGAGGTCACGACCGCCTCCGCCCCCATCATCCGCGCGAATTGCAGGCCGAAGACGGAGACCCCGCCGGTGCCGAGCAGCAGCACCGTATCGCCGGCCTTCATCCGCCCGAACTCGACCAGCGAGACCCAGGCGGTGAGCGCGGCGCAGGGCAGGCAGGCGGCTTCCTCGTCGCTCAGCGAGTCCGGTACGGCCACGAGCGACGCCGCCGGAAAGACGCCGAGCTCGGCGAGCGTCCCGTCGCAGCCGCCGCCCAGATCGGTGCCGAAATGCGCAGGCTGCAGGGGGCCGTCGAGCCAGCCGGTGAAGAAGCTCACCATCACCCGGTCGCCGGTCCTCACCGTGTCCACGCCCGCGCCCACCGCAACCACCTCGCCGGCCCCGTCGCTCAGCGGAATCCTGTGCGCCGGCTTGGGCGCGCTGTCGATCAGGTTGAGGATCATGTGATCGCGGTAGTTGAGCGCGCTGGCCCTGATCCTGACCAGGGCCTCGCCCGCCGCCGGCTCAGGCTCGGGCCGCTCGACCGGGCGCAGGCTGTCGACGCTGCCCTGCGGGCCGAGCTCCCAGGCCCTCACCGTCCGCGCCTCACCGTCCGCGCCTCTGGGGCCGGCCGCTGCGGGACGCCGCTGCCCGCCGATGAACGCAGGGATGGATGCCTCGCAGACGCCGCCCCGCAAGCGGCGGGGTGTCAGGCGATGGCGGCAACCGGCTCGCGGTCCGGCTGGCCATGGGCGGGGTCGTGCTCCGCCCCGGTCAGGCGCCAGGCCTCGGGATCGCCGAGCAGGGCCGAGAGCAGCGCGTGGTTCAGGCTGTGGCCGGAGCGCTGGCAGCGGACATGGCCGAGGATCGGGGCGCCGGCGAGGTAGAGGTCGCCGATGCAGTCGAGCGCCTTGTGCCGCGCGCACTCGTCCGCATAGCGCAGCCCGCCCTCGTTGAGGGGGCCGTCCTCGCCGAGAACCACGGTGTTCTCCAGCGACCCGCCGCGGCCCATGCCGGCCGCGAGGATGCCCTCGACATCCGATTCCCGGCAGAAGGTCCGCGCCCGTGCGATCTCCGTGCGGAAGCTGGCGAGCGACGGATCGAAGACCACCGACTGGTGCCCGAGCGCAGGATGCTCGAAGTCGATCTCGCAACGCAGGGAGAAGGTCTCCGCCGGGGTCACGCTGATCCAGCGATTGCCGTCACCGAGGCTGACGGGCTTGAGAACCTCGAGCGCGCGCCGCGGGGCGCACTGCTCGACGACTCCGGCGCACTCGATGAGAAAGACGAAGGGCGCGGCGCTCCCGTCCATCGCGGGAACCTCCTCGCCGTCCAGCTCGACCACCGCATTGTCGATGCCGCATCCGGCGAATGCCGCCATGAGATGCTCGACCGTGCGTACCGAGACCGTGCCGTTGCCGATCGTCGTGCAGAGCCGCGCGTCGACGACATTCTCGTAAACTGCCTTGATCGTCCGCGCCGAGCCGGCCGGCCGGTCGGAACGGCAGAACACGATGCCGGTGCCCGGCGCCGCCGGGCGCAGCTCCATGCGCACCTTGCGATTGCCGTGTACACCGACGCCGCTGCAGTGAATGGCTGTCTTGAGGGTTTGCTGCGGAATCATTGGCTGTATGGACGTGAGCCGCCCCCAGGTCGATCACACCGGACCGGCGCCGCCTCGCCCGCCCGGGGTGCCGCGGCCGCTGGCGCGTTTGCCAGCCCGACCGCAACCCTCCCACGAAGGGGATTGGCGACCTCGATCGCGGCCGATCCTGGCAAACGCGCCGTAGGCGCGCAAATCACTCTTTGTTACAGTTTGTTACGACTCCGGCGTGTTGCGACTCCGGTCCGGCGTCAGTTGGCCTGGCGGCGGAGAAAGGCCGGTATGTCGAGCGGGTCCTCCGTACCGCCCGGCGCCCTGGTGGACGGCGCGAAGCCGTCGAGGAAGGGTTCCGGCGCCGGTGTCGCGGCCTTGCGTGTTTCACCGCCGAGTGCCGGTGCCGCCGCGGCGCTGCGCGGCGCCGCCGCTTTGGGACCGAGCCGGGACTCCGGACTGCCGTTGCGCGGGTTGCCGCTCCGCAGGCCGCCTGCGCCCGCGACCGCCGCTTCGGCCGTGCGCGGCCCGGTGCCGGCGCCGAGGGTCTCGCCGTCGATCCCGTTCCGCCGTGCCCGGCCGGTCCCGGTCATGCGCTCGAACAGCGAGGGCTTGCCGGGTGGCGGCGTATCGTCTCCATCCGCGCGGCCGGGCGAGGTTGCAGGCCGGTCGATCGGCGGGCCGATCTTCTTCTCGCGCATCCCGTTGTCGGGACCGTCCCGGCGCGGCGCCGGCCGGCCGGCCCTCAGGCCGGTCTCCGCCACGGTGGCCCGGGCTGAAATGGCGCCGGCCGCGCTTGCCGCTACCGCCTTGCGCTCCGGCTTTGCCCGCGCCTCGGGCGCCGGCGCCCCCTGGGTGCGCGGGGAGGCCACGACGCGCTGCGCGGTCGATAGCGGCGAGGCGGCGACCGACTCCGCCACCGGGATGACGATGTCCGGCGCGTCGGTCCCGGTGGCGCCGGCCGTGGTGGACGGGGCCTCCTCCGTGTCGCCCGATACCCTGCCGCCCTCCGCTGCCGACAGCAGGCTGCCGCCGCCGCCCGCGCACTTGCGGTCGGAGAAGCCGAGGACGTGGATGTTGTCGGAGGACTCGGGGATCGGCGCGCGTGCCTCGTCCGCGTCGATGCCGGTGGCGATCACGGCGACGCGCATGCGGCCGTCCATCTTCTGACCGAGGCTGGTGCCGAAGATGATGGTGGCGTCCTCGTCCACCTGCGCGCAGATCCGCGACGCCGCCGTGTCCACTTCGTGGAGCGTGATGTCGGTGCCGCCGGTGACGTTGATGAGCACGCCCCGTGCCCCTTCGATCGACGCATTGTCGAGGAGCGGGTTGTTGATCGCCGCCTCGGCCGCCGCGCTGGCGCGATTCTCGCCTTCGGCCTCGCCGGTGCCCATCATCGCCTTGCCCATCGTGCCCATCACCGTGCGGATGTCGGCGAAATCGAGGTTGATGAGTCCGGGATTGACCATCAGATCGGTCACCCCCCGCACGCCCGCGTGCAGCACGTTGTCGGCCATGCCGAAGGCTTCCGCGAAGGTGGTCTGTTCGCTCGCGACACCGAACAGGTTCTGGTTCGGGATGACGATCAGCGTGTCGACATACTGGTGAAGCTCCTGGATGCCGCGCTCCGCGATCCGCATGCGCTGGGAGCCTTCGAAGTGGAACGGCTTGGTCACGACTCCGACCGTCAGGATGCCGTGCTCCCGCGCCGCGCGGGCGATCACCGGCGCTGCGCCGGTTCCGGTGCCGCCGCCCATGCCGGCGGTAATGAACACCATGTTGTTCCCATCGAGGTAGCTCTGGATGTCGTCGAGAGCTTCCTCCGCGGCCACCTTGCCGATGTCGGCGCGGGCGCCGGCGCCGAGCCCCTGGGTGATGTTGACGCCGAGGCGCACCCGATTCTCGCACAGCGACTGGAAAAGGGACTGCGCGTCGGTGTTGGCGACGATGAAGTCGACGCCCTCCAACTCTCCGGCGATCATGTTGTTGACGGCATTGCTGCCGGCGCCGCCGATTCCGAATACCGTTATGCGCGGTCTGTTTTCCGGCTGAGGTTCCGGCACGAAATCGATGGTCATGGTATCCTCCTTTACGGTGTTCCTTGGACCGTTCGCTCTCAGAAGTTGCTCCTCAGCCAGTGGCCGAGGCGTGACAGGGTGTTGCTGACGGGCCCCGCAGGATCGTCGCGCGAGGGCCCGGCCCGAGGCTCTGCGTGCTTCTGCGCCGCATAGACGAGCAGGCCGGCGCAGGTCGCGAATTCGGTGCCCGAGGCGGCTTGCGCCAGACCGGGCAGCGCGAGGGAGCGGGCGAGGCGGACCTGCTTGTCGAGGATGCGGCCGGCGAGATCGCTCAACGCATAGGTCTGGCTCGCGCCGCCGCCGATCACGACCCGGTTGCCTGCCCATTTGTCGAGCCCGCTCGCCTCGATGCGGCTGCGGGCGTGCTCGAATATCTCCTCGAAGCGGGCGCGCACGATCCGCGTCAGCATCGCGCGCGGAACGTGGCGTCCGGTCCCGGAGCGGGCGTCCTCGGGTCCGATCTCCGGCACCTCGACGGTGTCGTCGCCGCCGGCCGAATCGGCCGACAGGGCGCCGTGGAGCCGTTTCATGCGCTCCGCGCCCGCGACCGACGTGGACAGCCCCTGGGCGATGTCGTTGGTGACGTGCTCGCCGCCGATGGGGAGCGTCTCCGTCCAGACCAGATTGCCGCCGCCGAAGATCGCGAGCTTGGTGGTGCCGCCGCCGATGTCGATGCAGATCGCGCCGAGAGCCATCTCGTCGGAGACCAGGCAGGCCAGACCCGAGGCGTAAGCCGCGGCCACCGGGGCGGCGACCTGCAGATCGCAGCGGGAGACGCAGGTGAGCAGGTTGCGCAGGCTGCCGTGCGCGACGCTCACCAGGTGCAGGCGCACCCGCAGGCTGTCGCCGTACATGCTGCGCGGATCCCTGATCCCCTGCGATCCGTCGATGGCGTAGTCGATCGGCACGGCATGCACGATGTCGCGGTCGCGGCCCTCGTCCGAGGCCTGAAGCTGGTCGAACGCGCGCTGGATGTCGTTCTCGTCGACCGGGCGCCCGCCGATGGCGACCTCGACATCGGCGAAGCCGGAGCGCGGCATCCCGCCGGAGGTGCCGACGAAGACGCTGCGGACGTTCTCGCCGGCCATCCGTTCGGCGCGGTGGACGGCGGTGCGGATCGCACCCTCGGCCGCTTCCATGTCGACCACGCGCCCGGCATGCATCCCGGCCGCCGCCTCCTGGCCGCTGCCGAGCACGGTGAGCGCGCCGTGCGCATCGCCGCGGGCGATCAGGCAGGCCACCTTGGTCGTTCCGATGTCGAGGGCGGCGATCACGGCGTGGGGGCTCCCGCTTGTCTCAGGTCCGGTCGTCGGCCGGCGGCTCGGGCGGCCGCGCGCGGAGGACCGTCCGGTCGGGGAGACGCAGGTCGACGACGGCGATCTGCTCCTCGAGGAGGCGGTGCTCGCCGACCTCCCTGACGAGGCGCGCCCAGGCCGCGTCGATCTCGCTCTCCGGCAGCTTCGCCTCGAGACCGTTGTCGAAATGGAGCGTCCAGCGCCGTCCGCCGATCCAGATGGCGGCCTGGACGTGCTGCGACAGCGCCGGATCGCTTGCCATGGCAT
Organism: Alphaproteobacteria bacterium; assembly: GCA_965218275.1. GTDB lineage: Bacteria > Pseudomonadota > Alphaproteobacteria > UBA828 > UBA828 > WTGU01. The sequence continues at coordinate 494,961 of CBDCKM010000002.1, forward strand.
CGAGCAGGGGCGGCATCTGGAGCAGGGCCCCGTCGCCCACGACGATCGGCAGATGGGCGAACGAGGCGAGCGGCCCGGCACCGATCTCGACACCGGCGCGGTCGACCATCACCAGCCGCCGGTTGCGCTGCCACAGCGCCACCGGCGTGCGCTCGACGACGCGCACATGAAGCATCGACGGCAGGCGGCGCTCGACGGTGGCGCTCTCGACCCAGCCGATCGCCTGAACGCGGTCGCGCGCAGCGGCGAGATCGACCGCGAAGATGGGCGTGCCGATATCGGCGCCGATAGCGTCGCGGATGGCGTCGGCCGACATCCGCTCCTGCCCCTCGGTCCGGATCTGCCGCACCCTCATGCCCGCGTCTGCCGTCGCCGACACGAAGCCCGCCCGAATGTCGTCGCCGACCGCGGCGAGCCTGCCGGGCTGGACGATCCAGATCGCCGCGGCGGCGACGGCGACGGCGCAGAGCGCGTATCCCGCCCGCCTGAGCGCGCGCCGCGAGACGCCGCGCAACAGGCCCGGACGCGACGCCGGGCGCGCCTGCTTCGGCGCGCCGAAGAGGCTCAACTGCCGCATTTGGCGTTCTCCACGAGCCAGGTGACGAGCGCCTCGAAGCCGATGCCGACATCGGCGGCGATTTCCGGCACCAGCGAGAGCGGCGTCAGCCCCGGCTGGGTATTGATTTCGAGCAGGTAGAAGCGGCCCGGCTCGCCGGCGGTGTCGTCGTAGCGGAGGTCCGCGCGGCTCACGCCGCGGCAGCCGAGCGCCCGGTGGGCGGCGAGGCCGATCTCCAGCGCCTCCTCGTAAGCCTCCGGGTGAATGGGTGCCGGCATGTGGTGGTCGGCCCGGCCTTCGGTGTATTTCGCCTCGTAGTCGTAGAAGCGCCCCTTCGGCCTGATCTCGATGGCGCCCAGCGCGCGCTCGCCCATCACCGCGACCTGGATCTCCCGGCCCGGGATGTAGCGCTCGACGAGCACCTGCTCGCCATAGGCCCAGTCGCCGTTGGGCAGCACCGCATTGTCGCCGCCGAAGACCAGATGGACGCCCACGCTGGAGCCCTGGTCGAGCGGCTTGATCACGTAGGGCGGCTCGCCGGCGCCACCGGCGGCGAGCTCGGCGCGGTTCATGACCCGGCCCTCGGGGCAGGTGAGCCCGGCGTCGGCGAAGAGGCGCTTCGCCGCGGGCTTGTCCATCGCCAGCGCCGACGCGAGCACGCCCGAATGGGTGTAGGGCAGGCCCATGACCTCGAGCAGCCCCTGGACGCAGCCGTCCTCGCCGGTGGGGCCGTGCAGGGCGTTGAACACCACGTCCGGCCGGATTTCGGCTAGCACCTGCGGCAGCGCGCGGGTCACGTCCACGCCGCTCACGCGATAGCCGCCGCCGGCCAGTGCGCGTTCGACGGCGGCGCCGGACACCAGCGAGACCTCGCGCTCGGCGGACCAGCCGCCCTTCAGCACGGCGACATGCGTGTCCGCTGCGCTCATGCCTCGCCCTCCCCGCTCCCCTGCGGCCAGCGTCCGTGCCGGCCGATCCTGCGGATCTCCCAGTCGAGCGAGAGGCCGGTCTTCTCCTCGACCCGGCGGCGGACTTCCTCGCCGAGCCCCTCGATATCCGATGCGGTGGCGTCGCCTTCGTTGACGATGAAGTTGCAGTGCTGCTCGGAGATCCGGGCGCCGCCCCGCACGAGGCCACGGCAGCCGGCTTCGTCGACCAGCTCCCACGCCGCGCGCGCCGCCGGGTTGGTGAAGGTGCTGCCGCCGGTGCGGGCGCGGATCGGCTGGCTCGCCTCGCGCTGGGCGGCGATCACGTCCATGTGCCGCGCGATCTCCGCCGGCTCCCCGCGCCGTCCGGCAAGCAGCGCCGAGACGAAGATCCAGTCCTCCGGAACCGCCGAGCGACGGTAGGAGAGGCCCATCGCAGCGGGCGCCATCGCGTGCATGACGCCGGCGCCGTCCAGCGCCCGCGCCTCGACGACGACATCGGCCATCTCGTGCCCGTAGGCGCCGGCGTTCATGCGGAGCGCACCGCCGATGGTGCCGGGGATGCCGCTCAGGAAGGACAGCCCGTCCACCCCCTGGTCGCGGCACTGGCGGGCGATGGTCATGTCGAGGGCGCCGGCACCGACCTCGACCAGCGCGCGCGCGCCGTCCCAGCGCACCGTCATGTCCCGAAAGCCCTGCCGCAGGCGGACGACGACGCCCTCCACGCCGCCGTCGCGCACCAGCAGATTGGAGCCGAGGCCGACCGCCGTCACCGGCAGGCCGGCAGGGCGGGCGGCGAGGAAGTGCGCCAGATCGTCGATGTCGGCCGGCCGGAACACCACGTCCGCGCGCCCGCCGGCGCGGAACCAGACCGTGCGGGAGAGATCGACGTCGAACACGTAGCGTCCGCGAACCGGCGGCAGCCGCTCGACCCAGTCCGCTGTCCTGCTGTTCGCCATCATGACGACTGTCCGGCCGGGCCTGCCGCCCGCCGGTCATCCCTCAGGGCGTCGAGCGCGGCCGGGAGCGCCCGCGCCCAATGGGTGATGCTGCCGGCGCCGAGGCAGACGACGAGGTCGCCGGGCTCCACCAGAGTGTCGATCAAGGCCGGCAGCGTGTCGGGGTTTTCGAGCGGGAGCACGTGACGGTGGCCGTGGCGCCACAGGCCCTCGATCAGCGCCTCGCGGTCGATCTCCTCGATGGGCTGCTCGCCGGCGGCATGAACGTCGGCGACCACGACCGTGTCGGCGTCGTTGAAGCAGGTGCAGAATTCCTCGAACAGGTCGCGCAGGCGGGTGTAGCGGTGGGGCTGCACGACGGCGACGATGCGCCGGTGATAGGCGCTGCGGGCGGCGCTGAGGACGGCGGCGATCTCGACCGGATGGTGGCCGTAGTCATCGATCACCGTGACCCCGCCGGCGACGCCGACCTTGGTGAAGCGGCGCTCGACGCCGCCGAAATCGGCGAGCGCCCGGCGGATCACGCCGTTGCCGAGGCCCATCTCGCGGCCGATGGCGATCGCGGCGAGGGCGTTCTGCACGTTGTGCGCGCCGAGCATCGGCAGCCGCACCCCCTCCATGGCACCGCACCGCTCGTGAACGTGACCGGAGACCACGACATCGAAGGTCGAGCCCAGGGAGTCGCCGGCGAGGTTGACCGCCCGCACCTCGGCCTGGGGGCTCATGCCGTAGGTGACGATGCGCCGGTCCTCGATGCGCCCGATCAGGGCCTGCACTTCGGGGTGGTCGATGCAGAGCGCGGCGACGCCGTAGAAGGGGATGTTCTCGGCGAAGGACTGATAGGCCCAGCGCACGGCGTCGAAGTCGCCGTAGAACTCCATGTGCTCGCGGTCGATATTGGTGATGACCGCGGCGATCGCCGGCAGCTTGACGAAGCTGCCGTCGGATTCGTCGGCCTCGACCACCATCCACTCGCCGTCTCCGAGGCGCGCGTTGGTGCCGTAGGCGTTGATGATGCCGCCATTGATGACGGTCGGGTCCAGACCGGCCGCGTCGAGCATGGACGCGATGATCGAGGTCGTGGTCGTCTTGCCGTGGGTGCCGGCGACCGCCACCGACCATTTGAGGCGCATCAGCTCGGCCAGCATCTCCGCCCGGCGGACGACCGGGATGTGGCGCTCGCGGGCGGCCACGACCTCGATATTGTCCTCGCCGACGGCGGACGAGACGACCAGCACCGCCACGCCGTCCACGCTCTCGGCGCCATGGCCGTGGGCGACCGGAATGCCGAGCGCACGCAGCCGGCGCACCGTAGCGCTCTCGGCGATGTCGCTGCCCTGGATGCGGTAGCCGAGATTGTGCATGACCTCGGCGATCCCGCTCATGCCGATCCCGCCGATGCCGACGAAATGAAGCGTGCCGATGGTGAAGGGCAGCGCCTTCATGCCGCGCCCCATGCCTGTCCGGGCGCTGCCGGCCGGGAGCGGCCGGCGCCGATCAGGCCCTCGACCAGGTCCGCCAGCGCGCGCGCCGCATCGGGCCGGGCGAAGCGCCGCGCCGCCGCCGCGCGCGCCGCGAGCTGCGCGGGCGCGGCCATCAGCGCCGTGAGCTCCCGGGAGAGCCGCTCGGGCGTAAACGAGTCCTGTTCGATCATGGTTGCGGCGCCGGCCGCGACCAGGGCCCTCCCGTTCGCGCTCTGATGGTCGTCGGCGGCGATCGGCAAGGGCACCAGGATCGCCGGCCGGCCGGCCGCGGCGAGCTCGGCGATCGTCGATGCGCCGGCGCGGCAGACGAGCAGGTGCGCCGCGCCGAGCCGCGCCGGCATGTCCGCGAAGAAGGGCGCGAGCCGCGCCTCCACTCCCGCCTCGGCATAGCGGCGCTCGACCCCGGCCATATCCTCCGGCCGGCACTGCTGGCTCACCGCGAGCCTCTGCCGCAGCGCGGGCGCAAGGGCGGCGACCGCCGCCGGCACGACATCGGCGAAGATGCGGGCGCCCTGGCTGCCGCCGGTGACCAGCAGGCGGAAGGGTCCGTCCGGGGCGGGCGGGTCGTAGTGGCCGGCGCAGAGCGCCGCGATCGCGGCGCGCACCGGGTTGCCCACATGGGTGACGAGGCCCGCACGATTGCCGGGGACACGCGCGGTGTCGGGGAACGACGTGGCGATCGCCGAGGCGCGGCGGGCGAGCATCCGGTTGGCACGGCCGAGCACCGCGTTCTGCTCGTGCAGCACGCTGGGAATGCCGAGCCGCCCGCTGGCCACCAGCGGCGGCACCGACGGGTAGCCGCCGAAGCCCACGGCGGCGGCCGGCCGGACCCGGCGCAGCACACGCAGCGCCTGCACGACCGCGCACATGAGCCCGAGGACGGCGATGCCGCGCGCCACGGGCCCCCGCACGGTCGGGCTGCGGGCGGAAACGGCGTGTCTCTCGATGCGCCCGAGAACTTCGCCGAAGGCGGCGCCCCTCCGATCGGTCATGAGCACAAGACGACGGCCACGCGCTTCCAGTTCCACCGCGAGGGCTTCCGCCGGAAACACGTGGCCGCCAGTTCCGCCTGCGGCGAGGAGAATGGGAGGGTCAAGCGCAGGCGGTCTCAAAACCCGAAACCTTTCGCGTTCCGCCGCTCGCGGGTCAGCGCGAGCACCATTCCGAGGCCGACGGCGGTCGCCATCGTCGACGAGCCCCCGTAGCTCAGGAAGGGGAGGGTCATCCCCTTGGCGGGCAGGAGCCTTATGGCGACTCCCATGTTGATCAGGGCCTGGAAGCCGAATTGGGCGAGCAGGCCGGCGACCGCAACCAGTGTGAACAGATCGCCGCCGCGCATGGCGCGGGTGAAACCGCGAAACACGATGAAGCCGAACAGCGCGATGATGACGATGCAGGCGATGACGCCGAACTCCTCGGCGGCAACGGCAAAGATGAAGTCGGTGTGGGCATCGGGCAGCGCGTTCTTGACGACCCCTTCGCCCGGGCCGCGCCCGAACAGGCCCCCCGCCTCGAAGGCGCGGAGCGAGGTGTCGACCTGATACGTGTCGCCGGTCGTGGGGTCGATGAACTGGTCGATGCGGTTCTTGACGTGGCCCAGGTGGTGATAGGCGGCCACGAGGCCTCCGGCGGTTGCCGCACCGCCCAGCACGGCCCAGACGAGCGGCATCCCGGCCACGAACATCTGCACGAACCAGACCGCGGCCACCGTCGTCGCCATCCCGATATCCGGCTGGAGGACGAGGAGAAACGCGGCGAGCGCCACCGGGACCGTCGCGAGGAGCGTGCCGTAGCGCAGCTGCTCGTCCGGCGGCCGCGCCAGCAGGGCGGCCATGAACACCGCGAGGCAGGGCTTGACGAACTCGGACGGCTGCAAATGGAAGCCGCCGAGCTCCAGCCAGCGCCGTGCGCCGTTCAGCTCCGTCCCCACGACGACGGTGAGCGCGAGCAGGGCGATGCTCAGCCCGGCGCCGGCCGTGCCGACACGCTGCACGCCCGTGCGGGAGAGCAGCGAGACGCCGATCATCACCACCAGCGCGAGCGGCAGGAAGAGGAGCTGCTGCCGGGCGAAGTGGAAGGGATCGAGACCGATGCGCTCGGCCGCCGCCGGGCTCGCGGCCAGCGCCAGGGCCGCGCCCAGCAGCATGAGCAGCAGCACCGCCGTCAGCACCCAGCGGTCGACGGTCCACCACCAGCGCCCCAGCAGGCTGGTGTCGGCGCGGGAGAAGGGCGTCACCGGGTGCACGGGTGAACCTCCTCCGTCGTCGCGGGGCGGTCGACGGAGATCAACGCGCGGAACCTGTCGCCGCGCTGCTCGAAGTCGCGGAACTGGTCGAACGATGCGCAGGCCGGCGAGAACAGCACCACCGCGCCTTCCCGCCCGTTGCGGCAGGCGGCGTCGAGGGCGGCCGCCACCGCGCGGTCGAGCGTGCCGCAGCGGGTCACGGGCAGTTGGCCTTCGAGGGTTTCCGCGAAGCGATCTTCCGCCTCGCCGATGAGAAAGGCGTGGGCGATGCGCGGGAAGAAGGGCGTGAGAGAATCGATCCCGCCCTCCTTGGGCCGTCCACCGGCGATCCAGTAGACGTTCTCGAAGCAGGCGATCGCCCGCGCCGCCGCCTCGGCGTTGGTCGCCTTGCTGTCGTTGATGACCGGAATCCCGTCGACATAGCCGAGCCGCTCCATGCGGTGCGGCAGGCCGGGAAAGGCGAGGAGCGCGCGGGCCAGCGGCTCGGGCGGGAGCCCGCAGGCCCGTGCCGCCGCGTAGGCCGCTGCCGCATTCTGCCAGTTGTGCCTGCCGGGCAGGGCCGCCGCTTCCGACAGGTTGCAGATCGCCTCGCTGTCCTCGTGGAGAATCCCGCCGGCGACGGAGACGCCGCGGCGCGAGCGGACGCCTGCGCTCACCGGCGTCACCTGCGGCTGCCCGCGCGCCCGCAGCGCGTCGTGGACCTCGCGCGAGATCGGATCGTCCACGCCGACGACGGCGGTCGTGAGCCGGCCGGGGCGGAAGACCTGCCGTTTCGCGTCGACATAGGCCGCCATCGTCCGGTGCCGGTCGAGATGGTCCGGCGCGACGTTCAGGAGAACGCCGATGTCGAAGGTCGCCTCGACGGTCAGATCGAGCTGGTAGGACGAGAGCTCGAGGACGAAGGTCCCGTCGCCGACGATCGGCGCCAGATCGAGGGCAGGCGTCCCCAGATTGCCGCCGACGCGGACGTGGCGGACGCCGGCCTCGCGCAGCAGGTGGCCGACGAGCGCCGTCGTCGTCGACTTGCCGTTGGTGCCGGTGACGGCGATGTAGCGGGGCTCGGGCAGCGTGCGCCACAACAGCTCGATGTCGCCGACCACCTCAAGGCCGGCGTCCTGGGCGGCGGCGACCGCGGGATGCGAGAGCGGGATGCCGGGACTCGGCACCAGGGCGGCGATGCCGTCGGCAGCGCCCGCCCGGCACACCTCGAAGCCCTTGTCGCGCGCCGCCTCGCGCGCGGCCGGCAGATCGTCCCAGCAGAGCGGGCGGGCACCGCCGGCCTTCAGCGCCCGCGCCGTCGCTAGCCCCGAGCGCGCGAGGCCGAGCACGGCCACCGGCCGGTTGCGATAGAGCGGAACCGGGATCACGCGCTCACCTCAGCTTCAGCGTCGAGAGCCCGATCAGGGCGAGGATCACGGCGATCACCCAGAAGCGGATGACGATGGTCGGCTCCGCGAACCCCTTCTTCTCGAAATGATGGTGCAGCGGCGCCATCGCGAAGACCCGCCGCCCGAGCAGCCTGAACGAGGCGACCTGCATGATCACCGAGACCGCCTCCAGCACGAACAGGCCGCCGACGATGGCGAGCACGATCTCGTGCTTGGTCATCACCGCGACGAGCCCGAGTGCCGCGCCCGCGGAAAGCGACCCGGTGTCGCCCATGAAGACCATGGCCGGCGGCGCGTTGAACCAGAGGAAGCCCAGCCCCGCGCCGACCAGGGCGCCGCAGAAGACCGCGAGCTCGCCGGCTCCCGGCACGTGGTGGACCTGGAGGTACTCGGTGAACACGCTGTTGCCGACGATGTAGGCGATCAGCGCGAAGCAGGCGGCGGCGATCATGATCGGCACGATCGCGAGGCCGTCGAGCCCGTCGGTCAGGTTGACCGCATTGGACGAGCCGATGACCACGAAGACGGCGAAGGGAACCGAGAACCAGCCGATGTCGAGCAGCAGCGACTTCACGAAGGGCAGGGCGAGGCCGTGGTCGAGCGGCGCCTCCAGCAGGATCGTGACCCAGAAGACCACGCCCAGCGCGAGCGCCAGCTCCGCAGCGACCTTGATGCGGATGTCGAGGCCGCGATGGCTGCGCTTCAGCAGCTTCAGCGCGTCGTCTGTGAAGCCGATGGCGCCGAAGCCGATCGTGACCACCAGCAGCGCCCAGACGAGCGCGTTGGTCATGTCGGCCCAGAGCAGCGTCGCCACCGTGACGGCGAGCAGGATCAACACCCCGCCCATGGTCGGCGTGCCCTGCTTGGCGGCGTGGCTCTCCGGCCCGTCGCTGCGGATCGGCTGCCCCTGCGCCTGGCGCGCGCGCAACAGGCGGATCAGCCGGGGACCGAAGGCGAAGCTGATGAACAGCGCCGTGAGCATCGCCGCGCCGGTGCGGAACGTCAGATACTGGAAGACGTTGAAGACGCCGATCGAATCCGAGAGCGGATAGAGCAGGTTGTAGAACATCGCGCGGCGCGCCCTTCGCTCTCATCGCTGACCGGCGGGCGCCGCGTCGGCGGCCAGGCCGCGCACGATCAGGCCCATGCGGCTGCCGAGCGAGCCCTTGACCAGAATCACGTCGCCGGCACGGATCTCCGCGCGCAGGATGGCGGCCAGGCGTTCCGGGTCCGGTGCATGGGCAGCGCGGCGGGCGGGGTCCAGGGCGCTGTGGAGGTGGGCCATCAGGGGGCCCGCGGTATAGACGAGATCGATCCCGGCCGCTTCGATGTCGCCGGCGAGCCCGGCGTGCCAGCGTGCCGCCGCCTCGCCGAGCTCCAGCATGTCGCCGAGGACGGCGAGCCGCCGCCCGCCCGGCGCGGGCGGCACGGCCTCGGCGAGGGTGGCGAGCGCGGCGCGGACCGCCGCCGGGCTCGCGTTGTAGCTCTCGTCGATCAGCTCGCAGGGACCGCCCGCAAGGGGGATGCGGTGGCGCACGCCCCGGCCCGCAACCGGTGCGACCGTGCCGAGCGCTTCGGCAACGCGGGCGACCGGCGCGCCGGCGGCCCGTGCGGCGGCCAGCACGGCCACGCTGTTCAGGGCCCAGTGCCGGCCGGAAAAGGCGATCTCGTAAGTGAGCTCGCCGCCGTCGATCGCGGCCGTGACGGTGCCGCCGGCAGAAGCCGGGCGCCAGGCGACGAGACGCGCATCGGCCTCGGGGCCTTCGCCGAACGAGACGATGCGCCCGGCGCCGGCGCGCGCGGCGGCGGCGGCCAGGCGCTCGAAGTAGGCGTTGTCCCGGTTCAGCACGGCGCTGCCGCCGGGTTCGAGGCCGTTGAAAATCTCCGCCTTCGCGTCGGCGACGGCGTCGAGGCCCGGCAGGTATTCGGTATGGGCCGGCGCGATCGTGGTGATCAGCGCGGTGTGGGGGCGGGCCAGACGCGACAGCGGGTCGATCTCGCCGGGGTGGTTCATCCCGAGCTCGAACACGCCGTAGCGCGCGCCCTGCGGCAGACGGGCGAGGCTGAGCGGGACGCCGATATGGTTGTTGAGATTGCCCGCGCTCGCATGTGTGGGGCCGCAATGCGCAAGCGCCCCGGCGAGCAGCTCCTTGGTCCCGGTCTTGCCGACGCTGCCGGTAATGGCGACGACATGGGCGGCGCTCCGCTCGCGCGCCCGGCCGGCCAGGGTGCGGAGCCCTTCGAAGGTATCGACGACCAGCAGCAGCGGCCGGCCGGGTCGCCGGCCGCCGGATCGCCGGCCACGGGATTGCCGGTCACTGGATTGCCCTTGGGGCCGGCGGCTCACCATCGCCGCCGCCGCCTCGCGTTCGAACGCTGCCGGCACGAAGTCGTGACCGTCATGGTTGGGCCCGGCGAGTGCCACGAACAGGTCGCCCGCGGCGACGCTGCGGCTGTCGATCGAGACGCCGGTGGCGCTCCAGGGCTCCGCCGCCCGCCCGCCGGTGGCAGCGGCGGCCTCCGCCGAGGTCCACAGCGGGACCGGGCGAAGGGGCTCTCCCCCGGCGCCCGTGCGCCCGGCGATCTCCGCCATGGCGCCGCGCGCCACGGCGGCATCGTCGAAGGCGATGGCGCGCTCGCCCACGATCTGCTCCCGCTCGTGGCCCTTGCCGGCGATGAGGAGTGCGTCACCCGCGCCGAGCTCCCAGACGGCGCTGCGGATGGCCCGGCCGCGATCGCCGATCTCCACCGCGCCGGGGCAGGCGTCGAGGATCGCCCGCCGGATGGCCGCGGGGTCCTCGCAGCGGGGATTGTCGTCGGTGACGACGACCCGATCGGCGAGGCGCGCGGCGACCGCGCCCATCTCCCGCCGCTTGCCGGAGTCCCGCTCGCCGCCGCAGCCGAAGACCACCACGAGCCTGCCGGACACCAGCGGCCGCACAGCGCGCAACGCCGCAGCCAGGGCGTCGGGTGTGTGTGCATAATCCACGAAGACGGGGGCGCCGGCCGGATGGCCCGCAATCCGCTGCAGCCTGCCCGGCACGCCGGTCACGGCGCCGAGCGCGGCGACCGCCGCCTCGGCCTCGACGCCTGTCGCCAGCGCGAGGCCGAGGGCGGCCAGCGCATTGTGAGCCTGGAAGGCGCCGGGAAGCGGCAGGGCGACCTGGTGCGCCGTGCCGGCGATGGCGAGGGAGAGATCCTGGCCCGCCTCGGTATCGCGCCGCGCCAGCAGCCGCAGGTCGGCATCGCCGCTGCCGTAGGTGAGCACCCGCTGCCCGCGCGCGCGGCAGCGCCCGGCCAGGCCTGCCACACGGTCGTCGTCGGCGTTGAGGACCGCGCACCCGTCCGCCGCCATGACCCGCTCGAAGAGGCCCGCCTTGGCGGCGAAGTAGGCGTGCGCGTCACTGTGGTAGTCCATGTGATCGCGGCTGAAGGTCGTGAACGCCGCCGCAGCGACGCGAACCCCGTCGAGCCGGTGCTGGGCGAGGCCGTGACTGGACGCCTCCAGCGCCACATGGTCGATGCCGTCGGCGGCGAGCCCGGCAAGCACGCGGTGCAGAGTGACCGGGTCCGGCGTGGTGTGCCTGAGCGGCTGCCGTCCGTCCTCCGCACAGGCGCCGAGGGTGCCGAGGGCCGCTGCCTTACGCCCCGAGGCGCGCCATATCTGGCGGGTGAACTCGGCCACCGAGGTCTTGCCGTTGGTGCCGGTCACGCAGGCCACGACCACCGGCTGGGCGCCGTAGAAGCGTGCGGCCACGAGCGCGAGCCGGCGGCGCGGGTTGGGGTCGGTCACGAGCGTCGCCCCGGCGGCGAGCGCCGGATCGGTCCCCTCGGGAGCGAGCACCGCGGCCGCGCCCCGGGCCGCGGCGTCCGGGATGAAATCGGCGCCCGAGGCACGGGTGCCGGCGAGCGCCGCGAACAGGTAGCCGGGCCGGACCTCGCGCGAATCGGAGGCCAGTCCGCTGATCTCCACGTCGTCCGCCGCCGCCTGCGGGATCAATTCAGAGAGCAACATGCTGCCCCCCGTCGTCGCCGTTCCAGACGAACGGGGCCTCCGCGTCGCTCTCGCCGTCGTCGAGCCCGGCGGGGATGCCGAGAACGGGCGCGATGCGCTCGATCACCGCGCCGGCCACCGGCGCCGCAGTCCAGCCCGCCGCCGCGAAGCCGTAAGTCTCCTCGGTCCCCTTGGGCTCGTCCATCAGCGTCAGCACCGCATAGCGGGGCCGGTCGATGGGAAAGACAGCGACGAAGCTGGTAATCATGCTGTCGTACTTGTAGCGGCCGCCGATGACCTTCTCCGCAGTGCCGGTCTTGCCGCCCACCAGATAGCCGGGCACCGCCGCCTTCCTGCCGGTGCCCTCGGCCACCACCCCGTAGAGCAGCATCCGCATGATGGCGGAGGTCTCGGCGCTGATGACCCGCCGCCGCAGCGCCGGCGCGGCATCCCGCACGGCCGGCCCGCGCCTGAGCAGCGTCGGCGTCACCGAGACCCCGCCGTTGACGAGCGCGGCGTAGCCGGCGATGAGATGCAGCGGCGTCACCGCGAGCCCGTGGCCGAAGCCGACCGTCATCGTGGTGAGCTCGGTCCAGCGCCGCGGCGCGATCGGCCGGCCGCGCTCCGGCGTTTCCAGCGGCATCCGCTCGAACATGCCGAGCCTGTCGAGGAAGGCCTTCTGGCGCTCCGTCCCCACCTCCTCCGCCATCCGCGCCGCCCCGATATTGGAGGAGTGGATGAGGATCTCGGGCACCGTCAGCCAGCGGTTCTCGGGGTGATGATCGCGAATCAGGTGGCGCGCGACCTGGATCGGCTGGGTGGCGTCGTAGCTGTCCTCCAGCGCGGCGACGCCCAGGTCGAGAGCCATGGCGATGGTGAAGGGCTTGAAGGTGGAGCCGAGTTCGTAGGTGCCGAGGGTGGCACGGTTGAACAGCGCGTTCGTCCCGCTCCGGTCCGGCGCCTTGGGGTCGAAGGAGGGCAGGCTGACGAGCGCCAGCAGCTCGCCGCTCTCCACATCCATCACGATGCCGGCGGCGCCCACCGCGCGATGGGCGGTCATGGTCTCGTCGAGCGCCTCGGCGAGCGCGTGCTGCACCCGGATGTCGAGCGAGAGCGAGAGCGGGCCGCCCTGGGCCGCGGCGCGCCGGCGCAGCTCCCCGCCGACCGCCTTCTCGATCCCCGCCAGCCCGCGATTGTCCACGTCCGTGAAGCCGACCGCGTGAGCGAAGAGGCGGCCCTGGGGATAGACGCGCTGCTCCCGGCGCTCCAGCCAGAGACCGGGAATGCCGAGCCGATTGATGGCGTGCGCCTGCTCCGGCGTGAGGTCGTGCCTGAGCAGGGCGGTCTTCCGGTCGGAGGCGACGAGGGAGGCCGCGCCCTCGAGGTCGAGATCGGGGAACACGCGGCCGAGCGCGGCGACGGCCGCCTCGCGGTCCATGATCTTGCCCGGCTCGACATAGAGTGCGTGGGTGGGCAGGTTCGCAGCCAGGAGGACGCCGTTGCGGTCCACGATGTCGGCGCGCGCGACCGGGTCCACGCCGCCGCCGGCGTGGACGCTGCCGGCCGGCACGCCGATCACCGAGACATCGAGGGCGCGCACCACCAGCGCGCCGAAGAAGAGCAGGAAGACCACCCCGGTGGCCAGCAGGCGGCCGCGCGCGCGCTCCAGATGCGCAGGCGGCGCCGGCGCCGCGTCGCCCGAAGGGGACCCGCGATAGCGCTGCCACCAGCGCCTGATCGCCAGGTCCTTCACGACCCGCCCTCCCCGCCGACCGGCGTGACCAGGGCCGAGGGCCCGGCGGGTCCGACGGGACGCTGCGGCAGCCAGCGGATCTGCGCGGGCTGCATCCGCTCAAGGGGCAGGTGGCGCGCGGCCAGGGCGGCGATCCGCGCCGGGCGGGTGAGGTAGCTCCACTCGGAGCGGAGCACGCGGATCGCCACGACATGACGCTGGCGGTCGAGTTCGAGCAGCGCGAGCTCGCGCTCCAGCCCCCGGACCTCGTGCTTGACCAGGAAGAGCGCAAGCATCGCGAGAACGAATGCCGCGATCGATATGACGACCAGGGGCCGCATCATGCGACGCACCTCTCTTGCTCGTGCCAGGGCGGCGCGGCGGTCCGCTCGGCCGCCCGCAGCCGCGCCGACCTTGCGCGGGGGTTCGCCGAAACCTCCGCGCCCTCGGGCTTGCGCGCCCGGCGGGTCAGCAGCCTGAAGGTGGGATCGGGCGATTTCGTGGCGGCGGCCGGCTCGTGGCGATTGGGCCGCCCGTGCCCGCTGCGCTCGCGGAAGAAGCGCTTCACGGGCCGGTCCTCGAGGGAGTGGAAGGACACCACCAGGGCGCGGCCGCCCGGCCGCAGGAGCCGCTCGATCTGGCGCAGGCCCCGCTCGATCTCGCCGATCTCGTCGTTGACGCGGATGCGGAGCGCCTGAAAGGTGCGCGTCGCCGGGTCGATCCCGCTCCGGGAGCCGCGCGGCGACGGGCGCGGCCCCGCGTCCCGCACGATCGCCGCAAGCTGCCCGGTCCGGGTGATCGGGGCGTGTGTGCGGGCCGCGACGATGGCCCGCGCGATGCGGCGGGCGCGGCGCTCCTCGCCGAAGCCGGCGATGATTGCCGCGAGCGCGTCCTCCGGCTCGCCGTTGACGAGGTCGGCCGCCGTCGGCCCCGGCCCGTCCCGGTCCATGCGCATGTCGAGGGGCCCGTCGAGACGGAACGAGAAGCCCCGCGCCCCGTCATCGAGCTGACGCGAGGAGAGGCCGAGATCCAGCGCAACCCCGTCCACGGCCGTCACGTCGTGGGGCGCGAGCAGGGATGCCATCTCGGCGAAGCGGCCATGCAGCAGGACCAGCCGGCCGCCGAAGCGCATCGAGAGAGCGCCGCCGGCGCGCAGCGCGTCGGCATCCCGGTCGATGCCGTAGACCACGCAGGACGCCGCCTCGAGCAGGGCCTCGCTGTAGCCGCCGCCGCCGAAGGTACCGTCGACATAGATGCCGCCGTTCTTCGGCGCGATCAGCGACAGCATCGCCTCCTTCATCACCGGCACATGGCCCGGCGCGGCGCTCACGGCGCTCACCGCTCGCCCCCCGGCGGCGGCAGCTCCAGCCTGGCGCGCTCCTCGGGCGAGCGTTCCCGCACCTTGCGCAGCACCTCCTCGATGGCCTGCGGCTCCCAGATCTGGAACTGGTCGCCCATGCCCACGAAGGCGGCGTGGGTGGTGACCTCCGCCTGGGCGAGCATGTCGGCCGTGAGCAGCACCCGGCCGTCGGCGTCGAAGCCGAGAAGGTCGACGCTGGAAAAGAGCGCCATGCGCGCATCGTTGAAGGTGGGGGCGAACGGGTTGGCGCTGCGGAACCGGTCCTTCAAGTCGTTGAGAACGTCGACGCCTGAGCCGGTCAGCGACCTGCTGCCATCGACGGAGGGATAGACCGCCACGCCGTGGAAGGATTGCCCGGCGAGCTCGCTGCGGAAGCGTGCGGGCACCGAGACCCGCCCCTTCCGATCGACCTTGTTGACCACCAAGCCGGTAAAGAGAGCCACCGCCTTGCTCCTCGGGCGTCTGCCCCGTTCGCTGCGCCGCCGCTCGTATCCGTCCTGATCCGTTCCCACTCTGATCCGGGTGAATATGGGATAGCATGGGATTTTATGGGTATGCAAGTAGAAAAATCAAGTCTTCATTCACGCGCGCACAACAGCGGTCGGACCATCGGGACAGGACGACGGAGGAAGAGCGGGGAGGATGACAAGTGCGCCAGTCACCGGCGGCGCCGACCCAAGTCTCGGCGCAGATCGACTAGCCGTTCACTATATGTTCTATTATGCCGTTACTGGCGCTCGATGCCGGGAGTGCATCTCGATATCGGAATATCTTGCGGTTAGAGGCGCAGGCCTACCGCAATATATTGCGGTGCGGGTCATTGGAGCCCGCGCGGGGAGAGGCGCCAGACGGCCTGTAAGCCGGGTTCTGTCGTGAGCCTGCGCCCACGCGATGGCCATTCATCTGGGACGCCCGTCACCGGGCGCCTCGCGCGACCGACCCGGGCGGCAGGTCCGGAAACCGACCCGTCGGCGGTCGTGAAACCGCCGCACGCCGCCCCTACTTGGTCTTGCTCCCGGAGGGGTTTGCCGTGCCGCGCCCGTTGCCGGACGCGCGGTGCGCTCTTACCGCACCCTTTCACCCTTGCCCGCCGGCCTCGCGGCGCCGGGCGGGCGGTCTGCTCTCTGTGGCACTTTCCCTGGGGTCGCCCCCGCCGGGCGTTACCCGGCCCCGTGCTTCCGTGGAGCCCGGACTTTCCTCCGCCGCGCGCAGCGAGCGGCGACGGCGGCCATCCGGCCGTCTGGCCCCGCCTGACTACGCCGCCGCGCCCGCCCGGTCAAGACTGTCTCAGACAGACCGTCCCCGGCCGGATCGTCCGGCGGCGAGCGTGCCCACGCGGTCGAGGATGGCGGCCGTGCCGGGATCGATCGCGCCGTCCACGCGGGACTGGCGGAAGTGCCGTTGAAAGGCGCGCACGACCGCCGCCGTGGCCGCGCCGAAGTCGCCGTCGGGCACGAGGCCGTAGCCCACGGCATGGAGACGCCGCTGCTGCCGCCGCACGTCGGCGCCCCGGTCGCCCTGGCGCAGTCCCCGGCCCGCCGGCGCCGGCGCGGCGCCCTCGTCCGGCCAGAGGCCGATGCCCGCGCGCGCGAGGCGGGCCCAGTCGAAGAGCTCGCCCGGGTCCTGCCGGCGCCCGGGCGCGATGTCCGCGTGGGCCACCACGTTGCGGGGGTCGATCGGATGGCGCGCCGCGATGGCGCGGGCGAGGTCGACCAGGGCATCCATCTGGGTGGGCGGGAAGGGCCGGTAGCCGTGCTCGTGGCCGGGATTGACCAGCTCGATCCCGATCGAACGGTCGTTGACGGAGCGGCGCCCGCGCCACGCGCTGATCCCCGCATGCCAGGCGCGCCGCTCCTCCGGCACCAGGCGCCAGAGGGTGCCGTCCTCGCCGACGCACCAGTGCGCGCTGACCCTGGCCCGAGCGTCGGTCAGCCGCGCCAGCGCCGCCGCGGCCGAGACCATGCCGGTATAGTGGATGACCAGCGTATCGACCGGGCCGCAGCCGCTCGGCCGCTCGTCCCGATTGGGCGAGGGCGTCTCTATCACCGCCCGCCCGGCAACGCCCTCTCCCGTCATGGTCCGCTCCGATGCCGCCTGTCCATGCGTCCCGGCGCCGCGTCAGCGGGCCTCCGCCGCCGCCCCGGGGCGCCAGAGGACGATGAGGGCGACGCCCGAGACCGTGATGACGCCGCCCGCGGCGGTCTGCCAGGTGAGCGGCTCGCCCAGGATGAGGACGCCGAAGACCACGCCCACGACCGGCACGAGCAGCATGAAGCCCGTCACCGTCGCCACCTTGTTGCGCGCCAGCAGATAGTACCAGGCGCAATAGGCGAGCAGGGTCGAGCCCACCACCTGATAGAGGAGCGAGCCGTGCAGGCGCCAGTCGGGCTGCAGCAGGCTCGCGATCTGCCCCTCCTCCAGGGCGAAGGAGAGCGGGAACAGGAAGAGCGCGGATATCGCCGACATCCAGGCATTCAGCGCGAGCGGGGAGATGTCGCTGAGGCGCTTGACCTGCACGTTGGCGACGGCCCAGGCGATGCTGGAGCCGAACATGAGCCCGATCCCCAGCGCGTTGCCGGTATGGCGCGGCTCGCCCACCAGCACCAGGACGCCGCCGAAGGCGACGGCGATCCCTGCGAACGCCGCCCAGCCAGGACGCTCGCGCAGAACGAAGCCCGCCAGCAGCGCACTGAGCGGCACCTGGGTGATCCAGATGATCGCCGCGGTCGAGGCCTCCACGCCGATATTGAGGGCCACGTAGAACAGGCCGAAATGGCCGACGCCCATGGTGAGCGCGAAGAGGCCGACGGCAAGCCAGCGGCCGCTGGGCGGGCGGACGAACCACACCAGCATGAGCGTCATCAGCGCGAAGCGCAGCGCCAGGAAGAACAGCGGCGGCATGTGGTCCGCCCCGTACTTGCTGGTGACGAAGCCGAAGCCCCAGAGGAGCGCCGTGCCGACCGCGAGCGGGATGTGACTCGGCTGCATCGAACGGTGGGAGCTGCGAGAGCGGCGCGGGCGCGCGGGAGGGGCGGAGGACGCGGAGGGCGGAGGGCGCGGTCAGCGCATCCCGCGCAGCTTGGCGATCCTGTCGTAGGCTGCGTTGATCGCGGCCATCTGCTCGTTCGCGACCTGGACCATCTCCTCCGGCATCCCCTCGGCGATGAGCTTGTCGGGGTGATGTTCGCGGATCAGCCGGCGGTAGGTCTTCTTGATCTCGTCCTCCGAGGAGTCGGGGGCGACGCCCAGCACCTCGTAGGGGTCGGCCTCGCCGCCGCCCATGTGGCGCGCCATGATCCGGGCGAAGCCGCGCTCGTCGAAGCCGAAGATCTCGGCCACGCGGGCGAGATAGACGCGCTCGCCCTCGTGCAGCTCGCCGTCGGCCATGGCGATCTGGAAGAGCGCGCCGAGCAGTTCCTCCCGCATGGTGGTGTCGTGGGGAAAGATCTGGACGATCTGCTCGGCATAGGGCTCGAAGCCGGTCGCCTCGCGCCGCGCCTCGTCCCAGATCCGGCCGATTGCGGCGGCATGGGCCTCGGGCACGGCGAAGATTCGCTTGAAGGTGACGATCTCCTCGCGGGTGACGTGGCCGTCGGCCTTGGCCATCTTGGCCGCGAGCACGACCAGCGCGACCGAGAGTGCGGCCTGCTTGGTTTCCTGGTCGCCCGCGCCGATGCGGCGCACGCGGCGGGCGCCGCCGGCCATGCGGTCCACGAAATGGCCTGCCGCCACGCCAAGGATTGCGCCGATGGGGCCGCCCAGCGCGAACCCCGCGGCGCCTCCGATCACCTTGCCCCAGATGCTCAAGCGACGCGCACCCCCCGCAGCCTGCCGCGGCCACCATAGCGAGGCCGCCCCGCCCGCGCCAGACTCGCCGGCTTCGCGCTGGCCCGGCGCTAAACCCTGTTGCAATATGAACGGGGCACTGGAAACATGCCGCCGCCGCAGGCGAGGCCCGCCGATGCGGCTCTGGTGAATGGGAGATGGCATGAGCGATTCGACAGAAGCGCTGAACATCGCGCTTGTCGGCCCCTATACGAGCGGCAAGACCACGCTCCTCGAGAGCATGCTGTTCGTGTCCGGGGCGATCGGCCGCAAAGGCAAGGTCACCGACGGCAACACGGTGGGAGACTGGTCCGACGAGGCGCGCGCGCGCCAGTCGAGCGTTGAGGTCAACGCCGCGTCGTTCTCGTACCGGGATCGCCGCGTCACGATCCTGGACTGTCCGGGATCCATCGAGTTCTTCGCCGAGACCGCCAATGCCCTCATGGGCGTCGATCTCGCCATCATCGTCTGCACCCCCGATCTGCAGCGGGTCTGGACCATGGGGCGGCTGTTCACGCACCTGGCGCAGCACGGCATCCCCCACCTCCTCTTCACCAACAGGATGGACGAATCGGCAGTACGGATCGCCGACCTGATCGAGGCGGTGCAGCCGGTCAGCGACCGGCCGCTGGTGCCGTGCCAGGTCGCGATCCGCGACGGCGATCAGGTCAAGGGCTATGTCGACCTCGTCGCCGGCCAGGCCTACGAATACCGCGACCAGGAGGGCGCCGTCGGCGTCGCTTCGCCCGATACGGTCCTGGAGCGGCAGGAGGACGCACGCACGCAGCTCCTGGAGAACCTTGCCGATTGCGACGACGCGCTGCTGGAGAGCCTGCTCGAGGACGAGATTCCCGAGCCTGACGAGATTCGGGCCTATCTGCGCGGCGCCCTCGCGGACGCACGGGTGGTTCCGGTGCTGATGGGCTCGGCGGAACGCGACTGGGGAATCCGCCGCCTGCTGGAATCGCTGGTCGAACTCGCGCCCGGCGCCGGGCTGACGGCGCGCAGGCTGCCGCAAGGCGCCGCCGCCGAGGGGGTCGCGCAAATCGTCAAGACCTACATCACCCAGCACGGCGGCAAGGTCTCGCTGGCGCGGGTCTGGGCGGGAGCCATCGCGGACGGCACGATCCTGAACGACGGCCAGCGCATCGGCGGGATGTACCGGATGCAGGGGCAGCAGCAGACCAAGATCGACAAGGCGGAGGCCGGCGACATCGTGGGCCTGGGGCGCCTCGAATCGATCGTCACCGGCGATACCGTCGCCCCGGCGGACGGGCCCGAGGTGGAGCCGCTGCCGCGTGCCGCGCTGCCGCCCTCGGTCTATGCCTATTCGGTGCGGGCGAGCCGGCGCGAGGACGAGGTCAAGGTGTCGGGCGCGATGAGCCGCCTCGCCCAGGAGGACCCGTCGCTGCGCTTCGAGCCGAACCCCGACACCCAGGAGGCGGTGCTCTGGGGCCAGGGCGAGATGCACCTCAAGGTCGCCCTCGACCGCCTCGCCGGCAAATACGGGCTGGCCATGCAGACCGAGCGGCCGAAGGTCGCCTACAAGGAGGCGATCCGCAAGCCGATCGCCCAGCATGCGCGCTACAAGAAGCAGACGGGCGGCCACGGCCAGTTCGGCGACGTGCATATCGAGGTGAAGCCGCTGCCGCGCGGGACCGGCTTCGAGTTTCAACAGAAGGTCGTCGGCGGCTCCGTGCCGCGCCAGTACATTCCCGCGGTGGAGGCAGGGGTGCGCGACTATCTCAGCAGCGGGCCGCTCGGCTTCCCCGTCGTCGACGTTTCGGTGACGCTCACCGACGGCAAGCACCATGCGGTGGACAGTTCCGAGCAGGCCTTCAAGACCGCCGGCCGCATGGCGATGGCCGAGGCGCTCCCCAAGTGCAACCCGGTGCTGCTCGAACCCGTCTGCGAGGTCAGAATATCGGTGCCCAGCGAGTTCACGCCCAACGTCCAGCGCCTGGTGACCGGGCGCCGCGGCCAGGTGCTCGGCTACCTGGCACGCGAGGACTGGTCCGGATGGGACGAGCTCACCAGCCAGATGCCGCAGGCGGAGATGCACGATCTGATCATCGAGCTCCGCTCCCTCACCCTGGGCGTGGGCACCTTCGAATCGCACTTCGACCGCCTCCAGGAGCTCACCGGGCGTCTCGCGGACGACGTGCTGGCCGCAGCCAGGGAGAGCTGACGACCCGCATGATCGAGAGCCCCCCGCGTCCGCCCGCCGTGCCCGCGGCGAGGGCCGTCTTTGCCGCCCTGCGGCGCTGGCTCGCGCTCGCGCTGGTCGCAGGCGCGCTGATCGGCTTCGCCGCCGACGGCCGGGCCGGCGACACCGACGAGGACGACGATCCCCTGGAGGGCTACAACCGGGCGATGTTCGAGATCAACCGGACCATCGACGGGGTGCTGCTGAAGCCGGCGGCCGAGCTCTACATTCTGGTGGTGCCGGAAGTGCTGCGCGATCGCATCAGCAATGTCCTCAGCAATCTCGGCGAACCGCTGAACCTCATCAACAATGCGGCCCAGGGAAAGTGGGAGCGGGCCGGCACCTCGCTCATGCGCTTCACGGTCAATTCGACGTTCGGCGTCGTCGGCATCTTCGACGTGGCGACGGACTGGGGGTACGCGCATGCACCGGAGGATTTCGGACAGACCCTCGCGTCCTGGGGCGTGGGCGACAGGCCCTTCCTCATGCTGCCGCTGCTGGGGCCGTCCAATCCCCGCGACGCGCTCGGCTTCGGGGTCGATTGGGCGGCGGATCCCCTCGGCTACATATTGCCGTCCGAGGCCAAGACGGCCCGCGCCGTTACCAGCGGCGTCTCCAGGCGTTCCCAATATATCGACGAGCTGGAGACGGTGGAGAGGACGTCGGTCGATTTTTATGCTGCAATGCGTGAGCTGTACCGGCAGTATCGCGACAATGAGATTCGCGACGGCGCGCCGCCGCCCGTGATGGACGTGCCGGACTTCGATTGGGACGAGGAGTAGCCCGAGGACCGGCCCGACATGCGGCGCCCTCGGCCAAGGCAGAGCCGATTTCGCATGAGCGTTTTCATCTCTCGACGCAGCTTCGCTGCAGGCGCCGTCGCCGGCGCCCTCTCGGTTGCGATCCTGGGGCCGCGGGCGGGGGCAGCGGACGATCAGGCGCAGGCCTTCATCCAGGACCTTGGCGACCGGGCCATCGGCGTCCTCAAGGAGAAGGCCAGCAGCTCCTTCGCGGAGCGGGAGGCCGCGTTCCGCGAGGTCATGGTGGCCGGCTTCGACATTCCCACCGTCAGCCGCTTCGTTCTCGGGCGGCACTGGAAGACGGCGACCGAGCAGCAGCGCGCGGACTATTCGGCGATCTTCGTCGACTTCATCGTGCGCGTGTACGCCAGCCGCTTCGATTCATACGGCGGCGAGCAGTTCACGGTGCACTCGACGATCGACGACGAGAGCGGCGACAAGATCGTGCGGGGGCAGATCGTGCGGCCGTCCGGCGGCGACCCGATCGGGGTCGATTTCCGCGTCCGGTCGAGGGACGGGAGCTACAAGGTCATCGACGTGGGTGTCGAGGGCATCAGCATGCTGCACACCCATCGGGTCGAGTTCGGCTCGGTCATCAACCGCAAGGGCATCGACGGCCTCTTGAGCGATCTCCGGGCACGTGTCGAGGCGCCGGTCGGGGACGAGGCGGATTAGCCCGCCATGGCGCGAGGCTCCACCCCGTCGGCAGCGGCTGCCCGGCGCCGCCCCGGTGCCGCCGTTGCCGCCGTCGCGGGCGGACGCGGCCCGGAGGCGGAATCCATGCGGGGTGACTCATGAAGTTCGGCGTCCTCGTAACCTCGCAGCCCAATCTCGATGTGGAGCCCTATCCGCACCGCGCCGTGCACGCGCGGGTCACGCGCGAGATCGTGGAGGCCGACCGGCTCGGCTACGACACCGCCTGGATCGCCGAGCACCACTTCTCCAACCAGTACGGCGTGCTGCCGGACCCCTTCGTCTATCTGGCGTATCTGGTGCCCAAGACCAGGCGCATCGGGCTCGGCACGGCGGTGATGACGCTCCCGCTGCACAACCCGGTGCGGATCGTCGAGAACGCCGCCTTCGTGGACATCCTGAGCGAGGGGCGGCTCAGCCTCGGCCTCGGCTCCGGCTACCGGCCCTACGAGTATGAGGGCTTCGGCATCCCCTTCGAGGCCCGCCACGACATCCAGGAAGAGGCCATCCCGCTGATCCTCGACGCCTTCCATACGCGGAAGGTGGACCACGATGGCACGCACTTCCGGCACCGCATCGAGGGCGACCACGAGATCTATCCGGTGAGCCTGCAGCAGCCTCACCCCCCCTTCTACATGGCGGCGGGCAGCAAGCGCTCGATCGGGATCGCGGCGCGCCACGGCTTCGGCCTGATGCTGTCCACCCTGCCCTCCTTCGACACCCTCGCCGGGCACATCGCGCTCTACCGCGCGGCCATGACGCAAGCGCCGGCGCCCTGGAACGCCAACCCCGCCTTCGGCTCCATCAACATCGCCCGCTGGGTCTATGTGGCCGAGAGCGATGCCGCGGCGCGGGCGGAGAGCGCGGACGGCATCATCCGCCACCTCGAAGCGTTCCTGGGCAAGAAGACCGCGGGCTATCTCGGCCACGTCTCGGAGAAGGAGAGCGCCCAGGCGTTCGACTATGACGCGCTGCTCGAGACCACGCTGATCCACGGCTCGCCCGACACCGTGATCGCCCGCATCCGGGCGCTTCGCGCCGCGACCGGCCTCGACTCCCTGCTGCTCCACTACCCGCCCTACTACGGCGAGGCCAACCTGATGAAGAGCCTGCGGCTCTTCGCCGAGGCGGTGATCCCGGCCTTCCGCGTCCCTGCGGGCAGCACGGAGGCGGCCGAGTAGCCTTTTCTGGCGGCGGCGGGCGCAATTCCGGCCCGCGCCATGAAGATTCGGCTTAGATCGGCCGCCCTGATTCGATACAATGGTGCTGTCGGACCTTCACTGCCATTCTCGCCAGGGGAACTCGCGCGTAACGATGACGATGATGCTTGCGCCTCAGAGACGGACCAAATGGGATGCGCGGCGCGAAGCCGCCAGGAATGTGGATCGCGGACCGGGCATGATCTCGCTGACCGACGAGCTTGCGGAGCTGGATCGCCTGGAGGCGCAGGAGAGCCAGCGCCAATGCCTGCGCTGCGGCCGCCTTTTCGACAGCGCGGGGCCGGGCAACCGGCTCTGCGGCTCGTGCCGGTAATTCCGCGGTCGCGATGGCCGACGAGGGCGCGCCCTTCCGCCATCCGATCGACTGGCGAAACCCCGAATTCTACGACGACGCCGCGCTGGAGCGCGAGACGCGCCGCGTCTTCGACATCTGCCACACCTGCCGGCGCTGCTTCAGCCTCTGCGATTCCTTTCCGCGCCTCTTCGACCTGATCGACGGGTCCGACACGGGCGAGCTCGATTCCGTCGACTCGGCCGGCTTCAAGCCGGTGGTGGACGCCTGCACGCTCTGCGACATGTGCTTCATGACCATGTGCCCCTATACGCCGCCGCACGAGTGGAACGTCGATTTCCCCCACCTCATGCTGCGCCACCGCGCCGCCGACCGCCGTGCGGGCAGGCGCCATACCAGCGCGTCCAGGCGGCTGGCCGAAACCGACCGCAACGGCCGCCTCGCCCGCACGCTTGCGCCGGTGATGAACTGGGGCGCGGCGCGGGGAAACCGGCTCACGCGGCCGCTGATGGAGGCCGTCGCCGGCGTCCACAGGGAGGCGCCGCTGCCGCGCTACCACCGCCGCACCATGCTCGACCGTGCCGGCAAGGCGCCGCCGGCGGTCAACCGGCAGGCCCCGGCCTTCGGCCGCAAGGCGGTGATCTATGCCACCTGCTTCGCCAACTACAACCAGCCCGAGGTCGGCGCGGCGGCGCGCGCGGTGCTGGCGCGGAACGGCGTCGAGACCGCCGTCGTCTACCCCCGCTGCTGTGGTATGCCGCAGCTCGAGGAGGGCGATATCGAGCGGGTGGCCGAGAGCGCGCGGCACACGGCGGCCGCCCTCGGCGAATGGATCGACCGGGGCTATGAGGTGGTGGCCCTGGTGGCGAGCTGCGCCCTCATGCTCAAGCTCGAATGGCCGCTGATCCTGCCGGACGATCCCGCGGTGGAGCGGCTCGCGGCGCACAGCAGCGACATCTGCGAATATGTCGTCTCCATCGCCCGCGACGACGGGCTGGCGCCGGGGCTCGCGCCCCTCGACGGCGGCGTCACGCTCCATCTGCCGTGCCACGAGCGGGCCCAGAACATCGGCCGAAAATCCGCCGACATGCTGGCGCTCGTGCCCGATACCGAGGTCTCGCTCATCGAGCGCTGCTCCGGCCACGGCGGCTCGATCGGCGTCACCAAGGGATTCCACGAGACCGCGCTGAAGCTCGGCCGGACGACCGCACGCCGGGCGCGCGAGGCGGCCAATCCCTATCTCTCCTCGGCATGTCCGCTCGCCGGCGCCCACATCGCGAACGGGATCGCCCGCCAGGCGGCCGAGGACGGCGACCCCGCCGACGGCGCTCCGGCCGCCGGCCGCGCCCATCACCCGATCGAGCTGCTGGCACGCGCCTATGGCCTCGCCTGAGACGACGCGCGTGCGACTTCGCGCGCTCACCCGCGACGACATCATGGACATGGCGGACTACGCCAGAGTCCGGGCGGAAAGGCGCGCCGGGATCGCCGCGCTGAAGCGGATTCGCCGGCTTTCCGTCGGCCCCTTCGCCACCGTTCATTTCGAGTGCTTCGAGACCATGTGGATGCAGGTGCACGAGATGCTCTACATCGAGCGCGGCGGCGAGGAGCAGATCGCGGGCGAGCTCGAGGCCTACAACCCGCTGATCCCGCCCGGCGACGCGCTGATCGCGACGCTGATGCTGGAGATCGACGACCCGGCGCGCAGGGAGCGCGCGCTCTACCGCCTGGCGGGGATCGAGAGCACGATCCGGCTGGATGTCGCAGGCTGCGCCGTCGCCGCCCTGCCGATCGAGGACGAGGTCGCGCGCACGACCGAAGACGGCAAGACCTCCTCGATCCACTTCCTCCGCTTCCCCCTGCCCCCGGCCGAGGCCGCCCGCTTCCGCACGCCGGGCACGCGCATCCTGCTCGGCATCGATCACCCCGCCTACGGCCACCTCGCCGTCATGCCGGAAGAAACCCGCGCCGCCCTCGCCCAGGACCTGGACGACGCCGGCGCCTGAGATCGCAGTCGGAGCGCCGCAACCATGCCCGCCGGCGGCCCCCTGCCTGAGAGTGGGGCGCAGACGGGCGGCGTCGGCGGCCGGCGGCGCCGTCAGGGGGCCGGCAGTGCGGCGCCCCAGAGGCCGTTTTCGGGCACCCAGCCCTCGTCGCCGTCGAGCGCGATGCGGCACCAGCCGTCCTCGCAGCCCAGCAGATCGGCGACGACGCCGGCCTCCGCCCGCAGGATCGCCGGCGCCTTGGGCAAGGGGCGTTCCCGGATCGTCTGCACCCCGCCCGTGACGAGTGCCGTGCGGCGTGTGGACAGCAGAGACTGGTGCATCCAGCCCTTGGTTCCCTCGTGGTCGCGCACCCAGCGCCATTGATCGAAGTGCTGGACCACCAGCAGCGGCAGCCCGCGCCGCTTGTAGACCCAATCGATGGGATAGCGCCGGCCGGGGCCGACCCGGAGATTGGCCACCTCCGCCTTGAGCGAGACGAAGCGCGGAAGATCCTGGGCGCGCGCCGACACTCCCTCGGCGTCCACGTCCACCGCCCAGACAAGGAGGGTCGCAAGCGCCGCGAGAGCCGCGCCGACGGCGCTCCGCCGCAGGGCGGCACGGAGGCGCGCGGGCGCGCAGGACGTGCGCTCCGACGGGCGCAGCCCGCGGCGGCAGCGGCGGCGTGCGGTCATGGCGGGCACGGGCACCCGCGCGGCAGATTGAGTCGCCATGGGGCGTTTGCTAAACAGGCTTCGGATTGCGCTCGGGTCGAGCCCGCCGAGCCGCGCCCGGAGGGTCGATGAGGCCTGACAGAAAGCTCAAGGTGATCGTGACGCGGCGTCTCCCGCGGGAGATCGAGGCGCGCATGATGGAGCTTTTCGACACCCGACTCAACGAGGATGACGGGCCGCTCGACCGCGAGGCCATGGCGCGGGCGATGGCCGACGCCGACGTGCTCGTGCCGACGGTGACGGACAGCATAGACGGCGCCCTCCTGGGCCAGGCCGGCCCCGACTTGAAGCTGATCGCGAATTTCGGTACCGGCGTCGATCACATCGACCTCGCGGCGGCCAGGGAGCGCGGCATCCTCGTCACCAACACGCCGGGCGTGCTGACCGAGGACACGGCGGACATGACGATGGCCCTGATCCTCGCGGTGCCGCGCCGGCTGTCCGAGGGCGAGCGGCTGCTGCGCGGCGGCGACTGGCAGGGCTGGGCGCCCACCACCATGCTCGGCAACCGCATCTGGGGCAAGCGCCTCGGCATCATCGGCATGGGGCGGATCGGCCAGGCCGTCGCGCGCAGGGCGCGGGGCTTCGGCCTCTCGATCCACTACCACAACCGCAACCGCCTGGACGAGGAAACGGAGGCCGAGCTCGAGGCCACCTGGTGGCAGAGCCTCGACCAGATGCTGGCGCATATGGATTTCGTCTCGATTCACTGCCCGAGCACGCCGGCGACCTATCACCTGCTCTCGGCGCGCCGGCTCGGCCTGCTGCGCCCACGCGCCTATGTCATCAACACCTCGCGCGGCCATGCGATCGACGAGGCGGCCCTGGTCCGCCTGCTCGATGCCGGCAGGATCGCGGGCGCAGGCCTCGACGTGTACGAGAACGAGCCCGTGGTCACGCCGAAGCTGCTCACCCTCGACAACGTGGTGGCGCTCCCCCATATCGGCTCGGCCACCATCGAGGGACGCCTCGACATGGGCGAGAAGGTGCTGATCAACATCCAGACCTTCGCCGACGGGCACAACCCGCCGGATCGCGTCATCGATCCGGCGGACTGAGCGGGGCCTCGGGCCCGCGGGCCGGGGCCGGGGGCCGGGGGGCCGGGAGGAGAAGACGATGACGTTTGCGGAGCGCGTGGCGATCGTGACCGGCGGCGGCTCAGGGATAGGCCGGGCGACGGCGCTGGCGCTGGCCGCCGAGGGCGCGGCGGTCGTGGTCGCCGATATCGACGAGGCCGGCGGCGGGACGGTCGCCGCCGAGGTCCGCGACGGCGGCGGCAGGGCGGCCTTCATGCCCACCGACGTCGCCGAGGAGGATCAGGTCGCCGCGCTGGTGGAGCGCACCATGAGCGATTTCGGCCGGCTGGACTTCGCCTACAACAATGCCGGCATCGAAGGCCCCCAGGCGCTGCTGGCGGAGCAGGACATGGCCGCCGTCCAGCACGTCTTCCAGATCATGATCGAGGGCGTCTATCTCTGCATGCAGGCGGAGATCCCGGCGATGCTGGAGTCGGGCGGCGGGTCGATCGTCAATGCCGGCTCGATGTGGGGGCTGGCCGCCTACCCGCGCTGGTCGCCCTACATGACCGCGAAGCACGCGGTCTCCGGCATGACCAGGGCCGCGGCGCTCGACTATGCGAAGGACGGCATCCGGGTGAACGCGGTGGCGCCGGGGCCGATCCTGACGCCGCTCCTGCTGCGCGGCTGGGACAACGACCCCTCCAACGCGTCGGGCCGCGTGCCCATGGGCCGCATCGGCCGGCCCGAGGAGGTCGCGGACGCGGTCGTCTGGCTGCTGTCCGACAAGGCGAGCTTCGTCACCGGCCACGTGCTGCCGGTGGATGGCGGCATGTTGGCGGAGAAGGGCTGAGGCTGAGGCCGAACCCGCGCGGCGTGCGGCGCGCGCGCCCTCAGTCCCGCCAGAAGCGGGGGACGAACAGCACCAGGACGGTGAAGAGCTCGAGCCGGCCCAGCAGCATCGCCGCCGACAGCAGCCACTTCGCCGGCTCCGGCAGGGACTGGAAGTTGCCGGAGGGGCCGATGGTCTCGCCGAGTCCGGGACCGACATTGGCGATCGCCGTGGCCGCGCCGCTGATGCTCGTCACATAGTCGAGACCCATCAGCGCTAGCCCCATGGCGATCAGGCCGAAGCTCACCACAAACAGGAAGAAGAACCCCATCACCGCCGGCGCCACGCTTTCCGGGATCGGCCGCCTGTTGAACTTGCTGAGAAAGACCCCGTGGGGCTGGATGAGCTGGTGGATCTGCACCCAGGCGGTGGAGGCGAGGACCTGGATGCGGAAGACCTTGACCCCGCCCGTGGTCGCGCCGGTGCAGCCGCCGATGAACATGAGCAGCGTGAACACCGGGAGCGCAAACGAGCCCCAGGAGGAGAAGTCGGCGGTGGAATAGCCGGTGCCCGTCAGCACCGAAATTCCGTTGAAGGCCGCCTCGCGGAAGGCGTCGGTAGCCGCGGCGTCGTTGGCCACCATCTGCCAGCCCGCCAGCGAGAGCAGCGCGAACAGCACCAGCCCGAAGAACCAGCGCACCTGCGTGTCGCGCAGCAGCGGGCGCACACTGCCGCGCGCGGCCTGCAGATAGAGCACGAAGGGCAGCGAGCCGAGCACCATGTAGACGGTCGCGATGCCCTCGATCGCGTCGTTGCGGAAATGACCGAGCGACTCGTCCGAGGTCGAGAAGCCGCCGGTGGCGATCGTCGTCATCGCGTGGCACACCGCCTCGAAGGGCGTCATGCCGGCGGCCCAGTAGGCGACGCCGTTGCTTACCGTGAGCAGCAGGTAGACCATGCCGATCGCGCCTGCGAGCTGGGCCGCGCGCGGCAGCACCTTCTCGGAACTGTCCGACGATTCCGTGTGGAAGAGCTGCATGCCGCCGACCCTGAGCATCGGCAGGATCGCGATCGCGGTGACGATGATGCCGATGCCGCCGAGCCATTGCAGCAGCGCGCGCCAGAGCAGGATGCCCGGCGGCGCCGCGTCGAGCCCGGTGATGACCGTGGACCCGGTCGTGGTCAGCCCCGACATCGCCTCGAAATAGGCATCGGTATAGCTCAGATCGAGATCGGAAAAGGCGAAGGGAAGAGCGGCGAAGGCGGCCACGACGACCCAGCTCACGGTGGTGAGCACGAAGGCCTGGCGCACCGTGAGCCGTGTGTTCCGGCTCCGGTTGGCGAACACCAGGCAGGCGCCGATGAAGAGCGTGAAGACGCTCGCCACGAGAAAGACCTGCCAGTGGGGATTGCCTGCCAGCGCGTCGGCGATGGCGGGCAACGTCATCGCGAGCGAAAGGGTGATCAGCAGGATGCCGACGACGAGGAGAACCGGCCGGAAGTCCCTGACCGAGCCCATCGAGCGGCGCGTAGGCCCTGGCGGCGGCCCGGCGAAGCGGCCGGGCCGGGCGTCCTAGCGCGGCACCGAGGCCGCCGGGTTCCCGATCATGCTGAGAAACTCGCGGCGGGTCTTCGGGTCCGTGCGAAACGTGCCGAGCATCCGGCTCGTCACCATGAGGACTCCCTCCTTGCGCACGCCGCGCGTCGTCATGCAGTGGTGCGCCGCCTCGATCACGACGCCGACCCCGCGCGGCTGCAGCACCGTCTCGATGGAATCGGCGATCTCGGTGGTCAGCTTCTCCTGAATCTGCAGGCGCCGCGCGAACACGTCGACCGCGCGCGCGAGCTTGCTGATGCCGACCACGCGGTGGTTCGGCAGATAGCCGATATGGGCGCGGCCGACGATCGGCGCCACATGGTGCTCGCAGTGCGAGCGGAAGTCTATGTCGCGGAGCACGACCATTTCGTCGTAGCCGTTCGTCTCCTCGAAGGTGCGGCGCAGGATCGCATAGGGGTCCTGGCCGTAGCCGCTGAAATACTCCTCATAGGCGCGCACCACCCGTTTGGGCGTGTCGACCAGCCCCTCCCGCGCCGGGTCGTCGCCGGCCCAGCGGAGCAGCGTGCGCACCGCCTCTTCGGCCGCCTCCCTGGTCGGCCGCGGGCCCGCACCTTGGGGCATGTCGTCATCGGCGCCGGCTGCGGGCGCGGGCTGGCTGTCGTCCACGGGCGGTCTCCCTTCTCCGGCTCCGGGCCGGCTCTTCGCTGCGCCGGGACCGCAGCCCGGCGGTCTCGGCGTCGTTCGCTTGTCGGGTCAGCGTGCCGGCGCTGCCGCGGCCTCAGTTGAGCTGCACGGGCGCATCCGGCGAATCGAGCGAGAATGCCGGAATATCCACATCGAAGCGCTCGCCGTCCAGCGTTTCCATCTCATAGGTGCCCACCATGATCCCGGTCGCGGTGTTGAGCGGGCAGCCGCTCGTATATTCGAAGGCCTCCCCCGGCCGCAACACCGGCTGCTCGCCGACGACACCCGGGCCCCGCACCTCCTGGATGCGGCCAAGGCCGTCGGTGATCTGCCAATGGCGGTTCAGGAGCTGGACCACGTCCCCTCCGTTGTTCTGAATCCGTATGTGATAGGCGAATACGAAGTGGCTGTCGTCGGGCTCGGACTGCTCCTCCAGATAGAACGGCTTGACCGTGATCTGGATTGCGCGGGTCTCCTTCTGGTACATCCTGGTCCTCCGGGGCAGCCGCCGCGCACTATCGACCCCGCGCAGGCGTTTGTCCAGAACCGGGCCGGGCGGTCTTTATTCATTTCCCTCAGGCGCCGGGCGCTCGCTCCGCTCGCATCGCGCGCCCCCGCGCGCGTATCCGCGCAACGCTCCGCGCCTTCGGCGCGCCGGCGCGGTCGCGCCGGCCGGGCCGCTGCGCGGCCCGGTCCATGTGTCATCCGACACCGCGTTTGCCGCCGGGCGCCTGGGGAAATGAACAAACCCGCGCCCCTGGCGTCGGGGCTTGGCGCGACCCTATAGTGCGGCCATGGCGCGGGCGGCGGAATTGGCGGAGGGGACGGTGGCGGCCGGGGGCGGCGCCTTCGAGATCGTCTCGGCGTTCGGGCCGGCGGGCGACCAGCCCGAGGCGATCGCGCAGTTGATCGCGGGCATCCGCGCCGGCGAGCGCGACCAGGTGCTGCTCGGCGTCACCGGCTCGGGCAAGACCTTCACCATGACCCATGTGATCCAGGCGCTCGGGCGGCCCACCCTGATCCTCGCGCCGAACAAGACCCTCGCCGCCCAGCTCTATGGCGAGATGAGGGATTTTTTGCCCAACAACGCCGTCGAGTACTTCGTGTCCTATTACGACTACTACCAGCCCGAGGCCTATGTCCCGCGCTCGGACACCTATATCGAGAAGGACGCCTCGATCAACGAGCATATCGACCGGATGCGCCACAGCGCGACGCGAGCGCTGCTGGAACGCGACGACGTGGTGATCGTGGCCTCGGTCTCGTGCATCTACGGCATCGGCGCGGTCGAGACCTATTCGTCGATGGCCGTCTCGCTCGCGGTCAAAGGGCGCGTCGACCAGCGCGCGCTCATCCGCAAGATGATCGAGCTGCAGTATCGCCGCACCAGCCAGACGCTGGAGCGCGGCAGCTTCCGCGTGCGCGGCGACGTGATCGAGCTGTTCCCGGCCCATTCCGAAGACCGCGCCTGGCGCATCTCGCTGTTCGGCGACGTGATCGAGGAGATCATCGAGTTCGACCCCCTCACCGGCGCCAGGACCGACCGGCTGGTGCGCGTGCGCATCTACCCCAACAGCCACTACGTCACGCCGCGCCCGACCGTGCGCCAGGCGATCAAGCAGATCAGGATCGAGCTCGCCCGGCGCCTGGAGGAGTTTCAGGCGCAGGGGCAGCTGCTGGAGGCGCAGCGGCTCGAACAGCGCACCCTGTTCGACCTGGAGATGCTGGAGGCGACCGGAAGCTGCGCCGGCATCGAGAACTATTCGCGCTATCTGACCGGCCGCAATCCCGGCGAGCCGCCGCCGACGCTCATCGAGTACCTGCCGGAGAACGCGCTGCTGATCGTCGACGAATCCCACGTCACCGTGCCCCAGCTGGGCGGCATGTTCCGCGGCGACTTCCGGCGCAAGTCGACGCTCGCCGAGTTCGGCTTCCGCCTGCCCTCCTGCGTCGACAACCGGCCGCTCAAGTTCGAGGAGTGGGACGCTATGCGGCCGGAGAGCATCTTCGTGTCGGCGACGCCGGGGCCGTGGGAGCTGGAGCGCACCGGGGGCGCCTTCGTCGAGCAGGTGATCCGCCCGACCGGGCTGATCGACCCGGTGTGCGTGGTGCGCCCGGTCGAGCACCAGGTCGACGACCTGATCGCCGAGTGCAGGGACTGCGCCGCCCGCGAGCTCAGGGTGCTGGTCACCACGCTGACCAAGCGCATGGCCGAGGACCTGACCGAGTATCTGCACGAGGCCGGCGTGCGCGTGCGCTACCTCCACTCCGACATCGACACCATCGAGCGTATCGAGATCATCCGC
Source organism: Alphaproteobacteria bacterium (assembly GCA_965218275.1). GTDB lineage: Bacteria > Pseudomonadota > Alphaproteobacteria > UBA828 > UBA828 > WTGU01. Next base: position 527,753 of record CBDCKM010000002.1, read on the forward strand.
GACCTGCGCCTCGGCGCCTTCGACGTGCTGGTCGGCATCAACCTGCTGCGCGAGGGGCTGGACATCCCGGAATGCGGGCTGGTGGCGATCCTCGACGCCGACAAGGAAGGGTTCCTGCGCTCCCAGACCTCGTTGATCCAGACCATCGGCCGGGCCGCGCGCAATGTCGACGGACGGGTCATCCTCTATGCCGACACGATGACCAACTCGCTCGGCACCGCGCTCGGGGAGACCGAGCGCCGGCGCGCCCGGCAGCAGACCTACAACGCCGCCAACGGCATCACGCCCGAGAGCGTCAGGAAATCGGTCAACGACATTCTGGAGAGCGTCTACGGCGCCGACCATGTCACCGTCGGCACCGGCGACGAGGGCGCCCCTCACCTGGTCGGGCACAATCTCGAGGCCCATCTCAAGGACCTGGAGACGCGCATGAAGGCGGCGGCGGGGGAGCTGGAGTTCGAGGAGGCGGCGCGGCTGCGGGACGAGATCCACCGCCTCAACGAGCGCGACCTCGGGCTGAAGGGTGCGGGCCGGGGGAGCGGCGGGAACGGCGCCGGTGCACGGGGGCGCAGCAGCAAGGGCGCGGCCGGCACCAAGCCCCGTCAGCGCGGCAAGGGCAAGGGCAAGAGCGCCCGCCGCCGCAGCGCCTTCGGCTGAGGCGAGACGCCGACCCGACACATGGTGGCGCTCTCGGTCCTCGACCTCTCGCCGATCCCCGAAGGCGCGGACGCGGCGCAGGCCTACGGCAACACGGTGGCGCTCGCGCGCCATGCCGAGAGCCTGGGCTTCCGGCGCTACTGGCTGGCCGAGCACCACAACATGGCCGGGATCGGCAGCGCCGCCACGGCGGTGCTGATCGGCCATGTCGCCGGCGCCACCGGGAGCATCCGCGTCGGCGCCGGCGGCATCATGCTGCCCAACCACGCGCCGCTGGTGATCGCCGAGCAGTTCGGCACCCTCGAATCGCTCTATCCGGGGCGGATCGACCTCGGCATCGGCCGCGCGCCGGGCACCGACCAGCTCACCTCGCATGCGCTCCGGCGCACGCTCACCGGCGATGTCAACGACTTCCCCCGCGACGTGGTGGAGCTGCAGAGCTATTTCCAGCCGATGGAGCCGGGGCGGCGGGTGCGCGCGGTGCCGGGCGCGGGCCTCGACGTGCCCATCTGGATTCTCGGCTCCAGCCTCTTCGGCGCCCAGCTCGCCGCCGCGCTCGGCCTCCCCTACGCCTTCGCCTCGCACTTCGCGCCCGCAGCCCTGATGCAGGCGATCGAGATCTACTGCGAGACCTTCCGCCCCTCCGCCCAGTGCGCCGCGCCCTACGTCATGGCGGGGTTCAACGTCTTCGCCGCCGACAGCGAGGAGGAGGCGGCCTACGCGCGCAGCTCGGCCCAGCAATCGGTGCTGAACCTGCACCGGGGCCTCCCCGGCCCCCTGCCCCGCCCGGCGCGCGGCTTCGAGAGCGGCCTCGACCGCCAGGAGCGCGCCATCCTCGAGCGCTGGTTCACCTGCGCGGCCTCCGGCACGGCGGAGACGGTCGCGCACGGCCTGGCGGCCTTCGCCGCACACACCGGCGTGGATGAGATCATGGTGACATCCAACATCCACGACCACGCCGCCCGCCTCCGCTCCTACGAGATCACCGCCGAGGTGGGCGCCGATCTTGCCGGCGATCGGGCAACGCGGGAGAAGGCAGACGCCCGCTGAGCGCGCGCGCCACCTGCGCCGCGCACCCGGCAGGTATAGTCGTCGACCACCTGATCTCCCTCTGCGCGTTGCGCGGTTATGTCGGCTGGCGATGCCAGTACACCGACGGCGGCACTGTGCAGCCTGTCCCGCAGGCACCGATTGCGATCGATGGCGCCTTCGGTTGCCCGCCAGTTCCCGGCGGCGATAGGATGGCGGAGCGGCAGGGGGAGCGACATGGCAGTGGCACGGGCGCGCGCGGAGACAGCGATGACGAGGGCCGATCTCGCGGCCCGCGTCGAGGCGCACCCGCGCGTGACGCTCGCCCATCTGCCGACGCCGCTCGACCCCTGCCCCCGGCTCGCCGAGGCGATCGGCGTGCACGGCCTCTACATCAAGCGGGACGACCTCACAGGCCTGGCCTTCGGCGGCAACAAGACGCGCCATCTGGAGTTCACCTTCGCCGAGATCCTGAAATCGGGCGCCGACACCGTGGTCGCGGGCGCCTACACGCAATCCAACTGGTGCCGGCAGATCACCGCGGCGGCGAAGAAGCACGGCCTCGCGGTCTCGCTGGTCCTGATCCACGGCGTCAAGGGGCCGGCGCTCCAGGGCAACCTGCTGCTCGACCGCCTGATGGGCGCGGACGTGACGGTCGTCGATATCGATTCCATGGAGAGGATTCAGCCGCTGCTGGACGAGAAGGCCCGCGCCCTGGAGGCAGCCGGCCGGCGGCCCTTCGTGATCGCGCCCTTCGCCCTCGACCAGCAGGTCCTCGCGGCGCTGGGCTACGTCGTGACGGCCATCGAGCTCGACGCCCAGTTCGAGGCCGCCGGGATCGACCCCACCCAGGTCTTCGTCTGCGGCGCCAACAACACGCCGGCCGGCCTCGTCGCCGGCCTGCGCGCGCTCGGCCGGCGGGCGCGGGTGGCGGCGATCAGCCCGATCCGCTGGGAGGAGGCGCGGGCGCTCGACATCGCGCGGGTCGCCAGCGCGACGGCGCGCGCGCTCGACCTCAATCTTGCGATCGAGCCGGGCGATTTCGTCGCCGACGAGGGCTATGTGGGCGAGAACTACGGCGTGCTCTCGGCGGAGGCGCGCGCCGCCATCGAGCTCACCGCCGAGACCGAGGGCATCCTTCTCGACCCGGTCTATACCGGCAAGGCGATGGCCGGCCTCATCGATTACGTGAAGCGGGGCGCGGTCGGCGCGGACGAGACCGTGGTCTTCGTCCATACCGGCGGCATGCCGGCGCTCTTCGCCTATGCCGGGGACCTGTTCGATGACGGCTAAGGCGCGGCCCGCCGGCCGCCCGGCCGCGGGCGGGGCCGGCGGCGTCGATGCGGACGCGCTGGTGCGGCGCGTGGCGGCGCTGGAGCAGGCGCTGGCCGAGGCCAGGCGCGCCGGCGACGCCGGGCGGACCTCGGAGGACAGGTTCCGCGCCCTCTTCGACATGAGCCGGGACGGGATCGTGTTCGTCGATCTCGACGGCCATATCGAGGAGATGAACCAGGCCTACCTCGACCTCGTGGGCTACGACCGCAAAGAGATCTCCACCCACACCTATCAGGACCTCACGCCCGAGAAGTGGCGCGCCCGCGAGGCGGAGATCATCGAGACCCAGGTGATGCCGCGCGGCTTCTCGGACGAATATGAGAAGGAATATGTGCGCAAGGACGGCTCGATCGCGCCAATCAGCCTGCGCACCATCCTGGTGCGGGACCTGGACGGGCAGCCGATCCGCTTCATGGGCATCGTCCGCGACATCACCGAGCTGAAGGAGAAGGAGGAGGCGCTCAAGGCCTCGGAGAAGCGCTATCGCAGCCTCTTCGACCTGAGCCACGACGGCGTGGTCTTCGCTGCCCTCGACGGCCCCATCGAGGAGGCGAACGACGCCTATCTCGACATGCTCGGCTACGACAGCGACGAACTCACCGGCATGACCTACCAGGAGCTTACGCCGTCGCGCTGGGCGGCGATGGAGGCCGACATCGTCGCCGAGCAGATCCTCACCCGCGGCTATTCCGACGAGTACGAGAAGGAGTATTTCCGCAAGGACGGGTCGGTCTTGCCGGTCGCCATCCGCGCCATCCTGGTGCGCGACGAGGCGGGCGCGCCGGTGCGGCTCATGTCGGTCGTGCGCGACATCGCCGAGCAGAAGCAGGCGAAGGAGGCGCTCGAGCGCCACGCCCACGACCTCGCCCGCTCGAACGAGGAGCTTGAGCAGTTCGCCTACGTCGCCTCCCACGACCTGCAGGAGCCGCTGCGCAAGATCAGGGCCTTCGGCGCCCTGCTCGCCGACGAGAAGCGGGAGGGGCTGGACGAGGAGGGCCACCAGTATATCGACTTCATGACCGACGCCGCGGCCCGGATGCAGACCCTGGTGAGCGACCTGCTGGCGCTCTCGCGCGTCACCACGGGCGCACGGCCCTTCGAGGACCTGGCGCTCGGCGAGGTGTTCGACACCGTGCTGTCCGATCTCTCCGTGGCGCTGCAGGAGGCCGACGGCCGGGTCGATGTGGCCGCGGCGCCGACCATCGAGGCCGACCGCACCCAGATGGAGCAGCTCTTCCGCAACCTCATCGGCAACGCGCTCAAATTCCGCAGGCCCGGCGTGCCGCCTCGGGTGACGGTGGAGATTGCGGACGAGGCAGAGCCGCTGGCCTCGGTGCCCTGGCCCGCGCACACGATCGTCATCACGGACAACGGCGTCGGCTTCGAGCCCTCCCAGGGCGACAAGCTGTTCCAGCCCTTCAAGCGGCTGCACGCGCGCCACCACTACGAGGGCGCCGGGATCGGCCTCGCGATCTGCGAGAAGATCGTCTCGCGCCATCACGGCCGGATCGTCGCATCCGGCACGCCGGGCGAAGGCGCCACCTTCACGGTGACTTTGCCCCGCCAGCAGCCGCAATGAGGGGGCGATGAGCGCCGCACCCGGCACCAGGCCGGTCCTGATCCTGATGGCGGACGACGATCCCGAGGACTGCCTGCTGACCAAGAAGACGCTGCAGAAGGCGCGGCTCGCGAACGAGCTGCGCTTCGTGCAGGACGGGCAGGAGCTGCTCGACTATCTGGGGCGGCAAGGCAAGTACGCCGACCCCTTCGCCTCGCCCCGCCCCGACCTGATCCTGCTCGACCTCAACATGCCCACCATGGCCGGGCTCGACTCGCTCTGGGAGATCAACCTCAGGCCGGCGCTGCGGCGGATACCGATCGTCATCCTCACGGCCTCGAAGGACAGTCTCGACATCTCGGGGAGCTACAATCTCGGCGCCTACGCCTATCTGGTGAAGCCGGTGACCTTCGACAAGCTGCACGATGCGGTGCTGCGGCTCCGCAGTTGCAGCTACGAGCTCACGGTGCCAATGGGTCCGGGCGGCGAGGCGCGGCCCGCCGTCGTCGTCATGGCGGACGACGACCCCGAGGACTGCCTGCTGGCGACCAAGACGCTGCAGGCCGCCGGCCTCGGCAACGCGCTCACCTACGTCACCAACGGCGCCGCGCTGAGGGACCACCTGCACGGGCGGCACGTTCACGGCGACGGCACGCCCGCGCCGCGCCCGGATCTGCTGCTGCTCAACCCCGGCCTGCAGCAGACGGAGGGGGCCCAGGTGTTAGCCGAGATCGCCGTCACGCCGGCGCTCCGCGACCTGCCGGTCATCGCGCTCGGCGCATCGAAGGACGAGCGCGCCGCATTGCGCGCCGCCGGGGCGTCGGAACCGGCCTTCATCGACAGGCCGGTCGCGTTCAACGCGTTCGCCGGCGCCGTTGCGCAGTTCCCGTCCCTCGCGCTGCAGCTGGTCACCGCAGCGGGGGAGCCGACGGACGCGCCCGGCGCACCCTAGACGCCAGGAGGGGGAGGATGGCGGGAGCCGAGGCCAGCGAGCGCACCGTCCTCGTGATGGCGGACGACGATCCTGCCGACTGTCTCCTCACCGAAAAGGCGCTGCGCAAGGCCGAGATCACCTGCCCGCTCTACGTCGTCCACGACGGCGCCGAGCTGATGGACTATCTCAAGCGCCGCGGCGATTACACCGACCCGGCGGCGGCCCCCAGGCCGAGCCTGATCCTTCTGGACCTCAACATGCCGAACGTCAGCGGCACCGAGTTCCTGGAGCAGCTGCGCGACGAGCCGGCACTCAGCAGCATCCCCGTGGTGATCCTGACGACATCCGACGACGAGCGGGACATCGCGGCGAGCTATGCGCTCGGCGCGAACGCCTATCTGGTGAAGCCGTCGGCCTTCGACGACATGGTCTCGGTCGCAGCGGTCGTCAAGGCGCACTGGCTGGAGACGGTGCGCCTGCCGCCTTGAGCAGCCCAGTGAGGCGCCCGGCCCGGCGGGCGCGTCACGACCCGCCGAGGGCGGCCACCACCTCCGCTGTCTCGGCCATCTCGACGAGCTGGGTGAGGGCGTAGCCGGTCGCGGCCGACTGCCACTCCGCGTCCATGGAGCAGGTCGCGTCGGCGACCAGCACCATCTCGTAGCCGGCATCCGCGCCGTAGCGGCAGGTGCTCTCCACCGAGAAGTTGGTCCAGGTGCCGGTCATCAGGATCTTGGTGACGCCGCGGCTGGCGAGCTTGATCTCCAGGTCGCTGCCGTGGAAGGCGCTCACACGGGACTTGTGGACCACCAGATCGCCCGCCTCCGGCGCGAGCCCTGGCACGGCCTGGGCGCCCGGCGAGCCCGCCAGGAAGCCGCCGCCCTCCACCAGCGCGCGGAAGAGCGGCGCGTTGGCCGGCCCGTCGCGGCCGTCGCCGTAGCGAACATGATGGACGTGGACGACATGCGCGCCTGCCGCACGCGCCGCCGCCAGCAGCGCCTGGATGTGGGCGATGGCGTTCTGGCTCCTCTCGTGCCGCCACGCACCCGCCTCGGCGGAGGCGCCATGCTCGCCCACGGCGTCGACCTGCATGTCCATGACGAAGAGCGCGGTGTGCGCGGGATCGATCGGGTTGACCATGGTCGTTCTCCTGCCTCAGAGGTGGTTGTGTGGGGGAGCCGTCGCGGCCTCGTGGACCAGGTGCGTCCGGTGCACCCACCAGGCCGGATGGTCGCGGGCGATGGCGCCGGCCGCAGCCGCAGCCGTCCTCTCGCCGTCGAAGAGGGCGAAGCAGGTGGCGCCCGACCCCGCCATGCGGGCGAGCAGGCAGCCGGGTGCCGCCGCGAGACGCGCGAGCACCCGGCCGATCTCGGGTGCGAGCGCACGCGCCGGCCGCTCCAGGTCGTTGCGCCGGGTGCGCAGCAGCGCGGCCAGCGCCGCCGCGTCCCTCGGGCTCTCGCGAAAGCGCCCGGCGGCCGAGAAGGGACCGCGCCTGCCCGCGAAGACCGGACCGGTGGGCAGCGGCACGCCCGGATTGACCAGCAGCACCGCGCAGGGGGGGAGCTGCGGCGGCGCGCTCAACGCCTCGCCGATGCCGCCCATGTAGGCGGCGGCCGAGCCGAGGCAGACCGGCACATCGGCGCCGAGGCCGAGCGCCGTCTCGCGTAGAATGCCGGCGTGCTCGGCCCCGAGCCGCCACAGCCGGGCGAGGCCCCGCAGCGCCGCCGCCGCGTCCGCAGAGCCGCCGCCGAGGCCGGCGGCGACGGGGATGCGCTTGGTGAGCGCGATGCGCAGACCTGCGCGCCGGCCGAGCCTCTCCGCCAGCGCCGCCGCCGCCTGCGCCGCCAGATTGTCGCCGGGCCTGAGCGCCTGCGCGAAGGGACCGGCCACCGCGATGTCGAGGCCCTCCGCCGGCGCGATCTCCAGGGTATCGGCGAGCGCGGCGAAGGTGACGAGGCTGTCCAGCACGTGATAGCCGTCGGCGCGGCGGCCGGTCACGTGAAGGTAGAGGTTGAGCTTGGCCGGCGCCTCGATGCGGATCACCGCCGGCTCCTATCTCCGGTCTTCCGCCTCCGCTCCGGCGGAGAGTCCGTCCACGAGCTTGCGCCGGACCTGGCCGGCGAGATCGTCCTCCGGCCCGAGCGTGAGCACGCGCCGCCACTGGAAGCGGGCCTCGTTCAGCCGGCCCACCTGCCAGTAGGCGTCGCCCAGATGATCGTTGATGACCGGATCGCCCGCCTGCAGCTCGACCGCCAGTTCAAGCTGGTGGACCGCCTCCTCGTAGTCGCCCAGCCGGTACGCCGCCCAGCCCAGGCTGTCGACGATATAGCCGTCGTCCGGCATGAGCTCGACCGCCTTCTCGATCATCGTCTTGGCAGTGTCGAGATTGCGCCCCTGCTCGATCCACGAATAGCCGAGATAGTTGAGAACCAGCGGCTGATCCGGCTGCAGCTCGAGCGCGCGCAGGAAGTCGGCCTCGGCCCGCGGCCACGCGCCGATGCGCTCGAAGGCGATGCCGCGCAGGTAGAAGAGCCGCCAGTGGCGCTCCCCGACGGCCGCGATGCGCCCGATCGCGGTGTCATAGGCGCTTGCGGCCTCCTCGTAGCGCTCGCTCAACCTGAGCGCGTCGCCGAGCGCGGAGGCGGCATCGGTGCGCTCCGGCCGCTCCTCCGCCATGGCGCTCAGTGCCGCGACCGCCTCGTCCGTCCGGTCGAGGTCCGCGAGGCCCGCCGCGGCGCGCAGCCGCGCCGCCCAGCCATAGTCCGATCCGGGCGGGATCGAGCGATAGGCGGCAACGGCCGCCCCGAACAGCTCCACCCCTTCGAGAATCTCGCCGATCACGAAGCGGGCGGCATCCAGGTCGTCGCGGAGGAAGAGAGCGAGGCGCGCATAGATCAGGCCCGCGTCTCCGATCTCCCGCTGCGGCATGGCGACGGCGGCACCGAGCATGGCCTCCGCCAGCCCCTCGCGCGCGTCGGCAACGAAGGGCGCCGGCGCATCGGCTTCGACCCTCGCGAGCGCGCGCCCGACCCAGGCGTTCTCCGGGTTCTGCGTGCGGAAGCGTTCATAGACCGCGCGCGCCTCGTCGATGCGTCCGGCCCGCGCGAGCAGCCTGCCGAGCGCCGCCACCGGGCGGTGCGAGCCTCTGGACACCGCGACGGCCTCCTGCAGCAAGGCCTCGGCCTCCGCCTGCTCCCCCGAGAGGTCGTGCATCAGCCCGGCATGGAGGAGGAAGAAGGGCCGGTGGGGTTCGCGCGCGGCGAGCGGCGCGAGCGCATCCAGCGCCGCCTCCCCGGACCCTGCGCCGGCGTGCAGCCAGCCCTCGGCGAGCGGCAGCACGAAGCTGTAGACGCCCTCCCGCGGGATCGCGCCGATGCGACGCAGAGCGCTCTCGAAATCGCCGTCGACGACGTCCTGCAACCCGAGCACCAGGCGGGCCAGACGCGCACGGCCGTCGATCTCGACCAGGCCCAGGGCGAGCGCGGCCGCGTCCTCGACCCGGCCGTCGGCGACCAGCAGCGATACGGCGCGGCGCAGGAGGGCGGGTTTGCCGGGGTCCTGGTGCAGGACACGTTGGAAGTGTTCCGCCGCCACCGCATAGTCGCCCCGCGCGTGGGCATAGCGCCCGGCGAGGTAGCTGCCGAGCGTCGAGGCATCCGCCGAGACATCCTGCTGCTCGGCGCTGGCCGCGGGCTCGGGCGGCGCGGGGGAAAGAGGCGCGTCGGCCGCGATCGTCGCACCGGCGCAGCCGCCCCCGATCAACGCGGCCATCAGGGCGCCGCTCACCCGGCCGAGCGCGCTCCCGCACACGCTGCGGCAGAGGCGCCGGCACGGGCCGTGGCCCCTGCCGTGGCCTGGGCCGCGCCCGCCGAGCTGCCGCCCGGAGGCCCCGTCCCCGGCCCTACATGTTGGCATAGTTGGGCCCGCCGCCGCCCTCGGGCACCACCCATTCGATGTTCTGCGTGGGATCCTTGATGTCGCAGGTCTTGCAGTGGACGCAGTTCTGCGCGTTGATCTGCAGGCGCGGCCCGTCCGAGGCGTCGTCGTCCACGATCTCGTAGACGCCGGCCGGACAGTAGCGCTGCTCCGGCGCATCGTAGAGCGCGAGATTGATCTCGATCGGCACAGCGTCGTCCTTGAGCCGCAGGTGGGCGGGCTGGTCTTCCTCGTGGTTGGTGTTGGAGAGATAGACCGAGCTCGGCCTGTCGAAGGAGACGATTCCGTCGGGCTTCGGATAGGCGATGCGGGGCGCCTGCGCCGCCTTCTTCAGGCTCTCGTGGTCGTGCCTGTGGCGCAGCGTCCAGGGCAGCACGCCGCCGGTCCAGAGCTCGATGAAGCTGATCAGGGTGCCGGGAACCAGCCCCCAGCGGAACGCCGGGCGGCAGTTCCTGACCTGCCTAAGCTCCTTGACGACCCAGGAGGCGCGCAGCGCCGCCGGGTAGGCGTCGAGCGGCCGGCTGCCGTCACCCTCATCGCCGAGCGCGGCGAACACCGCCTCCGCCGCCAGCGCGCCGCTCTTCATCGCGTTGTGGCTGCCCTTGATCTTGGGCACGTTGAGGAGGCCCGCGGCGCAGCCCACCAGGGCGCCGCCGGGGAAGACGGTCTCGGGTATGGACTGGTAGCCGCCCTCGTTGATCGCGCGGGCGCCGAAGGCCAGCCGTTCGCCCCCCTCCAGCACGGGGCGGATCAGCGGGTGGGTCTTGAAGCGCTGGAACTCGTCGAAGGGCGAGAGGTGCGGGTTCTCGTAGTCGAGCGCGATCACGAAGCCGATCGAGACCAGGTTCTCGCCGAAATGATAGAGGAAGGAGCCGCCATAGGTGCGGCCGTCCAGCGGCCAGCCGAAGCTGTGCTGGATCAGGCCCGGCCGGTGCTTGCCGGGCTCGATCTGCCACAGCTCCTTGAGGCCGATGCCGTAGGTCTGCGGCTCGGCGCGGGCGCGCAGGCCGAAGCGCTCCGTGAGCTGCTTGGTGAGCGAGCCGCGCGCGCCTTCCGCGAACAGCGTGTACTTGGCGTGCAATTCGACGCCCGGCTCATAACTGGCTTTCCGGCTGCCGTCCCTGGCGATGCCCATGTCGCCGGTGGCGACGCCCTTGACCCGGCCGTCCTCGTGGTAGAGCAGCTCGGCGGCGGCGAAGCCGGGGTAGATCTCGACGCCGCGCTCCTCCGCCTGCCGGCCCAGCCAGCGGCACAGGGCGCCGAGGCTGACGATGTAGTTGCCGTGGTTGCGCATCGCCGGCGGCAGCAGCAGCCCCGGCATCCTGATGCCGCCCTTCGCGGTGAGGTAGCGGAACTCGTCCGCGCCCGCCGGCGTGCCGAGCGGCGCGCCCTTCTCCTTCCAGTCCGGGATCAACTCGTCCAGCGCGCGCGGCTCGAACACGGCGCCGGAGAGGATGTGGGCGCCCACCTCCGAGCCCTTCTCGAGCACGGTCACGCTGATGTCGCGGCCGGTCTCCTCGGAGAGCTGGCGCAGGCGTATCGCGGCGGCGAGCCCGGCGGGGCCCGCGCCTACGATCACCACGTCGTACTCCATCGATTCCCGGCTCATGCGCCTCGTCGATTGTCGCCGAAATCGCCCTGCGCGCAAGCGCCGCCGGGGCGCAGGCCCCGACGAGGCGGCGGTTCAGCCGGCGGTGTAGCCGTAGTCGCGGCGCGCGGCTTCCGGCGTGACGTAGCCTTCCGCCAGGTCTTCCGCCACCGCTGCGGGCGCGCGTTCCTGCGGCTCGCCGTAGCCGCCGCCGCCGGGCACGATGAGCCGCACCCGGTCGCCTGGGCGGAGAAGGATGTTGGCGAATTTGGACGACGACGCCTTGCCGTGGGTCTCGGTCACCGGGCGCCAGTCGTCGTGGCCGTCGGGGCGGATCAGGGTCGCGCCCACCGCCCCCTCCTTGCCGCCGAAGAGGCCCCAGGTCTTGATCCGGTGCCGGTCGGTGCACTGGCTCGCGGTGATCTCGGCCGAGAGCGTGCGCAGCGTCTTGCGATAGCCGAGCCCGCCGCGGTGGCGCCCGGGACCGCCGGAATCCGGCGTCATCGCGAAGTCCTCGACATGGAAGGGGAAGCGGGTCTCGAACACCTCGACCGGGTTGAAGCGGCAATTGCCGTTGATGGCGATCACGCAGTCGTTGCCGTCGGCGTAGTCGCGCCCGCCCCAGCCGCCGGAGATCAGGTCGTAGCAGGCGAAATACTCGTCATAGTCCGGGTGATGGCCGCCGAAGACGAAATTGCCGCCGGTGCCGCTCTCCGCCGCCATCGCGCGTTCGGGCATGCCCTGGGCCAGCGCGCCGATCACGATCAGCGCGAGCCGGGGGTGGGTCTCCGTGTTGCCCGCCACCTCGGGCGCCGGATAGTTCACGTTGGCGACCGTGCCCGGCCGGGCCACGATCTTGATCGGGCGGAAGCAGCCCGAGTTCTTGGGGATCGACGGGTCGGTCATGTGGAAGAGCGCGTTGTAGGTCGCCGACCAGGTGACGCCGAGGGTGGCGTTGATCGGCCCCTTGGCCTGGGCGTCGGTCTCCCAGAAGTCGGCGACCAGCTCGTCGCCCTGGACGAAGACATCGACCCTGAGCTGATAGGGCTTGTCCTCGATCCCGTCGTTCTCGACGGTATCCTCGAAGTGGTAGCGGCCGTCGGGGAACTGCGCGATCTCGGCGCGCATGCGGCGCTCCGAATAGTCCATCAGGTCGTAGCAGGTCTGGCGCCAGAGCTCGCGGCCGTACTTCGCGACCATCTCCTTGAGGCGCGCCTCGCCGAGGTCCAGCGCCCCGATCATGGCGCGCAGGTCACCATAATTGTAGCGCGGCGTGCGCACGTTCGCGAGCATCAGCTTCCACACCGCGTCGACATCGCGCCCGCGCTTCATGATCTTGACCGGGGGCACGCGCATGCCCTCGTGGAAGATCTCCGTCGCCTCGCCGGCGAAGCCGCCGGGCACCATGCCGCCGACCTCGGCGATATGGCCGATGGTGACCACGAAGGCCAACAGCTTGCCGTCGGCGAAGACCGGCTTGAACAGCGTGTGCTCGGGCACGTGCAGGCCGCCCCGGTAGGGGTCGTTGTGGACGATCACGTCGCCTTCTTCGATCCGGTCGATCGGGATCTCCTCGGCGCAGGTCTTGATGAGCAGCGGCATCCCGCCGATCTGGGCCGGGCAGAACTCGGCGACCGAGACCATCTCGCCGTCGGTGTCGGCGATGGCGCAGGTGAAGTCGAGGCCCTCGTTGAAGATCGTCGAGTAGGACGTCTTCATCAGGGTGATGCCCATTTCCCGGCAGATCGACACCATCGACGAATCGATGATGTTCATCGTCACCATGTCCATGCTGCGCGCTCCCCGCGTTCGACCGCCCTGCCCAGGGCGACATTAGGGCCTCGCCCCGCGCTTGGGAAGCCGCGCATCGGACTCTGTTCGTTTCCCTCAGTCGCCGGGCGCGGTGATTTTTCATTTCCCTCAAGCGCCGGGCGCTCGCTCCGCTCGCTTGGCTTACGCGCCTTGCGGCGCGCCGGCGCGGTCGCGCCGGCCGGACCGCTTCGCGGCCCGGTTCTCCATGCGGCCACACTCTGTGTGCCGCCGGGCGCTCCTTTTTTTCCCTCAGTCGCCGGGCGCTCACTCCGTTCGCTTGGCTTACGCGCCTTGCGGCGCGCCGGCGCGGTCGCGCCGGCCGGGCCGCTGCGCGGCCCGGTTCTCCATGCGGCCACACTCTGTGTGCCGCCGGGCGCGCGCTCCGGTCGCGCCGGCCGGGCCGCTGCGCGGCCCGGTTCTCCTCACATCTCGCACCTCGTCTGCCGCTGGGCCCGCGCTATAGTGCCGCGATGGCCCGTCTTGCCGTGCTTGTCCTCCTTGTGCTCGCCGTGCCGGGCGACAGCGTCGCGGACGGGCCGGTTGTCCCGTTGCCGGCAGGCCTCGCGCCCGACGGCGAGGCGCGGGCGGTCGAGGTCGCCGACGGCGGCACGGTGCTGCTCGACGATGGGGAGACGGTGCGGCTTGCCGGCGTCGAGGCTCCGGGCGTAGGCGACGGCGGGGCGGAGTCCGGCACCTGGCCGCTTGCGCGGGAAGCACGGCAGGCGCTCGCGGGGCTGGTGCTCGGCCGCCGGGTCGGCCTGGCCTTCGGCGGCGCCCGGCGGGACCGGCACGGCCGGCTGCGCGCCCATCTCGTGCGGATGGACGACGGCGCCTGGATTCAGGCGGCGTTGCTCGACGCCGGCCTCGCGCGGGTCATGAGCCTGGTCGACGACCGTGCGGCGGTTGCCGAGATGCTGGTGCACGAGCGCCGCGCCCGCGCCGGGCGCTTAGGAATCTGGGCCGAGCCCCGCTACCGGGTGCGGGCCGCCGCCGAGGCAGGCGGCGGGCTCCGCAGCTTCCAGCTTGTCGAGGGCCGGGTCAGGGCGGCGGCCGTCGTGCGCGGCCGCGGCTATCTGAACTTCGGCGACGACTGGCGCGAGGACTTCACGGTCTCGATCGCGCCGCGCGACCGCCGGCTGTTCGAGGCCGCGGGCATCGCCGTCGAGGACTATGAGGGGCGGCTGGTGCGCGTGCGCGGCTGGATCGAGTCCTTCAATGGCCCGATGATCGAGGCCACCCACCCAGAGCAAATCGAGATCCTCGAATAAGACACCTCCAGCGCGGCGCGGGCTGCTATTCCGCCGCCGCCTGCCAGCCGATCTCGGCGCGGAGCCGGGGCATGAGCTCGGATGCCGTGAGCTCCATGTGGCGCCGCCAGAGATCCTTATGGACCCAGTCGTGGTGCGAGAGGATCAGGGTCTCGAAGGGCCCCACCTCGTCGCGGAAGGCGGCGATCTTCTTGGCGACCGTCCTGGGGCTGCCGGCGGTGACGATGGTGTCGATGCAGTATTCCGGCGTCACCTCCTCGTCCGGCATGTCGGGATCGGCCTTCAGCATGTGGACGAAGCCGCCGTGGCTGGTGATGCCGATGATGTACTTGAAATACCAGTAGAAGGCGTTGTCCTCGCGGCGCAGATACTGGCGCGCCTCCTCGTCGGTCTCGGTGATGAGCAGGGTGCGGCCGGCCTTCCACATCGAGGGGTCGGGTGCACGCCCCAGCTTGCTGCATTCGTCCAGATAGTCGCGCCAGTGGCCCTTGAGCACCTCGTCGGGCACGAAGTTGGCGGAGATGCAGCTCCAGTCCCGCCGGGCGGCGAGGCGGATGCTGCCGGAGCCCCGGCTCATGGCCGGGATCATCACCGGCGGGTGGGGCTTCTGGTAGGGCTTGCCCATGGCGCCGACGCCGATATCGGGCAGCACATTGTCCTCGATCACAAAATCCCAGTACTTGCCGTGGAACGCGTAGGGCGGGTCGGAGGCCCAGATGCCGTGGATCATGTCGATGGATTCGACCAGCATCTCCATGCGGTCGAGGTCGGTGATCTTGAACATCTCGAAGTCGGGCGGCGTGGCGCCGGGGCCGATCCCCATCAGGAAGCGGCCCTCCGAGATATGGTCGAACAGCGCCGCCTGGCCGGCGACGATCGCCGGGTGCTGATAGGGCAGGCAGAGGACGCCGGAGCCGAACTTGATCCGCTCGGTCTGGGGCACCAGGGCTGCGAACAACATGAGCGGCGACTGGATCGGCTCGGAGGGAAGCGCGAAATGCTCGCCGAGCCAGACCTCGTCGAAACCGACCGCGTCGGCGCACTTGATGATCTCGAAGTCTTCCTTGAGCAGCGTGTGATAGCCCCGGCGAAAATCCTGGATCGGGTGCATGAACATGCCGAGCTTCATGGCGCGCCTCCCGCGCAGCGACTGTGCTTGTTGGCCCGCATTATGGGGAGCCCGCGCGCCCGCGTCCAACCGGCGGGCGGCGCGTGAACGGCCTCCTCACCACAGCCGGTTGACGCCGTAACGATCGAATGCCGCATCAACCGAGACGATCGCCAAATCATGCCCCAGGGCCTGGGCGATGAGCATCCGGTCGAACGGGTCGCCGTGATGGCCGGGCAATCGTCCGGCGCGTTCGGCGTCGGCGACGCTGATTGCCAACGCCTCGTATCCTTCGTTGGCGATGCAGCCGGCGACGTCAGTCGCTAAGGCTTCAGCCTCCGGCAGTTTGCCTATTCGGTGCTTGGTGGCGATTTCCCACGCGGAGGCAGCGCTGACGAACATCTCATTCGACTCGTCGTCGATCACTCCGAATGCCGTTGCGGAGAGGCGGGTACTGTCCCCAACCCACCATAGAAGCGCATGGGTATCCAGCAGCACCCGCACCGCTTATCGGCCTTCCCAGGCCTTGAGCTCTTCCTCCGGCAACGGATCGAAGAAATCGTCGGGAATGACGATTTTTCCCTTGAGGCGATCGGGACGCCGCTTCTTCCGCGGCTTGCAGGCGACGAGCCGCGCCACCGGCTCGCCGCGGCGGGCGATCACCACTTCCTCGCCTGCCTCCACTTGCGCGAGCAGGCGGGAGAGCTGAGTCTTGGCCTGATGGACGTTCACAACGGCCATGTCATACCCCATTGCAAGGCTTATTTAGCTAACACAATAGCTAATTACCGGACCAGTTCAAGCCCGATCGGAACGATCATGTTCAGGACCGCGCGTCAGCGGTCCTCCTCGGCGAGCCGGGGCAGGATGTCCGTCTCGGCGCGTTCGACGTCTTCCGGGAAATCGATCTCGATCCAGGGCAGGCCGGTCACGTCCTCGAAGCCGAAGGGGGGCGCCGAGGCGCGGAGGACGGCGGCGACGGCGTCCTCCATCGGGCGCTGCCGTCCGCCGTCTTCGATCATCCGCCCGGCGGTGGCGACGAGCGCTTTCGCCGTCGCCTCGCTGAGGCGGAAGAAGCCGACCGATTCGCCGATCGCGTCGGTCGCAGGATCGATGGTCTTGCCGAAGTCGGCGGGCACGCCGCGGCTGAGGCCGACCTTGACCGGCTCGTCGCCCGGCTCCCAGGCGCGGTCCACCAGCAGGCAGTCGGCGTGGCGGGTCTCGATCAAGGGCGCGAGGACGCGGCGGTCGTAGAGCACGTCGCCGTCCATCAGCAGCACCGGCCCGCCCGCCGTGAGCGCCTCGCGCACGCACATGAGCGTGAGGATGCTGCCCTCTTCGTAGTCGGGGTTGTAGACGGTCGAGACCTCATGCCGCCCGAGGCCGGCGAGCGCGCGCTCGATCGCGAGGGCCTCGTGACCGATGCCGATGGTCAGGTCGCGGACGCCGAGCGCGCCGAGGATGGCGAGGTGGCGCTGCAGCAGGGTGCGGCCGCCGAAGCGCAGCAGCACCTTCGGCTCAGGCTGTCCCAGGCGCCGGCCGACGCCGGCGGCGAGCATGACGGCGCGCATGGCGGAACGTCCGGCGTTGTCTCGGCGCGATTTCCGGCTATATGACGACCCATGGTCGAAGGCAAGACGAGCGAGAGCGGCGGAGACGGCGACGAAGGCGCCCAACCCGCGGCGCCGAAGCCGCGCGGAGCCTGGGACCAGCGTCTCGCGCGCTGGATGGTGCGGCCGCTGGTGCACACGCGGGTCACGCCGAACCACATCACCACGGTCCGGCTGCTGCTGGGGCTCGCGGCCTGCGGCCTCTTCGCCACCGGCACGCGGCCCGAGATCCTCTATGCCGCCGGGATCTTCATGCTCTCCAACTTCGTCGATCACATGGACGGCGAGCTGGCGCGGCTCTCGGGCAAGTCGAGCCGCTTCGGCTATCACTACGACAACTACTCCGACGCCTTCATCCATGTTCTGCTCTTCGTCTGCATCGGCATCGGCCTGCAGGAGAGCTGGATCGGCGGCTGGGCGCCCTGGCTCGGCCTCATCGCCGGCGTCTCGGTCTCGGCGCTCTTCCTCATGTTCTGGCGGATCGAGCGGCGCGCCGGTGCGCGCCAGGCACGCCAGCCGATGTTCAAGGGGATCCACCTGGAGGACGCGATGTATTTCATCGGTCCCATTACCTGGGGCGGCGGCCTGATCGTGCTGCTGCTCGCGGGCGTGGCGCTGCCGCCGCTCTACGTGGCCTGGCTCGCCTGGCGCGAGCGCCGGCTGCTCTTCGGCAAGCTCCCTGAGGCCCAGTCATGACCACGCTGGTGACCGGCGCCACCGGATTTCTCGGCTCCGCCGTCGCCCGTGCGCTGCTCCACAGGGGCCATGCGGTGCGGGTGCTGATGCGCCAGGGCGCCGACACGCGCAACATCGACGGGCTGGAGGTGGAACGCGCGGTCGGCGACCTGACCGAGCGCCGATCGCTGGAGCGCGCCGCGCAGGGCTGCGACACGCTCTTCCACGTGGCGGCCGACTATCGGCTGTGGATCCCCGATCCGCCGGCGATCTACCGCACCAACGTGGAGGGCTCCCGCGACCTGCTGCGCGCCGCGGCGGAAGCCGGCGCCACACGCATCGTCTACACCTCGAGCGTCGCCACCCTCGGCCTCAACGCCGACCGTTCGCCCGCCGACGAGGAAACGCCGGTGACCGAGGCCGCCATGATCGGCCACTACAAGCGCTCGAAATATCTGGCCGAGGAGGCGGTGCGGGCGCTGGTGCGCGACGAAGGGGTGCCGGCGGTCATCGTCAACCCGTCCGCGCCGATCGGCCCGCGCGACATCAAGCCGACGCCGACCGGGCGGATCATCGTCGACTTCGCGACGGGCCGGATGCCGGCCTATGTCGATACCGGCCTCAACGTGGTCCATGTGGACGACTGCGCCGCCGGCCACCTGCAGGCGCTCGCGCATGGCGCCGTCGGCGAGCGCTACATCCTCGGCGGCGAGAACATGTCGCTGCGCGAGATCCTGGAATGCCTGGCGCCACTGGCCGGGCGACCGGCGCCGCGCGTCCGGCTCTCGCACCGGGTGTTGGCGCCGGTGGCCGCCGGTGCCGAGGCCTGGGCACGCATCGCCGGCGGCGAGCCGCGCCTCACCCGCGACAGCCTGCGCATGGCGCGCAAGACGATGTTCTTCTCGTCGGCGAAGGCCGAACGCACGCTCGGCTACAGCGCCCGCCCCGCCGCGCAGGCGCTGGCCGACGCGCTCGACTGGTTTCAGGCCAACGGCTACGTGTGAACGCGCTTGCGCCCGATTGCCGGGATTGCTCCTTGCCGCGCTTCGGACGATGGCGCTAGAACGGGCGCCATGGTCCTTACGGGCGCCAGGCGACGGTGAACCTCCTAAGCGACGGGACAGGGGAATGGAATACGGCTTCAACGTACCGAACGGCGGGCCGCTGGCCGTGCCGGAGCATATCGCGACCATCGCCCGGCACGGGGAGACGCTGGGTTACCGCATCCTCGCGATCCCGGACCACATCGTGGTGCCCAGGGGCATCGCCTCGCCCTACCCCTACTCGCCCGACGGCACCCTCAACTTCCCCACCCTGCTGGCTGGCGAATGCCTGGAGCCGATCGCGCTCATGGCCTATCTCGCCGGCATCACGAAGGAGATGCGGCTGCTCACCTCGGTGATGGTGGTCCCCTACCGCCAGCCGGTGCTGACGGCGAAGCTGCTGTCCACCATCGATCTGCTGTCGGGCGGGCGCGCGATCGTGGGCGTGGGCGCCGGTTGGATGGCCGAGGAGTTTCCGCCGGTCGGCGCGCCGCCCTTCGAGGCCCGCGGGCGGGCGACCGACGAGTATCTGCGCATCTACAAGGAGCTCTGGACCGCCGACGCACCCAGCTACGAGGGGGAGTTCACGTCGTTCGACGACATCCTGTTCCACCCCAAGCCGGTGCAGAAGCCGCACCCGCCCATCTGGGTCGGCGGCGAGAGCAGGCCGGCCAAGCGGCGCACCGCGCGCTACGGCGACGCCTGGTTCCCGATCGGCTGCAACCCGCGCTTCCCGATGGACACGCTCGGCCGCTTCGCCGCCGCCCTCGACGACATGCGCGCCGTGGCGGAGGCGGAGGGCCGCGACCCGGCCGGCATCGACCTCGCCTTCTGGGCCGTCTGGTACGGCGCCGACCGGGAGCCGATCGTCACCGACACGGGCGAGCGGATGCTGCTCTCGGGCTCGGCCGCCGACATCGCGGGCGACATCCAGGCGCTGCGCGGGCTCGGCGTCCGCCACCTGGTGCTGCAGTTCCTGCGCGAGACCATCGAGGAGACCCTCGACGCCATCACCCGCTTCGCCGAGGAGGTGCGCCCTGCCGCCGACCGCTGAGCAGCGAGCATTCGACGAGGTGTGCGCCACGAGAGGGGCCTGGCCGCCAAGCGTCGCGGAGCAAGCGCCCGGCGACCGACGAGGCGAGGGAGATGAGCGGGACCGGGCCGCGCAGCGGCCCGGCCGGCGCGGCCACGCGCGCGGGAGCGCGCGATCGAGCGGAGCGAGCGCCCGGCGCCTGAGGGAAAACAAATGACTCTACCGCCCGGCGACTGAGGGAAATGAACAAGTAAAATGGCTCTACGCCCCATCATCACGGCGCCCGACAAGCGGCTGAAGGCCTGCTCCGCGCCCGTCGCCGAGGTCGACGACGCGGTGCGCGCACTCCTCGACGACATGCTGGAGACCATGTACGCCGCAGAGGGGCTCGGCCTTGCCGCCATCCAGGTCGGCGTGCCGAAGCGCTGCATCGTGACCGACGTGCATCCGCCGGACGAGGCGCCGGCGCCGCTCAAGCTGGTCAATCCGGTGATCGTGTGGCGCGCTGACGAGCGCGTCGTGCGCGAGGAGGGCTGTCTCTCCTTCCCCGACCACTATGCCGAGGTGGAGCGGCCGGCATCGGCGACGGTGGCCTATCGGGACGAGACCGGCGCCGCCAGGGAGCTCACCGTCGTGGGCACGCTGGCCGTGTGCCTCCAGCACGAGATCGACCATCTGGAGGGGGTGCTCTTCGTGGACTATCTGTCGCTGGTGAAGCGCAGCATGATCCTGCGCAAGCTGACCAAGGCGCGCCGCGCCGCCGCAGGCGGCTAGCCCGCATTTCTCACCAGGGTCATGGTCTGCGCGGCGCTTTCAGGGCGACAGAGTAGGAAAGGCGCGCAGCGCGATGTGGGGCATCGGGCAAGCGGCTTGACGCACGCTGTCGCCCTGAAAGCGCCGCCCTTCGGGTCGCGCCCAGGCGCCCGCCCGCGGCGTCGCGGGCCTCAACCGTATTCCCCGATACGCTTTTCGGCCCGCTCCTTGCGGATCGAACGCCTGGGCGCGACGCAGGCCGTGACCATGGTGAGAAATGCGGGCTAAGGCGGCGCCGCGTCCCGTCGCGAGCCGGGCCGTCACCGCGCAGGGACCCGCGACGCCGTTGCGGCTGGTGTTCATGGGAACCCCGGCCTACGCGGTCCCGACACTCGACGCGCTGTGTGCGAGCGGCCATGCCGTCGCCGCGGTCTACACCCGGCCGCCGCGCGCGGCAGAGCGCGGCCGCAGGCTGCGGCCGACCCCGGTGGCGCTGCGCGCCGAGGCCGCCGGGATTGCGCTCAGAACCCCGCCGAGCCTCAGGCCGGCGGAGGCGCAGGCGGCGTTCGCGGCGTTGGGCGCGGACCTCGCGGTGACGGTCGCCTACGGCCTGATCCTGCCTGCGGCGGTGCTGGCCGCGCCCAGGCTCGGCTGCATCAACGCGCACGCCTCGCTGCTGCCGCGCTGGCGCGGCGCCGCGCCGATCCCGCGTGCGATCATGGCGGGCGACGAGGAGACCGGGGTCACCATCATGCGCATGGACGAGGGCCTCGACACCGGCCCCATCCTCGCGGCCGAGAGCGTGCCCATCGGGCCGGAGACCACCGCCGGCACGCTCCACGACACCCTCTCCGCCCTCTCCGCCCGGATGGTGGTGGAGACGATCAGTGCGCTTGCGGCGGGGAGGCTCGCGGCGACGCCCCAGCCGGCGGAAGGCGCGACCCATGCCGCGAAGCTGGAGAATCACGAGGAGGCCATCGACTGGCGCGCCCCGGCGGCGCGCATCGAGCGCCTGGTGCGCGCGCTCGCGCCGGCGCCGGGCGCCTGGTTCGCCCACCACGACCGGCGCATCAAGGTGCTCGCGGCGGAGGTCGCGCCGGTGACGGCGGATGCACCGCCGGGCACCGTCCTCGACGATGCGCTCACCGTCGCCTGCGGCGCGGGCTCGGCGCTGCGCCCGACACGCCTCCAGCGCGCCGGCAAGGCGCCGATGGGGACAGACCCCTTCCTGCGCGGCCGGCCGATCGCCGCCGGCACACGGCTCCCATGCCCCGCTACCGGCTGACCCTCGAATATGACGGCAGCGGCTTCGTCGGCTGGCAGCATCAGGGCGACGGGCGCTCGGTGCAGGAGGCGCTGGAGCAAGCGGTCGAGCGTTTTTGCGGCGAGCGGGTGCGGGTGCACGGCGCCGGCCGCACCGATTCCGGCGTTCACGCGCTCGGCCAATGCTGCCATCTGGATCTCGACCGGCGGGCCGACCCTGCTGTCCTGCGCGACGCGCTGAACGCGCATCTGAGGCCGGCGCTGGTCGCGATCCTCGACGCGGCCGAGGCGGCGCCCGCCTTCGACGCCAGGCGCGATGCCACGGCGCGCGTCTATCTCTACCGGATCGTCAACCGCAAGGCGCCGCTCGCGCTCGCGCAGCGGCGTGCGTGGCACCTCCCCCGCCCGCTCGATGCCGGCGCCATGGCCGAGGCCGCGTGCCTGCTCGAAGGCACGCACGACTTCACGACATTCCGCGCCGCCCGGTGCCAGGCCGCCTCGCCCGTCCGCACCCTGCAAAGCCTCGCCGTCGCCCGGCGCGGCGAGGAGATCGCGATCCGCGCCTGGGCGCGCTCCTTCCTCCACCACCAGGTGCGTGCGCTGGTGGGGACGCTGGCCGAGGTGGGCGCGGGCCGGCTGACGCCCGCCGATGCCGGCGCCGCGCTCGCGGCCTGCGACCGCAACCGGAGCGGCCCGACGGCGCCGGCCCATGGCCTCTATCTGGAGGCGGTGATCTACCCGCCGGAGCGCTGACGGGCGGAGGCGCGCGCTACTTCTTGACGCCGAGGACCTCGCGGGTGCCGGCGATACCGATGCGATAGATGCCCTCGGCGAACTCGATGCATTCCGCCTTGGTCTTGCCCCTCTTCGGCACGAAGCGGCTGGTCCACTCGACCGCACAGCGCCGCGACGTGATCGGCTTCACCCTGATGGTGGAGGTGTAATCGTTGAAGGGCGCCAGATCGTTGGGGTCGGCGGTGATCGTGTAGATCTGCGTGCGCGTCGCCGTATCGTACTTCAGCAGGGTCTCGTCGAGCGTGCCCCGCATCCCCTTGATCCTGAGCGTGCGCACCGTGCCCTTCTTGTTGAGTGTGCTCCTCGTGATGGCGTCGGCCATGATCACGGGCAGATTGTTGAACGCCCCGATCTCGCCGAAGACACGGTCAGCCGATGCGCTGATCTGCTCGACGACCTTTGCGCGCGTGTAAGCCATTCCCAGTCCCTCCATCCGTGCCGCATCGCGGGCCCGAATGGTGGACGGAAAGCGCGGCAAGCGCAACGCGCGATCGGACGTGCCGGCAGCCACCGTCGGGCGCGGGCGCCCTCCCCTACCCGCCGCCGCGCTGGAAGGAGCGTTCGAGCCGGGCGAGGTGCCCCGCCGGGTCCTCATGGCCGCGGTAGCGGAAGCGCGCCGTGAGAACCGGCAGCGCGAGCAGGCCGATGCGGCGCTCGCCCTTGGGCGAGAGCGTGATCTCGAGGGTGCCGCCGCCGTCGTCGTGGACCGTGAGGGTGTCGCCGTCCTCGACGATCCGGGCACCCTGGAGCGCCCGGCGCAGGGTGCGCCGGAACTCGTGGCGCTCGATCGCCATCTCCTTTTCGAAGGTCAGCGTCTCGGGCACGGGCGCGGCTCGTGTATGGGCATGCGCCGGGGGGCGTGCGCCGGGGGCTCGCGCCGGGCCGCCCGGCTCAGCCGCCGGCCACGGGCGGCCAGATCGCCAGCGTGTCGTTCTCGCTCAGCATGCGCGAGCCACGCTCGCTCGGCTCCACATAGATGCCGTTCACCAGCACGATGGAGCAGTACCGGCGGGGCAGGCCGAAGCGGGCGAAGACGTCCTCCGGCGTGGTTCCGTCCGCCACGTCGAGCGCGACCTGGTTGTCCACGGCACCGGCGGGAAGATAGTCGCCGAGCAGGGCGTAGAGCTTGACGGTCACCTTCATGGCGTCTTCACGGCGTGCAGCCGACCCACATCGCTCCGCTCGCCGCTCCCGCCCGCGCTCAGGTCTGGCTGTGGGCGACGTAGGCCTCCATCACGCGGTGCGGGTTCTCCAGCAGCCTCGCCTTCCAGTCGGCGAGCGCGGTGCCGTTCTGGATCAGGCCGCGGATCACGCCCACATGGTCGGTGAGCCCGATGCCGAGCGCGCCGACCAGGCGGTCGCCGTCGAACTCCAGCCGGAGATACTTGAACGCGTCCTCGTCCACGGCGACGCCGCTGTCGCCGCCGGCGACGCCGTCCCAGCTCCCGAAGGAAGAGGAGATCAGGCCCGCCGTGGCGAGCACGTTCATGTTGAGGCTGCCCTTGTAGAGCGCCTCGCGGCCCAGCATGTTGAGCGCCGCGATGCGGCCATGCTCGGTCGCGGTCGGCTGGATCGCGTGCACCGAATACTCGCCGGTGGAGAAATCGAGCCCCTGGGCCACGTCGCCGGCGGCGTAGATGCCCTTGGCGCTCGTCTGCAGGTGCTGATCGACCAGCACGCCGTGGTCGGTCTCGATGCCGCTCCCTTCGAGGAAGCCGACGTTGGGGCCGACGCCGACGGCGAGGACGACCAGATGGGCGTCGATCCTCTCACCGCTGTCGAGCACCACCGCCTTGTCGCCGGCCGCGCCTTCCGCCGTCTCGATCGCGGCGACCCGCGCAGACGTGAGCACGCGGATGTCCCTGGCCCCGCACCAGCGTTCCAGCATCCCGCCGGCCGTGGCGTCCATCATGCGCGAGACCATGCGCTCTTCCATCTCCACCACGGTGAGCGTGCCGCAGCGCTTGGCCAGCGCCTCCAGGATGATGCAGCCGATGAAGCCGGCGCCGATCAGCACGACGTTGGCATCGCCGTCGAGCCGCGAGGCGATCCCGCGGCAGTCCGGGAGGGTCCAGCAATTGTGCACGCCCGGCAGGTCGAGGCCCGGCACCGGCGGCCTGAACGGCGTCGCCCCGGTGGCGATCAGCAGGCGGTCGTAGGAGACCGTCTCGCCGCCGTCGAGGGTGAGCACGGCCTCCGCCGGCGCGACGGACTCGGCCTTTCCGTGCCGGTACTGGATGCCGCGCGCCTCATAGTGCCCCTCCGCCTTGCGCAGAAAGGTCCCGCTCTCCTCGATCGAGCCGTCGAGGACGTAGGGGATCGCCATCCGCGAATAGGGCGGTTCCGGCTCGTCGCCGATCAGGACGATGTCGGCGGCCCGGTCCCCCTTCCGCAGGGTCTCGGCGGCGACCACGCCGGCCGGGCCGGCACCCACGATCACATGCTGCATGTCGACTCCCGCTTGGCTCTTCGCGCCGTGCCCCCGGCCTGCGCCCGTGCGCAGCCGGGGCCGGCACGCTTCGTCGTCCTCACTCCGCCAGCCCCGATGCGAGCCGGGGGACCGGCGCCCCAGTCGGCGCACCCGGTCCCCCGTCGTCACGGGACTGACGCTTGCCGCGGCGCCGGCTGTAGCGCCCGACGGCCGGCCGTCCCCAGCCTAGAGCGCGAGGCGCTCCACGGTCTCGTTGCTGGGCACCCCGTCGTCGGTCCAGCCGCGCACCTCGTAATATTCCGGCAGCATCTTGTCGAGGCCGTTGGTGAGGCCCTCGGCCGGGCCGGTCTTCGCCGCGTCCTTGAGCAGACGCGCGGGCAGGTTGTCGTCCTTGCCCGTGAAGCCCGCCGCGGTGTTGTACTGCCGCTCCAGGTTCCAGATGCGCTCGCCGACCTCCAGCAGCCGCTCCGTCGTCCACTCGCCCTCGCAGGCCGCGTCGATCTGCGGCGCGATGTCGTCGAGCGACCAGGCGAAGGTGGTGAACACGCAGAGGCCGGACGAATCGACCACAGACGTGGCGTCCTGGAAGGCCTTGACCAAGCCCGCCTTGCCCTCGGTCACGAGGGGATCGGTCTTCTCCGGCACGCCCAGGATCTCGGACGAGACGGTGTAGGCGCGCAGGTGGCAGGCACCCCGGTTGGCGGTGGCGTAGGCGAGCCCCATGCCCTGGATGCCGCGCGAATCGTAGGCCGGGAACTCCTGGCCCTTGACCGACATCGAGAGCTCCGGCCTGCCGTACTTCTCGCACAGCCGCTTGGAGCCGAGGCCGATCTCGGCGCCGAAGCCCTCGCCTTTCCCGCACTGCTCCGCGAGCTCGGTCAGCGCCTTGGCGGAGCCGAACTTGACCTCGAGACCGCCGGTCTGCTCGTCGCCGATGGCGCCTTCTTCATAGAGCTCCATGGCGGCGCCGACGGTGGCACCGAAGGAGATCGGGTCGATCCCCTGCTCGTTGCAGATGAAGTTGGCGAAGGTCAGCGCGTCGAGATCGTCGACACCGGTGGCCGCGCCGAGCGCCCAGGCCGCCTCGTATTCGAGGCCGCCGGAGGCGATCTGGTATTCCGGCCGCTCTGCCACCGTGTAGTGGGTGCGCTCGACCGTGGAGATGCGCCCGCAGGCGATGGTGCAGCCGAAGCAGGCGGCGTTGGTCACCAGGTTCGGCTTGCCGTCGGCGCGCGGCTCGGCCATCGCCTCGGCCGAGATGTTCTTGGCGCCGTCGAACTGCACGTCCCGGTGGTTGTGGGTGGGCAGCGCGCCGACCTCGTTGATGACGTTCATCAGCACCTGGGTGCCGTAGGCCGGCAGGCCCTGGCCGGTGACGGCGTTCTCGGCGAGGATCTTCTTGCCCTCGGCGGTGGCCTGCATGAAGGAGCCCACGTCATCGACCGAGACGCCGAGCGTGCCGCGGATGGCGACCGCCTTGAGGTTCTTCGACCCCATCACCGTGCCGACGCCGGAGCGCCCGGCGGCCCGGTGCATGTCGTTCACCACGCAGGCGAACTTGACGCCCTTCTCGCCGGCGACGCCGATCGAGGCGACGCGGATCAGCGGGTCCTGGTGCCTGGCCTTGATCCCCTCCTCGGTGTCCCAGACCGACTTGCCCCAGTAATCGGCGGCGTCGAGCAGCCGGGCGTTGTCGTTCTCCAGCAGGAGGTAGACCGGGTTGGGCGACCGGCCCTCGAAGACGATCATGTCGAAGCCGGCGTTCTTCATCTCGTTGCCGAAGAAGCCGCCGGAATTCGAGCAGGCGATGGCGCCGGTCAGCGCCCCCTTGGTCACGATCGAATAGCGCCCGGCCGTCGACGCGCAGGTGCCAGTCAGCGGGCCGGTCGTCATGATCATCTTGTTGTCGGGAGAGAGCGGGTCGACCCTGGGGTCGGTCTCCTCGACCAGATACTTGGTCGCGAGGCCCCGCTGGCCCAGATACTTCTGGGCCCACTCCATGTTCAGCGGCTCGTTCGTGCAGGTGCCCTCGGTCAGGTTCACCCGCAGCACATTCCTTGCCCACGCCATGACAGGTCCTCCCTCAGGCCTCGGCCTGCGCGCCGGCGTCGGTCTTGGCCGCCCACTGGCGCATCCGGTCGAGCCCGGTCCAGTTCGCGTCCACATAGGTGATCGCCGCGGTCGGGCAGGCCTTGGCGCACTCCGGGTCGCCGCCGCAGAGGTCGCACTTGATCACCTTGCCGGTGGACGCGTTGTAGTTCACGGTCCCGAAGGGGCAGGCGATGGTGCACACCTTGCAGCCGACGCAGAGCGAATCGGAGACCACCTTGGCGCCGGTCGCAGCGTCGAGCGTGATCGCATCGACCGGGCAGGCCTGCATGCACCAGGCCTCGTCGCACTGGGTGCAGGTGTAGGGGACCATCCGCCCCTGGTCGTGGAAGTTGAACACCTTGATGCGAGACTTGGCGGGGTTGAACACCCCTTCGTTCACATGCGAACACGCCAGCTCGCACTGCAGGCAGCCGGTACATTTGTCCGGGTCGATATGAAGCGATTTCAGCACGTTCGTAACCTCCTGCCGCGCCGGTCGGGCGCTCGCTGCCACTCTACACCACTTGATGCCCGCCATGCACCGGGCAAGCGCCCGGCGCCGCGCGCCGTTGCCTGAGCGCCCTGTCCGCGCCGGGCGTCCCTCTGCGCATTATACGCACCCCCGCCCGCCGCCTAGTCCGCCATCGCCTCGGCGCCCGCGGCGATGGCCTTGACGATATTGTGGTAGCCCGTGCAACGGCAGAAATTGCCCTCCAGATAGGCGCGAATCTCCGCCTCGCTCGGCTTCCCGTTCCGCTTCACCAGGTCGAGCGCGCACATCACCATGCCGGGCGTGCAGAAGCCGCACTGCAGCGCGTGGTGCTCCTTGAACGCCGCCTGCATGGGGTGCAGCGTGTCGCCGTCGGCCACGCCCTCGATGGTGAGCACTTGCGAGCCCTCCGCCTGGAGCGCCAGCATCGTGCACGCCTTCACGCAGGTCCCGTCGACATGCACGTTGCAGGCGCCACACTGGCTCGTGTCGCAGCCGACATGGGTCCCGGTGAGGCCGAGATCGTAGCGCAGGAACTCGACCAGCAGCGTGCGCGCCGACACCGCGCGCGAGACCGCCTCGCCGTTGACCGTCATCGTGACCTGCGCCTGGGGCACGCCGCCTCCATCGATTGCACCAAATCCGCAGGCAGAGAATAACCGCGGCGGGGGCGGCGGACAAAGCGTTTGTGGCGTTTGCCGGAGTCCTTCGAGAGCATCACCGGCGCGGCGGCGCCATGGGCGCGACGGCCGCGGCGGGTCAGGCGGTCTCCCGGTCGGGCAGCTCGATGATCCGGTCGCCGTGCTTGGTCCGTGCGACGTAGGCGCCATCCGAACGGAAGCCGTAGAGCGTTGCCCCGGCCTCCAGCTGGGCCGCCAGATCGGCTTTGATCTGTTCGCGCCAGTCCTTCGGCCGACCGGGGCAGTCCGGCGGCGCCCCCCCTGTTTGCGTGCGTTTCGACATGGCACGAACTGTACAACTGCGGTTCGCGACACTCAATGCACGATCGCGGCGCGCCGGTATAGGATGACCGGAACGCGGACGAAGAGGGATCGGGGCGCAGACATGAACATCGCGGCGCTGCTGGCGAAGACCGCCCGGACGATGCCCGAACGGCCGGCAGTGTCGCTGGGCGGGGCGGTCGCGGCGCGCTACGGCGCGCTCGACGCGCGCGCCCGCGCGATCGCCGGCGCGCTCAGGGCGGGCCACGGGCTCGAGCCCGGCGCGCGGGTGGCGATCGTCATGGCCAACCGGCCGGACTATCTCGAGGCGCTGTTCGGCATCTGGTACGCGGGCCTCGTCGCGGTCCCGGTCAACGCCAAGCTGCACCCGCGCGAGGTCGCCTACATCCTGGGCAATGCGGGATGCCGGCTCTGCCTCACCGACGAGGCGCACGCGGAGGGGATCGAGAGCGCGCGCGCCGAGGTGCCGGGCCTGGCGGCGCCGGTGGTCGCCGGCAGCGATGAATACCGCGCCATGCTCGGCCACGATCCGGCAGGCCCCGCCGCGGCCCGGCCCGACGATGCCGCCTGGCTCTTCTACACCAGCGGCACCACCGGCCGGCCCAAGGGCGCCACCATCAGCCACCGTAACCTGCTGGTGATGACGCTGAGCTATTTCGCCGATCTCAACCGGGTCACGGAGCGGGACAGCGTGCTCCACGCCGCGCCGCTCTCCCACGGCTCCGGCCTCTACGCGCTGCCCTTCATCGCCAGGGGCGGCAACAACGTGATCCCCGAGAGCGGCGGCTTCGAGCCGGCGGAGGTGCTCGACCTGATCGCCCGTCACCCCGGCGTCAGCATGTTCGCGGCGCCCACCATGGTGGTGCGGCTGCTCGACAGCCCGGCGCTCAGGCTCGCCGACACCGCCAACCTCGACCTCATCGTCTATGGCGGCGGCCCGATGTACGTCGCCGACGTGGAGCGCGCGCTCGCCGCCTTCGGCCCCAGGCTCGCCCAGATCTACGGCCAGGGCGAGGCCCCGATGACCATCACCGCGCTGTCGCGCGAGCGCCACGGCGAGAGCGGCCATGCGCGCTTCCGCGAACGCCTCGGCTCGGCCGGGGTCGCGCGCACCGATGTCGAGGTCGCGGTCGTCGACGAGGACGACCGGCCGCTGCCGGCGGGCGAGAGCGGCGAGATCGTCGTGCGCGGCGACGTGGTGATGCGGGGCTACTGGGAGAACCCGGAGGCGACGGCCAGCGCGCTCAAGGGCGGCTGGCTGCACACCGGCGATATCGGCCGCTTCGACGAGGACGGCTTCCTCACCCTGCTCGACCGCGCCAAGGACATGATCGTCTCCGGCGGCAGCAACATCTACCCGCGCGAGATCGAGGAGGTGCTGCTGCGCGACGCGGCCGTGCGCGAGGCGGCGGTGATCGGCCGCGCCCATCCCGAGTGGGGGGAGGAGGTGGTCGCCTTCGTCGTGCCCCACGAGGGGCAGAGCGTGACGGGTGCGCGCCTCGACCGGCTCTGCCTGGACAGCATCGCCCGCTTCAAGCGCCCGCGCGCCTATCGCTTCGTGGACCACCTGCCCAAGAACAACTACGGCAAGGTGCTGAAGCGCACGCTCCGCGACGCGCTGGAGGCGGAGGGATGAGCGCCTGACCCGCTCACTCTCCCACGCCGTCATGCCCGGACTTGTTCCGGGCATCTCGTCGGCCTGGCGAGACCGGCGTGCTCTCGTGGATGGCCGGGACAAGCCCGGCCATGACGAATGGGGAGGCACCACCCGGGGGATTGTGAACAACCTCATTTATCCGTGATAAAACAATGCGCTATGAGAAATCGGGTTCGTTTTGTAATTTCTTGCTTTTTCGCCGGCACCCCATCCCGCAGCATGGTTTTCCAGCCCTCTCGGCCTGACGGCGCCACGCATACAGCGACTCCGGCGGGAGGTCCACCCTACCCCGGCGCATAGGGGTTCTTGCCGGCGCGCAGCAGCAGGCGGATCGGCACGCCCGCGAGGCCGAACTCGGCGCCGATCCCGTTCACGAGATAGCGCCGGTAGCTCTCGGGCAGGGCCTGCGGTTTGCTCGCGAAGAGGGCGAAGGTGGGCGGCCTCGCCTTCACCTGGGTGATGTAGCGGAGCTTCACCCGGCGGCCGGCGGCGAGCGGCGGCGGATGATGGGCGACGGCGCCCTCCAGCCAGCGGTTGAGGGCGGCGGTCGGCACGCGGCGCTGCCAGGTGTCGAAGGCGGCAAGCACCGCCGGCATGATCCGCCCGGCACCGGCGCCGGTCAGGCCTGAGCAGGCCACCACCGGAACTCCCTTCACCTGGGCGAGCGCCGATTCCAGACGCTCCTGGAGGGCGGCGCGGACGGCCTTGCGGTCCTTCACCAGATCCCACTTGTTGAGCAGGATGACGACGGCCCGCCCCTCGTCCGCCGCACGGGCGGCGATCGCCATGTCCTGGCGGCCGGCCGGCTCGTTCGCATCGAGCACGACCAGCACCACGGCCGCCTGGCCGAGGGCGCGCTCGGCGTCCCGCGCGGACAGCCTGTCCAGGGGCGCGACGGTCCTGGCACGGCGGCGCATGCCCGCTGTATCCACCAGCTCGACCGCGCGGCCCTCATGGGTCCAGCGCACGGCGATCGAATCGCGCGTGAGCCCCGGCTCCGCGCCGGTGATGACCCGCGCCTCGCCGACCAGCCGGTTGAGCAGCGTCGACTTGCCGACATTGGGGCGGCCGACGATGGCGAGCCGGAGCACCTCGCCCGCAGCGGACGCGGCGGCGGCGGCGTCCGCTCCCGGCGCCGCCGGCTCGAAGGGGCTGAGCGCGTCGTAGAGGTCCGCGAGACCCTCGCCATGCTCGGCCGAGATCGGAATCGGCTGGCCGAGGCCGAGCGCGTGGCTCTCCGCGATCCCGCCGTCCGCGGCGGCGCCTTCGCACTTGTTGACCGCGAGAATGACCGGTACCTGCTGGCGCCGCAGGCGGTTGGCGAAGAAGCGGTCGGCGGGCGTCACGCCCGCGCGCCCGTCGATCAGCAGCAGCGCCGCGTCGGCGTCGGCCAGCGCGCGCTCCGTCTGCGCCATCATGCGGCCTTCGAGGGTCTCCGGGGCCGCCTCCTCCAGTCCGGCGGTGTCGATGGCGCGGAACCTGAGCGGGCCGATGCGCGCCCAGCCCTCGCGCCGGTCCCGCGTCACGCCCGGGGTGGGCGCCACCAGCGCCGCGCGCCGGCCGACCAGCCGGTTGAAGAGGGTCGACTTGCCGACATTGGGACGCCCCACGATGGCGACGGTGAAGCTCACGGGCCGCCCTCAGCGCAAGGCGATCAGATCCGCCCCGTCGGTCAGGATGAAGAGCGTCCGGTCGGCGATCACCGGCGGCTGGCGGACGGCGTCTCCGGCCTCCTGCCAGCCGAGATGGCGGCCGTCATAGGGCGAGACCGCCCCGACCCTGCCGTTCGAGCCCGCGACCACCAGCCGGTCGCTGACGAGCACCGGGCCCGACCAGAGGATCGGCTCCTCCCGATCCTCCGGATTCTCGAAGCGCGGCAGCGCATGCACCCAGACGATGATGCCGCTCTCGCGGGCGATGCAGAGGAGCTCGCTGTCGACGGTCATCACGAACAGGAAGTCGCCGGCGACCCACGGTGTGTTGAGACCGGCGATGTCCCGCTCCCAGACGCGCCTGCCGGTTCGCAGATCGATGGAGACCAGCCGTCCGCCATGGCCGATCGCGAGAGCCATGCCCCGGTCGATGACCGGGCTGCCGTCGATGTCGTTGAAGGTCGCGAGCGCGCCGACGCGGGCGCCCTGGACGGTGAGGATGTCGGCCCAGACCGTGCGGCCGTTCTCGACCCTGAGCGCGGTCAGCTCGCCGGACGAGAAGGGTGCGAGGACGATGCCGCCGTCCACCGCCGGGCTCGCGCCGCCGAGGAAGCCGGCGCTCTCCACGATCCCGGCATGGCTCCATTGAACGGCCCCGCTGCCCGCATCCAGCGCCCAGAGGCGGTTGTCATGGCTGACGGCGAAGATGCGGCCGCCGGAGACCACGGGCGGTGCGCGCACCGGCACGCCGATCACCTGCCGCCACGCGATCTCCCCGGTCTTCGCCTCCAGCGCGAGCACGTGGCCGAGGCCCGTGGCCACATACAAGCGCTCCCCCGCCACCGCAAGACCGCCGCCGAAAGCGCCTTCCTCATCCTCCTCCGGCGCCACGTCGACGGCCCACAGCCTGGCGCCGCTGGCCGCGTTGAAGGCCGAGATCAGGCTCTCCGAATCCATGGCGAAGACCCGCCCGCCGGCGACCACCGGCGGCGTGAGGATGGGGCCGTCATCGTCGATACCGTCGCCGATCCTGACGCGCCAGCTCTCGGCGAGGACATCGGCCGCGGCGAGGTGGTGCATGGCGTGGTGGGGAGCGCCGACCGCCTGCGGCCAGTCTTCGTTCACGTAGGGCGGCGGCAGGCGCACCGTGAGCCCGGCGGCGGCGGGGTCCGGCTCCAGCGTCCGGTCGAGCGCGATCACCGAGAGCCGCTCGCCGGCCAGCCGTTCCTCCTCCGCCCCGTCGAACCATTCGGAGAGCGTGTCGCAGCCCGAGAGGCCGAGCGCGAGGCAGAGACAAAGCAGGGCCGCGCCCCGCGCGGTCCAGGCGGGATAGGCGCTCCTCATTCCGTCGGGTCCTCGCTTGACTCTTCGGACGAGCCGGGCGCATCGGCCTCGTCCCAGGCCGCGGACGGGCTTCCGCCCGCCAGCGCCTCCTCGAGGTCGCCCCCGAGACTCAGCAGCAGCTCGGCCGCCCGCTGGCGCAGGCCGAGCGGCGCGGCCTGTTCGCGGACGAGCCCGGCGAAGAGCGCGCGCGCCGCGCCGTCGTTGCCGGCGCGCATCTCGGCGATTGCCGTGAGCTCCGCCGCCAGCAGCCGCCACGGCGAATTGCCGGCAAGAAGCGGCGCGAGCCTCTGGTTGACCTCCGCCATCGGCGCCCGGTCGACCAGGCGCTGGGCGGCGAGCAGGGCCGCCAGGTCGCGATAGAGCGGGTCGAGCCGGCCGTCGCCGGCCATGACGTCGTAGGCCTGGATGGCACCCGTCACGTCGCCGCGCCTCGCCTTGGCATCGGCCTCCGCGAGCCGGGCGAGCGCGGCGTAGCCGGTGTCCGATTCCGCCGCCAGCGCGGCGAAGCGCTCCGCCGCCTCGGACCCGCGGCCGGCCTCGACCGCGGCCATCGCGGCGGCGAAGTGCCGTCCCTCGGCCTGACGCGCGCTCTCCTGTGCGTCGTCGATCGCCACATAGGCGACCGCGCCGCCCAGCGCCGCCGCGCCCACGCCGAGCAGCCAGTAGCGCCAGCGCCGCCACAGCTTGAGGTAGCGCTCGTGCCTGAGGTCCTCATCGACCTCTCGGAATATGTCCGCCACCGCGCGCGCCTCCGTCAGCGCCGCCCAGCCGTCCCGTCAGCCGCGGGTTCCCGGCTCAGGCGGCCTCGCGCCACTTGATCGAGCAACCCATGGACGGCAGCTGCTCCTCGGGCCCGTGCCCGGTCTCGGCAATCTGGATCATGGCCTCGAAGAGCTCGCGGCGCGCATCGGGGACCGGCTCCATCCTGGAAGCGTCGAGCCGGCCTCTGTATTGCAGGCCGAGTGCGCCGTCGAAGCCGAAGAAGTCGGGCGTGCACACCGCATCATAGGCGCGCGCGATCTCCTGGGTCCGGTCGATGAGGTAGGGGAAGGCGAACCCGTGCGCGGCGGCGAAGCGCTTCATGTTCTCGAAGGAATCGGCGGGATAGGCCTCGGCATCGTTGGGCATGATCGCAACGGCGCCGATCCCGCTACGGCTGAGCGCGCCCACGTCCCCCACGATCCGGTCGATGACCGCCTTCACGAAGGGACAGTGGTTGCAGAGGAACATGACCAGCGTGGCGCGCTCGCCGCTGCAGTCCGCGAGCGTGTAGGCCCTGCCGTCCGTTCCCTCGAGCCGGAAGTCCACGGCCTTCCAGCCGACATCGCAGATGGGCGTGGTCATCGCCGCCATGGGCGCGGTCTCCCCTGCCGCCCGTGCTCGCCGCGCGGCCGTTGAGTCGAGACTCCTAGTGTAGGATCACAAACATCGCCCGAAAACGCAACGAAGCGGACGGCTCCAAGCTGGCGGGGCGACGGGGCGATCGGGAGAGCGGCCGCGCCGTGCCGCATGGCAGGGGCGGCAGCGACACGAGCAGCGACACGACAGGGGCAGCGGCCATGAGCGGGCGCATGCGCGGGTATCGAGCCTTCTGGCCATACTATGTCGCCGAGCACAGCCGGCCCGGCACGCGGCGCATGCACTTCGTCGGCACGTCCGGCGCCGTCGCCCTGGTGCTCGCGGCAGCCGTCACGGGCGAGCCGCTTCTGCTCCCGGCCGCGCTCGTCTGCGGCTACGCCTTCGCCTGGCTGAGCCACCTCGCGATCGAGCGCAACCGGCCGGCGACCTTCACCTATCCGCTCTTCAGCCTGGCCGGCGATTTCCACATGTGGGCGCTGATGTGGCGCGGCCGCATGGACGCCGAGGCGGCACGGCTGGCCGCCGCCGCCGAGACGGAGGCGAACCCGCCGGCGCCGCAGTGACGGCGAAAGCGGCGCCGGAAGCGACGCCGTCGCCGTCGCGCGGAACGCGCGCGGAGCGCACGATAGCGGAACGCGCGCGGAGCGCACGATGCCCGGAGGGGATCAGGCCGCGTCGGAGCGCGGCTTCACGGCCACGTAGGCCCGCCTGTAGTGGTCCATGCAGTAGGGCTTGCCGACCAGCGCGCGCTCGCCGCAGAAGTGGAAGCCGGCCTCGTCGGGATGACCAATCGGCCATTTGCACGCCATGGTGCCGACGACGGGATGCGGCACCGGCACGCGCCGCTTGGACTGCGCCACGACCGCGATCCGTGCCGGCGCCCGCGGCGCCGCCCGCGGCGCTCTCGGGGCACTGCTGCCCTGCCTGATCGGCGACGGACGCGGCGGGAGCTGCAGGCGATGCGCCTTGCCCACGACGGCGTTCTTGGACATGCCGATCGCGCGCCCGATCTCGGCGGTCGTCAGTCCCTCGTTCCACAGCCGGGTCACGGCGGCGACCCGTTCCGGTGTCCAGATTGTCATCACCGTTCCTCCGTCCGCTGCCAGGCACGCACCAAATATCCAATTCTGCTCCAAATCTGGGGAGCGCGTGCCTTAAGACCGCAATATACAGTGGGGCACACGATATGCAAGGACTGTTTGACCGGACCGCGCGAGCGCCGATCCATCGCCGGGGCGGACGGGCCGAAGCGCCGGGCCTTGCGCCCGGCCCGGCTCTTGCGCTACCTCTCAACCCAAGGGACTAACGAGCAAATCGGGTCCCGCGACTGGGAGGGGAGCGATGAGACGGGCGCCGTCGCAGGGTTGCGCGCCTGACGGACGGCCGGGGCGGAGAACCGCGTCGGACGCGGGCTGAGGCGAGGGCCGATGTGAGCCTGTTCCGCCGACGCAAGAGACCGAACCCATGGACCCGCGTCCTGCGCTTCCTGTGGCCCCGCATGAGCTGGCGCCGGGTCGTCACCTACTGGACCTACAAGCTCAAGCGGCTGCAGGGCTCGCCCTACGCCATCGCCTGCGGCTTCGCCTGCGGGGCATCGGTCTCCTTCACGCCCCTCATCGGCTTCCATTTCGTTCTCGCCGCGGTGCTCGCCTGGGTGCTGCGCGGCAACATCATCGCCTCGGCGATCGGCACCGCGGTCGGCAATCCGTGGACCTTCCCGTTCATCTGGGCGGGGATCATCTGGCTCGGGTCCACGATCCTCGGCTACGAGCGGGGGCAGGAGCTGCCCGAGGAACTCACGGTCGGCACCATCTTCGAGCAGCCGGAGACGGTGCTGCTGCCCATGCTGGTGGGCGGCCTGCCGACGGCGCTGGTCGTGTGGATCCTCTTCTTCGTGCCGATCCGGCGGGTGGTGGCCAACTATCAGCACCACCGCCAGACCCGCCGCCTGCGCCGCCGGCGGGTGCTCGCCGAGGAGCGCCGCGCCAGGCTGGACCGGGCGGCAGACGAAGACGACGAAGACCTCGCCATCCCCGAGGCAGGCGCCCCGTCTCCCGATGCGGTCGCGGCGAACGTGACCCATCTCGACCGGGCGATGGGCGACCGCAGCCGCTGATGGCAGGCGGCCGATGATCGTCGGCCTCGGCAGCGACATCGTCGACATCGGGCGGATCGCGCGCACGCTCGACCGCTTCGGCGAACGCTTCACCCACCGGGTCTTCACCACCGCCGAGCGCGCCCGGGCCGAACGCCGCCCCAGGCCGGAGGAGACCTACGCCCGCCGCTTCGCCGCCAAGGAGGCCTGCGCCAAGGCGCTCGGCACCGGGCTGCGCGAGGGCGTCTTCTGGCGCGACATGGCGGTGGTCAATCTCCCCTCCGGCCAGCCGACGATTGCGCTGACCGGCGGCGCGCTCAAACGCTTGCAATCGCTCACGCCTTCGGGCATGAGATGCCGCATCGACGTGACCTTGACCGATGAGCCGCCGATCGCCCAGGCCATCGTGGTGATCACGGCGATCCCGACCGACGACTGACGGCAACGAGGGCAGTGGGCGACCCCGGTCGCGACCGGCCGGAACCGAACGGACCGCACATGGGGCGCGCCAAAAGCCAGAGCAAGGGCACGGCCAGGCGAAGATTCAGCGGCCTGTGGGACACCGTCCGCACCCTGATCTATGCCGTGCTCGCGGCCCTGGTCGTCCGCACCGTCGCCATCGAGCCCTTCAACATCCCGTCGGGCTCGATGATCCCGACGCTGCTGGTCGGCGACTATCTGTTCGTCTCCAAATACGCCTACGGCTACAGCCGGCACTCGCTGCCGTGGGCCGTTTCGCTCTTCGACGGACGTATTCTCGACAGCCCGCCCGAGCGCGGCGACGTCGCCGTCTTCAAGCTGCCGAGCGACAACGAGACCGACTACATCAAGCGTATCGTCGGGCTCCCCGGCGACCGCCTCCAGGTCGTCAAGGGCGTCCTCCACATCAACGGCGCGCCGGTCAAGCGCGAGCGGGTGGACGATTACAGCTACCGGGACCGCTACGGCCGGGAGCGCGTCCTCCGCCAATACCAGGAGACGCTGCCCAACGGCACGCGCTACATGACCCTCGACGCCACGCCGACGGGCTCCCTCGACAACACGCAGATCTACACCGTGCCCCCCGATCACTATTTCGCCATGGGCGACAACCGCGACAGCTCGCTCGACAGCCGCGTGCGCTCGGTCGGCTTCATCCCGGCGGAGAACCTCGTGGGCCGGGCCGAGTTCATCTTCCATTCGCTGGCCGACGGAGCCAGCATCGGGGAGGTCTGGAACTGGCCGAGCGCGACGCGCGGCGGGCGCATATTCAAGACGATCGACTAGCGCCGCCGGGCGCGGCCGAGTCGCTGCCGGCGGCGCCGGACGCCCCCTCGCCGGCCGGGCCGCTCGAAGAGGCGCTCGGCCACCGCTTCGCGCGCCCGGCGCTGCTGGCGCTTGCGCTGCGCCATCCGAGCGCTGCGTCGCAGGCCGGCAGCAACCAGCGCCTGGAGTTCCTGGGCGACCGCGTGCTCGGCATGGTCGTGGCGGCGATGCTCTACGAGGCCTTCCCCGACGAGGCCGAGGGCGCGCTCTCCCAGCGCTTCTCCGCGCTCGTCCGCCGCGATGCGCTGGAGGGGGTGGCGCGGCGGCTGGCGCTGGGGCAGCGCCTCACGCTCGGCCGCGGCGAAGGCGCGGCCGGCGGGCGCGAGAATCCGGCGAACCTGGCGGACGCCTGCGAGGCGGTCATCGGCGCCCTCTGCATCGACGGCGGCATCGCGGCCGCCGAGCGTTTCATCCGCCGCTACTGGGGGCCTGCGATGAGCGCCGCGCCCGAGCCGCCGCGCGACCACAAGACACGGCTCCAGGAATGGACCCAGTCCCGGGCGCTCGGGCTCCCGCTCTACCGCACGCTCGCGACCGGCGGGCCCGATCACGCGCCCGTCTTCGAGGTCGAGGCCCGCGTCAAGGGGCTCGGCAAGGCGCTCGCCAGCGGCGCCACCAAGCGCGCAGCCGAGCAGGGCGCCGCCGGGATGCTGCTCGCGCGCACGGGCCGCACAGCGCCGGCAGGCGCCGGATCAGAGTCGCCGGCAGGCGCCGGATCAGAGTCGCCGGCCGGCGCCGGAACGGACTCGCCAGCCGGCGCCGACGCGGACGGGGATGACTGAGGCCGACACCGGGAACGGGACGGAGACCGGCACCCGCGCCGGCTTCGTCGCCGTGCTGGGGGCCCCCAATGTCGGCAAGTCGACCCTGGTCAACCGGCTGGTCGGCGCCAAGGTCGCGATCGTCTCGCCCAGGGTCCAGACCACGCGCAGCCGGCTGCGCGGCATCCGCGTCCTGGACGAGGTCCAGATCGTCTTCGTCGACACGCCGGGCATTTTCGAGGCCAGGCGGCGCTTCGAGCGCGCGATGGTCCACGCCGCCTGGAGCGGTGCCGGCGACGCCGACGCCATCCTGCTGCTGATCGACGCGCGGCGCGGGATGACGGGCGAGACGAGGGCGATCGTCGACCGGCTGCGGCAGACCGGG
Organism: Alphaproteobacteria bacterium; assembly: GCA_965218275.1. Taxonomy (GTDB): domain Bacteria; phylum Pseudomonadota; class Alphaproteobacteria; order UBA828; family UBA828; genus WTGU01. The sequence goes on from CBDCKM010000002.1 coordinate 566,679, forward strand.
CGCGAAGCCCTGGTGGCGCTCAACAAGATCGACCTGGTGCCGCGCGCCAGGTTGCTGCCGCTCGCAGCGGCGGTGGAGGAGACGGGGCTGGCGGCCGATATCTTCATGGTGTCGGCGCTGGCGGGCGACGGGGTCGACGACCTGCTGGCGGTGCTCAAGGCCCGCATGCCCCGCGGCCCCTGGCTCTACCCGGAAGACCAGCTCACCGACATCTCGGAGCGCCTGCTGGCGGCGGAGATCACGCGCGAGCAGCTTTTCCTGCAACTCCGCCAGGAGCTTCCCTACGCCGTCGCCGTCGAGACCGAAGGCTGGACCGGCGCACGGGGCGGGGCCGCACGGGTCGAGCAGGTGATCTATGTGCAGCGGGAGACGCACAAGGGCATCGTCCTCGGCAAGGGCGGGCGGCGGATCAAGGCGATCGGCACGGCAGCGCGCGCCGAGCTCGCGCAGATCCTGGGCTGCCCGATCGATCTGAAGCTCTTCGTGAAGGTGCGCCAGCGCTGGCCCGAGGACCCGGAGCGCTACCGCGACATCGGCCTCGAATACGACGTCTGACGCGGCGCCCGAGCCCCCGGCCGCCGCACGATCTATGGTGGCGCAGCGAGCACCGTGCCGGAGGCGAGCCGCGCGAACGCGCCGGCGCCGGGCCGGGGCTGAGGGCTACCCGAGGAATTCGTCCACCAGGAGATTGAAGCGCTCGGGATTCTCCATGAACATGAAGTGGTTGCCGCCCTCGGCCTCCTCGAAGATCTCCAGGCGCGAGCCGGCCACCTGACGGTGAATCCATTCCTGTGAGCGCCAGTCGATCAGGCTCGCCCGGCCGCCGACGATGAGCGTCGGCAGCGCGATGCGGGGGATCAGGTCGCGCCAGTCCTGCATCGCGTGGTTGAGGAGGAGCGAGGCCGCGTGGCGGCGCGGCATCCTGAGGTTCTGCTCGATCACCCATTTCGCCCGCTCGGCCGAAAAGGTGCGCGTGAACATGCTGCCGATAAGTCCACCCGTGGTCTGCCTGCCTTCGGAGCCTGCGAGCTTGTCGATCGTCTCGTAGAGGCTGGCCCCGTCGAAGATCGCGCCGGCCTCCTGCTTCTCCTGCTCCGACCAGGCGGGGCGCGCGGTGATGCAGGGCATCTGGTCGACGAGGACGAGCCGCTCCAGCCCTCCCCACCCGAAGAGGTCGAGGTAGCACCAGATCACGGAACACCCCATGGAGTGGCCGAGCAGGCTCACGCGCTCCAGCCCGAGCGCCTCGATCGCGTTGCGAAGGTCCATGGCGAGGCGCTGGATCCTGTAGCCGTGCTCCGGCTTGTCGGACTCGCCGTGCCCCCTCATGTCGATGGCGATGACGCGGCGGCGCGCCGCAAGACCCGCCATCTGACCCTCGAATTGTGCGGCCGTCTGCGACCAGCCCGGGATCATCACGAGAGGTGCGCCGCTGCCCTGCTCGATAAAGTGGAGGCGGACTCCGTCATTGGCGGCGATATGCGGCATCGTTCGATCTCCTCCCGCTCAGGTCGCCGGCCCCGCAGATGCGCCGCGCGCCGCGCGGCGGGGCAGGCCGGCGTAGGAGAGCGCGCCCGCGAAGGCGAGGACGGCGATCAGGATGACGGCGCTGCCGTAGTGCTGCTCGGCATCGTAGATCGCGCCGGCCGTGAAGGGCCCGAGCAGGCCGCCGAGGCCGTAGGCCAGCGCGATGCGGCCGAAGACCCGCGGCAGCGCCGCGGCCCCGTAGTAGCCGGCGATGGTGATCGGGTGCGCGCTCGCGAGCACGCCGAAGCTCACGCCGACGGCGCCGGTCGCCGCCAGCCCCGTGACGATCCCCGGCGCCATGTAGAGGGCCAGCAGGAACACCCCCATCACGAGCCCGACGCCGATCAGCACGCGCCGGCCGGTCAGCGCATCGGTGAGCAGGCCGCCGACCAGGGCGCCGGCCGCGTAGCCCGCGCCGGTCAGCATCGGCGCGAAGCGGGTCTCGTCCGCCGACGCGCCCCAGGACGCCATCATCGTCGCCGCGTGGCCGATGACGGTGAGCGCCGTGAAGGCGATGCAGAAGAAGCCCAGGAAGATCGCGATCACCACCCGCGGCCGGTCGGTCAGCATGTCCTCGAACAGCCCGATCGCGCCGGTCGCCGGCGGCGGCGCCTTGCGGGAGCACGCGATGAGCGCGGCGCCGAGGGCGGCTGCGGCGAATATGATCGCCGCGCCTGCGCCGAAGGCCGGGGCCGGTCCCACCGCCTCGATCACAACCGAAAGTCCGGGGGACCAGGCGATCCCGCCGGCTGCAACCGCCGCCATGTTGACGCTCATGGCGATGCTGGGCCTGACCGGCCCGTCGATGCTCGCCGCCGTCATGGCGACGAAGTAGAGGACGCCGGCGGCGAAACCGTAGAGGACGCCGTAGCCGACATAGAGCGCTGCGACCGAATGACCGTAGCCGGCGAGCGCGAGACCGACTGCCGTCACCGCACCCATGACGAGGGTGAGCTGCGGGAGCGTGAACCAGTGCAGCAGCCGGTGCATCACGAAGGTGCCGACGGTCGCGGTCAGCAGGCAGAGCGACTGCGCGCCGCTCACGGTCGCGCGGCCGGCGTCGAGCGCCGCCTCGAGCGGCTCCACGAAAACGCTCCACGCGTAAAGAATCCCGATCGCGAAGTTGATCAGCACCCCCGCGGCGAGCGGGAAGTACGGGCGCAATGCCGCTACGGGGGTCTCCATCGGCGCTCCATGACAGGACGCGCCACGACGACCCGATCGGGTGGCGCCCGGTCAGCCTATGGACGGCGATCCCGCCCGTCCAGAGGCGCCTTCCCTGCACGGGCGCCGGGCCGCGCCCGCCGGCCGAGCCGGAGCGCCGCGATCCAGGCCGGCAGGCTCAGCAGCACCGTGCCGTAGAAGAGGACGCGCGAACGCAGGCGGGCGCAACGATCCGCCACGGCGGCGCGGCCCCCCTCAGACGCGCGCCGCCCTGAGCCGCAGCGCGTTGCCGACGACCGAGACCGAGGAGAGGCTCATCGCCAGGGCCGCGATCATGGGCGAGAGCAGAATGCCGAAGGCGGGGAACAGCACGCCGGCGGCGATCGGGATGGCGGCAGCGTTGTAGGCGAAGGCGAGGACGAGGTTCTGGCGCACGTTGCCCATGGTCGCCTGCGCCAGCAGCCGCGCGCGCATGATGCCCCGGAGGTCGCCCTTGACGAGGGTGATGCCGGCGCTCTCCATGGCGATGTCCGCACCGGTGCCCATGGCGATGCCCACGTCCGCCGCCGCCAGCGCCGGTGCATCGTTCACGCCGTCGCCGGCCATGGCGACCGTCCGGCCCCGGCGTTGGAGCTGCTCGACCAGCGCGCCCTTCTCCTCCGGCCCGAGCGCGGCGTGCACCTCGTCGATCCCCAGGTCGCGGGCGACGCTCTCGGCCACGCGCCGGCTGTCGCCGGTCGCCATGACGACACGCAGGCCTTGCGCCTGCAGGGCGCGGATGGCGGGCGCGGCGCTCTCTTTCACCCTGTCGGCGACCCCGACCACGCCTGCGAGGGCGCCGTCGACGGCAGCGAACATCACGGTCCTGCCGGCAGCCTCCAGTGCCTGCGCCCGGCGCGCATGATCGCCGGGCGGGATACCGAGCGCCTGCATCATGGCGGCATTGCCCAGCGCCACCGCATGACCGGCCACCCGGCCGCGCACGCCCCGGCCGGCGACGCTCTCCACGTCGCTTGCCGCCAGGTAGGGGGCGCCCGCCGCCTCGGCCGCCCGGACGACCGCCTCGGCGAGCGGATGCCGGGCGCTCCGTTCGAGCGCCGCCGCGAGCGCCAGCAGCTGCGCCCGATCGAGGGCGCCGGCCGGCACGACATCGGTGACGGCCGGCCGCCCCTCGGTCAGCGTGCCGGTCTTGTCGACCACCAGCAGGTCGGCCCTGGCGAGGCGCTCCAGCGCCTCGGCATCGCGCACGAGCACGCCGGCCTGGGCGCCGCGCCCGGCGGCGACCATGATCGACATCGGCGTCGCCAGCCCGAGCGCGCAGGGGCAGGCGATGATGAGCACGCTCACCGCCGCGCTGATCGCGTGAGCCAGCGCAGGCGACGGGCCCGCGACCAGCCAGCCGAGAGCCGCGAGCGCGGCGACGGCGACCACGGCCGGTACGAAGGCGCCGGCGACCCTGTCGGCCAGCGCCTGGATCGGCGCGCGGCTCCGCTGCGCCCTGGCCACCGCGGCGACGATGCGGGCGAGAAGCGTCTCGGCGCCCACCCTCTCCGCCCGCATCACGACGCTGCCGGAGGTGTTGAGCGTGCCCCCGGTCAACGCATCGCCCGGCCCCTTCTCCAGCGGCAGGGACTCGCCGGTGATCATGCTCTCGTCGACGGCAGAGAAACCCTCCGTCACGACGCCGTCCACGGGCACGCTCTCGCCGGGCCGCACCCGCAGCCGGTCGCCGGGACGGACCGCGTCGAGTGGCACGTCGGCCTCGCCGCCTTCCCCCAGGCGGCGCGCGGTGCGGGGCGCGAGGCCCATCAGGGCGCGGATCGCATCGCCCGTGCGCTCCCTGGCGCGGGTCTCCATGACTTGCCCGGCCAGCACGAGCACGAGGATCACCGCGGCCGCCTCGAAATAGGCCGGCGGCTGTCCAGTGGCGCCCACGACCGCGGCCGGGAAGGCGCCCGGCGCGAGCAGCCCCGCAAGGCTGAAGAGCCAGGCGGCCCCGGTGCCGAGCGCGATCAGCGTCCACATGTTGGGCGAGCGCCTGCGCACCGAGGCAAGGCCGCGCAGGAAGAAGGCGCGCGCGATCCACAGCACCGGCGCGGCAAGCAGGCATTGCACGGCGACGAAGAGGCGCGGCCCGAGCCAAGCGTCGAAGGGAACGCCCGCATGGGCCCCCATCTCCAGCACGAACACCGCGGCCGCGAGAGGCGCCGCGCGCCACAGCCGGCGGCGCAGGTCGCGCAGCTCGGGCGAGGGCCCGGCATCGGCCGCGGGCGTCACCGGCTCCAGCGCCATGCCGCATTTCGGGCAGTCCCCCGGCGCGGCCTGCACGACCTCGGGGTCCATCGGGCAGGTGTAGAGGCCGCCCTCGGGCGCCGGCGCGCGTTCGGCGCGCCCGTCCAGAAACTCATCGGGCGCCGCGGCGAAGCGGCTCCTGCACCGGGCCGAGCAGAAATAGTACGCCTGCCCGCCGTGCCGCGCCGTGTGGCGGGCGCCGCTGCGCTGCACCGCCATGCCGCAAACCGGGTCGCGCGCCGTTTCCACGCTCGCCTCCGCCGCCGTCTCGACGGATGTGCCAGGTTCCACCGCCAGCCCTTTCCCGACTCTCTCCTCGCGGAAAGGTAGGGATTCCAGTAACTGGAAGGTCAAGGGGGCTCAGGACCTTGACCTTCCAGCCATAGGAAGGTCTATAACCCTGTTGCGGAGGCAGCCATGAAGATAGGCGATGTCGCGGACGCGAGCGGGCTGACGGCGAAGACGATCCGCTACTACGAGGATATCGGCCTCGTCCGGCCGGCGCGGCGCATGAACGGCTACCGCGATTTCGCCGAGGCCGACGTGCACAAGCTGGCCTTCCTCGCCCGCGCCCGTTCGCTCGGCTTCTCGATCGGCGCGTGCCGCACGCTGCTCTCGCTCTATGACGACCGGGACCGCGCCAGCGCCGATGTCAAGGCGGTGGCCGAGGCCCATCTGCGCCGGATCGACCGCAAGATCGCCGAGCTCGAAGGCTTGCGCGGCACGCTCGCTGTCCTGGTGGCGCGCTGCCACGGCGACGCGCGGCCCGACTGCCCGATCCTCGACGACCTCGCCGGCCCCGACCCTGCGGGCGAGGAGTCATGAAAAAGACGGCGAACAAGCTCTTCATCGTCGCGATCGCGGCGGCGGCGGTCGCGGCCGTGGTCGGCTGGATGCAGTGGCTCGACGACGACCCGGTGCACTCCGACGACGCGGCCGCCACGCTCACGATCCCGGCGCTCTCGGCCGAGGCGGAAGCGGGTGCGGCGCTGTTCGAGCAGAAGTGCATGGAATGCCACGGCCGCCACGCGGCCGGCTCGGACCGGGGGCCGCCGCTGGTCCACATCATCTACGAGCCGAACCACCATGGCGACATCGCCTTCCGGCGCGCCGTGTCGAACGGCGTGCGCGCCCATCACTGGCGCTTCGGCGACATGCCGCCGGTGGACGGCGTCCCGGACGAGGACGCGGTGAAGATCACGCGCTATGTGCGGGAGCTTCAGCAGGCCAACGGCATCTATTGAGTCGCAGCCCTGGCCGGTGCCTGCCTGAAGCGCCGGTTGCGACGCACGCTCCGGGTCCGTTAGGACGGGGGCATGAACGAGCGCACCGATCTCAGCTTCGGCTTTACCGTGGGCCCCGTGATGCCGGCGGCCGAGGAGGGCCCTGCCGGCGACCGCGAGCGCTACCGCGAGATGCTGGCGGACTGCCGCTTCGGGCAAGGACTGGGGTTCGGCAGTGTCTGGGCGCTGGAGCACCACTTCACCGACTACTACCCCTCGCCCTCGCCGCTGCTCTTCCTCAGCCACGTCGCAGCCGCATGCCCCGGCCTCGGCCTCGGCACCGCGGTCATCGTGCTTCCCTGGTACGAGCCCGTGCGCTTCGCGGAAGAGGTGGCGATGCTCAGCCTGATGAGCGATGCCGACCTGCATATCGGCCTCGGGCGCGGCGTGGCCCGGATCGAATATGACGCGCGCGCCATCGACATGGCCCACTCGCGCGACCTCTTTCGCGAACACTACGAGATCGCGACGGGCCTCCTGAGCGGCAAGCCCTTCCACTATGCCGGCACGCACGCCACCGTCCCGCGCGCGGTGACGCTGCGGCCGGGGCCGGCGCGGGAGCGCATCCACTTCTACGGCGCCTGCAACAATCCCGGCACCGCCGAGCGCATGGCGGAGATGGGCCTGGGCCTGCTCTGCACCTCGGCCTCGCCCCTCCAGCAGAACGAGGAGTCGATCAGGGCATGGCAGTCGACCAGCGCGGCGAGGGGCGCACACGCGGAGGCCAACGTCCCGCTCTGGATCCACTGCTTCATCGCCGACAGCGAGGCAGAAGCCCGTGAGGAAGCCATCGCCCATCTCGCCGCCTTCTTCCGCGCGGTGGTCGCGCACTACGAGACCCACGCCAACCCGTGGAAGGACGTGCCGACCTATGAGCGCAACGTGGCCCAGATGGAGCGGATGGAGGCGATGGCCGACCCCGCCAACCTGCCGCCCTTCCTCGATCACCAGCTCGTCGGCACGCCCGAGCAGGTGGCCGCCCAGCTACGGCGCTACCGGGAGATCGGCGTGACCCAGTTCGCGATCAACACCGCGCAACCCGGCCGCCCCACTGCCAGCCGCCGCCGCTCCCTGGAACGCTTCGCCCGCGAGGTGATCCCGCTGGTGTGAGCAGGGGCGCGACCGATGCGTCCACGCGCGCAGGCGCGCACGATCGAGCGCAGCGAACGCCCGGCGCCTGAGGGGTGTGAGAAGAGAGCGGGACCGGGCCGCGCAGCGGCCCGGCCGGCGCGACCGCGCCGGCGCGCCGCAAGGCGCGTAGCGTCGCGCGGATACGCGCGCGGGGGCGCGCGATGCGAGCGGAGCGAGCGCCCGGCGCCTGAGGGAAAGAAAAAGAGTCTACCGCCCGGCGATGGCGAGGACGAAGGCATAGGCCATCGCCACTTCCTCCAGCCGGCGGAAGCGGCCGGAGGCGCCGCCGTGGCCCGCCTCCATGTTGGTGTGCAGCAGCAGCGGCCTGTCGTCGGTCTTGAGCCGGCGCAGCCGCGCCACCCATTTGGCCGGCTCCCAGTAGGTCACGCGCGGGTCGGTGAGCCCGGCTGTCGCGAAGAGCGCGGGGTAGGCCTTGGCCTCGACATTCTCGTAGGGCGCGTAGGCCGCGATGGTGCGGCAGGCCGCGGCGTCCTCCAGCGGGTTGCCCCATTCCGGCCACTCCGGCGGCGTCAGCGGCAGGTCGCGATCGCTCATGGTGTTGAGCACGTCGACGAAGGGCACCTCGGCGACGATGCTGGCGAAGAGGTCGGGCCGCATGTTCGCGACCGCCCCCATCAGCATCCCGCCCGCGCTGGCGCCGTGGCCCGCGATCCGCCCCCTGGCGCTGTAGCCTTGCGCGATCAGGTGCTCGGCGGCGGCGACGAAGTCGGCGAAGGAGTTGCTCTTCTTCTCCAGCTTGCCGTCGAGATACCAGCCATAGCCGCACTCGGAGCCGCCGCGCACGTGGGCGATGGCGTAGACGAAGCCGCGCTCCACCAGGCTCAGCCGGTCGGTCGAGAACGCAGCCGGGACGGCATGGCCGTAGGCGCCGTAGCCGTAGAGCAGCAGCGGCGCCGTGCCGTCGAGCGGCGTGGTGCGGCGATGGAGGAGGGAGACCGGCACGCGCGCACCGTCATGGCTCACGGCCGTGAGGCGCCGGGTGACGTAGGCGGCGGGATCGTGGCCGCTCGGCACCTCCTGGGTCTTGCGCAGCGTCCTGGCGCGGCTGCGCATGTCGTAGTCGAAGGTCTGCCTTGGCGTGGTCATCGAGCTGTAGACGAAGCGGAGCGTCCGGGTCTCGAACTCGTAGCCGGGCAGGAGCGCGAGGTCGTAGGCCTCCTCCTCGAAGGCGACGCTGTGCGCCTCGCCGCTTTCGAGATCGGTGACCACGATGCGGGGCAGGCCGCCGACCCGCTCGAGCCGCACATGGTGGCCGGCGAAGAGGAGCTGGGCGCGCACATAGGTGCCGGCCTCGTGGCCGAGCCACGCCCGCCAGGCCTCCCGCCCCGGCGTTTCCAGCGGCGCGGTGACGATCTTGAAGTCCACCGCCTCGTCCGCGTTGGTCAGGATGTAGAGCAGCCCGCCGCAGTGGTCGACATCGTATTCGACGCCCCTCTCCCGAGGGGCGACGAGGCGGGGCGCGCTCTCGGGCGCATCGGCCTCGATCAGGTGCACCTCCGACGTGGTGTGGTCGTGCGCCGAGATCGTGACGAAGCGCCCGCTCCCGGACTTGCCGAGGCCGACGAAGAAGCCGGGGTCGGATTCCTCGTAGACCACGAGGTCCGCGTGCGCGCCCTCGCCGACCCGGTGGCGGCGCACCTGGTAGGGGCGGTGGTTCTCGTCGATCGCGGTGTAGAAGAGGGTCTCCCCGTCGGCGGCCCAGACGACATCGCCGTGGGCGTCCTCGATCGGCCCGTCGATGACCGCGCCGGAGGCGATGTCGCGGACGAAGAGGCGGTAGCGCTCCGCGCCGTTGAGGTCGAGCGTGTAGGCGAGGCGGCGGTGATCGGTGCTGTGCGCACAGTCGCCGACCCTGAAATAGGCCCGGTCCTCGGCCTCGCGGTTGCCGTCCAGCAGCAGCTCTTCCGCAGCCTCGTCGTCACGCGCGGCGCGGCAGTAGAGCGGATGCTCGCCGCCTTTCACGTAGCGGACGTAGTAGGACCAGCCTCCGTCGGGCGCGGGCACCGACGAATCGTCCTCCTTCATGCGCCCGCGCATCTCGTCGTAGAGGGTGCGTCTCAGCGCGGCATGGGGCGCGAGGAAGGCCTCCGTGTAGGCGTTCTCGGCCTCCAGATGGGCGCGGATCGCGGGGTCGAGCGCGTCCGGCTCGCGCATCACCCGCCGCCAGTCCGGGTCCTTGAGCCAGGCATAGTCGTCGCTGCGCAGGGTCCCGTGCAGCGTTGCCGGAACGGGCCGTCGCGCCGCAACGGGTGGCTTGGGGGCGGTGGCCGGCATGGAGCGACCCTCCTCGAAATGGCAGGGGACTCCTAAACGAAGTGCCGCCCATCGACCACCTCGGCGCGCTATCTCCTCTGCACGCCACCGGAGTCGTTGGGCAAGCCCGGGGTGCAGGCGTTCAGGACATGGATACGCCGCCAGGCAGCGCAGTAGTCCCGACGAATGCCGTCGCCGCGGTGAGAAAGCCGGGCTAAGGCCGCAGCGTCCGGCAGACGAGCTCGATCGGCACCGTGCGGCGCTCCCTCAGCGCGTGGCCCGAGTTCGCCGCCGCATCCTCGGCGAGCGCGCCGTGGATCAGCGAAATGGCACGGTGCAGCGGCTTGTCCCCGGCCTCGACCGCTGCGCGCGAGCGGGCGCCGTAGGCGAGCGCCTCCTCCGTCGTCTCACGCAGGCTCTCGATCGCGAACCCGCAGGCCGCGAGGCTCGCGCAGGTCTCGGCCTGGGTCGCGAGAAAGCTCGACGAGGCGGTGCGCGCCCACGGCGTCGGGAAGTCCGGCTCGCCGCCCGGCCCTTGCGCGACTTCCGACAGCATCAGCCAGGCGCCGGGCTTGAGCACGCGGTGGATCTCCCGATAGAGCGCGCGCTTGTCGGCGATGTTCATGGAGACGTTCATCGAGTAGGCGCCGTCGAACGCCGCGTCGCCAAACGGCATCGCCAGCGCATCGCCCTGCGAAATGGAGACGCGGTCCTGGAGCCCGAGCAGTGCCGTCAGGTGGCGCGCGACCTCGCAGAATTCGGCCGTCAGGTCGATCCCGCTGACGCGGCAGCCGAAGCGCCGGGCCAGGTAGCGCGCGGGCCCGCCGAGACCGCTGCCGACATCCAGAACATGGTCGCTCCCGGCGACCCGGAGCAGCCCCGCCATGTCCTCGGTCGCCTCCAGGCCGCGGCCATGGAAATGGTCGTAGGGCGCCAGCGCCTCCAGGGTCGCGTGCGCCGGATCGAGCCCATCCTCCCGCAGCCGCGCCTCGAGCCGCGCCAGCAGCGCGCCGCTCGTGTAATGAGCGGAAATATCGCCCGCGTCGCTCACCGACGGCCCCTCCGCGTTCGCCCGCATGGTTCGGCAATCGCGGCCACCGTACAGCCGCGACCCGTTGCCGCCAACGCATTCGCAACGCGGATATCGGTTGCAGGACCGGCACCGCCGCATCCGGGAGAACGACGAGCACCGAGGCGCTTAACCCGGATTTCTCACCATGGTCACGGTGAGAAAGCCGGGTTAAATCTTGCGGGCGCGACCTGTCCAGAAACGCTCGCGCACCTTGCGCTTGAGCACCTTGCCGACGCCGCTGCGCGGCAGCGCGTCCCAGAATTCGACCGTCTTGGGCGCCTTGTAGAGGGAGAGCTCCCGCTTGCAGAGCGCGATGAGGGCGTCGCCGCTCACCCGCTCGCCGGGCTTCAGCTCGACCACCGCCTTCACCGCCTCGCCCCACTTCTCGTCGGGCACGCCGATCACGGCGCAGTCCTGCACCGCCGGGTGGCTCCAGATCACCCGCTCGATCTCGATGGGAAAGACGTTGAGCCCGCCCGAGATGATCATGTCCTTCTTGCGGTCCACGATGTAGACGAAGCCGTCCTCGTCCTTGTGGCCGATGTCGCCGGTGTGGTGCCAGCCATGGGCGCGGATCGCCGCGCTGCCCTCCGGGTCGTCGAAATAGCCGAGGGAGACGAAGGTGCCGCGCACCACGATCTCGCCCCATTCGCCGGTGGGCAGCAGATTGCCGTCGTCGTCCATCATCTCGACCTCGACGAAGACCGGCGGGCGGCCGCAGCTCAGCAGCCGGTGGCGCTTGGCGGGGTCGGCGAGGGCCTCCAGATGGTCGGCCGGCGTGAGGATGCCGATGGTGCAGGGGCACTCGGCCTGGCCGTAGATCTGGGTCATGCAGGGGCCGAAGAGGTCGATGGCCTCGGCCACCTTGTCGGCCGACATCGGCGCGCCGCCATAGATGAAGTAGTCGAGCGTCGAATAGTCGAACTCGCGCGCCCTGGGATGCGCCAGCATCATGTAGATCAGCGTCGGCGGCATGAAGGTGTGGGTCACGCCGTGGCGGTCGATCGCCTCCATCACCGCCAGCGGGTCGGCCTTCGGGAGGCACACCGTGGTGCCGCCGAAGGCCATGGCGGGCCAGGCGAAGACGCCGGCGCCGTGGGCCATCGAGGTCGCCACCAGGTGCACCGGCGGCTTCCCGATGGGGAGATGCGCGTAGACGTTGGCGCACCAGGCCTCCCAGATCAGGTTGGACCACATCGCGCCCTTGGGCCGGCCGGTGGTGCCGCCGGAGGTGAAGTGGCTGATGACCGCATCGCGCTCGTCCGCAAGCTCCGGCGCCCGGTCCGGCTGGCCCGCGATGAAGTCCTCGAAGGAGGGCGCGTCGGCCCCCTCCCCATCGAGGCAGACGAGGTGGCGGAGCGCCGGGCAGCGGGCGCGAATCTGCGTGATCGCCGGCTGGAAACGCCGCTCGTAGAAGAGCCACGCGGCCCCGCGCTGAGCGATGACGTAGGCGTTCTCTTCCGCCGAGGCCAGCGCCGCGAGGCCGACCCAGACGCCGCCGGCACGCGCAGCCCCGATCCAGGCCTCGAAGGCGCGGCTGCCGTTGGCGCTGAGGATCGCCACCCGGTCGCCGGGCCGGAGCCCGCCAGCGATGAGCGCGTTGGCGCTGCGGTGGCTGCGCCGGGCGACCTCGCGGTAGCCGAGCTCGCCCGCCGCGTCGATGAGGCAGGCGCGGTCCGGGTAATAGCGGTGCCCGCGCTCGAAATAGTCGATCAGCCTCATCGCCGCGTCCTCCGGCTCCCTCCGGCTGCGTCCGGGGGGGAGCGCCCGCCCGATGCGCCTTTTCCCGCGGCCGGGGCGGCCCCGCTCTACGCGGATTTGACTCGGATTTCAAACAAGTGTTTGCTCGCCGCCGCCCGGCCCGGCCGCCGCGATCGGGGAGACTCAACGCCATGCTGTCACTGCCCAGGCAGGAGCTTAAGGGGCACTTCACCATGCTGCCGATGGACGAGGTCCATTTCGGCGGCGGCAGCCTGGAAAACCTCTCGGCGGAGCTGGAGAAACAGGGCGTCAGCCGCGCCGTCGTCGTCACCGGCAACCCGCGCCCGGTGACATCCACGAACCAGGTCATCCAGCTCCTGCACAAGGCCTGGTAGCACGCGCAGGCGCTGACGGGGGACGCCCATGGGCTATCGCATCGCCGTCGATACCGGCGGCACCTTCACCGACGTGGTGGTCGCCGACGAGGCGGGCCGGCTCACCGTCGGCAAGGCGCTGACCACGCCTGAGCGCACCTTCGAGGGGTTCCGCGAGGCGCTCGCCAATGCCGGCGATATCGCGGGCATCGCCTACGAGCGCCTGCTGGGCGAGACCGACATGCTGATCTACGGCACCACGCGGTCCACCAACTCGATCATCGAGGGCAAGGTGGCGAAGACGGCGCTACTCGCCACCCAGGGTTTTCCGGACACGCTGCTCTACCGCCACGGCGGCAAGCGCGAGCCGCTCAACCTCGCGATGGAGTTCCCGCCGCCCTACATCCCGCGCCGCCTCACCTTCGAGATACCCGAGCGCATCAACGCCGAGGGCGGCGTCGAGCGGGCGCTGGACGAAGCGGCGGCACGGGCGGTCATCGGGGGCCTGCCGCGCAAGCGCGTGGACGCGGTCGCCGTCGCCCTGCTCTGGTCGATCGTCAATCCCGCGCATGAGCTGCGCATCGGCGAACTGATCGCCGAGATCATGCCGGGCGTGCCCTACACCCTCTCGCACCAGCTCAACCCGATCATCCGCGAGTTCCCGCGCACCTCGTCGACCGCCATCGACGCCTCGCTCAAGCCCCTGATGCAGAGCCATCTCGCCTCGTTCGAGAGCGACCTGCGCGCCGCGGGCTGCGACGGCGAGGTCCTGATCTCGACCTCGTCCGGCGGCGTTATGCACGTGGACGACGTGGTGGCGAAGCCGATCTACACGGTGAAGTCGGGGCCGGCCATGGGGCCGCTCGCCGGCATCGCCTACGCCGGCGCCGAGGACCAGGGCGACGACGTGATCATCGTCGATACCGGCGGCACCACCTTCGACGTGAGCCTGGTGCGCAGCGGCCAGGTGAAATACACCCGCGACACCTGGCTCCTCGGCGAGTGGATCGGCCACAATCTCGGCCTCTCCTCGGTCGACGTGCGCAGCGTCGGCGCCGGCGGCGGCTCGATCGCCTGGATCGACGCCGGCGGGCTGCTGCGCGTCGGCCCGCAGAGCGCGGGCGCGCGCCCCGGCCCCGCCTGCTACGGCGCCGGCGGGGAGAAGCCCACGGTCACCGATGCGGCCGTGGTCCTCGGCTACATCGACCCGGACTATTTCCTGGGCGGGCGCATGACGCTGGACACCGCTGCCGCCGGGCGCGTGATCGAGAAGGTCGCAGCCCCGCTCAAGCTCTCGGCCGACGAGGCCGCATCGGCCGTGCTCACCCTCGCCGGCGAGCAGATGATCAAGGCCATCCAGGAGATCACGGTCCAGGACGGGGTGAACCCCGGCGAGAGCATCATCGTCGCCGGCGGCGGCGCCGCCGGGCTCAACATCGTGCCCATCGCCGAGGCGCTCGGCTGCCGCCGGGTGCTGCTGCCGCGCACGGCGGGTGCGCTCAGCGCCTGCGGCGCGCAGTTCTCCAACATCGTCTCCGAGTTCAGCGGAAGCCGCTACGCGCACTCGAACACCTTCGACTTCGACGGCGTCGGCACGACGCTCGCCGGCATCGCCGCGCGCATGGACGGCTTCGAGGAGAAGCTGCGCGAGCGCGGCATCGCCCGCTTCGGCCGCGAGTATTTCGTGGAGGCCCGTTACATCAACCAGCAGTGGGAGATGGAAATTCCCATGCCCATGGACCGCTTCGAGGGCCGAGCGGACGTGGAGCGCCTGGTCGAGACCTTCCATGACGTGCATTTCCGCCGCTATGCGGTGAAGGAGGAGGGCGGCGCCATCGAGTGCATCAACTGGAAGGGCCGCATCACCGCCTATCTCGACAAGCCGTCGTTCCTGACCGAGGCGTTGGCGGACGCCGCGCCGCCGCCGCCGCGCCGCACCATGCGGGCCTATTTCGGCGAGGCCGGCGCCTTGGACACGCCCTTCCATCTCGGCGATGATCTCAAGCCCGGCATGGTCCTGGCCGGGCCGGCGATCGTCGAGGAGCCGACCACCACCATCGTGGTCTATCCGGGGTCGTCGGCGACCGTGACCGCCGGGCGCAACTACCTGCTGGAGACCGGCGCCGCCGGCGCCTGAGGGAGGGAGCGATGGCAGAAGCACTGGCGGAGGCGCAGCGGGAGAACCGCATCGACCCGGTCCTGCTGCCGGTGATGGCGAACCGCATGGACGCGGTCTGCCGCGAGATGACCAACACCATGCTGCTGGCGGCGCGGTCGTCGGTCATCGGCATGGCGCGGGACTTCTCCTGCGCGGTCATCACCGCCGACAACCAGGTGCTGGGCGTGGCCGAGGGCTTCCCCATCCACGTCTGGGGCACCAACATCCAGACCGAATCGATGCAGGACCTGCACCCCGACTATGCCGAGGGCGACGCCTACCTGCACAACGACCCCTATCTCGGCAACACCCACCCGGCGGACCACACCATCCTGGTGCCGGTGTTCCACGAGGGCGAGCACTTCTTCACCGCCGCCGTGAAGGCCCATCAGGCGGACGTGGGCAACAGCCTGCCCACCACCTACATGGCGCAGGCCGCGGACGTGTATCAGGAGGGCGCGCTGATCTTCCCCTGCGTCCAGGTGCAGCGGGATTTTCGTGACATCGACGACATCATCCGCATGTGCGAGCGCCGCATCCGCGTGCCCGAGCAGTGGTACGGCGACTATCTCGCCGCGGTCGGCGCGGCCCGCATCGGCGAGCGCTCGCTCAAGGCCTTCATCGCCAAGTACGGCGCCCACACGGTGCGCCGCTTCACCGAGGAGTGGTTCGACTATTCCGAGCGCCGCTGCATCGAGGCCATCCGCACGCTGCCCAAGGGCAGGTTGAAGGGCGCGCAGAGGCACGACCCGGTCGAGCCCTGGGTGCCGGAGGGGATCCCGATCAACGTGACCATCGACATCGACCCCGACGAGGCCAAGGTCACGGTGGACCTGCGCGACAACATCGACTGCATCGACGCGGGCCTGAACCTGACCGAGACGACCTCGACCATGGCGGCGGTGCAGGGCGTGCTCACCTGCCTCGGCGAGGACCTGCCGCCCAATTCCGGCACCATGCGCCGCATCGAGGTGCTGCTGCGCGAGAACTGCGCGGTGGGCATTCCGCGCTTCCCCCATAGCTGCTCGGTCGCGACCACCAACCTCACCGACGTGATCGTGAACGTGACCCAATCGGCCTTCGCCGAGCTCGGCGACGGCCAGGGTTTTGCGCACGGCAACTACTGCAACTCGGCCGCCGCCGGCGTCGCCTCCGGCACCGACTGGCGGCGGGGCGGCGAGGCCTACATCAACCAGATGTTCATGATGGGCGGCGGCGGCGGCGCCTCGGCCGAGAACGACGGCATGCACTACCTCTTCGTGCCGGTGGCGGCGGGGCTGCTCTACCGCGACAGCATCGAGATCAACGAGCAGCGCTTCCCCGTGCTGGTCGACAAGATGCACGTCGTCACCGATTCCATGGGCCACGGGCGCCGACGCGGCGGGCCCGCCACCGAGGTCGTCATGGGGCCGCGCAACGACCCAATGCGCATCCTCCATGTCTGCAACGGGCTGGAGAGTGCGCCCAAGGGCGTGCGCGGCGGCACCGGGTCGAAGCTCGGCGGCAACGCCAAGATCGGGAAGGACGGCAGCGAGCACCCCTATCCCGCGGTCATGGTGTGCGATCTGGTCGACGGCGAGCGCCTGCGCGCGCTCGACCAGGGCGGCGGCGGCTACGGCAGCCCGCTCGCGCGCGAGACCGCGCGGGTGCTGAACGACGTGGCCGAGCGCTACGTCTCGCTCGAGACCGCGCGCGATGTCTATGGCGTCGCCATCACAGGGAGCGTCGACGACGACACCCTCGCCGTGGACGAAGCCGCGACCCGATCCCTCCGCGCCTCGATGAACGGCGGCGGCGCACGGGCCTGAGGGGCCTGGCGGGCCGACCGGCGGCGTCGGGAAGGCGCCCGTGCCGATAGGCCTCGCCGGCAAGACGGCGATCGTCACCGGCGCCGGGCGCGGCATCGGCAAGGCGGTGGCCGAGGTCTTCGCCCGCGAAGGAGCGCGCGTACTGGTGGTGAACCGCAGCGCGCAAGCCGGCCAGGGCGCCTCGGACGCGATCGTGGCGGCCGGCTTCGAGGCCTCGTTCCTCCAGGCCGACGTGCGCTCGAAGGCGGACATGGAGCGCATGGCCGCTGCCTGCATCGAGCGCTACGGCCGCATCGACATCCTCTGCCTCAATGCCGGCATCTATCCCAACGCGCTCATCGCCGACATGTCGGAGGCGATGTGGGACGACGTGATGGACACCAACCTCAAGGGCGTGTTCTACGGCGTGCAGGCCTGCCTGCCGCAGATGAAGAGCCAGCGGGCGGGGCGCCTCCTCGTCGTCTCGTCGATCACCGGCCCCCGCGTGGGGATGGCCGACGTGAGCGCCTACATGGCGTCCAAGGGCGGCGTGAACGCCTTCGTGCGCGGCGCCGCGCTGGAGCTCGCGCCCTACAACATCACCGCCAACACGGTCTCCCCCGGCACGATCATGACCGAGGGGATCGCCGCCGCGCGCGGGCCGGAGGCGGTGCAGGAATTCAGCCGGGTAATTCCGGCGGGGCACCTGGGCGAGCCGGAGGACGTCGCCTACGCGCTCGTCTACCTGGCCTCCGACCAGGCGCGCTTCGTCACCGGCCACGACATCGTGCTCGACGGCGGCCAGATATTGCCCGAGCGCCCGCCCGGCCTGTGAGGGCGCCCGCCCCGCGCGCCATTGACAGTCGCTGCCGATCGCCCGAGTCTCCGGCCATTCGCAGCCGGCGGTGCGGGAGAACCCATGAGCGGAGCGGGCGGGATCGACTTTGCCTTTGTCGCGGCGCCGGTGGGCGAGGAGGGCCTCTCGGACGCGGCGCTCTACAAGGAGATCCTGGCGGACTGCGCATTCGCCCACCGGGCCGGCTACCGCGCGGCCTGGATGATCGAGCATCATTTCTCCGACTACTTCCCGACGCCCAACCCTTTGGCCTTCCTCTCCCACATCGCCGCGCGCTTCCCCGACTTCGCGCTCGGCACCTGCGTGCTGGTGACGCCCTGGTACGAGCCGCTGCGCCTCGCCGAGGAGATCGCGCAGCTCAACCTGCTCACCGACCGGCCGCTGCACCTGGGCCTCGGGCGGGGCACGGCCAAGTACGAGTACGACGCCTTCGGCGTGCCGATGGAGGAGAGCCGGCAGCGCTTCCGCGAGGTCTGGGAGATCGTGCGCACCGCGCTCGGCGGCGGCCGCTTCCGCTACGAGGGCGCGTATCTGAGCGTGCCCACCCGGGTCGAGCTGCGCCCGCGCTCGGACACGAGCAAGATCAACTTCTACGGCGCCGTCGGCGGCAGCCCGGATTCAGGCGCGGTGATGGCCGCGCTGGGCCTGCCGCCGATCATGACCGCCTTCAGCAACCTGCCGCTGCAGCGCGAGGCCCTCGCCGCCTGGAAGGAGGCCGCGCAGGCAGGCGGCATGGATATCGCCGCCTGCCGCTATCCGATGATGGTGAACTGCATCGTCGCCGATACGGACGAGGAGGCCTATGCGCTCGCCAGGCGCTACATCCCGCGCTTCCAGCAGGCGCAGATCGACCATTACGAGGCCGACGACGGGCACTTCGAGACGCTCGCCACCTATACCGCCTGGGCCAGGATCTTCGCCAAGATGAAGGAGCGCACCGACCCCGCCAACATCCCGCCCTGGGCCGACGGGCAATTCGTGGGCGCGCCCGAGACCGTGCGCCGGCGCGTCGAATCATACGTGGAGGCGGGCTTCAACAGCTTCCTCATCCACACGGCGACGCCGGGGGTGCCGCGCCGCCACCGGCAGGCCTGGCTCGGGCGCTTCGCCGACGAGGTGGCGCCCTATTTCAGCGGCGGCGAGGCGCTGCGCGCCGCCGCCGCCGGCGCCTGACGGGCGCCCCACGCCGGCTGCCGGAGACAGGATGCAGCTCGACCCCAGGCTTGCGGAGATTCTCGCCTCGCTCGACCCGAGCGCCGAGACGCCGGTCGAGGAGATGACGCCGGAAGACGCGCGCGCGCTGTGGAAAGAGGAGATGGCGGCCGTTGCCGGTGCGCCGCTGTCGGTGAAGTCGGCCAGCGCGCACGAGGCGCCGGGGCCCGCCGGGCCGCTGCCGTTGCGCCTCTACGAGCCGGCGGGCGCGGGCGCAGGGCTGCTGCCCGTCCTGGTCTACTTCCACGGCGGCGGCTGGATCCGCGGCGACCTCGACACCCACGACGATGTCTGCCGCTATCTCTGCCATCACGCCGGCTGCCTGGTCGCCTCGGTGGACTATCGCCTTGCGCCGGAGCACCGCTTCCCCGCCGCACTGGAGGACTGCGACGCCGCGACCCGCTGGGTCGCCGGGAACGCCGCCCGCCTCGGCGCCGACCCCGCACGCCTCGCCATCGGCGGCGACAGCGCCGGCGGCAACATCGCCTGCGGAGTCACGCTCACGGCGCGCGAGCGCAGCGGCCCGGCGATCGCCTTCCAGCTCCTGATCTACCCGGCGACCGACCTCGCCGGCGAGACGGAGTCCAAGCGGCTCTATTCCTCGGGCTACCTGCTCGACTCGATGCCCTTCTACGTCGCCAGCTATATCGGGCCGGAGGGCGATGCGGCCGCGCCGCTCGCCTCGCCGCTGCGGGCGGGGGACCTCTCGAAGCTGCCGCCGGCCTTCGTGCTCACCGCCGGCTTCGATCCACTGCGCGACGAGGGCGAGGCCTATGCCAGGCGGCTGCAGGATGCGGGCGTCGCGGTCGAGTACCGCTGCCACGAGGGCATGATCCACGGCTTCGTCTCGATCACCGGCCTGATCGCGAGCGCCGAGGCGGGGCTGGCGGACGCGGCGGCGGCGCTCCGCACCGCCTTCGCCCGCTGAGGAGAGGATAAGGAGGGGTGCGTTGAGCGGGAGTTTCGCCGGCAAGGCCTGTGTGATGACAGGTGCAGGGGGCGGCATGGGCCTCGCCATCGCCCGGGCGCTCCGCGCCGGGGGCTGCGCGGTAACCGCCATCGACCCCAAGCCCGAGCCGCCCGAATTCGCGGATGCCGCCGGCGCCGCCGGGCGCTATGTCCAGGGGGATGCCACCGACGAGGCGCTGGTCGCGCGGACCGTGGCGGCCTCCTTCGACGACGCAGGACGGCTCGACTATCTGGTCAATGCCGCCGGGGTCGGCTGGTACGACCGGGACGGCTCCATCGCCGAGATGGAGATGGCGGTCTGGCACCGGGTGATCGAGATCAACCTCACGGCGTCCGCCCTGATGGCGCGCCACGCCGTGCCCTGCCTGCGCCGCACCGGCGCCGGCGGCGCCATGGTGCACATCGCGAGCGTCGTGGGCCTGCGCAACATGGAGAACATCCTGGCGGACGGGCCGATCGACGCCTATCAGGCCTCCAAGGCCGGGCTCTCCGCCCTCTCGCGCTCGCTCGCCATGCAGCTCGCGCCTGCCGGCATCCGCTCCAACTCCATCTGCCCCGGCGCGGTGCTGACGCCGATGACGGCGCCGGCGTACGAGGCCGAGCCTGCGCGCGCGGACGCCATGATCGCGCGCACGCCGCTGGGCCGCCTCGGCCAGCCTGAGGACATCGCCGACGCCTGCCTCTTTCTGCTGTCGGACAAGGCGTCGTTCATCACCGGCATCGACCTCGTCGTCGACGGCGGGATCATGGCCAAGCTCTGAGCGCGGACAGAGCGGCGGACCCGGGCTAAGGAGCGAAGGTGCCGAAGGCGCCGCGGGAATAGAGCAGGGGCTCCTGGGCCGGGTCGGCGCGCACCGCCTGCACCCGGCCGACGAGCACCGTGTGGGTGTCGGCCCGCAGCGTCTGGCCGAGCAGGCAGTCGAAGCTCGCCAGCGCGTCCATCAGCACCGGGGCGCCGGTCGCGAGCCGGCCCCAGTCGCCGGTCGAGAAGCGCTCGGGCACCCGCGACGAGGACGCGAACTGCGCCGCCAGATCGAGGTGCTTCGCGCCCAGCACGTTGACGCAGAAGACCCGGCTCTGCAGCGTCGGGTCGTGGGCGCCCGCCTCGCGGTTGACGCAGGCGAGCAGCGCCGGCGGCTCGGCGCTCAGCGAGCAGACCGCGGTGGCGGTCAGCCCGTTGCGCACCTCGCCGATGGAGGTGGTCACGATGGTGACGCCGGCCGCGAGCTGACGCATGCCCTCCCTGAAGCCCGCCGGGTCGACCGCGACCGCCGGCGCCGCCAAGGCATCGAAATCGAAATCGTCGAGCAGCGACATGCCGTCCTCTCCGGGTGCGGCGCCTGCACTCTCCCCCGGCGCCCCGCTGCGCCGCCAGCGCATTATGGCGCCGGCGCCGCATTATGAAGACCGGCGGCGCAGCGGTCCACGGCATGAGAGAGGCGATGAGGGAGGCAGGCCCGCCCGTCTCAGTAGGCGACCGGGTGCGGGTCGAGGCTGCGCCACAGATGCCACACGGCCACCGTGCGCCACGGCCGCCACACCCTCGCATGGGCCTCGACCGCATCCGCGCCCATGGTCGTCGCGCCGCCGTCGCCATAGAGCCTGGCCACGGCGCGGCGGACGCCGATATCGGCGAGCGGCAGCACGTCCGGCCGCTGCAGGTGGAAGATCAGGACCATCTCGGCGGTCCAGCGGCCCACGCCGCGCAGCGTGAGCAGGTCGGCGATCGCCGCCTCGTCGTCGGCCGCGCGCCAGCCTTCCGGGTCGATTGTCCCGGACACGAAGCCCTCGGCGATGTCGCGCAGATAGCCGGCCTTCCGGCGGGTGAGCCCGGCGCCCCTCAGGTCCTCCTCCGAGCGGGCGGCGACGTGCGGAGGCGAGACGGTTTCGACACAGGCCTCGAGCCGCGCCCAGATGCTGTCCGCCGCGCGCACCGAGATCTGCTGCGCCACGATCGCGCGGGCGAGGGTGAGGAAGGGGTCCCCCTGCCCGACCAGGCCCTCGCCCTTGTAGCGCGCGCAGAGCGCCGCCATCGCCGGGTCGGCGGCGGCGAGCTGCGCGCACGCCTCCTGCCAATAGACCGGCTGCCCGACCGGCCCGCTCGCCCAACGCGGCATGGCGTCCCTCTTCCTTCCCCGTCGTCCCCGTCCCCGCCGGCCCGCTTCAGCGCCGGGCGAAGCTCGGCATGGTCTCCTCGATGCCGTCCGGATCGGCATGGATGAGGACTTCCGCATGGGGGAAGGCCTCGCGGATGCGGGCCTCGACGGCGTCGGATATCTCGTGCGCGCGCATGAGCGTGAGCGAGCGGTCCATCTCCACATGCACCTGGATGAACGAATCGATGCCCGAGCGGCGGGTCCTCAGGTCGTGGCAGTCGCGCACGTCGGGATGCTCCAGCACGATCCGCCGGATGCGCTCGCGCTCGGCGTCCGGGAACTCGCGGTCCATCAGCTGCTCGATCGCGCTGCGCCCGACGCGGTATGCGGCATGGGCGATGACGCCGGCGATCGCCAGCGCGATGATCGGGTCGGCGAGCCCCCAGCCCAGCGTCATCGCCAGCACCAGCGCCAGGATCACGCCGATATCCACCAGGATGTCGGAGGCGTAGTGGAGCGAATCGGCCTTGATCGCCGTCGAGCCCGTGAGGCGCACGACCCGGCGCTGATAGGTCACCAGCGCCGCGGTGACGAGGATGGCGAAGCCCATCACCCCGATCCCCACCGGCGCCCGCTCGATCGGCTCCGGCTCCATGATGCGGCCGATCGCCTCGACGATGAGGAAGATCGCCGACGCGCTGATGAAGAGCGCCTGGCCGAGGCCCGCCAGCGGCTCCGCCTTGCCGTGGCCGAAGCGGTGTTCGCGGTCCGCCGGCTGGAGCGCCTGGCGCACGGCGAGCAGGTTGACGAGCGAGGCGAGCACGTCCATCACCGAATCGGCCAGCGCCGAGAGCAGGCTGACCGAATCGGTCGCCAGCCAGGCGCCGAGCTTGGCGGCGATCATCAGGGCGGCGGCGGCGACCGCGAACCAGGTCGCGCGGCGCATCAGCCGGCGCGCCTGCGCGGGCTCGACCTGCGGTCCGCTCGGGATATCGGGTTTCACGCCGGGCGCGCTCCGCGCATCGGGACCAGGGACCGCACCGGGAGTGCGCACGTTCTTCGCATCGCCTCGGCGGCGCACGATCCTGCCCGGCGCTTATAGCACGGTCACGCGCGTAGCACGGTCAGGCGCGATCGCCCTTGCCGCCGCACGGGTGTCGCCGCCGAGGCCGGGGCGGGCTCGCCCTCCTGCCGGCCGCGTTGGCCGCGCGGGCCCTGCGCCTTATAGTCCGCGGCCATGACGATGGCCGGCCCGCTCTCCCTGCTGCTCCCGATCGCCGCGATGATGGCCGTGATCGGGGCGTCGAACGTCGCCGTCCAACATGCGATCAACGACTGGCTGACCTGGGGCGCGTTCACCTATCCGCTCGCCTTCCTGGTGACCGATCTCACCAACCGGGCGTGGGGGCCGGGGCGGGCGCGCACGCTCGCCTATGTCGGCTTCCCCTTCGGGATCGGGCTCTCCATCCTGCTGGCGCTGGCGGCGGACATTCCGCTCATGGACGGCGTGCGCGTGGCGCTGGCCTCGGGCTTCGCCTTCATCTGCGCGATGCTCCTCGATGTCACGCTGTTCCACCGGCTGCGGCGCGGCCTCTGGTGGCGCGCGCCGCTGGTCTCGTCGCTGTCGGCGTCCGCGCTCGATACCGCGATCTTCTTCAGCGCGGCCTTCGCGCTGACCGGCCTGCCGTGGGTGACCTGGGCGCTCGGCGACTTCGGCGTCAAGGTCGGCATGGCGGCGGCCCTGCTGATCCCCTTCAGGCTGCTGATGCCCTGGATCGCGCCCTCCCTCTATGGCGAGGCGCGCGCGGGCGCGCAGCCGACCGCACCGGCGGCGCGGTGAGGGGCGGCAGGCGGGCAGGCGCGGAGCCGGGCGGCCGGTATGCCGATCCCCCCAACCTCAGGTGAGTCGATAGCGCCATGAGCGAGAACCCGTTCCCCAACCTCCACCTGGTCGACCATCCGCTGGTCCAGCACAAGCTGAGCCATCTGCGCGACAGGAGCACGCAGACGCCGCTGTTCCGATCGCTGCTGCGCGAGATCGCGCTGCTCATCGGCTACGAGATCACCCGCGGCCTGCCGATGGACTCTCGGCCCATCGAGACGCCGCTCACGGCGATGGAGGCGCCCTTCCTGCGCGGTCGCAAGCCCGCGATCGTGCCCATCCTGCGGGCCGGCGTCGGCATGGCGGAAGGGCTGGCGGAGCTGCTGCCGACGGCGCCGCTCGGCCATATCGGGCTCTACCGCGACCCCGCCACGCACCGCCCGGTCGAATATTACGTGCGGCTGCCGGCGGACACCAAGCGCCTCTTCATCCTGGTCGACCCGATGCTGGCCACCGGCTATTCCGCGTCCTACGCGGTCGACCTGCTCAACCGCAACGGCATCGAAGACGGGAACGTCCGCTTCATGGCCATGGTCGCATCGCCGGAGGGGATGCGCGCCTTCAACGAGCGCCACGCCCGCGTCGAGGTGTGGGCCGCCTCCCTCGACGAGCGCCTGGACGAGAAGGCCTATATCGTGCCGGGCCTGGGCGACGCCGGCGACCGGCTCTTCGGCACCGATTAGGGCGTCTTCCGTCCGCCCCGTTTCGGCGGCGTGCTTCCTGCGCTGGTCTTGCCCGCGTAGCGGCAGAGATCGCTGACGACGCAGGCCGGGCAGTCCGGCGCCCTGGCCTTGCAGACATAGCGGCCGTGCAGGATCAGCCAGTGGTGCGCGTGCCGCTTGAAGCGCTCGGGCACGCTGTCGTTGAGGCCGTCCTCCACCGCACGCGGCGTCTTTCCGGGCGCGAGCCCGCTCCGGTTCGCGAGCCGGAAGATGTGCGTATCGACGGCGATGGTGGGCTGGCCGAAGACCGTGTTGAGCACCACGTTCGCGGTCTTTCGCCCGACACCGGGGAGAGCTTCGAGCGCCGCCCGGTCGGCCGGCACGCTCCCGCCGTGGCTCTCGACCAGCGCCCGGCTGAGCGCGATCACGTTCCTGGCCTTCGTGTTGAAGAGCCCGATGGTCCTGATGTGCTCCCTGAGGCGCGCCTCGCCGAGCGCGAGCATGTCCGCCGGCGTCTCGACCGCGGCGAAGAGCGCCTCCGTCGCCCTGTTGACCCCCTTGTCGGTCGCCTGTGCCGAGAGCACCACGGCGACGAGCAGCGTATAGGGGTTGCGGTAGTCGAGCTCGGTGGTCGGCGCCTCGGTACGCGCGGCAAGCCGTTCGAAGAACGCGGTGACCTCGGCCTTCTTCATGGAAGGAGCAGAGTATCCCGCCCCGTCGCCTGCGCAAGCCGCCGCGCGAGAGGCGGCGGCAGGGACGGCCTTCGGCGCACCGCAAGGAGCGGGAGATCAGCGGGACCGGGCCGCGCAGCGGCCCGGCCGGCGCGACCGCGCCGGCGCGCCGCAAGGCGCGGAGCGTCGCGCGTTCACGCGCGCGGGGGCGCGCGATCGAGCGGAGCGAGCGCCCGGCGCTTGAGGGAAATGAATAAACCGCGCCCGGAGGACGTATTGTAGTGGCCGCCACCGGGACGGCCTTCGGCTCGCCCGCTGGACGTGTTGATAGTGGCCACCACCGGGACGGCCTTCGGCTCGCCCGCTGGACGTGTTGACCGCCTCCGGGCCAGCCCCTAAGGTCGCGGCGGCGCGCGCCGGCGGCGCGCGAGCGGCAACATCGGGGGACGCCGGGCCATGGCCGTGGAGCGCAAACAGGTGGCCGAGCAGCGCTACCGCGAATCCTACGGGCGCTATTTCGAGGACTTCGCGGTGGGCGATGTCTACGAGCACCGGCCGGGACGGACGCTCACCGAGTACGACAACATCTCCTTCACGCTCCTCACCATGAACACCCATCCGATCCACTTCGACAGCCACTATGCGAGCCACAGCGAGTTCGGCCGGCCGCTGGTCAACAGCGCGCTGACCCTCGCCATCGTCGCCGGCATGTCGGTGAGCGACATCAGCCAGAAGGCGATCGCCAATCTCGGCTGGAACGACATAAGGCTGACCGCGCCGGTCTATGCCGGCGACACCATCTACGCCGAATCCGAAGTGCTCGCGACCAGGGAGTCGCGCTCGCGGCCCACCCAGGGCATCGTCACCGTCAAGACCACGGGCAGGAAGGCCGACGGCACCGTCTTCATGACCTATGAGCGCACGGTGCTGGTGCCGAAGCGTGGCCACGCCGTGGACGACCGCGCCGAATACTGAGCTGCCCCGCCCTGCCCCGCTTTCCACCGCTCAGGCCTGTGATATCGTGACGGTACGTCCACCGGGCGAGCCGAAGGCCGTCCCGGTGGCAGCCATTGCAATACGTCCACCGGGCGAGCCGAAGGCCGTCCCGGTGGCATGCTCTACGTCTCGTGGGAGAGTTTCATTACGCCGACGGTGTTCGGCGTGCAGAACAACATCCTGCCGGTGATCTGGGTCGCCGTCGCCGGCCGCAAGAGCCTGACGGCGACGGTGATCGGCACGCTGGTGCTGCTCTGGCTCTCGCAGAAGCTGGCCATACAGGGCAACTACGCCCTGGTGGTCCAGGGCGCGATCCTGATCCTGGTCATGATGCTGCTGCCGGAAGGCGCCATCACCGGCCTGGTCGCGCGATTCGAGGCGCTCAAGCAGCGGCTCGGGCGCGGGGCGGCGGCATGACGGTCACGGGCAACGGCGCGGGCGACGGCGCCCTGCTCCGGACCCGGGGGCTCGCCAAGGCCCTCGGCGGAGTCCGTGCGGTCGACGGCGTCGACTTCAGCCTGGAGCCGGGCGCGCTGCGCTGCATCATCGGCCCCAACGGCGCCGGCAAGAGCTCCTTCTTCAAGCTCCTGCTCGGCAGCATCAAGCCCGACAAGGGCGCCATCCGCTTTCGCGGCCGGGACGTGACCCGCGCCGAGCCGCATCGCCGCGCCCATATGGGGATCGGCGTCAAGTTCCAGCATCTCGGCGTCTATGGCGACCTCAGCGTGCGCCACAACCTGCAGCTCCCGCTCCAGCACAGCCTCTCGGGCGAGGCGATGGACGCCGAGATCGCGCGGCTGCTGGAGCGGCTCAACCTCGCCGGCACCGAGGAGCGGCGCGTGGCCGAGCTCTCCCACGGTCAGCGGCAATGGCTCGCGATCGGGATGGCGCTCGCCATGCGGCCGGTTCTCCTCCTGCTCGACGAGCCGACCGCCGGCATGGGCCCGGAGGAGACCCGCGCGACCGGCGCGCTGGTCTCCTCGGTCCATGCGGAAGGCGTCACCGTCGTCGTCGTCGAGCACGACATGGCGTTCGTGCGCCAGCTCGGCGCGCCGGTTACCGTGCTCCACTACGGAAGGGTGTTCGCCGAGGGATCGCTGGCGGCGATCGAGAGCAACGAGGACGTGCGCAACATCTATCTCGGCGCGTCGCGAACGACGCCCGTTCCGCGCCGGGGGCAGCGATAACGACGGGCGACAAGGAGGGACGGCGATGCAGACGATCAAGCGGGGCGAGGTAGCGAGCAAGTACGCCTTCGACTGGGAGGACGAGCCGGTCCTGCGGGTGGCGCAGGGGGAGGCCTTCCGGCTCGAGACCGACGACGCGCTCTCGGGGCTGATCGTCGACGACAGCGACGACCCGCAGGTGCACGACTTCACCGGCGAGCATGTGGTGGCGCTGCAGAGCGTCTGGCCGCCCAAGTACAACCCCGTGGTGGGGCCGGTCTACGTCGAGGGCTGCGAGCGGGGGGATACGCTGGCGGTGCATATCCAGTCGATCGACCCCTGGCGCTACGGCTTCTCCGGCATCCTGCCGGGCATCGGGCCGCTCGGGGATTCGCAGCGCTGGGCCGAGTGCGCGGAGCCGCATGTCCAGGTGATCGAGCATTTCCCCGGTCCCAGCGGGCACACGCGGGACGGCACGGGCCGCTACTCCGACAAGCTGACCTGGGACCTGATGCCCTTCTGCGGCACGCTGGCGTGCGCGCCGGAGCGGGAGGTGTTCACCTCGCTGCTGGGCCAGGGCCCCTTCGGCGGCAACATCGACTGCCGCGACGTGCGCGCCGGCCACACGATCCTGCTCAACGCCTATCACGAAGGCGGGCTGCTCTATGTGGGGGACATGCACGGCGGCCAGGGGGACACCGAGTTCACCGGCATCGCCGACGAGACGCGCGCCACGATCCAGCTCAGCGCCACGGTGATCAAGGGGAAGCACGCGCCCTGCGTGCGCATCGAGAAGCCGGACAGCATCGTGGCGGTGGGGATCAACCTGCCGATGGAGCACGCGGTCTACGACGCCTGCGACAACATGATGCAGTGGCTGCGCGACGACTACGGCATCAGCGGCAAGGACATGTACATCCGCATGTCGTGCGACCCGGCCTTCCGCATCCGCACCTACCAGATGGTGCGCGCGGTCACGATCCAGCACGTCGTCGGCGCGGAGTATCCGAAGGAGCGCCTGTTCCCGGCGTTCTGAGTCGGACGGCCCGGATCAGGGATACCGAGTCGAACTGCCCAGGCTGGGGACGCTGTCTATCGGCGATGCCCGACGAACTCGTGGACGCTCATTCCGGCATCGCGAGCGATGCGCCGAAGCAGCAGCGGGGACAGGTCGCGCCCGCCGTGAACCGGTACGGTGGTCGCTCGGCCATCCGCGTGGCGGAACCGCTTGTGCGAACCGCGCTGACGAACGTCTTCGAAACCGAGCGCGGTGAGAATGGCGATCACCTCGCGCGGTTTGAGAACGGGGACCGGCGGCACTCGGACTCAGGCCACGACGACGGTCTGCGTGCCGACGAACTCGCCCGCCATCGCGGGCGCCCCGTCCTCGAGAATCATGGCGATGACCTCCCTGAGGTTGGCGTTGAGCTCATCGAGGGTCTCGCCCTGGCTGTGGGCGCCCGGAAACCCCGGAACGTAGCCGACATAGAGGCCTGTCTCCGGGCAGCGTTCCACAACCGCGGTGTAAGTCTTCATCGCCCGCAGATCCCGTCCTTGATCGTGCCTGCCATTCTAACCGCGCGTCTCCGAGTGGCAACAATGGGACCACGCGGGAGTGCGCGGAGTGTGGCAGAAAATGCGGCCGCGAATGTTTCTCGGCAGGCGGGCCGGGCTGCGGTATAATCGCGGCAGCGGAGGTACGCATGCGCACACGAATCGTCCACCTCATCAATCCTCAGACCGACCAGTTCACCACGCGGCCGATGTACATGGGCCGGGCGCTCTATTCGCCGCTGGCGGGTCTGCTGGCGGTCGCCGCGGTGATTCCGCAGGACAAGTACGAAGTCGTGATGACCGACGAGAACATCGAGGACATCGACTTCGACCTGAAGGTCGACATGGTCGGCATCTCGGCGATGACGAGCTACGTGAAGCGCGGCTACGAGATCGCCGACGCCTACCGCGCCCGCGGCGTGCCCGTGATCATGGGCGGCGTGCATGCGAGCTTCATGCCCGAGGAGGCGCTGGAGCACTGCGACGCCGTGCTGATCGGCGAGGCCGAGCTGGTCATGCCCAAGATCCTCGACGACATGGACCGGGGCGAGCTCAAGGGCGTCTACCGCGCCGATACGCTCCACTCCATGGTCGACATGCCGATGCCGCGCTACGACCTGGTGAAGAAGAACCGCTACGTCAACCGCACCTTCGTCCAGACCTCGCGCGGCTGCCACCAAGGCTGCACCTTCTGCGCCGAGCCGCTGATGAACGGGCTGAAGTTCCGCTACCGGCCGATCGACGAGGTGATCCACGAGGTCGAGAACTGCGGCCAGCGCACGATCTCGCTGAACGACGCCGACTTCTTCGGCACCGAGGCCAGGCCCAAGGAGGTGATGAGGGCGCTCAAGGGGCGCGGCATCCGCTGGCAGGCCGGCGTCACCAGCAAGCTCGCCCAGAAGGACGAGATGCTGGAGCTCGCGGCCGAGAGCGGCTGCTACATGCTGAGCATCGGCTTCGAATCGATCTCGCGCGAGACGCTCAAGAGCGTCCACAAGTACGTCAACCGGCCGGAGCAGTTCGCCGCGCTGGTGGAGAAGATCCACAGCTACGGGATCATGGTCTTCGGCCTCTTCATGTTCGGCTTCGAGGGCGACGACGAGAGCGTCTTCGACGAGACCACGGACTTCAACATCGGCGCCAGGTACGACGCCTGCGCCTACTCGGTGCTGACCCCCTACCCCGGCACCCTCACCTGGTACCAGATGAAGAAGGCCGGGCAGATCGTCTCCTACGACTGGGACCTCTACGACCAGGGCCACATCGTCTACCGGCCGGAGAAGCTCACCACCGAGCAGCTCCGCGAGGGCCACATGCGGGCCTACAAGACCTTCTACTCGCTGCCCTCGATCGCCCGGCGCTTCCCGCTCACGGGCTCGCGCAACCGGCTCCACTGGAGCATCTACAACGGCTTCTTCCGCCGGGGCGAGGTGACGGGAAGGGCGCTGGAGAAGCCCATCGCCGACGCGACCCCGGAGCCCAGCACGATCCCCGTGCCGCCGATCATGCCGCAGAAGCGCGAATGGCGGGAGATGGTGGCGGACGGCATCGGCTCCATGCCGGTGCCCCAGACAGAGCGGGAGCTGCGCAGCCGGGCCTGAGGGCCTGCCGCTGCCGCCCCGCGCGCCCCGCCAGCCGCGGCGGGCGGGCCACCCCTCCATCCCGCCTGCGGGCGGGCGGCCTAGGGAGGCAGCGACGAAAAAGAGCAAGAAATTGCAAAACCAACCCAATTTCTCGCAACTCATTGATTTGACACCGTAAACAAGAGAATCGCATGGCCGCGCCGGGAGGAGCCGATCCTCGGCGAGCCGATCGGGCCGCGCGCCGCTTCGCCGCTTCGCCGGCGCGTCTGCGCCGACTCTTGCCTGCGGGCGTCCGCCGGCCGCGATCCCGGGGCCGGGCGAGATGCACATGGCCCAGCGGACGGACGAGCACTGCCCCGTGTCGCATACCGGCCAGGCGGCCGGGGTCCACGAGAGTCCGGCCCGCCGCTGCTGCGGCGACCGAGGGGCGCACCGGCCGGGCGGCCTTCGGCTCATCCGGCCGACACCGATTTGCCAGCGGCCGGGCGGGCCGACTATGATCGGGACCGGGAGGAGCTTGCCGTGCCGGCGGAACCCGGCGAGACCGTTGCGCCGCTGAATGAGCGCAATACAGAAAGGGAGCGGTCATATGTCTAGATTGTCGATGACACTGGCGGCGGCACTCATGGTTGCCGGCGCCCTGGTCCTTGCGCGCGGTGCCGATGCGGCCTGCGGCAAGGTGACGATTGCCGAGATGACCTGGGCCTCGGCCGGCGTCGCGGCCCATGTCGAGGACATCATCCTCAAGGAAGGCTACGGCTGCGATACCGAGATCGTGCCCGGCGACACGGTGCCCACCGTCACCTCGATGACGGAGAAGGGCGAGCCCGATATCGCGCCCGAGATCTGGATCAATTCCGCGCGCGAGGTCGTCGAGGCGGCGGTGGCCGAAGGCCGCCTCGCGATCGCCGGCGAGATACTCTCCGACGGCGGCGAGGAAGGCTGGTGGGTGCCGGACTTCGTGGTGGAGCAGAATCCGGAGCTCACCACTCTGCAGGAGGTCATCAAGCGGCCCGACCTCTTCCCCGACAAGGAGGAGCCGGGCAAGGGTCGCTTCTACGGCTGCCCGCCGGGCTGGGCCTGCGAGTACGTCAACACCAATCTCTTCATGGCCTATGGGCTCGACGAAGCCGGCTTCACCATCTTCAACCCGGGTTCGGGCGAGGGGCTGGCGGGAGCGATCGCCAGCGCCTATGAGCGCGGCAACCCGATCTTCGCCTACTACTGGGCGCCGACCGCGCTGCTCGGCAACTACCCGATGGTCAAGCTGGGCGGGATGGTGCACGACCCCGAGACGTGGCCCTGCATCATCGACAAGGATTGCGCCGACCCGCAGCCCAACATGTACGCGAAGTCGGTGGTGATCACGGTGGTGACCTCAAGCTTCGCCGAGGGCGCGCCCGAGGCCTTCGGGTTCGTCTCCAGCGTCTCCTGGCCGAACAGCCTGGTGAACAGCGTCCTGGCGTGGAAGGATACGAACCAGGCGACCACGCGGGAAGCGGCGGAGTACTTCCTCAAGAACCATGAGGATGTGTGGACCACCTGGGTGCCCGAAGATGTCGCGGCAAAGGTGAAGGCGGCCATGATGTAGCCTGCCTGCCGGCAGGTTATGGGCGGAACGGCGCCGCCCGCGCCGACCCGCTCCCCCGTCTCGCCCCGGTGTTCCGCCCGGAACGCCGGGGCGGGGCGCCGGGTCGATACGGCCCCGGTGTGAACGGCATGTCCCCGGGGGAGCCTAACCGGGGAGCGTGAACCGTGACCGACTGGGTCCTGAATTTTCCCACTCTCGACATTGCCACGCTGCGTGCCGTCCACAAGTCCATCGACGCAGCGTACAAGGCGTTCTCGCGCAACTACGGCGACCTGATCGAGAGCATCTTCGATCCACTTCTCTGGCTCCTGATCAAGTTCGAGTGGGTCCTGCTCAACGCCCCCTGGTGGGTGGTGATTCTTGCGATCGCAGGCATCTGCTTCGGCGCGAGCCGCCGCGTGCGGCTGAGCATCGGCGTCATCCTCGCGTTCCTCGCCATCGGCTACCTCGGCATGTGGGTCGACACGATGCGCACGCTCGCCATCATCTTCGTCGCCACCCTCATGGCCATCGCCATGGGCATCCCGCTGGGCATCGCCATGTCGCGCTCGGACCGGATGCAGGCGTTCATGACGCCGATCCTCGACGTCATGCAGACGATGCCGATCTTCGTCTACCTGATCCCCGTGGTGATGCTGTTCGGCCTCGGCAAGATACCGGGCCTGATCGCGGTGGTGATCTACGCCGTGCCGCCGGTGATCCGGCTCACCAACCTCGGCATCCGCCTGGTGGACCAGGAGGTGCTGGAGGCGGCGGACGCCTTCGGCGCCGGCACCTGGCGCAGGCTCTTCGGCGTCCAGCTGCCGCTGGCGCTCCCCAACATCATGGCCGGCGTCAACCAGACCATCATGATGGCGCTCTCGATGGTGGTGATCGCCTCGATGATCGGCGTGAAAGGCCTCGGAATGCCGGTGCTGCAGGCTGTCACCAACCAGTATTTCGCCCTCGGCCTCTTCAACGGCGCGGCGGTGGTGGGGTTGGCCATCGTGTTCGACCGCGTGACCCAGAGCTACGGCCGCCGCATCGAGGCCCAGCGGCGGGCATGACGGCCGACATGACGGCAGACATGACCGCGCAGACCGGCACCGGCGAGGGCATCCGCGTCGGCGGCCTCTACAAGCTGTTCGGCGCCGACCCGGCGTCGGTGATGCCACTCGTCCACGAGGGCATGGGCAAGCAGGACCTGCTGGAATCTCACGGGCACGTGCTCGGCCTGCGCGACATCACCCTGGACGTGGCGCCGCACAGCATCCAGGTCATCATGGGGCTCAGCGGCTCGGGCAAGTCCACCCTCGTGCGCCACATCAACCGGCTGATCGACCCGACCGAAGGCGATATCCGCATCGACGGGGAGGACCTGCTCGCGCTCGATGCCGCGGCGCTCAAGCGGCTGCGGCGCTACAAGATCAGCATGGTGTTCCAGCGCTTCGCGCTGTTCCCGCACCGGTCCGTGATGGACAATGTCGGCTACGGCCTGGCGCTCCAGGGCCTCTCCAGGAACGAGCGCGCCCAGCGCGCGGCGCGCTGGGTCGAGCGGGTCGGCCTCCAGGGCTACGAGGATTCGTATCCGCATCACCTCTCTGGCGGGATGCAGCAGCGCGTCGGCCTCGCCCGCGCGCTCGCGACCGATGCCGACATCCTGCTGATGGACGAGGCCTTCAGCGCGCTCGATCCGCTGATCCGCTCGGACATGCGGACCCTGCTGCTGGAGCTCCAGAACGAGCTGCACAAGACCATCGTGTTCGTCACGCACGACCTCGAGGAGGCCATCGAGATCGGCGACCGCATCGCCATCCTGCGCGACGGCGAGATCATCCAGAACGGCGATTCCCAGGACATCGTCCTGCGCCCGGCGGACTCCTACATCGCCGACTTCACCAAGAACATCAATCGCGGCCGGGTCATCCGCGTCGGCTCGATCATGGAGCCGCTCCGGCCGGGCCTGCAGGGCCCCGACTGCGCGCACGACATGGTGCTGGAGGAGGCGCTGCCGCTGGTGGCCGAATCGTCCGGCGACGAGGCCCGGGTCGTGGACGACGCGGGCGAGCCGGTCGGCGCCGTATCGCTCGGCAGACTCGTCCGCGCCCTCGGCGGCGGCCGGGCGTCCGACCGGGCGCCGGCGGACGCCGGATAGTCGAGCCGAGCTTGCCGGTTCGCCGATGTGATGACCGGCAAGCTTGACGTGCGCGAGGCGCCGGCCGCGCTGCCCGAGGTCGATCCCCTCGCTGCCGACGACGAAGTGGATGATCGTTTCGATGCTGGCGACGAGCCCGTGTTCGACAAGAACCAAGCGCCGGCGGAGGTCGCTGGCTAAGTATGCCGCCACCCGCCGAGCCGAAGCTCTACCACATCGTCCATGTGGACCGGCTGGCGTCGATCGTCGCGGATCGCCGCCTCTGGTCCGACGCGAAGCTACAACGGCGTGCGAGTCTGGCTATTTCGATATGCTGGGTGTGAACAGCTATACACGCTTCCGCGGTGAAGATGGGACAGTTTCACAGGAAGCAACTGGGAATGGGACGGCATGACACGGAACCGACCCGACGGTTATTATGTCAATTTGGTGAAAGTACTGTGTCGCCCTGGTGGTGAAACGGAGTGGGTGGAGTATAAGCTTAACAACGCCGATCCAGAGGAAATCGGCCAATACATCTCTGCGCTAGCTAACGCAGCGGCGTTGAGCGACCAAGCCTTTGGCTATTTGTTCTGGGGAATAGAGGACAAGACGGGCAAGCCGGTTGGAACGAGCTTTGATCCGGATACCGCAAAGAAGGGTAACGAGCCTCTAGAAAACTGGCTTCTGCGATTGCTGGTTCCGAGGACACACTTCAAATTCCATACTCTCAGTGTTGACGGTGAGCGAATCGTGATCGCTGAGATCGGTCGCGCAACGAATGTCCCAGTGCGGTTCAACGGCTTGGGTTACATACGTGTCGGTGCGGTCAAGAGGCCCTTGAGAGAGGCGCCCGAGCGGGAGCGGCTGCTCTGGCGTGTTTTCGACCAGACGCCATTTGAGAGTCGGATCGTGCAGGAACTGCTTAGCACCGATGAGGTGTTGAGATTGCTGGACTACCCGGTTTATTTCGATTTGTTGAAACTCCCACTGCCACAGTCCCCTGAGAAGATCGCAGAGGCGTTGTCCAGGGACAGGTTGATTCGTCGCAATATCGCGGACGGTTGGGATATCCTAAATCTCGGTGCCATCCTCCTCGCTCGGAGTCTTGAAGATTTCCCAACGCTCGAAAGAAAGGCTGTGCGAGTGATTCAATATTCTGGAGAAGGGCGGATGGCAACGATTAGAGAACAAATTGGAAAGAAAGGATATGCGGCTGGATTCGAAGGGTTGATCGACTATCTCAACACCCTACTGCCGAGCAATGAGGTAATTGGAAAGGCGTTGCGAGAGACCATACCGCTATTCCCCGAGATTGCCATTCGCGAGCTTGTCGCGAACATGCTTATCCATCAGGACTTCGCCATTTCCGGTACAGGACCGATGGTGGAAATTTTTACTGATCGCATCGAAATTTTGAACCCTGGTAAATCGCTGATCGCGACAGACCGCTTCGTCGATGCACCGCCTCGGTCCCGCAACGAGGCCATGGCAGCTCTCATGCGTCGTTTCGGTATCTGCGAGGAGCGTGGCAGCGGCATCGATAAGGTGGTTTTCGCCATCGAGATGTCCCAGTTGCCTGCTCCGTTGTTCGAGACGCCGCCAGCTGCAACACGTGCAGTAGTCTTCGCGTACAAGGACCTAAAGGAGATGAATGGAGCGGACAGGGTGCGGGCGGTTTATCTTCATGCGTGCCTCCGCTATGTCATGCGCGAGAAGACCACCAACGCGACGCTGCGGCAGCGGTTCGGAATTGCCGGTCGAAATGCCGCCGTTGCTTCTCGCCTGCTGAACGAAGCCTTGGAAGCCGGCGTGATCGTCATAGAGGATCCGACGGCGGGCAAGCGGAGCCGCTCCTATCTGCCTTTCTGGGCGTGCCCGTCCGTGAAGGGAGCCGGGGAGATCATTTGACGGAACACTCCTCCATAGCCCCGTCATCAGCTACGAGGGGCATAAAGCATTGATATGGAATGGATTGCTGGTCTGACGTTGTTTGATAGCCATTTGATGGAAGATGCTGGCCGCCTGACCGGTGCATCGAGGATGGTGGCGGCCGCAAAGCAGACTCGAACCGATGATACGAAACTGCGACGCTTGCCCTTTCAAGCCAACCGACTGTGAACAAAACCAGAAAGCCCATTTGACGGAATACCCACCATATGTGTTCCTCTCCTGTCAATATGCGCATAAGTTACTGATATTGAGTAATTTTTATGCCCTATTGTTGTTTGACGGACATTTGACGGAAGGTTCGGTCATATCACCAGATTTGAGATCGTGCGAGAGGCACGCGATGGATAGAGGTCAGGAGCCGCCAAGGCTGACCCCAGGCCGGACCGCGCTGGTCGGACTGGCCGCAGACGTGCTGAGGGAGAAGGGCTGAGCGGACGACTGCTTGTTTACTTTCCGTCAATGACTACCGATATGAGCGAGAAGGGCCTCCAACGCCCCGTCCGCAGAAGTTGAGCAGTTACCCCTGCACGCTGCCTCGCCCGGCCGGTAGTCCGCGGCCTATTCGGCTGCGGCCGCCTCCTCCGCGGCCTCCGCGAAGTCTGCGTCGCGGCCGTAGGCCCGGAGCCCGTCCACGCTGACGAAGCCGTCTTCGAGATCGGCGCGGAGGGCGGCGTCCGCCCGCTCCTTCGGGTCGCCGTAGCCGCCGCCGCCCGGCACCCGGACGAGGATCTGGTCGCCCCGGTGGAGGCGGATGTTGACGAACTTGGTCGGGCTCACGGTGCCGTAGACCTCCTTGAAGGTGCGGAAGTCCTCGTCACCCAAGCGCTTGACGAAGAAGCCGGTCGGCGCGCCGGGCGCGCCCTTCATCAGCCCGTAAGGCCCCTCGCTGATGCGGTCGGTGAGCGCGCTCACGGTGACCTCGTCGGCGACCACCTCGAACTGGCGCCAGCAGCCGAGGCCGCCCCGCCACTTGCCGGCGCCGCCGGAATCGGGCCGGATCTCGTACTTGAGCACCCGCAGCGGGAAGCGCGTCTCGAACACCTCGATCGGCGTCGCCCGGATGGTGCTCGCATGGGCACAGCAGAGCGCGGTGTTGCCGTCCTTGCCGAGGCGGCCGCCCCAGCCGCCGCCTTCGAGCTGATAGTGGGTCCAGTACTCGCCGGTATCGGGGTGGATTCCGCCCAGCAGCAGGTTGCATGCCGTGCCGCCTTCCGCCGCGCTCACCATCTCCGGCACCGCCTTGGAGAGCGCATGCTGCACCGCCGCGATGATGCGCGGCTGGCCCTCGGTGTTGCCGGCGACGCTGGGGGCGGGGAAGACCGGGTTCGCCACCGTGCCTGGCGGCGACACCACGCGGAGCGGCTTGAAACAGCCGGAATTGAGCGGCACGTCGCGGGCACAGAGGGTCTGCAGCACCGCGGTGCAGCCGGCGGCCGCGGTCGCGACATAGGTGACGTTGATCGGCCCCCGCGCCTGCGGGTCCGATTCCGAGAGATCGACCACGATCTCCTCGTCGCGGATGTGCACGGTGGGGCGGAAGTAGAAGCGCTCGTTGCTGACGCCGTCGTCCTCGAAATAGTCCTCGGCCTTGTAGATGCCGTTGGGGAGCTTGCGGATCTCGTTGCGCATCCAGTGCTCGGCGTGATCCACCAGCGCGTCGCAGATCTTCTCGAAGGTGTCTACGCCCAGGCGCTTCACCAGCGCGCCCAGGCGCCGCTCGGCCGTGTTGAGCGAGCCGATCATCGCGTGAAAATCGCCCCAGGTGGTGTTGGGGGTGCGGTGGTTGGCGAGCGCAATGCGCCAGACATCCTTCACATAGTCGCCGCGCGAGAGCAGCTTCACCGGCGGCAGCCTGAGCCCTTCCTGGAACACCTCGGTGGCGGTGCTGGCGAAGGAGCCCACCGCCATGCCGCCGATCTCGGCGATATGGGCGATGTTGGCGGCGTAGCCGATCAGCGTGCCCTCGACGAAGACCGGCTTCATCAGCAGGTGCTCGGGCATGTGGCACTGGCCGCGGTAGGGGTCGTTGTGGACGATCACGTCGCCTTGCTCGATCGGCTCCTCCATCTCCTTCACGCAGAGGGGCACCGTGTGCAGGCCGGCGCAGATGATCGCCGGGTTCATCTCGGCCTGGCCCACCATGCGCAGGCGCCGGTCGAACAGGCAGCACGAGAAATCCCGCGATTCGCTGAAGATCGGCGAATAGGCGGTGCGCACCATGGCGCTTTCCATCTCGTTGCAGATGTTGCCGAGCGCGTTGTTGACCACCGTGAGCGTCACCGGGTCCTTCTCCGGCGCGAGCCGCCCGGTGCCGACCGCAGCGCCTGCCGCGCCTGCCGCCCTGGGCAGGCTCACGATGAGGCTGCCGTCGCCGCCCACCTCGACCTCGCTCCGGGGCGGCACGAGGGTGGTGGAATCCATCTCGTCGATGATGGCGGGCCCCGCGACCATGCTGCCGGCGGCGAGCGCCGCGCGCCGGTAGACCGGCGTCTCCAGCGGCGTCTCGCCCTCGAAATAGACCGCGCGGTGGGCGTGGGGCTTGCCTGAGCCGCCGGAAGGCGCGTTCAGCGTCGCATCGGTGCGCTCCTCGCCGACCGCAATCACCCGGACTTCCGTCATCTCGACGACCTTGTCGCGCAACGCGTAGCCGTAGAGCTCCTCATGCTGGCGGTGGAGCCCCTCCAGCGCCCGCGCGCAGCCGGCCTCGTCGAGCGCCAGCGTGTCGAGCTGCACCAGCTCGCCGAAATTCTGGCCCGCATAGCGCATGCTGATATGGCCGGTGACCCGCGCCTCGCCCTCCAGCCCGTCTCGCATCAGTTCGTCGACCGCCTGGCGGGCGAGGGTCCGGAGCTGATCGTTGAGCAGGTCGAGGGCCACCGTGTCGGAGCGGTGGTTGACCGTGCGCGCGCGGTCGACGCGGAGGTCGGTGAGCAGTGTGCCGAGGGCCGAGCAGAGGCCCGGATGGGGCGGCACGACCACCTTCTTCATCTCCAGCGGCGCCGCGACATCGACGGCGTGCAGCGGGCCGGCGCCGCCGAAGGCGATCAGCGTATAGTCGCGGTGGTCGATGCCGCGCTCGACGGTCATCAGCCGGATGGCGTCCGCCATGTTCTCGGCCGCGGTCTCCAGGATCGCCCGCGCCGTCTCCACGGGCGTGAGCCCGAGCTGCTGCCCAAGCCCGGCCACCGCCTCGTGCGCGCGTGCCGCGTCGAGGGTCATCTCGCCGCCGAGGAAGTAATCGGGGTCGAGGCGGCCCAGCACCACGTTGGCATCGGTCACCGTGGGCTCGGTGCCGCCCTGGCCGTAGCAGGCGGGGCCGGGGTCGGCGCCGGCGCTGCGCGGCCCGACGCGGAGCAGGCCGCCGACATCGACATGGGCGATGGAGCCGCCGCCCGCGCCGATGGTGGTGTAGTCGATGAAGAGAGCGCTCACCGGCACGCCCCATTCCACCTCGTACTCGGTGGTGGAGCCGAAGGCGCCGTCGGTGACGAGGCCGACATCGCAGCTCGTGCCGCCCATGTCCAGGGTGACGCCGTTGCCGCCGGCATGGTCGCGGGCGAAGCGGGCGCCGGCGATGACGCCGCCGGCAAGGCCGGAGAGCAGGAGCTGCACCGGCGCGTCGCCGGCGGATTCGGCCTGGAGGTGGCCGCCGTTGGACTTCATCAGCGAGAGCGGCGCCGCGATCCCCGCGGCCGTGAGGTCGGCCGAGAGCCGGCCCACGAAGCGGTCGATGATGCCCTTGATGAAGGCGTCGGTGATCACCGTCGCGCTGCGCTGGTACTCGCGCCAGATCGGGCAGACGTGGCTGGAGAGGGAGACCGGAAGGTCGGGGAAGCGCTCGGCGAGATAGGCGCCGATGGCCTCCTCGTGGCGGGGGTCGACATAGGAGAAGAGCAGGTTGACCGCGACCGCCCATTCCTGCGCGGGCGCGCGCGCGATCCGTTCGCCGATCCAGTCGCCGAGGCGCACGAGCTCCGTCCGCTCCAGTGGGGTCAGGACGTTGCCCTTGTGATCGACGCGCTCAGCCACGCCGAAGACATGGCGGCGGAGGACGCCCGCCGAGGGTTTCTCCCAGGCCGGGTTGTAGGCCTCCTTGCGGGCGATGAGGCCGATGATGGGCACGTCCTGCACGCCGTCGGTGCCGACATAGAGCACGGTCGCGCCCTTCTTCTGCAGGCGCGCGTTGGTGGCGATGGTGGTGCCGAGCACGATGCGGCCGATCTCGTCCGGCGTGAGCGCGCTCTGGCCGATGGCGGCGAGCGGCGCGGCGGCCGGCTGCCGCGGCGTGGACGGGACCTTGACGGTGCGGATGCGCCCGCTCCGGTCGTCGAGGGCGACGAGGTCCGTGAAGGTGCCGCCGGTGTCGATGCCGACCCTATACATCGCTCGACTCTCCCGCGCGGCCCGCGTCCTCGACGCGGCCCGCCGCCTTCGCCTCGGCGAATTCCGCCCGCAGGCGCCGCTTCACGTCGGCGCACTTGTCCTCGCAGAACATCTCGCCGGGGTACTCGTCGTCCACCCAGTATTCGCGCGCCATCATGATGCCGCAGAAGGAGCAGTTGAAAATGCGCGTGTCGTACCAGGCCAGCTCGAACGGGAGCCACTTGCCGCTCATCTCACCCCGCCTCCCAGCATGTTCTTCGGTGGCGCCGACCCTTTCACGGCCCGCCATGCGGGTCAACCGCGCCCGGCCGCCGCTCGATCCGCCGAGGCTGTCGAACGCCGGCTCGATCGCCGGGGCGGTAACCGCGCGAAAGCGAGCGTCGCCTGCGAAATCCACGAGCATGGGCGCGCATCCCAGGTCAGGCTCTACGGCTCCATCGGGCTTTCCGGCGCGCTGGCGCAGATGGGCCGCGGCGGGATCGTCCAGGACGTCGCCGACCGCCTCACCGTGCCGTTCTCCGAGCGCCTTCACGGGAAGCGCGCGCGCACCATCGTTGTGGCTTGGATCGGGCGCTCGGTCGCGCCGTTGTTGGGACGTGCGGGTCAGCCCCAGAGCGCCGGCTCGGGCGGCTGCAGGGCCGCGCCGTCGTAGCAGAGCCCCGGCGTGCGGTCGCGGGCCAGCAGCAGCGGGCCGTCGAGATCGACATAGTCGGCGCCGCCCGCGAGCAGCGCCGCCGGCGCCATGGCGAGAGAGGTGCCGACCATGCAGCCGACCATGAGGCGCAAGCCCATGGCGCGGGCCTCCGCCGCGAGCGCCAGCGCCTCGGTGAGGCCGCCGGTCTTGTCCAGCTTGACGTTGACCATCCGGTAGCGGCCTGCCAGCCGGGGCAGGTCGGCGCGCGTGTGGCAGCTCTCGTCGGCGCAGAGGGGGAGCGCGAAGCGCCGGCCGGCGAGCGCCCCGTCGTCGGCCGCCGGCAGCGGCTGCTCCACCATCTCGACCCCGAGCGCGGCGAAGGCCGGCAGCAGCGCATCCAGCATCGGCGCCGTCCAGCCCTCGTTCGCGTCTACGATCAGCCTCGCGCCGGGCGCGTTCGCGCGGACCGCGCGGATGCGGTCGAGATCGCCTTCGCCGGTGACCTTGAGCTTGAGCAGAGGCATGGCGGCATGGCGGGCTGCGGCGCGGCCCATGCCCTCGGGCGTATCGAGGCTGAGGGTCACGGCGGTGACGCAGGGCTGCGGCGGCGCGAGCCCGGCCAGTTCCCAGGCGGGGCGGCCCGTGCGCTTCGCCTCCAGGTCCCAGAGCGCGCAGTCGAGCGCGTTGCGGGCGGCGCCGGGCGGCAGCGCGTCCTGCAGGCTCGGGCGGGTGAGTCCCGCCTCGATCGCCCGGCGCAGGCCTTCGATTGCGCTGCGCGCGCCCTCCGGCGTCTCGTCGTAGCGGGGGTAGGGGACCGCCTCGCCGCGGCCGCTGTGGGGGCCGTCGGCGATCTCGGCCGTGACCGTCAGCGCCTCCGTCTTGGCGCCGCGCGAGATGCGGAAGGCGTGCTTGAGCGGCCAGGTCTCCAGGCGCACCGTGAGCCGCCGCACCGGCGTCGCCCTCTACAGCAGGCGCTCGGCGATAGCGCTGACGCCGGTGCGGATGGGATCGACGCAGGGCAGGCCGTGGTCCCGGCCCAGCGCGTCCAGCAGCCGCGCCGCGTCGGCGTCCCCGAGCACCTGGGTGTTGATGCTGAGGCCGGCACAGACGACCGCGGGATTGGTGAGCCGCGCCGCCTGGAGGTTGGCCTCGATGCAGGCGCCGAGCACCGGCAGCGGCCAGCCCGGCAAGCCCCGCATGCTGGTCCGCGTCGGCTCGTGGCAGACGACGATCGCGTCGGGCTGGGCGCCGTGGATCAGGCCGAGGGTGACGCCCGCGTAGGAGGGGTGGAAGAGCGAGCCCTGCCCCTCGATCAGGTCCCAGTGCTCGGGGTCGTTCTCGGGCGTCAGCCACTCGGTGGCGCCGGAGATGAAGTCGGCCACGACGGCATCGACCGAGACTCCCTCGCCGGCGATGAACATGCCGGTCTGCCCGGTCGCGCGGAAGGTGCAGGCGACGCCGCGCCGGCGCAGCTCGGCTTCGAGCGCGAGCGTGGCGTACATCTTGCCGACGGAGGCGTCGGTGCCCACGGTGAGCAGGCGCTTGCCGGCGCGGCGCGTGCCGCTCCCCACCGCGAACGCCTGCGGCGGATGACGCGCGTCGAAGAGCCGCCGCCCCCCTGCGGCCGCCGCGTCGCGCACCGGGGGGAGGTCGCTGAGCCGCACATGAAGCCCGCTGGCCAGGTCGAGGCCGGCTTCGAGCGCCGCCACGAGGGTGGCGATCCAGCTCTCGCCGATCACCCCGCCGGCGTTGGCGACGCCGACGATGAGGCTCCGGGCACCCTTGGCCGC
This sequence comes from Alphaproteobacteria bacterium, assembly GCA_965218275.1. Taxonomy (GTDB): domain Bacteria; phylum Pseudomonadota; class Alphaproteobacteria; order UBA828; family UBA828; genus WTGU01. Next base: position 609,553 of record CBDCKM010000002.1, read on the forward strand.
GGCCTCCTCCACCGTCATGTCGGGAAGGTCGAGGCTGGCGTTGCACCCCTCCAGCCTGATCTGGCCGAGGCACCACTCCGGCCGCCACCTGAACACCCCGCGCGCGGTCTTGGCGGCGAGCTCGTCGCGTGCATCGCCGAGGAAAAGCAGATAGGGGGGGTCGATTTGCGGGCGTGCGCTCATGCGTCTCCCTTCACGATAGGGCCTGCGAGTCTGGCGAATAGCGCCCAGCGCCGCAAGACGCGCCCGGCGACACGGACGGCGACGGCGGCTCGCTACGCCTGCTCTCCCGCTGCACTCTCGCCGGCCATCCGCGCCCGAGCCGGCCTGGCATTCACCAGCGAAGCGCGCCCGTTGTCAGGCGCCATTCGGCCGGCACCGCCGCCTTCGCCGTCCCTTCGGCGAAGTGCCGCCCGGCGTCTTCGGCGAGCGCGCGCTGTTCCGTATCCAGCCGCTTGACGACCTCCGGGGAGAGCTCGAAGCCGGCGAATCCGGGGAGCATGAGCCGCGACAGCACGTAGACGCAGATCGTGCCGCCGCTCAGCACCGTCGCTCCGTCCATTCCAGATGGTTCGGCAGGAGCGGCGGGGTATCCGACGAGGTGCACGCCTTTTCGATCTGAGAATCGGAGAGGTCGTACGACTGGCTGAAACGGGTGCCGCCGATGTCCGCGCCGTCGAACACCGCCCCCTGAAGCTCCGTGTCGTTGAAGCTGGCATCGGACAGGTCCGCCCCGGCGAAATTCGAATAGGCGCCGTTTGCCGACACGATGATCGCACCGCCCATCCGCGCCTTCGAGAAGTCGGCAACGATGAGCTCCGTACCCTTCAGATTGGCTCCCTCCATGTACGCATCGTGAAAGATCGCGCCCGAGAGGTCGGCATCGGTGAGGTCGGCCTCGCAGAGGTCCGCGTTGCCGAGATTGGCACGACTGAATACCGCGCCGCTGAGATCCGCTCCCCGGAGATCGGCGCCGCTGAGATCCGCTTCGACGAGGATCGCGTTGCTCAGATCGGCCCGCCTGAAATTCGCGCCCGTCAGCTTGGCACCTCTGAGGTCCGCGCCGCTGAGGTCGATCTCCTTCATCGCCACGCCGTCGCGCGCCAGCGCTTCCACGCTGGGCTTCAGCGCTCTCGATCCCTTTCCCTCGGGGAGCGCGTGGGTGCGCGCGATCATCGCAAACAGGGTCGCTTCGCGGACGCCGCGATCGATTTGCCGCTTTTCGATATCGATGGTCACGCCGTAGATGCCGAAGGCGAACAGCAGGACGGCGGAGAATTGCAGCAGGAAGCGGAAGGAGGCGATATGGCCGAACAGGTAGTAGTACCAACCGGTTACGTATTCGCAGAAGATAAAGAGATCGACAAACAGCGACCGAAACAAACTTCCCTTGCGCCACTGGTGCGGCCAGCCGGGCCTGGTCTCGCCCGGCTTCGGGTGCGCCCCGTCCCCTGCGCGTCCTATGTCAGCCTTCTGCTCCATGTGCGCGGCCTGCGTTCGGCCTGCGGCCGGCAGAGCCGTCTTGGCCGGTGGTTGTTCCGTTAAGGACGGGCCGGAGGCACATGGCGGCCGGCGCGTGCCACCCGTATGTCTGTCTCGGAAGCCGCTGCGCCGTCATCTGCCGGGTGCCCTCTTCGACCATCCTGACTCTGAGGTGGTATCGGACGGGTTCCGGTGCAAGACCGGGGCGGGCGGGAGATGTCGCGCCGCCGGCGAAGCCCTGCGGCGCGCCCTGTCGTTACGCCTCGGGCGGCGCCTGCGCGGTGCGGGAGGGGACCTGGGTCAGCGCGCGGCCTAAGAGAACGATCCGCTCGCCGACGCTACAGGTGGTCTCGAGCTCGACGCGGTGCCGCTCCGGGATCAGGCGGTCCACGACGGCCCGCGCCACAATCTCCTCGCCCGGCCTGACCGGCGCGGTGAAGCGGAGCGACTGGGAGAGGTAGACGCACCCCGGCCCCGGCAGCCGGGTGCCGATGACCGTCGAGATCAACGAAGCGGTGCACATGCCGTGCACGACCCGGCCCTTGAAGAGCGAGCGTTCCGCGAAGTCGTCGTCGAAGTGGAGCGGGTTGGTGTCGCCCGTGAGATCGGCGAAGAGGCGCATCTCCGCATCGCCGACGATGCGCCGGTATTCGGCACTCATGCCGATTGTCAGTTCCTCGAAGCAATAGCCGGGCCGGGCCTCGCCCGGGGCCGCGACGGCCGCCTGCACCATGATCGAATTCCCTCCATCGGCGTTGCAGAGCGCCGGATTGTGCAGTGCAGCAATGCCCCTGTAAAGCGCGCCCCGGCGCCGCGCCGGGGGCAGATGCGCCGCGTCGGCGCCGCACGGGCGCGGCCCCCCTGTTCGGGTGCCCGTGCCTTATGTATATGTGGCGCTCTTGCGGAGACGGTGGCGTGCGCCGTCGGCGCGGCAACGAGGGGGAGGAGAACCGATGGCCAAGTTTCCGACGGTGCGGACACCGACGGTCGAAGAGGTGCTGGACATCGCCGAGGGCTACGGCATGACGATCACGGTGGAGGATGCGGAGTCGTACCGCGGCCTCATGGCCGGCACGATCGCGTCCTATCACCGGCTCGACGATCTCGACGAGCCCAAGCTGCCGGTGAAATATCCGCGCACCCCCGGCTACCGGCCGCCGCCCGAGAAGAATCCCTACAACGCCTGGTACTGGAAGTCCGAGGTCAAGGGGAGGAGGAGCGGGCCGCTCAAGGGCAAGCGGGTCGCGCTCAAGGACAATATCTGCCTGGCGGGCGTGCCGATGATGAACGGGGCGACGGTGCTCGAAGGCTATGTGCCCGACATCGACGCGACCGTGGTGACGCGGATTCTCGACGCCGGCGGCACCATCGTCGGCAAGGCCGCCAACACCTATCTCTGCTTCGACGGCGGCAGCGCCACCACCGCCACCGGCATGGTCGAGAACCCGCACAAGAAGGGCCACACCGCCGGCGGCTCGTCCGCCGGCAGCGGCGTGCTGGTCGCCATCGGCGAGGCCGACATGGCGCTCGGCGGCGACCAGGGCGGCTCGATCCGCATGCCGGCCTGCTGGTGCGGCATCTACGGGCACAAGCCCACGCACGGCCTGGTGCCCTATACCGGGATCTTCCCCATCGAGCTCACCCTCGATCACACCGGGCCCATGGCACGGTCGGTGAGCGACGTGGCCGCCCTGCTCCAGGTTATCGCCGGCCCCGACGGGCACGATCCGCGCCAGATCGGCACCAGGACCCAGCGCTATGTGAGCGCCGTGGGCAAGGGGGCCGAGGGCCTGAAGATCGGCGTCGTCACGGAGGGCTTCGGCCACCCTGAGAGCGAGGAGGCCGTCGACAGCAGCGTCCGGGCGGCCGTCCGGCGCTTCACGGAGCTCGGCGCCACTGTCGAGGAGGTCTCGATCCCCATGCACCTCGACGCGCCGCACATCTGGAACGGCATCGCGGTCGAGGGTGCGACCGCGATGATGCTCAAGGGCAACGCCCTCGGCACCAACTGGGAGGGTTACTACACGACCTCGCTGCTCGACGCCTACGCCAGGGGCTGGCGCTCACGGCCGGACGACCTCTCCGAGACGGTGAAGACGGTGATGATGCTCGGCGAGTACATGCACCGGAACTACCACGGCCGCTATTACGCCAAGGCGCAGAACCTGAGCCGCAGGCTGCGCGACACCTACGACGCGGCGCTGGCGCAATACGACGTGCTGGCGATGCCGACGCTGCCGATGCTGGCGACCAAACTGCCCGAGCCGGATTGCTCGCGCGAGGAGAATGTCGAGGTCGCGCTCAACATGCTGGCCAACACCTGCCCCTTCGACGCCACGGGCCACCCGGCCATGACGGTGCCCTGCGGCATGGCGGACTCCTCGCCGATCGGGATGATGCTGATCGGCAAGCGCTACGACGACGCGACCGTCATCCAGGCGGCGGGCGCCTTCGAGACGCTGGGCGTCTACAAGACCTGAGCGGCCGGCCCGGCGGACTTTCAAGGGGGGGGGGCGCCGCCTTCGGGCCGCGCCCCCTCATTTTTTTGCGATTATATAGTTCGCACCACTAGGCGGCGCGGTCACTCGTCAGCCGCCTGATCCTCGTCGGCTTCCTTGGCCGGCGCCTGCGGCTTCGCAAGCCCGCCAATGACGCGGGCGATCTCATCCTTGGCTATGTCGACGCCGGCTTCGCGGGCGGCATTCTCGAATCGCTGAAGCTGAGCAGGATTATTCCTCTTCGGCACCGAACCTCACCAAGTGGATTACGACACGTTCATCGTCGTAAGAATACAGAACCCACAACTCACGAGTCTTGGCACATTTGTTCTGAGGAAAGACATAGACCAGATACTTCGTGGCGTCGTGATGGCGGCGCGGCGTCCCTTTTTCTGGCGTTCTTGCAAGAAGCCATTCTACTCCGCGCCAGTGATCATCGAATCGTGGCGTTGTTGCGGTTGCCTCGTCCACAAAGCTTTGCGCTTTCTGGTCCAGCGCAACGTCACGGTATGCGGACCACTGCATTATGGGGTCGCGGCACACTCGATCTGTTCGACAGCGGCATTGGCCCAGCTTTTGACCTCATCCGTTATCGCCCCTTTGCCGCTGGCGAGAGTGGCATACAGAGGGATTTCCTCTCCCTCGGCGGCGGCATCCCAGATTTCCTCATGAGTGAGCTCGCTGATCTCATTTGCGGAGTGCCTACAGACATAATCAAGCACGACCTTGGCCCATGCCTGCTCAGCATCTGACAAAATGCCAGAATCCAGCCGTCCGCGGAAAATGTATTTCCGCGAGTCGTAGGCATACTCCGGCTCTTGGACGATAATCTTCTCGTCAGCCTCCAACTCTGCCAACGTGGCAAGTATCGTCTTTGGTACAGGCCCCTTCTTCCTCTTGACATATGTTTCTCCGGTAATCGATACGCCGTTCGCTTGGTAAGCGAGCATATCGGCAAACCAGAGGGCCTTATTTAGCCGTATAGCCCCGAGGCGTGAGGGGTTATGACGGCATTCGTGCACCATAAAGTGCACCAATGCCTTGAACTTTTCCCGTGACATGGGACATCCCTCGTTTGGTTGAGGCCTGGATATAGCACTTGACTTTACACAAGTCAAGTGCTAGCCGCCATGCTACGTACTGATTCGCACTCTCTAAAGGTCTACCAGTCAAGCATACTTCAGACGTCTTCTTTTCACGCCACGCAGAATCTGGGCCGCTCGCCCCTTATCCTCGACGCCCTTGGCGCCTCGGTTGTTGTAGCGGAACTCGAACTCCGCCGCGTACCGATGCAGATGCTTTTTGGCGCAATGCTGATAGACGCCCTCCATGCTTTTTTTCCGTAACCTCAGCCGATGACCGCCGTCGCCTCGACCTCGCAGCGAACATCGGGCGAATAGAGCGCCTGGACGCCCATCAGCGTCATCGAGGGCGGCGTGTGGCCGGCGAAGAGCGTCTTGTTGGCGGCGTTCACCACCTCGCCTTCCTCGAACTGGTAGTTGGCGACATAGGTGTTGAGGCGGACGATGTCCGCCACGGTGCCCCCGGCGGCGGCGAGCACGCGGCGGATGTTCTCGTGCGCCTGGGCGAGCTGGCCGGCGAGGTCCGCGCCTACCGATTCGCTCTTCTCGTTCCAGCCGACCTGGCCCGAGAGATAGATGGTCTTGCCCCCCTCGGCCACGACGGCGTGGCTCAGGCCGTAGGTGAGATAGTCTGGCACGTTGTCCGGGTTGATGTGCGTGAGCCTGGCCATGGACTTCTCCCTTATTGGCGGCGGCTGGCGCGCCTTGCTCAGGCGGTCTCCCGCTCCGCGAGCGCGAGCTCCGCGATCATCGCCTCGCGCATCTTGAACTTCTGGATCTTGCCGGTGACCGTCATCGGGAACGCGTCCACGAAGCGCACGTAGCGCGGCACCTTGAAGTGGGCGATCTGGTCCTTGCAGAAGGCCTTGATCTCGTCCGCGTTCGCCTCCTCGCCGTCCCGCAGCTTGATCCAGGCGCAGAGCTCCTCGCCGTATTTCTCGTCGGGCACGCCGACGACCTGGACGTCCTGGACCTTGGGGTGGCGGTAGAGGAACTCCTCGATCTCGCGCGGATAGACGTTCTCGCCGCCGCGGATGACCATGTCCTTGATGCGGCCGACGATGTTGCAATAGCCCTCTGTGTCGACGGTGGCCTGGTCGCCCGAGTGCATCCAGCCCGCCCGGTCGATGGCCTCGCGGGTCATCTCCTCGTCGTTCCAGTAGCCCCGCATCACCGAGTAGCCGCGGGTGAGCAGCTCGCCAGCGACCCCGCGCGGCACGACCCTGCCGTCCCCATCCACGACCTTCACCTCGACATGGGGGTGGGCCTGGCCGACGGTGGAGACCCGGCGCTCGATCGGGTCGTCCGTCGCCGACTGGAAGCTCACCGGGCTGGTCTCGGTCATGCCGTAGGCGATGGTCACCTCCTCCATGTGGAGTTCGCCGATGACGCGGCGCATGACCTCGATGGGGCAGGGCGAGCCCGCCATCGTGCCGGTGCGGAGCGAGGACAGGTCGAAGCGCGCGAACTCCGGGTGGTCGAGCTCGGCGATGAACATGGTGGGCACGCCGTAGAGCACCGTGCAGCGCTCCGCCTCGACCGCGCGCAGCACCTCCAGCGGGTCGAAGGCCTCGCTCGGATAGACCATGGTGGCGCCGAAGCAGGCGCTCATCAGGTTGCCCATGACCATGCCGAAGCAGTGATAGAGCGGCACCGGGATACAGACCCGGTCGCGCTCGCTCACGCCCAGCGTGACGCCGTTGAAGTAGCCGTTGTTGAGGATGTTGTGATGGCTCAGCGTCGCGCCCTTGGGAAAGCCCGTGGTGCCGCTGGTGAACTGGATGTTGATGGGGTCGTCGAACTGCAGCGTGTCCGCCAGCGCCTGCAGACGATCGCGCTCGGGCCCGCCGGCGAGCGCCGGGACCTCGGCGAAGTTGTACATGCCGGCGCTGGTGTCGTCGCCGAGGCGCACGACGGTCTCCAGATGCGGCAGCGTCGCGGCCTTCAGCGCGCCGGGCCGGGCCTGGTCGAGCTCCGGCGCGAGCTGGCGCAGCATGTCGAGATAGCGGCTCGACTTGAACGATTCGGCGGCCACCAGGGCCCGGCACCCGACCTTGTTGAGCGCGTATTCGAGCTCGGCGAGGCGATAGGCCGGGTTGATGTTGACCAGGATCAGCCCGGCCTTGGCCGCGGCGAACTGGGTCAGCGCCCACTCGCTGTTGTTGGGCGACCAGATGCCGATGCGGTCGCCCGGCTCCAGGCCGAGCGCGAGCAGGCCCGCGGCGAGCGCGTCGACCTTCTCCCTGAACGCGCCGTAGCGCCAGCGCACGCCCTGGTGCGGGACCACCAGCGCCTCGTTGTCGGGGAAGCGCGCGACCGTCCGGTCGAGCTGTGCGCCGATGGTGAGGCCGAGCAGCGGCTTCTCGCAGGCGCCGCTCACATAGCTCATGCCTTGCGGGGTCATGGTCCGTCCTCGCCTCGTCCGGCCTCCGGCCTGCCGCCGCTGCGCCGGGGCGATGCGCGGCGTGCCCGAAGCCGCAAGCCGGGGGGTGCCGGTGCCCAGGGGCGGAATCGAACCACCGACACGCGGATTTTCAGTCCGCTGCTCTACCGACTGAGCTACCTGGGCGCTGGCCGACACATGCGCGTGTGTATAGGACACGGAGCCGCACCTGTCTACGCGCCGGCCACCGGGGCGGCTGCGTCACACGGCGAGGTACTGCATCGCGGCAAAGGCGGCGTAGCCGAGCAGGAGGCACACACCGAGCGGTCGCCCCAGGCGGAAGCCTGAAAGCATGACAGCGATCACGAAAGTCGTGATCCCGGCCAGCACCCAGATGTCGAAACGCAGGATCTCGTCCGGCACCGGCAGCGGCGTCACCACAGTCACGACGCCCAGGATCGCGAGGATGTTGAACAGGCTGGAGCCGAGCACGTTGCCGATCGCCACGTCGGCGTGCTTGCGGTAGGCCGCCACCACGATGGTCGCGAGCTCCGGCAGCGAGGTGCCGACCGCCACCACCGTGATGCCGATCACGGTCTCCGAGACCCCGAGGCCGCGCGCGATGACCGTGGCGGCGCCGACCATCAGGTGGGCGCCGCCCGTCACCGCGGCCAGCCCGACCAGCGCCGTGGGTGCGGCGAGCCAGATCGGCCCCGGCAGGTGCTGGCGCTCCTCGGCCTCCTGCCGGTGGCGGATGCCCCTCTCGCCGCCCAGCCGGCGCTCGTGCCAGTAGGAGGCGCAGGTGTAGAGGCCGAGCAGGACCAGCATCAGCGCGCCCTGCCAGGCGACGAGCGTCCCAAACGAGGTGAACAGCACCAGCAGCGCGGTGGCGCCGATCAGCGCCGCGCCGTCCCGCGCCGCCGCCCGCCGCGAGACCATGACCGGCGTGATCGCGACGACGAGGCCGAGGATCAGCAGCAGGTTGGCGATGTTGCTGCCGATCACGTTGCCGAAGGCGATACCCGAAGACCCTCTGAGTGCGGCCTGCAGGGTGACCACCAGCTCCGGCATCGAAGTGCCGAACGCCACCACCGTCGCGCCGATCAGCAGCGGCGATACCTGCAGCCGCTGGGCGAGCGAGACCGCGCCCCGCACCAGCGCCTCGCCGCCCGCGAACAGCAGCACGAAGCTGCCGACGAGCTGGAGATGGGTCAGCGGGTCGAGCATGTGCCTGTCGGGACGCGAGCGTTCTGCTCGATGATGAAGCGGCCATGCGGCTGGGCCGTGTCGGGGAAGAGCGCGAGGGCGCAGCCGAGCCAGCGCGCCAGCACGCCCTCGCCGGGCGCGGCGAGCGCCTCCAGCAGGGCCGGTGCGGCGCGCAGCGTCAGCGCCCGCGCGCCGCTCGCGGTCTCGCGCCGGGCGGCGTCGGCCGCCTCGTGGGCCGCCGCCTCGAGGCGCAGTCTGCGGCCGGCGAAGGCGCCGACCGCCGGCTCCGTCAGGGCCTCGCGCAGGCTCGGGCCGAGCCTCTGGCGGTTGACCTCCACGACCCCGCCGGCGGTGACGCCGAGCACGCGATGGGGGACCCGGTCGCCCTCCAGCGCGCGCCGCAGGGCCGCGAGCTGCACCGCCCGGCGCTGCGCCGCGCCGCGCCCCGCGAAGTCGATGGCGATGAGGCCGCCCAGATTGCGCAGGACGATCTCGCGGCCGGCGGCTTCGGCGGTCTCCGCCGCGCTGCCGTCGGCCCGGCTCGTGTCCACGTCGATCGCGCTGAGCGCGCGGGTCTCCTCGATGGTGAGGCGGGCGCCGCCGGGAAGGACCACGACGGGGTCGAGCGCCGCCGCGAGGCGGCCGGCGCAATCGTGGCGTTCGAAGAGCGCTGCGGCCGGGGGCCCGTCGCCGGCGCTGGAGGCGAGAGCAGGCACGAGGTCCGGCGCCTCGCCGGCCGCGAGCGTGCGCGCCCGCGCCAGCACCGCCTCGTCGTCGATCACGATGCGCGCAGTCGCGGGCGGCGCCACGTCGCGCAGCAGACGGCCGAGCAGACCGCCCCCGTGCCAGAGGCGCCGGGGCGTCCGGTCGCGCTGTGCGTGGGCCGCGATCTCCTGCCAGCGCGCCGCCAGCGCCGCGGCGGCATCCGGCACCGCGTCGGGCCGCGCGGCCGCGGCGGCCCTGATGGTCAGCGACCCGCCGGGGGCGGCGCTCCCGCCGGGGGCGGCGCTCCCGTCGAGCGCCGCGCGCAACGCGCGCCGGACCTGCGGATCGCGGAGACGGCGCGAGACGGCAACGCCTTGCCCGCCGGGGCGAAAGGCGGCGTAGCGGCCGGCCAGCACCGGCGTGCGCGTGACCCTGGCGCGCTTCCCCTCATAGGCGTCGCAGACGATCTGCACGATCGCCGGCGCGGCGTCGCCGGCGAAGGCCCCGGCGCCCGGCAGGAAGGCCTCCTCGCCCCCGCCGATATCGACGATGCAGGCGTCGATGCCCGTCATCCGGCCCAGCGGGCGCGCCACGTGCACATCGCCGATGCGGCTGGGGCGGGCACAGGATTCGATGAAGAACGCCGCCGGCCGCCCGTCCGCGACCGCGGCAGCGCGTATGCCGTAGGGGCTCGCGCCGATGAGCAGCTCGTCGACCACCGCGCCACTCATTGCGTAGCGGCGCCGGGCGGCAGGGGAGGCAGGCCGAGGCCGGCTAGGAGCCCGTGGGTCTCGTGCAGGGGCAGCCCGACCACGTTGGAATAGGAGCCGCCGACGAAACGGACGAAGGCCGCCGCCCGGCCCTGGATCGCGTAGCCCCCGGCCTTGCCCCGCCACTCGCCGCCGGCGAGATAGGCCGCGGTCTCGTCCGCCGAAAGCCGCTTGAAGGCCACGGCCGTGCGCACGAGGCGGTGGCGCATACGGCCCTGCGGGTCGATCACCGTCACCCCGCCCCAGACCCGATGGCGCCGGCCGGAGAGGAGGGCCAGGCAGCGCCGCGCGCTCTCCTCGCTGTCCGCCTTGCCCAGGATGCGCCGGCCGCAGGCCACCACCGTGTCGGCGCCGAGGACGAAGGCCCCCGGATGGTGCGCCGCGATCGACGCCGCCTTGGCGCGGGCGAGCCGGGCGGCGTGCGCCTCCGGCCGCTCGCCCCGCCGGGGGGTTTCGTCGAGCGCAGCCGGCGCGAGCGCATCCGGTGCATAGCCGATCTGCTCGAGCAGGGCGCGGCGGCGGGGCGACGCCGAGGCGAGCACCAGGGGCGGGCGGGGCGGGGCAGGCGGGGGGGACGGCACGATCAAACCACCGGCGGGCGGGGCGGGCCGAAGCGTTCCAGCAGCCGAGCCATGAGCCGGTCGCGCACCTCCCGGTAGGCGAGCAGCCTGGCCTCGCGGTTGCCCTCGACGATGCTCGGGTCGAGGGTGTGCCAGAACTCGACCTCGCAGTGAGCGGTGCGGGTCAGCTCGATCGCCCTGTGCTGGGCTTCCGGCGACAGCGAGACCACCATGTCGAAGGCGCCGCCCTCCAGGTCGTCGAAGGTCTTGGGCCGATGGCCGCCGATATCGATCCCCATCTCCGCCATGACGAGAACCGCGAACGGATCACGCCCGCCGCCGCGCCGCACGCCTGCCGAATCGACGAAGGTGCGGGTGCCGAAGAGGCTCTTCATCAGCCCTTCCGCCATCGGCGAGCGCACGGCGTTCCATGTGCAGGCAAAGAGGATGCTGCCGGGGAGCCCAGCCATGGCCGGCGCTAGAACCGTACATGGAGCGCATGGACGAGCGTGAAGAGGCGCCGCGCGGTCGCCTCGTCGATGTCGATCGCACCCGCCAGCTCCCGGCGGACGATCTCGGCGCCCTCGTCGTGGCAGGCGCGCCGGCCCATGTCGATCGCCTCGATGCGCGCGCGCGGCAGGGTCCGGATCGCCGCGTGATAGCTGTCGCAGATCGTCGCATAGTCGCGCAGCGTCCGGCGCAGGGAGGCGAGATGCAGCACGGCGGAGCCCTGCGCCGCGCCCGCCTCGTCCTCGACCGCGAGGAGAAGCCGCCCCTCCGTGCGGCCGATGCGGAGCCGGTAGGGGCCGCCCGATCCGGCGGCGGGCGCGAAGGCGTTCTCCTCCAGCAGGTCGTGGATCGCGACGCGGCGCTCGTGCTCGAGGTCGGGACCCCGGCGAAACCCCGCGTCGGGATCGAGCACGACCTCGACCAGCCTGGCCGCGCCGGCCGGATCCTTGTCCACGCGCTCACTCCGACCCGCCGCCGAGCCTGAGCGCGACCGAGAGCGCGTGGGCATGGAGGCCCTCGGCTTCGGCGAGCGTCACGGCCGCCGGGCCTATCCGCGCCAGGCTCGCGGCGTCGCAGCCGACGAAGGTCGTGCGCTTGAGGAAGTCCAGCGGCGAGAGGCCCGAGGAGAAGCGGGCGCTGCGGGCGGTCGGCAGCACGTGGTTGGGGCCCGCCACATAGTCGCCGATCGCTTCCGGCGTGTGACGGCCGAGGAAGATGGCGCCGGCGCTGGTCACGGCGTCGGCCAGCGGCGCGGGCGCCGCCACCGCGAGCTCCAGATGCTCGGGCGCCAGGCGGTCGATCAGCGGCGGTGCCTCGTCGAGGGAGCGGAGGAGAACGACCGCACCGAAGCGGCGCCAGCTCGCGGCCGCGATCCCTGCGCGCGGGAGCCGTGCCAGATGTGCGTCCACCGCCGCCGTCACGCGCGCCGCGAAGGCCGCGTCGTCGGTCATCAGGATCGCCTGCGCGTCCCCGTCATGCTCGGCCTGGGAGAGCAGGTCGGCGGCGATCCAGCCGGGCTCGTTGGCGCCGTCCGCGACCACGAGGATCTCGGAGGGTCCCGCGATCATGTCGATGCCGACGGTGCCGAAGACCAGGCGCTTCGCGGCGGCGACCCAGGCGTTGCCGGGGCCGACGATCTTGTCGACGGGGGCGATGGTCTCCGTGCCGTGGGCGAGCGCGGCGATGGCCTGGGCGCCGCCGACGCGGTAGATCTCGGTGACGCCCGCGATCCCGGCGGCGGCCATCACGGCGGAGTCGAGCACGCCGTCCGGCGCCGGCACGACCATGGCGATGCGGCGCACACCGGCCACACGCGCAGGGATCGCGTTCATCAGCACGGTGCTCGGATAGGCGGCGGTGCCGCCCGGCACGTAGAGCCCGACCGCATCGAGAGGGCGCCAGCGGGCGCCGAGCCGGACGCCGGCGTCGTCGCGGTAGTCGAGGTCGGCCGGCATCAGGCGGACGTTGAAGGCCTCGATCCGTGCCGCCGCCTGCACCAGCGCGTCGCGCACGGGCTCGGGCGCGGCGGCGGCGAGTGTCGCGGCTTCGTCCGCCCGCAGGCGAATCGTGTCGGGCGTGAGCGAGAGCCGGTCGAAGCGCTGCGTGCAGTCGAGCAGCGCCGCATCGCCGCCGCTGCGCACCGCGTCCACGATCGCCGCCGCCGCGCGGTCGACATCCGCCGCGACGCCCCGCCGCTCCGCGAGCAGAGCGCGGAAGGCGGCGTCGAAGCCGGGTGCCGCGCTATCCAGCCGGCGCGCCATTCACGGCCTCGACGAAGCGCTCGATCCAGGCCCGGAGCTCGCCGGCCCGTGTCTTGAGCGCGGTGCGGTTGACCACGAGCCGGGAGGAGATGTCGGCAATATGCTCCACCTCGACCAGGCCGTTGGCGCGGAGCGTGGCGCCGCTGCCGACCAGATCGACGATCCGGCGGCAGAGCCCGAGGCCCGGCGCGAGCTCCATCGCGCCGTTGAGCTTGATGCATTCCGCCTGGACGCCGCGGGCGGCGAAGTGGCGGCGCGTCACACGGGGATACTTGGTGGCGACCCGGACATGGCTCCAGCGCGACGGGTCGTCGCCGGTGGCGAGCGCTGCGGGTTCCGCGACCACCATCCGGCAGAGGCCGATGCGCAGGTCGAGCGGCGCGTAGATCTCGCGATAGTCGAACTCCATCAGCACGTCGTTGCCGACGACGCCGAGATGGGCCGCGCCGAAGGCGACGAAGGTGGCGACATCGAAGCTGCGCACGCGGATCAGCCCGAACCCGCTCTCCGAGGTGGCGAAGCGGAGCTGGCGCGCGCCGTCGTCGGCGAACGCGGCTTCCGGCTCGATTCCGGCGCGGGAGAGGAGCGGCGAGAGCGCGCGGGCGATCCTGCCCTTGGGCAGCGCCAGCAGCAGGCCGTCGCTCATGGCAGGCGCTCGCGCGGCTGCACCGCCGGCAGACGCGGCTCTTCCGGGTCCTGGAAGCGGCAGGCGGGCGCGCCGGCGTCTTCCGCCCGCAGCCTGGGTCGCAGCGGTGCCGTCAATGAGCGACCCGGTCGATCTCGGCGCCGCAGGCCGCGAGCTTGTCCTCGATCCGCTCATAGCCGCGGTCGAGGTGATAGACCCGGTGCACCACCGTCTCGCCCTCGGCGGCGAGGCCGGCGAGCACCAGCGACGATGACGCCCGCAGGTCGGTCGCCATCACCGGCGCGCCGGTCAACGACGCGACGCCCCGCACCAGCGCGGTGGCGCCGCGCACGGTGATGTCCGCGCCCATGCGGCGCAGCTCCTGCACATGCATGAAGCGGTTCTCGAAGATCGTCTCCGTGATCATCGCGGCGCCGTCGGCGACCGTCATCAGCGCCATCGCCTGCGCCTGGAGGTCGGTGGGAAAGCCCGGATAGGGCTGCGTCGTCATGTCGGCGGCCGCGGGCCGGCCGTTGCCGCGCACCCTGAGCCCGCGCGGCGTCTCGCTGATGGCGACGCCGGCCGCGCCCAGATAGTCGAGCAGCGCGCGCAGCGACGACGCCGGCGCCCCGGCGATCTCCACATCGCCGCCGACGATGGCGGCGGCGAGCGCGTAGGTGCCGGCCTCGATACGGTCGCCCACCACGTCATGCTCGGTGCCGGAGAGCAGCGCCTTGCCGCGGATCACGAGCTCGTCGCTGCCGACCCCGGCGATGTCCGCGCCCATGGCGCCGAGGCAGCGGGCGAGATCGACGATCTCGGGCTCGCGGGCTGCGTTGCGGATGACCGTCTCGCCCTCCGCCAGCGTCGCCGCCATCATCAGGTTCTCGGTCGCGCCGACCGAGGCGAAGGGCAGCCTGATCTCCGCCCCGCGCAGGCGGCCGCGCACATGCGCGCGGATGTAGCCGTCTTCGAGCAGCACCTCGGCGCCGAGCCGGGTCAGCCCGTCGATGTGCATGTCGACCGGGCGGGTGCCGATGGCGCAGCCGCCGGGAAGGGAGACGGTCGCCTGCCCGGCGCGGGCCAGCAAGGGACCCAGCACCAGGATGGAGGCCCGCATCCGGCACACCAGGTCGTAGGGCGCCGTAGTGCTGGTGATCTCGCCGGCGTGGAGCGACAGCACCCGTCCCGCATTGCCGCCCCGCCTGGCGTGCCCGTCCATGCCGATCTCGACGCCGTGCTGGGCGAGCAGGTGCGCGAGCGTGGTGATGTCGGTGAGGTGGGGGATGTTCGAGAGCGTCAGCCGCTCGTCGGTCAGCAGGCAGGCCGCCATCAGCGGCAGGGCCGCATTCTTGGCGCCGAAAATCTCGATCTCACCCGCGAGCGGGCGGCCGCCCCTGATGCGAATACTGTCCATGAACAGCCCCTGGCGCCGGGGGCGCGGCGCCGCGCCGCCATGCGACCGCACACAAACCGGCGCAGCCGCCCCATCCGTCATCGCCGGCGCACCATAGGCGAGCGGCGCCAACGGGACAAGCCGCCCGGCCGCGAATACCGGGCGCTCGACTGACGGCGGCCGTAGGACAGTCGGGCAAACAGCGGGAGACGAAAACCATGTCGGAACCGTTTTCGGGCGCGACCTCGAAGCGCGGCTCGCCGCAGCCGGATGACGACGCTTCGGCGCATGGCCGGTGACGGCTTGCCGATCAAGCAGATCGTTCGCAGGACCGGGCTGAGCCGCGATCCCGTTCGCCGGCACCACGCCGTCCAGCATCGACGAGGAGGCTCCGTGTCGCCAGCAAGTGTGTCGGTGATGCAGATGGAAGAGGGTTACAAGCAGATCGTCTACGGCGTCGTCATCATCGCGATGCTGCTGTCCTACGGGCGCGTCGAACAGGTGCAGGCTAGACAGGACTGCCTTGGAGACCGCTCCCGCCGGGTCAATCGTCGAGGGCGGCCAGCGCGTCCGCCCTGGACGGGTGGATCGTGATGATCTTGTCGAAGCCGCTCACCTCGAAGACCTCACGCACCATTTCCGGCAGCGAGCAGAGCGCGAAGGACGCCTTCCGCTTCCACAGGTCCTTCGCCGTCACGAGGACGGCGCGAAGGCCCGCGCTGCTGATATAGACGAGCCTCTCGAAGTCCATGATCACGGCGCGGTCGCCGTCCTCGATCGCGGACCTGATCATGTCCTCGAACTCGCGGGCATTGGTGGAGTCGACCCGCCCGCTCACGCGGGCGGACAACACGCCGTCATTCCGCTCGGCGGTGACATCCATGAACTTCCTCCCCTCGCGTCGAGTCCGGCCGCCATGCCACGACCGGACAGGTTGGGTGGCTGTGCTGTCCGATCAAGGCCTGACACTGCCCGGTGGCAGCGCGGCCGCGGCGCGGGCGGGGGAGAGGTTTCCTGTTTCTCTCTCGCGACTCCGCCATTCACGGTTCTTCCAGTGTACTTAAGTGCTCCGCAACCTGTTTATGGCATTGGCTTTACCGATGCAATCCTCTGCCATATCTCGGTTATTCGAGGCTCTTCCCAATTCGCAGTCGCTCGGAACGTCGCCGTATCGGTGTCTGTTCGGGCACGGCGGCGCCCTTGACGCGGGTCAGTGTTCCCGCCCCAGGCGCTGCCCCCGCAGCTTGTAGCGCTGGATCTTGCCGGTTGCGGTCTTGGGCAGGTCGTCGACATAGCGGAGCCAGCGCGGATACTTGTAGCGCGCCAGCCCCTCCTTGCAGTGGGCCACCAGCGCCTCGGTCAGGCGGGCGCACGCCGCGCGGCCCTCGGCGAGGACGATCCAGGCCTCGGGCTTGATCAGCCCGTCGTCGTCGGCGCGGCCGACGACGGCGGCTTCGAGCACCGCCGGATGGGCGATCAGGCGGGCCTCGATCTCGACCGGGGACACCCAGATGCCGCCGACCTTGAGCATGTCGTCCGAGCGCCCGCGGCAGACGTAGCAGCCGGCCGCATCGACGGAGTAGGTGTCCCCGGTGCGCAGCCAGGCGCCGTCGAACGCGGCCGCCGTGCGCTCCGGCTCGCCCCAGTACTCGGCGATGATGGAGCGCCCGCTTATCAACAGGTTGCCGGTCTCGCCGGGCGCCACGTCGCGCCCGTCATCGTCGACGAGGCGCGCATCGTAGCCGGGCACGAGCGTGCCGCTGGCGCCCGGTACGACCGCGCCGGGGCGGTTCGAGATGAAGATGTGCAGGCTCTCGGTCGTGCCCAGGCCGTCGACGATGTCGAGCCCGGTGGCGGCACGCCAGCGCTCCAGCAGCGGCGCCGGCAGCGGCTCGCCGGCCGAGACGCAGAGGCGCACGCTGGAGAGGTCCGGCGACGCCCGCTCGAGCGCCTGCACCAGCGCGGCGTAAAACGTCGGCACACCGTAGTAGATCGTCGGCCGCAAGGCTTCGATGGCGGCGAAGGTGGTCTCGGGCGTCGGCCGGGCGGCGCTGAGCAGCGCCGTGCCGCCGGTCCACAGCGGGAAGGTCATGGCGTTGCCGAGGCCGTAGGCGAAGAACAGCTTGGCGGCCGAGAAATGAGTGTCGTCCGGGCGCGCGCCGAGCGTATCGACAGCGTAGTACTGGCTGGTCACCACCATGTCGCGATGGCGGTGGACGGCGCCCTTGGGCGTGCCGGTCGAGCCGGAGGTGTAGAGCCAGAAGGCCGCATCGTCCGCCGCCACCGGCGCCGGCGCCAGCGTGGCGGACGCCGCGGCGAGGCGGGCCGCAAAGCTGTCGCCGCCGCCTTCGGCCGGCAGCGCATGGGTGGGCCGGTGCGGCGCCCCGGCCAGCGCCGTGCCGGCCAGTGCCGTGCCGGCCAGCGCCGCCTCGGTCTCGCCGGCGAACTCCGGCGACCACACCATGCAGGCGGCGCGCGCGTTCTCGACGATGACGCGATAGTCGGGCGCGCGCAGCAGGGTATTGAGCGGGACCGGCACGAAGCCCGCCTTGATCGCGCCCCAGAACAGGTAGAAGAAGAGCGGGCAGTCCTTGACCACCATCAGCACGCGGTCGCCAGGGCTGAGCCCGAGGCTTGCGAGGGCGTTTCCGGCGCGGTTCACGTTGGCGGCGAGCGCGGCATAGGTCACGTCGCCGGCGCGGCCGGCCGCCGCGTCGCGGATCGCCACCTTGTCGCCGCGCCCCTCCGCAAGGTGCCGGTCGATGAACGGCACCGCGACGTTGAAATTGTCGGCGAACGCCAGTGCGGTCGGCGTCTCTGCGGCGTCGACCGCGACGCTATGGTCGTCCATGACGGTCCTCCGCCATCCCGATGCGGGCCGGGGTTTCCTGTCGCACGATTGCCCGATCGCACCTCTGCGAAGCGCTGCGATCGGGGTACCCTATGCCCAATCGCCGGGGCGCGCAGTCTGCAAGTCCGTGGCGGCCTGCGCGCGGCTGGTGGCGCACGGGGAGAGCGTGGGGAGGCGATGGCGGTGTGGGACTTCATCGTGGTGGGGGCGGGGTCGTCGGGCAGCGTCGTAGGCGCCCGTCTGTCGGAGGACGGGCGCAACCGCGTCCTGGTGCTGGAGGCGGGCGGGTCGGACCGCCGCCTCGCCGTCGCGATGCCCGCCGCGAGCTTCCTCCTGGCGCTCGCCAACCCGCGCTACGACTGGGCGTACAGGGCCGAGCCCGACCCCACGCGCGGCGGGCGCAGGGACCATATGCCGCGCGGCAAGGTGCTCGGCGGCACCAGCGCGATCAACGGCATGTCCTATGTGCGGGGCCAGCCGGCGGACTATGACGGCTGGGCCGCGCTCGGCTGCCGCGGCTGGGATTTCGAGAGCGTCCTGCCCTGCTTCAAGCGCTCGGAGGACAATGAGAACGGCGCCGACGCCTATCACGGGACGGGCGGCCCGCTCGCGGTCTCCAACGCGCGCACGCGGCACCGGCTGGCGCAAGCCTATCTCCGGTCCTGCATCAATGCGGGGCTCGGGCGCATGGCCGACATCAACACGCCACCGCAGGCGGGCGTCGGCTACGTGCCCGTCACCCAGCGCCGGGGGCGGCGGCAGAGCGCGGCGCGCGCCTATCTCAGGCCGGCGCTGCGGCGGCCCAACCTGCGGGTGCTGACCCATGCCCATGTGCGGCGCGTGCTGTTCGACGGCCGCCGCGCCACAGGCGTCGACTATACCCGGCGGGGCCGCAGCGTGCGGGCCGAGGCGGCCCGCGCCGTGATCGTCTGCACCGGCGCGTTCGCGTCGCCGCAGCTCCTCATGCTCTCGGGCGTCGGCCCCGCCGCCCATCTGCGCGAATTCGACATTCCCGTGGTGCACGAGCTGCCGGGGGTGGGCGGGAACCTGCAGGACCATCCGGGCCTCGCCCAGACCTGCTGGGCGACCGTGACGACCTACAACATGCAGACCGGCCCGCTCAGCGCACTGGTGCTGGGCGCGCAATGGCTGCTCACGGGCACCGGGCCGGGCGCGACGCCCCATTCCCAGGTCACCGCGTTCGCCCGCCACGACGGGCGCGCGGGGCGCTCCGACATCCAGTATCTCTTCTCGCCCGCCGGCTTCGATCTGTCGGAAGAGGGGCCGGTGCTCTTCGACCGGCCGGCGGTCACGGGCCTGATCAACGTGCTCCGGCCCTTCTCGCGGGGCCGGGTCCGCCTCAAGTCCGCCGATCCCTTCGCGCAGCCGGCGATCCAGCCCAACCTCTTCGCCGACGAACGCGACCTCGAAGTGCTGCTCGCCGGCGCCCGGCTGCAGCGCCGAATCTTCGAGACCGCGCCGCTCTCCCGCTTCATCGCCGGCCACCACCGCCCCGGCCCGGAGGTGCAGAGCGACGGCGAATGGCGCGCCTGCCTGCGCGAGAGCGCCATGAGCGCGTACCACCCGGCCGGCACCTGCAAGATGGGCCACGACCCGATGGCGGTGGTCGACGAGCGCTTGGCGGTGCGCGGGCTCGCGAACCTCCATGTCGCGGACGCGTCGATCATGCCGGCCATCGTCAGCGGCAATCTTCACGCGACCTGCGTGATGATCGGCGAGAAGGCGGCCGACCTCATTCGGGCTTCGGATTGAGCCTGAGCCACGCGTTCACGGCATCCTCCATCGTCATGAAGACCGCGTTGAACCCTTGGAGCGCCTCGATCAGGCGCTCCAGCATCATCATGCGGTGGCCGCGGCCGATCACGAAGGGATGGCAGGTGTAGGTCAGCACCCCCCAGTCCACGGTGCGGGTCATGTAGTCGAAATCGTCCACCCAGTTCTGCAGCACGCCGCCCGCCGGCATCAGGCCCTACATGCTGTAGCGCGCGTTCCGCACATATTCGAAGTGGGGGTAGTCGTCCAGCGTCCAGCTGATCGGCATCTCGATCAGGCTGGTCTCGGGCCCGAAGCGCATGGGCGCATCGAGTTCGATCGCATCGCCCGAGCGCGCGAAATAGGGCGTGTAGTCGTTCCCCATCATGCTGCTCTCGTAGAGGAAGCCGCGGGCGACCAGGAGCTCGACGGTGTTCTCGCTCAGGTCCCAGGCGGGGGAGCGATAGCCGCGCGGCTTGCGCCCGCACAGAGCCACGATGGCATCGCTGCCGCGATCGAGCCCCGCCGCCTCCTCGTCGCGCGCCATGGTCACGGGCGACATGTGGGTCCAGCCGTGATGGCCGATCTCGTGACCCGCGTCAGCGATGCGGGCCGACATCGCGGGATAGGTCTCGATGGTGTGGCCCGGAATGAACCAGGTCGCCGGGATGGCGTGCCGCTTGAGCAACGCCAGGACGCGCGCGGCACCGACGAGGCCGAACTCGCCCCGGCTGATCGGCGTCGGCGAGCGGGCGCCTTGCGCGATGAAGCCGGAGACGGC
Organism: Alphaproteobacteria bacterium; assembly: GCA_965218275.1. Lineage (GTDB taxonomy): Bacteria > Pseudomonadota > Alphaproteobacteria > UBA828 > UBA828 > WTGU01. The sequence continues at coordinate 629,935 of CBDCKM010000002.1, forward strand.
GTCGAAGTCGAAGGTCAGGCAGGCGATATGCATGGCCGTCTCCTCACTCTCGGTCCACGCGCCCGGCGTGTCCCGCCCCTATCATCCCCCATCATCGCGCCCTGCCCCAAGGCGTGCTTTGGGGGTATCGTGAAGACCCAGCTACAAGGCGATGCAGGTCCATCGATGCCACGCGGGTCGATCCCCGGCGCGGTCACTCCCGTCCGCCCGTTCGCTCCGGCCGCGCCATGATCGGCGGAGCGGCGCTTCTCGGCGTGGGCGCGGCGGCAAGCTGGGGCGTCGGCGACTTCACGGCCCGCTTCCTCGGCCGCGCCATCGGGGTCCCGCAGGCGATGCTCGGGATCATGCTGGTCGGCAGCCTCGCAGTCGGGGTCTATGTCGCCGCCAGCGGCGAGGCGCTGGTCTGGGAGCCCTCCGGCCTCTGGCTGCTGGTTCTCAACGGCGTCGCCACCCTGCTGGCGACGATGATGCTGTTCGACGCGCTCACCCGCGGCCCGGTCTCGCTCGGCTCGCCGATGGTGTCGAGCTATCCGGCGTTCGCGGTGCCGATGACCGTCGTCTTCGGCGCCCGGCCGGAGCCCATCCACTGGGCGGCGATGGCGGCGACGCTCGGCGGCATATGGCTGGTGGCGCTTGCGGTCTCGCGCATCGAGGGCGGCGACAGGCCGGAATACGCGCCGGCGGTGCTGCGGCGGTCGGTTCTCATGGCGATCGGCTCGGCCTTCTTCTTCGCCGTCGCCCTTCTCGCCGCCGACCACGCCATCGAGCGCTACGGCCTGCCGCTGACCCTGCTGTCGGGGCGGCTGGTGGGCGCCCTGGTCATGGCCGCCGCCTTCCTGGTCATGCGCCGGGTGCCGCGCATGCCGGTGAGCGCCTGGCCGCTGATCGCCTTCCTCGCCCTGGTGGACACCATCGGCTACGTCTTCGTCTACGCCGGGCTCGCGCAGGAGAACGGCGAGTTCGCCATCGTCACCAGCTCCGCCTACTCGGTGGTGACGATCCTGCTGGCGCGCATCTTCCTGCGCGAGCAGGTGGTGCCGCTCCAGTGGCTCGGCGTCGCCATCGTGATCGCAGGCATCGGCACGCTGTCGGCCACCGGGTAGCTCTCGCCGGGGCCGCGATTCTCCAATTTATATAATAAAATCAGAGGTTTGCGTGAAATAGGGTTCGTTTTGCAATTCTTCTTAATTCCTTCGCCGCCTTCGACTGCGCGCCCCCGGCAACCTGGCCGGACCGTCCGGGGCCACTCAGATCACCCGCTCGCTTTCCGGGTCGATCAGCACGGCCCGGCTCATGTCCAGGTCGAGCGCGAGGCGGTCCCCCGGCCGCTCGCCTGCCGAGCCGTCGAGGCGGACCAGCATCGAGGTCTCGCCGAGGTGGAAGTTGACCAGCGTGTTGGCGCCCATCGGCTCGACGATCTCGACGGCGACCGCAAGCCGCGTGCAGTCCGGCCTGGGCGCTTCGCCCTCGGCCCGGTACATGTGCTCGGGCCTGATGCCGAGCAGCACCGCGCGCCCTGCGTCGCCGGCGTGGCGCGCGGCACGCTCAGGCGCTAACGCAAGCGTCGTGTCGCCGGCACGCACCTGGACCGCGCCATCCGCCGCCTCGATTTGCGCCTTGGCGAAATTCATGGCGGGCGAGCCGATGAAGCCCGCGACGAAGCGGGTCTGCGGCCGCTCGTAGAGTTCGAGCGGCGGCCCCTCCTGCTCGATCCTTCCGTCGCGCAGCAGCACGATCCGGTCGGCGAGCGTCATCGCCTCCACCTGGTCGTGGGTGACGTAGATCATGGTGCGCTGCATGTCCTGATGCAGCCGCTTGATCTCGGTGCGCATCTCGTCGCGCAGCTGGGCATCGAGGTTGCTGAGGGGCTCGTCGAAGAGATAGAGCTTCGCGTCCCGCACCAGTGCGCGCCCCATGGCGACGCGCTGGCGCTGCCCGCCGGAGAGCTGGCGCGGCTGGCGCTCGAGCAGCTCCGCGATCCCGAGCATGGCCGCCGCCCGCTCCACCCGCGGCTGGATCTCGGCGGTCGAGGTCCCCCGCATCCGCAGGCCGAAGGCGACGTTCTCGAACACCGACATGTGCGGGTAGAGCGCGTAGTTCTGGAACACCATGGCCACGTCGCGGTCCTTGGGCCGGACATCGTTGACCATCGCGCCGTCGATTTCCACCCAACCCTCGGTCACCTCCTCCAGCCCTGCGATCATGCGCAGCAGCGTGCTCTTGCCGCAGCCCGACGGCCCCACCAGGACGGTGAAGGCGCGGTCCGGAATCTCGATGTCCACGCCGCGCACGGCATGGACCTTGCCGAAGCGCTTGTGCACGCCGCGCAGCCTGACTCCCGCCATCGCTCCTATCCCTTGACCGCGCCCATGGTGATCCCGCGCACGAGGAAGCGCTGGAGCGTCGCCACCGCGAAGAACACCGGCAGCGTGCCGAGCACGGAAAGCGCCGCGATCTTCGCCCAGAAGGTCGACTGGGCGCCGTAGTAGTGGGTGACCAGCACGGGGAAGGTCAGCACTTCGTGGCGCGTCAGAATCAGCGCGAAGACGAACTCGTTCCAGGCGAAGATGAAGGTGAAGACCGCGGTCGCGAAGATGCCGGTGCGCGCCATCGGGAAGACGATCTTGCGCAGCGCCTGCCAGCGCGAGCAGCCGTCGGTGAGCGCACTCTCCTCCACCTCGACCGGGATGTCCTCGATGTAGCCGCGCATCATCCAGATCACATAGGGCAGGTTGAACGCGATATAGAGCAGGATCAGCCCGACATAGCTGTCGATCCAGCCGAACCAGACGAAGAGCAGGAAGATCGGGAAGACGATGACGATGGGCGGGATCATCCGCTGCGAGATGATCCAGATCGCGAGATTCTGGCCGCCGGTCTTGAAGCGCGCGAGGCTGTAGGCGGCCGCGGTGCCGAGCACCATGGCGACCGCGGTGGAGACGCTGGCGATGATGAGGCTGTTGTAGATCGCCCAGACGTCGCCGTCCTTGAACAGCACCCCGAAGATGCGGAAGTTCGGCTCGCTCGGGAACCAGACCGGCGGGCGGGCGAAGATGTCGCCCGCCGACTTGATCGAGGTGATGAACAGCCAGTAGACGGGGAAGAGGAAGAACACCAGAACCGCGAGCGCGATCAGGAAGCGCCAGGTCATGCGCCGGCGCTCGCGGGTGAGCCAGCGCGGCCACCTGCCGGCAGGCGCAGGGACGGGTGTGTCGGCCGCCGTCATCGCGCGATCTCGACGCGCTTGAGCGCGAAGATGACGATGATCGAGAGCAGGATGATCACCAGGAAGGCGATGGCGCCCGCGTAGCTGGTCTCGAACTCCTTGAAGGCGCGGATGTAGGTGTAGATCGAGATGGTCTCGGTCATCGTTCCGGGGCCGCCCTTGGTCATCGCCCAGATGATATCGAAGATGCGGAAGAGATCGAGCGCACGGATCAGGATGGCGATAACCAGGACAGGCTTGATCACCGGCAGCGTGATCCTGAAGAATATCTTCCAGAACGAGGCGCCGTCGATCTCCGCCGCCTCGATCAGGCTGCGGTCGACGTTCGACAGCGCGGCGAGCAGGATCAGGAACATGAAGGGCGTCCACTGCCATACCTCGCAGACCAGGATCGCCGGATAGACCCATTCGGGCCGCGAGAGCCAGAGAATTATTACCGGGTCCGACGAGAACCAGCCGAGCATCTGGTTGATCGGCCCGTACTGGTTGTCGAACATCAGCCGCCAGGTGGAGCCCGCGACGATCGGCGAGATGACGGTGGGGATGATGAGGAGGGCTACGAACACCTGCTTCAGCGGCATCTTTTCGAGGAAGAGCTGCGCCATGAGCAGGCCCAGCACCAGCTCGATGGGGAGCGCGATGGCCAGGATCAGGAAGGTGTGGCCCATCGACTCCCAGAGCCGGGTGTCGGAGAAGAGCGCCGCGTAGTGCTTGCCGCCGGACCAGGAGGTGTCCTCGGCCAGCATGGTGATGTCCTGGAAGCTGACGATGCCGGTGTGGACGATCGGATAGAGGCCGATCAGCAGCAGCACGACGATCGAGGGCGCGATCACCAGCCATTTGAAATGCCGGTCCGCGAACAGGTTGGCGCGGTGGGCGAAGTGCGAGTCCCGTCCCGCGGCGGCGGTCATGCGCAGGCCTTCACCGCAGGGCCGCCAGCGGGCCGCCGGCGCGGTCAGCCGCCACGCCCGCCATGCCGCATCCCTTCATGCCGGCCCGCCGTGCCGTGTTCCTTCTGCACGACCTTGAGAGGTAACGGAATCGCGCGCCACGCGCAATATCGGTCCACGCGCCGTCCGGGCGCGATAATGGTCCACGCGCCGTCCGGGCGGATCAGTAGCGCGCGTCGTTCAGGCGCCAGTAGGCGGCGCTTCCCTTGAGGGCCTCATTGTCCTCGGCATAGTCGTAGGGTGCCCGGCCTGCACCGTCCAGTGCTGTCGCGTCGGCGCCGGCATCCAGCAGCGCCTCGACGACGGCGGGGTTCTCGTTGAGCGCAGCAGCCCCGTGCAGCGGTGTCCGGCCGACCTCGGTGCGAGCGTTCGGGTCGGCGCCACCGGCCACCAGCGCCGCGACGACGGCAAGATCCTCGTTGAACCCGGCAGCCATGTGCAGCGGTGTCCAGCCGTCCTCGTCGCGAGCGTTCGGGTCGGCACCACCGGCCACCAGCGCCGCGATGACGGCAGGGTTCTCGTTGGACCCGGCAGCCGCGTACAGCGGTGTCCAGCCGTCCTCGTCGCGAGCGTTCGGGTCGGCACCACCGGCCACCAGCGCCGCGATGACGGCAGGGTTCTCGTTGAGCGCAGCAGCCCCGTGCAGCGGTGTCCGGCCGTCCTCGTCGCGAGCGTTCGGGTCGGCACCACCGGCCACCAGCGCCGCGATGACGGCAGGGTTCTCGTTGGACCCGGCAGCCGTGTGCAGCGGTGTCCGGCCGTCCTCGTCGCGAGCGTTCGGGTCGGCACCACCGGCCACCAGCGCCGCGATGACGGCAGGGTTCTCGTTGGACCCGGCAGCCCCGTGCAGCGGTGTCCAGCCGACCTTGGTGCGAGCGTTCGGGTCGGCACCACCGGCCACCAGCGCTGCGATGACGGCAGGGTTCTCGTTGGACCCGGCAGCCGCGTACAGCGGTGTCCAGCCGACCTCGGTGCGAGCGTTCGGGTCGGCACCACCGGCCACCAGCGCCGCGATGACGGCAGGGTTCTCGTTGGACCAGGCAGCCGCGTGCAGCGGTGTCCAGCCGACCTCGGTGCGAGCGTTCGGGTCGGCACCACCGGCCACCAGCGCCGCGATGACGGCAGGGTTCTCGTTGGACCCGGCAGCCCCGTGCAGCGGTGTCCAGCCGACCTCGGTGCGAGCGTTCGGGTCGGCGCCACCGGCCACCAGCGCCGCGACGACGGCAAGATCCTCGTTGAACCCGGCAGCCATGTGCAGCGGTGTCCAGCCGTCCTCGTCGCGAGCGTTCGGGTCGGCACCACCGGCCACCAGCGCCGCGATGACGGCAGGGTTCTCGTTGGACCCGGCAGCCGCGTACAGCGGTGTCCAGCCGTCCTCGTCGCGAGCGTTCGGGTCGGCACCACCGGCCACCAGCGCCTTGATGACGGCAGGGTGTCTGTTGACCCCGGCAGCCGTGTGCAGCGGCGTCAAGCCGATCTCGGCGCGAGCGTTCACGTCGGCGCCCTCTTCGAGACAGCGTTCGACATCGGCGGTCTCGGCGGCCTTGAAGAACTCTACAGTGTTCCACCCGGCGCAGCTTGCTTCTGCCCGTGCCTGCGTGGACGCGAGCGTGAGGGCGGCGAGGAGGGCGGTGCACACGATGGCCCTGCGCTGCATCCTGGGACTCCATCGGTTCATCGCGGCCGGAAGCCGGTATGCCTGTCATGGATAGGGAACATGGCGCCGCTGTCAACCTGCGGGCCGGCCGACGCTTGCGCGCAGGATGCGCGGGCCTATGGTGCGGCGGGGTTCCCGCGTGAGCCGGGGCCGTGCGGACAAGAGGGAGTATGAGCGATGAGGCAGATCGGCTACGCGATGCAATTCAAGGGGTCCGCCGGACCGGAAGAGGGCAAGGAGAATCAGCTGTGGGCGCGGACGGGCTCGACCACGAACGCGCTCTCGACCGCGCTGGACGCAAGCGGGCCGCTGCTCGCGATCGAGAACGCGCCCGCCGAGAGGGCGTCCTTCACGTCGAGCGTCTTCATGCGCGAGGACGGGGAATTCACCGAGGACGGGACCATCGATTTCGGCGCGGCCGGCACCCTTCGCTTCAGCACCGTCGGGACCGGCCGGATGGGGCCGAGCGCGCAGGACGGGCTCACGCAAGGCGGGATCGTCTGGCAGGTGGACGGCGGCACGGGGCCGCTCGCGGGCGCGACCGGGATCGTCACCTCCAACTTCACCGTCTCCGGGGACGGCGAGGTCGTGGACAACCAGTGGGGCGTCCTCTTCGTTGCGGACTGACGCCGCGCGGCAACGGGGCGGCGGAGGCGCAGACGGCGCGAGCCGCCGCAGCCCGAGACCCAGGGACGCGGCCACGCTGGTGCTGGTGCGCAGCGGCGCGTCCGCGCCCGAGGTCCTGATGGGCCGCCGCCCGCGGCGCCAGGTGTTCATGCCCGACCACTACGTGTTTCCCGGCGGCGGCGTCGAGCCCTGCGACCGCTGGGTGCGCCCGGCGACGGAACTTCGCGCCACCGTGACCGCACGGCTCGCGCGCTCGGCCACGGCGGCACGCGCCCGCTCGCTCGCCGCCGCCGCGGTGCGCGAGACCTTCGAGGAGACCGGCCTCGCGCTCGGCCTGCGGGCGCCGGCGGCGGCACGGCCGGTGCGGCCGGTGCGGCCCGAATGGCGGGCCTTTCACGCGACCGGCCTGGCGCCGGCGCTCGACCGGCTCGACTACATCTACCGCGCGGTTACGCCGCCGGGGCTGCCGCGCCGCTTCAACGCCCGCTTCTTCATGGCCCATGCCGACGACGCGGCGGGGTCCCTCGACGGCAACGGCGAGCTGCTGGATCTCGGCTGGGTGCCGCTCGCCGAGGCCTGCACGCTGCCGCTCCCCTACATCACCGCCGTCGTGCTGGAGGAGGTCGAGACGCTGCTCCAGGCGCCGCCCGACCCCGACCGCGACCGGCCGGTACCGGTCTGCATCCGCGTCGGCCGGGATCACGTCCACGGCCACGAATAGCGGCCGCCGCCCGCCGGGCAGGGGTCCGGCTATTCCTCGGACACCCTGACCAGGAGCTTGCCGAAGTTGCGCCCGTCGAAGAGGCGCTGGAAGGCAGCGGGTGCGTTCTCGAGGCCGTCCACGATGTCCTCCTTGAAGGCGAGCCGCCCGTCGGCGAGCCAGCGGGCGAGCCGCCTGCGCGCGTGCTCGTAGTGGGCGCCGTAGGAGAAGATGTTGAAGCCCTTGACCTCGGTTTCGGTGAAGAGGACCGGCGCGAGGTGGCTCGCGACCAGCGGCGGCTCGGTCGCGTTGTAGTGGGAGATGCCGCCGCAGATCACCACGCGCGCACCGTGGGCGAGGAGGGGATAGATCGCGTCGCCGACCGGCCCGCCGACATTCTCGAAATAGACGTCGATGCCGTCGGGGCAGGCGGCGGCGAGGGCTGCGGGCAGGCCGCCCGCATGGCGGTCGATGGCCGCGTCGAAGCCGAGTTCCTGAGTGAGGTAGCGCAGCTTCTCCTCGCCGCCTGCGATGCCGACGACGCGGCAGCCGGCGATCCTGGCCACCTGGCCCGCGACGGCGCCCACCGCACCCGCCGCCGCCGAGACCACGACGGTGTCGCCCGGCGCGGGCCGGCCCACCTTGACCAGGCCGAGATAGGCGGTGAGGCCCGGCATCCCGAGGGCGCCGATGGCCGTCGACAGCGGCCCCAGCGCCGGGTCCACCTTGCGCGCCTGCGCGCCTTGCGCGATGGCATAGTCCTGCCAGCCGGTATAGTCGTCGACGATGTCGCCCGGCGCGAAATCCGGGTGCCGGCTCTGCACCACCCGGCTGACGGCGCCGCCGACGATCGCGTCGCCGAGCGGGAGCGGCGGGTAGTAGCGCAGGTCCGTCCCCATCCTGAGCCGCATGTAGGGGTCGAGGGAGAGCCAGATCGTCCGCACCAGCAGCTCGCCCTCGGCCGGCACCGGCAGCGGCTCCTCGACCAGGCGAAAATCCGTCTCCTGCGGTGCGCCCACCGGACGCGCGGCGAGCACGATCCGGCGGTTGCTGTTGCGCGTCATGGGCGCCACTCCCTCTCTCCGTCGTCCTTCGAGTCTATGCGAGGGGCGGGCGGCGGCAAATTCGGCTGTTTTCGACGCGCCCCGGCGACTACTCTGACGCTATCTGCCAAGAGGGAGGCGACGGCCGATGAACCTCACCCCGACGGAACAGGAGCGGCTCAACATCTTCGCGGCCGCCCAGCTCGCGCGCGAGCACAAGCGCCGCGGCATCAGGCTCAGCCACCCGGAAGCCATCGCCTATGTCTGCGACGAGCTCCTGATGTGCGCCCGCGAGGGCCGCTCGCTGAAGGACCTCATGGGCTACGGGGCGGAGCTGCTCAGCACCGACGACGTGATGCCCGGCGTGCCCGCGCTGATCCCCGTGATCCATGTCGAGGCGATGTTCCCGGACGGTGCCAAGCTCATCACCGTGCACCAGCCGATCCGCCCCGGCAAAGAGGAGAGCGCGCCCACCCGCCGTGCCGGCGAGATCATCACGCCCGACGCCGAGATCGAGCTGAACGCGGGCCGCAGGACGGCGACCGTCCCGGTCACCAACAGCGGCGACCGCCCGGTCCAGATCGGCAGCCACTTCCACTTCTTCGAGGTCAACCGGGCGCTCGACTTCGACCGGCAGGCGACCTTCGGCATGCGCCTCGACATCCCGTCGGGCACGGCCGTGCGCTTCGAGCCGGGGCAGGAGAAGGAGGTGGCGCTGGTGGAGTTCGGCGGCCGCGGCCGCATCAGCGGCTTCAACTCCCTCACCGAGGGCATGATCGATTCGCCCGCGGTCAGGGAGCAGGCGATCTCCCGCGCCAAGGCGCGCGGCTTCCGGGGAGCGTAGGCAGATGGTGAAGATCGCGCGCGAGACCTATGCCCGCTACTACGGGCCGACCAAGGGCGACCGGATCAGGCTCGGCGACACCTCGCTGATCGGCGAGATCGAGCATGACCACACGAGCTATGGCGACGAGTGCTGGACCGGCGCCGGCCGCGTGATGCGCGACGGCATGTCCTACGACGCCCACACCTCCGCCGCCGACGGCGCCATCGACATGCTGGTCGAGAACGCCACCGTCATCGACCCCGTGCTGGGCCTGGTGAAGGCCGACATCGGCATCAAGGACGGCAAGATCGCCGGCGTCGGCAAGGCCGGCAATCCCAACACCCAGGACGGCGTGGATGCCAACCTGGTCTGCGGCCCCAACACCACCTACTACCCGGCCAGCGGCCTGATCGTGACGCCCGGCGGCATCGACGTGCACGTGCACTGGATGTCGGCGGACCAGTGCAACCACGCGCTGGCGAGCGGCCTCACCACCATGATCGGCGGCACCATGGGGCCGCTCTTCGCCATCGACTGCGGCGGCCCCTGGAACACCTACCGGATGCTGGAAGCGTCCGAGGAATGGCCGCTCAATTTCGGCTTCTTCGGCCGCGGCTCGTCGCACGACCCGGCGACCGTCGTCGAGCATCTCGACGGCGCCATCATCGGCGTCAAGATCCACGAGGACTACGGCGCCATGCCGGCCACCATCGACGCCTGCCTGCGGGCCTCGGCCGAGCACGACTTCCCGGTGCAGATCCACACCGACACGCTGAACGAATCGGGCTTCTACGAGGATACGATGGCGGCGATCGCCGGTCGCCCGATCCACATGTACCACACGGAAGGGTCCGGCGGCGGCCACGCGCCCGACATCATCCGCTGCAACGGCGAGCCCCACTGCCTGCCGTCGTCGACCAATCCCACCAACCCCTACACGGTCAATGTCTTCGACGAACAGCTCGACATGACCATGGCCTGCCACCTGCTGCGCTACGACCTTCCCGAAGACGTTGCCTTCGCCGAGAGCCGGGTGCGCCACGGCACCATCGCCGCGGAAGACGTGCTGCACGACCTCGGCGCGGTCTCGATGTTCGGCTCCGACAGCCAGGGCATGGGGCGGATCAACGAGGTCATCACGCGCTGCTGGCAGCTTGCGAGCAAGATGCGCGACCAGCGCGGGCGCCTGCCCGAGGAGACCAGCGCGGACGCCGACAACGAGCGCATCAAGCGCTATATCGCGAAATACACCATCAACCCGGCGATCGCCTTCGGCATCGAGCGCTATGTGGGCTCGCTGGAGCCGGGCAAGATGGCCGATCTGGTGACCTGGAAGCCGGCCTTCTTCGGCATCAAGCCCTTCGGCGTCATCAAGGGCGGCTTCGTCGCCTGGGGCGCGAGCGGCGATCCCTCGGGCAGCTACTTCCAGACCGAGCCGGTCGTCATGCGGCCCCAGTTCGGCCATCACGGGCGGGCGCCGCAGTCGCTCAGCGCCACCTTCGCGCATCGCCGCGCCCTCGATATCGACGTGCAGGGACGCCTCGGCCTCGCCAAGCCGATCCTGCCGATCGGGAGCTTCACCAGGCTCAGCAAGAAGGACATGCTGCACAACGACGCCTGCCCCGACATCCGGGTCGATTCCCAGACCTTCGAGGTCTTCGTCGACGGGACGCTCGCGGCCTGCGAGCCGATCGAGAGCATCACCCTCGGCCAGCACTACCTGCTGCGCTGAGCGCGTCCCGCTTGGGCACCACCGCAACCCCGGCCGCCCGGCCCGACGACGGGCACCAGGCGGCGCTCCGCTTCGCCCGCGCGCCCGACGGGCAGAGCTACATCGCCCGCCAGCGCGTGGGCTATCCCTTCCACATCACCCGGCCCTTCTACCTGGACGAGGTGCCGGCGGGCGCGCTCACGCTCTATCTCCAGTCGGTCTCCGGCGGCATCTATCAGGGCGAGGACCTGCGCCTGACCTGCGCGGCCGGCCCCGGATGCGCCGCCCACGTGACCACCCAGGCGGCGACGATCGTGCACCGCATGCCCGCGGCGCCGGCGCGGCAGACGGTCGCGCTCGACGCCGCCGGGGACGCGCTGCTCGAATATCTGCCGGACCCGCTGATCATGTTTCCGGGCGCGCGCCTCACCTCCGTGCTGGAGATCGACGCCGCGGCGGACGCCACCGTGGTCGCGTCCGAGAGTTTTTCGCACCACGACCCCGGCGGCGAGGACCGCCGCTTCGACCGCTTCCGGGCGGAGATGCGTCTGCGCGACGAGAACGGCCGGCTGCTTGCGCTGGAGCGCTACGAGGTCGCGGGCGACCGGCTGGCGCCGGGCCGCGGCGGCCGGCTCGCGCGCTGGCCCGCGCAGGGCAGCCTCGTCGCCGCCCACCGCGGGCCTTCGCGTGAGGCGATCCTGGCCGCGCTGCGCACGGCGCTTGCGCCGACGGAGGCGTTCTACGGCGCCGCCTCGATGCTTCCCAACGAGGCCGGCGTGGGCGTGCGCCTGCTGGCGCGGGACGGGGCCGCGCTGCGGCGCGGGCTGGAGGCGGCGTGGCACGCGGTGCGGCGCGCGCTCCATGGCGCCCCGCCCGCCCCGCGCCGCAAGTGAGCCTGGCAGAGGTGAGCAAGACCCCCGGAGCCGGGCTAGCTCTTGAACAGCGCGCCCGCCTTGCTCAGATAGTCCTGCTTCGCCGCGATGGCGCCCCGCACGCGCTCCAGCTCGGCTTCGAGCTGAGTGCCGTAAGCGCCGAGCGCCTCGACCGACATGTCGTCGAGCACGCGCGGGGACCAGTCCCGCTCACGCGGGATGCGGACCGCCTCCTCGTCCATTCCCTTATCTCCTGCGCCGGCCGGGCGGGCTTGAGTATAGTCCCGGCAACGAACCCGTTGGAGGACTCATGGCGATAGCGCCGGCAGACATGACCGTCATCGAGATCGCCGCGCCCGGCGGGCCGGAGGTGCTGCGCCCGGCGCGTCGCGCCGTTCCCGCACCGGGCCTGGGCGAGGTGCTGATCGAGGTGGCCGCGGCCGGGGTCAACCGGCCGGACGCGATGCAGCGCGAGGGCGCCTATGCACCGCCGCCCGGCGCCTCGGACATTCCCGGCCTCGAGGTCTCAGGCCACGTGGTGGCGTGCGGCCCCGGCGTGCATCGCTACAAGGAGGGCGATGCCGTCTGCGCCCTGGTCCACGGCGGCGGCTACGCCGAATACTGCGTCGCGCCGGAAGGACAGACGCTGCCGCTGCCGCAGGGGCTCGGGCTGACCGACGCCGCCGGCCTGCCCGAGACCTGCTTCACCGTCTGGACCAATCTCTTCGAGCGCGCGCGGCTCCGCGCCGGCGAGCGGGTGCTCGTCCACGGCGGCAGCAGCGGCATCGGCACCACCGCGATCCAGATCGCGTCCGCCCTCGGAGTCCGGGTCTTCGCCACCGCCGGCTCGCCCCAGAAATGCGCGGCGTGCGAGCGACTGGGCGCCGAGCGGGCGATCGACTACCGCAGCGAGGATTTCGTCGCCGCGGTGAAGGACCTGACGGGCGGCGAGGGCGTGGACGTGGTGCTCGACATGGTCGGCGGCAGCTATGTCGCGCGCAACCTCGCGGCGCTCCGGCCCGAGGGCAGGCTGGCCCAGATCGCCTTTCTCGAAGGGTCGAAGTGTCAGGTCGACCTGAATTCGCTCATGCGCAAGCGGCTGACCATCACCGGGTCCACGCTCAGGCCCCAGAGCGTCGAAAGCAAGGCCCGCATCGGGGCGGCGCTGGAGGAGAGCGTCTGGCCGCTGGTGGAGCAGGGGCTGGTGCGGCCGGTCATCGACAGCCGGTTCCCGCTCGACCGGGCGGCGGCGGCGCACGCCCGCATGGAGGAGGGCCGGCACATCGGCAAGATCCTGCTGGAGTGCGCCGGCCGGTGAATTGCGCCTGACTGCGCCAAACTGCGCTAGACTGCGGCTTTGCGCTCCCCACACCAAGACGATATACCGGCCGGCTCAACCGCATTCACAGTCGAACCGGGTGGGCCCGGCCCACCCGCCCGCGGGCGGCGGGAGAAGGAACGCATATGGTGGAATTGCTGATGCCCAAGGCCACGGCCGTGTGGCTGGTCGACAACACCACGCTCGCGTTCGATCAGATCGCGGCGTTTTGCAGCCTTCATCCGCTGGAGGTGCAGGGCATCGCCGACGGCGAGGTGGCGGTCGGCATCCGCGGTCTCGATCCGGTCGCCAACGGGCAACTGAGCCGCGAGGAGATCACGCGCTGCGAGCAGGATTCGTCGCTGCGCCTCGAAGCCATCGGCCCGGCCGAGGCGCTGCCGCAGCGTGCGCGCCGGGCCCGCTACACACCGGTCAGCAAGCGGCAGGACCGGCCCAACGCGATCGCCTGGCTGCTCAAGAACTATGACGCGCTGAGCGACGCACAGATCGGCAAGCTGCTCGGCACCACCAAGTCGACGATCAACGCGGTGCGCGACCGGGCCCACTGGAACACGCCCAACATCACGCCGCAGGACCCGATCCTGCTGGGAATCTGCACCGAGGCGGAGCTCCTCGATGCGGTCCGCAAGGCGCAGGCGAGGGCCGAGCGCGCGGCGGCGCGCAGCGAGCAGGCCGCCGCTGCGGCCGCAGCCGCCGCAGCGAAGGCAGAGGCAAAGGCAGAGGCAGAAGCAGAGGCGGAGGCGGAGGCAAAGGCAGAGGCAGAAGCAGAAGCAGAGGCGGCACCCGCCCCGCCGGCCGACGACACGCCGCCTGCGGACGACACGCCGCCTGCCGACGACACACCGCCGGACGCTGCCGGCGACGGCCCGCCCGATCCCGACCGGATCGGCGGCGGCGGGGGCGGCGGGTCCGCGCCGGCGCTGCAGCCGGACGCGGCCGACTGAGCGCCGGACCGGGCAGGCGGGGCACGCCGCACCGGCCTCGGGACGCACCGGCCTCGGGACGCACCGGCCTCGGGACGCACCGGCCTCGGGCCGTACCGGCCTCGGGCCGTAGCGGCCTCGGCGCAGGCGGCGGGTGTCGCCACGATCAGGGAAGCAACGGCCATGCTCATCGGCGTTCCCAAGGAGACCAAGGTCCACGAGTACCGCGTCGGCATCCCGCCCGGCGGGGTGCGCGAGCTGGTGCAGCACGGCCACCGGGTCATGGTCGAGAAGGATGCGGGCACGGAGATCGGGCTCCTCGACGCGCACTACGCGCAAGCCGGCGCCGTGCTGGTCGACGAGGCGGCGGAGGTCTACGGCACGGCCGAGATGATCGTGAAGGTGAAGGAGCCGCAGCCGGCGGAGTGCGCCATGCTGCGGCGCGACCAGGTGCTGTTCACCTATCTCCACCTCGCCGCCGATGCCGCCCAGACCGAGGCGCTGATCGAGTCCGGCTGCGTCGCCATCGCCTACGAGACCGTGACCGATGCGCGCGGCGGCCTGCCGCTTCTCGCGCCGATGAGCGAGGTCGCGGGCCGCATGTCGATCCAGGCCGGCGCCCATTGCCTGGAGAAGGAGCAGGGCGGGCGCGGCGTCCTGCTCGGCGGCGTCCCCGGCGTGCCGCCTGCGGACGTGGTGGTCCTGGGCGGCGGCGTGGTGGGCTCCCACGCGGCGCGCATGGCCGTGGGCATGGGCGCGCGGGTCACGATCATCGACCGCTCGATCCCGCGCCTGCGCCAGCTCGACGAGTTGTTCGGCGCCAGCGCGACGACGCTCTTCTCGACGGTCCACGCCATCGAGGAGGCGGTGCCGAACGCCGACCTGGTGATCGGCGCGGTGCTCGTCGTCGGCGCCGCCGCGCCCAAGCTGGTGCGCCGCGACATGCTGGACGGGATGCGCCGCAACGCCGTCGTGGTCGACGTGGCGATCGACCAGGGGGGCTGCTTCGAGACCAGCCGGCCGACGACCCATGCCGAGCCCACCTACAAGGTGGCCAATGTCCTGCACTATTGCGTCACCAACATGCCCGGCGCCGTGGCCCGCACGTCGACCTTCGCGCTCAGCAACGCGACGCTGCCCTTCGTGCTCGCGCTGGCGGGGAACGGCTGGCGCCAGGCCCTGCGCGACGATCCCCACCTCATGCACGGCCTCAACGTCTGCCGCGGCCGCATCACCCACGCGGCGGTCGCGCTCGACCTCGGCCACGACTATCTTGCGCCGGAGCGCGCGCTCGCCGCCTGAGCGGCTTCACGAAGCGAGGGAAATCGGGGGACCGCAATGACCGACACGCTCACTCACTGGATCAACGGTGCGGCCGTGGCCGGCGCCTCTGCGCGCTTCGGCGATGTCTACAACCCGGCGGCCGGCGAGGCGGTCGCGCGCGTGCCGCTGGCCGATGCCTCCGAGGTGGACGGCGCCGTGCGCGCCGCGGCGGCGGCCGCGCCCGCCTGGGCCGCGACGCCGCCGATGCGCAGGGCGCGGGCGATGTTCGCCTTCAAGGAGCTGGTCGAGAGTCGCAAGGAGGACCTGGCCCGGGTGGTGACGCGCGAGCACGGCAAGGTGCTGTCGGATGCGATGGGCTCGGTGACACGCGGGCTCGAAGTGCTCGAGTTCGCCTGCGGCATCCCGCACCTGCTCAAGGGCGACTTCACCGAAGACGTCGGCACCGGCGTCGACAGCTTCTCGACCCGCCAGCCGCTCGGCGTGGTCGCCGGCATCACGCCCTTCAACTTTCCGGCGATGGTGCCGATGTGGATGTTCCCGGTGGCCATCGCCTGCGGCAACAGCTTCATCCTCAAGCCCTCGGAGAAGGACCCCTCGGCCTCGACGATGCTGGCCGAATGGATGACGGAGGCAGGCCTCCCCGACGGCGTGTTCAACGTCGTCCACGGCGACAAGGAGGCGGTGGACGCGATCCTCGCGCACCCGGACATCGCCGCGGTGAGCTTCGTCGGCTCCACGCCCATCGCCGAATATGTCTACCGGACCGGCTGCGCCCACGGCAAACGGGTGCAGGCGCTGGGCGGCGCCAAGAATCATGCCGTGGTCATGCCGGACGCCGACCTCGCGATGGCGAGCGACGCCCTCATCGGGGCTGCCTACGGCTCCGCCGGCGAGCGCTGCATGGCGGTCTCGGTGGCGGTGGCGGTCGGCGACCGTGTGGGCGACGCGCTGATCGAGGACCTCAAGCCCAAGATCGACCGTATCAAGGTCGGGCCCGGCACCGACGGCGAAGCCGACATGGGGCCGCTGGTGACGAAGGCGCACTTCGACAAGGTGCGGGGCTATGTCAACCTCGGCGTCGCGGAGGGCGCGGAGCTGGTCGTCGACGGGCGCGACCTCGCGTTGCAGGGCTACGAGGACGGCTATTTCATCGGCCCTTGCCTGTTCGACCGGGTGACGCCGGAGATGCGCATCTACAAGGAGGAGATCTTCGGGCCGGTGCTCTCGGTGGTGCGCGCGCCGGATTACGAGGCGGCGCTCGCCATGGTCAACGAGCACGAGTTCGGCAACGGGGTCGCGATCTTCACCCGCGACGGCGACGCCGCGCGCGAGTTCGCGAACCGGGTCGAGATCGGCATGGTGGGCGTCAACGTGCCGATCCCCGTGCCGGTCGCCTATCACAGTTTTGGGGGCTGGAAGCGCTCGCTCTTCGGCGACCACGCCATGCACGGCATGGAGGGCGTACGCTTCTACACCAAGCTCAAGACCGTGACCTCGCGCTGGCCCACCGGCATCCGCACGGGCGTCGACCTCTCCTTCCCGATGATGTCGTAGCGCAGCGCCGTCGCGCGCCCGCGCACGTGGACGCGCGACGCGGAGGCACCGGCCGGAGACCGGCTGCCCTGAGCGACAAGAGGCGAGAGCGTTTCCATAAAAACGGAAACGCTCTGGCGACGGTGGCCGATCAGCCGAACAGGTCGGAATGGGTGCCGGTTCTCACGAGCACCAGGGCGTCGTCGCGGCTATGCCAGATCAGCAGCCAGTCGGCTTCGATATGGCACTCCCAGGAGCCGGACCAATCGCCTGACAAGCGGTGGACCCTGTGACGAGGATCGAGCGGCTGTTCCTGCAGGAGCAACTCGACGACGGTCCACAGCTTGTCGAGGCTCTTGCCCCGCCTCTTCGATCGCCCCAGGTCTCGTTCGAACCGTCGCGTCGTGAGCAGCCGCATGGATTAACTGTGCGCGGCCTTCAGGTCTTCCACACCGTCGTACTCGGTGAGGTTCTCGTTCTCATGAGCCTGCTTCAGCGCCTCGCGCGTCTCAGCGTTGGGCAGCTTCACCGCGAAGGGCAGGCCGTGATGCAGTGTCACCTGCTTGTAGAACAACGTGATCGCCTCGGTCGCCGACAGCCCGAGCTGGGAGAACACCGCTTCGGCCTCGCACTTGAGGGCAGGTTCGACGCGGGCACGGATCATTTCCGTCTTGGCCATGGGCTCTCTCCTCTGCCGCCCCAACGTATCACAAACGGGGAACATCTCAAGGCGGCCATGAGCGAGACGCAGAGAGTTTCGGGATGGCGGGCGTCGCGCCAGAGGCGCGCGGGATCAAAGGCATGCCAGAGGCGCGCGTATCCCTGCTACGCGCTGCGCGCCGTTCCCACCCTGTCGGCCGGACAGCGCAGCGCAGACCATGACATTGGTAAGAATTCCGGGCTAGGCTGCCGGCCTCGGCAGCAGCAGGGGAGCGGCGGCGATGGCGGTGGTGAAGGCTGGGCTCATCCAGATGAGCCTCAAGGGCGATGTCGTGAGCGACACGCCCGAGCGGATCGGCGAGCGGATGATCGCCGCCCACCTGCCCCTGATCGAGCAGGCGGCGCAGGACGGCGTGCAGGTGCTCGGGCTCCAGGAGCTCTTCAACCTGCCCTATATCGGGGCGGAGCAGGACAACAAGTGGTACCGCAGCGCCGAGCCCGTGCCCGACGGGCCGACGGTCGAGAGAATGCGGGCTGAGGCAGGGCGTCTCGGCATGGCGATGGTGGTGCCGGTCTACGAGGAGGCGCAGACCGGCATCTATTACAACACCGCCGCGGTGATCGACGCCGACGGGCGCTATCTCGGCAAGTTCCGCAAGGTCCACATTCCCCATGTCGTCGGCTTTCAGGAAAAATACTATTTCAAGCCCGGCGACATCGGCTATCCGGTCTTCGAGACCGCCTTCTGCAAGGTCGGCGTCTATATCTGCTACGATCGCCACTTCCCCGAAGGCTGGCGCGAGCTCGCCATGAACGGCGCCGAGGTGATCTTCAACCCGTCGGCGACCGTGCGGGGCCTGAGCGACCATCTCTGGACCCTGGAGCAGCCGGCGGCGGCGGTCGCGAACATCGTCTATATCGGCGCCAACAACCGCGTCGGCATGGAGCCGCCGTGGAACAACGGCCACTTCTACGGCTCCAGCTATTTTTGCAATCCGCGCGGCGAGATTCTGAACCAGGGGCCCGACGATGAGGACGCGCTGGTCACCGCCGATCTCGACCTCGCCATGATCGGCGAGGTGCGCGACGCATGGAACTTCTATCGCGACCGCCGGCCGGACACCTACGGCGCGGTCGCGTCCTGGCAGGCTTGAACGGGCGGCGGAGAGGAGGCCCGGCTATGCGCAAGGTCAAGGCGGCGCTGATTCAGATGAACCTGAAGGGAGACCCCGCAAGCGACTCCATCGAGGCGATCCGCGAGAGCATGATCGCCGCCCACATGCCGCTGATCGAGGAGGCGGCGCGGCAGGGCGTCCAGGTCCTCGGCCTCCAGGAGGTGTTCAACGCCCCCTACTTCCCCGCCACCATCGACGACAGGTGGTTCGCGGCGGCGGAAGCGGTGCCGGACGGGCCCACCACCCGGGCGATGTGCGCGGCGGCGGCGGACTACGGCATGGTCATCGTCTCGCCGGTCTACGAGCGCGACCGCAGCGGCACGCTCTACAACTGCGCCGCGGTGATCGATGCCGACGGCAGCTATCTCGGCAAGTTCCGCAAGATACACATCCCCAAGATCGAGGGCTTCGACGAGAAGCACTATTTCGCCGACGGCGACCTCGGCTACCCGGTGTTCGACACGGCGATCGGCAAGGTGGGGGTCTATATCTGCTACGACCGCCACTTCCCCGAAGGCTGGCGGGCGCTCGCGCTGGCCGGCGCCGAGCTCGTGTTCAACCCGTCGGCGACCTTCCGCGGCGTCAGCGATCACATCTGGAACCTGGAGCAGGTGGGCGCCGCGATCGCGAACGGCATCTTCATCGGCACCAACAACCGGGTCGGCACCGAGCCCAGCCTCGGCAACCACGTGTTCTACGGCTCCAGCTACTTCTGCAATCCGCGCGGGGAGATTCTGGCGCAGGGCGGCGACGAGGACGACGAGCTGGTGGTCGCCGAGCTCGACCTCGACCAGATCCGCGAGGTCCGCGACACCTGGCAGTTCTTCCGCGACCGCCGGCCCGAGACCTACCAGCACTGCGCCCGCCAACCCTGAGGGGCCGGCACAGGGCATAGGCGCTGCGGGGGCCGTGCCCACAGAGTCGTTATCGGTCGCTGTCGGTCGTTATCGCGGCCCGCGCCCGTGCGCGATGGTGCCGAAGGTCACGCCCCTGAGAAGCTGGTTCTGGAGGACGAAGGTCACCAGCACCACCGGGATCAGGAAGAGCGTCTCGATCGCCGCCAGCCGCCCCCAGTCCACGCCGATGCCGCTGCCGAGGCTGGCCCCCATGCCGACCGGCACGGTGCGCGTCTCGGGCCCCGTGAGCAAGAGCGCCATCAGGAACTCGTTCCAGGTGAGAATCAGGCCGAGCGTCGCGGTCGCGGCGAGGCCGGCCTTCACCTGCGGCAGGCAGACGCGAAAGAAAACCCGCCATTCGGAGCTTCCGTCGGTCCGCGCGGCGTCCTCCACCCCGCGCGGCAGGTCGTCGAAAAAACTCTTCATCATCCAGATGGCAAACGGCAGGTTGAACGCGGTGTAGAGCAGGATGATGCCGAGATAGCCGCCGGCCAGCCCGGTCATGCGGAAGATCACGAAGAGCGGGACGATGAGCACGATGGGCGGCAGCATCCGCGCGGTCAGCACGACGAGCAGGTAGCTGTCGTTGCCGCGCAGCGGCCAACGCGAGAAGCCGTAGGCGGCGGCCGTGCCGAGCACCAGGGCGAGCGCGACGCTCGCGCCCGAGACCACGATGCTGTTGACGAAATAGAGCTCGAACCCCGTCTCGACCGGCTCGCCGCCCTGGTAGTGCACGCGCGCGAAGATGTTGGCGAAGTTGTCCAGCGTCGGCGTGAAGACGAGCGTCGAGGTGAGAATGTCGCGCGGGCTCTTGAACGCGGTGAGCACGATCCAGAGCACCGGCAGGAAGTAGACGAAGCCCACAAGCGCGCAGCACGCGGTGCGCCCCCACCCGGCCCGGCCGATCGCGCGCCGCCGCATGGCTCGGCCGCTGCCGTCCGCCGCCGTCAGGCCGGGAGCGCGGCAGGTACGCGCCGGTGCCAGTCGGTCTCGCGCTGATACTGGTGGCCGAGGCGGAAGAGCAGGGCTTCGGCGAAGGGCCGGCCGATGAGCTGGAACGAGGTCGGCATCCCGTCCGGGGTGAAGCCGCAGGTCACGCTCAGCGCCGGCAGGCCCAAGAAGTTGACCACCCGCGTGTTGCGCGTGAGCCCGACCACCATCTTCAGATAGCCGGGTCCGTCGCGGTAGGCGGTGTCGGCAAGGGTGGGCGTCGGCATCGGCAGCACCGGCGTCAGCAGCGCATCGCAGGCTCCGAACACCGCGTCCGCGAAGACCTGGAGCGCCCGCGCCCGGTATTGCAGGGCGTTGATGTAGTCGGTCGCGGGGATGAAGAAGCCTGCCTGCAGGCGCTTGCCCACTTCGTCGGAATAGTCCGCGTCGCGGTCGCGCTTCCAGGGCAGGTGGTTGGCCGCGCCTTCCGCCTTCATCACCAGCGGGTGGATCGCCGAGACCGTATCCAGCAGCGCCGGCATGGCGACCGGCACGAGCGCGGCGCCGAGGCCCGCGAAGACCGTATGCGTGGCCTCGACGACGGCCGCCACGCCCGCATCGAGGTCCTCGTCGAAATAGCCGGCAGGCACGCCGATGCGTAACCCCCGCAGGCTCCGCTCCAGCGTCGCCTCGTAGTCCGGCACCGGCTCCCGGCTCGTCGTGGCGTCGCGGGCGTCGGCGCCGGCGATCGCGCCGAGCACGCGGGCGCAATCGCGCACGGTGCGCGCGAGCGGGCCCACCACGTCGAGCGACCACGACATCGGCATGGCACCGAAGCGGCTGACCCGGCCCCGCGTTGGGTTGATGCCGGCCACGCCGTTGGCCGCCGCCGGGCAGCGGATGGAGCCGCCGGTGTCGGAGCCGAGCGCGGCATGGACCAGGCGGCCGGCGACCGCCGTGCCCGAGCCCGAGGACGAGCCGCAGGGGATGCGCTCGAAATCCCAGACATTGCGGCAGCGCGGCAGGTGGGCGTTGAAGCCGTGGGGGCCCATGGCGAACTCGACCATGGCGAGGCCGCCGAGGTCGATGGCGCCGGCCCGGTCCAGGCGTTCGAGCACCGTGGCCGTCGCGGCCGGGCGGAATTCGCGCCGGATACGGGAGCCGCAGCTCGAGACGGTGCCGGCCCGGTAAACCATGTCCTTGTGGGCGAGCGGCACACCGCCGAGCGGGCCGGCCGCGCCGCGGCTCCGGCTGCGGTCGATCTCCAGCGCCCGCGCCCGCGCGGCCTCGTGCTCGATACGGATGAAGGCGTGAAGCGCGGGGTCCAGCCGGTCGATGCGCGCGAGCGCCGCATCCACCAGCTCGGTGGCGCCGAGCGTGCCGTTCGCCACCGCGTCCGCCGCCTCGCAGAGGCTCATCGCCGCGATCTCGCCGCCGCTCGCGGCCGCGCTCCCGGCCGCGCCCGCGCCGGCGCCCCCGTCGGCATCCGTGCCGCCGTCGCCGTCGGCGGTCTTGAGGGCATGCAGCCGTTGCTCCAGCGCGGCGGGCTCCCGGTCGAAGTCGTGATCGGCGCGCGCGGCCTCGACCGCCGCATGAAGCTGGCCGAGCTCGACCGGCAGCTCGGCGACCCTCTCGTCCGAGAGCGGAATACGCTGGCACTCCCGGTTCAGCCGCCCGATCGTCTCGCTGCCGATCGCCATCGCTCGCTCCTCCCTCTCGCCGCGCGGCCGGTGCGTCCAAGCGACGCCGTGCTAGCGCGCGCCGCCTGCCGAGGCAGCCGCCACTCTGCGCCAATAGGTCTCGTCCCACCAGCGCCGCGCCGCGCCGGAGGTGGACGGCAACACGTGGATCGCGGTTCCGCCGATACGCTGCGTCTGCTCCCCGTAGGCGAGGCTCCCGCTGCCGAGGAAGACCTGTGCAGGGCGCTTGCCGTTGAAGGCGAGGACGGCCGGGCGGTGGCGGGCGATCTTCGCAGCCAGCGCCGCCCTGTCGTCGCTCTCGCCCGAGAGTTCGGAATCCGATCCCGATTCCGTCTTGCAGAGGTCGGTCAGCCCGATGCCGTAGCGCAGCACGGTGCGGAACTCGGCGGGTGCCAGCAGGCGCGGCGTGAGGCCCACGCGGTGGAGCGTCGCCCAGAAACGGTTGCCGGGGCCGGCATAATAGGCCCCGGCGCGGGCCGATGCGGCCCCTGCCGCCGAGCCGCAGAAGACCACGGCAAGCCCGGCGCCCGGCAGATCGGGCAGGACATCGGGCAGGATCGGGACAGCCATGACGGGGCGCTCTCGCCTCCTACTGCAAACCGTGCCGCGCTCTATAATGGGCCTTTCCCTGGGGTGATGAGAACGACGGAGCGGGACGGTGCGGAACATCAAGGTCGATGGCGATCGCCTGTGGGCGAGCCTGATGGAGATGGCGAAGATCGGGGCGACGGAGAAGGGCGGCGTCTGCCGGCTCGCGCTGACGGACGTGGACAAGGCGGCGCGCGACCTCTTCGTCCGCTGGTGCGAAGACGCCGGCTGCAGCGTCGGCATCGACAGGATGGGCAACATCTTCGCCCGCCGGCCCGGCAAGGACGACTCGCTCCCGCCGGTGATGACCGGCAGCCACATCGACAGCCAGCCCACGGGCGGCAAGTTCGACGGCATCTACGGCGTGCTCGCCGGCCTCGAGGTGATCCGCACCCTCAACGATCTCGGCTACGAGACCGACGCGCCGATCGAGGTCTCGGCCTGGACCAACGAGGAAGGCTCGCGCTTCGCCCCGGCGATGATCGCGTCGGGCGTCTTCGGCGGCGTCTTCACCCTGGAGGAGGGCCTCGCCTGTGCCGACGTCGACGGCAAGACCATCGGCGAGGAGCTCGCGCGCATCGGCTATGACGGCGAGATGGCGTGCGGCGAGCGCCCGGTCGGCGCCTTCCTCGAAGCCCATATCGAGCAGGGGCCGATCCTCGAAGCCGAGGAGAAGACCATCGGCATCGTGCAGGGGGTCCAGGGCATCAGCTGGTTCGACGTGACCGTGACGGGCATGGAATCCCACGCCGGCACCACCCCGATGGAACGCCGCCGGGACGCGCTGGTCGGCGCCGCCAGGCTGGTTGCCGAGATCGACCGGCTGGCCACCGACAACGCCCCTGACGCGCGCTCGACCGTGGGCGTGATGCGGGTGAGCCCCAACTCCCGCAACGTCATCCCCGGCTCGGTCTACTTCTCGGTCGACCTGCGCCACCCCGACTCCGATATCCTGGCGCAGATGACCGAGGAGGCCCGGCTGCACGCCGAGAGCATCGCCAGCGACGGCGGCCTGGAGATCGCGTTCGAGGAGATCTGGCATTCGCCGCCCGTCAAGTTCGCCGACGCCTGCGTCGGTGCGGTGCGGCAGGCGGCCGAGTCCCTCGGCTATGCGAGCCGGCCGATCACCTCCGGCGCGGGCCACGATGCGGTCTATGTGTCGCGCGTCGCCCCCACCGGCATGATCTTCATCCCCTGCGAGGACGGCATCAGCCACAACGAGATCGAGGCGGCGACGCAAGCCGACATCGCCGCCGGCTGCGACGTGCTGCTGAATGCGATGGTCGAGCTCGCCACCCGGGGCGAGGAGGCGGCAAGCGGCGGTGCGTGATCCGGGCTTCTGATGTTCCGTTCACGATAATTATGTGCCCTTGCGTGGTGTCCCCGTCACGTCATGGCCGGACTTGTTCCGGCCATCCATGCGGCCGCGCGACCTCCGATGGACTTGGCTGAGAAAGATGCCCGGAACAAGTCCGGGCATGACGTCGAAGGGGGCGAGGAGGCGTAGCCCCCGGCGTTATCCCGCTACCTCGCGGCGGACGATGGCGGCGCCTTCCACCATGGCCTCGAGCTTGCCGAACGCGGTCTCACGCGTGAGGTACTTCATGCCGCAGTCGGGCGCCGCGACGAGGCGCTCCGCCGGCACCACGGCGAGCGCCCGGCGCAGCCGTGCCGCCACCGTCTCCGGCCGCTCGATGGCGGGGTCGTTCATGTCGATCACGCCGTAGAGGATTTCCTTCGACGGCAGGCGGGCGAGGATCGCCGGGTCGAGGTCGGGCTGAGCCGCCTCGATCGAGATCTGATCGACCGCCGCCGCCTCCAGCTCCGGCAGGAAGGAATAGCCCGACGGCTTGTCGTGCACCACGGCCGCGTAGCCGAAGCAGAGGTGCAGCGCGGTCTTTCCCTCCACGCCGTCGAGCGCCCGGTTGATCGCCGTCACGCCGTAGGCGCGCGCGGCGTCGGGCCGGGCCTGCAGATAGGGCTCGTCGAGCTGCACGATGTCGGCGCCGGCGGCGAATAGGTCCCTGATCTCCTCGTTGACCGCCGCCGCATAGGCCATGGCGAGGCTTTCGTCGTCCGGGTAGTGAGCGTTCTCCGCCTGCTGGGTGAGGGTGAAGGGGCCGGGCAGCGTGATCTTGATGGTGCGCTGGGTGTTGGCGCGCAGGAAGGCCACGTCCGCCACCTCGACCGGGCGCTCGCGGCGGATCGGGCCCGAGACCAGCGGCACCGGCGCCGGCTTGCCGGTCCGGTCGAGCCCCGTGCCGCTGCGTGTCCGGTCGATGCCGCCGAGCGCGGTGGCGAGGCGGTTGGAGTAGCTCTCCCGCCTGATCTCGCCGTCGCTGACGACATCGAGTCCGGCGCGCTCCTGATCCCTGATCGCGGCCAGCGTCGCCGCCTCCTGCGCCTCCTCCAGATACGCCGGCGGAATGCGCCACATCTCGCGCGCACGCACCCTGGGCGGCAGGCGCTTCGCGAGATTGTCGCGGTCGACGAGCCACTCCGGCTGCGGATAGCTGCCGACGACCGCGGTGGTCAGCACGCGCTCGCTCATGGCGTCCGTCCCGCTGGTTGCCGCAGCGCGGCCGTGGCCGCCGCCGACGATTGCCGCTAGGCTGAGGCCCCGGCCCGAGGACGAGATAGCACGGAGTGGGGTGCGATGAAACTCTGCCTGATCCAGATGAACAGCACGCCCGACCACGGCGAGAACGCGGCCCGCGCCGCGGGCTATATCGACCGGGCGGTTGCGGCCCAGAAGCCCGATCTCGTGGTCGTGCCGGAGTTCTTCAACCACCCCTATGTCTTCCAGTACCGCGACTACGCGCATATCGACGAGGCGGAGGGCGAGGACGGCATCGCCATCACGACCATGCGCGCCAAGGCGCGCGAGCACGGCATCCACGTCGTCGCCACCATCTTCGAGGCCGACTCCGCCGGCCTCTGCTACGACAGCGCCATCGTGATCGACCCGGCGGGTGCGATCCTCGGCCGCTACCGCAAGGCGCATCCGGCCGCGGTCCGCAGTCTGGAGAAGATCTACTTCCGCTACGGCTCGCACTTCCCCGTGTTCCGCATCGGCGAATGGCGGGTCGGCATCAACATCTGCTACGACACCTTCTTTCCCGAATCGGCGCGCTGCTCCGCCGTCAACGGGGCGGAGCTGATCGTGGTGCCATTCGCCGCGCCGGCGGTCGCCTGCTGGCGCGAGACCATGCAGACCCGCGCCTTCGAGAACGGAGTCTATTTCGCTCCCTGCAACAAGGTAGGGCTGGAGGGGGAGTGGACCTTCGGCGGGCGCAGCATGATCGTCGCCCCCGATTCGCAGGTGCTCGCCGAGGCGGGCGACGAAGGCGACGAGACGATCACGGCGACGCTCGACCGGGCGCGCGTCTTCGAGGCCCGCCGCGCCTGGCCCATGTTCCGCGATCGCCGGCCCGACCTCTACTCCGCCATCACGACGCCGACGGAAGACATTCCGCGTCTCGATTGAGCGAGGGGCGGAGATCGTGGGAATGCGAAGACGGATACCGGCAGGCGCCGCGTTCGCCTGTGCCCTTGCCCTCGCCGGCGCGGCCCTCGCCGGTACGGCCCTCGCCGGTACGGCGCTCCCGGCCGCGGCAGAGGACGGCACGTCTGCGCCTGCCGCGCGCACCATCCCCGTGGCGCCGGTCGATCCCGCCGGCATGAAGGGGCGCATCGTCTACGCCATCGCCGACTGGCTGGAGCAGCGCTTCGGCTCCGGGGCAAAGGGCCTCGTACTCGTGCTCGACGCGCCGATGCGGGCCGAGGAACGGGGCGGCATCGTCACCGTGCACCTCCCCGGCGCGCGGCTTGCGCGGCGCCCCAAGGCCAAGCCCGAGTGGACCTTCGGCGACCTGGCCATCGCGGTGACGCCCCGGAGCGCGAGCGAGTACGAATTCGAGTCCGCCTTGCCGCCGGCGATCGACGGCGAGCGACGACGGCTCACGATCGGCGAGAGCGCGATCGCCGGCACCTGGCGATCCGACCTGGAAACCACGACCGGGCTCGACGCCACTGCCGCCGACCTGCGGCTGCTCAAGCGCAAGAAATCGGCGCCGGTGCTGATGTCGCTGGGCGCGCTCGCCGTGGCGGACGAGATGACGCAGGGCGCCGACGGGCTGTGGGACGGCCGCTCCTCGTTCAGCCTTTCCAACCTCGAGGCCGAGGGCCTGTCGCTGGGCGGGCTGGATGTCGCGGGCAGCTTCGAGGACTTCGATCGCGATGCGATCCTGGCGCTGCGTCGCGATTCCGGCGCGTTCCTGGGCGGCGAGATCGGGCCGGAGGCGCTCGGAGACGGGCTGGCGCTCCTCGTCGATGGTCGTTGGGGGCGATCCGACGCGACGCTCGCAGTGGAGGATCTGACGCTGGCCGGCGATGACTGGTATGTGGACCGCGACGGCGCGTTCACGCTCGGCCGGCTGGTCTGGCGGGTCGATTTCGACGGCCGCGAGGAGCTCAGCGACCTCGCCACGCGGATCAGCGTTGCCGAGCCGGCGTTGAGCGGGAAGATCGCCCGCTCGCTCCCGCCCGCGTTCATGCCCCATGCGGTCACCGTCGATGTCGCCCTGACCCGCTTCCCGCTTCGTCGCATCGCCGGGGCGTTTTCGGGCCTTGCGGAGCGGGGCCACATGAAGAAGCCCGACGAAGAGATGCTGGGGGAGGTCCTGCTGGCTCACCTGGACGCGGCGGATACGGCATTCGAGCTGCGGGAACTTCATGTCGCCGCGCCGTCATACGCGTTCCGCGCCGAGGGCCGCTTCCAGGCGGAGCCGGCGAGCCTCTTGGGCGTCATCGGCCGCCTCGATGCCCGCATCCGGGGGCTGAGAAAGCTCCTGGTGCTGGCCGTGCGGGAGGGAAACGAGGGGGCGGTGGGCGTCCTGCTCGCTCTCCAGGGTCTCGGCAGGCCGGTCTTCGAGGAGGGCGCCGATGAGCCGGTCTATGCCTACGAGCTCGACCTGCACCGCGACGGCGCCGTCACCATCAACGGCCTCCCGCTCGGCGTGCTTCTCGGCAGCGGCCTCTCGCCGCCGTGACGGGGTGCCGGTGCTGAGCCGGGAGGCGCTCACCTCGGGCGCGATCCGGCGCATGGTCGAGGCGCAGGACCCCCACGCCGGGACGCTCAGCCCGGCGCAGCTCGCGGCCTCCCGCCGTGCGACCCTCGCCGGCCGCGACCTCGCGGGCGGCGTCTGGCTGTTCGCCTACGGCTCGCTGATCTGGAATCCGCTCATCGAGGTCGCCGAACGGCGCCTCGGCACGGCCTGCGGCTATCACCGGCGGCTTTGCATCTGGAGCGAGCTCGGCCGCGGCAGCCGCAGCCGGCCGGGCCTGACGCTTGCGCTGGACCATGGCGGCGCCTGCCGCGGCCTGCTGCTGCGCGTCGCGACGGAGCGGATCGAGAGCGAGCTGGACGTGGTCTGGCAGCGAGAGATGCTCACCTCGGTCTATCGCCCGCGCTGGCTCCGGGTGCGGAGCGCCGCGGGCCCGCTGGAGGCGATCGCCTTCATCGTCAACCGCGCCCACCCCCGCTATGCAGGAAGGCTCGCGGACGCGCGCATCCTGGAGGCGGTCGCCGCGGCGCAAGGGCCGCTCGGGCGCTGCGCCGACTATCTCAGCGAGACCGTCGCAAGCCTGCGCGCGCTCGGCATCTGCGAGCCGGGCCTGGCGCGGCTCAACGACCGGCTGGCCGCCCAGGGCAACCCATAGCAGGGCGACCCGTAGCGGGATGACCCGTAGCGGGGCGGCCGCCGGCAGGCGATCCCGCCCTTGCGAGTCAGCGGCGGGGACGGGATAGTTTTCCGGGAACGCCGAGGGAAGAGGGCATGAGCGAGGAGTTCGACTGGGAGATTCCGCGTTCGGCGCAGCCGAAGCCGGAGCAGGTGTCCTTCGACCTGGACCGCGCGCTCGACGCGATGGTGGGCCTGCGGGCGACCATCCCGGAGGACGCCTTCACCGCGGGCGTCCTGGGGACCGAGAGGACGGGCAACGGCGTGCTCATCGGCGCGCGCGGCCTCGTGCTCACCATCGGCTACCTGATCGCGGAGGCGGACTCGGTCTGGTTGACGGCGGGCGACGGCAGCGTGCTGGCAGGCCACGCGCTGGGCTACGATTTCGAGTCCGGGTTCGGCCTGGTGCAGGCGCTCGGCCGCTTCAACGCGTCTCCGCTCGAGATCGGTAGCTCCGCCTCCCTCGAGGTCGGCGACCATGCGATCGTGGCCGGCGAAGGCGGCCGGCGGCGCTCGCTCAACGCCCGCGTCACCGCCAAGCGCGAGTTCGCCGGCTATTGGGAATATGTGCTCGACGAGGCGCTCTTCACCTCGCCGCCGCATCCCAACTGGGGCGGGTGCGGGCTGATCGACCGGCACGGCCGCCTCGTCGGCATCGGCTCGTTGCTGGTGCGCCATGCCGGCGGCGGCGGCGAGGACACGCTCGACGGCAACATGATCGTGCCGATCGACCTGCTCAAGCCGATCCTCGACGACATGCAGACCCTCGGCCGCACCCAGCGCCCGCCCCGGCCCTGGCTCGGCGCCTATGTCACCGAGGTCGACGAGGCGCTCGTCGTCGCAGGCCTCGCGCCGGAGGGCCCGGCCGAGCAGGCGGAGCTCGAGGTCGGCGATCAGGTGCTCGCGGTGAACCAGCAGCCGGTCGCCAGCCTGGTCGAGCTGTTCCGCAGCGTCTGGGCGGCGGGCGAGGCCGGCGTCGCCGTGCCGCTCACGGTCATGCGCGACGGCGAGCACCACGAGGTCCGGGTGCTGACCGCCACCCGCGACGCGTTCCTCAAGACCCCGCAGCTGCATTAGCGCCGCCAGCGCGCAGCCGCGCCGCGCCGCGCAGGCCGCTCTCCGGCCCGAAGCGGGCGCGGACGAGCCCGGTGGCGGGCTGGGCCACGCCCGCGTGCGCGCCCCAGGCGGCGGGCACCAGATCATAGAGCGCGGCGATCTCCGACAGCCCGCCGCCGAGCACGATCACGTCGGGGTCGAGCAGGTTGATGACGCCCGCGAGCGCGGCGGCCAGGCGCGCGGCGTAGCGCGCCACGGCGTCCGCCGCCCGCGCCTCTCCCGCCGCCTTCGCCCCGATGGCCTCGGCGCTCGCCTCGCCGCCGCCGAGCGCCGCATAGTCGCGCGCCAGCGCCGCCCCGTTGAGCCAGGTCTCGACGCATCCCTGCGGGTAGCGCCCGCAAGCGCAGGGCAGGCCGCCGTCGCCGGGCGTCGGCCAGGGATTGTGGCCCCATTCGCCGGCGCTGGCGTTGACGCCCACCAGGAGGTCGCCGCCGACCACCAGCCCGCCGCCGACGCCGGTGCCGAGGATCGCGCCGAACACCACCCCGGCACCGGCGGCGGCGCCGTCCGTCGCCTCGGAGAGCGCGAAGCAGTTGGCGTCGTTGGCGAGCGCGACCGGGCAGCCGAGCCGCGCCTCCAGGGCCCGGCGCAGGGGCCGCCCTTCGAGCCAGGGCAGGTTGACGATCATGCCGATCTCGCCGCCGCGGGTGATGATGCCGGGGATGCTGACACCCACGGAGGGCGCGCGCACGCCGGCCGCCGCCAGCCGCTCGACCATCCCGGCGACGGTATCGACCAGGCCGTCGAAATCGTCGGGCACCGGCTGGCGCAGGCGCGCGCGCTCCACCCCGTCGGCGTCGAGGCCGAGCGCGGCGAGCTTGGTGCCGCCGATGTCGATGCCGATCTGCACCGCGCCCCCTATCCGCCCCCTATCCGCCCTGGGGGGGCGCGTCGGCACGCGCGCCGCCGATCCAGGTGGCGCCGACGCGAAGCGCCTCGTCGAGCCAGACCAGATCGGCGCGGAGCCCCGGCGCGAGCCGCCCGCGGCTCGCGCCGAGGCCCAGGAAATCCGCCGGCCAGGCGGCGGCCATGGCGAGCGCATCGTCGAGCGGGATGCCGGCGTGGGCGACGCAGTTCCTCACCGCCGTTCCTAAGTCGAGCAGGGAGCCGGCGAGCCGGCCGTCGGCCGTGCGCAGGCAGCCGTCCTCGATGCGGACCGCTTCGCCGCCCACGCGGAATTCCGTCGCGGCAGGCGCCCCAACCGGCGCCATCGCGTCGGTGACCAGGAAGAGCGTGCCGGCGGGCTTCGCGCGCCAGGCGAGGCGCACCATGTCCCAGTGCACATGGACGCCGTCGGCGATGATGGTGCAGGCGAGCCCGTCGTGGGCGAGCGCCGTGCCGGCGGTGCCGGGCGCACGGTGGCCGAGCGGCCCCATGGCGTTGAAGAGGTGGGTGACGCCGGTCATGCCGTGTGCCGCGGCCGCCCTCATCGTCTCGGCGTCGGCCTCGCTGTGGCCGGCGGCGACGATGACGCCGCGGGCCGTGAGCGCGGCGATATGCGCGGGCGCCACGCACTCAGGCGCGAGCGTCACCAGGGTGCGGCCGGGCCTGAGCGAGGCCAGCAGGTCGAGATCGCCCGCGCCCGGCGGCCGCAGGGCCCGTGCGTCATGGGCGCCGCGCCGCGCCGGGTTGAGGTGCGGCCCTTCGAAGTGGATGCCGAGCACCCCCGGCTCGCCCGCCTCCAGCGCCGCACGCACCGCCGCGACCGCCCGCACCATGTCGGCGCGGGCGCCGGAGATGAAGGTCGCGAGAAAGCCCGTGGTGCCGCGCGCCCGGTGGGCGCGGCCGATCGCCGCGACGGTCGCCGCCGTCGGCGCGTCGTTGAACATCACGCCGCCGCCGCCATTGACCTGGAGGTCGATGAAGCCGGCGCCGAGCGTGCCGCCCGCGAGCCGCACGATGCGGGCCGTGGCGGGGATTCGCTCCTCCGCCACGATGTCGCGGATCGTGCCGCCCTCGTGCAGCAGGGCACGGCCGGGCGCGAGTCGTCCGTCGGGCGTGTGCAGCCGGGCGCCGGTGAGCGCGTCCATCGGCGCGCCTCAGGGCCCGCTGCCGGCAAGCGGGTTCGCCGGCCGACACTGCGGTGCTAGTGTTTCTGCAACCCTCACGGGATCGGGTGTAAGCCATGCTGCGCTGTGCCTCAATCGGGATGGGCTGGTGGTCCGACGAGCTCGCGGACGCCGTTCAGGGCAAGTCGGACGCAATCCGCATCGCCACCTGCTTCACGCGCTCGCCGGAGAAGCGCGCGGCCTTCGCCGCGAAGTACGGCACGCAGACGCACGAGTCCTACGAGGCGGTGCTCGCCGACGACGGGATCGACGCGGTCATCCTGACCACGCCGCACTCGACCCATGCCGAACAGGTCATCGCCGCGGCGGCGGCGGGCAAGCATGTCTTCTGCGAAAAACCCTTCACCCTGACCCGCGCGAGCGCAGAAGCCGCGGCGGAGGCCTGCGCCGGGGCCGGGGTGGTGCTCGCGATCGGGCAGAACCGGCGCTACCACAGCGCCACGCAGGCGCTGAAGGCGATGCTGGAGGAGGGCGCCCTCGGCACGATCCTCCACGCGGAGGCGAATTTCTCGGTCCCGAGCGCGCTCGGCTATCCGCCCGATCTGTGGCGCTCCAACAGGATCGAGAGCCCGGCGGGCTCGGTCACGGGGCTCGGCATCCACATGATCGACGCCCTCATCCATCTGTTCGGGCCCATTGCGCGGGTCGCGGCCCAGGCCTACCGGCGCGCGGTCCCGGTCGACATCGACGACACGACCTCAGTGCTGTTCGCCTTCGAGTCCGGCGTCTCGGGCTATCTCGGCACGCTCTTCGCCTGCCCCCACACCTCGTACATCAACATCTACGGCACCGGCGGCAACGCGTTCGCCCAGGTCGACAACAGCCGCCTCACCGTCCAGCCGGCGGACGGTGCCGCGCGCGACGAGCCGATCGAGCCGCAGGACACGCTCAGGCTGGAGCTCGACGAGTTCGCCGCGGCCGTTGCGGGCGCGGCGCGCTTCACGGTCACGCCGGCCGAAGCCGTGCACGGTATCGCGGCGATGGAAGCCCTGGTCGCGGCCGCGGCCTCCGGCCAATGGGTGCAGGTCGCGGGCGAGGCCGGGCCGTGAGCCGACGCCACAGTTTCTTCTGCATCGACGGCCACACCTGCGGCAATCCCGTGCGGGTGGTGGCGGGCGGCGGGCCGCAGCTTAGCGGCGCCACCATGAGCGAACGGCGCCGGCACTTCGTCCGCGAGCATGACTGGATCAGGCAGGCGCTGATGTTCGAGCCGCGCGGCCACGACCTGATGTCGGGGGCGCTGCTCTACCCGCCGCTCTCGGCCGACGCCGACCTCGCGCTGCTCTTCATCGAGACCACCGGATGCCTGCCGATGTGCGGCCACGGCACCATCGGCACCGTGACCATCGCGCTGGAGCACGGCCTCGTCACCCCGCGCACGGACGGCATCGTGGTCCTCGACACGCCGGCGGGCCGGGTCGATGCGCATTACCGGCGCGACGGTGCGCACATCGAGGCCGTGCGCATCACCAACGTGCCGAGTTTCCTGGCGGAGGCCGGCGTCACGGTCGCGTGTCCCGGCCTCGGCCCGCTCACGGTGGACATCGCCTATGGCGGCAATTTCTACGCCATCGTCGATCCGCAGCCGGGCTATGCGGGGATGGAGGCGTTCTCGGCGGCCGCGCTGCTGGCGATGAGCCCCGGCCTGCGCGAGGCCTGCAACCGGGCGGTGGACTACGTGCACCCGGAGGACCCGTCGATCGCCGGCGTCAGCCACGTGATGTGGACCGGCGCGCCGAGGCACGCGAGCGCGCATGGGCGCAATGCCGTCTTCTACGGCTCCGGCGCGCTCGACCGCTCCCCCTGCGGCACCGGCAGCTCCGCACGCATGGCGCAATGGGCGGCCAAGGGGCGGCTCGCGCCCGGCGACGACTTCGTCCACGAGAGCATCATCGGCAGCCTGTTCCGCTGCCGGGTCGAAGGCAGGGCCCGGGTGGGCGGGCTCGACGCGATCGTGCCGAGCATCGAGGGCTGGGCGCAGGTGACGGGCCTCAACACCATCTTCGTCGATGACGCCGACCCCTTCGTCCATGGCTTCCAGGTGACCTGAACGGCGCGGCCCTGGCCGCGCGCCGTTTCGCTGCGACGCGAATCGGGCGATGCTGCCAGCCGCGCCGGCGCCGGCCGCCGCCGAGGAGGAACCATGAGTCGCTTCGCACCCCGGCTCGCTGCCCTGCTGGTCGTGGTCGCGCTCGCGGGCGCGGCGTTGGCGGGCGGAGGGCGCGCGGCGGCGGAGGACTACAGCGACGCCACGCTCGAGGCCTTCGTCAGCGCCGCGATCGAGGTCAGCAGGCGAATCGAGGCATGGCGTCCGCAGATCGAGGACGCGGCCGGCGAGGAGGTGCGCAACGCGATGATCGACGACGCCAGGGCCGATATCGCGCGCGCGCTCGCCGACGCGCCAGGCATCACCGGGGACGAGTATTACGCGATCTTCGAGGCTGCGCGGAAGGACGAGACGCTGCGCGGGCGCATCGACCGGCTGTTCTCGTCCCGCAAGCCGCGCCGCCGCGCCGCCGGCCGGAGAGGGACGGGCCGGTGAGGATCGCACGCATCACGGCGCGCTGGGCGCATGTGCCGATCCCGGAGGCGCAGCAGCACAGGAGCGACCTCGGCGTCGCCGACCACTTCGACGCCACGATCGTGCGGGTCGAGACCGCGTGCGGGCTGGTCGGCTGGGGGGAGGCCAAGGCCTCGGTCGGCAGCATGGGCAACAATGCGGCGCTGGCCGCGCTCATCAACCGCGACCTCGGCCCGGCGTTGATCGGCGAGGACCCGCGCGATGCGCACCGGCTGTGGGAGATCGGCTACAACGGCGGCCGCGCCCACTTCGCGCTCAGCCAAGGGCGCGGCTTCCCGGTGCTGGACCGCCGCGGCATCAGGATCAGCGCGATCGGGGCGATCGACATGGCCTGCTGGGACATTCTGGGCCGCTCCCTCGGGGTCCCGGTGTGGCGGCTGCTGGGCGGCAGGTGCCGCGACGCCATGCCGGCCTACGCCTCCGGCGGCTGGGCGCCGGCGGAAGCCATCGGCCCGCAGCTCGAAGGCTATGTCGCCCGCGGCGGCTTCCGCGCCGTCAAGATGCGCGTCGGCGCCGGCGACGGCGACCTCCTGACCTCGGTGCGCCGGGTGCGGGCGGCGCGCGCCCATCTGGGCTGCGATACCGCCATCATGGTGGATGCCCACGGCACCTATTCGGTGAAGGAGGCGCTCCGCTTCGTGCGGCTGGTGGAGGAATGCGGCCTCGCCTGGTTCGAGGAGCCGGTGAATGCCGACGACAAGGCCGGCATGGGCAGGGTCCGGGCCGCGAGCGACATCCCCATCGCCGCCGGCGAGAGCGAGTTCACCCGCTTCGACTTCCGCGACCTGATCGAGCACCGGGCCGTGGACTATTTCCAGCCCGACCTCGCGATCGCGGGCGGCATCAGCGAAGGGATGCGGATCGCGGCGCTGGCAGAGAGCCACGGGATAGCCCTCGCGCCTCATCTCTGGGGCGGCGCGCTCAACTTCGCCGCCGGCCTCCAGGTCATGGCCGTCTCGCCGGCGGCGGTCATCGCCGAATACTCCCTCGGCGCCAACCCGCTGCTCCACGACCTCGCCGAGGAGTCGTTCGAGGTGGTCGACGGCATGATCGCCATTCCCGACCGCCCCGGCCTCGGCATCACCGTCGACGAGGCCTTCCTCGCCGCACACACGGCCGATTGAGCCGGAAATCTCACCGTCGCTCTTCTGGGATTCGGGCGCCGGGCGGCTATGATGCGCGTCCGGCCGCGCCGGGAGCGGCCCCAATTGCCAGTCAAAGGAACCGCCGCGATGCCCAACGAGATGTACGAGAAGGGCCTGCAGGTCCGGCGCGAGGTGCTGGGCTCCGAATATGTGGACCGCGCCATCGGCAGCGCCGACGACTTCAACCGGGAATTCCAGGAGATCCTCACGGAGTACTGCTGGGGCGCGGTGTGGGGCCGGCCGGGCCTCAGCCGCAGGCAGCGCAGCCTCAACAATATCTGCATGCTGTCGGCGCTGGGCCGCAGCCACGAGCTGGAGCTGCATCTCAAGGGCGCGCTCACCAACGGCGTGAGCGTTGACGAGATCAAGGAGACGCTGATCCAGGTCGCGGTCTATTGCGGCGCACCCGCGGCGGTCGAAGGGTTCCGCATCGCGCGGCGCGTGCTCGACGAGCGCGCCCGGTCGGAGGGCGGCTGATGCCCACGCTCGGCTTCATCGGCCTCGGCAACATGGGCGGGCCGATGGCGCACAATCTCGCCGCCGCCGGCCACGAGGTCGTGTGCCACGACGCCGCCGGCGCGGCGGCGTTGGCGCCGCCGGGGGCGCCCACGGCCGAGTCCGCAACGGCGCTGGCGCGGCAGGCGCGGATCGTCTTCCTCTGCCTCCCCGACGGGCCGGTCGCGCTGCAGGTGGCGGGCGAGCTTGCCGCCTGTGCGGACCCGGCGGTCGAGATCGTGGTGGACAGCACCACCGCCGGCATCACGCACGCGCGCGCGGCCCACGCCCTGCTGGCGGACGCCGGCATCCGCTACGCCGATGCGCCGGTGAGCGGCGGCACGGCGGGCGCGAAAGCCGGAACCCTCGCCATGATGGTGGCGGCGCCGGCGGACCTGTTCGCCGATCTCGAGCCCTATATCCGCCCGATGGCGGCGAACGCCCGCCATGTCGGCACCGAGCCCGGCCACGGCATGGCGATGAAGCTGCTCAACAATTTCCTGTCGGCGACGGCGATGGCGGCGACCAGCGAGGCGGTGGCCTTCGGCGTCTCCCAGGGCCTCGACATGGCGACGATCCTGGAGACCGTCAATCTCTCGACCGGCCGCAACACGGCGACCGAGGACAAGTTCCCCAGGCGCATCGCCACCGGCGCCTTCGACTCGGGCTTCGCGACCCGGCTCATGGCCAAGGACATCCGCCTCTACGAGGCGAGCGTCACGAGCGCCGGCGCGCCCCGCCGCCTCGCCGGCCTGCTGCGCGACATCTGGGACGAGATGGAGGCCGCCCGCCCTGACTCGGACTTCACCGAGATCTACGAACACGTGCGCGGCGCCCGCTAGCGGCGGGCGGCTTGCCGCACCTTGCGGGCGGGACCTGGTGCCAAGCGAGAGAGACTGCGATTCAATGCCGCCCATCTAGACTTGACATGTAGTGCGAATCACACTACACAGGGCACCCTCGTAAGGAGGCGGGCATGTTGAACGTCGATGCCGCGTCAAACATTTCGGCGAAACGGACCAAGACAACCCAGGTACGCCACGACGATCGACTGGCGAGCCTGATCGAGCGTGCCGCACTCGCGCTGGCCGTAGACAAGTCGGTGTTCCTGCGTGCCGCGATCGAGCGCGAGGCCACGCGTGTGCTCGACCTGCAGTCCCGGCATACACTGACGCCGGAGGACGCCGAGATGTTCGCCGCGGCCCTCGACGCCCCACCCGCTCCAACCCCGCGCGCTCTGGAGGCCGCCCGAAACTACAGCGCGCGCGTGGTTCATGCCGACTGAACGTCCGGCCTTCAGAATAGAGCTCTTCGACGCGGCGCGGCACGATGGCGGCCATTTCGACTGCGGTATCCGCCGCCTTGACAACTACCTCAAGCTGAGCGCCAAGAAACAGCAGAAGGACGACATGACCCGCGTCTATGTCGTCGTCGAAGAAGGAAGCGCACGAATCCTGGGCTACCATGCAATCAACCTGGGCATGATGAATGTCGACGAGCTGACGCGCCGACCGCGGGGCGCACCCGACCATGGGGAGATCCCGGTGCTGTTCCTGGGGCAGGTCGCGGTGGACATAGCAGGACAGGGCAGAGGTCTTGGTGGTATCCTCATGCACCATGTGTTCGAAAAGGCGTGCCTGGTTGCCGACGCCGCCGGCTGCCATGCAATCATTCTCGATGTCATCTCGGACGGCGGCGAGCCGGAGTTTGCCCGCCGCAAGGCGTGGTACGAGAGCTTCGGTTTCGCGACCTTCGCAAGCAACCCCGCGCGCATGTTCGTCGCAATGAAACAGGTACGCGCCGTGGTTCGAGCAAGCTCCGAAGACGAGACCGCCCAAGTGTCCCGGAACTCATGACGAACAATACCGGCGTCCCCTTCACGTCATGGCCGGGCTTGTCCCGGCCATCCACGAGGGCACCCCGGTCTCGCCGAGCGCGACGAGATGCCCGGATACCCGGAACAAGTCAGGGCAGGTCCGGGCGTGACGGCAGGAAGCTGATATTGTTCATGCGTATTTCCGGAACAGGGGACTAGCCTCGGCCCCATGGAACGCAGGGCGCCCACCCACTATGTCGTCGTCGAGGGGCTGGTCGGCGAGGCGTCGACCTGGCGCGTCGTCAGGGCCGAGGAGCCCACGCATGGGCGCAGGCTCTACGCCTTCGTCGGCACCTGCCAGACCCGGCGCGCCGCGCTCTCGCTCGCCCGTGCGCTCAACGAGAAGCGCGCCGTCGACGAGGCGACGCTGCGTGCCGCGGCGCTGAAGGGGCTGTCCCTGCCGCCCGGCCGCGCCGCCATCGCGCCTGCGCCGGACCCCTACCGGCTGAGACCCTCCTGCTGAAGCGGCCCTGTTGGGGTAGTCCTGTTGGGGCTGGCCTGCCGGGGCGGGGCGGCCTCAGGCGTTTCGCTTCCCGATGTCGTCGAGATAGTCGAGCACCTGCTCGGACGAGACGATGTCGGCGTAGCGGCGGCCGACATCGCGCAGATTGTCCCGGTGCGGCCGCTCGTCCGCATCGCCGACGCAGTCCTCCGGCACCACGGTGCGGTAGCCGTTGGAGAAGGAATCGATCACCGACGCGCGGACGCAGCCGCTGGTCATGCACCCCATGACGATCGTCGTATCCACGCCGTGCCGGGTGAGGAAGGCCGCGACGGGCGTCTGGAAGAAGATCGACGGCGCCGACTTGCGCAGGATGTAGTCGTAGTCGGAATCGGAAGTCCTGGGCTCCATCGCCGTGCAGGGGTGGCCCTCGAAGAATTCCTCGCGCACCGGCGCGATCTTCCAGTGCAGCATGTCGCGCTCGGAGTGATAGGCGGTGTAGCAGTTGGCGACCGGCACCCGCGCCGCCCGCGCGGCCTCCAGCACCCGCGCGCTGTTCTCCACCGCACGGTGCACCAGCGCACAGCCGCCGAGGGGAAAGCGCGGCTGGGTGAAGCCCGTCTGCAGATCGACCACGAGAATGCCCGGCCGCTCGCCGAAGCCGATCTCCGCAGCCCCGTAGCCGATGTCCCGATAGGTGTCGTCGCTCATCGCATTCCCTCTCCGGCCGTTCGGGCGGTGGGCCCGGCGCTGCCGATGCCGTAGGGCGCGAGCCAGCCGAGGCCCGCCAGGGTGCCGTTCCTGGGCCGGTACTCGCAGCCGATCCAGCCGTCATATCCCGCCCGGTCGAGCATGTCGAAGAGGTAGGGGTAGTTGATCTCGCCCACGCTGGGCTCGTGGCGGCCGGGGACGCCGGCGATCTGGATATGGGCGATGATCGCGCGGTGCTGCGCGAAGCCGGCCGCGAGGCTCCCCTCCATGATCTGGCGGTGATAGAGGTCGTACTGGAGGGAGAGGTTGTCGCTCGCGACCGTCTCGATCACGCGCTGCGCATGGCCGGACGTGGCCAGCAGATAGCCCGGCATGTCGGTCGAGTTGAGCGGCTCGATGAGGGCGCGCACGCCCTCGCGCCCGAGCGCGTCGGCCGCGTAGGCGAGGTTCGCGACATAGGCGTCCTCGTAGGCGCGCGGCTCGGCACGCTCCGGCACGATGCCGGCCATCACGTGGAGCCTGGGGCAGCCCAGCGCATCGGCATAGCGGAGCGCGTCGTCGACCGTGCGGCGGAAGTCGTCCTGCCTCCCCGGCAACGCCGCGTAGCCGCGCTCGCCGGCGTCCCAGTCGCCCGGTGCCAGGTTGAACAGCGCCTGGGTCAGCCCGTTGTCGTGGAGCCGCGCCGCGACCTCCGCCGCTGCGTGATCGTAGGGAAACAGATACTCGACCGCCTGGAATCCGGCGCGGCGCGCGGCCGCGAAACGGTCGAGGAAATCGAGTTCCTGGAAGAGGAAGCTGAGATTGGCGGCGAATTGCGGCATGGTTCCTCCGGCGCCCGGCGGCTTGGTGCCCGCCCCCGGCCCGCACCGGCGCGTACCTGGCGCGCGCGCTAGAAGCAGCCCAGTGCGGCGCCTGCGCGCTCCATCCACATAACGAGGTATGACTCGGTGACGCTGTGATAGGCGTCGGCAGCCAGCGCGTAGCAGGTTCCGGCGTGCGACGCCACGAGGCCTGCGCCGAGCGCCATCGCCGCCCAGATCAGGGGCCGCCGGAGCGACCTGCCCCGCAGCCTGACTCGATTGACCGCCAAGGTCGGCATCATGGCGGCATTATGCGCTGGTCCGGTGGGATTTCATATCCCTCAGGCGCCGGGCGGTAGAGTCTTTTCATTTCCCTCAGGCGCCGGGCGCTCGCTCCGCACTTTTTTTCCTTCCCTCAGGCGCCGGGCGCTCGCTCCGCTCGCTTGGCTCCGCGCCTTGCGGCGCGCCGGCGCGGTCGCGTCGGCCGGGCCGCTGCGCGGCCCGGTCCCGCTCATCTCCCACATCGCGCGGTTGCCGGGCGCTCGCTCCGCTCGAATCGCGCGCCGGCGCGGTCGCGCCGACCGGGCCGCTGCGCGGCCCGGTCCCGCTCATCTCCCACATCGCGCGGTTGCCGGGCGCTCGCTCCGCTCGAATTGCGCGCCGGCGCGGTCGCGCCGGCCGGGCCGCTGCGCGGCCCGGTCCCGCTCATCTCCCACACCCTTGGGGCCACCGGTCTCTCGTGCTGCGGGCGGCCTGCTCTCCCTCTCCGCCCCTGGGGGCGGAGAGGGCCGGGGTGAGGTGGGGGCTTTTCTGTCTTCCCATCCTTTTGTCGCCGAGCCGCGACGTTCTCGCTCGGCTTACGCGCCTTGCGGCGCGCCGGCGCAGTCGCGCCGGCCGGGCCTGGCGGCCCGGTTCCCCTCTCCTCCCACGCCCCGCCGGCTTGCGGCGCCGCGGGTTTCGTGTAGGATGCGGCAACACACAGGAAATCCAGCAAAAACGAGGCTTCGATGGCGGATGCTTCGCCGCTGATGGCGGGCAAACGGGGCATCGTGATGGGGGTCGCGAATGCGCGCTCCCTCGCTTGGGGCGTGGCCAAGTCCCTTGCCGATCATGGCGCGGCGCTGGCCTTCACCTTTCAGGGAGAGGCGATCGAGAGGCGGCTCGGGCCGCTCGCCGAATCGGTGGGCTCCGATTTCGTCGTCCCCTGCGACGTGACCGACGAGGCGAGCGTCGACTCCGTGTTCGAGGCGATCGCCGCGCGCTGGGGCGGCCTCGATTTCCTCGTCCACGCCATCGCCTATTCCGACAAGGAGGAGCTGAAGGGGCGTTATCTCGACACCTCGCTGGAGAATTTCCAGAAAACGCTCCAGATCTCGTGCTACTCGTTCACGGCGCTCTGCCGGCGCGCCGTGCCCTTGATCGGCGCGGACGGCGGCGGCCTTCTCACGCTCACCTACATGGGCGCCGAGCGCTGGGTGCCGCACTACAACGTGATGGGCGTCGCCAAGGCCGCTCTGGAGGCGAGCGTGCGCTATCTCGCCGCGGATCTCGGCGATCGCAACATTCGGGTCAACGCGATTTCCGCCGGCCCGATCAAGACGCTCGCGGCGTCCGGCATCGGCGATTTCCGCTACATCCTGAAGTGGAACGAGCTGAACTCGCCGCTCAGGCGCAATGTCACCATCGAGGAGGTCGGCGGCGCCGCCACCTATCTGCTGAGCGATCTCGGCCGCGGCGTCACCGGCGAGGTCCACCACGTGGACTGCGGCTATCACGTCGTCGGCATGAAGCGGCCGGACGCGCCCGACATCTCGGTCGTCTAGGCCCGCCGCCCGCCGCCCGCCGCCCGCCATGGCCAGCAACAGCTTCGGCCTGCTCTTCCGGGTCACGACCTGGGGCGAGAGCCACGGGCCGGCCATCGGTTGCGTCGTCGACGGCGTGCCGCCGCGCCTGACCCTCGCCGAATCGGACATCCAGCCCGCGCTCGACCGGCGCCGGCCCGGCAGCTCGCGCTTCGTCACGCAGCGGCGC
Source organism: Alphaproteobacteria bacterium (assembly GCA_965218275.1). Taxonomy (GTDB): domain Bacteria; phylum Pseudomonadota; class Alphaproteobacteria; order UBA828; family UBA828; genus WTGU01. The sequence continues at coordinate 671,582 of CBDCKM010000002.1, forward strand.
GAGACCGACCGGGTGCGCATCCTCTCCGGCGTCTTCGAGGGCCAGACTACCGGCGCACCGATCGCGCTCGTGATCGAGAACGAGGATGCGCGCAGCCGCGACTACGGGCCGCTCAAGGAGGTGTACCGCCCCGGCCACGCCGACTTCACCTACGACGCGAAGTACGGCATCCGCGACTATCGGGGCGGCGGACGGGCCAGCGCGCGCGAGACCGCGATGCGGGTGGCAGCCGGCGCGGTGGCCCGCAAGATCCTGGGCGACGCCGTGACAATCCGGGGCGCGGTGATCCAGATCGGCCGCAGCGCCATCGAGCGTGAGCGCTGGGACTGGGAGGAGACCGCGCGCAACCCGCTCTTCTGCCCCGATGCCGCGACGGTGCCGGCCTGGGAACGCGCGCTCGACGAGGCCCGCAAGGCCGGCACCTCCCTCGGCGCCGTGATCGAGGTGGAGGCGGAGGGTGTGCCGGCGGGCCTGGGCGCGCCCGTTTACGGAAAAGTCGACGCCGAGCTCGCGGGCGCCATGGTGAGCATCAACGCGGTCAAGGGCGTCGAGATCGGCGCCGGATTCGCCGCCGCCGCCATGGATGGCGCGGAGAGCGGCGACGAAATCCGCATGGAGGGCAACGAGCCGCGCTTCCTCGGCAACAATGCCGGCGGCGTGCTCGGCGGCATCACCACCGGCCAGCCCATCGTGGTCCGCTACGCGGTCAAGCCCACCAGCTCCATCCGCACGCCCCGCCGCACCATCACCCGCGACGGCGCCGAGACGGAGGTCTCGACCGAAGGACGGCACGATCCCTGCGTCGGCATCCGCTCCGTGCCCGTGGGCGAGGCGATGATGGCGTGCGTGCTCGCCGACCACCTGCTGCGCCACCGCGCCCAGTGCGGCTGAGGCGCCGCCGCCCGCCGATTACCGCTTACGCCGTCCACCGCGAGGGGAGGGAAACCCATGCCGGCCAAGCGAGCGGCACGCAAGGCGGAGCGCGTCCATGCGCTGCGCCTTCCCGATCAGCGCAGGAACCCGCCCGAGATCCGCGCGGTCTTCGCGCGCTGTGTGGAGAAGATCGGCTTCGTGCCGAACGTGCTCCGCTCGTACACGCTCAGGCCGCGCAAGTTCGAGCCCTTCCGCCGCTACAACAACGAGCTGATGCTGGGCGAGTCCGGGCTCAGCGTGCTGGAGCGCGAGATGATCGCGGTGGTGGTCTCCTGCGTGAACCACTGCCACTACTGTCTGGTGGCCCACGGGGCGCAGGTCCGCGTCCTCTCGGGCGATGCGGCGCTCGGCGACCAGCTCGTCGCCAACTACCGCGCGGCGCCGCTCGACCGCCGCCGGCGCGCGATGCTGGATTTCGCCTGGAAGCTCAGCGAGAGGCCCGAGTCCGTGGGCGCCGCCGACCGTGCGGTGCTGCGCAAGGCGGGCTTCGGCGATGCCGACATTTTCGATATCGCCGAGGTCGCGGGCTTCTACAACATGACCAACCGGCTTGCCGCCGCCATCGATATGCGTCCCAACCGGGAGTATTACGGGATGGGGCGCTGAGGCGGGCAGGTCTGTCTAGGCGTGCGCCTGCGCCTGCGCCTCCTCGTGCTGGCGGCGGTGGGCTGCGCGCATCGCCTTCTGCAGCTTCTTGAAGGCGCGGTCCTCGATCTGGCGGATACGCTCGCGCGAGACGCCGTACTCCTTGCTCAGCTGCTCCAGCGTGGACGGCTCCTCCTTGAGCCGCCGCTCGGCCAGGATGTGCTGCTCGCGGTCGGTGAGCACCCCGAGCGAGTCCTTGAAGAGCCGGCGCCGATGGTCCAGCTCGTTCGCTTCGAGAACGCCGCTCTCCTGGCTCTCGCCGGGGTCCTCCAGCCAGTCCTGCCACTCGCCGCCGCCTTCCTCGCGGACAGGCGCGTTGAGCGAGTGGTCGGGGCCGAGCATCCGCCGGTTCATGGAGATCACGTCGCTGGTCGGGACGTTCAGCGCGGTGGCGATATGGTCGACCTGCTCCGGCGTCAGATCGCCGTCGTCGATCGCCTCGATCTCCCCTTTCAGCTTGCGCAGGTTGAAGAAGAGCTTCTTCTGCGCGGCCGTGGTGCCCATCTTCACCAGCGACCAGGAGTGCAGGATGTATTCCTGCATCGAGGCGCGGATCCACCACATGGCATAGGTCGCGAGGCGGAAGCCGCGGTCGGGATCGAAGCGCTTGACCGCCTGCATGAGGCCGATATTGCCCTCGGAGATCAACTCACCCACCGGCAGCCCGTAGCCGCGATAGCCCATCGCGATCTTGGCCACCAGGCGCAGGTGGCTGGTCACGAGCCGATGCGCCGCTTCGGCGTCGTCGTGCTCGCGCCAGCGCTTGGCCAGCATGAACTCCTCCTCGGGCGCGAGGAGCGGGAACTGACGAATTTCGCGGAGGTAGCGGGAGATGCCACCCCCATCCATGGTCGCCGGTATCGGGACGGCGCGCGCTGTCATGGTTCCATCCCTCCTCTCCGTGACTACCCTGCTCCGGGCGGGCCTCTCCGGCCCTTCGGTGCCATGACAAGACATGGCGTGTAAATGGGGCGTTTTCAAGGCAATTCCGGTTATATCAGGGCTTCGTTCCGCTTATGGTGCCGGCGCCGGACAGCGCCTCGACGAGCGCGCGCATGTCCGCCGGCAGCGGGCTCTCGAAGGCCAGCGCAGCGCCGCTCACCGGATGGACGAAGCCCAGTGCGGCGGCATGAAGCGCCTGGCGCGGGCAGAGAGCGAGCGCGAGGCGCGTGCGCTCGTCGAGCCGCCGTCGCCTCGCGCCGCCGTAGAGCGCATCGCCCGCGAGCGGGTGGCCGCTGTGCGCCATGTGGACCCTGATCTGGTGGGTGCGCCCGGTCTCGAGCCGGCATTCGACGAGGCTCCAGAGCGCATCCAGCGATTGTACCACACGATAGAGCGTGAGCGCAGGCTTGCCGCCGCTCCGGCGCACCGCCATGCGCTTGCGGTTGCGGGGATCGCGGCCGATGGCGCCGGCGATGCGCCCCTCCGCCGGCCTGGGCGTCCCCCAGACGACCGCCCGATAGGTCCGGCTCAGCCGCCTCGTCTCGAACTGCGCCGAGAGCCCGCGGTGCGCGGTGTCGTTCTTGGCCGCGACCAGGAGGCCGCTGGTGTCCTTGTCGAGGCGGTGGACGATGCCGGGCCGCCGCACCCCGCCGATGCCTGAGAGGCCAGCGCCGCAATGGGCGACGAGCGCGTTGACCAGGGTGCGGTCGGGGTTGCCCGGCGCCGGGTGGACGACCAGCCCGGCGGGCTTGTCCACCACGATCAGATGCTCGTCCTCATAGGCGACCGCGAGCGGGATGGCCTGCGCCTGAGGCGCCGCGTCCGCAGGCGGCGGGATGACGAGCGTCACCGTCTGGCCCGGTTTGACCCGGTATCCGGGCTCCGTTATCGTCTCGTCCGCGATCGAAACCCGGCCGGTCTCGATCAAGGTCCTGAGCCGCGAGCGGGAGAGCGCCGGCACGTGGTCCGCCAGAAGCCGGTCGAGCCGCGCGCGGTCGTGCGACCGGGCGACGGTGAAGCGGCGGTGCGTCGCTGCGTGCGTTTTTGCGGCGGTGCTCATATCCGGTACGGGCCATGATCACCTATCTGAAGATCATCGTCATCGTTCTCGGGGTGATGATCGCGGCCGGCCTCGTCGTGATCGGGATCAAGCTCGTCGAGAAGAGCAACGACCTGGCCGAGCTCGGCAAGGACGGCGGCGAGGCGGGCGTGGAGACCACGCCCACGGACACGGCCGCAGGCACGGCCGCGCCTCCCGCGCCCGGCGACCTGGGCCTGCCTGCGGGCGCGCAGGTGCGGCGGATGACGGCGGCGGACCATCGCCTGATTCTGGTGGTCGCCGTGCCGGAGGCCGGCGAGAGGATCGTCATCCTCGACCTGCGCGACGGCAGCACGATCGCCGAGGTCGGGCTTGAGGGCGCGCCGTGAGCGTCGCGTCGGTCCGCCTGACGGCAGCGCAATTGCGGGCGATCGAGCGGGCGGCGGAGGCGGCCTATCCCGAGGAAGCCTGCGGGCTCCTGGTCGGGCAGCGCGCGCCCGACGGCACCTGCCGCGTCAGCGCGGTGGAGGCGAGCGCCAATGTCGCCGCGCCGCCTCGCGCCAGGCGCTTCGAGGTCGATCCCAGGCTCAGGCTCAGGCTGGAGCGCGCGCTCAGGGACGGCCCGGACTCGGTCGTCGGCGTCTACCACTCCCATCCCGGCGGCAGCGCCGAGCCCTCCGCAAGCGACATCGCCATGATATTCGAGCCGGCGATGGTCTGGCTCATCACCGCCGTCGACGAGGGCGCCGACGGGGGCAGGGCCGGCACGACCATGGCCTGGCGGCCGGCGGACGACGGCACGGCCTTCCTGCCGCTCGGGCTCGATCTCGGCGGGGCGGCGCCGGCGCCATAGGCCGGGAGAGGACGGGGAAACGATGGATTTTCGCAGCGACAACGTGGCCTCGGCCGCGCCCGAGATCGTCGACGCCGTGGTCGAGGCGGCACGCACCAGCGCCACGCCCTATGGCGGCGACCCCTGGACCGAGGGTCTGGAGCCGGCGTTCTCGGCCTTGTTCGAGACGCCTGTACTGGTCTTCCCGGCGGTGACCGGGACTGCGGCGAACGCGCTCGCGCTCGCCGCCCTCACCCCGCCCTGGGGCGTGATCTATGCGGCCCGTGGCGCCCATGTCGAGAACGACGAATGCGGCGCGCCCGAGTTCATGACCGGCGGCGCCAAGGTGACGGGCGTGGACGAGCGCTTCGGCAAGATCCGGCCCACGGCGCTGGAGGCCACGCTCGCCGCCGCCGGCGCAGGCGAGGTGCACTGGTCGCAGCCGGCCTGCCTCAGCCTCACCCAGCCGACCGAGATGGGCCAGGTCTACACGCCGGACGAGCTGGCGGCGCTGACCGGGATCGCGCGCCGCCACGGCCTCGCGGTCCATATGGACGGCGCCCGCTTCGGCAATGCGGTCGCGGCAGGTGGGGCGCGCCCGGCGGCGCTCACCTGGCGGGCCGGCGTCGATGCGCTCTCCTTCGGCGCGACCAAGAACGGCGCGCTGGCGGCCGAGGCGATCGTGCTCTTCGATCCGGGCCGGGCCGCGCAACTGGCCTTCCGCCACAAGCGGGCGGGCCAGCTCCTCTCCAAGATGCGCTTCGTTTCCGCCCAGCTTGCGGCCTACGTCGCCGACGACCTCTGGCTCGGGCTGGCGCAGCGGGCGAACCGTCAGGCGGGCCGGCTGGCGGCCGGCCTGCAGGCGGTGCCGGGAGCCGCGCTGGCGGCGCCGGTCGAGGCCAACGAGGTCTTCGTCACCCTGCCCGCCTCCGTGATCGACGGGCTGGCCGCCGCCGGCGTCCTCTTCTACCGCTGGCCGGAGACCGATCCCGCGGCGACCACGATCCGCCTCGTCACCCGGCACGACACCGACGAGCACGAGGTCGACGCGCTGATCGAGACCGCGCGCAGTCTCGCCGCTGGAGCGGTGTAGGGTGTTGCTGACTTCTGGTGATAACGCAATTTTCGGTTCGCCGCTCGGACTTCGGCACCCACGCATCAACCAGCCCGACGATACACTGCATATCCCGCAGGGTGCCATAGACGCCCGCACGAATTTCGTCTTGCGTCGCTTGACGGGCGGAAGCAACCTATCATATTGGTAGGATGTGACAGGCGCCTCCATCATCCCATTCCCCAAGATGGGTCAGGCACGCCCGACAATCGCGCAGCTGGTGCGGCACGTTCACGAGCTCTCCGCGGCGGACAGCCTGAATGTCAGGATGGACGAACCGCATTTCCAAGAGAACATGATCGAGCGGGATATCGACATGAGGTCGATTCTGGAGGTTCTCCGTCACGGGAGAGGCATCGGAGTCCCCTCCCTCGATGAATACGGGGATTGGCGGATCAGGATGGTTCGGAGAGTAGCCGGTCGCAGAGTCGCAGTGACTTTGGCGGTATGTGCAGACCATGTGGTGTGCATTACCGCTTGGTAAGGGGTCGATGAACGGAGGGAGACAGATGGATGGAAAGAAATATCACTATCGGGAGTGTGGGTTGGACGACGTTTATCTTGTGAACGGGTTCAAGCGCTTCAAGTCGGCTCGGGGGACGAGCGTTGCCATCGAGAATGTCGACATGCTCCACCAGGCGATCGGGACGCATCTGTGTGGCCAAGCGAGGGAGCTAAGCGGGAAGGACGTCAAGTTTCTGCGGCGGGAGATGATGCTGTCCCAAGCGACGCTGGCGCACCTTGTGGGCGTGAAAGAACAGACCGTTCACAGGTGGGAGACGGACAAGAACAGTATGTCGAGATCAACGGACGCTCTGTTGAGGCGTCTCTACATGGAGCAGGTCAACACTGACAGCAGCGATAGTCTTCGAGACCTGCTGAAGCGGATTGCCGATCTCGAAGATGAGATTCACCACCGGCAGGAGATGATATTCAAGCTCAAGGCGGCGAGGCGGGAAAAGTCATCGGCCAGGCAACGCCCAGCGCAATGGGCGTTGGCTGCTTAGGACGTCCGGCTGTACAGATAGGGTGATCGCCTGACAGTCGGCACTTCCGGCGCTGTTGAGTTTGCGGCTTTTCTGAGGTATCTCCGAGAAGCCGCGTCCCCATCGTCTAGTGGCCTAGGACACCGGCCTCTCACGCCGGAAACGGGGGTTCGAGTCCCCCTGGGGACGCCACGCTCTCAGGCGTATGCCCGGCCCGACTAAGGTCGGTCCCGCAGAGCGAGGAAGGGCCGCGGCGCCGGGCCGGTGTAGAGCTGGCGCGGCCGGCCGATCTTCTGCTCCGGGTCCTCGATCATCTCGTTCCACTGGGCGATCCACCCGGCGGTGCGCGCCAGCGCGAAGATCACCGTGAAGAGGTGCGTGGGGATGCCCAGCGCCTGCAGGATGAGCCCCGAATAGAAGTCCACGTTGGGGTAGAGCTTGCGCTCGACGAAATACGCGTCCTCCAGCGCGATCCGCTCCAGCTCCATGGCGATCCTGAGCAACTCGTCGCTGACGCCGAGATCGTCGAGGACCTCGTGACAGGTCGCCCGCATCACCGTCGCGCGCGGGTCGTAGTTCTTGTAGACCCGGTGGCCGAAGCCCATCAGCCGGAACTGGTCGTCCTTGTCCTTCGCCCGGGCGATGAAGGCGGAGATGTTGTCCACCGTGCCGATCTCTTCGAGCATCTGGAGGACCGCCTCGTTGGCGCCGCCATGGGCGGGGCCCCAGAGCGTCGCGATGCCGGCAGCGATGCAGGCATAGGGGTTGGCGCCGGAGGAGCCGGCGAGCCGGACCGTCGACGTCGAGGCGTTCTGCTCGTGGTCGGCGTGGAGGATCAGGAGGCGGTCCATGGCGCGCGCGTGGATCGGGTTGATCTGATAGTCCTCGCACGGCACCGCGAACATCATGTGCAGGAAGTTCTCGGCGTAGGTGAGGTCGTTGCGCGGATAAACGAAGGGCTGGCCGATGCTGTACTTGTACGCCATCGCCGCGAAGGTCGGCATCTTCGCGATCAAGCGGTGCGAGGCGATCATGCGCTGCTTCGAATCGTCGATGTCGGTGGTGTCGTGATAGAAGGCGGCGAGCGCCCCCACCACGCCGATCATCACCGCCATCGGGTGGGCGTCGCGCCGGAAGCCGCGATAGAGATAGTTGATCTGCTCGTGCACCATCGTGTGGTGGGTGATGGTGTTGACGAAGCGGTCCTTCTCGCCTGCGTTCGGCAGCTCGCCATAGAGCAGCAGATAGGCGACTTCGAGAAAGTCGCTGTGCTCGGCCAGTTGGTCGATGGGGTAGCCGCGGTGCAGCAGCACGCCCTCTTCGCCGTCGATATAGGTGATCCTCGACGTGCACGAGCCGGTCGCCGTGTAGCCGGGGTCGTAGGAGAATTTGCCCGTGCCGGCGTAGAGCGCGCGGATGTCGATGACCGACGGGCCGATCGTGCCCTCGAGGACGGGCAATTCGACGGTGCTCCCGGTCTCGCGGTCGGTGAGCACGGCGTTCGGCGGCTCGGCGTTCCGCTCCGTGAGACCCGTCTGGCGTGCCTGAGACAACCCGTCTCCCTCCCTCTTCGCCCGGCGCCGGCGTCCGGCAGCGGTTGCGGATGATACGTCCGCAGCCCCGATTTATCAATTTGCAGCCGAGAGCGGGGGTAGCGCTCCCGCCCGGATCAGTGGCGCGTCCGCTCGCGCTCGACGCTGCTCACCGCCGTGATCGCCCGGAGCGCAGCCACGATATTGCCGAGGTGGCGCACGTCCTTGACCTCCACATCGACCAGCATCTCGAAGAAATCGAGCGAGCGGCTGGTGATCTTGAGGTTGCTGATGTTCCCCATGTTCGTGGCGATCGCCGTGGTCAGCTTGCTCAGGCTGCCGGTCTCGTTGGCGACCACCAGGCTGAGGCGGCCGACATGGACCCCCTGCTCCTCGGCGTCCGCCTCCCAGGCGAGGTCGAGCCAGCGCTCGGGCGTGTCGCCAAAACTCTCCAGCGTGTCGCAGTCGATGGTGTGGATCGTCGCCCCCTTGCCGGTTGTGACGATGCCGACGATGCGCTCGCCGGGGAGCGGGGTGCAGCAATCGGCCAGATGCACCGCCATGCCCGGGATCAGGCCGCGCACGGGGATGCCCACGTCGCCGGCCTTGGTGCCGCGCCGGCCGCGCGCCACCGAGAGCGCGCGGCGGGCAATGCCCTGGAGCCTGCGGGCGGGGAAGAGGCTGTCGGCGACCGCGCCGCTGGTGAGTTCGCCGCTCCCGAGGGCCGCCAGCAGGTCGCTCACGCTGCGCTGCTTGAGCCGCGCGAGCGCGCCCTCCAGAAGCGCCTCCGAATAGTCCGCGCCCGCCTCGCGGAACAGCTTTTCGGCAACGGCCCGGCCGAGGGCGACGAACTGCTCGCGCTTCTTCGCCCGGGTGAAGCGGCGGATGCAGGCGCGCGCCCTGCCGGTGACGACGAAGCTCTCCCAGGCCGGCTGCGGCTGGGGTACGCGCGAGCGCAGAATCTCGACCTGATCGCCGTTCTCCAGCTGGGTCCAGAGCGGCACCATGCGCCCGTTGACCTTGGCGCCGACCGTGGTGTCGCCGACATCGGTGTGCACCGCATAGGCGAAGTCGACCGGGGTCGCGCCGCGCGGGAGCGTGATCAGGGCGCCGCGCGGCGAGAAGCAGAACACCTCGTCCTGGAACATTTCGAGCTTGGTGTGCTCGAGCAGCTCCTCGGGCCCGGCGGCCTTGTCGAGAATTTCGAGCAGCGGGCGCAGCCAGCGCTGCTGGCGGCGGTCGCGGACGTCGCCCGACTGCTTGAACAGCCAGTGGGCGGCGACGCCGTACTCGGCCTCCTCGTGCATGTCGCGGGTGCGTATCTGGATCTCGATGCGTCGCTGCTCGGGCCCGATCACCGTGGTATGCAGCGAGCTGTAGCCGTTGGGCTTGGGCGTGCTGATATAGTCCTTGAAGCGCCCCGGCACCATCGGATAGGCGCGGTGCACGATGCCGAGCGCCCGGTAGCACTCCTCCTCCGCGTCGGTGACGACGCGAAAGCCGACGATGTCGGTCAGCTGCTCGAAGGCGAGCTTCTTGCGCTGCATCTTCTGCCAGATGGAATAGGGGCGCTTTTCGCGGCCCGAGACGGCCACGCGGAGCCGCTGCTTGCGCAAGGTGGCCGTCAGGGACTCGGTGACCCGCTCGACCATGCCGCCGGCCTGATCGCGCAGGGAATCGAGCCGCGCCATCATGGAGCGGTAGCCGTCGGGGTTGAGCTCGGCGAAGGCGAGGTCCTCGAGTTCCGCCTTGAAGGCCTGCAGGCCGATGCGCTCGGCGAGCGGCGCGTAGATCTCCATGGTCTCCTTGGCGATCCGCTGCCGCTTCTCCGCGTCGGGCACGTGGTGGAGCGTGCGCATGTTGTGCAGCCGGTCGGCGAGCTTGACGAGGAGGACGCGGATGTCCTCCGACATGGCGAGCAGGAACTTGCGCAGGTTCTCGGCCTGGCGCGCCTGGTCCGACTGCAGCTCCAGCCGGCTCATCTTGGTCACGCCATCGACGAGGCGCGCCGTCTCCTCGCCGAAGAGGTCGCCGATCTCCTCGATGGTGGCGACCGTGTCCTCGACGGTGTCGTGGAGCAGCGCGGTCGCGATCGACGTGCTGTCGAGCTTGAGCTCGGTCAGGATGCCGGCGACCTCGATGGGATGGGCGAAGTAAGGGTCGCCGCTGGCACGGGTCTGCGCGCCGTGCGCCTTCATCGAGAAGACGTAGGCGCGGTTCAGCAGAGCCTCGTCCGCGCCGGGCTCGTAGCTCTTGACGCGCTCGACGAGTTCGTACTGCCGGATCACTGCCGCCGATGCGCCCGGCCGCTGCCGGCGCAAGCCTCGCGCGGGGGCGGGGGTGCGCTCGCCGGCGTGGCCGCGCCCGTTGCGCCGCCGGCCGGCGCTACTCCTCTGCGTCCGCCCCGGTCTCCGGCTCTTCGGATGGGTCGTCCCCGCCGTCGTTCGCCTTGGCCTCTTCTTCGGGCGGCGTCGGGCTGGTGACGCCGGCCCAGGCGGCTTCGGCCGCCAGCACCGCCATGGCGTCTTCGTCCGGCTCGTCGAATTCGCTGTCGGTTTCCCGCCCGTTCTCGAGCTCGTAGCGCAGTGTTTCCAGATCGATCGCCTCCTCGGCGATCTCGCGCAGCGCGATCACGGCGTTCTTGTCGTTGTCCTGTTCGACCGCGAGCTCGGCGCCCGAGCGGATGTCGCGGGCGCGCTGCGCCGCGAGCAGCACGAGCTCGAAGCGGTTCGGCACCATCCGAACGCAATCCTCGACCGTCACACGCGCCATGCGCCGTCCTCCTCTCGCAAGCCGGCCCGGACGGACCCCGCCGCCCGGCGCGCGCCACCCTATCCGCCGCCCCTGCACGATGCAAGCGCCTGTCCCACCCACAGGGCGTCGGTTTGCACAACGCCACGCCCCGAAATAGGCTCGGAGCAACAAAGGGCGCCGTCAGGGGAGGACAGACCATGAGTCAATTCAATATGGGATCGCGAATGATTTCCGCCGCGGTCGCCGCCGGCTGTCTGGCGCTAGGCGGGGCATCGGGCGCGCAGGCACAGGAGACCAACTGGTACATCGGCGGCACCGTGCCGCTCATGTTCATCGACGATTCGGAGACGACCAACACGACGACCTTCGGGCGAGGTCAAGGAGCACCCAGCCTGAACTCTGCGATCAAGTCGGAGCACGACACGGGGTTCAAGCTCGGCGGCATGATCGGCTACCATTTCGATTCCGGCATCCGCGTCGAGGGCGAGCTCTTCTATGCCCGGGCCAAGGTCAGCAAGCTGACCAATACCCAATTGAGCCTGTCTGGGCTGGACTTACCCTTCGACCTTCCTGGGGAAGTGGACGTCCCGGTGTCGGGCTCGGTCGACCAGTTGGGCGGCATGGTGAACGTCTGGTACGACTTCGATATCGGCGACGCCCTGACGCCCTATATCGGCGGTGGCATCGGCCTCGTCCGCATCGATTAGGGCGACCTGAAGTTCGATACCAACGCGGTGAAAGACGAGATCGCCGCGAGAGTGGGCACCTACGTGGCCGGACTCCCACAACAACAACAACAGCAAGCTGGCGCTGCCTTCGCGGGTCTCGATGTCGAGGTGCCAGAACCCTCCGCGACCGATACGGTGTTAGCCTATCAGGCTGGCGCGGGCTTCGGCTACGCACTGACGGACACCGTCACGCTCCAGTTCGGCTACCGCCTGCAGGCCGTGAACGGCCTGCAGTTCACCGGCGGCAACGACAGCGCCTCGACGAGGGCGGAGACCGACCTGCTGATCCACTTCCTCGAGATCGGCGTCCGGCACCGCTTCTGAGGCAGCAGCGAACTTGTCGGTCATGACACTAGTGTCGTGTCCCGGAACTCATGACGAATAATACCAGCGTTCCCTTCACGTCATGGCCGGGCTTGTCCCGGCCATCCACGAGGGCTCCCCGGTTGCGTCCTGCGCGACGAGATGCCCGGAACAAGTCCGGGCATGACGATGAGAGGAAAACGCTATTCGTGCGCATTTCCGGGACACTTCACTAGCCCGGCCCGTTCGAGCGCCTCGGCCGCGGCGAGCCAGTCGCTCTCGGCGGCGGTCTCTGCCCGTTTCGCGGCCGCCAGCTCCCTGCCCAGGGCGGCGATCCGTGCGGCATCGTCGTCCCGGGCTGCCGCGGCGAGCGCCGCCTGGAGGCGCCGCTGCGCATCCTGCGCGCCCGCGATCCGCTTCTCCGCCGCAGCCACGGCATCCTTGAGGGGCTTGCGCCTGGCGCGGACAGCGGCGGCCGCCTGCCGCGCGGCCCTGCGATTGTGAGAGGGACGGGGATCGCCCTCCGTCCCTCCCGCAGCGGCGCCGCCGCCACCGCCACCGCCACCGAGAATCTCGGCGCGATAGTCGGCGAGATCGCCGTCATAGGCCCGCACCGTGCCGTCCTGCACGAGCCACAGCCGGTCGGCCACGAGCTCGACGAGATGCATGTCGTGCGTGATCAGGACGACCGCGCCGCCATAGACCTGAAGCGCATCGACCAGCGCGCAGCGGCTCTGGATATCGAGATGGTTGGTCGGCTCGTCGAGCACCAGCAATTGCGGCGTCCGGCTCGAGACGAGCGCAAGATTGAGCCGCGCCTTCTCCCCGCCCGAGAGCGCGGCGACCGCCACGTCCGCCTTCTCCCGGCCGAAGCCGAAGGCGCCGAGCCGGGCGCGGACGCGATCGGGCGCGGCGTCGGGCATGAGGCGCGCAAGGTGGCTGAACGCCGTGCCCGCCGGCTCCAGCGTATCGATCTGATGCTGTGCGAAATAGCCCACGGCCAGCCTGCGTGCGCGGGTCACGGTGCCGCGTTCCGGCGGCAGCAGGTCCGCCAGCAACCTGGCGAAGGTGGACTTGCCGTTGCCGTTCGCGCCGAGCAGGGCCACCCGTTCGCCGGGGTCGATGCGGAGATTCAGGCCGCTCAGCACGGGACGGCCCGGCGCGTAGCCGACGGCCGCGTCCGCCAGGCTCAGCAGCGGCGGCGCCAGCCCGGCGGGCTCGGGGAAGGTCAGGTCCGCGGTGCGCTGATCGGCCGCAACCGGCAGGTCGGCGAGCTTCGCGAGCGCCTTGACGCGGCTTTGCGCCTGCCGTGCCTTGCTCGCGTTGTAGCGGAAGCGGTCGACGAAGCCCTGGAGCGCGCGCCGCTTCGCATCGATGCGCGCCTGGCCCGCGCGTGCCGCGGCGGCGCTCTCGGCATGGGCCTTCGCGAAGCGCGTGTAGTTGCCGGGGTAGAGGGAGAGGGTTCGGCCCGCCATGTGGAGGATGCCGTCCGGCACGGCATCGAGCAGGGTGCGGTCGTGGCTCACCACGACGAGCGCCCGCGGATAGCGCTTCAGATGGGCCTCCAGCCATGCAGCCGCCTCGAGATCGAGGTGGTTCGTCGGCTCGTCGAGCAGCAGCAGGTCGGGCTCGACGAAGAGCGCGGCGGCGAGCGCGACCCGCATGCGCCAGCCGCCGGAGAGGGCAGCGAGCGGCACCTGCTGCATCGCTTCGTCGATGCCGAGGCCGGCGAGCAGGCGCGCGGCCCGCGCCGGTGCCGCGTGCGCGCCGATCTCCGCGAGCCGGGCTTCGATCGCGGCGCGGCGTGTGCCGTCGGCGCCATCGGCCTCGGCGATCAGGGCCGCGCGTTCCTCGTGCGCCGCAAGCACGGCGGCGCGCGGCGTCTCCGGGCCGCCCGGCACCTCCTGATCGACCAGCCGCACGGAGAGGCCGCGGGCGCGGACGATCGCGCCCTCATCCGGCTCGATCCGGCCGGCGACGAGGCGGAGCAGGGTCGTCTTGCCGCAACCGTTGCGTCCCACCAGCCCGAGCCTCTGGCGGGCGCCGATCTGTGCGTTCACGCCTGCGAAGAGAGGGCGCCCGTCGACGCGGCAGGCGATGTTGCGAAGGGTCAGCATGGCTGGCCGGATATCTGCGTCGTCCGCGCCCCGGACGCAAGGCCGGTCAGCATCGTGCGCCTGCGCGCGTGGACGCGCATCGTGCGCCTGCGCGCGTGGACGCGCATCGTGCGCCTGCGCGCGTGAACGCGCATCGTGCGCCTGCGCGCGTGGACGCGCGACGCGCTCCCCGATGTGCGACAATGCTCACGGACACAGGGGTGAGGAGAGCGCCGCATGCTGATCGTCGCCGTCGTCTTCGAGTTCGTGCCCGGCGGGTTCGACCGCATCGAGGGAGAGATCCTCGATGCCATCGAGAATTCGCGCAAGGAACCCGGCGCCCGGATCTATGACTGGGCCATCGACGTCACCGCGCCCAACCGGGCCATCATCTTCGAGGTCTGGGACGATCAGGCCGCGCTCGACGCGCACTTCACACATCCCTACATGGACACCCTCGTCGCGGCGCTCGGCGCGGCCAACATCCGCGGTGACATCACCCACTACGCGGCGGAGATCTACGACGTGAGCGGCAAGCGCGACATGGGCTTTCGGCTGCCGACCGAATAGGACGCGCCGGAGGGAGATCGCCGTGACTGCCGCTCCCGTCGCGCCGCCCTTCGACGAGGGCGATGCCCGTGCCATCGTTCAGGCTTTCGAGGAGGCCTGGAATCGCAGGATCGCCGAAGAGATCCCGCCGACCTGCACGCCGGATACGCGCTGGCGCTACCGCGATGCGTTCGTCGAAGGGCGGGACAATATCGCGCCCTTCCTGCGCGCGCGCTGGCCGCTTCAGGAGCGCTATCGGCTCAGGAAGGAACTCTGGAGCTTCACAGGCGACCGCATTTCGGCGCGCTTCGTCAGCGAGTGGCGCCACCGCGACACCGGCCGGTGGTACCGGACATATGGCAACGAGCACTGGGAATTCGCCCCCGACGGGCTGCAGAGCGTGCTCGATCTCTCCGCCAACAATATCCCGATCGACGAGTCCGGGCGGAGCCTCTGATCGGCGGATTCGCGCGATGCCGGCTGCGCGGCGGCCCTTACAGCGTCGGCCGGTGTTGACGCCACGGCCGCACCTCCTCCAGCGCGGCACCGATGCGGAGCACCGTCAGGTCGTCGAAGCGGCGGCCGACGATCTGCAGGCCCGTGGGCAGCCCCTGCGCGGAAAACCCCGAGGGAACCGAGAGCGCGGGGAGCTTGAGCGCGTTGAACTGCATGGTCATGTCCATGCCCAGGTGGCGGCCGTCGGCGTCGTCGGTCATGGAGCCGAGCTCGTCATAGTCGACCGTGGGTGCCGGGATCGATTCGGTCGGGCACAGCAGGGCGTCGCAGCGCTCGAGGATGGGGCGGAGCGCCTTCCAGGCCTCGGTGTAGACCGTCTCCGTCTTCATCAGGTCCACCGCGCTCATCGTCCGGGCCTCCTCGATGGACGCGACGACGGAGGGATGCATCTTGTCCCTCCAGCGCTCGAGATGGTGGCCGAAATGCGTGGCCTCGAACACGCCCCAATAGGCCCACCATGCCTCGTTGAACGCCTTGGTCCAGCCGAGCTCGACGGGCTCGATGGCGGCGCCCGCCTGCTCCAGCGCGGCGGCGGCGGCGCGGGTGTTCGCCTCCACATCCGCATCGACGCGGTAGTAGCCGAGGTCGATCGAGAGCGCGAGGCGCATGCCGCGAAGGTCGCTCGGCGGCGGAACATCGACCGGGAGAGGCGGCGAGAGCGTGTTGAGATCGCGCTCGTCCGGCCCCTGGCACAGCTTCAGGAACAGCGCGGCATCGGCCACGGTCCGCGAGAGGGGGCCGTGGCAGCACATGTAGTCGTACTGGGTCGGCAAGAATTCGAAGGGGATCCGGCCGGAGCTCGGCTTCAGTCCCACGCAGCCGCTGTGAGAGGCGGGAATCCGCACCGAGCCGCCGGCATCCGAGCCTTCCGCGAGCGGCACGCATTCGCTGACCACGGCGGCCGCGGAGCCGCCCGACGATCCGCCCGGCGTGTGATCCGGGTTCCACGGATTGCGGGTGATCCCCCACAACGGGCTGTCCGTAAGGCTGGAAAAGGCGAACTCGGGCGTGGTCGTCTTGCCCACCATGATGGCGCCCGCAGAGCGCAGACGCTCCACCACGAGCGCGTCGTACTCGGGTACCCAGTCCCGATAGGCAAAGGAGCCGAAGGTCGTCGTCTTGCCCTTGGTGGGGGTGAGGTCCTTGATGGCGATCGGCACCCCGTGCAGCGGGCCCGCCTCGTCACCTGCCGCAATCGCCCGCTCAGCCTCCCTTGCCTGCTCGACGGCTTCCTGCGGGTAGGTGAAGCAGAAGCAGTTGAGCGTCGGGTTGACCTCCTCGATGCGCGCGAGCGCGTTCGTCACCAGCGCGACGGGCGACAGCGCGCCGTCACGGACGAGAGCGGCCGCCTCTGTTGCCGAGAGGTAGGAGAGTGCATCGTCGCTCATGGCTCGCGTCCGGCAGACGATCCGCCATGCACGCAGGCGCGGCCGATCCCGCCTGCGGCCGGCTCGGCGGTCATGGCACCACCTTAGTCAGCCGCCCCGCCCCGCTGCAACGCCGGAGGCGCCACGCCGGAGGCGCCACACCGGAGGCGCCACGCCGGAGACCGCGCGCCGACCCGGCCACCGTCGCCCCCTGGGCGGCGAGCGCGGCCGCGACGGGCCGGCCCACGAAATGTTCCACATTGGCGATCAGGACGACACGGTCCTTCATCGGGTTGCCTTTCGTCAGGTGCGCGGGGCGACCAGATCGTAGCTGGTGCTGCGGCCGCCGGCCGGGCCGCGAACGAGGATGCCGCGTTCGATGAGATCGCGGATGTCCCTGTTCGCGGTGTCCTGGGAGCAGCGGTTCATCGTTGCCCATTTCGACGAGGTGAGCTTGCCCTCGAAACCGTCAAGAAGACGATTCAGGATTTTCACCTGGCGCCGGTTGAGCATGTCGGCGGCATGGGCCTCCCAAAAACTTGCCTTCGCCAGGACGGTGGCGAGAGTGTGCCGGGCGCTTCCGATCGCACGCCCCAGGCATTCGAGAAACCAGACCTGCCAGTCGGTGATGTCCAGGCCGCCTTTCTGGGCGGCCTCGAGGATGTCGTAGTAGTGGTTGCGCTCCAGGCGAATCTGGGCGGACATGCTGTAGAAGCGCTCGGGGCTCCCTTCGGAGCGGGCCAGCGCCATGTCCGCGATCGCCCGCGCGATGCGCCCGTTGCCGTCGTCGAAGGGGTGGACCGAGACGAAGCGGAGATGGGCCAGGCCGGCGGCAAGCACCGGGTCCATGGATGGCGTGTCTTCGAACCACTCCAGGAATGCGGATATCTCGTCCCCGAGGCGCGCGGCCGGCGGCGCTTCATAGTGGACGCGCTGGCGGCCGATGGGGCCCGAGACGACCTGCATCGGCCCGTCCGTGTCGTCGCGCCAGCGGCCGACGCGGATCCGGCGCATGCCGCTGTATCCGGTGGGAAACAGGGCGGCGTGCCAGGAGAACAGCCGTTCTTCGGTCAGGGATGCCGCGTAGTTCCGGGTGGCGTCGAGCGTCATCTCGACGACGCCGTCGACGCTGCGATCCGCCGCCGGCAGTGCGCCGGCATCCAGGCCGAGGCGGCTTGCGATCGACGAGCGCACCCGGTCGGGGGCGAGGATTTCGCCTTCGATCTCGCTCGTCTTCACGACATCCTCGGTGAGCGTGCGCAACGTGGCCTCGCTGCGCATCTCGAAACCCAGCGCCTCCATGCGGCCAAGCAGTTTCCCCTGGGCGTGGCGCACGCGCGCGAGGGGTTCGGCGAGCCGGGCCGAATCCTGCCGGACGCGTGGCCATTCGGGGCGTTGCCAGATATAGGGGCTATTTTCTCCGCGCAACATGCGATGAATATAGCCCCTATTCGCCGCACCGGCAAGCGTATCTCCGCGTTTATTGCGGAGATACGGGGCGCTATTCTTCGCGGTCGTTCCGCACAGCCGCACCCACACACCGATGTCCATACGGGCGACCGGGGAACCTGATAATGTCCGGGATTCGACCGGTCCGGATCGTCGGCCGCCGTGCGGCAAGCGGCATGGGGCGGCGACCGTCCCCGAAGAGTCGTGCAATTCGCCGAACAGGGAAGGGATCATGACGGTACTCGTGGAAACCCGCGCCGACCTCACGCTGGAAAGCGCCAGGCGTGTGGCCTGGGAGGGCGAAGGCGTCGCGCTCGGGGCCAGGGCGCTCGCGGCCATGGCGAAGGGCCGGGATCGGCTGGAACGCGTTCTCGACCATGACCCGGAGGTCACGATCTACGGCGTGACGACGGGTCCCGGCAAGCTCGCCCGAATGAAGCTCACGCCCGAGCAACGCGAGCGCTGGGCCGCCATGTCGCCGTCACGCATTGCGGCATCATGGGGCGATCCGCTGCCGGAACGCGTGGTCCGCGCCATCGTCCTGGCGCGGCTGGCCAACTTCGTGGAAGGCCACGCGGCGGTATCGCCGGCGATCGCCCAGGGTGTCGCTGCCATGCTGGACGGGGAGCCGATGCCCGTGGTCCCGGCCAAGGGCCAGGGCGGCGCCGGCGAGATCCTGTCGTTGAGCCACCTGTTCATCGGCCTGGCGGAGAAGGCGAAGCCCGCGATCAAGGATGTGATGTGCCTGGTCAACGGGTCGCCGTCGGCCGCAGGCCTGGTCACCGATGCCGCGCTCGTCGCCGGCAAGCGTCTCGACCTGGCGGCACGGGTCTTCGCGCTGTCTTTCGAGGCCTTCAACGCGCCGCTCGACCATCTCGACGCCGCGCTCGGCGACTACTGGAACAACCCCCACGACCGCTGGGCGCTCGAGCGTCTCCGCGACCTGGTGGGAGACGGTCACGGCGGGGAGCGGCGCCCCTATCAGGCGCCTGTCAGCTACCGCATCCTTCCGCGCATGCTGGGCCAGGCCCGGCGCGCAGCGTCGCTCGCCGCCGAGGTCGCGGCGGAATCGCTCCAGGCCGTGACCGACAACCCGGTATGGATCGACGATAGCGGCGAGGATCGCCCCTTCGGCCGTTTCATATCGAACGGCGGCTACCACAACCCCCACGCGGTGCTTGCCATGGACGCGCTCACCGCCGCATGTGCCAATCTCTGCGTTCTTGCCGAACGCCACGGGGCAAAACTTCAGGACGGCGCCGTCTCGTTGCTTCCCGATTATCTGGCCGCTCCCGAAGCCGGCGGCGATGGCGAGCCCGCCTACCTGGGAAGCCTGCCCATGGCCCAGACCGGCTACGAGGAGGAAGCCCGTCTCTACGCCCAGGCCACGCTGCTCCCCGGCAGCGAATCCGGCGGTTACGGCCAGAACGACGTGGCGAGCCCGGTCTTCATGGCATGGTCCAAGCAGGATCGCGCCGGCCGTTGTCTGGACATGGCGCTCGCCAGTCTCGTGCCGATCGCGCTCCGCGCCCTCGACATCACCGGCCGGCCCGTTCCGCCGCAACTGGCCGGCCTCGAGGCCGCGGCCCGGGAGAGCGTGCCCGATCCGGCGCAGCGCCGGCTGCTCGGCCCGGTGGTGGGCTCCATCGCCGACGCCCTGCGCCGCGAGATCTATCCCGAGATCCATCCGTCGTGAACGCGAGGCGTCGTGACGCGAAGCGCCGTTGACTCGGGCGTGGGCGCGGTGGTAGTCAGACGCCGTTGGAGGTGCGCGGCGTGGGTAACGCCGCGCGCCTTTCCCCTATGAGGAGGCCCGAACGTGGCGCGCATCGCCGGCGTCAACATCCCGACCAACAAGCGGGTCGAGATTTCGCTGACCTACATCCACGGTATCGGGCGCACCAAGGCCCGCCAGATTCGCGAGACGGTCGGGCTGCCGCCCGAAAAGCGCGTCAGCCAGCTGAGCGACGCCGAAGTCATCCGCATCCGCGAGGTGATCGACCGCGACTACATGGTGGAGGGGGATCTGCGCCGCGAGGTCGCGATGAACATCAAGCGCCTGATGGACCTCGGCACCTATCGGGGGCTGCGGCACAGGCGCGGCCTGCCGGTGCGCGGCCAGCGCACCCACACCAACGCACGCACGCGCAAGGGGCCGGCGCGCCCCATCGCGGGCAGGAAGAAGTAGAGGGCAGCGAGCATGGCGAAGCCGACGCGCACGCGGCGCCGGGAGCGGAAGAACATCTCCTCCGGCATCGCTCATGTCAGCGCCACCTTCAACAGCACGATGATCACCATCACCGACGTCCAGGGCAACGCGATCGCCTGGTCGTCCGCCGGCAGCATGGGCTTTCGCGGCTCGCGCAAATCGACCCCCTACGCCGCCCAGATGGCGGCCGAAGACGCCGGGCGCAAGGCTGCCGAGCACGGCGTCAAGTCCCTCGAGGTCGAGGTCAGGGGGCCGGGGTCGGGGCGTGAATCGGCGCTGCGTGCGCTGCAGAGCGCGGGCTTCGTGATCACCGCGATCCGCGATGTCACGCCGATCCCGCACAATGGCTGCCGGCCGCCGAAACGGCGGCGCGTCTGACGGCAGCGTTACGGCGCGCCGCCGCGCGCCGCATCGTCCATCCGGCTGGCGAACAACTCATCACACGGGACAGTCTGCGTCATGAAGAAGAACTGGCAGGAACTCATCAGGCCGTCCAATCTCACCGTGACGCCCGAGGGCGACGGCACCCGCCATGCCCGCATCGTCGCGGAGCCGCTGGAGCGCGGCTTCGGGCTGACGCTGGGCAACTCGCTCAGGCGCATCCTGCTGTCGTCGCTGCAGGGGGCTGCGGTCACGTCGATGCAGATCAACGGCGTGCTGCACGAATTCTCGTCGCTCCAGGGGGTGCGCGAGGACATCACCGACATCGTGCTCAACGTCAAGCTGCTGGCGCTCCGCATGCACGGCGACGGGCCCAGGCGGATGACGCTGAGCGCGACCGGGCCGGGCGAGATCACTGCGGCGCAGATCCAGGCGGGCCACGGCATCGAGATCGTCGACCCGAGCGTGGTGATCTGCACCCTCGACGAGAACGCCCGGATGGACGTGGAGTTCACGGTCGAGACCGGCAAGGGCTACGTCGCCGCCGCGCAGAACCGGCCCGAGGATGCGCCCATCGGGCTGGTCCCGGTCGACGCTCTCTACAGCCCGGTGCGCAAGGTCGCCTACAAGGTCGAGAACACCCGCGTCGGCCAGGTGACCGACTTCGACAAGCTGACGATGCGGGTCGAGACCAACGGCACCGTCTCGCCGGAGGACTCCGTGGCGCTCGCCGCGCGCATCCTCCAGGATCAGCTTCAGCTCTTCATCAACTTCGACGAGCCGCGCGAGCTGCCGCGGCCCGAGGAGGCGGTCGAGCCCGAGTTCAACCCGAACCTGCTGCGCAAGGTCGACGAGCTGGAGCTCTCGGTCCGCTCGGCCAACTGCCTCAAGAACGACAACATCATCTATATCGGCGACCTGGTGCAGCATTCCGAAGCCGAAATGCTGCGGACGCCCAATTTCGGACGCAAGTCGCTCAACGAGATCAAGGACGTGCTCTCCGGCATGGGCCTCTATCTCGGCATGGAGCTCGCCGACTGGCCGCCCGAGAACATCGAGGAGCTGGCCAAGCGGCTGGACGAGCCCTACTAGGCGCCGGACCGGCCCCCAAGGCTCGCCGCACGCCGCTCGCCGCACGCCGCACGCCGCAGGGAGAGACGCCATGCGCCATCGACATGGCCGACGCAAGCTGAACCGCACCTCCAGCCATCGCCGCGCGATGTTCCGCAACATGGCGACGGCGCTGCTCAAGCACGAGCAGATCGAGACCACCTTGCCGAAGGCGAAGGAGTTGCGCAGTGTCGTCGAGCGCATGATCACGCTCGGCAAGCGCGGCGGCCTCCACGCGCGCCGGCGCGCACTGGGCTACCTCACCGACGAGACGGTCGTGCGCAAGCTGTTCGACACTCTCGGCCCCCGCTATGCCGAGCGTCCGGGCGGCTACACCCGCGTGCTGAAGGCCGGCTTCCGCTACGGCGACGCCGCGCCCATGGCGATCATCGAGCTGGTCGACCGGGACGAGGACGAGAAGGGCAAGGATTCGGGCCCCGTGCCGGGCGACGACGTCGAGGTCGAGGAGGAGAGCGAGGCCGCCTGACCCGGATGTCCGGCCGGGGTCGTGGCCAGTGGCGAAAACAAAAAATTGCAAAACGGACCCGATTTCGCGTAACTTATTCATTTTATACGATAAATAAGCGGCTTTCGCCGGCCGGCGCAGCGCCCGCCGCGCCCCGGCTCAGGTGGGGAACGCCTCTCTCAGCTCGGCGACCTGAGCTTCCGTCAGCAGCCGCACCGGCGCGCCCTGCAGCAGCAGGTGCAGCTTCGCCGTCTCCTCCAGCTCTTCGGCCGCGTAGACCGCCGCATCCAGCGCCTTCGCCGCCACCACCGGGCCGTGATTGGCCAGCAGCAGGGCGTGGTGGTCGGCTGCGGCGCTTTCCACCGCATCGGCGAGCGCCCGGTCGCCGGGCCGGTGGTAGGGGATCAGCGGCAGCCGGCCCACGCGCATCACGTAGTAGGCGGTGAGCGGCGGCAACGCGTCCGCCGGGTCCACGTCGGCGAGGCAGGAGACGGCCACCGAGAAGGTGCTGTGCAGATGCACGATGGCGCGCGCCTCCGGCCGGGCGCGGTACATGGCGCGGTGAAGGAAGGCCTCCTTGGACGGTGCATCGCCGGAGAGATGGCTGCCGTCGGGCCCGAGCCTGGCGATCCGTTGCGGGTCCAGCCGGCCGAGGCAGGAATCGGTCGGCGTGACCAGGAGGCCGTCGTCCAGCAGCACGCTGATATTGCCCGACGCGCCGCAGCCATAGCCGCGTGCGAAGAGCGATTCGCCGTGGCGGACGATGCGCTCGCGCAGCGCGGCCTCGCTCATGGGAGGACGGCGAAGGCGCGCGTGAAGAAGTCGGGCCCGCCGAAATTGCCGGACTTGAGCGCGAGATGCAGGCGCGGCGCGCCGACGCTCATGGTCCAGGGCACGCCGGGGTCGATCTCGGCCCCGATACGCAGCGCTCGGACGCCCAATGCGCCCACCACCGCCCCCGCCGTCTCGCCGCCGGCCACCACCAGGCGGCCGACGCCGGCATCGACCAGGCCCCGCGCGATGCGCGCGAGGCAGCGCTCGATCATCGCGCCGGCCTTCCCGGCGCCGAGCCTCTTCTGTATCCGCCCGACCCGCGCCGGCGCGGCGCTGGCGTAGATCAGCACCGGCCCTTCGGCGAGGCGCGGACGCGCCCAGGCCAGCGCCACCGCCGCGACCCGCCGGCGTTGCGCGAGCGCCTCGGCATCGACGAAGAATGACGGGCAGGACGCCGCCATCCGCTCGATCTGCCCGAGCGTCGCCGGCGCGCAGCTCCCGGCGAGCACCGCCGCGTGTCCCGATGCGGCCGGCAGCGCCGCCGCCTCGCCGGCCGCGGCCAGCAACCCCTGCTCCCTGAAGTTCGCCGGCAGCCCCAGGGCGACGCCGGAGCCGCCGGTCAGCAGCGGCAGGTCGGCCGAGGCCCGGCCGATTGCCGCCAGGTCCCTGTCGGCGATGGCATCGACGACGGCGTGGCGCACGCCGGCGCCGCGCAGTGCGCCCAGCGCCTGGCGGATCGCGCCGGCGCCCCGGCGCACGGTCGCGTGCTCGACCAGCCCCACCTTGTGCGGCGTCTGGGCGGCGAGCACCGCCACGAGATCGGACTCGCGCATCGGCGTGAGCGGATGGTCGCGCATCCCTGAGTTCTCGAGCAGCACGTCGCCGACGAAGAGGTGGCCCTTGTAGACGGTCCGCCCGTTGGTCGGGAAGGCGGGGCAGGCGATGGTGAGGCCCCCGCCGGGATCGCCGAGATCGTCGAGCAACGCGTCGGCGACCGGCCCGATATTGCCGCGCGGCGTCGAATCGAAGGTCGAGCAGTACTTGAAGAGGACCTGGCGGGCGCCGCCCCGACGCAGCCAGGCGAGCGCCGCGCGAGAGTCGCGCACCGCCTTCGCCGGCGGCACAGTCCGCGACTTGAGCGCCACCACCACGGCATCGGCGTCGGGCACTGCGGCGCCGGCGCGCGGCGTGCCGATCGCCTGGACCGTGCGCATGCCTCCCGCCACCAGCGTGTTGCAGAGGTCGGTGGCGCCGGTGAGGTCGTCGGCAATCGCGCCGAGCAGGAGCCCGGCGCCCCTCCCCGCGCCGCGCCGCGCCATGGTCAGGCGAAGGCCTGGATGCCGGTCTGCGCCCGGCCGAGGATCAGGGCGTGGATGTCGTGCGTGCCCTCGTAGGTGTTGACCGCCTCCAGGTTCATGACGTGGCGGATCACATGATACTCGTCGCTGATGCCGTTGCCGCCGTGCATGTCGCGGGCGGTGCGCGCGATCTCGATCGCCTTGCCGCAGGAGTTGCGCTTGATCAGCGAGATCATCTCGGGCGCCGCACGCCCCTCGTCGAAGAGCCGGCCGACGCGCAGGCACGCCTGCAGGCCGATGGCGATCTCGGTCTGCATGTCGGCGAGCTTCTTCTGGACGAGCTGGTTGGCCGCCAGCGGCCGGCCGAACTGCCGGCGCTCCAGCGTGTAGTCGCGCGCAGCCCGCCAGCAGAACTCGGCCGCGCCGAGCGCCCCCCAGCCGATGCCGTAGCGGGCCCGGTTGAGGCAGCGAAAGGGGCCGGAGAGCCCGCTCGCGCCGGGCAGCTCGTTCTCCGCCGGCACGAACACCTCGTCCATCTGGATCATGCCCGTCAGCGACGCGCGCAGGGAGAACTTGCCCTCGATCTTCGGCGCCGCGAGGCCCGTCATGCCCTTCTCCAGCAGATAGCCGCGAATCGTGCCCTCGTCGTTCTTGGCCCAGACCACGAAGACATCGGCGATCGGCGCGTTGGAGATCCAGGTCTTGGCGCCGGAGACGAGGAAGCCGCCGTCGACGTTACGCGCGCGGGCTACCATGCTGCCGGGGTCGGAGCCGGAATCGGGCTCGGTCAGCCCGAAGCAGCCGACCGCCTCGCCGCTCGCCAGCCGCGCCAGCCAGGTCCGCTTCTGCGCCTCGCTGCCGTAGGCGTCGATGGGATACATCACCAGGCTCGACTGCACGCTCATGGCGGAGCGGTAGCCGGAATCGACCGCCTCCACCTCCCGCGCGGCGAGGCCGTAGCAGACATGGTTGACGCCGGCGCAGCCATGGCCGCGAATGGTCGAGCCCAGCAGGCCGAGGGCGCCCATCTCGTGCATGATCTCGCGGTCGAAGCGCTCGTGCCGGTTCGCCTCGACGATGCGCGGCAGCAGCTTCTCCCGGGCGTAGGCGCGGGTGCTGTCCCGCACCAGCCGCTCATCCTCGGCGAGCTGATCGTCGAGCAGGAACGGGTCGTCCCACTGGAAGAGCGCCTTCGTGCGCGGCGGTGCGGCCTTGGCGGCCTTGGCGGCCGCGGCGGATTGGCCCATGATTCCCTCCTGGACGATGCGCCGTTCTAGCATCCGGGGCCAGGCCGCACCAAGCCCGCCCCGGACCGCCCGCCCAGACCCGGCGGCGACGCCGCGACCGTTGAGAGGCTCAGCCCATGCCCGTCGATCCGCCCGCCGCGGAGACGCCCGGACCCGCCGCACGGCCGGGCCCGATCACCATCGGGATGCTCTTCGCCCTCGGCGTCTCCTTCGCGCTCGCGATCTCGCTCAACCGCTTCGCGATGGACGGCGGCGTGCCCTTCGCGCCCTATGTGTTCTGGCAGTCGCTCGGCGGCGGCGCCGCGCTCCTGCTCATGGCCGCCGTGCTGCGCCGCCTGCCGCCATTCGATTTTCCACACGTGCGCATGTTCCTCACGGCCGGGGCGCTGAACCTCTCCTTCCCCTACATGCTGCTGGCCTATCTCGCGCCCAAGGTGCCGGCGAGCCTGCTCACGCTGGGGCTTTCGCTGGTGCCTGTGATGATCTACGTGCTGGCGCTGGCGCTGAGGCAGGACCGCTTCCACCCGCTCCGCTTCGGCGGAATCCTGCTGGGCCTCGCCGGCATCCTCGTGGTGCTGCTGCCGCAGGCGAGCCTGCCGGCGCCTGGCATGGCCGGCTGGGTGGCGCTCGGCCTCCTGCCCTCGCTCTCCTACGCGGTCAACGCGGTGCTGGTCGCGCGCTGGCGCCCGCAGGCGACGGGCTCGCTGCCGCTCGCAGCGGGGATGATGCTGGCGTCCGCCGGCTACGTGCTGATCGTGATGGCCGCGACCGGGGAGTGGTGGGCCTTCGGCGGCGCCTTCGGCATCGGCCACGGCGCGACCATCGCCGCGATGGCCAACAACTGCGTGTCGTTCTACCTGGTGTTCGAGGTGATCCGGCGCGCCGGCCCGGTGATCTTCTCGACGGTCAACTATATCGCGACGCTGTCCGGCATGGGCTTCGGCATGTGGTTCTTCGGCGACGCGCCGTCGGCGTGGATCTGGGGCGCGGTCGTCCTGATGTTCGCCGGCCTCTTTCTCGTGACCATGACCGGCCGCAGGGAGGATGCGTCGGGCTAAGCCGCCGCGCGCGGACCCGGAACGGCCCCCGAACGGCCTCTAATAGGTGGCGCCGCCTTCCGTGGACGCCGCGACGCCGCTCTCGGGCGACGCGCCTTCGCCTTCGGCGGGGTCCGCCTTCCTCCGCTTCTGGCCGAGGCCGATCTGCTTCGCGAACTCCGAGCGCCTGCGGGCGTAATTGGGTGCGACCATCGGGTAATCGGGATCCAGCCCCCATTTCGCCCGGTATTCGTCCGGAGTCATGTTGTAGGTCGTGCGCAGATGCCGCTTGAGCATCTTCAGCTCGCGGCCGTCCTCGAGGCAGATCAGGTAGTCGGGCGTGATCGACTTCTTGATGGGAACGGCGGGCTTGGGCGGCGCCGCCGCGCCGTCGCCGCCGGACTGTGCCTGCCGCAAGGAGGCGTGCACCGTGCGAATGACTTCCGCAAGCTCCGACGGGGCGACTGTATTATTGCCCACGTATGCCGTGACCACATCGGTAGTCATGCGCAACAAATCACTGTCCGAACCGGGCTTTTCTGTCTGATCGCTCATTTCGGCTCTGTCTGACCGCTCGTTTCGATCACTTTGTCATGGATGACTGCATAGTTGACATGACTATATTGATTGTACGATGGAAAATGTCAAACTCGAACTTCACCTCTAGTCTTCGCCGCTACGGTGGGGCGACCGCGCCTCGCCGGACGGCAGCCCGCTGCTCCGGAGCCCCTGCCATGATGCAAACGCCCGCGACCCGGGATGCCCCGGCCTTCGAGGCGATCTACGCGCGCGTGCGCGAGAGCCTCGACCCCGGCAGCGGCGACGTCCCGGTCGACCGCCTCATGCAGGTCTTCCGCCGCCTGTCGGACCTTTACGACAGCGATGTCGGCAGCCCGCTGAACATGGGCTATTTCTGCATCGACGCGGATGCGGCCTCCGTCACCGCCATGGACGAGACCAACCGGCGCGGGGCGAACGTCGCGGTGCGGGACCAGCACCCCGCCTCCGCCGCCTTCGAGCAATTCGCCGTCGATCTGATCCTGGACGTCTTCGGCATCGATCCTGCGCGCGGGGCCGGCCACTTCACCGCGTGCGGCACCGAGGCGAACCACACCGCCATGGTCGTCGCCCTGACCGACCGGCTTTCGCAGCGCAACCCGCGCTGCCGCGCCTACGACCCCGCGCTCTGCCGGGACGAGGCCGGGCGGGAGGTCGCTTACGAGTACTGGCGCCACGGCTGCCTGCCGCTCAACGTGCGGCCGGCGGTCTATGTCTCGCCGCAGACCCATGTGTCGATCGAGAAGAACGCGCGCAACCTGATCGGCACCGCATCGGTGCGCACCGTGCCGGTCGGCCCGGACCTGCGCATGGACGTGGACGCGCTCGCGGACGCGATGGCGGCGGACGCGGCCTCCGGCGCGTTCCTGCCCTTCCTCGTCGTCGGCTCGGTCGGCGCCACGCCGTCGGGTATCGTCGATCCGCTGGCTGGGATCGGCGCGGTCTGCCGCCGGCACGGCGCCTGGTTCCACGTCGATGCGCCGTGGGGCGGCGTCGCCGCGTTCTCGCCCCGCCTGCGCGAGGCCTGCCTCGCCGGCCTCGACGCCGCCGATTCGATCATCTTCGATCCGCACAAGACGCTGGTGCCGCTCGGGGCGGGCGGCTGCGGCATGTTCCTCTGCCGCAGCCGGGAGGCGGTGGAGCGCGCGTTCAACGTCTCGGGCCGGGCGGTGGAGCGGCACGCGTTCTCCTCCCTGTCGCTGCAGGGCTCGCGCGCCAATTCCGGGCTCCGGGTGCTGACGGCGATTCTCCGGCCGGCGGCGCTCGCGCGCAGGATCGACGGGGAGGCGGCGCTCGGCGATGCGCTGCGCCGCAGCCTGCGCGAGGCGGGGTGGGAGATCGTCAACCGGACGCCGCTGCCGGTCGTCTGCGCCGTTCACCCGGCGATGCGCGCGGGCGCCTTCGGCGCGGCCGATGCGGTCGCCTACCTGCGCGGCGAGGGCGTGCTCGCCTGGCCCGAGGCGCTCAGGCCCGGCGAGCCCGAGGCCGTGCGCCTCGGCATCATCAGCCGCAGGACGACGGAGGACTCGATCCGCTTCGTTGCAGAGCGCCTGTCGGCCTTCGCCGCCCGGCGGCGTTAGGGGCCAACCCGGCTGCCGGCCGGGCGGGGCGCGCAGCGCACCGGGTGCGGGTCGTTCGGACCGTCGCGCACCTCTGGGTGCACCTGGGGGGTGCTCCTCGGGGGAGACGCGAAGCCGACGCCATCTGTACTATAATCGGCGCATGACTGTACCCACCCTTGGCACGCTGCGATCGAAGCGGGGTCACGTGCAGGACATTGTGCGCCGCGACGGTGTGAGGGTACTTGCGGCGGCGGCGGCGGCGCTTGCCGCGATGACGCTCTGGTCGGGCGCCGAGGCGGCGGAGACGCACATCCGGGGCTTCCCCTTCGGCTGCGAGACTCCCGACGGGCAGATCCTCAAGCCGAAGTTCGGTGACATCGACGGCGTGTCCTACGCGGACCTTCCCGCGCAGCGGCAACAGTGCCTGGGCACCATCGACCGCAAGATCGCCTTGTGCCGGGCGAATGTCGATTTCGCGTCCGACGCCGGAAACGAGCGCTTTTCCGACTGCCTGCCGACCTTCGAGAGGCAGGCGAAAGCATGCGTGGTGCATTTCACGCTGGAGCGCGGCAAGTGCGGCACCGACGACCCCGGCCCGGACGACCGCGCGGGCGCGCTGGACGAATGGCCGACGCAGGAGGGCCCGCCGGCCGACCGCTACCGGGTCAAGCCGGTCGACCGCATGGCCAGGGCAACCGAGGCCGCCAACGTCAGGACGGGCCCCAGCCCCGACTACGACATCGCGGGCACCGTAATGAGGGGCGACGAGGTGCGCGTGACCGGCGAGGTCAGGGGGCGCGACTGGGTGCGCGTGGAGTTCCGGGGCGGCTCGGCATTCATCTACGGGCCGCTGTTGAGGACGGTGAAGACGGAAGGGGAGGGGACAACCCAGGCAAGGGAGGAGGAGACGGCAGCAGTGGCGACTCCCTCCCGGAAGCCTTCCGGCCCCGACTGGTCCATCGCCGAGAACCAGCCTTGCCAAGTGTGGAACTACGGCAACCGGGAGTACGAGCCCTTCACCTGGTCCGGCGACTGCGTGGACGGCAAGGCATCGGGTGCGGGGCGGCTGGTCTTTCGCGGCGGCGAAGGGGTCTATGACGGCACCATGCAGGCCGGCAGGATGCACGGAAGCGGGGTCCTGGACTGGTCCAACGGCTTCCACTACGAGGGCGAGCTTCGCGACGGCAAGCAGCACGGTCGCGGGACCTTCACCGACAGCAGCGGCGAGCGCTACGACGGCAACTGGCGCGACGGCAGGCCGCACGGCCAAGGGACCTACGTCCAGAGCGACGGCACGACCTACGAGGGCGCGTGGCGGGACGGCTGCTTCGGAGAGCGCGACGGCCGCTGGGCGTCGATCGGAAGGGAAGCGGCGGCCTGCGGCTTCGAATAGCCCCTCGGGAGGGGGCGGGGCCAGGGCGCCGGGTCGGGTCGCCGGGCCGGGTCGCATGGACGGCTGCCGATGCGCCTTCGCACGCTCCGCATCGAGTCCTATGATCGCCCGGTGGACACGCTCTGCCGCGACTGCGGCCACCGGCCGCACGCCTCTGCCGGCCCCTGCCCGGCCTGCGGCTCGGCGCGCGTCCTGCGCCATGGGGAGCTTCACACCCTCGCCATCGCCCATCTCGACTGCGACGCCTTCTACGCCGCCATCGAGAAGCGCGACCGGCCGGAGATTCGCGATCGCCCCGTGATCGTCGGCGGCCGCCACCGGGGCGTGGTCGCCGCCTGCTGCTACACCGCCCGCACCTACGGCGTCCATTCCGCGATGCCCATGTTCAAGGCCATCGAGGCCTGCCCCGATGCGGTCGTGATCAAGCCCGACATGAAGAAGTACGCCGCCGTCGGCCGCGAGGTCCGGGCGATGATGCTGGCGCTCACGCCCCTGGTGGAGCCGCTCTCCATCGACGAGGCGTTCATGGACCTCTCGGGCACCGGGTCCCTGCACCGCGCGAGTCCGGCCCGGACGCTGGCGGCACTCGCGCGCCGGGTGGAGGACGCGCTCTCCATCACCGTCTCCATCGGCCTCAGCTACAACAAGTTCCTGGCCAAGATCGCGTCCGACCTGGACAAGCCGCGCGGCTTCGCCGTGATCGGCCGGGCCGAGGCCCGCGCCTTCCTCGCCGGCAGGCCGGTCGGCCTGCTCTGGGGCGTGGGTGCGGCCATGCAGCGGCGCCTCGCGCAAGACGGCATCACGCGCATCGGCGCGCTCGCCCGCTTCGACGAGGCCACGCTCGTCGCCCGCTACGGCAAGATCGGCAGGCGGCTCCATCTGTGCGCGCGCGGCGAGGACGAGCGCCCGGTCGAGCCCGAGCGCGAGGCCAAGAGCATCTCCTCGGAGATCACTCTCGACGAGGACCTCTCCGACCCGGACACGCTGCGCCCCGTCCTGTGGCGGCTCGCCGAGACGGTGGCGCGGCGCATGAAGAAGGCCGGCCTCGCCGCCGGCGGCGTCACGCTCAAGCTCAAGACCGCCGACTTTCGCATCGTCACCCGCGCCCGGCGTCTGAACGCCCCGACGCAGTCGGCCGACGAGATGTTCCGGGCGGCCGCGCCCCTGCTCGCCCGCGAGGCCGACGGCCGCGCCTTCCGCCTGATCGGCATCGGCGCCCATGCCCTGGTCGAGGCCGGCCGGGCCGGCGCCGTCGTCCAGGGCGACCTCTTCGGCGGCGGCACGCCGGCCGACGACAAGGTCGAGAGCGCGCTCGACGCGGTGCGCGAACGATTCGGCGAGGACGCCATCGTCAGGGGCCGCGGCTTCGGCACGACGCTCGTGCGACAGGGACCGTCCAAGGTGGAGTAGCGGGCTAACCGCCGGCGCCGGAAACGGCCGGCGCCGGCGGCGGCGGGGCGGGAACCACGGATAGGGAGGACTCCGTTTCCGCCCCTTCCGGCCACGGCACCCCGACGGCCATGGCAGGAACCGTATCGAACCTGCCCAATGCTGCCGCTTCCACGGAATAACGACCAATACCGTTTTCTTCGTGTCTTCATAATATCCTCTTATGGAAGGTCGCCGAGACACGACCGAAGACGCCGCTCCCTTGACGGGGCGCGGGCGCTTGGCTATGCAGCGCGGCAGGATCGCCAACGGGGGGCTTCGCAACCCATGCCCTGGGACCTTGGACTGCCGCTGCTGGTCGCGTTCGCCACCCTCGTCCTGTCGCTCGGTATCTTCTGGTCAGCGAAGACGCTGCTTTTCGACGCGCGCCGGCGCGAAGGCACCGACGCGGATCCCGGCGGCGCCGACGCGGAATCCGGGGACGCCCACTGACCCCCGGCGCGCCCGCCGCGCCCGCCGCGTCCGGCCCTGCGCCGCCTGCGCTGCTCCGCCTGCCCCGGCCCGAGAGACCTCAGCCGGCGGGGTTCACCGGCACATTGTCGATGAGCCGCGTCTCGCCGAGCCATGCGGCGGCGAGCACCCGGGCCGGGTCCGAGACCCGCGCGACCGGCGCGAGCGTTCCGGCATCGCAGACCGCGAGGTAGTCGACGCGGCCGAAGCCCGCGGCCCTGAGGGCGGCGCTGCCGCGCACGACCTCGTCGGCCGACCGCGCGCCCTCGGCGAGGGCCGCCGCCATCCCGCTCAGCACCCGGAAGAGAGCCGGTGCCGCCCGGCGCTCCTCTGCCGAGAGATAGGCGTTGCGCGAAGACAGCGCGAGACCGTCGGCCGCGCGCACGGTGGGGACCGCCTCGATGCGGCACGGGATGTCGAGATCGGCGACCAGGCGGCGCACGGTGGCGAGCTGCTGATAGTCCTTCTCGCCGAAGAGCGCCACGTCCGGCAGGCACTGGAGCAGGAGCTTGGTGACGACGGTGGCGACCCCGGCGAAGAAGTGGGGGCGGGCGGCGGATTCCAGCCCGACGGTGACGCCGTCGACCCGCACCGCGGTCGCGAAGCCCGGCGGGTAGACGGCCTCCGCCGGCGGCATGAACAGCGCCTCGACCCCGGCCTCGGCCAGCCTGGCGAGATCGTCCGCCGGGTTGCGCGGATAGAGCAGGAAATCTTCGCCGGGCGCGAACTGGGCAGGGTTGACGAAGATGCTCACCACCGTGCGCGCAGCCTGCGCGCGTGCGGCGCGGACCAGCGCCATGTGGCCCTCGTGCAGCGCCCCCATGGTGGGGACGAGGGCGACCGTCAGGCCCTCCGCGCGCCAGGCGGCGACGGCCTCACGCAGCGCGGCGACGCTGTCGAGAACTGCCAGCTTCATCATCGACCGCCCGCGGCCTGGGCGGGATTCCCTCGCGATGCGCTGCCGAGCCATGGGCGATCGCCCGGCTCACGCCGCAAAATGGCGCTCAGCCTCCCGATTCCGTGCGGGGCGCCGCGCCGGCCGTGTGCTCGGGTCCGGGAAAGCGCCGGGCGCGCACGTCCGCCGCATAGTCCCGCACGGCCTGCGCCAGCCCCTCGCCGAGGGCGCCGTAGCGCTTGACGAAGCGGGGCGTGAAGGCGCCGGCGAGACCCACGATGTCCTCGGTGACGAGGATCTGGCCGTCGCAGGCCGGCGAGGCGCCGATGCCGATGGTGGGCACCGCGAGCTCCTGCGTCAGCGTGCGCGACAGGCACTCGACCGTGTTCTCGATCACGACACCGAAGGCGCCGGCGGCTTCGACCGCCCGCGCGTCGGCGAGGATGCGGCGCGCGCTCTCTTCGGTCTTGCCCTGGACCCGGAACCCGCCTGCCGCGTTGACCGATTGCGGCATCAGACCGACATGGCCCAGCACGGGCACGCCGCGCGCCGTGAGGAAGGCGATCGTCTCCGCCATCTCCTGCCCGCCTTCGAGCTTGACCGCGGTGCAGCCGGTCTCCGCCATGACGCGCGCGGCGCTGGCGAAGGCCTGGGCCGGCGACTGCTCGTAGGCGCCGAAGGGCAGGTCGACGACGATGCAGGCCCGCCCGGTGGCGCGCACCACCGCGCGGCCGTGGGCGACCATCATGTCGACCGTGACGCCGACCGTCGACTCCATCCCGTAGAGCACCATGCCGAGCGAATCGCCCACCAGGATGACATCGCAGGCCTCGTCGACGATGCGCGCGACGGGCGCCGTGTAGGCGGTGAGGCTCACGATCGGGTCGCCGCCCTTGGCGCGGGCGATGTCGCGGACGGTCAGGCGCCGCACCGGGCTGTGCTCGGGCATCTCACTGCCTCCCTGGCGAGGCCCGGCGCGCTATGCTGCGCCGCAGCAAGTGTCCATTGTAGCAAGCTCAACGCCAATGTGAACGAATTGTTGCGCTGCAGCAATACCCCGTCGGGGTCTCAATTGACGGTCCGCGCGGTGCGGTAGCGGCCCTTCTCGAAGCCGCCGAACAGGTGGCCCAGCAGCCGGTGCTGGACCGGGCCGCCGTCGGCATCGGCTTCCAGATGGCGCTCGGCGACATAGGTGGTGTGGTCCGCGTCGTGGACCAGGACGTGATACCAGGGCCGGTCCTTCGGCGGGCGCGAGCGCGCGACCTGCTCGTACCACGCGTCGGTGCCCTGAAAACAGGGATCGACATCGAACACCACGCCGCGGTAGCCGAACCTGCGGTGATGCACGACCTGGCCGACCTCGAATTGTGCGGCGCTGACCGCCATGGCTGGCCTCCCGTCCGCCCGCGGCGCCCGCCTGAGGGACGCTGACGGCCGTCACTATAGTGCGCGCCGATCCGTGCGGACAATCGGCCCTGCGACATCGGCCCTGCGATAACGTGTCGGCCCTGCGGGAAAGACGAAGACAGGTGGCGCGGCGGGCGCAACGGGGCTAGCCCGGACTTCTCACCAGGGTCATGGTCTGCGCGGCGCATTCCGGCCGACAGAGTAGGAAAGCCGCGCAGCGCGATGCGGGGCATCGGGCAAGCGGCTTGACGCCCGCTGTCGGCCGGAAAGCGCCGCCCTTCGGGTCGCGCCCAGGCGTCCGCCCGCAGCGTCGCGGGCCTCAACCGTAGTCCCCGCTACGCTTTTCGGCCCGCTCCTAGCGGATCGAACGCCTGGACGCATCGTGCGCTCTGCGCGCGTCCCGCGCGACGCAGACCGTGACTCTGGTGAGAAGTCCGGGCTAGGCTTGCGCATGGTCTCCTGGGACCGCCGTCCGAGACTGCGACGACCGCAACCACGGGCGCAACGACGACTGCGACGATTGCCTGCGCTCGCTCTCGCGCTGCTGCTCGCACTTGGCGCCGCCGCGCCGGCGCCGGCGCCGGCCGATCAGAACGACCCGGCGCTCGACGGCCTCTTCCGCGACCTCAAGACCGCCCAGAACCCGCAGCGGGTCAGCGAGATCGAGGCGCGCATCTGGCAGCTCTGGTTCAGCACGGGCTCGGAAGAGATGGACCAGATGCTCCGCGCGGGCGACATCGCGCTCTCCACGGGTCGCTACAATCGGTCTTACGCGCTCCTCAACGGCGTCATCGCGCGCCGGCCGGACCTCTCCGAGGGCTGGAACCGCCGCGCGACCCTGCGCTACCTGATGGG
This sequence comes from Alphaproteobacteria bacterium, assembly GCA_965218275.1. Classification (GTDB taxonomy): domain Bacteria; phylum Pseudomonadota; class Alphaproteobacteria; order UBA828; family UBA828; genus WTGU01. Next base: position 706,458 of record CBDCKM010000002.1, read on the forward strand.
CGACTATGAGGGCTCGATCGCCGACATCGGCGAAACGCTCGCGCGCGAGCCGCGCCACTTCGGCGCCCTCTCGGGTCTCGGCCTCTGCCACCTTGCACTGGGCAACGGAGAGGACGCGCTCACGGCGTTCGAGCGGGCGCTGATCCACAACCCCCACATGCGGGGCGTGAAGCGGAATGTGGACCGGCTTCGCGTCCAGCTCGGCCGCAGGGAGATCTGAGCCCGCGGCTCCTTCCGGGCCGCAGGCGCCTTCCCCCTAGTCACCTGAATCTAAAGTTCGTGGCCTAAGTTTTGTTCGACCCGAAGATAGAAGCGCTTGACGGCGGCGAGGATATCGTCGGCGGATTTGGTCCACTTGAAGGGTCTGGGGTTTTCGTTGTGCTTTTCGATGAAGGCGCGGATGTCGGCTTCGAGCTGGCGGGTCGAGCGGTGCACGCCGCGCTGCAGCTGCTTGCGCGTCAGTTCGGCGAACCAGCGCTCGACCTGATTGATCCACGACGTAGACGCCGGCGTGAAGTGGACATGCCAGTGCGGCCGCCGCGCCAGCCAAGCCTTGACCCCCGCAGTCTTGTGGGTGGCGTAGTTGTCCATGACGATGTGGATGTCCGGCCCGTCTGGGACACAGCGGTCGATCTCCTTCAGGAAGTCGAGGAACTCCCTGGCCCGGTGGCGCTTGTAGCACTTGCCGGTGACAAAGCCGGTGGCGACATCGAGGGCGGCGAACAGCGAGGTCGTGCCGTTGCGCTTGTAATCGTGCGTCCGCCGCTCAGGGATACCCGGCAGCATCGGCAGGACCGGCTGTGTCCGGTCGAGCGCCTGGATATGGCTCTTCTCGTCGACACAGAGCACCAGCGCGCGGTCCGGTGGCGACAGATAGAGGCCTACGATGTCGCGGACCTTGTCCACGAAGTGCGGATCGCTGGAGAGCTTGAAGGTCTCCGCGCGGTGCGGCTGCAAGCCGAAGGCGCCCCAGATGCGCCAGATCGTCGTGTGCGACAGCCCGGTCTCGCTGGCCATCGAGCGCAGCGACCAACGAGTGGCGTCCGCCGGCGTTGCGCTGAGCGTCCGCTCGACGACCTCGGCCACCTTCTCGTCCCCGATGGTCCGTGGGCGTCCCGGCCGGGGTTCGTCCGAAAGCCCCTCGATGCGCTCCTTGAGGAAGCGCCGCCGCCACTTGCCGACGGTGCGCTCGTGCACGCCGATCTCGGCCGCCACCGCCTTGTTGCTCAGCCCGTCGGCGCAGCGCAGGATCATGCTGCAGCGATCCGACAAGGAGCGCGCGACCCGGTGCCGGCGAACCTGACCTTCGAGATAACACCGTTCCTCATCGCTCAAAACAAGGGCCGCCATCGGCCGGCCGGTACCACGCGCCATCGCAATTACCTCCACAGCCACACCACGATGACCAGTTTATAATGAACCTTACTTCAGTGCCAGGAGACTGGACTCCACTGAACTTGTACGAGTATAGTCGGTAAGATCTCACGCGGCGACGGACACGGGAACAGGGCGATGAACCGACCGATCGTGATGGGTTGGGCTATGGCAATCGGCTTAGTCGCGGCCGCAATGGCGGCGCCAGCGGCGGCGGGCGGTGAGCCGGATCGCGATGGTGCTGGCTTAGTTGCGTCCGCAGTGGCGCCGCCAGCGGCGGCCGACTTGGAAACGTGCATCCCGGTCTTGGAAGCGGCGGAGACCTATCGCAGTGCCGTGGTGGCAGCGGACGCGGCCTATTCCCTTGCATGGCGCGAGGCGGAGGCGGCTCATTCCGAGGCTGAGCGCGGGGCACGCGCCGCCCGGGGCAAGGCCCAGGACAAAGCGCAAGTGATTTATCGCGGCGCTACGGACGAAGCGCAGGCAACCTACGAGGGGGCCATGCGCAAAGCGCAGGCGATCTACGAAAGAGCCACGGCTGAAGCACTAGCGGCTTATTCTAGGGCTGAGGCTGGAGCGCGCGATGCCAAGTCCGAAGCTGGTTGGGAAGCGTATGACGTCTTGACCAAGGCGACGACCGAAGCGAGAGAGGCCAATCGCGAACTCGGAGACGAAGCGCAGGCGACCTACGATATGGCTAAGACCGAAGCCCGTAGGATTTATGACAGGGCCGTGGACAATGCTAAGGCGATCCGCGATAAGGCCGAGCCCGAAGCCCTGACTTCGACGGTTTGTTCGCGTAAGTGATCAATATTCCTTGGTTCTCTTTGGCTCAATTATTGAATCGTATGCGTTACTTCATCACGGCGGCGGCGAGGCAGGCGCGATCATTGGCGCCGGGGGCGAGGCCGACGAGGTGGAACCAGCTCAGATAGTTGTCCAGATAGCGGGTGGCGACCCCGCGGCGAGGTCGCAGGAAGTCCTTCCAACGGCTGTGGCGGCTGTTCACCGTCTGCACATGCAGATCGCCCCGAACCCGTTCCCCCATCGACCGGTTGAGGCTCTCGTGGCTCACTCCGAGCGCGGCGGCGCACGGTGGGTAGCTCACGCCACCATCGGAGACCAACAGGGCGTCCCTGGCGACCACCGGATCGAGGGCGGCCGTGAGCACTATCGCATCGACCCTGGGCAGCACCGCGCTGACACACCACGATGACCAGCTTGCTATGAACCTTACTTCAGTGCCAGGTGACTAGGGGCGAAGCGCGCGGCCCGGCCGCTTGCCGGTCGCCCGGCCTCCTTCGCGCACGATGGCGCCGTTCACCATGACGATGTCGATGCCGGCGGCGGGCCGGGTCGGCGCCTCGAAGGTCGCCCGGTCCGCGACGGTCTCCGCATCGAACATCACGAGATCGGCGTAGGCGCCTTCGCGCACTTCGCCGCGCTCGGTGAGGCCGAACTGCGCGGCGGGGAGCCCGGTCATGCGGCGCACCGCGTCCTCGAGCGTGAGCAGGCCGAGGTCGCGCGCATAGTGGCCGAGCACGCGCGGGAAGGTGCCCCAGAGCCTGGGGTGGGGATGGCGGTCGTGGGGCAGGCCGTCGGAGCCGATCATGCTGTGCGCGTAGGCGATGATGCGGCGCACGTCCGCCTCGTCCATCATGAAGTAGATGCCGCCCGCCGGGCTCAGCCTCTCCACGGCAGCCAGCATGTCGAGGCCGAGGTCGGCGGCGGCGGCGGCGAGGTCGCGGCCTGCGAATTCCGGGTGCGGCTCGGACCAGGTGACGATCACGCGCTCCGCCTTCTCCACCATGTCCGGCAGCAGGACCGTGGAGCCGGCGGTGTAGGGATAGACATCGAGCCCGACGGCCTGGCTCTCGCGTGCCTTCTCGATCCGTGCCAGCGTGTCGCGGCTGCGCCCGAAGTTGGCCCGGCCCGCACACTTGTGGTGCGAGATCACGACGCCGGCACCGGCGCGGCGGCCGATCTCGAAGGCCTCCTCCAAGGCCTCCTCGACACCGTCATGCTCGTTGCGCATGTGGGTCACGTAGAGCCCGCCGGCGGCGCCGGCGACCTCGGCGACCGCCGCGACCTCGTCAGTCGTGGCCGCCCTGTTGGGGCCGTAGATGAGCCCGGTGCTGAAGCCCAGCGCACCGGCCTCCATGCCGTCTGCGAGGCGGGCCCGCATGGCATCGATCTCGGATGACGTGGCCGGGCGGTCCACATCGTCCATGGTGTCGAGGCGAAGCGCGGAATGGCCCACCAGCAGGCCGGCATTGGCGGCGGGCGGCGCCCGGTCCAGCGCCGCCACATAGTCCGCGAAGCGCGGATAGCGAAAATCCTCCGGCCCGCCCAGCAGGTCGAGCGGCGGCGGCACCGGCCGGCCGGGCCGGAGCGGCGCGAGGCTCACCCCGCAATTGCCGGCGATCACCGTGGTGACGCCCTGGCTGGTCTTCGGCGTCACGTCGGGATCGACCAGCAGCAGATTGTCGTCATGGGTATGGGCGTCGATGAAGCCGGGCGAGACGATGCGTTCCGTGGCGTCGATCGTGCGCGCGGCCTGCGCCCCGTCGAGCACGCCCACCGCGGCGATGCGGTCACCGGAGACGGCGACATCGGCCCGCATCCGCGGCGCGCCGGTGCCGTCGATCACCGTGCCGCCCCTGAAGAGGACATCGTACCGCTCGGCCCCGTCCATGCTCTCCCCCCGCTCTTACTCGTACCTGGGCGGACTATATCGGATCGCGCCGGAGCCAAGCATGGGGCTGTGCCGGCGTAACGAGGCAATCGCATGATTGGGGTATCGGCTTGAACGCGATGCTATCGCTCTGTAGCGTCGGTATCGGTCGATAGAGCGGGAGGCGCAATCGTGGCCGAGGATGTGGACCGGGAGCCGGCGCCGGCCCAGGGGTTGGGCACGGCGCTGCACGAACTCTTCAAGCCCTTCGGGGACGTGGTGCTGGCGTTGCCGCCGCGCGAGCCGATGCGGGAGCCGCCGCGCTTCTCGTGATGCGCCGATGATCGTGCTGGAAAGCCCCGTCGTCATCGACCCAGGGGCCGGTGCATGAGCGGCACGACGGCGGAGGCAGCCGGCGGCATGGCCGCCGATCTCGCGGCGCTGCAGTTCGGCGACAGTTTTTTTCCGAGCGGCGCAGTGTCGTTCTCGCTCGGGCTGGAGACCCTCCATGCCGACGGCATCGTGGCCGACGTGGCCGGGCTCGAGGACTTCCTCGCCGGCCAGGTGACGGAGCGCTGGGCCACGTCGGAGCGCGCCTTCCTCGCCGCCGCCCACTGTGCCTGCCCGGACTGGCCGGCGGTCGCCGAAATCGACGCGCTGCAGGAGGCGATGACGCTCGCGCGGGAGCTGCGCGACGGCTCGCGCAAGGGGGGCGCGGCGCTGCTCGGCGTCCATGCGCGCATGGAGACGCCGGGCGCCGCAGCCTACCGTGCGCGCGTCCGCGCCGGCGCCGCGCATGGGCATCTCGCCGTCGTGCAGGGGGTGGTGCTCGCCGGCGCCGGCCTCGACCGCGCGCGTGCCGAGGCGGTGAGCCTGCACGGGCTCTGTGCGACGATCCTGGGTGCGGCGCTCAGGCTCGGCTTGATCGGCCACCTCGACGGGCAGATCATGTTGCGCGCACTGCGGCCCCGCATGGCGGCGCTGCTGGCCCGGCCGGCGCCCGGCGTCTGCGAAGCCCGGTCCTACGCGCCGCTGGCCGATGTCGCGGCGGCCCGCCACGAGCAGGCGCCGGTCCGACTCTTCAGCAACTGACCGAGGATGGCCCACGATGCTGCTGACCCCGACCGAGATCGAGCGGCTGACCATCTTCACCGCCGCCGAGCTCGCGCGAAAGCGCCGCGCGCGCGGGCTTACGCTCAACCACCCCGAGGCCGTGGCGCTGATCAGCGACGAGATCCTGGAAGGCGCGCGCGACGGGCGCTCGGTGGCGGAACTCATCGAGCACGGCGCGACCATCCTCAGCAGCGACGACGTGATGCCCGGCGTGGCCGAGATGATGCCCGTGCTCCAGGTCGAGGGCACCTTCCCCGACGGCACCAAGCTGGTCACGGTCCATGAGCCGATCCGCCCCGGCAAGAAGGCGCGGGACGACAGCGTGCGCCCCGGCGAGATCATCCCGGCCGAGGGCGAGATCGAGATCAATGCCGGCCGGCCCACCGCCCAGGTCGCGGTGACCAACAGCGGCGACCGGCCGGTGCAGATCGGCAGCCACTACCACTTCTTCGAGGTCAACCGGCATCTCGACTTCGACCGCGCCGCTGCCTTCGGGATGCGCCTCGACATCCCCGCCGGCACGGCGGTGCGCTTCGCGCCGGGGGAGACCAAGGAGGTCACGCTCGTCGAATTCGGCGGCAGCGGCGAGATGGTGGGGCTCAACGATCTCACCCAGGGCTCGCGGCGTTCGGAGAGCGTCAAGCAGGAGGCGCTGGCCCGCGCCCGGTCGCGTGGCTTCAAGGGGGCTTGAGCGATGGCACGGATGAGCAGGGCGGACTACGCGGCGCTCTACGGCCCCACCACCGGCGACTGCGTGCGCCTCGGCGACAGCGCGCTGCTGGCCGAGATCGAGCACGACCACGGCGTGCCGGGCGAGGAATGCCTGCACGGCGGCGGCAAGACATTGCGCGACGGCATCGGCCTCGTCGCCGGGCTCGACAGCGCCGCCGGCTCGCTCGACATGCTGGTCTCGAACGCCGTCGTCATCGACCCTGTCCTCGGTATCGTCAAGGGCGATATCGGCATCAAGGAGGGGCTCATCGCCGGCGTCGGCAAGGCCGGCAACCCGGCGGTCATGGACGGCGTGGACCCGGCGCTGCTGTGCGGTGCCGCGACCGCGGTGCGCGATGCGGAAGGGCTGATCGCGACGCCGGGCGGCATCGACGTGCACGTGCACTTCGACAGCGCCCAGCTCTGCGAGCACGCGATCGCGAGCGGCATCACGACGATGCTCGGCGGCTCGCTCGGGCCGATCACCGTCGGCATCGATTCCGGCGGCGCCTGGAACGTGGCCCGGATGCTGCAGGCGGCCGAGGCCTGGCCGATCAATTTCGGCTTCCTCGGGCGCGGCAACTCGGCCCGGCCCCACTCGCTGGTGGATCAGATCGCGGGAGGCTGCATGGGGCTCAAGATCCACGAGGACTGGGGCGCCATGCCGGCGGCGATCGACTGCTGCCTCGGCGTCGCCGACGAGATGGATTTCCAGGTCCAGCTCCACACCGACACGCTGAACGAGAGCGGCTTCCTGGAGGAGACGCTGGCCGCCATCGGCGGCCGCACCATCCACATGTACCACGCCGAGGGCGCCGGCGGCGGTCATGCGCCGGACATCATCCGCATCACCGGCGAGCCCAACTGCCTGCCGTCCTCGACCAACCCCACCAACCCCTACACCCGCAACACCTTCGACGAGCATCTCGACATGATCATGGTCTGCCACCACCTGAACCCGGCGGTGCCCGAGGACGTGGCCTTCGCCGAGAGCCGGGTGCGCGCCCAGACCATCGCGGCGGAGGACGTGCTGCACGATATCGGCGCGATCTCGATGCTGGGCTCGGACAGCCAGGGGATGGGGCGGATCAACGAGGTGATCTGCCGCACCTGGCAGCTCGCGTCGAAGATGCGCAGCCAGCGCGGCCGGCTGCCGGCGGAAGGGACCGCCAAGGGCGACAACGAGCGCATCAAGCGCTACATCGCGAAGTACACCATCAACGCCGCCCGCACCTTCGGCATCGACCGCCATGTGGGCTCGCTGGAGACGGGCAAGCTCGCCGACCTGGTGCTCTGGCGCCCGGCCTTCTTCGGCATCAAGCCGGAGCTGGTCATCAAGGGCGGCTTCATCGTGTGGTCGGCGATGGGCGACAGCGCCGCCTCGCTGATGACCTGCGAGCCGCTGCTCATGCGCCCCCAATGGGGCGCCTTCGGCCGGGCCAGGGAGGCGCTCAGCCTCAGCTTCGTCTCGCAGGCGGCGGCCGACGCCGACATCGCCGGCCGGCTCGGGCTCGCGAGCCGCACGGTCCCGGTGCAGGGCACGCGCAAGCTCGCCAAGAGCCACATGCTGCACAACGACGCCTGCCCCGAGGTGAGCGTCGATCCCGAGACCTTCGAGGTGCGCGTGGACGGCGAACTCGCGACCTGCGAGCCGGCGGAGACGCTGCCGCTCGCCCAGCGCTACATGCTGCGCTAGGGCGGAGGCGCAGCGAAGAGGCCGGGGATGGACCTGATCCTGCGCGGCGCGCTCGTCGCCGGCGGCGACGGTACCCGGCTCGACATCGGTATCGCCGCAGGCCGCATCGCCGCCGTCGCGCCCACGGTCGAGGCGGACGCGCCGGCGCTCGACCTGGGCGGCCGCCTGGTGGCGCCCGGCTTCATCGAGACCCACATCCACCTCGACAAGGCCTGCATCCTCGACCGCTGCCGGGCGGAGACGGGCGACCTCGCCGAGGCCATCGGCGAGGTGGCGCGGGTCAAGCGGGCGTTCACCGCCGACGACGTGAACACGCGGGCACGCCGCGTGCTCGACGCCTGCATCGCCCAGGGCACGACCCACATGCGCACCCACCTGGAGGTCGACCCCGGCATCGGCATGCGCGGCTTCGACGGCGTGCTGCCGCTGATCGAGGCCTATCGCTGGGCCATCGACCTCGAAATCTGCGTCTTCCCGCAGGAGGGGCTGCTCAACAATCCCGGCACCGACGAACTCATGGTGGAGGCGCTGGAGCGGGGCGCGCGGGTGGTCGGCGCAGCCCCCTATACCGACAGCGACCCGCCAGGCCAGATCGACCGGGTGTTCGAACTCGCGCGCCGCTTCGATGTCGATATCGACATGCATCTCGACTTCGGCGAGAGCGCGGACGATCTCGACCTGAACCAGGTGTGCGCACTGACCGAGCGCTTCGGCTGGGGCGGGCGGGTCACGGTCGGCCACGTCACCAAGCTCTCCGCCGCGAGTCCTGAGCATCTGGCGCGCATCGCCGATCGCATGGCCGACGCCGGCGTCGCCTGCACGGTGCTGCCGGCGACCGATCTCTTCCTCATGGGGCGGGGCGATGCGGCGAACGTGCGGCGCGGCGTCACGGCCGCGCACAGGCTGCTCGGCCACGGCGTCAACTGCTCGCTGTCGTCGAACAACGTGCTCAACCCCTTCACGCCCTTCGGCGACTGTTCGCTGGTGCGCATGGCGAACCTCTACGCCAATGTGGCCCATGTCGGCGCGCGCGCGGAGATGCTCGACTGCTTCGACATGATCACGCGCCGCTCCGCCCGCATCCTCGGCCTCGACGACTATGGCATCGCCCAGGGCATGGCGGCCGATCTCGTGGTCCTCGACGCGGCCGATGCGGCCGAGGCGGTGGCGGCGATCGCCCCGCCGCTCTACGGCTTCAAGCGCGGGCGCATGACCTTCCGGCGTCCGCCGGTCGAGCTCCTCGGGCCGTGACGGCGCCGCCGCCGCCGGGGCTCGGGAACAGTGGGGAACATTGGCCGGCGTCCCCTGGCGGCCGGGCCGCTATAATGGCCTGCGCCCCGGCCGCGCCGGGGACCTTTCGCGCTTGCGCTCACGGTCAGGGAAAGGATCGCCGGTGAGGCGCTGGGGCTATATCGGGCTCATCGTCGGCATCGCGCTTGTCATCGGCCTCGTCTGCTATCAGGGCGCCGGCGACGTGGCGGCCGCCGTCGCCGCGGTGAGCTGGGGGATCGCCGTGGTGGTCCTGGTGCGCCTCGTGCCGATCATGCTCGACGGCTATGTCTGGCGGCTGCTCTTCCCGAAGAGCCACCGGCCGCCGGTGCTGACGGCGCTCTGGGCGCGCTGGATCGGGGAGGCCATCAACACCCTGGTGCCGGCGTTCCAGGTGGGCGGCGCGGTGGTCCGCTCGCGGCTGATGGTCATGCGCGGCGTACCGGGGCGGATCGCCGGCGCGAGCGTGGTCGTCGACCTCACCCTCAGCACCATCACCCTGCTGTTCTTCACCCTGGTCGGCATCGGCCTGCTGATGTCCCGTTACGGCGAAAGCGATATCGCGCGGGCCATCGGCTTCTGCGTCGCGGGCGGCTTCGTCGTCGTGATCGTGCTCTGCGTCTTTCAGCACCGGGGGCTCTTCGGCTGGATCATCGGCCGCGTCGCACGCTTCGCCAAGGGTCGCGCCTGGGACAACGCCGTCGGCGGCGCCCAGGCGCTCGACGAGGCGATCCTCGACCTCTACCGCCGGCCCTGGCTGCTGACGGGGAACGCGGTCGGCCAGCTCGCCGTCTGGGTGCTGGGGGCGGCCGAGATCTACGCCGCGCTCTACTTCATGGGCTACGAGGTCACCGTCGCCGATGCGCTGCTGCTGGAGAGCCTCATCCTGGCGACGCGCACCGCCGCGTTCTTCGTGCCCGGCGCGCTCGGCGTGCAGGAAGGCGTGCTCGTGCTGCTCGGCGGTGTGGTGGGCCTCGGGCCCGACGTGGCGCTGGCCCTCTCCCTGGTCAAGCGGGTGCGCGAGCTGGTGATCGGCGTTCCCGGCCTCCTCGCCTGGCAGATCGCCGAGGGGAAGAACTTTCTTGCCGGCAGGACGGCACGGCGCAGGGCGGCGTCGGCGCCGGCGGGTCCGGCGGAGCCCACTCGGCCATCGCGCGAAACGACCGTGCATCCGGAGAGCGAGCCATGGGCAGGATGATCGACGGCACGTGGCACAAGGGCTCGGACGACAGGAACGCGTCCGACGGCCGCTTCCTGCGGGCCGAGACCTCCTTCCGCAACAGCGTCACCGCCGACGGCTCGTCGGGCTTCAGGGCCGAGCCGGGCCGCTACCATCTCTATGTCTCGCACGCCTGCCCCTGGGCGCACCGCACGATGATCCTGCGCGCGCTGCGCAGGCTCGAGAACGCGATCTCGGTCTCCGTGGTGGACCCCTTCGCGGGCGACGAGGGCTGGCACTTCAGCGACGGTCCGGGCTGCATCCCCGACAGCGTCAACGGCACCCGCTATCTGCGCGAGATCTACAAGCTGGCGCAGGACGACTACAGCGGCCGGGTCTCGGTGCCCGTGCTCTGGGACAAGCGGGAGAAGACCATCGTCAACAACGAATCCGCCGAGATCGTGCGGATGCTCAACACCGAGTTCAACGCCTGGGGCGACGGCGAGCCGGATTTTTGGCCGGCGGCGCTGAGGGGCGAGATCGACGCGATCAACGAGACGATCTACGAGCGCGTCAACAACGGCGTCTACAAGACCGGCTTCGCCCGGTCGCAGGCGGCCTATGAGGACGCCTTCGATGCGCTGTTCGCGACCCTGGACGCGCTGGAGGCGCGGCTGGGATCGCAGCGCTATCTCGCGGGCGGGCGCATCACCGAGGCGGACTGGCGGCTCTTCCCGACCCTGATACGCTTCGATGCCGTCTATGTGGGGCACTTCAAGTGCAACGGCCGCCGCATCGAGGACTATCCCGCCCTGAGCAACTACCTGCGGGAGCTCTACCAGCAGCCGGGCATCGCCGGCACGGTGAACATGGCGCACATCAAGGGGCACTATTACGGCAGCCACGAGAGCGTCAACCCGTCCCGCATCGTGCCGAAGGGGCCGGTCCTGGACTTCGCGCGCCCGCACGACCGCGACCGCCTGCCCGTCTCGACAGGGGATGCAGGCGGGTAGGGAACCCGGCGAAAGACGCCCGGCCGGCGCGCACGGTGTCCGGTGGATTGATTGGCGTGACACCGAGTGCTATATCACCAGGCATGATGGAAGGCGCACGAAGGGTGTGGATTGCGCACATTCAAGACCAGGGCCTTCGCACGTTTCGCCCATCGCGAGGGAATACCGGATGCGGCGTTGTGCGATGCGGTCCGGCGGGCTGGACGGCCCCGGCCTGGAAGCGATGCTGGCGAATGGGACGATTGGCGAGGTGAGCTGCGATGGCTAAGCGGTATGAGAGCGAGGTGCTGGCGGCGGCCCATGAGGCGGCGCTCGGCATGACGGAAGCGGGCGTCATGTCGAAGCGGACCATGAAGGTCTTCGACGAGATGTGCCTGACGCCGGTCGAGGACATGGCGCCGGAGCGGATCCGCGAAATCCGGCTGCGGGAGAATGCGAGCCAGGCGGTATTCGCCCGCTACCTCAACGTGACGACGGGACTGGTGAGCCAGTGGGAGCGGGGCGAGAAGCGCCCGCGTGGCGCCTCGTTGAAGCTCCTGACGCTGGTTGCGAAGAACGGTCTCGGCGCGGTTGCCTGATGCTTGTCGCTGGCCGGGTCGCCGTCCCGCCCTATGCCGCGCCGGCGTGGCGGCGCGCGAGCGGCCTGTCGGGGATCGGCCAGTGCAGCGCCGCCGCGACCACGCCGAGCCCCACTGCGGCCAGCCACACCGCATCGTATGAGCCCGTCCTGTCGTACACGTAGCCACCGAGCCAGGCGCCGAGGAAGGAGCCGACCTGGTGGCTCAGGAAGACGATGCCGAAGAGTGCGCCGAGATAGCGCGGCCCGAAGATCTGGGCGATGAGGCCGCTGGTGAGCGGCACGGTGCCGAGCCAGAACAGGCCCATCAGGGCGGCGAACACCAGCACGCTCGCCTCGCTCAGCGGCACTACGACGAAGCCGCCGATGACGGCGGCGCGGCCGAGGTAGTAGAGCGCGAGCACGTGCTTCTTGCGGTGCCGGCCGCCGAGCCAGCCGGCGCTGAAGGTGCCGACGATGTTGCCGAGCCCGATCACGGCGATCGCCGTCGCCCCCAGCATCGGCGAAAGCCCGGCATCGGTGATGAAGGGCGGCAGGTGGGTGGCGATGAAATAGACGTGGAAGCCACAGACGAAGAAGCCGCCGCAGAGCAGCCAGAAGCCGCCGTGGGCGCGGGCCTCGACCAGCGCCTCGCCCAGCGTCTGGGCGCTGCCCTCGGGCGCCGTGTGGCTGCCGCGCATGCCGATCAGGCAGGGCACCATCAGCGCCGCCAGCCCGCAATAGACGATGAGCGTCAGGGACCAGCCGAAACCGTCCAGCAGCGCGCCCCCCACCGGGGCCAGCGCGAACTGGCCGAAGGAGCCGCCGGCCGCGGCGATGCCGAGCGCCATGCTGCGCTTCTCCGGCGGCACCGCGCGCCCCACGGGGCCCAGCACCACCGCGAACCCGGTGGCGCTGACGCCGAGGCCGACCAGCAGGCCCTGGGCCATGTGGAGCCCGATCGCGCTCTCGGCGAACGCCATCCACAGTAGGCCGCCCACGTAGATCGCGGTCCCCGCCAGGACGACGGGAATCGCCCCGTAGCGGTCGGCGAACGCGCCGAAGAAGGGCTGGCTGATGCCCCAGACGATGCCCTGGATGGCGATGGCGAGCGCGAAGGTCTCGCGCGAGACCGCGAGATCGACGCCCATCGGCGTGATGAAGAGGCCGAAGCTCGAGCGCAGCCCGTTGCTGATGGTCAGCACGAGGGCGGCGCAGAGGACCAGCGCCGCGATCCCGGCGGCGGGCCGGCTCATGCGCCCGCCCCGGCTCCGGCGCCGGCCGGATGCCTGCTGCACGCCATCGCGGCCTCAGCCATGACGCGCGAGCGCGCGCTCCAGGATCGCGGCGGCGCGGTCGATCTGCGCGTCGCCGGTGCAGAAGGGCGGGACGAAGCGGAGCACGTTGCGGTGCTGGCCGCGCACCGAGAAGAGCAGCCCGTCCGCGAGGCAGTCGCGGTAGATCTCCTGCGCCTCGTCGCTCGCAGGCTCCTTGCTCGCGCGGTCGCGCACCAGCTCGACCCCCTGCAGGCAACCCTTTCCACGAACGTCGCCGATCATGGCGAAGCGCTGCTGCAGGGCGTCCATGCGCTCACGCCAGCGCGCGCCGATCCGCCTGGCCTGCGCGGGCAGGTCCTCGGCCAGGATTTCCTCGAGGCTGGCCAGGCCGGCCGTGCACGCGATGGGGTCGGACGAGTGCGAATGGCCGAAGGTGAGCCCGCCCTCCAGCGCCTGCGCGGCGATCGCGTCCGTGGTCACCATGGCGCTGATGGGCAGGCCCCCGCCGAAATGCTTGGACAGCGTCATGATGTCCGGCACCACGCCGTGCTGCTGGTAGGCGTAGAGGGTGCCGAGCTTGCCGAGCCCGGTCTGCGCCTCGTCGAGGATGAGCAGCGCGCCGCGCGCTTCGAGCCCCGCCTTGAGCGCCTTGAGGTAGCCCGGCGGCAGCTCGATCACGCCGCCCGCGCTGATGAGCGGCTCGGCGATGACTGCGGCGAGATTGTCCGGGCATTCGCGGTCCAGCAGGTCGAAGGCGACGGAAAGCAGCGGCGCCCACCAGTCGTCACCCTCCGCGCCCACCGGTGAGCGATAGGCGTAAGGAGCGGGGATCGCGTGCAGGTCCGGGATCGGCGGCCCGTGCCCGGCGGCGGCGGCGGCGAAGCTCATGGCGCGGGTCACGTCTGTGTAGCCGTGGAAGCTCAGATGCAGCGCGCCGATGCCGCTCCGCCCGGTCGCGCGCCGGGCGAAGAGCAGCGCAGCCTCGTTGGAATCGGCGCCGGACTGGATGAAGAGCGAGCGGCTGAGCGGCGCATCGAAGGTCTCGCCCAGGCGGGCGGCGAGGCGGAGCTGCGGCGCGTTGAAATAGACCGAGCTCGCATGGGTGAGCGTGCCGAGGCCCGCCCGCACCGCTTCGGTCACGCGCGGGTTGTTGTGGCCCAGTGCCGAGCACATCTGGCCCGAATTGAAGTCGAGATAGGCCTTGCCCTCGGAATCGACGATCTCGGCGCCGTCGGCACGAACGAAGACCGGCCCGTCCGCCGCCGGCACCACGTCCGACAGCAGCTCGCCCTGGATCAGATGCCGCGCGCCGGCCGCGCGCAGCGCCGCGATGTCCACATCGTCCTCCCTTGCGGAATCGACGAGCGCGATCCTAGCCCGGAACCCCTGTCCCGGTCATGGTCTGCACGGCGCTCTCCGACCGCAGCGCAGGAAAACCCCGTCTCCCGGACCCTCCCCGCGCGGGAGGAGGCCCGCCCGTCGGCCCGCGCTTCAGAAGTGCACGTCGTCGCCGGGTGCCGAGTCTTCGAAGCCGAAATAGGCGCGCTCCAGCTCCTCGTCGGTGAGCGCCTCGCTCCGGCCCGTGAGCTCGATCTGTCCGCTGCGGAGCACGTAGACCCGGTCGGCGTTCTCGAGCGCGCGGTGGGTGCTCTGCTCCACCACCAGCAGCGTGTTGCCGGCCTCGCGCAGCGACTGGAGGATTTCGTAGACCTTGTCGACGATCAGTGGGCCGAGGCCGAGCGAGGGCTCGTCCACCAGGATGATCTTGGGTGCGGTCATCAGCGCGCGACCGATGACGAGCTGCTGCTGCTCCCCGCCCGAGAGCTTGCCGCCGGGCGTGGACAAGCGATCGCGCATGAAGGGGAAGTATGAGAGCACGCGCTCGAAGTCGGCCTCGATCTGCTTCTTGTCGGCCCGCATGTCGGTGCCGAGGCGGATGTTCTCCTCCACCGTGAGCCGGGTGAAGACATGGCGGCCCTCGGGCACGATGGAGACGCCGAGGCGGGCGATGTTCTCGGGCCCGCGGCCGACGATCGCCTCGCCATTGAGGCGCACCGTGCCGCTGGTGGGCGTGAGCGCGCCGGCGATGGTCATGAGCGTCGTCGACTTGCCGGCGCCGTTGGGCCCGACCAGGGTCACGATCTCGCCCTCGTCCACGCTGAGGCTCACGCCCCGCACCGCCGGAATCCGTCCGTAGCTGACGCTGATATCGTCGACTTCAAGCATCGTCCCGCTCCGAGCGCGTGCCGAGATAGGCGCGGATGATCGCCGGATTGGTCTGTATCTCCTGCGGCGAGCCCTCGCCGATGGTGCGGCCGCTGTCGATCACGTGGATACGGTCGCAGACCCCCATGATCACGCGCATGTTGTGCTCGATCAACAGCACGCCGCAGCCGAAATCCTGCGGAATGCGCGAGATCAGCGCCATCAGGTCGTCGCACTCGCTGTCGCTCATGCCGGCGGCGGGCTCGTCGAGCAGGACGAAGTGCGGCGCCATCGCCAGCGCCCGCCCGATGCCGACCCGGCGCTCGTCGCCGTAGGGGAGCGTGTCGGCGTGGTCGTCGGCCTTATCCAGGAAGGTCATCCAGTCCAGGATGGCACGCGCGCGGTGCGCCGCCGCGCGCCGGCCGAGGCCGGTGCCGATGGCGGCGGCCTCCAGGTTCTCGCGCACCGCCATGTCCGGGTAGAGCCGCACTGCCTGGAAGGTGCGCGCAAGCCCCCTGCGCCCGATCCGATGCGGCGGCCGGCCGGTGATGTCGACGCCGGCGAGCACGACCCTGCCATGCGTCGGCTTCTGGAAGCCGGTGAGGACGTTGACGAGCGTGGTCTTGCCGGCGCCGTTCGGCCCGATCAGGCCGAAGATCTCGCGCCGGCCCATCGAGAGCGTGACCTCGTCGACGGCGGCCAGGCCCTCGAAGTCGACCGAGATGTCGTGGGCCTCGAGCCGCTCCTCCATGTCGCCGCCGGCGGCCACGATCGCGGGCGGGGCGCCGGCGTCCGACCGCGCCGCCGCCGCCGCCGCGCGGCGCCCGAGGGGCCAGGGGATCTCCCGCCCCATCGCAAGGCCGGTCGGCCGGAGGATGAGTATGAGAAGCATCAGGAACGCGATGACCAGCTGGCTGAGTCCGTAGAGCTCGATGATGACCTCGATCTTGCGCAGCACCTCCTGCAGGGCCGAGATCACGATCACGCCCACCACGGCGCCGGTCAGGCTGCGCTGGCCGCCGATCATCAGCATGGCGAGCGCGATGAAGGTGGGCCCGAGCCAGAAGCCGCGCACGACGACGGAGCCCACATAGTGGGCCTGCAGGACGCCGCCCAGCCCCATGAAGAAGCCGCTCAGCACGAAGGCGATGAGGCGCTGCGTGGGCACGTTGATGCCGACGGCACGCGCCGCCGCCTCGTTTTCGCGCGAGGCGCGGAGCGCGAGGCCGAAGCGGGACTTCTGATAGATCGTGGCCACCAGCAGCGCCACCCCCGCCCAGGCGAGGGCCACCCAGAAATTGACGTAGATGGGAACGCCGACCAGCGTGCTCGCGCCGAAGGTCCAGGAATCCCAGTTGGAATAGAGGGTGTAGAAGATCATCAGCACCGCGAAGGTGCCGATGCTCGCGGCGATGCCGCTGAGGCGCATGAGCGGGATGCCGACGACGAGGGCCACGAGCGCGGCCAGAGCCGAGGAGATGATCGCGGACGGCAGCAGCGGCAGCGTGTTGTCCGCCAGGAAGGCCGGGAGATCGAGCGCGAAGCTCTTCTTGAACGGCGACATGGTGAACCAGGCGACGGCATAGGCGCCGATCAGCGCGAAGGCCATGTGGCCGAAGGCCAGCACCCCGGAATTGCCGATGAAGATATAGAGGCCGATCACCATGACGGTGTTGATGAGCGCGACCGTGAGCGTGCGCTCGATGACCTTGTCGCCGATCCCCCAGATGACGAGCGAGAGCAGGGCGAGGCCTAAGCCGAGAGACGCGGGCTCCCACAGATAGCGGCCGACGGCGGCCGGGCGGACCTCGCGCAGCACGGTCAGATCCGTTCCTCGACCGCCTTCACCTTCACGATGCCGCCGGGCCTGAGCAGCAGGATCACCAGGATCAGGCCGTAGACCCAGGCATCCCGGTTGAGCCGCATCTCGAGCGGCAGCACGATCTGGAAGAAGACGCTGGCGACGCCGACCACGAAGCCGCCGACCACCGCGCCCGTGAGACTCCCCATGCCGCCGACGACGGTGCCAACGAAGGCGGCGAGAACGAGGGGCACGCCCATGTCGAACTTCAGCACGCCGTTCTGCACGACGAAGAGCAGCGAGATCACCGCCGCGAGCAGGCCGGAGATCGCGAAGGCCGCGGCGATCACCCGGTTGGCGCGCACGCCGAGGAAGCGCGCCATCATGAAGTCCTCCGACGCCGCCCGCATCTGGCGCCCGATCGCCGTGCGCTTGAGGAAGACGACCAGGAGCAGCAGCAGCGCCGCGGTCGCGCCGATCATCACGAGCTGCAGGCGGGGCAGCCGGATGTCGCCGAGCAGGAAGGGATCGGTCAGAACCGGCCAGAGGTCCACGCCCTTGGGCCGGCCCTCGTAGATCAGCAGGACCAGGTTCTGGAAGAAGAAGCTGAGCGCGAAGGAGGCGATCAGCAGCACCGAGGGGTCGGCCTGGCGCAGCGGGCGGAAGGCCAGCCGCTCGCAGGCGACGGCGAAGAGGATGACGATGAGCACGATCGCCGCCACCACCGCCGCCGGGTGCCAGGCGCCGATGAAGAGCTGCGGCGCCACCGCGGCGGACGGCACGATGAGCGCATAGGCGCCGATCATGATCAGATCGCCGTGGGCGAAGTTGATCAGGCGCATGATGCCGAAGATCAGCCCGATGCCGAGCGAGGTGAGCGCGAACAGGCTGCCCAGGCTCAGGGCGTCGACGATGTTCTGGACGACCGCTTGCACCGGAGAGGCCCCCTCGGACGGCGTGACGGCGTCAGGCGGCGGCCGTCGCCGGCGGCACCGCGATCGGAGAACCGGCGGGCGGCCCGCGAGGCCAGGCCGCGCGGACCGCCCGCCGGGGTTGGCGGACTACTTGAAGATGAGCTGCAGCGGCGGCGGCTCAGGCAACTGGATCAGATCGACGAAGTAGCCGTTGCCGTCCTTGATCCCGATGATCGCCTGGGGCCGCTCCAGGTTGATGTGGAGGTCCTCGGTAAACGTGGTGGGACCCACCAGCAGCGGCTCGTTGTCGAACTTGTTGAGCTCGGCCAGCACCGCGTCGCTGTCGATGGTCCCCGCCCGCTCGATGGCGATGGCGAAGGCCTGGATGATGCTGTAGCCCGAGAGCGCGAAGGAGCAGCACACCCGCTCGCCGTGCACGGCCTCGTAGCGGTCGAAGAACTCGTTGACCCGGGGCCGGGGGTCGTCGCCGAAGACCGAGCCGTATGTGCCGGTATAGTGGTCGTTGAGGTTGCCGATGCCCTCGGTCCAGTAGTCGCCATCCATCGAATCGCCGCCCGAAAGAGGCGTGTCGATGCCGGCGGCCCTGATCTGGCGGATCGCGGCGGTCGCGCCTCCACCGTAGGAGCAGACATGGAGGAGATCGGGCTCGCCCTTCTCCGCCGCCACCTGCTTGAAGCGCGTGATCTGCGAGGCGATGGACGCATCGTCCTGCTTGAAGGTGTCCTCGCCCAGCATGGTGCCGCCCAGCTTCTCGAAGCGGGTCTTGAAGCCGGCGCAGATCGCCTTGTCGTACTCGATCGAGGTGTCGAGCAGGTTGTAGGCGGTTTTCCAGCCCTTCTTGTTCCACGCCCATTCCGCGATCACCGCGCCGCTGGTGAGCGAGGAGTTGGACATGGTGAAGGCGTAGGGGCCGATGCCCTGCACGCCCATCTTGGCGTCGGAGGCGCAGAGCGAGATGACCACCATGCCGTTGCTGTTCGCCACCGTCGCTGCGGCCGCGCCCATGTCGTAGTCGCACGAGACGATCATGAGGTCGGCGCCCTCGGCGATCACCTCCTGTCCGGCCCGCGCGCCCTCGGCCGCTTCCGACTTGGTGTCGGACTGGACGAAGGCGAACTTGCGGCCGCCGAGCACGCCGCCGGCCTCGTTGATCTCGTTGATCGCCATCTTCGCCGACCGCGACGGCGGCCCGTCATACTGGTTCATCCAGCCGCTGAGCGCGATGGCGAAGCCGATGGTGATATCGTCATCGGCGGCTTGGCCCGGCGCCGTTGCACCGAACGATATGGCGAGCGCGGCAGCACCCGCCAGCAACGTCAGTTTCCGCATTGTCGATCCCTCCCAGGACGATTGATTTCCGGTCTTCCGTTTCGCCGCCGGATGACGGCGTTGTCACGTCCAACAGCAACTCTAGGCGTAATTCGCGGCCCGAGTCCACCGAGCCCCGGCGGCCGCCGAGCGTTCGCTAGTACTGCACGCGCTGGGTGAGCGCCCCGTCCACCACCAGGTTCGCGCCGCTGGTGAAGCCGGAGACCGGGCTCGCGAGGAAGGCGACCGCATCGGCGACCTCCTCCGGCGTTCCCATCCGGCCGGTGGGGTTGCGCGCGAGCGCCGCCTCGTAGCGCTCGGGCTCGTTCCTGCGGCGCTGGTCCCACACCCCGTCCTCGAAGAAGATCGTGCCGGGGGAGACGC
Organism: Alphaproteobacteria bacterium; assembly: GCA_965218275.1. Lineage (GTDB taxonomy): Bacteria > Pseudomonadota > Alphaproteobacteria > UBA828 > UBA828 > WTGU01. The sequence goes on from CBDCKM010000002.1 coordinate 725,933, forward strand.
AGTTCGCACGGATTCCGCTGCCGGCAAGGGCGTTGGCAAGGTTGGAGGTGTAGTTGATCAGCGCGGCCTTGACCGAGTTGTAGGGGCGCACGCCGCCGAAGCTCTCCACACCCGCGGTGCTCGAGACGGTGACGATCGCCGCGGCCCCGGACTGCTCCAGATGCGGCATCGCCGCCTCGACCGTGCGCACGGTGCCGAGCATGTCGACCTCGAAGCCGGCCCGCCAGGAGGCCTCGTCCGGCGCACCGGCCAGCGCGCTCACATTGGCGACCACGATGTCGATGCCGCCGAGCGTCTCCGCCATCGCGGCGGTCCAGCGCCGCACCGCTTCGCCGTCCGCGACATCGCAGGCGGCGCCGGTGACGGCCAGGCCCGCGCCCGCAAACGCCTCCAGCACCGCGTCGAGGCGGGCGCCGTCGCGGGCGCAGATGCCGACCCCGCAGCCCTCCAGCGCGAGCCGCTGCGCGATCGCACGGCCGATCCCGCGTGTGCCTCCGGTCACGACGGCCTTCTTGCCGGCAAGATTCAGGTCCATGCCTCCATGCCTCCATGCCCGTTCACGCGGTGGACGTGTCGTCTCTCCACCGTCCAAGTGTCGGGCGGCCGTGCGTGCTTGTCCAGCCGGGGGCAGCCGGCGGCGGCCGGGATCACGGCGCGGCCGGCAGCAGCGCGCGATAGACATCGAGGGTGGCGGCGCACATCCCTTCGAGGGTGAAGTGGCGGCGCACATGGGCCTGGCCGGCGCGTGCCATCCTCTCGCGCTCGGCGGGGTCCGCGCCCAGCGCCTCGCGGAGCGCGCCGCCCAGCGCGTCCGCGTCGCCCGGCGGCACCAGCCAGCCGGTCTCACCGTGCCGCACGGTCTCGCAGGCCCCGCCATGGGCAGAGGCGATCATCCGCCGCCCCATGGCCTGCGCTTCCGCCGCGACGCGGCCGAACGCCTCGGGGCGAAGCGAGGGCGAGACCACGATATCGGCCAGCATGTAGGCCGCCGGCATGTCCCGGCACACGCCGGTGAGCCGGACGGTGTGGGCCGCGCCCAGCCTCCCAATCCGCCGCTCCACGCGGGCGCGATAGCCTGCGCGCCTCGGGTCCGCGGTGCCGACGAAGAGGCAGCAGACGTCGTCCTCGATCCGCGCCAGCGCGTCGAGGAGGGCGAGATGCCCCTTCCATCCGGTGAGCCGCCCCGGCAGCATGACGACCGGCTTCCCGTCCGGGATGCGCCATGCGTCGCGGAGCGCGGCGATGCGTGCCGCCTCCACCCGTGCCGGGTCGAACAGCGAGAGATCCACGCCGCGCGGGATCGTCCTGATCCTGCCGGGCTCGACGGCATGGGTCTCGGCGATATGGCGGGCGATGAACTCCGAGATCGCGATGACCCGGGCACCCCGCGTCATGATGGCGTTGTAGCGCCGCTTCAGCGGCCCCCTGGCGGAATAGGTGCCGTGGACCGTGGTGACGAAGGGCCGGCCTGTGCGCCCCGCCGCGTAGCAGGCGAGCCAGGCGGGCCAGCGCGAGCGGGCGTGGACCAGATCGACGCCCTCGTCGGCGATGAGCGCGGCGAGACGGCGAATCGCGCCCGGCGCCTGCACGGGGTTGCGGCGCGCGACCGGCAGCGCCGCGTGGCGGGCGCCGGCGGCGAACGCCGCCGCCTCGTCCGCCGCGCTTCCCGTCACGATGACGGAGCGCCAGCCGGCAGCGGCGAGGGCGCGCGAGATCTCGAGCGTGCCGCGTTCCACGCCGCCGCCGCCGGCGAGACTCGGCAGGATTTGCAGGACCGTCGGCATTCCACCATCGGCGTCGTTCGCGCGAATGCCGGCGCTTGCCGGAGCGCCGCGCCCTGCCGGTGTGGCTCGTGCAGCCCTCGGGCGTCAAGTCCTTCGACGCCGGGCATCGCGCCGCCGCCGGCGTCGAGCCGGGCCGGTCCGGGGCGCGATCGGGGTCAGCGCGGGTTCAGTGTTCGTCGCGACGATCGCCGCGATGTCGGACAAGGCACCGGGGTCGGACTCGCGCCGGCCCCGGTTCGCTCGTCACCCTTCGGCATGGACGCCGGACGCTCACGTCCCCGAAAGGTCGCCGCGCAGCGCCGCCTCGATGCCGCTCCGGGTCAGGCCGATATCGGCAAGATCGCGGTCGCTCAGGCGCTGAAGCTCGCGCCGTGCCCGGTTGCGCTCCTGCCATCTGCGTACGGCTCTTCCGATGGTTGCCACATGCATGATCTCTACTCCCTTTCCGGGCGTGTCACGGTGCGGGAGTTCCCGATGCCCTCCCGCCGCACGCCGATCTGAGGCCAATATGCGTCCGGTCGCGGCGCACGAGTACCCCTGCGCAAAGCATGGCTGCCATGCGGCGTGCATGGCGTCCGGCCCTCGATCCGGGTGCCGGGAACGCCTATTCTCCGCGCACGGCGCGGCCACCGACGAGGAATGACGCAGGCATGTTCGACGGCTTCGACAAGGCCCGGATCGAGCTCTCGTCCGTCACCATCGATCTGGTGAAGGGCGGCGCGGGCCCGCCGCTCCTGCTGCTCCACGGCTATCCGCAGACCCATGCGATGTGGCACAGGGTGGCGCCGACGCTTGCCGCGCACTACACCGTGGTGGCGCCCGACCTGCGCGGCTACGGCGACAGCGGCAAGCCTGCCTCCGACGACCTGAACGACCATTGCAAGCGCACCTCGGCCCGCGACCAGGTCGCGGTCATGGCAGCGCTGGGCTTCGAGCGCTTCCATGTCGTGGGCCACGACCGCGGCGCCCGCGTCGGCCATCGCATGGCGCTCGACCATCCGGAGCGGGTCCGCACCTTCACGTCGCTCGACGTGGTGGCCTCCCAGGCGGCCTTCGAGAACATGGACCGCGACCTGGCGTTCTCGTGGTTTCACTGGCACCTGATGCGCCAGCCGAACCCCTTTCCCGAAACCCTGATCGGCAACAGCGCGCAGCTCTTCCTGGACTTCCTGCTGGAGCAGTGGGCCGCCGTGCCGGGCGCGATCGCGCCCGAGGCCTACGCCGACTATCTCCGCTGCTTCAGCGATCCCGAGACGCTCCATTGCATGTGCATGGACTACCGCGCCATCGAGCTGGACCTGGTCCACGACGAGGCGGACCGGGGCCGCAGGATCGCCTGCCCGATGCTGGTGCTGTGGGCCGGCAACATGGCCCGGCGCCCCGGCTGGCAGACCGGCGGGGCGCTCGACATGCTGGAGAGCTGGCGGGAGCGGGCGGACGACGTGCGCGGCCGGGCGCTGGACTGCGGCCACTTCCTGCCCGAGGAAGCGCCCGAGGAGACCGTGCGGGAGATCCTGGCCTTCCTCGCCGATCGCTGACATAGCCCTTCATTCGAGGATCGGGGCGCCATCATGCAGGAACTTCCACCGCCATCGCTGCTGCGGCGTGCCGGCCGCGCGGCGCTCGCCTGGCGGGCGCTGGACGGCGCGACGCCGGGGGTGATGTTCCTCGGCGGCTTCATGTCCGACATGACCGGCACGAAGGCGAGCGCGCTGGAGGCCCATTGCCGCCGCACGGGCCGCGCCTGCGTGCGCTTCGACTATGCCGGCCACGGTGCGTCCGGCGGCGCCTTCCGGGACGGCACCATCGGCCACTGGCGGGACGACGCGCTGGCGGTGCTCGATAGCATCGCGCGCGGGCCGCAGATCCTGGTCGGCTCCAGCATGGGCGGCTGGATCATGCTGCTGGCCGCGCTGGCGCGGCCCGAGCGCGTCGCCGGCCTGGTCGGCGTCGCGGCGGCGCCCGATTTCACCGAGGACCTGATCTGGTCCTCGCTCGACGCGGACGCGCGGCGGACCCTCCGCGAGAGCGGCGCCATCGTGCTCCCCTGCGACTACGGCGACGACCCCTATCCGATCACCATGGGGCTGATCGAGGAGGCGCGCAGCCATCTTCTGCTGCGCGGCCCCATCCCGCTCCGCTGCCCCATCCACCTGCTGCAGGGCATGGCCGACGAGGATGTGCCCTGGCGCACCGCCTTGCGGATCGCCGAGCTGGTGGAGAGCACGCATGTGGTGGTGGAGCTGGTCAAGGACGGCGACCACCGCCTCTCGCGGGACCGCGACCTCGCCCGGCTGTGCGCGGCCATCGACAGGATCGCCCGTGCCGGCCCGGTTTCGCGTGCTTCAAATCCTGGTGAGCACACCTGACGGCGCTAGGCAGCGGGCGTCCGGGTGACTATCTATGCCTGATCCGGGCGCTTCGAGACTCACGGGAGCAACGGCCATGACCTCTATCCGCATTCTCGGGCGGCTTGCCGCCGCCGCCGCCATCGCCGGCGTCGCCATCGTCGGCGTCGCCCTGCACGGCGGTGCCCTGCTTGCCGCCGAGGGGGAGGCGCTGCGCGCGCTCGACCGGCACGCCGACGGCAGCGCCATCCTCAACCTGGTCGTGACCGACGGGCCGCTGGAGCCGCCGCCCATCGCCTTCACCGACGAGGCCGGCCGGGAGCTGAGCCTCGCCGACTACCGCGGCACGCCCGTCGCCGTGCATTTCTGGGCCACCTGGTGCTTCCCCTGCCGTGCCGAGATGCCGACCATGGACGCCCTGCAGCGCGAACTCGGCGACGCGCTGGTCATCCTGCCGCTCTCGCTCGACCGCGGCGGCGCCGAACTGGTGCGCAACTACTACGACGACCATGACCTCGTCACGCTGCCGGTGATGATCGACAGGAAGATGGCGGCGGGGCGGGCGCTCAGGGTGCACGGCATCCCGGCCACGATCTTCCTCAACGGCGACGGGGCGGAGGTCGCGCGCGTGCTCGGCGACCGCGACTGGAGCGACCCGGCCGTCATCGCGCTGGTGCGCCACATCGTCCAGTAGCGGCGCGGGCCGGGAGTGCCGCCGCCGCCGGGTGAGCGTTCATGGAACTCTCCGCCATCGGCATCGTCTCGGTCTTCGCGGCCGGGTTGATCTCGTTCCTCTCGCCCTGCGTCCTGCCGCTGGTGCCGGGATACGTGTCCTATGTCGCCGGCGGCTCCCTCGAGGAGCTGCGGGACGACGGGCTCTCCCGCCGCCGGCTCGCCGCGCTGATGCTGAGCGCGTTCTTCGTCCTCGGTTTCACCTCGGTCTTCGTCGCCCTCGGCGCGAGCGCGAGCGCCGTCGGCACCTTCCTGCTCCAGCACAAGACGATCTTCGAGTACGCGGCCGGCGGGGTGATCATCCTCTTCGGCCTCTACCTCGCCGGCCTGGTCAGGGTCCCGCTCTTCGGGCGCGAGATGCGCTTCGCAGGCCGCCTCGCGGGCGGCCGGCCGGCCAGCGCATACCTGCTGGGGGCGGCCTTCGCCTTCGGCTGGACCCCCTGCATCGGGCCGGTGCTGGGCGGCATCCTCACCATGACCGCCACCTCCGCCGATGTCGGCCGCGGCGTCGCCCTGCTGGCCATCTACTCGCTCGGGCTCGGCGTGCCCTTCCTGATCGCCGCCGCCTTCACCGGCGCCTTCCTGCGCCACATGAAGCGCATCCGCAAGGTGAGCAAGCCGCTTCAGATCGCCGCCGGCGTCATCATGGTGGCGATGGGGGTCGCGCTGATTACCGGCTATCTGAGTTCCGTCGCCTTCTGGCTGCTGGAGGCCTTCCCCGGCCTCGCCGCCATCGGCTAGGCGTTGCCGCCCTCGTCCGCGAGCAGGGCGGCAAGGCCTGCGCGATAGTGGGGGAAGCGCAGGTCGACGCCGAGCTCGCTCTTGATCCGGGCGTTGGAGACCCGCCGGTTGTCGGCATGGAAGCTCCGCGCCATCGGCGAGAGCGCGGCCTCGCCCAAGGGCGTGAGCGGCGGCGGCGCGACGCCGAGCAGGGCGCAGGCGTGGGCCACCACGTCTGCCGCCGGCGCCGGCTCGTCGTCGCAGACGTTGTAGATGGCGCCGGCGCGGGGCCGGGCGATGGAGGCGGCCAGCACGCGCGCGATATCGGCCACGTGGATGCGCGAGAAGACCTGTCCGGGCTTGTGGACGCGCCTGGCCTCGCCGCGTCTGACGCTGGCCAGCGCGTTGCGTCCGGGCCCGTAGATCCCGGCGAGCCGGAAGACATGGACGGAAAGGCCGTGCCGCTCGCCGAAGGCGAGCCAGCCTCTCTCCGCCCTGAGCCGGCGTCTGCCGCGCGCCCCGCTCGGCGCCGGCGTCGCGCTCTCGTCCACCCAGGCGCCGCCGCGGTCGCCGTAGACCCCGGTGGTGGACAGATAGCCGATCCATTCCACGCCCTTCGCTGCCGCGATATCGGCGCCGTGGCAGTCGAGCACCGGGTCGCCGTCCGGGTCGGGCGGGATCGAGAGGAGGACATGGGTCGCGCCCGCGAGCAGACGGCGCGCGTCCGTGAGCGGCGTCTCGCGTGCGAAGGGAACCGCATCGACGCCTTTTTCCGCCAGCGCCAGGCATCCGTCGGGCGTTCGGCACGTGCCGGCGAGCGACCAGCCGGCGGGGCCGAGCAGCGCGCCGAGGGCGGCCGCGCAGTATCCGTAGCCGAAGCAGAACAGTCCCTTGCCGGGCGCCACGGTCGCGGGCATGGTCATGGGCGGCCGGCGCTCCCGCCTCCCGCCTGCGGCCTGTCCCATTCGGCCCGCACCGCCGGGTCCGTCTCGGCAGGCGCAAGGCGGGCGCGGAGCTCTGTCCGGGCGGGCTGCGGCGCGAGCCGTCGCAGCGCCCGGACCGCCATGGCCCGCACCAGCGGGGAGGGGTCCGGGAGCAGCCGCCTGGCCGCCGGCCAGACCCGGTCGTCCCCGCAATTGCCGATGGCGATCAACACGTTGCGGACGAAGCGGTCGCGCCCGATCCGCTTGATCGGGCTGCCGGAGAAGACCGCCCTGAAGGACCCGTCGTCCAGCGCGGCGAGGTCGGCGAGGCGGGGCGCCGTCAACTCGGCGCGCGGCAGGAACGCATACTCCCCGGTGCGGCGCGCGAACTTGTTCCACGGGCACACCGCCAGGCAGTCGTCGCAGCCGTAGATCCTGTTGCCCATGGCCTCGCGATACTCGGGCGCGATGTGGCCCTTGTGCTCGATGGTGAGATACGAGATGCAGCGCCGGGCATCGAGCCGGTAGGGGGCGGGGAAGGCGTCGGTCGGGCAGATGTCCAGGCAGCGGCGGCAGGAGCCGCAGCGGTCGCTCTCGCTCTCGTCGGGCGCGAGATCGAGGGTCGTGAACAGCGCGCCGAGAAAGAGCCACGAGCCGTGGCGGCGGGAGACGAGGTTGGTGTGCTTGCCCTGCCAGCCGAGGCCCGCGCGTGCCGCCAGCGGCTTCTCCATCACCGGCGCCGTGTCCACGAACAGCTTGACCTCGGCGCCGAAGCTCTCCACGACATAGCGCGCGAGCCGCCTGAGCCGGGTCTTCATCACGGCGTGGTAGTCGCGCCCCTGGGCGTAGGCCGAGACGATGCCCCGCGTCGGCGCGCCGAGCAGGTGCAGCGGATCGTGCGCAGGCCCGTAGTTGAGGCCCACCGCCACGACGCTGCGCGCCGCCGGCCAGAGCGCGCGGGGGGCGCTGCGCCTCTCCGCCGTCTGCGAGAGCCACGCCATGTCCCCGGCATAGCCCAGGCGGACGAAGCGGCGGAGCGCGTCCGCATCCGCCGGCGCCCCTGCCGCGCTCGCCACGCCGACCGCCTCGAAGCCGAGCGCCCTGGCGTGGGCGACGATCGCGCGGCGCGCGTCGCCGGCGTCGCCGGCGGCGGCGGCCTCAGCGCTGCCCGGCACCATCGATCAGCATGTCGAGCGCGGTCTCGACGCTGGCGAGGCGGACCGCGCCGCGCCCGCCCGGATAGACCAGGCGCCGGTGGGCGTGGGCGCCGCTGCGGCTGGCGCAGGCGATGTGCACCAGCCCGACCGGCTTGGCGGGCGTTCCCCCGCCCGGCCCCGCGATCCCGGTCACCGCGACGGCGAGATCGGCGTCGGAGCGTGCCAGCGCGCCCGCCGCCATCGCCTGCGCCACCTCCTCGCTGACCGCGCCGACGCGGAGCAGCAGCGCATCGGGCACGCCGAGCAGGTCCCGCTTGGCCTCGTTGGAATAGGTCACGAAGCCGCGATCCACGACGGCGGACGAGCCGGCGATGTCGGTCAGGCAGGCGGCGATCAGGCCGCCGCTGCAGGATTCCGCGGTGGCGACCCGCAAGCCCCGCGCCCGGCAGAGCGCGAGCAGCCGCCCGGCCTTGTCGACCACGGCCGCAGGGAAGGTCACAGCCATACCCAGATGTTCCACAGCACGAGCGCCGCGATGGCGCCCGCGACGACATCGTCCAGCATCACGCCGAGGCCGCCCTTCACATGCCGGTCGATCAGGCCGATCGGCCAGGGCTTCGCCACGTCCAGCAGGCGGAACAGCACGAAGCCGATCCCGTAGGCGGCGGGATCGTGCGGCACCAGCAGCAGCGCCGTCCACTGGCCGGCCACCTCGTCGATGACGATGGCGGGCGAATCGCGGGTCCCGGCGCGCCGCTCGCAGGCGCCGGCCGCCCAGACGCCGACCGCGAGCACCACGAGGGTGGCGACCGCCAGGCCGAGCGCGCCCGTGTGGCTCCTGAGCAGCCAGGCGGCGGGCAGCGCCAGCGCGGACGCCGCCGTGCCCGGCGCCCAGCGCACGAGGCCGGTGCCGAAGCAGGTCGCGACCAGCGTCGCCGGGTGGCGCAGGTCGAGGCGGACGGGGCCTGCGTCAGCCGTCATCGCCGCCGCCGCCGTCGTCGCCGTCGCCGGGCAGGCGGACCGTGGCGACCGCCTGCGCCGCGATGCCTTCGCCCCGCCCGGTGAAGCCGAGACGCTCCGTCGTGGTGGCCTTCAGGCCGATGCGCCCGGGCGCGAGGCCGAGAACGGCGGCGAGCCGCGCCACCATGGCCGGCCGATGCGGGCCGATCCTGGGCCGCTGGCAGATCAGCGTGACATCGACATGGCGAAGCTGCCCGCCGCGCGCCGCCAGCAGCGCGAGCGCGTGGGCCACGAAGCGCGTCGAATCGGCGTCCCGCCAGGCCGCATCGGAGGGCGGGAAGTGGCTGCCGATATCGCCCGCCGCCAGCGCGCCCAGGATCGCGTCGACCACGGCGTGAAGCACCACGTCGCCGTCGGAATGGCTGACCACGCCGTGGTCGTGCGGCACCGCCACGCCGCCGAGCATGAGCTGGTCGCCGGGGCCGAAGCGGTGGACGTCGAAGCCCATGCCGACACGGGTGTCGAAGGCGGCGGCGGCCGGGCGCTCGTCCCGCGCCGCCAGGATGCGTTCGGCCCGGGAGAAATCCCGCTCGGTGGTGATCTTGAGATTGTCTTCGTCGCCGGGGGTGAGCGCCACACTGAGGCCCGCGCGCTCGGCGACCGCGGCGTCGTCGGTCAGCGCGCCGCCGGCGCCCCCGGCGGCCGCGCGGTGGGCGTCGAGAATGGCCGGGTAGCGGAACCCCTGCGGGGTCTGGGCGCGCCAGAGGCCGTCGCGCGGGACCGAGGCGCCGACCACGGCACCGTCCGCCGTCGCCCGCTTGAGGCTGTCGCTCACCGCGAGCGCGGCCACCGCGCCGTCATGCCGGCCGAGCGCATCCAGGGCGCCGTCGATCACGGCGGCGGGGATCAGGGGGCGCGCGCCGTCATGGATCAGCACCAGGTCGGGCGCTGCCTCGGCGAAGCTTTCGAGGCCGAGCCGCACCGACTCCTGCCGCGTGGCACCGCCGGGAACCGGCGCCAGCAGCTTGCCGGCGTCCCCGCTCTCGCGCGCCGCGTCGTCGTAGAGGGCCCGGTCGGCCGGGGCGATCACCACCCGCACCCGATCCACGCGCGGGTGCGCCGCGAAGCGGCCGATGCTGTGGCCGAGCACGGCCCGGCCGCCGAGCGGGCGGTACTGCTTGGGCACGGGCCCGCCCGCCCGATGGCCGCGTCCGGCGGCGACGATCAGGGCGGCGGTGGTAACCATGGCTCTGCCCTAGCTCCCGGCGGCGGCGGCGCGCGCGCTGCTTCGAGCGGTGCCGGCGGCAGGACTCGAACCCGCAACCCCTTGATTACAAATCAAGTGCTCTACCAGTTGAGCTACGCCGGCCGGTCGCGCGCTGCGCGCGCGATGACGATTACGGGTATGCCGCTCTCGCGCACAATCACGGACTATCCGCTTTCAAGCGCGGCCGGGGGCCCGAGTCAAGCGCACCGCGCCCCGCCGCGGCCCGCCCGTAACCGTACCCGCCGCCGTCCTCATCGCCGTGCGATCTCGTAGAGGGCGATGGCGGCCGCGTTGGAGACGTTGAGGCTCGCCATCGTGCCCGGCATGGGGATGCTGGCGGTCAGGTCGCAGCGCTCGCGGGTCAGCCGCCGCATGCCCTGGCCCTCGGCGCCGAGCACGAGCGCGAGCGGCGCCTTGACGGCGACCGCCGCGAGCGGCTCGGACGCCTCCGGGTCGAGGCCGAGACACCAGTAGCCGAGCCCCTTGAGCACGATGAGGGCACGCGCGATGTTGACGACGCGGGCGAGTGGCACCGTCTCGAGCGCGCCGGAGGCGGCCTTGGCGAGCGCGCCCGCACTCTGGGGCGAGTGGCGCTCCTGCACGATGACGGCGGCGACCGCGAAGGCCGCCGCCGAGCGCAGGATCGCGCCGACGTTCTGCGGGTCGGTCACCTGGTCGAGGACCACGACCGTGCGCACGCCCTCCGCCGCACCGCAGGCGGCGGCGAGATCGACCGCCGGCAGCGGCGCCGTCTCCAGCACGATGCCCTGATGCACGGCGCCCTCCGGCAGCAGGGCGGCGAGGTCCTGGCGGGAGACGATCAGCGGCGCCTCGAGTAGGGCGCGGGCGGCGAGCGGCAGGGCGCGGGCGTCGATGCGCCCGGTCAGCAGCGCCGCGCCCTCCTGCGTCCCGATCAGCCGATGGCAGCGGCGGCCCGGATTGGCGAGCGCGGCGGCGACCGCATGGGTGCCGTAGAGCCGCTCGCGCCGGGACCGCGCCTGCTGGCGCTGCTCCTGGTGCGTGCGGCGGCGGACGGCCGTTCGCTCGCGCGGGCGTCGAGAACTGTTGCGCGGCATGATGCACCCTATTATAAGACTTCGATCCCTTTTGCGAGACACCCCGGCACGCGGGCCGCTTGGCGCACGGCGATTCCGCCGCGACGGCTGCCGGCAGCCTCATGGGCCGTCAGGGAGGGCTCCTTTGGGCGTTGACAATCGATTGCGGATGTCCATAGTGCGCCGTTCCGAGTCCCGGGTGCGTCCACCTCGGCGCGGAGGGGTGGCCGAGTGGTTAAAGGCAGCAGACTGTAAATCTGCCGACGTATGTCTACGTAGGTTCGAATCCTACCCCCTCCACCACACCGGCGCGGCGAGCGTACGCGGGGCGTGGGGGAATTCGGGTCGGGCGGGTGTAGCTCAATGGTAGAGCCCCAGCCTTCCAAGCTGGTCACGTGGGTTCGATTCCCATCACCCGCTCCAGCGTTTGCGGCCGGCGCCGGCGCTTCGGCGCGCGGCGTGTGACTCCTCTTGAACCGCCGCGGCGACGCGGCGGCCGCAGGAATAGGTAGCGATGGCGAAGGCGAAGTTCGAGCGGACGAAGCCGCACTGCAATGTGGGCACGATCGGCCATGTCGACCATGGCAAGACGACGCTGACGGCGGCGATCACGCGCGTGCTGGGCGAGGCGGGCGGCGCCGAGTTCGTGTCCTTCGACGAGATCGACAAGGCGCCGGAGGAACGGGCGCGGGGGATCACGATCGCGACGGCGCATGTGGAGTACGAGACGGGGGCCCGTCACTACGCGCACGTGGATTGTCCGGGCCATGCGGACTACGTGAAGAACATGATCACGGGCGCTGCGCAGATGGACGGCGCGATCCTGGTGGTGTCGGCGGCGGACGGCCCGATGCCGCAGACGCGGGAGCACATCCTGCTGGCGCGCCAGGTGGGCGTGCCTGCGCTGGTGGTCTACATGAACAAGGTGGACATGGTGGACGACGAGGAGATTCTCGAGCTCGTGGAGCTCGAGGTTCGGGAACTCCTGTCGGCCTACGAGTTTCCCGGCGACGACATTCCGGTGATCCGGGGGTCCGCGCTGGCGGCGCTGGAGGATGGCGACGCAGCGACGGGGCGCGATTCGGTCATGGAGCTGATGGCGGCGGTGGACGAGTACGTGCCGCAGCCCGAGCGTCCGATGGACCAGCCCTTTCTGATGCCGATCGAGGACGTGTTCTCGATTTCGGGCCGTGGGACGGTGGTGACGGGGCGGATCGAGCGCGGCATCGTGAAGGTGGGCGACGATGTGGGCATCGTCGGCATCCGCGAGACGACGAAGACGGTGTGCACGGGCGTTGAGATGTTCCGGAAGCTGCTGGACCAGGGCGAGGCGGGCGACAATGTGGGCGTCCTGCTGCGGGGGACGAAGCGGGACGAGGTGGAGCGCGGCCAGGTCCTGGCGGAGCCTGGGACGATCACGCCGCACACGCGCTTCGAGGCGGAGACCTACATCCTGACGAAGGACGAGGGCGGGCGTCACACGCCGTTTTTCTCGAACTACCGTCCGCAGTTCTACTTCCGGACGACGGACGTGACGGGGACGATCGAGCTTCCCGAGGGGACGGAGATGGTGATGCCGGGCGACAATGTGACGATGCAGGTGGGCCTGATCGCGCCGATCGCGATGGACGAGGGCCTGCGCTTCGCCATCCGCGAGGGCGGGCGCACCGTCGGCGCCGGCGTCGTCGCCAAGATCGTCGAATAGAAGCGCGGCAAGCGGCCACGGTACGGAGACAGACGGTGCAGGAACAGACGAGGAGTGTAGCTCAATTGGTAGAGCGCCGGTCTCCAAAACCGGAGGTTGGGGGTTCGAGACCCTCCACTCCTGCCATCCGCGTGGGCCGGGGTGCGTGCTGACCATGGCCCGCACGCCGCCGCTCGAGTTTCTGCGTCAGGCGCGCCAGGAGATCGGCAAGGTCACCTGGCCCACGCGCAAGGAGACGACGATCAGCACCATCATGGTGATGATCATGGTGATCATCATGGCGGTGTTCTTCTTCCTGATCGATCAGGTGCTCTCGCTCGGGGTCCGGGCGATCCTGGGGCTCGGCGGATGACGGACATCGCGGCGGACACGCAGATGACGGACACGCAGATGGCGGAAGGGCGGGGGCCGGCGCGGCGCTGGTACATCGTCCACGTCTATTCGGGCTTCGAGAAGAAGGTGGCGCAGTCGATCCGCGAGCAGGCGCGGCAGCAGGGCCTCGACGATCTGATCGCGGACGTGATGGTGCCGTCGGAAGAGGTCGTGGAGATGCGCCGCGGCGCCAAGGTCAAGTCCGAGCGCAAGTTCTTCCCCGGCTATGTGCTGGCGCATCTGAGCATGACCGACGAGACCTGGCACCTGATCAACAACACGCCGAAGGTGACCGGCTTCCTCGGCAGCGGCGGCAAGCCGGTGCCGATCAGCGACGACGAGGCGGACCGCGTGCTGAAGCAGGTCAAGGAAGGCGTCGAGCGGCCCAAGCCCTCGGTCATCTTCGAGATCGGCGAGACCGTGCGGGTCTGCGACGGCCCCTTCACCTCGTTCAGCGGGCTGGTGGAGGATGTCGACGAGGAGCGGGCCCGCCTCAAGGTCGCGGTATCGATCTTCGGCCGGGCGACGCCGGTCGAGCTGGAATACGCCCAGGTCGAGAAGGCCTGACGGCGGGGCGGGAGCACCATGGCCAAGAGAGTGACGGGGATGATCAAGCTGCAGGTGCCGGCGGGGCAGGCCAACCCGTCGCCGCCGATCGGGCCTGCGCTCGGCCAGGCCGGGCTCAACATCATGGAGTTCTGCAAGACCTTCAACGCCCAGACCCAGAACCTCGAGCCCGGTATGCCGATCCCGACGGTGATCTCGGTCTATCAGGACCGCACCTTCTCGTTCCTGACCAAGAGCCCGCCGGCCAGCTATTTCCTCAAGCAGGCGGCGGGCGTGGACAAGGGCTCCGACACCGTCGGCCGGATCGACCCGATCGGCCAGGTGACGCGCGAGCAGGTTCGCGAAATCGCGGAGAAGAAGATGGTGGACCTCAACGCCGACGATATCGACGCGGCATGCCGGATCATCGAGGGCTCGGCGCGCTCGATCGGCATCCAGGTGGTGGGTTAGCGGCTATGGCGAAGCTCGGCAAAAGGATGAGGCAGGCCAAGGAGCGGATCGACCGCGACAGGACCTACGCGCTCGGCGAGGCGGTCGCGCTGGTGAAGCGGGGTGCGCAGGCGAAGTTCGACGAGACCGTCGAGATGAGCGTCGGCCTCGGCGTCGACCCGCGCCACGCCGACCAGATGGTGCGCGGCGTCGTGGCGCTGCCCCACGGCACCGGCAAGACGCTGCGCGTCGCGGTCTTCGCCAAGGGCGACAAGGCCGATGCCGCGCGCGAAGCGGGCGCCGACTTGGTGGGTGCCGAGGACCTCGCGGCCGAGGTCCAGGAGGGCAGGATCGCGTTCGACCGCTGCATCGCGACCCCGGACATGATGCCTGTCGTGGGCAAGCTCGGCCGCATTCTCGGGCCGCGCGGCCTGATGCCGAACCCGAAGCTCGGCACGGTCACGGCCGACGTGGACGAGGCCGTGCGCGCGGCCAAGGGCGGCCAGGTCGAGTTCCGGGTGGAGAAGGCCGGCATCGTCCATGCCGGCATCGGCAAGGCGAGCTTCGAAGAGCGGGCGCTGGCCGAGAATGCGCGCGCGCTGGTGGACGCGCTCAACCGGGCAAAGCCGAGCGGCGTCAAGGGAACCTACATGAAGAAGGCGGCGCTGAGCTCCTCCCAGGGACCGGGCGTGAAGCTCGATGTCGCCGCCCTGCTGGCGGAGCAGGCGTCGCCGTGACGGCGGCCGCAGCAGCCGGAGGACATCGTGGAACGGCCTAGGAAGGAAGAGATCGTCGGCGCGCTGCGCGCGATCTTCGACAACGCCAATCTCGTCGTCGTCACGCGCTTCAGCGGGCTGTCGGTGGCGGAGGCCTCGGACCTGCGCCGCCGCATGCGCTCGGCCGGCGCCACCTTCCGCGTCACCAAGAACCGGCTGGCGAAGCGCGCGGTGGAAGGCACCTCCTTCGCCCCGCTTGCGGAGCTCTTCAGCGGCTCCAGCGCGATCGCCTATTCCGACGACCCGGTGGCCGCGGCGCAGGTCGCGGTGGCTTACGCGAAGACCAACGACAAGCTGATCGTGGTCGGCGGCGCCCTCGGCGGCGCCGCGCTGGATCGGGGCGATGTCCGCTCGCTCGCCGAGCTGCCCTCGCTCGATGTGCTGCGCGCCCGGCTGATCGGCCTGCTGAACGCGCCGGCGACAAAGGTCGCCGCCGTGCTGAACGCGCCTGCCGGCCAGCTCGCGCGTGTCCTCAACGCCTATTCGGAACAGGGAGACAGCGCCAGCAAGAGCACACCGACCGGCGACGATAGCGCCGCCGCACATCAGGAATAGCACCCAAGCCCCCAGGAGATCGACGATATGGCTGATCTGGCCAAGATTGCAGACGAGCTCTCGACCCTGACGGTGATCGAGGCCTCGGAGCTGAGCAAGATGCTCGAGGAGAGGTGGGGGGTCTCTGCGGCCGCCCCCGTCGCCGTCGCCGCGGCCCCCGGCGCCGCGCCCGCGGCCGAGGAGGCCGAGGAGCAGACCGAGTTCACCGTGATCCTTGCCTCCTTCGGCGAAAAGAAGATCAACGTGATCAAGGAAGTGCGCGCGATCACCAGCCTCGGCCTCAAGGAGGCCAAGGCGCTGGTCGAGGACGCGCCCAAGCCGGTCAAGGAAGACGTGTCCAAGGACGACGCGGCCAAGATCAAGGAGAAGCTGGAAGCGGCCGGCGCGACCGTCGAGGTCAAGTAGCGACGATTGACTGCCGCCGGCGCGCATCCGGGCAGGCGCCCGAGAGGCGTCGGCCCCGCCGGTGCGCCGCGGTGCCCGCGGGCACGCGCGCGTGCGGCCGCCGCCGCACGGCCTGCGCCAGCGCACCGCGTGAGCGATCAAACCACGGCCGGTCGCGGCACGAACGCCGCGGCGACGGCCGATCAGTCCGAGGGGTGACATGCCGCAGTCTCGCAAGGCCCACAGCAGGCTCCGTCGGAGTTTCAGCCGCATTCCCCAGGTCGCCTCGATGCCGAACCTCATCGAGGTGCAGAAGCGCTCCTACGAGTTCTTCCTGAAGCGGTACACGCCGGGAGACCAGCGCCCCGAATCGGGGCTCCAGCGGGTCTTCAAGTCGGTCTTCCCGATCAGGGATTTTGCCGACAAGGCGTCGCTGGAGTTCGAGCGCTACGAGTTCGAGGAGCCGAAATACGACGTCGAGGAATGCCAGCAGCGCGGCATCACCTACGCCGCCCCGCTCAAGGTCACGCTCCGCCTGGTGGTCTGGGACATCGACGACGACAGCGGGCTGCGCTCGGTGCGCGACATCAAGGAGCAGGACGTCTACATGGGCGACATGCCCTTGATGACCGACAACGGCACCTTCGTCATCAACGGTACCGAGCGGGTGATCGTCTCCCAGATGCACCGCTCTCCGGGCGTCTTCTTCGACCATGACCGCGGCAAGACGCACAGCTCGGGCAAGTATCTCTATGCCGCCCGCATCATTCCCTATCGGGGCTCCTGGCTCGACTTCGAGTTCGACGCCAAGGACCTGGTCTTCGTGCGCATCGACCGGCGCCGCAAGCTGCCGGTGACGGTGCTGCTGCGCGCGCTCTCCATGGATACCGAGGAGATCTTCGATCACTTCTATTCCAAGGTGACGCACACCCGGGCCGACGGCAGCGAAGACGGGTGGAGGGCGCCGATCGATCTCGAACGCCTGCGCGGGGCCAAGCTGCTCGACGATCTGGTGAACGCCGCGACCGGGCGGACCGTGGTCGAGGCGGGCCGCCGGGTCACCCAGCGCGTGCTCAAGAAGGTCGGCGACACCGGCATGACCGAGCAGCTGATCGGCTCCGACAAGATGATCGGACAGTACGCCGCCGACGACATGATCGATCCCGAAACCGGCGAGGTGCTGATCGAGGCGGGCGGCGAGATCGAGGAGAAGACGCTCGAGCTGATGGAGGCGTGCGGAATCCGGGAGATCGCCGTGCTCGGCATCGACCACATCAATGTCGGCGCCTACATCCGCAACACCATCAGGCAGGACCGGACGACGAGCCGCGAAGAGGCGCTGCTCGAAATCTACAAGGTGATGCGGCCGGGCGAGCCGCCGACCGTGGAGACCGCCGAGAAGCTCTTCTACGACCTGTTCTTCGGCAAGGCCCGCATGAAGGACGAGTCCGTCGCGGCCTACGCCGGGCCGGCGGAGGCGGGCGAGCCGGCCTGCCGGCTGAAGCGCTCCGAGACGGGCAATGTCTGGATCCTGGAGCACGAGGACGACTGGCTGCGGATCATCGTTCCCGCCGCCCGCCGGCCGGCGCAGGTGGACGAGCCGGTATGGGTGCCGGCGGCGGCCTTCGCCATGCTGGGCTCCGAGCGCTACGACCTCTCGGACGTGGGCCGCGTGAAGATGGGCATGCGCCTCAATCTCGACGGCAATGACGAGCTGCGCGTGCTGCGCCGCAAGGACATCGTCAGCGTCGTCACCACCCTGGTCGCGTTGAAGGACGGCATCGGCGACATCGACGATATCGACCACCTGGGCAACCGCCGGGTGCGCTCGGTCGGCGAGCTGATGGAGAACCAGTACCGCATCGGCCTGCTGCGGATGGAACGCGCCATCCGCGAGCGCATGAGCTCGGTCGACATCGACACCGTGATGCCGCACGACCTGATCAACGCCAAGCCCGCCGCGGCGGCGGTGCGCGAGTTCTTCGGCTCGTCCCAGCTCTCGCAGTTCATGGACCAGACCAACCCGCTCTCGGAGATCACCCACAAGCGGCGGCTGTCCGCGCTCGGGCCCGGCGGGCTCACGCGCGAGCGGGCGGGCTTCGAAGTGCGCGACGTGCATCCCTCGCACTATGGGCGCATCTGCCCGGTGGAGACGCCGGAAGGCCCCAATATCGGGCTGATCAACAGCCTGGCGACCTATGCGCGGGTCAACCGCTACGGCTTCATCGAAAGCCCCTACCGCAGGGTGGAGGACGGCCGCCAGACCAGCGAGGTCTTCTACCTGTCGGCGATCGAGGAGGCCAAGTACACGATCGCCCAGGCCAACGCCAAGACGGACGAGAACGCCGCCTTCAGCGAGGACCTGGTGAGCTGCCGGCGCAACGGCGAGTTCGTGATGTCGGCGCCCGAGGGCATCGACTATATGGACGTCTCGCCCAAGCAGCTCGTCTCGGTCGCCGCAGCCCTCATCCCCTTCCTTGAGAACGACGACGCGAACCGGGCGCTGATGGGCTCCAACATGCAGCGCCAGGCGGTGCCGCTGGTGCGCGCCGAGGCGCCTCTCGTCGGCACCGGCATGGAGGAGGTGGTGGCGCGCGATTCGGGCGCCGCCATCGCCGCGCGCCGCACCGGCACGGTCGAGCAGGTCGACGCGTCGCGCATCGTGGTCCGCGCCGAGGGCGAGCGGGGCGGGGACGCGGAGTCCGCCGGGGTCGACATCTACAACCTGCTGAAGTTCCAGCGCTCCAACCAGAGCACCTGCATCACGCAACGGCCGCTGGTGCGGATGGGCGAGCGGGTGGTGGAAGGCGATGTCATCGCCGACGGCCCCAGCACCGACTACGGCGAGCTCGCGCTGGGGCGCAACGTGCTCGTCGCCTTCATGCCGTGGAACGGCTACAATTTCGAGGATTCGATCCTGATCTCCGAGCGCCTGGTCAAGGACGACGTCTTCACCTCGATCCATATCGAGGAGTTCGAGGTGATGGCGCGCGACACCAAGCTCGGCCAGGAGGAGATCACCCGCGACATCCCCAATGTCGGCGAGGAGGGGCTGCGCAACCTGGACGAGGCCGGCATCGTCTATATCGGCGCCGAGGTCCAGCCCGGCGACATCCTGGTGGGCAAGATCACGCCCAAGGGCGAATCGCCCATGACGCCGGAGGAGAAGCTGCTGCGCGCGATCTTCGGCGAGAAGGCGTCGGACGTGCGCGACACCTCGCTCCGCGTGCCGCCGGGCGGCATGGGGACGGTGGTCGAGGTGCGCGTCTTCAACCGGCGCGGCATCGACAAGGACGAGCGTGCGCTCGCGATCGAGCGCGAGGAGATCGAGCGGCTCGCCAAGGACCGCGACGACGAGCGCGCGATCATCGAGCGCAACATGTACGACCGCGTCCGCACGCTGCTGACCAACCGGATCGCCGCCCGCGGGCCCAAGGGCGTGTCCGCCAACACCAAGGTCACGAGCCGGGTCCTCGACTCCCTCTCCAGGGGGCAGTGGTGGCAGATCGTGCCGTCCAGCGAGCCGATCCTGACCCGGCTGGAGGCGCTCAAGCAGGAGTTCGACGACAATATCGGCCGCATCCAGGAGCGCTTCGAGAACAAGGTGGAGAAGCTGCAGCGCGGCGACGAGCTGCCGCCGGGCGTCCTCAAGATGGTCAAGGTGTTCGTGGCGGTGAAGCGAAAGATGCAGCCCGGCGACAAGATGGCCGGCCGCCACGGCAACAAGGGCGTGGTCTCGAACATCGTGCCGGTCGAGGACATGCCCTACCTGGAGGACGGGACCAGCGTCGACATCGTGCTCAACCCCCTCGGCGTGCCGTCGCGGATGAATGTGGGCCAGATCCTCGAGACCCATCTGGGCTGGGCCTCCCACGGGCTCGGCCTCAGGATCGGCGCGATCCTCGACCGGGCTTCGGAGGGCGCCGCGAACGGCGCGCTGCGCGGCCTCCTCGCCGAGGTCTATGACGGCGACCGCGACGCCGACAGCCGGTTCGCGACCATGTCGGACACGGAGTTCGCCCGGCTCGGCGAGAGCAGCCGGAGCGGCGTGCCCATGGCGAGCCCGGTGTTCGACGGCGCCCACGAGGCGGACATCGTGAAGATGCTGGAGCTCGCGGGCCTCGATTCGAGCGGCCAGGTGCGCCTGGTCGACGGGCAGACCGGCGAGCTCTTCGACCGTCCGGTCACGGTCGGCTACATCTACATGCTGAAGCTCCACCATCTGGTCGACGACAAGATCCACGCCCGCTCGATCGGGCCCTACAGCCTCGTCACCCAGCAGCCGCTCGGCGGCAAGGCGCAGTTCGGCGGCCAGCGCTTCGGCGAGATGGAGGTGTGGGCGCTCCAGGCCTACGGCGCCTCCTACACGCTCCAGGAAATGCTGACCGTCAAGTCGGACGACGTCTCGGGCCGCACCAAGGTCTATGAGTCGATCGTGCGCGGCGACGAGAATTTCGAGGTGGGAATTCCTGAATCCTTCAACGTCCTGGTCAAGGAGATGCAGTCCCTCGGCCTCGATATCGATCTCAGGACAACGAGCTGACGCGCACCCGGCACGGCCCCCCGGCATCACGGCAGGTTCGGAGGACGCTTGATGAACGAGTTGATCAATATCTTCGGTTCGGCGAGCACCGCCCAGCAGTTCAACCAGATCAAGATCTCGATCGCGAGCCCGGAGAAGATCCACTCCTGGTCCTACGGTGAGATCAAGAAGCCGGAGACCATCAACTACCGCACCTTCAAGCCCGAGCGCGACGGCTTGTTCTGCGCGCGAATTTTCGGACCCATCAAGGATTACGAGTGCCTGTGCGGCAAGTACAAGCGCATGAAGTACCGCGGCATCGTCTGCGAGAAGTGCGGCGTCGAGGTGATCCAGTCCAAGGTCCGGCGCGAGCGCATGGGGCATATCGAGCTGGCCTCGCCGGTCGCCCACATCTGGTTCCTCAAGTCCGTGCCGTCCCGCATCGGGCTGCTCTTCGACATGACGCTCAAGGAGATGGAGCGGGTCCTCTATTTCGAGAGCTACGTCGTCACCGAGCCCGGCGTGACGCCGCTGGAGCAGTACCAGCTCCTCACCGAGGATCAGTTCCGCCAGGCACAGGACGAGTACGGCGCCGATGCCTTCGAGGCCGGCATCGGTGCCGAGGTGATCCGCACCATGCTGACCAAGCTCGACCTCTCGGAGGAGCGGGACACGCTGCGCGGCGAGCTGGCCGTGACCAACTCCGAGGCCAAGCGCAAGAAGCTGGTCAAGCGGCTGAAGCTGGTCGAATCCTTCATCCTCTCCGGCAACCGGCCGGAATGGATGATCCTCGAGGTGGTGCCGGTGATCCCGCCGGAGCTGCGCCCGCTGGTGCCGCTCGACGGCGGCCGCTTCGCCACCTCGGACCTCAACGACCTCTACCGCCGCGTCATCAACCGCAACAACCGGCTCAAGCGGCTGATCGAGCTGCGCGCGCCCGACATCATCGTCCGCAACGAGAAGCGCATGCTGCAGGAGGCGGTGGACGCGCTCTTCGACAACGGCCGGCGGGGCCGGGTGATGACCGGCGCCAACAAGCGCCCGCTCAAGTCGCTGAGCGACATGCTGAAGGGCAAGCAGGGGCGCTTCCGCCAGAACCTGCTGGGCAAGCGCGTCGACTATTCGGGGCGCTCCGTGATCGTCGTGGGACCTGAGCTCAAGCTGCACGAATGCGGCCTGCCGAAGAAGATGGCGCTCGAGCTCTTCAAGCCCTTCATCTATTCCAAGCTGGAGCTCTACGGCCAGGCCACCACGCTGAAGGCCGCCAAGCGCATGGTCGAGAAGGAACGGCCGGAGGTGTGGGACATCCTGGAGGAGGTGATCCGCGAGCATCCGGTCCTGCTCAACCGGGCGCCGACGCTGCACCGCCTCGGCATCCAGGCCTTCGAGCCGGTGCTGATCGAGGGCAAGGCGATCCAGCTTCATCCGCTGGTCTGCGCCGCCTTCAACGCGGACTTCGACGGCGACCAGATGGCGGTCCACGTGCCGCTCTCGCCGGAGGCGCAGCTCGAGGCGCGGGTGCTGATGATGTCCACCAACAACATCCTGAGCCCGGCCAACGGCAAGCCGATCATCGTGCCGAGCCAGGACATCGTGCTCGGCATCTACTATCTGACCTACAGCCGCGAGGGCGAGCGCGGCGAGGGCATGGCCTTCGCCGACATCGGCGAGGTGCAGAAGGCGCTGGACGCCGACGTGGTATCGCTCCACGCCGGCATCGTCTGCCGCAGGCACGACGCCAACACGGCCGAGACCGTCCGGGTCGAGACCACGCCGGGCCGGCTGATCCTCTCCGAGGTCCTGCCGGAGAACGTCAACGTCCCGTTCGAATCGATCAACAAGCTGCTCACCAAGCGCGAGCTCAGCGCCGTGTTCGACGCCGTCTACCGCCATTGCGGGCAGAAGGAGACGGTGATCTTCGCCGACCAGGTGATGAATCTCGGCTTCCGCTACGCGACCCGGGCCGGCATCTCCTTCGGCAAGGACGACATGGTGGTGCCGCGCGAGAAGGCCAAGCTGGTGGAGGCGGCCGACCGCGACGTGAGCCGCTACGAGCGCCAGTACACCGACGGGCTCATCACCCAGGGCGAGAAGTACAACAAGGTCATCGACGCCTGGTCGCAATGCACGGACAAGGTGGCGACGGCGATGATGCGGGGCATGTCCGACCTCAGGGTCGGCGAGGACCGGCGCGGCGGCCCGGCGCTGAACTCGATCTACATCATGGCCGATTCGGGCGCGCGCGGCTCGGAGGCGCAGATGAAGCAGCTCGCGGGCATGCGCGGGCTGATGGCGAAGCCCTCGGGCGAGATCATCGAGACGCCGATCAAGTCCAACTTCAAGGAAGGGCTGACGGTGCTCGAGTATTTCAACTCCACCCACGGTGCGCGCAAGGGCCTCGCCGACACCGCGCTCAAGACCGCCAACTCGGGCTATCTCACCCGCCGCCTCGTCGATGTCGCCCAGGACTGCATCATCGTCGAGGACGACTGCGGCTCCGGCCAGGGCCTCACGGTCAAGGCGGTGATCGAGGGCGGTGAGGTCATCGCGGCGCTCGGCGAGCGGGCGCTCGGGCGGGTGGCGGCCGAGCCCATCCAGGACCCGCAGTCGGGCGAGACGATCGTGGCCGCCGGCGCGGTGGTCGACGAGCGCAGCATCGACCGGATCGAGCGGGCCAATATCGAAGAGCTCAAGATCCGCTCGGTGCTCACCTGCGAAAGCGACGAGGGCGTGTGCAGCCTCTGCTACGGGCGCGATCTCGCGCGCGGCACGCTCGCCAATATCGGCGAGGCGGTCGGCGTCATCGCGGCGCAGTCGATCGGCGAGCCCGGCACGCAGCTCACCATGCGCACCTTCCACATCGGCGGCGCGGCCCAGCGCGGCGCGGAGCAGTCCAGCGTCGAGGCGCCCTTCGACGGGACCGTCGCGATCGAGAACGAGAACGTGGTGAGCGACAGCACCGGCACGCCGGTGGTGATGGGCCGCAACCTCGAGGTCGTCCTGCGCGACGGGCAGGGCAGGGAGCGCGCGCGCAACCGCATCCCCTACGGCGCCAAGCTCTATGTCGCCCAGGGCCAGGACATCGGGCGCGGGCACACCGTCGCGTCATGGGACCCCTTCACGCTGCCCATCATCTGCGACCGCGCCGGCATCGTGCGCTACGCAGACATGGTGGAGGGGCTCTCGTTCCGCGAGATGGTGGACGAGCGCACCGGGGTCTCCAACAAGGTGGTGGCGGACTGGCGCCAGCAGCCGCGCGGCAGCGACCTCAAGCCGCGTGTGGGGCTGGCCGACGAGAGCGGCGAGATCATCATGCTGGCCAACGGCCGCGAGGCGCAGTACCCCCTCTCGGTCGACGCCATCCTCAACGTCGAGGACGGCGAGACCGTTCACGCCGGCGACGTGCTCGCCCGCATCCCGCGGGAATCGACCAAGACCCGCGACATCACCGGCGGCCTGCCGCGGGTGGCCGAGCTGTTCGAGGCGCGCAAGCCCAAGGACCATGCGGTCATCACCGACATCGCCGGCCGGATCGAGTTCGGCAAGGACTACAAGGCGAAGCGGCGCATCGTGGTCGTGCCGGACGACGGCGACGGCAAGCCGGCCGAGTATTTCATCCCCAAGGGCAAGCACATCAGCGTCCATGAGGGCGACATCGTGCGCAAGGGCGATCCGCTAATGGACGGCAACCGCGCCCCGCACGACATCCTGCGCGTGCTCGGCGTCGAAGCGCTCGCGACCTATCTGATCGAGGAGATCCAGGAGGTCTACCGGCTGCAGGGCGTGAAGATCAACGACAAGCACATCGAGGTGATCTGCCGCCAGATGATGCAGAAGGTCGAGATCGTGGAGCCCGGCGACACCACCTTCCTGGTGGGCGAGCAGGTCGACCGCGTCGAGTACGACGAGGTCAACGGGCGCGTGGACGGCGATGCCGCCAGCAGCTCGCCCGTGCTCCAGGGCATCACCAAGGCGTCGCTGCAGACCCGCTCGTTCATCTCCGCCGCGTCGTTCCAGGAGACCACGCGGGTGCTCACCGAAGCGGCGGTCTCGGGCAAGTCCGACGATCTGCTCGGCCTCAAGGAGAACGTGATCGTCGGCCGCCTGATTCCGGCCGGCACGGGCAGCGTCGTCAACCGTATCCAGAAGCAGAAGGTCGAGCGCGAGCTGCTCAGGCAGGCGGAAGAGGCCGAGGCCGAGGAGGCGGCGGCCAAGGCCGAGGAGGCGGCGGCCGAGGCCGAGGAGGCCGCCCTCGCCGACGCCGCAGACACCGTGGGCGAGGCGCTGGCGCCGGAAGGGGACCACGTCGCCGTGCCGGCGGAGTAGCCGGGGCTGCGCACGCACGCCATGAGGACGCAGGCGCGCGGCTTCTGCGCCGCGCTGGTCCTGGCGCTCCTCGCAGCGGCCGCGGCGCCGGCGCCGGCGTTCGCGGCCGACGCGTCTCCCTGCCCGCCCGGCACCGCGCCCTTCGCCGAGTACAGGCTCTTCTTCGGGCGTAGCCACGGCGCTGTCGAGGTGGTGAGCGAGGCGGCCTGGCGCGCCTTCTTCGCCGACGAGGTCACGCCGCGCTTCCCCGACGGCCTTACCGTGCTCGACGCCGCGGGGCAGTGGCGCGAGGGTTCGGGCGCCATCGCGCGGGAGCGCACGAAGCTGCTGCTCATCCTCGCCGAGGCGGGCGCCGACGCGATGCGGCGCACGGACGAGATCGCGGCGGCATACAAGAGCGCCTTCCGCCAGTCGAGCATGCTGCGCGTGGTAACCCCTGCCTGCGCATCGTTCTAGAGCGTCTCCGTTTCACACGGAAACGCTCCAGCTCATTGCCCGCTCCCGGCGCATCGAAGGGCGGGACCGGGGGCAGGGGGACCGCGCGGGATTTCCGCTATAGGCTCCTCCAGCTCCTGTCGCCAGGGGCGCGTGACCAAGGAAGCGAGGACGAAAATCGTCGAAATTACAAAACGAACCCAATGTCCCGTAACCCACTGTATCAGGACATAAAAGTTCTAGTTCTGCATCGACAGCCCGGCTGTCTCACCAGGGTCACGACCTCCACCCGGCACCTCCTAGTGAAGTGTCCCGGAAATGCGCACGAATAGCGTTTTCCTCTCATCGTCATGCCCGGACTTGTTCCGGGCATCTCGTCGCGCAGGACGCAACCGGGGAGCCCTCGTGGATGGCCGGGACAAGCCCGGCCATGACGTGAAGGGAACGCTGGTATTATTCGTCATGAGTTCCGGGACACGACACTAGGTGCGGGATGCGAACGGGACCGGGCCGCGCAGCGGCCCGGCCGGCGCGACTGCGCCGGCGCGCCGCCAGGCGCGTAAGCCAAGCGAGCGGAGCGAGCGCCCGGCGCCTGAGGGAAATGAAAAAAACCGTCCGTACCCGCTTTGATCCGAAACCGCAGTTTTGACTATTCCGCAACACAACTATATAACCCCCTGTAATGGATGCGATGTTCGATTCGCTGAGACACGACGGTCGGAGCTGCACGTGGTAGCGAGCACCGCACGCGAAGCACGCACGCCGCTCCTGCCTCCGGGCTCGGGGGCCTTCTTCGCCCGCCGTGCGGGCGAAGCGGCCGGGTTCGCTCTCGCCGCCCTCGCCGTCGTCATCGGGGCGGCGTTGCTCACCCATTCGGCTGGCGACCCGTCCTTCAACAGCACCGGCGGCGGCGCTGCGGGCAATCTGATCGGCCGTCCCGGTGCCTACGGCGCCGACCTTCTGCTGCAATGGCTCGGCCTCGCCGCCGCCCTGCTGCCGCTGATTCTGCTGGCCTGGGCCTGGGCGCTGCTCAGCCACCGCGGCCTCTCGAAGCGCTTCCCGCGCCTCGCCCTCGCCCCGCTCGCCGTCCTGCTCGCTGCGGTCGGGTGCGCATCGTTCGGCATGGCCCACTGGCCGAGCGCGGGCGGTGCCGTCGGCGCGGCCGTGCTGTCCGCCCTCGGCGACAGCGTGCTCGGCGGCACGGTGCTCGGCGGCGCTGGGCTCGACGACGGCGCCGGGATGACCGCCGCCGGCATCGGCGCGCTGTTCCTGGTGGCCGCCGCGCTCGCGCTGGTCGGCGCGCTCGGGGTGCCGTGGCGGGAATGGCGCGTGCTGCTGCGGGGCGCCTATCGGCTCCTGCGCTGCACGCTCCGGGGCGCCGTCTGCGTCGTCCGCTGGGTTCACGGCCGGGACATCGAGCCTGTCGATCACGCTGGGGACCACGCTGGGGACGGCGAGGGGGCAGGCGAAGGGGCGCCGGCAAGGGCGAACGACAGCCGCCGGCGCGAGCCGAGCCTCCTGCCGGAGGCGGCGCTGGGGCCCGGCGGGCGGCCCAGCATCGTCGAGAACCGCCGGCGGCCGGTGAAACCCGGCAAGCGGGCGCGCAGGGAACGCCAGCCCGACCTCGACCTCGAGGACGACGGCGCGTACATGCTGCCGCCGCTCGCCCTGCTCACCGAGGCCGAGATCGCCAAGGCGCCGCGCACGAGCGACGATGCGCTGCGGCAGAACGCCGAGATGCTGATCTCCGTGCTCGAGGATTTTCGGGTCTTCGGCGAGATCGCGCAGGTGAGGCCCGGGCCCGTGGTCACGCTCTACGAGCTGGAGCCGCAGCCGGGCACGCGGACCTCGCGGGTGATCGGGCTCGCCGACGACATCGCGCGCTCGATGAGCGCGATCTCGGTCCGCGCCGCGACCGTTCCGGGCCGCAGCGTCATCGGCATCGAGCTGCCCAACGGCGAGCGCGAGACCGTCCTGCTGCGCGAGCTGCTGGCGAGCGCGGCTTACGAGAACGCCGATTCCGGCCTGACGCTCGTGCTCGGCAAGGACATCGGCGGCAACCCGGTGGTCGCCGACTTAGCCCGCATGCCCCACCTGCTGGTCGCCGGCACCACCGGCTCCGGCAAGTCGGTCGCGATCAACAGCATGATCCTGTCGCTCGTCTATCGGCTGCCGCCGGACCAGTGCAAGCTGATCCTGATCGACCCCAAGATGCTGGAGCTCTCGGTCTACGACGACATCCCGCACCTGCTGACCCCGGTGGTGACCGAGCCCGCCAAGGCGGTGGTCGCGCTCAAGTGGACGGTGCGGGAGATGGAGACCCGCTACAAGGCGATGTCGCGGCTCGGGGTGCGTAACATCTCGGGCTACAACAAGCGCCTCGCGGAGGCCCGCGACAAGGGCGAGCGCCTCACCTGGCGCGTCAATGTGGGGATGGACGCCGAGACCGGCGCGCCGGTCCACGAGGAATTCGACATCGACCTCACGCCGATGCCCTTCATCGTCGTCGTCGTGGACGAGATGGCCGACCTCATGCTCGTCGCCGGCAAGGACATCGAGGGGGCGGTCCAGCGGCTCGCGCAGATGGCACGTGCCGCCGGCATCCACCTGATCATGGCGACGCAGCGGCCCTCGGTCGATGTCATCACCGGCACGATCAAGGCCAACTTCCCGACGCGGATCAGCTTCCAGGTCACGTCCAAGATCGACAGCCGCACCATCCTCGGCGGGGCCGGGGCCGAGCAGCTCCTGGGGCAGGGCGACATGCTCTATCACGGCGCCGGCGGGCGCGTCACGCGGGTGCACGGGCCCTTCGTCAGCGACGCCGAGGTCGAGCGCGTGACCGACTTCCTGCGCGAGAACGGCCGGCCGGACTATGTCGAGGGAGTCACCGTGGAGCCGGAAGCCGTCGCCGCCGGGATCGGCGAGAGCGACGACGAGGACCCGCTCTACGACCGGGCCGTGGCGCTGGTCGCGGCCGAACGCAAGGCGTCCACCAGCTTCGTTCAGCGCCATCTCCAGATCGGCTACAACCGCGCCGCCCGCATCATCGAACGGATGGAGAGCGAAGGGGTGGTCGGCCAGGCCAACCATGTCGGCAAGCGCGAGGTCCTGGTCGCCGACCATTCCGCCGGCTGAAGCGCGACCGGCACGCTGCCGGCCCGCAATTGGCAGCGCGGGGCGCACCCCGTACAGTCCGGGCGCCATGCCGACCATGATCCGCGCCGCCGCGCATCTCTGCCTCGCCCCGCTCCTTGCCGTCTGCCTCGCCGCCGCCCAGCCGGCGCCGGCCCAGGAGGCAGCGCCCGCCACGCTCGATCGGGCGGAGCAGGAATCGCTCGCCGCCGTCGAGCGCTATTTCAACGGGATCGCGACCCTGAAGGCGGACTTCGTGCAGATCGGGCCCGACGGCGGCCTCGCCGAGGGGGTCCTCCATCTGCGCCGGCCAGGAAGGCTTCGCGTGGAATACGCGCCGCCGGTGCCGGTGCTCATCGTCGGCGACGGGCTGCTGCTGCACTATCACGACAAGGAGCTCGGCCAGATCAACGACTGGCTCATCTACGACACCCCGCTCGGCGCGCTCACGCGGGAGGTGGTGCGCTTCGGCGAGGACCTGGTGGTCACCGCGTTCGCTGAGCGCGCCGGGCGTGTCGAGGTCACCGTGGTGCAGAGCGGCGACCCCGGCGCCGGCAGCCTGACCCTGATCTTCGGCACCGACCCGCTCGTCCTGCGCCAATGGCGGGTGACGGACGCGCAGGGTCTCGTCACCACCGTCGCCCTGCAGGGTATCGAGACCAATATTGCGCTGCGGCCCCGGCTCTTCGTGTTCGACGACCCGCGCACCGAGCCGCGCGAGCGGCGTTGAGCGCCGGGCGCGCGTGAGCGCCCGCCCGCCGGCGGCGGGGCTCGATGAGGCGCCTGCCGCCGATGCGTGACCGGGTCTGGCACCGCCGGGTCTGGCGCCTGGCCTGGCCGATGGTCGTCTCCAACCTGTCGATCCCGCTGCTCGGCGCGGTCGATACGGCCGTGATCGGCCACCTGCCCGAGCCGCATTTCCTGGGCGCGGTCGCGGTCGGCGCCCTGATCTTCAACACGCTCTATTTCGGCAGCAACTTCCTGCGCATGGGCACCACGGGCCTCACCGCCCAGGCCTACGGCGCCCGCGACCTCGACGGCGCCCGCGCCACGGCCGCCCGCGCGCTGCTCATCGCCCTCGTGCTCGCAGGCGTGCTGCTCGCGCTCCAGGGGCCGATCGGCCGGCTCGCCTTCTATCTGGTGGAGCCGAGCGAGGCGGTCGCCGCCGAGGGCATGCGCTACTTCTTCATCCGCATCTGGGGGGCGCCGGCGGCGCTCGCCAACATCGCGCTCGTGGGCTGGTTCATCGGGATGCAGAACACCCGCGCCGCGCTCGCGCTGCTGCTGACCGTCAACGGGATCAACATCGTCCTCGACCTGGTGCTGGTGCTCGGCTTCGACCTCGCCGTCGCCGGCGTCGCCTGGGCCACGGTGGCCGCCGACTATGCGGGGCTGGCGCTGGGCCTCGCCGTCGGCGCCCGTCTCGCGCGGCGGCACGGCGGCCGCTGGCGCGCGCGCCTCGTCCTCGACCCCGCCGCCATGCGGCGCTTCCTCGGCATCAACCGCGACATCTTCCTGCGCACGCTGTTCGTGATCACGGCGTTCGCACTGTTCACGACGCTGAGCGCGCGCGAAGGCGACGTGGTGCTCGCCGCCAACGCGGTGCTGCTCAACTTCGTGGTCTTCTTCAACTTCGCGTTCGACGGCTTCGCCTTCGCGGCGGAAGCGCTCACCGGCCGCGCGCTCGGTGCCGCCCGCCGCGACGATCTCGCGCGTGCCATCCGCGCCTGCCTCATCTGGTGCCTCCTGCTCGCGCTCCTCACGGTCGCCGTCTACGGCCTCGCCGGCGCGCCGATCGTCCGCGTTCTCACCGACATCGAGGCCGTGCGCAGCGTCGCCTTCGACGTCCTCCCCTGGCTGATCGCCCTGCCCCTGGTGGCCGTCTGGGGCATCTTCTTCGACGGGGTGTTCACCGGCACCACGCGCACCGCCGACATGCGGAACACGATGATGCTGGCCTTCGCGGTCTTCGTGCCCTGCGCCTGGTTCCTGCGCGAGCCGATTGGCAATCACGGCCTGTGGCTGGCGATGACGCTGCTCTACGCGGTCCGGGGCGCAGGACTGGGCATCATCTATGCGGGGATCCGGCGGCGCGGCGGCTTCTTGCCCGCCGCCGGGCCCCGTGATAGCTGAGGCGCCATGTCCGCGCCGGTTCCGCTGATCGGCCTGCCCGCCTGTTCGCGGGAGATCGGCATCCATCCCTTCCACGTGGTCGGCGACAAGTACATGCGGGCGGTGGCCGATGCCGCCGGCTGCCTGCCGCTGGCGCTGCCCGCGTTCGGCGCGGCGCTGGACCAGGGCGCCGTGCTCGAGCGCTGCGACGGCCTGCTCTTCACCGGCAGCCCCTCGAATGTGGAGCCCGCCCGCTATGACGGCCCGCCGAGCGCGGACGGCACCCTGCACGACCCCGCGCGGGACGCCACGACATTACCGCTGATCCGTGCCGCGATCGAGGGCGGCGTTCCCGTCTTCTGCATCTGCCGCGGCGTGCAGGAGCTCAATGTCGCGCTCGGCGGCAGCCTCCATCAGGCGGTCCACGACGTGCCGGGGCGGATCGACCATCGCTCGGACGACAGCCAGCCCCGCGACGTGCAGTACGGGCCGGCCCACGCGGTGGCGCTTAGCGCCGGCGGCGTGCTGGCCTCGCTCTGGTCCGAGCCCGAGGCCATGGTCAATTCGCTGCACGCCCAGGGGATCGACCGCCCCGCGCCGCAGCTCGCGATCGAGGCGCGCGCCCCCGACGGCCAGATCGAGGCCGTGCGCGTGCGCGACGCCCCCACGTTCGCGCTCGGCGTCCAGTGGCACCCGGAATGGAAGGTCGCCGACGATCCCTTCTCGCTGGCGATCTTCGGCGCCTTCGGCGATGCCGCGCGGGCGCACGCCGCCTCGCGCGCCCCGGCCGAGCCGGTCGCGGACGCCTGAGCCCGCGGCGACGCCACCGGCCGGCTGCCATGCGCATCGCGAGCTGGAACGTCAACTCCGTCCGCCTGCGCTTCGACGGGCTGCGCCGCCTCGACCGGGCCCTGGCTCCCGACGTGCTCTGCCTGCAGGAGACCAAGGTCGCGAACGAGAGCTTCCCGCTGGCGATCGCCGACGCGCTCGGCTACACGCACCGGCTGATCCACGGCCAGAAGGCCTATCACGGCGTGGCGATCCTCTCGCGCCTGCCGCTCTCGGACCCGGGCACGCGCGACTGGGCCGGCCACGACCACGCGCGTCATGCCTACGCGACCGTCACGGCGCCCGGCGCGGCACCCGTCCAGGTCCACAATTTCTACGTGCCGTCGGGCGGCAACGAACCCGATCCCGCGACGAACGGGAAGTTCGCCCACAAGCTCGCCTTTCTCGACGAGATGGCGGCCTGGTTCGCCGCTGGGCGGCGGGCGGACAACCGGCTGGTCCTGACCGGCGACCTCAACGTGGCGCCGCTGGAGACCGACGTGTGGTCGCACAGGCAGCTCCTGACGGTGGTCAGCCATACGCCGGTCGAGACCGAGGCGCTGGCGCGCGTCATGGAATCGCACGGCTGGGTCGACGCCGTGCGCCGCTTCATCCCGCCGGAGCAGAAACTCTATTCATGGTGGAGCTACCGAGCGCGCGACTGGTCCGCCTCCGACCGGGGCCGCCGGCTGGACCATATCTGGGTCACGCCGGCGCTTGCGGGCGGCCTCCGCGCGGCGGCGGTCCTGCGCGAGGCGCGCGGCTGGCCGGCGCCGTCGGACCACGTGCCCGTCACGGCCGACCTCGCGCCCTGATGCGGCCCCGGGCCGTGCAAAGCCGGGCTAATGGATCTCCTTCGCCTCGCGCAGCACCCGCGCCATCGCCTCGGCCGAGAAGCCGGGCTCCTTGCACGCGGCGAGGATCGGCGCCTCCCGGCGCATGCAGAGCTCGGCCGCCGCCGGCACCGCGCGCGCCGCCTCGTGCGGGACGATGACCGCGCCGTGGCGGTCCGCATGCACGAGGTCGCCCGGATGCGTCACCATGCCGCAGACATCCACCGGGCCGCCGTGGCCGACCAGATGAACCCAGGCATGGGACGGCACCACCGTACCCGAGAGGAACTGGAAGCCTTCGGCGACCATGTCGAGATCGCGCACCGCGCCGTTGGTGACGACGCCGAGGCAGCCCAAGGCCTGGTGCACGGCGGAATGCACCTCGCCCCACCAGGAGGCCGCGCCGGGCCGGGAATCGATGTCCTGGATGACCATGATCGTGGGGCCGGGGCCTTCCTCGACATAGCGGTAGTAGGCGACGCGGGACTCGGTGACGGCCTCGTCGTCCAGCGCCGGCCGTTCCATGGCGCGGATCATGGCGGTCCGTGCATAGCCCACCATCGGCTCGAGCGCGGGGAAGGCGCAGATCAGCGTCTCGGTCGTGAATCCGAGGGCGCGGCGCTCGGGGCAGACGATCTCCAGCGCATTGCAGATCGTCGGCGTGTCGTAGGCGCGCAAGCCCGCCAATTCGGCCTCGTTGAGGGGTGTCTCGGTCACCGGCGGTCCTCCCTGTTGCTGGCGCCGGATGATCGCCGATGGAGTGCGCCGGGCGCAAACGCCGATGCGCCGGCCGCCGGGCGATATGCCGGCGCCCGCGCCGCTGCGTGACATGCGCGTCGCCCTCTACACCCCCGCCGCTCATCCCGATGCGCGCGCGGCGCAGGGCGGGCGCGGCTGGATGCGCCCGGTCGCACAGGCGCTCGACGCCGCCGGCCACCGGGTGCTTGCGCCCTCCGACTTTCGCAGCGACGAGGGTCAGGGAGACAGCCGCCGGCAGGCGGCGCTGGTGCGAAGAGGTGCCGCGCATGCCGCGCGCCTGGTTGCCGCCTACCGGGACCTGCCGGCCGTCGCGCGGCCGGAGGCCTGGCTCACCTGCCACCTCCGTCACACGGCGCCGGACCTGATCGGCCCCGCCGTGTCCGACGCGCTGGGCGTCCCTTATCTGCTTGTGGACGCCTCCTTCGCCCGTGCGGCGACGGGAGGCGCTCAGGCGCGCTGGCGCGCGCTCACCACCCGCGCCATCGCTCACGCCAGGGCGGTGCTCTCGCTCACCGCCGAGGACGAGGAGAGCGTCAGGCCCCTGGTCGCGAACCCCGCCCGGCTCCACCGGCTGGCGCCCTTCCTCGACCCCGCGCCCTACCGCGCGGCCGAGCGCGGCGCGGCCCGCCGGGCATTGGCGGAGGCCTTGCCGCTCGATCCTGCACGCCCCTGGCTTCTGGCGGTCGCGGCGATGCAGCCCGGCCCGGCACTGGCCTCCTGGCGCCTGCTGGGCCGCTCGCTCGGCCTCATCGCCGCCCCGTCCTGGCAGCTCCTCGCGGTCGGCGACGGCCACGCGCGTGCGCTGGTGGAGGAGGCGCTGGCGCCGCTCGGGCCGGGCCGGGCCGTCTTCGCCGGCGCCCGCCCCGACGACTCGCTCCCCGCCGTCTACGCGGCCTGCGACCTCCACGTCTGGCCCGCCTGCGACGAGGGTCTCTCCATGGCGATGCTGGAGGCGCAGGCCGCGGGCCTGCCCGTGGTGGCGCAGGACTGGCCTGCCGCCGCCATCGTCGCCGACGGCAAGACCGGGTCGATCACGCCCCGGCACGACGACGTGGCCTTCGCCGGCGCGGTGGTCGAACTCTGCGCGAACGAAGAGACGCGGCGCGCCATGGGCGAGGCGGCAGCCAGGCGGGTGCAGGCACGCCACGGGATCGAGAGCGCCGCCGCCACCCTGGACCGCGCGCTCGGCGCGGCGCTTGGCGCTTAATCGCGGGCCGGCTCCGGGCTACAAGGAGCCCTCGTCGATGGCGGCCCGTGAAAGATGACGGTCCTGGAAACTCCGATGACGGCGTCACACAGCGATCCGCGCATTCCGGCGGCGGACAGGTGCGTCCTGCGCTACCTGCTCGACCGACTGGCGGCGGCGACGCCGGACAAGATTTTCTGCGTCTTCGAGGACGGGACGGAATGGAGCTACGCCCGCGCCAGGGCGGAGGCGATCGAGACCGCCATCGGCCTGCAGTCGCTCGGCCTGCGCCAGGGCGACCATCTGCTCTCCTGGCTGCCGAACGGCGCCGACGCGCTCCGCGTCTTCTTCGGCGCCAACTACATGGGGGCGGTCTATGTGCCCATCAACACGGCCTACAAGGGCCGCCTGCTGGAGCATGTGGTGGCGCGCTCCGACGCCCGCATCATCGTCGCTCACGCGGCGCTCGCGCCCAGGCTCGCCGGCGTCGGCCGTGCCGATCTCGCGACCGTGGTGGCGCTGGGCGGCCCGCCGCCGGCCATCGCGGGCCTCGCCGCCCTGGACGAGACGGCGCTTCATCCGGCGCAGGGGACGCTCGGGCCCCTGGAGCGGCCGATCGCGCCGTGGGACACCCAGTCGATCATCTTCACCTCCGGTACCACGGGCCCGTCCAAGGCGGTGCTCAGCTCCTACTGCCACGCCTTCTCCAACTTCGGTCCCGACACGTGGGCGTTCATCACGCCGGAGGACCGCTACCTCATCAGCCTGCCGCTCTTCCATCTCGGCGGCGCGACCATTGCCTATGCGATGCTCTGCCAGCACGCCTCGATCGCGCTGGTCGAGTATTTCAAGACGCACACCTTCTGGGACACCGTGCGCCGTACCGGGGTCACGTCGGTATTCATGCTCGGCGTCATGGCGTCGTTCCTGGAAGCCGAGCCGCCGCAGCCGAACGACCGCGACCACCCCTTGCGCACGGTCGGCATGGTGCCGCTGGTGAACGATGTCGAGGCCTTCATGCAGCGCTTCGGCGTCGAGGTCTATTCGATCTACAACATGACGGAGCTGTGCTGCCCGGTGATGACCACCGTGCCCATGACCGTGCCGGGCAGCGCGGGGCGCGTGCGGGAGGGCTGCGAGCTCCGCGTGGTCGATGCCAACGACTGCGAGGTGCCGGCGGGCGCCGTCGGCGAGATCGTGGTGCGCGCGGACAGGCCCTGGGCCATCAACCACGGCTACTACCGCGAGCCGGAGGCCACGGCCAGGGCCTGGCGCAACGGCTGGTTCCACACCGGCGACGCCGGCCGCGTGGACAAGGACGGGAACCTCTACTTCGTCGACCGCCTGAAGGACACCATCCGCCGGCGCGGCGAGAACATCTCCTCCCTCGAGGTGGAGACCGAGGTCGCGGCCCATCCGGCGGTGCGCGAGGCCGCCGTGATTCCGGTGCCGAGCGAGCTGGGCGAGGACGAGGTCATGGCCGTGGTCTCGCTCAGGCCGGAGCAGAAGATGGAGCCCGCGGCGCTGCTGGCCTTTCTCGAGCCCCGCCTCGCCCGCTTCATGATCCCGCGCTATGTGCGGATCGTCGATGCGCTGCCCAAGACGCCGACCGAGAAGGTGGAGAAGCACAGATTGCGCGCAGACGGGATCACGGCGGACAGCTGGGACCGCGAGGCCGCCGGCGTCATCGTCAGGCGCGAACGGCTGGGGCGATCGCGGTGAGCGCACCGCTGCGGGAGAGCGCGCCCGAGGGTGCCGGCATGGCTGCCCCGGCCGGCGATGCGGGCGACGCAGGCGAGAGCCGCCACCGCTACCCGCTCCGCGCGGTCCTCCTGGATTATCTCTACGCCGGCCTCGGCCTGCTCTTCACCCTCGGGCCCCTGGCGGGCGCGGCGACCGCGGGGCCCGCCGCCTGGGCCCTCGGCGGGCTCGCCGCGCTCTTCGCCGTCTACGGCGCGCGCACGCTGCTCAGGCAGCGGACCCGCTTCATCGTGAGCGCGGACGGGCTGACCGTGGACGGTCTCGTGCGCCGGCACCTGCCGTGGGAGGGGCTCACCCGCTGCACCCTCGGCTACTACTCGACCCGGCGGAACCGGGAAGGCGGATGGATGCAGCTCACCCTCAGGACCCGGCGCCGGAGCCTCAGGATCGATTCGCAGATCGCGGGGTTCGCGCAGATCGTGCGCCGCGCGACCGACGCGGCGGCGAGCAATGGCGTGGCCTTCGACCGCAGCACGGCGGAGAACCTCCGCGCGCTGGGCATTTCCGCCAGCGCCGCGGACGACGCCTAGACACGTCCCATGCACGACTCCAGGACCGGCCCGCTCGGCGGCCTCAGGGTGCTCGACCTCAGCCGCATCCTCGCGGGCCCGTGGGCGGCCCAGCTACTGGCCGATTTCGGCGCCGACGTGGTCAAGGTCGAGCGCCCCGGCTCCGGCGACGACACGCGCGCCTGGGGGCCGCCCTTCCTGCGCGGCGCGGACGGTGCCGAGACCGCCGATGCGGCCTACTACATGTCGGCCAACCGGGGAAAACGCTCGATCACCCTCGACCTCGCCGCACCCGAGGGGCAGGCGGTGGTCAAGCGCCTCGCCGGACGCGCCGATGTCCTCATCGAGAACTACAAGGTCGGC
Source organism: Alphaproteobacteria bacterium (assembly GCA_965218275.1). Lineage (GTDB taxonomy): Bacteria > Pseudomonadota > Alphaproteobacteria > UBA828 > UBA828 > WTGU01. The sequence goes on from CBDCKM010000002.1 coordinate 762,436, forward strand.
GGCCTCGCCAAGTACGGCCTCGACTATCCCGCGCTCTCAGCCCTCAACCCGCGCCTCGTCTATTGCTCGATCACCGGCTTCGGCCAGTCCGGGCCCTATGCGCGCCGCACCGGCTACGATCTGATCGCCCAGGCCATGGGCGGCATCATGAGCATCACCGGCGAGCGCGACGACCGCCCCGGCGGCGGCCCGCAGAAGGTGGGCGTCGCCGCCGCCGACCTGATGACCGGCATGTATGCGGCGACCGGGATCCTCGCCGCGCTCGCGAGCCGCGAGCGAAGCGGGCGCGGCCAGCATATCGACCTGGCCCTGCTGGATACGCAGGTGGCCTGGCTCGCGAACCAGGCCATGAACTATCTGATCGGGGGCCAGGCGCCGGCCCGTGCCGGCAACGAGCATCAGAACATCGTGCCCTACGGCGTCTTCCCCACGGCTGACGGGTACTTCGCGCTCGCCATCGGCAACAACAGCCAGCTCCGCAAATTCTGCGCGGTCGCCGGCCGCCCGGAGATCCCCGACGACCCGCGCTTCGCGACCAATATCGACCGCTTGCGCAACCGCGTCGCGCTGATCGCCATCCTGAACGACATCACGGGGCAGCGGACGATGGACGAGTGGAGCGCGGCCCTGGAGCCGGTCGGCGTCCCCTGCGGGCCGATCAACACCCTCGACCGGGTCTTCGCCGACCCGCAAGTTCAGGCGCGAAACATGAAGGTGAGCGTGCCGCACAGCCTCGGCGTCGAGGTGGACTATCCGGCCAACCCGATCAAGTTCTCGGAGACGCCGGTCGACTATCCCCGTGCGGCGCCGCTGCTGGGCGAGGATGCCGACACGGTGCTGCGCGACTGGCTCGATCTCGACGCCGACGCCGTCGCGGCGCTGCGCGAGAGCGGAACCGGCATCGACTGACGCCGGCGAGCCGCGCCCGCCGCGTTCACCCCGCCCGGCCGAGCACGTCGCGGAGGAAGCGTCCGCCGAACTCCAGCCCGTCCGGCGCGATGCCGTGGCCGATCCCGCGGCTCACATGCCATTGCACGGAAACGCCGCAGCCGCCGAGCGCGGTCGCCGCGTCGAAGAGCGCCGCCAGCGGCACCATATCGTCCGCATCGCCATGAATCAGGAAGGCCGGCGGCCGGGCGCGCAGCGCACCCGCGAGGCCCTCGCCGGCGACGAGCGAGCCCGAAAAGCCGAGCACGCCGGCGCAGGGCGCGCGGCGCCGATAGGCGACATGCAGCGCCATCATGGTGCCCTGGCTGAAGCCGGCCAGCGCGAGGTCGCCGTCGCCGAGCCCGAGCGCCTCCAGCCGCGCGTCGATGTCCGCGTCGAGCGCCTCGGCCGCGCGCACGATGCCGTCGGCCATGCGCTCGGGCGAGCGGTCGCCGAGGCTGAACCACTGCCGGCCCGTCGGCGCCATGTCGCAGGGCTCGGGCGCGTCGGGCGCGGCGAAGCAGGCCTGGGGCAGGAGCCGCCCCCAGGGCTCGGCGAGGCCGATCAGGTCGTTGCCGTCCGCGCCCAGGCCGTGCAGCAGGAGGACGAGCCCGCGTGCTGCACCGCCTGCCGCCGGCGGGCGTTCCGGCCCCTTCAAGGCGCTCAACCCGTCCCCCCGGTGCCAATGGCGGCGCGCGCATCGATCATGGCCGTGCCCTCCGCCCGGCACAAGGCGCGGCCCAGGCGGCGAGGCCGGTGAGCAAGGCTGCAAGCACCGCCCAGCCCTGCCAGGCACCCATCGTGAAGAGCGTGAGGGCGGAGACCGCAAGCCACAGCGCCGGCGCGACGCACAAGAGGGCCGTCCACCGGCTGCGCTCCGCGAGCGCCAGCAGGCCGAGTGTTGCAACGGCCGTGGGATCCGGCGCAATCGCGAAGACCTCCGCCTCGCGCCAGGACCGTCCGTCGAGCGGCGCAAGGGCAGGCCATACCAGCACCGCCGCTGCCAGCAGTCCGATGCCAATCCCGGCTCCGCGCCCCGGCCGCAGGAAGACCAGCCGCCCCGAGAGGCCGAGCCCCGCCAGCAGGGCGGCCTCGGCGCAGAACCCCCAGGCGAGCGTGGGTGCGACCCAGTTGACCGTACCGTAGCGCAGCGCGACGAACTGCCAGCCGGTCCAGAGCCAGGCCGCCCCGAGCACCGGGCCGAGCCAGCGCCCGGAAGGCCGCCGGCCCCATATGAAACAGAGAGCGAGCAGTGCGACAGCCGCCAGCACCACCGGCTGGACCGGCCAGTACGCCTCGTTCTCCAGCGCGAAGAGCCGCCAATAGACGCGCGGCGAGAACAGCAGCAGGTCCTCGAGCGCCCAGGGCACCGCTATCGCGACCGTCTGCTCCGCCCGCAACTCCCGCAGCGTTCCGTTTGGAGTGGGGCGGCCCTACATGCTCTGCACATGCTCCGCCATACGCCGGCGCATGGCGGTGTCCGGCATGGGGCCGAATGCGGAGGACTTGTTCTCGCGCACATGGTCGACCCGCCGCGTTGCGGGGATGGCGGCCGTGACCGCGGGATGCGAGATGATGAATTTCAGCAGGAATTGCGGCCAGGTGGACACCCCGATATCGCCGGCCCAGCCGGGCAGCGGGCGGCCCGCAAGCCGGTCCGGCAGCCGGCCGCGCCGGAACGGCCGGTTGCAGATGACCGCGATTCCGCGCTCCAGCGCAAGCGGCAGCAGGCGGCGTTCCGCCTCCCGGTCCACGATGTTGTAGGTGAGCTGGACGAAATCGGGCGGCCGGCGGCGCATGACCTCCTCCAGCGCGCCGTGCCGGCGGCCGTGCGAGGTGGTGACGCCGGTATGGCGCAGCCGGCCGGTCTCCTTCATGGCGGCGAGGGTGTCGAGATTCCTCTCCCAGTCGATCAGGTTGTGGACCTGCAACAGGTCGAAGCGCTCCACGCCCCAGCGCCGGGCCGTCTCGGCGATCTGCGCCGGGCCGTCGGCGGCGTCGGTCCACACCTTGTCGGCGGAGAACAGGCCGGACGGACGGCCCAGCGTCTCCAACGCGTCGCCGATCACCGCCTGCGAGGAGCCGTACATGGGCGAGGAATCGACAATGCCCCCGCCGGCCTCGAAGAAGGCGGCCATGACGGCGCGGCATTCGGCGCGCAGCAGCGGATCGTCACCCACATTGAAGGTGACCGCGCTTCCGATCCCGACCGCAGGCACAGGCTCTCCGGTTGCCGGAATGCGCTTGGAGAGCGCCTCCGCGGCCGAGGTTCCGAGCGCCGGCGCCGCAAGCGCAGCGCCCGCTCCGACCAGCACCGCCCGGCGTGTCAGGCGCATGAGGAGGCCTTCCCCTTCCTGCGTTGCGCAAGATTAGGCTTCCGCCTCGTCGCCAACAAGCGATGACGGCGGCGCGGAAGTTTCGGCCGCCGAGCTTGTCGTATCGGGTTGCGCCGCGCCGGAAGTCCTCGAGGCGCCAGAAGGTACGTTACCAAGGCGGATCGGGCGCCTTGACCTCGTGCACGACCGCGACGCAACTTCGGTACCGGTCCGACAAGTGCGAGAGGAGAGGATCCCAATGACAGCACCGCTCTTTCACATGGCAGCCGGCGCACCGACGCCTGTCGCGCCCTTCAGCCACGCGGCGGAAGCAGACGGCTGGGTGTTCGTCACCGGTCAAATGCCCAATGACCCGAACGACGAGGCCGCTCCCCTGCCCGCCGGCATCCAGGGCCAGACCCGAAACGTCATGGCCAATCTGAAGAGCGTGCTCGCCTCCCTCGGCCTCGGGCTTGAGCACGTCATCGTCGCACGGGTCTATCTCACGCACTTCAAGGAGGATTACGCGGCGATGAACGCGGTCTACGAAAGCTATTTCGATCCTGAACGGCGGCCGGCGCGCACATGCGTGGGTGTCACCGGGCTCGCCCTCGATGCCCGCGTCGAGATCGATCTGCTGGCGCGGCGACCGTGACCCACGAAAGCCGGAACCGCCCCTGACCCGGCGCCGGCCGTGCCTGCGGCCCGCTTGCCCCGGTGGGTCAACAGGGACCCCCCACGCGGCTTCGCTCCGCGTAACGCGGGGCGCTACACGAAGCCGCGCGGGGCCCCCCTATTGACTACCGGGACAACCTCCGCCGTGCCGCTCAGGGGGGTCAATTTTGCACGCCGATCGGGGGTCAATCTTCAATGCCGATTGACACACGAGGGCGCCGGCCTCTCCCTCGTCCTCCCGCCGTCATGTCATCGGCGACCAGTGCACCGCGCCGCGCCTGCGCATGCGCCGCGCCTGCGCACCGGAGAGAGCGAGAGACCGGCCGGAAGATGGGGGCGGCCGCGCGCTCTGGAAGCCGGAGCGCGACTGCCGTGCTAGTCTTGCCTCGCTCCGGGGAGAGAAGGCATGGCGCGGAACGGGAGTGCGGGAGAGCCGGCGGCGCCGAAGACGCCGAAGACGCGCCGCTCGCGCGCAGAGAGCCGCGTCCGGCGCGAGCTCGCCGCCTGCTATCGCATGTTCTACCGGCGCGGCATGGACGACCTGATCTACACCCACCTCTCGGTCCGCATCCCCGACCGGCGCGACCGCTACCTCTTCATCGGCTTCGGCCAGCTCTTCGACGACGTCACGGCGTCCCGCCTGATGACCGTGGATATCGAGGGCCGCAACGTCGGCAGAGTGCCGGGCGCGGTGAACCCGGCGGGCTGGGCGGTGCACCGCACCGTCTTCGAGGCCGTGCCGGAGGCGGAGAGCGTGATGCACCTGCATACGGTGCCGGGCGTCGCCGTCTCGGCGCAGAGGAGCGGGCTGCTGCCGATCAACCAGTTCGCGATCACCCATGCCGGGCAGATCGCCTATCACGACTATGACGGCCCCGGCCTCCGGCCGGCCGAGCAGAAGACCCTGATCCGCGACCTGGGTGGGAAGCGCCTGATGTTCCTGCGCAACCACGGTACGCTGACATGGGGGCGTTCGATCGCCGAAGCCTTCACGCTGATGCACTATCTGGAGCGCACCTGCGAGATCCAGATCGCCGCCCAGGCGGGCGGTGCGCCGGTGCTGCCGCCGAAATCCGTCGTCGCGCGCACGGCGGCGACCGGCCAGGGAACCGGCGACGTGGAGTGGGCCAGGATCGGCTTCGAGGCGTTGCTGCGCCGCCTCGACCGGGAGGACTCCTCCTACCGCCGCTAGCGCCATCGCCGGGCGGGTCGTCATGCGCCGGGCAGAAATCGTGCTATCATGCATGAAGAGGTTCCGGCGAAGGTGCAGGAAACGGCATGGTCCGGTCGCAGCCCGGACACCGCCGTCGATTCTCCGTTTTGCCCGCCCTGCCGATGGACGCCGACAGGAGGAAACGGTGATTCGCGTCTCTCTCCCCCACCCGCTGCTTGCGTTGACCGGGATCTGTCTTACCGTCCTGGTTTGGGCGGCCGAGCCGCCGGCCGGTCGCGCCGCCGACAGTGCAGAGGAAGCCGGGCTCGAGATCGCGACCGAGGCCCGCGAACGCCAGAAGGGTTTCGGCAATTTCACCGCCAGCCTGACCATGATACTGCGCAACAAGCGGGGGCAGGAAAGCACGCGCGAAGTCCGCCTCAAGATCATCGAGGTCGAGAAAGACGGCGATCGCACCCTGTTCGTGTTCGACCGCCCGCGCGACGTCAAGGGGACCGCGTTTCTCGTCCACGCCCACAAGAGCGAGCCGGACGAGCAATGGCTCTACCTTCCCGCCCTGAAACGGGTCAAGCGCATCAGCTCGTCGAACAAGTCCGGCTCCTTCATGGGCAGCGAATTCTCTTACGAGGACCTGGGCGCGGCCGAAGTCGAGAAATATACCTACCGGTTCCTGCGCGACGAGCCCTGCGGCGATCTCCAATGCGCCGTCATCGAGCGTATTCCGGTCGACGATGATTCGGGTTACTCTCGTCAACTGGTCTGGCTCGACCGGGAGGAGCTTCGCACCACGCAGATCCATTTCTTCGACCGCAGGGATAAGCATCTCAAGACCATGGTCGTGGAGGGCTTCGAGAAATATCTCGATCGTTTTTGGCGGAGCAGCACGGTAACGATGACGAACCATCTCACGGGCAAGAGCACCGTGCTGCACTGGTCGGACTACGAGTTCGGGACGGACCTCGACCTCGGCGACTTCACCAAGACGGCGCTGAAGAGGGTACGGTAGGGCCAGGCAAGGCCCCCCGCGCCCTCCGGCTTCGCCAACAGGCGACCGGACGGAGCGGGGCGGCTGCGAGCCTGAGTCGGAGACGACATCCCCGCGCATCGACGGGCACCGGTCGCGATCCCGCCCCTCCCCTCGGGCTTGACCGATAGCGGACGGCGTCGTTCCGACGGAATTTCGGCGCGTCCCGGCCACGGCCGTCGCGCGTCCATTCGGCGCGCAACCCATTGCGGCGCCCGACGGCAATGGGCCTAGCGGAACGCCGTTCGAGGAGGTCGCGGACGATGCTAGATTGGGCGCCGCAAGTGCAGTGAAGCGAGGCGCGGCGATGCCGAGACGGGTTGTCATTATCGGTGCGGGAATCTCGGGACTGGGAGTGGCCTGGGCGCTGAATCGGCAGCCCGAGCGATTCGATTTTCGGCTGTTCGAAGCGCAGGCTCAGGTCGGCGGCAATGCCATTACGGCCGACATGCCGCAAGACGACGGCACCTCGATTCCCTTCGATATTTCCGTCACCGCGTGCATTCCCTCGGTCTACCACCACATTGTTCTGTTCATGCAGCAACACGGTATCGAACTGGTCGATACCAGGTTCAGCTACAGCGTCAAGTATCGCGGCGGCGTCTATGCTCACGATTTCGACTCCGATATCAGGAGGCAGCTGCAACCGGAAATCGAGAAATTCCAGAAGCTCCTGAGACGACTGAAGTGGTTTGGCCGGCTCAACCGATCCAGGTCCAGGTTGCTCAATGCTCTCAATCCGTACAACTACGTCAGCATGGGCACGGTTCTCAACTTCGGCAGGTTCTCCGGAGATTTCAGGTACAAGATACTGAAGCCCATGTTCGTCAACTTCCTGATGGCCACGAACGTGTTCGACATGCCCGCGTCCCTGTTTTCCCGGTACCTGGAGTTCTTCGATATTGAAACTGCAACGCCGATGCAAACCTGGGACCGGGGCACGCGGCGTATCTACGAAAAAATGTCGGCGACCTTTCAGGACAAGATATACCTCAATCGACCGGTTCGGAAAGTGTATCGGCGCCCGTCCGATGTCGTCGTGGAGGACGAAAACGGAAGGACGGAGACCTTCGACGATGTCGTTTTCGCGTGCAACGCGAATCAAACGCTGATGATCCTGGATAAAGCAACCTTCCTGGAGAGCTACCTCCTCTCTTCGATCCGTTACGAGAGTGAGCTGCACAACCATACGGTGGTTCATTCGGACGCCTCGGTTCTTCCGGACAACGAGGTCAAGCCACTCGCCACCCGGAGCAACCACATCGAGCAGTACGGTGTGCGACCCGACAACTACGAAATCACCTACATCATGCACAACCAGCAGCCCTGGGCGCAGCGATCGGACAAGCCATGCCTGGTGACCTACAATCCGATCAGCCGTATCGACGAGGGCAAGATCGTCAAGACGTGGTGGTTTCAGCACATCGTGCACGATGTGCGCCACGTGGCCCTTCTCATCCATTTGTTTCGCTTCGTTCAGGGCCGGAGGCGAAGCTGGCACTGCGGCGCTCACACCCTGATCAACAGCCAGGAGACCTGTTTCGTGTCCGGCCTCGTGACCGCGAGACAGCTCGGAGCGGACTATCCGTTTCGCGATTCCGAGGCAAGGAAGTGGTTCAACTTCTACGGGCGCACGATGTACGGTTGGCGCTTCAGGAAGGCATGAACCAGGGCTTTCCCGGCACGGCGAGGGCGCAGGATGACGGTTATTCGGCCTTGAAAGTGGCGGATTTCTGCGCCATTCCCCTCTGGAACCACGTCTCGTGCCGACCTGCTCCCTCGATTGGGGCGACGCCGCGGCGGACGCTGCGCCCATGTTCGTGCGCTGCAAGAGACGCTTCGAGGACGGCAGGGAGCGGCGCGACTGGAGCGTGGTGGAGACTGTCCGGAGTAGGATATGGCGGAGGGAGTGGGATTCGAACCCACGGTACGGCTTGTCACCGTACAACGGTTTAGCAAACCGCCGCCTTCGACCACTCGGCCATCCCTCCGGCGGCACCCCCTGCCGGGGCTGCCTCGCTGTTTTAGAGAGCCTGCCGGAACGCTGTCAACAAGCCGCCCCGTCGGGCGCGGGCCGCACCCTGCGGCGGCACACCCTGCGGCGGCTATTCCGGCGCTTCCGCGCCTGCGAACTTCCAGTAGGTGTCCTTCCGTGTGATCCGGCCCTGGTCGTTCAGCGTCCAGACATCGATTCCGAGCCATTCGATCCGGTTGCCGTTGGTCTCGGTGCCGCTGACGGTCCACTCGGAGCAGCCCCGGTTGCCGCCCACCCAGTGGCTGCTAATCTTCCAGGCCATGTCGGGAATGGTGCGGAAGCGCCGCTGCAGCATGGCGCGGAGCGCCTCGGTGCCCTGCACGCGCCCGCCCTCCGGCGGCGTACCGCGAGAGAGCAGCCATTCCCCGTCGTCAGTGAAGTGCCGCAGGATGCCCTCCACATCGTGCCGGTTGAAGGCGTCGCAGACCTCGGTGATCACCGCCAGGTTGCGGCGTTCGTCATCGTTCATGCTCTCTCCTCATCGGGTGGTGGTGGCGGCGCCGGCGGCCGCCGGCCAGGCTTCGACCGGCCCTCCCTCAGGCACGGTTTCGAGGAGATGGCCGTGGTGGGTCAGGAAGTCGTCGACCGCCTCGATCAGGCCGGCGCGGTCGGCCTCGGCGATGGCGAGCGAGAGCGCCATGTAGCCGCGCCGGGTGGTATAGAAGCCCTTGCCGATCAGGTCCAGATGCAGGAGCTGGCGCAGGCGCTCGTCGCGCGGCCGGATGTCGCGGATCGAGCGCAGCGGCTCGCGCTGGAAGTGCATCGTCATGAGCGAGCCGAGGCCGCTGACCTGGAACGCCGCTCCGTGCCGGGCGCCGAGCCCGTTGAGGGCGGCGCGCAGCGCATCGCCGGACCGGTTGAGCGCGACCTGCACCGGCGGCGTGAACACCCTCTCGAGGCCTGCGGCGCCGGCCCGCAGCATGAGCACGTTGTTGTTGAAGGTGCCGTGGTGGACGAAGGCGCCGGGCTTCGACGGGTCGTAGCGCGCCATGATCTCCGCGCGGCCGCCGAAGGCGCCGCAGGAGATGCCGCCGCCGATATACTTCCCGAGCGTGGTCATGTCGGGGACGATCCCGAGCTGCCCCTGGCGGCCGTCGGGCGCGAGCCGCGAGGTCATCACCTCGTCGAAGATCAGCAGCACGCCGTGGGCGCTGCAGGCCTCCCGCAGCGCCCCGAGAAAGGCCTCGGACGCCGGAATCGCGCCGGACGCGCCCTGCAGCGGCTCGACCAGGACGGCGGCCAGGCGCTGCGCATTCCCGGCGATCAGGCGACGCGCCTCTTCCGCATCGTTGTAGGGCGCGATCACGAAGGGGAAGGGCATGTTGATCGGCGCGCCCTTGCGGCCGAAATAGATGGTGCCGCCGTGATAGCCGCCTTCGAACACCATGACGGCGTCCTTGCCGGACACCGCGCGGGCGGTGACGAGCGCCATCGTGTTGGCCTCGGTGCCCGAGTTGGTGAAGCGCACCCGCTCGATGGAGGGGAAGCGCGCGCAGACGAGCGCCGCCAGCCGCCCCTCGTAGGGGCTCGCCGCGCCGTAGGCCATGCCTGCGTCGAGCGCCTCCAGCAGCGCCTCGCGGATCACGGGATGCGAATGGCCGTAGAGGCCGGCGGAAAAATCGCCGACGAAATCGCTGTAGGTGTGGCCGTCGACGTCGGTCAGCGCAGCCCCGGCCGCCGCCTCGATGGCAAGCGGGAAGGGCGGGTAGAACATGCCGGTGCGGGTGTTGCCGCCGGGCATGCTCGCCTGCGCCCGCTCGTGCTGCGCCCGGCTGCCGGGATTGGCGTTCTCATAGCGCGCCGTCACCTCGTTGACGGCGCTCTCCAGGTCGAGATTCCGGCCGCCCGCTCGGGGGATCGTCGCCATGCCGCGCCTCGCCATCGCTTGAGCGGCGGACGATAGCCGCCCGGCCGCCGGCGCGGCAAGGACAAGGCCGAGCGGCAGCGATATCCGGGTGTGATCCCGCGCGCCGCTGCGCTACTATCCCGCGCGCCGGCAACGGACGGAGGACGGCGCTTATGCCAGAGTTGCTACGTCCAGAATCGGTCGATGAGGCGGCCGCTCTGATCGCGCGCCACGGCGCGGCGGCGGCGGTCCTCGCCGGCGGCACCGGCCTGCTGCGCGAGACCCATGCCTCGGACGAGGGCTATCTGATCGGGGTGGACCGTCTCGGCCTCGACCGGGTGGAGCGGCGCGACGGCGGCTGGTCGATCGGCGCTGCGGTCCCGCTGAGCGTGCTCCACGACGCCGTGCCGCTGCCGGCGCTCCAGGCCGCGACCCGCGAAGTCGGCGGGCCGGCGGTGCAGAACATGGCGACGGTCGGCGGCAACCTGTTCGCCCGCGCGCCCTTTGGCGACCTCGCGCCGGCGCTGCTGGCGCTCGGCGCCCGCGTGGTCTTCGCGACGGCCGACGGCGAGATGGCACAGCCGATCGAGGATTTCTATGCCGGCCGGGCGGACGGCGCCCCGCCCCGCGCGGGTCTGCTGACGCGGATCGAGCTGGCCGCGCCCAGCGGCGCCACCGCCTACCTGAAATGCGCCCGGCGCCGCTATTCGAGCCCGTCGGTGGTGACGGTCGCCGCCTGGGTCGAGACCGGCGACACCGGCGCGGTGAGCGACGCCAGGATCGCGCTGAGCGGCGCGAGCGCGCATCCCTTCCGCTGCGCCGCGGCGGAGCGGGCGCTGATCGGCTCAAGCCTGGACGAGGAAGCGGGGCGTAGAGCTGCCGAGGCGGCCGAGGCCGCGGTCACGCCCGCGACGGACCCGGTCGCGACCGCATGGTACCGCCGGCGCATGGCCGGCGTCTTCGTCCGCCGCGCACTCGCGGCGCTCGCCTGAGGCTGCGGAGCGGGAAACCAGGATGGAAGCCAAGCTGATACGCCTCACGGTCAACGGCCGTGACGAGGCCGTGGTGATCGACCCGCTGGCGACGCTGCAGGACGTGCTGCGGGACTCGCTGGAGCTGACGGCGGTCAAGAGTGGCTGCGGCCAGGGCGGCTGCGGCAGCTGTTCGGTGCTGGTGGACGGCGCGCTGCGCCTCTCCTGCCTGACGCTGGCCGAGCGGGTCGAGGGCGCAGAGATCACCACCCTCGAAGGCCTCAACGACAGCAACGCGATCGTGCCGCTGCAACAGGCCTTCGTCGAGAACTACGCGGCCCAGTGCGGCTACTGCACCGCCGGCATGGTGATGGCGGCGAAGGCGCTGCTCGACCGCAACTCGGCGCCGAGCCGGGACGAGATCGTGGAAGGGCTCGCGGGCAATCTCTGCCGCTGCACCGGCTTCGCGCCGATCGTCCGCGCGGTGCAGCAGGCCGCGCAGGCGCTGTCCGATACCGGGGAGGAGGCGAGCTGATGTCGATGAAGGAACTCGGCGTCGTCGGCCGCAACGTCGGCCAGCGCGACCTGGAAAGCCACGCAAGGGGCCAGACGACCTACTACGAGGACGTCCACTACCCGCGCATGCTGCATCTCAGGATGCACCGCAGCGCAGAGCCCCATGCCCGCATCGTGCGCGTGGACACCGGCGCGGCCGAGGCCAGTCCCGGCGTGGTCTGCGTGCTCACCCACGAGGACCTGCCCGGCAAGAAGGTGTGGAACGGCCTCGCCGCCGTCGGCGTCGGCCCCGAGGACGAGCCCGTCCTGGCCTTCGACAAGGTGCGCTGGCGGGGCGAGCCCATCGTCGCCGTGCTGGGCGAGAGCGCCGAGGCCGCCCGCGCCGGCGCCGCCAGGGTCGCGGTCGAGTACGATCCCCTCCCCGGCGTGTTCGACGTGGAGGAGGCCATCGCAGGCTCCGCGCCGGCGCTGACCGCCCACTGGCCGCGCAACCACTACATCTATCCCGACGATCACGCCGCCGCGCAGATCCGCTTCGGCGATGTGGAGGCGGCCTTCGCCGGGGCCGACCGCATCGTCGAGGACCGCTACCAGACCAGCCCCATCGAGCAGGCGCCGATGGAGACCAACGGCTGCATCGCCAAGCCCGGCGGCGACGGGCGCATCACGGTGCACACCAACACGCAAGCCGTGCACTTCGCCCGCGACAACACCGCCGCCATTCTCGGCATCGCGCCGGGCAAGCTGCGCTTCGTGGGCGGCACGGTGGGCGGCGGTTTCGGGGGCAAGGTGGACGTGGCGGTGGAGCCGATCTCGGTGCTCGCCGCCATGCGGACCGGGCGCCCGGTCAAGTTCAAGTACACGCGGGAGGAGGAGATGCAGGTCTCCTCCACCCGCTCCGCCTGGCGCCTCTACGTCAAGGACGGGGTGATGGACGACGGCCGCATCGTCGCCCGCAAGATCACCTCCTATCAGGATTCGGGCGCCTATCTGCGCTTCAGCTCCTACGGCTCGATGAAGCACGCCGGCCACATGCCGGGGCCCTACACCATCCCCAACGTCTGGGTGGATGCGCGGGTGGTCTTCACCAACCGGCCGCCGTCGAGCGCCATGCGCGGCTTCGGCGTCATGGCGGCCTCCTTCGCCATCGAGCTGCAGATGGACAAGATCGCGAAGACCATCGGGATGGACCCGTGGCAGCTCCGCCTCCTCAACGCCTACCGCAACGACGACATGCGGGCGCATCACAAGGTGAACGAGGATGCGGCGATGGTGGAGACCATCCAGGCGGCGGCGCGGCTCGCCGGCCACGCGCTGCCGGCGGATTACCGGGCTATGACCTCCTGGGACAGAAAGGCAGGCTGATGGCCAAGCTGAGAGGCACCGGCCTCGCGGCCGTGAACTATCCGACGGGCATGCACCTGGGCGGCGATCCCACCCAGTCGTTGATCCACATGACGCCGGCCGGCGATTTCGTCGTCACCATGGCAAGCGTGGACCTAGGCCAGGGCTTGCGCACCGTGCTGGCGCAGATCGCGGCCGAGACCCTCGGCGTCCCCTACGAGAGCATCCTTGTGGAGACCGCCGATACCGACACCGGCCCCCACTGTACCGGCACCTTCGCGAGCCGCACCACCCACCGCGCCGGCAATGCGGTGATGATGGCGGCGCAGGAGGCGCGCAAGGCGATGCTGGAATCCGCGAGCGAGCTGCTGGAGGCCAGTCCCGACGACCTGGAGACCGACGGCGCCGGCAACATCCACATCAAGGGGGTGGCGGAGAAATCGGTCACGGTCGGCGAGGTGGCGGGCGCCGCCCACTTCGCCCAGGGCAAGACCATCGCCGGCCGCGGCGTCTACCTCAAGCCGCCGAGCCCGATGGACCCGGAGACCGGCGCGTGCGACCCGGATTCCACCCAGGCCCATGCCTGCACCGTGGTCGAGGTGGAGGTCGATACCGAGACCGGGATGGTCGAGGTGCTCGACGTGAAGGCGGTCTACGAGGTCGGCCAGCAGGTGAACCCGGATCTGGTGCAGGGCCAGATCGTCGGCGGCGCCTGGATGGGCATCGGCCACGCGCTCTACGAGACCACCGCGCCCGGCTACCCGGCGATCGACCCGGCCCCGGTCGATTTCCAGAACTACCTGCAGCCGGGACCGACCGAGATGCCCGAGGTCGCGTGCGAGGTGCTGGAGTTCCCGGCGCCGAGCGGCCCCTACGGCGGCAAGGGCGTCGGCGAGATGGTCACGAACGGCCCGATCCCGGCCATCGTCAACGCCATCAACAATGCGCTGGACGTGCGCATCACCGAGATCCCGGTGACCCCCGAGGTCATCCTCCGGGCACTGGACGAGAAGAAGGCGCAAGCCGGCGCCTGAGCAAGGGCCGCCCCTCTCCCCGCGTGCCATCAGAGGTAGACCTCGCAGCGCCGCTCGACGGAATAGGAGCCGCGGCACGCATCGACTAGGGCGTCGGTCTGCGGCTCGACCATCACCGCCTCCACGGTGCCGCCGGCGTCGTGGACGAGGAACGCGCACCATGCGTGCCCGTCGCCCCAGACGATGGCGCAGCCGTTCAGCCCGCTGGTCCGCGCGAGCGCGCTCTTGAGCGCCATCGCGAAGTCGTCGCAGTCGTAGTGCCTGCCGCGCTTCTCATGGACGTAGACGGCGCTGCTGGTCGGATCCTGCGCCAGCCAGGCGGTCAGCGCGTCGCGGCGCATCGCCAGGATGCGGCGGTCTGCGGTCTGCCCGCCGAACAGCCGGAAGTCGCGGCCGAGAGCGGCCCGGAGCGCGGCCACGGCCTCGTCGGGGGAGATATCGCGCACCCCCTCGTCGTCGGGCGCGGGCTCCGGTGCAGGCGCGGGAGCCGGTCGCCGCCGCGCGACCTTCCAGGCGGCATTGCGCTCGGCCGCCGTGATCTGGCGGCCGAGCACCGCCTCGATCGCGTCGACCCGCGGCGGGCCGCGGCGGGTCCAGAGTGATCGGTCGTCACGGTCGAGCCTGCCGATGGCCTCCACGATATCGTCGAGGCCGGGCGCCGGCTCCGGCGCGGGCTCGGGCGCAGACGCATCGAGCTCCGCCGCGCGGCGGGCGAGGGGCAGGTCGGCGCGATCGAAACAGCGCCGGGTCGGGCTGTAGCCGCGCCCTTCGGCGCGCTCATCGCGCACGTGGGGGTTGGTGGTCTCGAAGAGGCGCAGGCCTGCCTGTTCCACTCCCTGCCGGAGAAACGCGACCAGGTCGACGCCGTTCTCGTTGCACCAGCGGCGCATGAGGATGTGACGCTCCGGATCGAACATCGGCACCTGCCACTGGTAGGCCAGGCGGTCCCGGTCGAAGTTGCGCTCGTTCGGCACGAGCGCGCGGGCGATGGCGGATGTCTCGCGCTCGGTCCACCAGTCGCGCATCGTCGCGGGCTGGCGCCCGCGCCACGGCTTCTCGGCGAAGGGATCGTCGCCGCCGAACAGGATCTGCAGCGGCGAGCGCGGCGCCGGCGGCCACTCCGGCACGATCACGTCGAACACGGCCATGCGCGCGCCGGGATCGTCGGGGCGGTAGGCGGCGGCCGGCACGAGGCGGAGATACTCGGCGAACTCGCGGTCTTCGTGGATGCGCCGCTTGTGCGCCTGGTCGCGCAGCAGGATGTGCCGCTCGGGATCGTAGGAGGGTGTCGTCACGACCTGCTGTCAGCCTCGGCGTCGGCCGCGGCCTTGCGCGCGGCCTCGCCGTTTGCCTGCGTCCCGGTCGGGCCTGCCCTCGTCGATCGGCACCTCGCGCCCGGCCATGTCGCGCCAGGCGCCGGTGCGGCAAACGTCGATCCAGCCGTCGAGGGCGCTCATCGTGCGCTCCGCGCGCGTTCCGCGCGACGCGCGCCCCTGCGCGCGTGGCATCGAAGAGTCGCGTCTCGGGCGGGGCGGGCAGGCGGGGCGGCGGACTCCATGGCCGGCAACTGTGCGCGAGAACGCGGCTGCTTGTGCACCGGACCATGGTCCGGTGCACGGTCGGGGTCGAATGAGGCGAAAATGGCGCCAGCTCCCGCCGGCCAGGCGGGGGCCGGGATGCGCCAACATCCCGACCGGGAGCCGGAGCTCCCACGGCCGCACCCGACATCGCAGCCGCCGCCCGGCGCGACATGCTGCCGGCGGCGCTTGTAACCCCTTATTCAGCTTGCATCTTCCGGCCACTTCCGGGAACTTCCGATTTCAGCGTCCTTTCGGGTGGGTACAAAGGCGCCCGCGCCGTGCAGCGAATTCGCTTGCGACACACCGTGTCGCCAAATCGTCACACGAACGCAGACGGGCCGTAACCGGGCGCTCCTGTTCCCGGCCGTGCCTGGACCGCCGCGGCGGTTCAGCCGGCAATCGACAGCGTCATTCGATCACGGGAGATGGACATGGGCGACCATGCGGCGGCTGCACAGGATGCGGTCTCACGGGGCGATGCCGGCGAGAGCAGCGACCGACTGGACGCCCCCACCGATTTCGAGCGGCTCGCCGCACTCGCGCTCTCGCGGCGCGGCTTCCTGCGCGGCGGCGCGGTCTTCGGCACGGCCGCGTTCGTGCTGGGTGCGGGCGGCACGGTGGCGCAGCCGGCGCGGGCTGCGGCGGCAAGCCTCGACTTCACGCCCGTCGCCGCCAACGGCTTCGACACCGTCACCGTGCCCGAGGGCTTCGGCTGGCACGTGGTGGCGCGCTGGGGCGACCCGCTCTGGTCCGACGGGGCGCCCTTCGACCACGCGACGCGCGGCACCGGTGCGAGCCAGGAGAGGGCCTTCGGCGACAACAACGACGGCATGGCGCTGTTTGCCGACGGCGAACGCAGCGTGCTCGCCGTCAACAACGAGTACGCGAACCTCGAGATCATGTTCGCGGGCCGCGGGTCGAAGGCGCCGGAGAGCGCCGACGACGTGCGCAAGTGCAAGGCGGCGCACGGCGTCTCCGTCGTCGAGATCGCCCGGGCCGGCGGTTCTTGGGGGATCGTCCCGGATTCGCCCTACAACCGGCGCATCACGCCCGACACGCCGATGGCGATCACCGGGCCCGCGCGCGGCCACGACCTGCTGAAGACCGCCGCCGACCCCGCCGGCACCATTGCGCTCGGCACCTGGAACAATTGCGGCAACGGGCGCACGCCGTGGGGGACCTATCTCGCCTGCGAGGAGAATTTCAACGGCTACTTCTCGTCGAGCGACCCCGATTTTCCGCTCAGCGCAGCCCACAAGCGCTACGGCATCGAGCATGAGGACCGCGGCTACGGCTGGGCGACGGCCGACGGGCGCTTCGATGTCTCCAGGCACCCCAACGAGCCGCACCGCGCAGGCTATGTGGTGGAGATCGACCCGCTCGACCCTGCGTCGGTGCCGAAGAAGCTGACGGCGCTCGGCCGCCTCAAGCACGAGAACGCGGCGGTGGCGCTGGCCGCCGACGGCCGGGTCGTGGTCTATCTCGGCGACGACGAGCGCGGCGAGTTCCTCTACCGCTTCGTCAGCGACGGAACTTACAGCGAGGGCGACGACAAGCGCGACCTGCTGGAGTCCGGCACCCTCTCCGTGGCTCGCTTCGCCGACGACGGCAGCGGGAGGTGGATCGCGCTCACGCCCGAGACCACCGGCATGGCCGCGCAGGCGGACATCTGCATCCACACCCGCCAGGCGGCGTCTTCGGTGGGCGCCACCACCATGGACCGGCCCGAATGGGTGGCGGTCAACCCGGCCAGGGCCGAGGCCTGTTGCTGCCTCACCAACAACAGGAACCGGGGCGTCAAGCCCAACGCGGGCGGCGACTTGACGCCGGTCGGCGGCCCCAACCCGCGGGAGAAGAACACGTACGGCCAGATCGTGCGCTGGGTGCCGGCGGGCGGCGACCATGCCTCCGCCGCCTTCGCCTGGAACCTCTACGTCATCGCCGGCAACCCGACGGTGCACACGGGCGAGCGCGCCGGCTCTGCCAACGTGACCGCGGACAACATGTTCAACGCGCCGGACGGCATCGCCTTCGACAGCCAGGGGCGCCTCTGGATCCAGACCGACGGCAATTACTCCGACGAGGGCGACTTCGTCGGCCAGGGCAACAACACGATGCTGGCGGGCGACCCCGCAACCGGCGCAATTCGCCGCTTCCTCGTCGGCCCGCGGGAGTGCGAGGTCACCGGGATCGCCTGGAGCGCGGACCGCACGACGCTCTTCGTCGGCATCCAGCACCCCGGCGAGAAGGGCGACAGCCACTTCCCCGAAGGCGGCGACGCCACGCCGCGCTCCGCCGTGGTGGCGATCGCCCGCGACGACGGCGGCACCATCGGCTGAGCGCCGCCGGTCACGGTGGCCGGTCGCGGTTGACCGCTGCGGCCGAGGCGCTACTATTGGTCAGACCGGTCTTGCAGATGAATCCCGCGGGAGAGTTCGCGCGGACGAGCCGCGCGGCGCCGAAGGAGCAAGCGTCCCGGAAACTCTCAGGCAACAGGGACCGCGGGGGAATGCGACTCTGGAAAGCAGGCGGCGGACGCAGCGCCGCCTCACCGACGGGGTAAGCCGGCGGCGGACCATCGGCCGCGCGGTAAATCTCTCAGGTTCCGAGACAGAGGGGGCGCCGGACGATCCCGCATGGGGTCGTTGACCCCTGTCCGCGTACCTGGGAGATTCCATGAGCGAAGACGCCGCCACCGACCTCGCCCGGACTCCACTCTTCGACGAGCACCGCGCGCTCGGCGCCAGTCTCGTCGGCTTCGCCGGCTATGCCATGCCAGTGCGCTACGGCGCGGGCATCATCGCGGAGCACACGCAGACACGCACCGCCGCCGGGCTCTTCGATGTCTCGCACATGGGCCAGTTGCGCCTCGCCGCCGCCGCCGCTCTCGAGCGCCTCGTGCCGGGGGATATCGCGGGCCTCGCGTCCGGGGCCATGCGCTACACCCAGTTCACCGACGACGACGGCGGCATCGTCGACGACCTGATGGTGACGCGGACCGGCGACGGGTTCCATCTGGTCGTCAACGCGTCCCGCAAGAGCGTGGACATCGCCCATCTGGAACGCCGCCTCGACGCCGGCACGGCGATGACAGTGCTCAGCGGGCGCGCCCTCATCGCCCTGCAGGGGCCGAAGGCGGCGGCGGCCCTCACCCGCCACGTGCCGGGATGCGCCGACCTCGCCTTCATGAGCGCCGGCACCTTCACCATCGGCGGCGCCGAGGCGCTGGTCTCGCGCGCGGGCTATACCGGCGAGGACGGCTTCGAGATATCGCTGCCGGAGGATGCGGCGCCGGCGCTCTGGCGCAGGCTCGCGGCCGAGCCCGAGGTCGAGCCGGCTGGGCTCGGCGCCCGCGATTCGCTACGCCTGGAGGCGGGGCTCTGCCTCTACGGCCACGACATCGACGAGACCACCTCGCCGGTCGAGGCCGGGCTCGCCTGGTCGATCGGCAAGCGGCGCCGGGCCGAGGGCGGCTTCCCCGGTGCGGCGCGTATCCTGCGGGAACTGGCGGAGGGGCCCCGGCGGCGGCGCGTCGGCATCCAGCCGGACGGGCGCGCGCCGGCGCGCGAGGGCACCGCGGTGCTGGACGCCGACGGCGCCGGGATCGGGAGCGTCACCAGCGGCGGCTTCGGACCGACGGCAGGCGGGCCGGTCGCCATGGGCTATGTCGCGGCCGAGGCCGCCGAGATCGGCAGACCGGTGTCGCTGCTGGTGCGGGGGACGCCCCGCCCGGCGACCATCGTGCACCTGCCGTTCGTCCCCCACAACTATCATCGACCATGAGCGGGAGGGTGCCATGAGCACGCTCAGATACAGCAAGGACCATGAGTGGGTGAGGGTCGAAGGCGACATCGCCACGGTCGGCATCTCTACTTACGCGCAGGCGCAGCTCGGCGACGTGGTCTATGTCGAGCTGCCGGAGGTGGGCAGGACCGTCGCCCAGGCCGAGGAGGCCGCGGTGGTCGAATCGGTCAAGGCCGCGAGCGAGGTCTATGCGCCGGTCTCGGGTGAGGTCGTCGAGGTCAACCGGGCGCTGGAGGAGGACCCCGCGCTGGTGAACGGCGATGCCACGGGCGCGGGCTGGTTCCTCAAGCTCCGGCTGAGCGCGCCCGGCGAGCTCGACGGACTGATGGACGAGGGATCTTACGCCGACTACGTATCCGGCCTCGGCGACGGGTAGCGGCGTCGCGGCAACCGGCGCTGACAAGCCGACGCCGGCAGGCAGGGAGGGAACGGGCGCAATGACGGAAAGCGATGTATCTCTGACCGCTCTGGAGCAGGCGGACGCCTTCGTCGGCCGCCATATCGGGCCGCGCGACGAGGACGTGGCGGCCATGCTGAAAAGCGTTGGCTACGAGTCCCTCGACGCCCTCGTCGATGCGGCGGTACCGGCCTCGATCCGCGCCGCGATCCCCGACGGCTTCCCGGAAAGCCGGACCGAACGCGACGTGCTGGCGGCGCTGGCGGATCTCGCCGGGCGCAACCGGGTCGCGCGCTCCATGATCGGACTCGGCTACCACGACACGCTGACGCCGCCGGTCATCCAGCGCAACATCCTGGAGAATCCGGGCTGGTACACCGCCTACACGCCCTATCAGCCGGAGATTTCGCAAGGGAGGCTGGAGGCGCTGCTCAACTTCCAGACCATGGTGATGGACCTCACCGGCCTCTCCTGCGCCAATGCCTCGCTGCTCGACGAGGCCACGGCGGCGGCCGAGGCCATGCACATGAGCCACGGCATCGCCAGGAAGGGCGGCGACCGCTTCTTCGTCTCCGACGCCTGCCTGCCGCAGACCGTAGCCGTGGTGCAGACCCGCGCCGACGCAATCGGCATCGAGGTCGAGGTCGGCGATCACCGTGCGGGCCTGCCCGAAGGCCCCTTCTTCGGCGTGCTGCTGCAATACCCGGAAGCCGGCGGCGCGGTGCCGGACTATCGCGGGATCGTCGAGCAGGCGCACGGGCAAGGGGCGGTGGTCACGGTCGCGGCGGACCTGCTCAGCCTGATCCTGCTGACGCCGCCCGGCGAATTCGGCGCCGACATCGCGGTCGGCAGCTCGCAGCGCTTCGGCGTGCCGCTGGGCTATGGCGGCCCCCACGCCGCCTTCTTCGCCACCCACGAGAAATACCGCCGCGCCATGCCGGGGCGGATCGTCGGCGTCTCGGTCGACAGCCGCGGGCGCCAGGCGCTCCGGCTCGCGCTCCAGACTCGCGAGCAGCACATCAGGCGCGAGAAGGCGACCAGCAACATCTGCACGGCGCAGGTCCTGCTCGGCGTCATCGCCGGCATGTATGCGGTCTACCACGGGCCGGAGGGACTCGGGCGGATCGCGCGGCGCGTCCACCGCATGGCCGATATCCTGGCGGCGGGGCTCGCGCGCCTCGGCTTCGCCACGGACAACGAACACTGGTTCGACACGCTCACGGTCCACGCGCCCGGCGAGGCCCCGGCGATCGTCGGCAGGGCCGAGGCCGCGGGCTACAACCTGCGGCCGATCGACGGGGACCGGCTGGGAATCGCCTGCGACGAGACCACAACCAGGGCCGACATCGAGGCGCTGTGGCGCGCCTTCGCCGGCGGCGCCGAGCCGGATTTCGACGTGGCTGCGCTGGACGGCGAGGCCCCGGACGGGCTGCCGGCGGACCTGGCGCGCCGGACCCCCTTCCTCGACCATCCGGTGTTCACCCTCTACCACGCCGAGACCGAGCTGCTGCGCTACATGCGCCGTCTCGAAGGCCGGGACCTGACGCTCAACCAGGCCATGATCCCGCTCGGCTCCTGCACCATGAAGCTCAACGCCACCGCCGAGATGATGCCGATCACCTGGCCCGGCTTCGCTTCCGTCCACCCCTTCGCGCCGGCGGTGCAGACGGAAGGCTACCGCGCGCTCGTCGCAGGGCTGGAGCGGATGCTGAGCGAGGCCACGGGCTTCGCCGCCGTCTCGTTGCAGCCGAACGCCGGCAGCCAGGGGGAATATGCCGGGCTGCTGGTCATCCGCCGCTATCACGAGAGCCGCGGCGAGGGCGGGCGCCGCGTCTGCCTGATCCCGAGCTCGGCGCACGGCACCAACCCGGCGAGCGCCGTGATGGCCGGGATGACGGTGACCGTCGTGGCCTGCGATGAGGACGGCAATGTCGATCTCGCCGACCTGCGCGCCAAGGCCGCTGCCCACACGCAAGACCTGGCGGCGCTGATGATCACCTACCCCTCCACCCACGGCGTGTTCGAGGAGTCCATCGTCGAGATCTGCGACGCGATCCACCAAGCCGGCGGCCAGGTCTACATGGACGGCGCCAACCTCAACGCCCTGCTCGGGCTAAGCCTGCCCGGACAGTTCGGCCCGGACGTGGCGCACCTGAACCTGCACAAGACCTTCTGCATCCCCCATGGCGGCGGCGGGCCGGGGGTGGGGCCGATCGGCGTGGCGGCCCATCTCGCGCCCTTCCTGCCGGGCCATCCGCTGGTGCCGGAATCGGGGCCGGCGGGCGGGATCGGCCCGGTCTCGGCGGCGCCCTGGGGCTCGGCCGGGATCCTGCCGATCTCCTGGGCCTATGTCGCGATGATGGGGCGGACCGGCCTCACCCGGGCGAGCGAGGTGGCGATCCTCAACGCCAACTACATCGCCAGGCGCTTAGGAGCACACTATCCGGTGCTCTACACGGCGCGGAGCGGCCTGGTCGCGCACGAGTGCATTATCGAGATGCGGCATTTGAAGAAGAGCGCCGGCATCGAGGTCGACGACGTGGCCAAGCGCCTCATGGACTACGGCTTCCACGCGCCGACCATGTCCTTCCCCGTGGCCGGCACGCTGATGATCGAGCCCACCGAGAGCGAATCGAAGGCGGAGCTGGACCGCTTCTGCGACGCGATGATCGCGATCCGCGCGGAGATCGCGGCGATCGAGGAGGGCCGCGCGGACCGGGCCTGCAACCCGCTGAAGAACGCCCCCCACACCATGGACGACATCGCCGATGCCCAGTGGGAGCGGGGCTACAGCCGGGCCGAGGCGGTCTTCCCCGCCGACGGCCTGAGAAGCGCCAAGTACTGGCCGCCGGTGAACCGCATCGACCAGGTGCACGGCGACCGCAACCTCATCTGCGCCTGCCCGCCGCTGGAGAGCTACAGCGAGGCCGCGGAGTAGGGAGCGGGCCGCGTTCGCTCAATTGGGTCGGTTCTCTAGGAACGCTGGCGTCTCCAGAGATGCATAAGGGAAGCTCGGCGTTCGCTGACTTATTCTCCCTCTAGCGCAACTGCGCTCTCGAATTTTAGCGACTTGAGGTGTGGGCCAAGCGCGCCAATTAGACGATTCATTGTATCTGTCATGCGGTCGTGCGTTGCTGCCCAATCATCTTCGGGATCACTGTATCCACCTCTAACTTCCGCTCGTATCATGCACGCTTGCATTCCCTCTCGCCGCATCCAGCTAAGCGGTCCCCCAAAAGCCTTATCGATCTGCTCTCCATTTGCATAGAGTTGATCGAAGATGAGAAGGTTTTCCTGACCCATGCCACGACCGCGGTCGATGTAGAGTTCTGCGCGCGACACTTTCCTTGTAACTACGTAGTTGAAGGTTGCGCCCCTTACTCCGGAAGCAGCCCCCATCCACGAGTATTGCCCTGGTGTGATGTGGCGATGGTGCGTTGCATTAGGATGTTGGACTAATTTCGACCACCACTTGAACCGCAAGTGGTATCGCTCGCTCTTCTCCTGCTTGCTACGTCCAATCGACTTGCCCTCTTCCGAGGGACCGACGATCACCGTCAACAACGGCGCGGGTGGAGAGTTCTCGATTCGAATGGCCTCAATCTTCAGGAGGTAGAAGTCGGCGCTCGATGACTCGTTGAGCCAGTTCATAGCCGCCACGTGCTCCGGGCGCGGATTGGCTACGATCCAGACTGCGATCCCGGCCTGCATCGCGACCAGATAGGTAATCAATTTGCCTAAATGATCGTGATCACTTTTCTCCAATTGATTCTCGATGATGATCGAAGATCCATCCTTCTCTTCTGCTACCAAGTCCACACTGAAAGTGCTCTCAGTTTTCTTTTCGCGCTCGACATTTTCAATATCTCGACCGATGGCGTCGCTCAAGACATCTATATTCTCCTCAAGCCATGTCGTGAAGTCCTGAGCTTCGTGCTTCCAGACATCGCGAAGCGGTACACGATCGATTTTTGCGATCGACATCTTATTTCTCTCCAGGTAATCCGCCGACTTGCGGCTCAGCCTGTAGACGGCCAGCGGCGCGGAGCCGGGCTTCGACATCCTCCATGATTTCGGGCACGGTCAAGTCGCTCACACCACTCTCGATGCCGTCACGTATCGCGGCCTTAAGCGTCCGATATCGGGTGACGTTCTCCATTTCAGTGCTCCGTACCAGAGTCCCTACCGGGTGGCGCCGGGGACCCAGAGGGTGTCGGTGGCGCCGTCGTCGTTGAGGTGGCGGGCGAGCACGAAGAGGTGGTCGGAGAGCCGGTTGGCGTAGATCGCGGCGAGCGGATTGACCGGCTCGGTCTCTGCCAGCGCGGCTATCAGCCGTTCGGCGCGGCGGATCACCGTGCGCGCCAGATGAAGGGCGGCGGCGGCACGCCCGCCGCCCGGCAGGATGAAGGAGTCGAGCGGCTTGAGGCGCTCGTTCAGGGCGTCGATCTCGCCCTCCAGCCGGTCGATCTGGGACTGGACGATGCGCAGGCCCTCGTCGGGCGCACCCGGCCTGCACAGATCCGCGCCGAGGTCGAAGAGATCGTTCTGGATGCGCCCGAGCATGGCGTCCGCCATACCGTCCGTCTCCAGGCGGGCGAGGCCGATGGCGGCGTTGGCCTCGTCGACCGTGCCGTAGGCCGCGACCCTGACGTGGTGCTTGCTCACCCTGGCGCCGCCGCCGAGCGAGGTCTGGCCCGCGTCGCCGCCCCGCGTGTAAATCCTGGTGAGCCTGACCATGCCTACTTCTGGGCCTACTTCTGGACGACGAACACCAGCAGCGCCAGCAGCGCGATTGCCGCGAACTGGAGGCCGACGCGCCAGCGCATGAAGAGATTGCTCTTGCTCTTCTTGCCGCCGCCATACATCGCGCCGAGCCCCAGCACGAGGGCCACAACCACCGCGCCCATCAGGACGTAGACGGCAATTTCGAGAATGCTGGCCAGCATAGCTGTCCTCGCGGCCGGGCGCCAAGCCGGCTCGGGAGCGCCCCTCGGGCGTTATAACGCGTCCCGCCGACGCTGCCCACGGCATTCGCCCGCGGCGCCCACCGCTCGACGGCGGAACCCGACGCGGCCATCGAGCGCCATATCGACGCCCGCAACCGCGATCCGCGACCGTTCCGATGGACCGAATCCGCCGACGAAGTCCTCGCCCCATCGACCGCTTCTGCCGACGAATAATCGGCACCCATGGTAAGGTCGAACAAGAATTTCGGAATCAGGACATTAGGAGCGCGGTAAACCGGTATGCACCATTCGTTCGATGCGCGCGGCGACCCGCCGCGAAAAGACCAGCAAAACCGCGTCGTGGCCTCGCAGCAGGACGAGCCCTTCCGGCACCGCTGTCTCTCTCTGGACCTGGAGGTTGGCAAGAAGGACGGCTGCATCCATGCCTTCGGGGCGGTACGCGGGGAAACGGGCCACGGCTACCACGGCGGCGGATCGGCAGCGCAACTGACGAGGCTCGACGCGCTCGCCGACGGCGCGTCGTTCGTTCTGGGCCACAACCTGATCGCCTTCGACCTGCCATACCTCAAGGCGGCGAAGCCCGACCTGCGGCTGCTGACGCTGCCGGCGGTGGACACGCTGCGTCTCAGCCCCCTCGCCTTCCCCCGCAATCCCTATCACCGCCTGGTCAAGCACTATCAGGACGGCGGGCTCGTGCGCGGGCGGATCAACGACCCCGCGCTCGACGCCCGCCTCGCGCTGGAGGTCTTCGGCGAGCAGCGGGAGGCGCTGGGGAAAGCCGAGCCCGGCCTGCTGGCGGCCTGGCACTGGCTGACCACGCCCGAGCACGATGGCGTGGACAGTGCCCTCGACGGTTTCTTCTCGGCACTGCGCGGCGCTCCCCGGCCGGTGAAGGCCGAGGCCCATGTAGCGATCGGCGGGCGGCTGGCGGGCGATGCCTGCGCCACTCACGCGCGCGTGGCCGTGGCGGATGCGGCCAACGCCGGCTGGGCGCTGGCCTATGCGCTGGCCTGGCTCTCGGTCGCGGGCGGCGACTCGGTCATGCCGCCCTGGGTGCGCCACCAGTTCCCGGAAGCGGGGCATCTGGTGCGCCGCCTCCGGGACACGGCCTGTACCGACCCCGCCTGCGGCTGGTGCCGGGAGCGACACGATGCCCGCAGGGAGATGAAGCACTGGTTCGGCTTCGACGATTTCCGGCCGGAGCCGGCGGAGGCCGACGGGCGCCCCATGCAGCAGGCCATCGTCGACGCGGCGATGGCGGGCACGCATGTGCTCGGCATCCTGCCCACGGGCACCGGCAAGTCGCTCTGCTACCAGATCCCCGCGATCTCCCGCTACGACAAGACCGGCGCGCTGACGGTGGTGATCTCGCCCCTGGTCGCACTGATGGCGGACCAGGTGGCGGGACTGGAGAGGCATGGGATCGAGTGCTGCGTGACCGTCAACGGGATGCTCTCCATGCCCGAGCGGGCTCAGGCACTGGACAGGGTCCGCCTCGGCGGCGCGGGCATCCTCCTGATCGCGCCGGAGCAACTCCGCAGCCGCTCCCTGCGCCGGGCGCTCGACCAGCGCGAGATCGGCGGTTGGGTGCTGGACGAGGCCCATTGCCTCTCGCGCTGGGGCCACGACTTCCGTCCCGACTACCGCTACGTGAGCCGCTTCATCCGCGAGAAGGCGGGGGCTGAGCCGGTGCCGCCGCTGGTGTGCCTGACCGCGACCGCCAAGCCGGACGTGCGCGACGACATCGTCCGGCACTTCCGCGAAAAACTCGGCATCGATCTCGCGGTCTTCGACGGCGGCGCCGAACGCAGCAACCTCGACTTCGAAGTGATCCCCACCACGGGCGGCGAGAAGTTCGCCCATGTCCACCAGGTGCTGGAGTCCTATCTGCCGCCGGATACCTCTGGCGGCGCCATCGTCTATTGCGCGACGCGCCGGCGCAGCGAGGAGGTGGCGGAGTTCCTGCAACTGAAGGAGGTGGCGGCCGAGCACTTCCACGCCGGCGTGCCGCCGGAGAGCAAGAAGGACGTGCAGCAGCGCTTCGTCGGCGGGTCCTTGCGCGCGATTGCGGCGACCAACGCCTTCGGCATGGGCATCGACAAGCCGGACGTGCGCCTCGTGGTCCACGCCGACATCCCCGGCTCGCTCGAAAACTATTTCCAGGAGGCAGGCCGCGCCGGGCGGGACCGGAAGCCGGCGCGCTGCGTGCTGCTCTACGCGCCGGACGACGTGGAGCGGCAGTTCGGCATGTCGGCGCGCTCACGGCTCGCCCGGCAGGAGATCCACGGCGTTCTCCGGGCGCTCCGCAACCTGGACCGGAAGAAGCGCTTCAACGGCGACGTGGTGGCCACCCCCGGCGAAATCCTGGGCGAGGACGAGGAAAAGGCGTTCTTGCGCGATTCCGCCACCGACGACACGCGCGTGCGCACCGCCATCGCCTGGCTGGAAGAGGCCGATCTGCTGACGCGCGAGGAGAACGTGGTTCACGTGTTCCCCTCCTCGCTCCGCGTGGAGACGGTCGAGGAGGCCAGGAAGCGGCTCGATCGCGCGCGCATCGCGGACCCCTATCGCGGCCAGCTCCTGAGGATCGCCGAGGAACTCATCGCGTCCGGGAAGGACGAGAGCATCAGCACCGACGAGCTGATGGCGCTCACCGGCCTCGGCACCGAAGGTGTGCGCGGCGCGCTCTACGACCTCGAACGACTCGGCATCGTCAGCAACGAGACGGCGATCACCGCGTTCGTCCACGCCGGCGTCGAGCGCTCGTCGGCGAAGCGGCTCGAGCAGGCGGCGGCGCTGGAGACCGCGCTCATCGCGCACATGCGGGAAGCCGCGCCCGACCAGGGCAAGGGGGAGACGGCGTCGCTGCATCTCCGCATCGCCGCGCAAGTGCTGCGCGACCGGGGCCGGGCCGATCCGTTGCCCGAGCGGCTCTGGCGCATCGTGCGCGGCATCGCCAACGACGGCCGCGGCGAGGACGGTGCCGCCGGCAGCCTCTCGGTGCGCAAGCAGGACGCGGAGACGGCGCGGATCACGCTGCAGCGCGAATGGGAGACGTTGGAGGGCATCGCGCGGCGCCGGCGCGAGGCCGCCGGGCGCCTGCTGGAGCATCTGCTTGGCTGCCTGCCGCAGGGAAGCCGGGGTACCGACCTGCTGGCCGAGACCACCCTCGGCAAGCTGCTGCAGGCGATCGAAACCGACTTGATGTTGAAGACCGAATCCAAGGACACGACCAAACTCCTCGACCGCGCCTTGATGTGGCTGCACGAGCTGGAGGTCATCCGCCTCAACAAGGGTCTCGCGGTGTTCCGCCCGGCCATGACCGTCCGCCTCGCCAAGGGAGAGAGGCGCGGCTTCGCCAAGGTCGACTTCGAACCCCTGGCCCTCCACTACAAAGAGCAGGTGCTGCAGGTCCACATGATGGCCGCCTTCGCCCAGCACGGGCTCGATGCCATGCGTGACGCGCTGCGCCTGGCGAAGGACTACTTCACATTGAAGGAGGACGCGTTCCTCGACCGATGGCTGTCCGGCCGGGACAGGGAGATCGGCCGCCAGACCACGCCCGAGTCATGGCGGGCCATCGTCGAGAGCCTGAAAAATCCCGACCAGCAGCGCATCGTCGCCGACGACCGCGAGCAAACCAACGTGCTGGTGCTCGCCGGCCCCGGCTCGGGCAAGACGCGGGTGCTGGTACACCGCATCGCCTATCTGGTCCGCGTGCGCCGCGAGAGCCCGCGCGGCATCCTGGCGCTCGCCTACAACCGCCACGCGGCGGTCGATATCCGCCGCCGCCTCCAGGCGCTGATCGGCGACGACGCGCGCGGCGTGACCGTGCTCACCTGTCATGGGCTCGCCATGCGGCTCGCCGGCGCCAGCTTCACCGGCCGGGCAGAGCGGCCCGACGACGACATGTTCGACGAGGTGATGCGGCGCGCGGTGGCGCTGCTGCAGGGCGAGGGCCTGCTTCCAGAGGAAGCGGACGAGCAGAGGGCGCGGCTCCTGGCCGGGTTCCGCTGGATACTGGTGGACGAGTATCAGGATATCGACGGGGCGCAGTACGACCTGATCTCCGCGCTCGCCGGGCGCACTCTGGAGGACGAGGACGGCAAGCTCACGCTTTTCGCTGCCGGCGACGACGACCAGAACATCTACGCCTTCAACGGCGCTTCGGTCGAGTTCATCCGCCGCTTCGAGGCGGATTACGGGCCGAAGCCCGCCTACCTCGTCGGCAACTACCGCTCCACGGGCCACATCATCGCGGCGGCCAACGCGGTGATCGGGCCGGCCCGGGAACGAATGAAGGCCGAGCACCCCATCCACATCGACAAGGCGCGCGCCAAGGACGCGTTGGGCGGTGCGTGGGAGGCACTCGATCCGGTGGTTCGGGGTCGCGTGCAAATTCTGCCGTCGGGCCGCGATCCGGTCACGCAGGCGCAGGCCGTGATGGCGGAGTTTCGGCGCCTTAAGTCTCTGTCGTCTTCCGACCTCGAATGGTCGCGCTGCGCGGTGATCGCGCGCGAGTGGAAATACCTGGCGCCGGTGCGCGCCTTCTGCGAGGCGCACGGCATCCCGGCGCAGATGGGAGACGAGGAAATCCCCCGCTTCTGGCGCCTGCGGGAGACGCAGGCGTTCGTCGCCTGGCTGCGCGCGCAGGAAACCCGCATCGTGGACAGCGCGGCCCTGCGCGGCTGGGTCGGGGCGCGCCCGTCCGGCCCCTGGGACGACCTGCTGCGCCAGGCCATCGAGGAACACGCGCTGGAGACCGGCGGCGGCGAGGTGCCGGTGAACCACGTCGTCGAATGGCTTGCGGAATGGGGGAGAGAGATACGCCGGCGCCAGCACGGGCTGCTGCTGGTCGCCGCCCACAGCGCCAAGGGGCTGGAGTTCGACCACGTCGCCGTGCTGGACGGCGGCTGGCACCGTGTGGGAAGCGGCGAAGACCCGGACGCGCCGCGCCGGCTCTACTACGTCGCCATGACCCGCGCCAGGCAGACCCTGGCCTTGGCACGGCTCGACGGACCCCACCGGCTGCAGGAGGCGTTGCGCGGTCATCCTTCGGTGATGCAGCGCTCGCCGGCAGCGCCCTCAACAGCGCGCCCGGAACTCCTGCGTCGCCATGTGCGGCCCAGTCTGGAAAACGTGGACCTGGGCTTCGCTGGCCGCCGGGGCGAGTGCGATCCGATCCACCGTGCCATCGCCGCGCTCTCGCCGGGCGGCCGGCTGACGACACGCATCACGGATCAGGGGCGTTGGCTGCTGCTGGATGGGAACGGCACGGCGGTGGGGCGCCTTGCCCAGAAATTCGAGCCGCCGGCGGGGATGCGTTGCCGCTCGGCCTCGGTGCTGGCCGTCGTCGGCTGGAGCCGCGAAGCCTCCGAGCCCCAATACCGCGAGGCCATGAAGTGCGATGTCTGGGAGGTCGTGGTGCCGGAACTCGTGTTCGCGCCGGACGAGCCATGAGCCTGCGGCGGCGCTCCGGTCCGGCCGTCGAAGGTCCGTCGGGGCGGCGGTGCCGGGCGAACGCCGGGGCCATCGGCTGCCGGCCGCGCGGACTGGCGCCGGCGGCCGATGTGCGGCTCAATGGCGCGGGAGACTCGACTGCAGAGCGTCGCCCGCCCGAACCACGCAAGGAGAAACGCCATGCCCGCCGCCTACCTCATCTCCGAATCGAATGTGACCGATCCCGATCTCATGCAGGAATACAGCGAGAAGGCGGGCCCCTCGGTCGCGGCCCATGACGGCGAGCTGATCGCCGCCAGCACCGAGATCGCCCATATGGACGGCATGTGGAAGCCGCCCAGGCTCGTGGTCATCCGCTTCCCGAGCATGGAAAAGGCGAAGGCCTGGTACAACTCGCCCGGGTATCAGGCGGCGCTGCCGCTGCGGCAACGGGCCGCCAACAGCAGCGTCGTCCTCGTCGAGGCCGTCGAGTGAGCCTTGCGCGCCGGTGACCCCCGTCATCGGCGCGCACCGCCCGCCCGCTCGGGCAGGAAATGCTCGATCGCGTTGGCGTAGTAGCGCAGCATGTCGCGCTCGTCCTCGTTGGCGCGGTAGAGGCCGTCCGCTTCGGTCACGAAGTGGCGCAGCGTCAACATGCGCAGGCCCACCGTGACGGCATAGTCGCGGTCCGCCCGCGGGATGTGGACATAGGCGCCCTCGCGTTCCAGCCGGTCGATCAGCGCCTGGGTCCGGCCCTTGACCTCCAGCAGGTCGAGCGCCTCGCCTGAGCCGACGAACACCGTCGCGACCAGGGACACCGGCAGCACCGGGATCGCCGCCGCGATCGCCTCCAGCAGCACGCCGCCGAGCCGCTCCACGGCCGCGAAGCGTTGTTCCGGCCCGAGCGCGTGGAAATCGATCCCGTTGGCCCTGGCGTAGTCCCGCATGGAGAGCGGCGTGCCGAAGTTCACGCAGGCATAGCCGAAGCGGTACCAGCGCCGCCTGACCATGAGGCTCACATTGTGGGCGGCGAACCCGAGCGCGGTCGCCAGCACGCGCGCCCGGCCGCGCCGGGGCTGGCCCCGTGCGGGCGCGCGCACCAGCATCCGGTCCTCCAGCACGCGGTCGTAGTTGATCCCGACGGGCACGAAGACCAGGTCGCGCGCACCGTCGGGGTCGAAGGACGAGACCATGTAGCTGATGAGGCCGAGCTTGGGCTTGCGCAGGCGGCCGTCGCGGCTGAGGCCGCCTTCGGGGTAGACCGCCTGGACCACGCCGCCTGCCGTGGCCGCCTGCACGTAGCGGGCGAGCACCTGGCGGTAGAGGCGGCTGCCCGAGCCGCGCCGGACGAAATAGGCGCCGAGGGAGCGCACCAGCATCCTGAGCGGCCAGACCCGCGCCCACTCGCCGACGGCATAGCTGAGCGCAGAGCGGTGCGCCGCCATGTAGGCGACGATCACATAGTCCATGTTGCTGCGGTGGTTCATCACGAAGACGACGCTGGCGCCGGGCTCGATCCGTGCCAGCGCCTCGTCGTCCGCATAGCCGAGGCGGACGCGGTAGAGGGTCTCCACCGCGCGCCGGGCGATGTGGTAGCCGATGCGGAAATAGGCGTAGGCGTTGAAGGAGGGCACGATCTCGCGGGCGTAGCGCTCCACCTGCCGGCTCAGCACCTCGCGGGGCGTGCCGGTGGCCTCGGCTTCGGCGTCGATCGCCTCCATCACCTGCGGGTCGTAGCTGAGCTGGTCGATGAGCACCCGGCGCCGGGTCTGCTGGAAGGCCGGAATCTGCAGCTCCAGCCGCGTGTTGACCTCGTCGATCATGCGGTTGAGGCGGCGCCGCAGGAACCACCGCGCGCCGGGCATGAAGATTCGGTCCAGCGCGGCCCAGAGCGCGAGCGCGCCCACCACCGCGAGGATCCAGAGCGGCAGCGCGAGCGAACCGGTCACGCGCCGTGCCCGCGCCCGCGCCCGGCCGGGCGGGCATCGCCCGGCCCCGGCGGCGTGCCCCGGCAGGGGCGGCTCCGGCAGAGGATCGTAACCGGCATGGCGTGCCAACCGGGCTCGCGACTGCACCGCAGATGCGCTAGTTATAGCAGCAACGGGGTGACATGGGGTGGCGCCCCTTCGGGGCGACATGGAGTAGCGCCCCTTCGGGGCGACATGGGGTGGCGCCCCTTCGAGGCGACGGGGGTGGCGCCCCTTCGAGGTGACATAGGGTGGCGCCCCTTCGGGGCGACGGGGGGTGGCGCCCCTTCGAGGTGACGGGCGCAGTGTGCGCCGGAGAACGGGCGGGCCGGGTGGCGGACCATGACGGCGGCGGAGCGCAACGAGGACCAATTCGCGATCCTGCGCCGGACCATGGTCGAGCAGGTGGCGCTCCACGCCGGCCATGTCGGCGGCCGGACCGGTCGCGGCGAGATCGCAGGCCCCGTGCTCGAGGCAATCGGCCGGGTCCCCCGCCACGCCTTCGTGCCGGTGGAGATGGCGCTCTACGCCTATGTCGATTCGCCGCTCCCCATCGGCCGCGGCAAGACGATCTCGCAGCCCTTCATCGTCGCCCTGATGACCGACCTGCTCGATATCGGCGCAGAGGACCGGGTGCTCGAAATCGGCACGGGGCTCGGCTACCAGGCGGCGCTGCTGGCGGAGCTTGCGGCCGAGGTGTTCACCGTCGAGGTGATCGAGGAGCTGGGCAAGAGCGGCCGCCGCCGGCTCGGCGAACAGGGCTACGGCAATATCAGCTTCCGCATCGGCGACGGCAGCCTGGGCTGGCCCGAGCACGCCCCCTTCGAGCGCATCATCGCGACCGCAGCCCCCGACCTCATCCCGCCCGCCCTGCTGCAGCAGCTCAAGCCGGGCGGGCGGATGGTGATCCCGGCCGGCCTCGAGGACGACCAGCGCCTGCTGCTCGTCACCAAGGACGCCGGCGGCAGGATCGAGACCGAGGAGGTCCTGCCGGTGCGCTTCTCCCGACTGATGAGCGGCGCCGGCGAGGCGGACGACGACGGCTGAGGCGTCTCGCCGCAGGCGTATCGCCATGAGCAACCTGACGCTGGTGATCGGCAACAAGAACTATTCCTCCTGGTCGCTCAGGGCATGGCTTGCGCTCCGCCACGCCGAAATCCCGTTCACCGAGCGTCTGATCCCGCTGTGGGAGGAGGACTGGGAAGAAGCGATCGGCACTGTCTCCCCCTCGCGGCGGGTCCCTGTGCTGTTTGACGGCGAACACGCCATTTGGGAGTCCCTCGCGATCCTGGAATACGCCCACGAGCTGGTTCCCGAGGCGGGCCTCTGGCCTGCGGACCGCGACGCCCGCGCCCAGGCCCGGGCGGTGGCCTGCGAGATGCATGCGGGTTTTTCCGCCCTGCGCACGCACATGCCCATGAACCTGCGCCGCACGGACCTCAAGGGGAAGGGCCGCGGGCCGGGTGTCGCCGACGACATCGCCCGCATCTGCGCGATCTGGCGCGACTGCCGGGCGCGCTACGGCGCCGGCGGCGACTTCCTGTTCGGCGCCTTCGGCGCGGCCGACGCCATGTTCGCGCCGGCGGCGACTCGCCTGGAGACCTACGGGGTCCATCTCGACGACACCTGCGCCGCCTACAGCCGTGCCGTCCTGACCCTGCCGGCCTTCGTGGAATGGCGCGACGCGGCGATCCGGGAGCCCTGGATCATCGCCGAGGAAGAGATCGCGTGACGGCCCGCCGACGGCGTGGAGCAAAGGCGCGGGCCACCGCTTGACCGCCCGCCCCGTTACACGTACATATTATATGTACTTATATGAAACGGGCGGGAGCCATGGGCAAGACCATCGCGGCGGCCGCGTTTCAGGCGAAATGTCTCCGCATCATCAACGAGATGGGCGAGGATGGCGAGCCGGTGACGATCACCAATCGCGGCCGGCCGGTCGCGCTGCTGTCGCCGGTGCGGCCTGAGCGCGAGGAGCGATCCATCCTCGGCGTCATGAAGGGATCGGTGCTGGCCTATGACGACCCCTTCCGGCCCGCCGCCGATCCCGCCGAGTGGGACGCCATGCGGTGATCGTGCTCGACACGCACGTGCTGGTCTGGGCCCTGGACGGCAACCGGCGGCTCGGCGCCGAGGCGGGCGCCGCCATCGCGGCGGCGGAGCGGTCGGACGGAGGAATCGGCGTCTCCGCCATCACGCCGTGGGAGATCGCCCTGCTGGCCGATCGGGGCAGTCTCCGCCTCGCGCGCGAGACCGGCGCGTGGATCGAGGCGGCGCTCGCCCTGCCGGGTATCCAACTGATCTCGATCGACCCCGCGATCGCCATCGACAGCGTGCGGCTGCCCGGCGCCTTCTCTGGCGATCCCGCCGACCGCTTCATCGTCGCGACCGCCCGCCACTGCGCCGCACCGCTGCTCACCGCCGATTTCGCCATCCTTGCCTACGCCGCGGGCGACCACGTCGACACCATCGACGCCCTCAGGTAGGCGGCGCGGCTCACGTGGCGAAGGCGGCGGGCACCGTGCAGCGGGCGACGGCGACCTTCCGCGTGGTCGGCGGGGTGTTGCGGCTGCGGCCGACGAAGCGGGGAATCCCGTCGCTGATGACGGCGCCGATGGCGACCGGGTCGCCGTTGCTCATGGTCGCGAGCGCGCTCGCCCTGGTGGCGCCGAGCGGGGCGTCGACGATCACCACGTCCGCATCCCGCCCCGGCCTGAGAAAGCCGCTGTTGAGGCCGTAGACCTCGGCCACGTTGCCGGTCGCGGCAGCGATGGTCCAGGTCGGGTCGAAGCCCGCGAGCGAGGCGATGTTGACCATGGTGTAGATCATGCCGAGCGGCATGACGCCGCTGCCGGTGGGCGTGTCGGTCGCGATCAGGAAGCGGTCGAAGGCGTCGTGCCTGCGCGCCGCCTCGGCGCAGAGCAGCGTCGTCCGCAGGTTGCCGGCGGTGCAGACCTGCATGGCGATATCGGTCTCCGCCGCCACCTGCTCGAAATAGCGGTCCTCGATGGCGACCGGCCCGCCGTTGATGTGGAAGGAGACCACCGGGTCGATGGCGATCAGGTCCGCGCCGGTGATGGGGAAGGAGCCGGGGATCGAGGCGCCGCCGGTGTGCAGCGTCGTGAGCAGGCCGGCATCGCGCGCATCGCGCACCAGCGCCACATAGTCGTGGGCCGACGCGACCGCGCCGAAGCCGGCCTTGGCGAGCCACACGCCGTCGCGGTGCACGTCGTCGAAGTCGGCACGGGTGAGGCCGGGCTCCAGGATGATGGAGCCGCCGTGCACGCGCATCCCCCCCGGCCGGTAATGCTCGAAGCACTTGAAGGCCGCGACCGCCAGCGCCTTGACACCCGCCGGGTCCTTCGGCCGGCCCGGCACATGCACCTCGGAGGCGGAGATCGCCGTGGTGGTGCCGCCGTGGACGTAGCTGGTGAGATAGCCCACGGTGTTCTGGCGCGGCGTGAAGTCGCCGAAGGTGACGTGAACTTGCGAATCGATCAGCCCCGGAATCGCCGTCGCCCCGGCGGCGTCGATGACCACGTCGCAGGTATCGAGGGCGGCTGCTTCCACCGCGCCGACGGCCACCAGCCGGCCGTCGTCGGCCAGCAGGGAATCGCCCTCGACGAAGGGCGCGCGCCAGTCGCCGGAGACGATGGTGCCGAGATTGACGACTGCGGTTTTCACGCGTTGCCGGCCAGCACCCCGTCCAGGATGCGCTCGGCGCCGGCCCAGTCGTAGCGCCTGAAGCAGTGCGCCGCGGTGACGAATTTGGCGCCGGCATAGAACATCTCGTACTGGGTGTGGCGCCCGGCGAACTCGGAGCCCACCGCGTCCCAGGCGAGCTTCATCAGCGTCATCCGCTCGGCGGCGCCGTCGCCCTCCCGCGCCGAGACCTGAGTGCGCTCGATCAGCGGCGCGATCGCCGGGTTCTCGAGGTCCGCGGCCGATGACGGCAGCATGATCAGGCCGCCGCCGGCGAGCGAGCGGATGCTGTCGATGAAGCGCGGATAGAGGGCCTGGGTCTGGACCTGGGCGGCGTAGATCATGCCCGCGTTCGGCAGGTAGTAGCCGCCCGCCTCGCCGCCCGCGCTCTCCATGCCGTAGAGCAGCCCCTCCACGGTCGCGACCTCCGACGCCATCTCCCCCAACTGCTCGATCACCGATGGCATCCTCGCCGTGCCGATGGTCTCGGCGATGCGCCGCCCCAGCGCCAGCAGGAACTTGAGCTTCACCACCAGGCGGATCTGCGACTGGTAGTTCTGGAAGACGTGGCTCGGCGTGTCGTGGAACTGCGCCCGGCACATGTCGGTGTCGCCGAGGAGGAAGATGCGCTCCCACGGCACCTTCACGTCGTCGAAATAGACGACCGAATCGTTCTCGTCGAAGCGGTGGGAGAGCGGGTTGTCCCAGG
The DNA here is from genome assembly GCA_965218275.1 of Alphaproteobacteria bacterium. GTDB lineage: Bacteria > Pseudomonadota > Alphaproteobacteria > UBA828 > UBA828 > WTGU01. The sequence continues at coordinate 798,865 of CBDCKM010000002.1, forward strand.
GGCTGACCGCGCTCGCCTCGTAGCTCTTGCGCGAGAGAACCTTGATGCCGCGGGCATCCAGGGGAAGCGCGAAGGAGATGGCGAAGCGCTCCTCGCCAGGCTTCAGCGGCTGCAGGTTCGCAACCAGGATCTCCTCCGCCATGACCGAGCCGGTGCCGAGCATCTTCGCGCCCCGCACGGTCACGCCACCTGAGTCCTCGTCGACGACCCGCATGGTCATCTCTTCGCTGCTCTGCTCGCCCCAGGCCTTGGAGCGGTCGCCCTGCGGATTGACGATGACGTAGCAGAGATAGAGGTCGTGATCCCGCGCGTAGGCGTAGTAGTCGCGGAGCGCAGTGGCGAAGCGTGCGCCGTGGCGCTCGAAGACCTCGATCCCCATCATCTGCCCGGCGATCGTAGAGGCCAGGTGGTCGGGGGAACGCCCCAGGAATCCGCCGTGGAGCTCGGCCCATGCCGTGAGCGCCTCGCGCCGCGCGACCAGCTCGGCGTAGCTGCGCGGCATTTGCCAGGCGCGGTTGACGCGGCGGCCTGTCGCGGTCTCGAAGGTCATGCGCTCGATATTGGGCGCCGCCGCCTGAAAGTCGTAGAGCGCCGCCGCCGAGCGGCAGGCGGCGGCGAAGGCCGGGTGGTCCGCGACCCGCTTGACGAGCGCACCGTCGAGATAGACCTCCCGGTCCGTGTCGAGCGCGCGCAGATGGGCCGTGCCGTCCTTGACGTTCATCGGCGCATCATAGCCCGATTATGAAGTGATTTTTTGCTTTCCCGCCTGTCACCGGACGGTAGACTCTTTTCATTTCCCTCAGTCGCCGGGCGCTGGTTCTTTCTTTCCCTCAAGCGCCGGGCGCTCGCTCCGCGAGCTTGGCTCCGCGCCTTGCGGCGCGCCGGCGCGGTCGCGCCGGCCGGGCCGCTGCGCGGCCCGGTTCGCCTTACGGACACACCCCGTGTGCCGCCGGAGGCTCGTGCTGCGGGCCGCCTGCTCTCCCTCTCCGCCCTTGGGGGCGGAGAGGGCCGGGGTGGGGGTTTTTTCGCTTTCCTGTCCTTCCATCACCGAGCCGCGACGTTCTCGCGTCCTGTCCCGCTTTCTGCATCTCGTCGGTCCCGCCTGCTTGCGTGCGGACCGCGGCGTCGCCACTATGGCGCCATGATGTCGCCGGGTGAGCCTCTGGAGGCGCGATGAAGATCGGCGTTCCGGGCGCCGCCGGGCGCATGGGGCAGGCGCTGGTGCGCCAGGTCGCAGCCGGCGACGGCTGTACGCTGGTGGCCGCGACCGAGCGCCCGGACCATCCCTCCCTCGGCCGCGACAGCGGCGCCCTTGCCGGGATCGAGCCGCTCGATGTCGCGGTGAGCGACGATGCGCAGGCGATGTTCCGGGCCGCCGACGCGGTGCTCGACTTCACCCTGCCGGATGCCACTGCCGGCCACGCCGCATTGGCGGCTGCCGCGGGCACGGTGCTGGTCGTCGGCACCACCGGGCTCGGGCAGGCCGAGCAGGCCGCGCTCAAGGCCGCGGCGGCGGAGGCGCCGGTGGTTCAGGCGCCTAACATGAGCCTCGCCGTCAACCTGTTGCTCCGCCTCACCGAGCAGGTCGCCGGCCTGCTCGACGCCGACTACGACATCGAGATCGTCGAGATGCACCATCGCCACAAGATCGACGCACCGTCCGGCACGGCTTTGGGCCTCGGGCGGGCGGCGGCGCGCGGGCGCGGGGTATCGCTCGATGAGGTCGCCGCCCGCGGGCGCGACGGCGTGACCGGCGCCCGCGCGCGCGGCGAGATCGGCTTCGCCGCGCTGCGCGGCGGCGATGTCGTCGGCGAGCACAGCGTGATCTTCGCGGCCGAGGGCGAACGGCTGGAGCTCACCTGCCGGTCGGCGAACCGCCAGACCTACGCCCGTGGCGCCATCCTGGCGGCGCGCTGGGCGCTGGGGCGCCAACCGGGCCTCTACACCATGGCCGACGTTCTCGGCCTCGCCTGAGCGCGTCGGGGGCGGGCTTCAGGCCTGCTTGGCGTCGATCACGCCGCACCGGATGGCGCGGGTCCGGGTGAACAGCGTCTCCAGATAGTCGCTGTCGCCCCGGCGGATGGCGCGCTGCAGCGCGGTGAGGTCCTCGGTGAAGCGGCCCAGCATCTCCAGCACCGCCTCCCGGTTGTTGAGGAAGATATCGCGCCACATGATCGGGTCCGACGCGGCGATGCGCGTGAAGTCGCGGAAGCCGGCCGCTGCGTACTTGAAGACCTCCTCCCTGGTCTCCTCCTCCAGGTCGGTGACCGTGCCGACGATGTTGTAGGCGATCAGGTGCGGCAGATGCGAGGTGATGGCGAGCACGGCGTCGTGGTGCGCGGCGTCCATCAGTTCCACGGTCGTCCCGGCCATGCGCCAGAGCGCGGCGAGCCGCTCCACCGCCGCAGGGTCCGCGTCCTCCGGCGGGGTCAGGATGCACCAGCGGTCCTCGAACATCTCGGCAAAGCCCGCCTCCGGCCCGGAGAACTCGGTGCCCGCCACCGGATGACCGGGGATCAGGTGGACGCCCGGCGGCACGTGCGGCTGGACCGCCCGGAACACCGCGCTCTTGACCGAGCCCACGTCGGTCAGGACCGCGCCGGCGGCCAGGTGCGGGCCGATCTGCGCGGCGAGGGCTGCGAAGGTGCCGACCGGCGAGCCCAGCACCACCAGGTCGCAGCCTGCGACCGCTTGCGCCGGGTCGAGCGTTACCCGGTCGACGAAGCCGAGCGCCACGGACGTGTCGAGGGTCGCCTGGCTGCGGGCGCAGCCCACGATCTCCGTCGCCGGCGCCTTCTGCCGCAGGACGCGCGCGAGCGAGGAGTTGACCAGGCCGAGCCCGATCAGCGCGACGCGGGAGAAGGGTTCGGGCCCGCTCACCGGCCGCGCTCCGCCTCAGGCGCCGCCATGAAGGCTTCGAGCGCCTGGGCGACGGCGTCCATCTCCGCCTCCAGGCCGATGGTGATGCGCAGGCAGTCCGGGAGGTGGTAGGGCTCGACCCGCCGGGCGACGATGCCGCGCCCGGTGAGGAAGCGGTCCGCCGCCGCAACGTCGCGGCCGGACTCGTCGGGGAAGCGCACCAGCAGGAAGTTGCAGACGCTGGGCACGACCGTGAGCCCGCACGCCGCGAGCCGCGCGGCCAGCGCGTCGCGGCAGGCCTCGTTGTCCCGGCGGGCGCGGGCGATGTGGTCCTGGTCCTCCAGCGCCGCCGACGCCGCGGCCAGCGCCGCCCCGTTGGCGTTGAAGGGGCCGCGGATGCGGTGGAGCACGTCGACGATGGCGGGCGGCCCGTAGGCCCAGCCGAGCCTGAGCGCCGCCAGCCCGTAGGCCTTGGAGAAGGTGCGCGTCATCACCACGTTGGGCGCCCGGCTCGCGAGATCGAGGCCAGGCTCGTAGTCGGCTGCGGTGACGTACTCCGCGTAGGCCGCGTCGATCACCAGGACCACATGCTCCGGCAGGCCGCCCCAGAGGCGCCGCAGAGCGCCCTTGGAAACGTAGGTCCCGGTCGGGTTGTTGGGATTGGCGAGGAAGACGAGCCGGGTCCGTTCCGTGACCTTGCCGAGAATCGCGTCGACATCGGCGCTGCAGTCGCTCTCCGGCGCGACCACGGGCGTTGCGCCGGCGGAAAGGGTCGCCAGGGGATAGACCAGAAATCCGTGGCGGGTGTGGATGATCTCGTCGCCGGGGCCGGCATAGGCGCGGGCCAGGAGCTGGAGCAGCTCGTCGGAGCCGTTGCCGCAGACGATCCGCTCCACATCGATCCCGTGGAGGGCGCCGAGTGCCCTGCGCAGCTCGGTGGCGCCGCCGTCGGGGTAGCGGTGAAGGGTCGGCGCATGCTCACGATAGGCAGCCTGTGCCTTTGGGCTCGGCCCCAGCGCCGATTCGTTGGAGGAGAGCCTGACCGAATTGGCGTGGCCGTCGGCGCTCGACCGCCCGCCCACATAGGGCGAGATCTCCATGATTCCGGGGCGGGGGACGGGCTGAACCGGCATGATCGCAGCGTCGCAGCCGCCGGCTTGCGTCAGCGGGCGTTGCCGCGGGCGGGCGGCCTCGGGTAGCTGCCCAGCGCCGCGATCCGCCCGACATTGCCGTCCAGCTGCTCGGCGAAGCGTTGCAGCCGCGCATCGTCCTCGGCGACGAAGCCATCGACCTCGATGAGTTGCCAGCGGGCCTGCGCGCCGTCGTCGCCGTGCCACACCACCGAGCCGGCGACCTCGATGCCCAACTCGACCAGCGCCGTCCTGATGCGGTCGCGGCTGATCGTGTCGGACGATTCGACCGCGAGGAACGAGACATCGTCGCCCGAGGGCGCGGGCCTGGTCATGGCGACCACCAGCGCACTGGTCTCGCCGCCCCGGTTGCGGTTGCCCGCGAGCCACGGCAGACGGGAGACGATCATCGGCCGTTCGTCGTCGCTGGCGGCGAGCGTCAGCCACCAGGGCTCGGCGCTCACCCCGACACTGCCGCTCATCGCATCCGCAGGCACCGGGAGGACGCCCACCGACGCCTTGCCGTCGCGCACGCTGCGCAGCACGCCGCTTTCCGTCCGGGCGGGGTGCAACGGCGTCTCGGCGCCGAAATGCGCGCGCGCGAGGTCGGCGAAGCGGTTCTCCTCGCTCGGCTGCTCGACCGTGAACACCGACACGGCGGAGCGGCCCTCGACGAAGAGCGTCGCCGACATGATCTCGGACCAGATCCGCACGATGACGGGGAAGGGAATGGGGCCTTCGTGGCGCTCCATCAGGCGGCGCAGGATCGCGGCCTCGCGGGCCGGCCGCAGCAGCGCGCCGACGGCGCCGGCGGCGCGCTTCGCCTCGCTGATCCGGTCGGCCAGCGTCATCCGGCGTATCAGGAGATCGTGGATGGTGTCGTCGATGCGGTCGATCTCGTCGCGCAGGGCGGCGAGCGGAGGATCCTCCGGCGAAGGCCTGTTCATGGTGAGACTGACGCGGCTCAAGGGGGGGCCGAATCCTAGTCCATGAGCGGGGCAAAAGCAAAGTAAACATTGACTTTCAGCGTCAAATCGCAACTGTCTGACGCGCCTTTCCAGCGATGCCTGCGGCGCGCGGTCCGGTGGCAGGATGCGGCCGTTGGGCCCGACGAGCGACGACGCCGATGCCCGAGAGCGCAGCCGCGGCGAGACATGAGCAGGCCGGCCTGAGCGTCGAGCTCGGCGGGACGGCGCCGCTTGAGCTCGACTGCGGCGTTTCCCTCGGGCCCTTCACCCTCGCCTACCAGACCTACGGCACGCTCAACGCCGCGCGCTCCAACGCGGTCCTCCTCTGCCACGCGCTCACCGGCGACCAGTTCGTGCTCGGCCCCCACCCGCTCACCGGCAAGCCCGGCTGGTGGGAGGAGATGGTGGGGCCCGGCAAGACCTTCGACACCGACCGCTACTTCGTGATCTGCTGCAACACGCTCGGCGGCTGCATGGGCACCACCGGGCCGAAGGAGATCAACCCCGAGACCGGGCGCTCCTGGGGCCTCGACTTCCCGGTCATCACCATCCGCGACATGGTCAAGGCACAGGTCATGCTGCTCGACCATCTGGGGATCGAGCAGCTCTTTTGCGTCTCCGGCGGCTCGATGGGCGGCATGCAGGCGCTGCAATGGGTGGCGAGCTACCCGGAGCGCTGCTACACCGCGGTGCCCATCGCCTGTGCGGCCAAGCACTCGGCGCAGAACATCGCCCTCAACGAGGTCGGCCGCCAGGCGATCATGGCCGATCCCGACTGGCGCGAGGGGCGCTACCAGGAACAGGGTGCCAATCCGGTGCGCGGCCTCGCGGTGGCGCGCATGGCGGCCCACATCACCTATCTCTCGGAACCGGCGCTGCAGCGCAAGTTCGGCCGCGCGCTGCAGGACAGGAGCAACGTCACCTACGGCTTCGACGCGGACTTCCAGGTCGAGAGCTACCTGCGCCATCAGGGGCAGAGCTTCGTCGAGCGCTTCGACGCCAACTCCTACCTCTACATCACCCGCGCGATCGACTATTTCGACCTCGCGGCCGAGTATGAGGGCGTGCTCGCCAATGCGTTTCGCGGTGTCGATACCCGCTTCTGCGTGATCTCGTTCACCAGCGACTGGCTCTATCCGACCGCGGAGAACCGCGCCATCGTGCGCGCGCTCGCCGCGGTGGCCGCCAATGTGAGCTTCGTCGAGGTGGTGAGCGACAAGGGGCACGACGCCTTCCTCCTCGACGAGCCGGACATGTTCGAGACCCTGCGCGGCTTCCTCAGCGGCGCCGCCGCCCGGCGCGGGCTCGGCGGCCCGTGAGCGGCGCACTCCGAGAGTGGCGCTCCGTGAGTGGCGCTCCGTGAGCGCTCGTCCGTGAACGCAGGCGCGCGGCGCGCGGGCGTCCGGCCCGACCATCGCCTGATCGCCGACATGGTCGCGCCGGGCTCGCGCCTGCTCGACATCGGCTGCGGCGACGGCGCCCTGCTGGAGCTGCTGGCGCGCGAGAAGAACGTCGACGGCCGCGGCATCGAGATCAGCCAGGAGGGCGTGAACGCCTCGGTCAGGCGCGGCCTCTCGGTCATCCAGGGGGATGCGGAGACCGACCTCGCCGACTATCCGGACGCTGCCTTCAACTTTGTCGTGCTGAGCCAGACCCTGCCGGCGATCCGCGACCCCAGGGGCGTGCTGCTGGAGCTGCTGCGCATCGGCCGGAGCGCCATCGTCTCGATCCCCAATTTCGGCCATTGGCGCAACCGGCTGCATCTGCTGGCGCGCGGCCGGATGCCGGCGCCGCGCGGCTCCGGCGAGCCCTGGTACCAGACGCCGCAGATCAGGCCGTGTACGATCAAGGACTTCGTCATGCTCTGCCGCGAACTGGGGATCGGCATCGAGCGCCGCACCCAGGTCGATTCGCGCGGCCGTGTGCGCCGGTTCACGGGCACCGGCGGTTTCGCCAACCTGTTCGGCGAGCAGGCGGTGTTCCTGCTCTCCGCCGGCCGGGCGCCCCGCACCGGCTCAGGGTCCGGGGGGCGCTAGCCCGGCTTTCTCACCATGGTCATGGTCTGCGCGGCGCTTTCCGGCCGACAGAGTAGGAAAGGCGCGCAGCGCGATGCGGGGCATCGGGCAAGCGACTTGACGCACGCTGTCGGCCGGAAAGCGCCGCCCTTCGGGTCGCGCCCAGGCGCCCGCCCGCGGCGTCGCGGGCCTCAACCGTAGTCCCCGCTACGCTTTTCGGCCCGCTCCTTGCGGATCGAACGCCTGGACGCGACGCAGACCGTGACCATGGTGAGAAATCCGGGCCAGGAGACTGCCGCCGGCCGTTCGCGCGCCCGCCGGCACCGGCGCCGGCAACGGCACGATGACGCGGCGCCGGCGCCTGGCCGCCACCGGCAGCGCCTCGAACACGGTCTTGCCGGCCTCGACATAGACGATGCCGCCGAAGGGGCGCCCGAGATGCCGGCCCAGGCGCTGCCAGACGGCGGCGCTGCGCAGCACCGCGCGCGAGCCCGTGGGGGGCAGGAACAGCATCGCGCCGGAGGCGAGCGGGGCGAAGCGGTGCTCGCGCAGGAGCCGTGCGAGCTGGGAGGCGCTGAAGGGCGAGCCGTGGCCGAAGGGCGTCGCCTCGGCGCGGGCCCAGAGGCCGTGGCGGTTCGGCACCAGCACCAGGATGCGCCCGTTCGGCCGCATCACCCGCCATACCTCCTCCAGCATCGGGCGGCGCTGCTCGCTGAACTCGAGGCCGTGAACGATGAGGATGCGGTCGATCGAGCCGTCGGGCAGCGGCAGCACCCCGTCGTCGGCGAGCGCCACCAGCCGCCCGCCGCTCTCGGGCCAGGCCATGACCCCCTGGCCGGCCGGCATGACGGCGAGCACGCGCTCCGCCTCCGCGCGGAAGAGGCCGAGATAGGGCAGCGGATAGCCGAGGCCCAGCACCGCCTCCTCCCGCACGCTGGGCCAGACGCGCCGGATCTGCTGGCCGAGACTCCGGCGCGCGACCCGGCCGAGCCGGGTCAGGTAGAAGGCGTTGAGATCGACGACATCCTGGTGCATGGGCGGGCATGGTAGCAGCCCGCACCGGCGGGGCATCCCGATCGGCGGCCGGCATGAGTGAGAATCGCCAAGTTTATATTATGAAATAAGGGGTTACGCGAAATTGGGTCCGTTTTGCAATTTCCTGTTTCGCGCCGCGCAGACCATGACCCCGGTGCGAACGCCGTCCTAATACATGTGGGTGCCGCCGTTCATGGTGATGGTGGAGCCGGTGGTCCACGCCGCCTTGTCGTCGACGAGGAAGAGCACGGCATGGGCCACCTCCTCCTCCGCCCCCATGCGACGGACCGGGGACTTGTCGACGATCTTCTTCACGATCTTCTCCGGCATGTTGCGCATCATGTAAGTGTCGACATAGCCGGGCGCCACGGTGTTGACCGTGATGCCGTGCTTCGCCCCTTCCTGCGCCAGCGCCTTGGTGAAGCCGTGCATCCCCGCCTTGGCGGCGACATAGTTGACTTGGTTGAGCTGGCCGGCCTGGCCGTTCATCGAGCCGATCTGGACGATGCGCCCCCAGCCCCGCGCCATCATGCCGGGATAGACCGCCTTCGACATGTAGAAGACGGAATCGAGATTGACCCGGACGACCCGCTGCCACTGGTCGCCGGTCATGTTCTCGAACTTGTTGTCCGAGACCGTGCCGGCATTGTTGACGAGAATCGCGACCGGGCCGTGCGCGGCCTCGACGGCAGCGACGCCGGCCTGGCAGGCGGGGCCGTCGCTCACGTCCCATTTGAGCGCGGGGATGCCGGTGTTCGCGCTGAACGCGGCGGCGCAGTCCTCGTCCGCATGGTAGTTGACCACCACGGGGTGGCTGGCGTCCTTGAGTGCGCGCGCGATGGCGGCGCCGATGCCGCGCGTGCCCCCGGTGATGAGCGCAAGCCGTGCCATCTGCCGCTCCCCTCAATACATGTGATGGCCGCCGTTGACCGAGACGGTGGACCCGGTGATGAAGTCGGCGTCGTCCGCGACCAGGAACAGCACCGCGCGGGCGATGTCCTCGGCGCGGCCGAGCCGGCCGACCGGGATGCTGCCGACGATTTTCTCCAGCACCGCCTCCGGCACCGCGCGCACCATGTCGGTGTCGACATAGCCCGGCGCCACGGCATTCACGGTGATGCCGTGGCGCGCGCCCTCCTGCGCCAGCGCCTTGGTGAAGCCGTGGATGCCGGACTTCGCCGCGGCATAGTTAACCTGGCCGTACTGGCCGGCCTGGCCGTTGATCGAGCCGATATTGACGACGCGACCGAACCTGCGCGCGCGCATGCCGGGGAAGGTAGCGTGGCAGAGGTTGAAGCAGGAGCCGAGGTTGGTGTCGAGCACCGCCTGCCAGTTGTCCGGCGTCATCTTCTGCAGCGTGCCGTCGCGCGTGATCCCGGCATTGTTTACCAGGATGTCGATGGGGCCGAGCGCCTGCTCGATTTGCGCGACGCCCGCCTCGCAGGCCGCGAAATCGCTCACGTCCCACTTGTAGACATCGATGCCGGTGACGGAACGGAAGCGCTCGGCCGCCTCGTCGCTCGCATGGTAGTTCGCGGCCACCCGGCAGCCGTCGTTCTTCAGCGCCTGGGATATGGCGCCGCCGATACCCCGTGTTCCGCCCGTCACCAGTGCGACCCGCGTCATGCCCTCTCCCCCGGCAGTGCATCGCGCCGCCGGGGGCCGATCCCTCGGCGGCGCGCGCGCTTCATATGGGCCGGCGGCGGCGGATTTTCAAGCATCGCCGCAGGTCGCATGCGCGGCGATCCAGTCCGCGAGCCGGCGCCACAGCAGGCGCCTGGCGCGGGGACTGGCCATCATGCCGATATGGCCGAGCGGCGGCCGCCAGGTCTCGACCGCGGGCAGCGCCGCACTCAACGCCGCCGCCGAGGCCGGGGGCACGATGCGGTCGCGCGCCGGCACCACGTTGAGCGCCGGGCAGGGCACGCGCGCGGGCCGGACCGTCGCGCCGCCGACCCGCCAGAGGCCGCGGGCGGGCGCGTTCGCGCCGTACCAGTCTTCGAGGCAGGCCCGGGCCACGGGGCCGGTGAGGGGCACCGCGTCGTTCAGCCAGTCCTCCAGCGCGACGAAGTTCCGCGCTGCGGCCGAGGCCGGCGGAAGCTGGGCGAAGGCGCTGAACTTGCGCGCGGCCAGCAGCGGGTCGAGGGCGGCGAACATGGCCTGCAGCGCGTCCGCCGGCAGCGCGCCGAGGGCGTCCGCCAGAGCCGTCAGCGCCGGCCTGTGCGCGGCGACGAGGCGCGCCTGACGGCCGCCGTCGGCATGAAAATCCCAGGGCGGCGCCAGCAGGACCAGCGCTGCCACGTCCCCGCCGTCGTCGCGGGCGGCGAGCGGCAGCGCCATCGTTCCGCCCATGCAGTAGCCCATGAGCACGAGCGGCCGGCCCGCGTCCCGGCGCACCGCCGCCAGTGCCGGCGCGAGGCGGCCGATGATGTAGTCGTCGAGCCCGAAGCCCCGTTCCCCGGCGCCCGGCGCCCCCCAGTCGACGAGGTAGGGGCGCAGGCCGCGCTCCCGCAGCGAGCGGGCGAAGCTGCGGCGCGCCATGAGGTCGAGGATATAGGCGCGGTTGATGAGAGAGGGGACGAGCAGCACCGGCGCCCCCGCCGGGTCTCCGCCGAAGGCGAGGACCCGCGTGGTGCCCGCCTGCCACAGCACCGGCGGATCCGCGAGGCGGCGCCGGTAGGGGTGCGCCCGGTAGCCTCCGATGCCGTCCAGGAAGCGGCCGATACGGCCGGCGGCCTCGGCGCCCAGCGCCCGTGCCAGCGCCTCAGGATCGGCGGCCGCGAGGGCTGCTTCGAGGGCCTTCGTCCGCTCCGGCGCCGCGTGCCGCCAGTGCAGCGATCCGCTCCTCGCACGCGGCAAGGCGGCGAGCGAGCTCAGCCAGCCGGTCGCCGCCATCCCCAGATGCAGCGGGAGCGGCCGCGGACCCTGGCGCGGCGGCGCCGGCGGGACCATTCAGGCCACTCCCCGCCACAACCCCCGCCAGGGCCGCGAGGTGCAGGGCGGCGAGGCGGAGCGCGAGCGGGCCGGGGCCGCCCTCCCGCCCGCTGCCGGCGATCTCCTCCTGCCAGAGGTCGAGGAAGCGGCGGGCGAGCGCGGCCGGGTCGTCGTCATCGCTGCTGCCCGTGGGCCCGGTCATGGCGCGAGTATAGCCGATGCGGCGCCGCTAACCCCGCCCGCGCCGGCAATTGACTCCCCCGGCGCCCGGCACCATGCTCGGCCCATGACCATCGAGCAGAAGATCGAGGCCGCGGGCCTCACCCTGCCCCGCCTCGAGGACAGCTACGGCAGCAACCCGTCCGGTGCGAAATACGTCTCGCACCACGCGGTGGGGCGCGTGCTCTACCTCTCGGGCTGCACGCCGGCGAAGGACGGCAAGTCCTACCTCACCGGCGTGCTCGGCGTGGACCGCACCATCGAGGAGGGCTACGAGGCGGCGCGCCAGTGCATGCTTTGCTATCTCGGCCTCATCAAATACGCCCTCGGCGAGCTCGACCGGATGCACCGGATGCTCCACCTGGTGGGCTATGTGAATTCCGGCCCCGATTTCACCGACCAGCCGCGCGTCATCAACGGCGCCGTCGACCTCCTGGTCGAGCTCTACGGCCGCCGCGCGATGCCGACACGCGCGGCCATCGGCTGCCGCGGGCTCGCCGTGAACCATTCGGTCGAGCTGATCGCCACGCTGGAGTTCGACGGCGGCGCCGTGGCGCCGGCGCTGGCACGCGACGGGACGGTGCTGGACTGAGGGGCGCCAGCGCCGCCCGAGCGCGAGACCCCGTGCCATGAAAGCGGTTCTCTGCAAGGCCTTCGGCCCGCCCGGGACCCTTGCGGTCGAGAGCGTCGATCCGCCGGCGCTTGCGCCCGGCACGGTCCGCATCGCCGTGGCCGCGGTCGGCGTGAACTTCCCCGACCTTCTCCTGATCGAGGGCAAGTATCAGGTCAGGCCGCCCTTCCCCTTCAGCCCCGGCCTGGAATGCGCCGGTATCGTCAGCGAATGCGGCCCGGGGGTGCATGAGCCCGCGCCCGGCACCCGCGTCATGGCCTTCCTCTCCCACGGCGGCATGGCCGAGGAGGTGGTGGCGCCGGCGGACTGCGTCGTGCCCATCCCCGCTGCGATGCCCTTCGATGCCGCCGCCGCCTTCCCCGTGGTCTACGGCACCGGCCACCACGCCCTGGTCGGGCGCGGGGCGCTGGCAGGCGGCGAGGTGCTGCTGGTGCACGGCGCGGGCGGGGGCGTCGGGCTGTCCGCGGTGGAGATCGGCAAGCGCCTGGGCGCCACGGTCATCGCGGCCGCGAGCAGCGACGAGAAGCTCGCGCTCGCCCGCGAGCACGGTGCCGACCATCTCGTCAACTACCGCACCGGGGACCTCCGCAGCGAGGTCAAGGCGCTGACCGACGGGCGCGGCGCGGACGTGATCTACGACCCGGTCGGCGGCGACGTCTTCGATGCGTCGATGCGCTGCATCGCCCGGAACGGCCGGCTGCTGGTGATCGGCTTCGCCTCCGGCCGCATCGCGGAAGCGAAGACCAACATCGTCCTGCTCAAGGAGATCAGCATCGTCGGCGTCGCCTGGGGCTCCTTCGCCACCCGCGACCCCGCCGCCAACCGCGCCAATATGGCCGAACTGCTGCGCTGGTACGAGGCCGGCGCGCTCAGGCCCCGCATCTCCCGCCGCCTGCCGCTGGAGCAGGCAGCAGAAGCGCTGGGGGCGTTCCAGAGCCGCAGCGCGGTGGGCAAGCAGGTGCTCATGGTGGAAGGGCGCGGCGGCTGAGACGGCGCTTCCTTTACCGGCGGCGCGCGATTTCCTACCTTGCGGCCACATGGCGCGGGGCGTCGCAGGGCAGCGGGGACGGAGCGTGGCAGGGGAGAGCAGCCAAGACAGCGCCGGGCCGCTGGTGGACGATCCCGTCGTCGGGCACCCGGTTCGCGCCGGCGGCTGGGAGGACCACGCCGCCTCGTCCTACGCGCTCGCGGCCGCCGCGGTCCGCGAGGAGCGTTTCGCCGACGCTGCGGCGCTGGCCCGCCACACCGTCGAGGAGGCGCGCGAGGGCTACGAGCTCTATGCCCTCTGGACCGACCGGATCAGGGAGACGCTGGCCGCCGAAGGCGCGGACGACGCCGGGATCGCGGCGGGGGAGGCGCGGCTGCGCGCGCTGCTCGCCGGCGAGGCGGGGGAGCCCTTCGATATCCACCGGGGCTGGGCCGCCTACACGGCTGCGATCGAGGCGGTCGCGGCGGCCTGCGGGGCCGGCGACGCGCCCGCCGCCCACGCCGGACTGGAGCGCGCCCGCCTGCGTTGGCTCGAGACCCACGACCGGGGCTGCGATCTCGTCTACGGGATGCTCGACCTGGTCGTCCGTCACCTCGGCGAGCGCCGCATCGGCCCGCTCTGGGACGAGCTCATGGCGCCGATGTACGAGACCTACGATGTCTACGACACCGCCACCCACCCCTGGCCGCGCTCGATGCATCGGCTGATCGTGATCGCCGCGCTCTCCCTGCGCGGCCATCTGAGCGGGCCGGGGCGCATGGGCGGGATCGAGATCACCGAGGAGGCGGACCGCTGGGTGCTGAGCTTCGCCCCCTGCGGCTCCGGCGGGCGGACCTATCGCGACGACGACCCCCGAGGCCCCCGCATGCTGCCGCCCTTCAGCTTCGCCGTGACCACCGAGGCCCATGACTGGGCCTGGGGCAAGACCGGCATCTGCGTCTATTGCGTCCATTGCTGCCAGCTCAACCAGCGCATGCCGATCCGCCGCTTCGGCTATCCGACCCGGGTGATCGACCCGCCCACCTGGCCGGAGGCGCGTAGCCGCGGCGTCTGCCGCTGGTCGGTCTACAAGGACCCCGCGCTGGTGCCGGAGGAGGCCTATGCCAGCGTCGGCTACGACAAGCCGGCGGGAGTACGCCAATGAGCGGGCCCGAGGCCGAGGGGCTGGAGGCGGTGCGGGCGCGGCTCCGTTCCGACGGCGTGCGCTTCGTCCAGGTCGAGGTCGCGGAGCTCGACGGCGGGCTGCGCGGCAAGCTGCTCGCCCTCGACAAGGGAATCTCCGCCGAGATCGGCTTCTCCAACATCATCTACGGCCTCACCGCGGCGGACGATGTCTATCTCTCGCCCTTCTCCTCCTACGAGAACGGATTCGCCGACGTCTACGGGCAGCCGGACGCCGCCACGGTGCGCCGCCTGCCCTGGCGCCCGGACACGGTGGCGGCGATGCTCGACCTCCACGACGCGGACGGCGCCATGACGCCCGAATGCCCGCGCACGATGCTCAGGCGTGCCGCCGACAAGGCCGCCGCCATGGGCTTCGTGCCGCGCTTCGCGGTCGAGTACGAGGTCTTCATCTACCATGCGGACGAGGCGGTGCGTGGGCCCTCGCCGGCCTCGCTCACGCCGGTCTCGCGTGGGCGCAACGCCTACAGCCTGATCCGCCTGCCGGCGCTCCGCGCGCTCTTCGAGACCTTCATGCGGCGCATGGAGGAAGTGGGCGCGCCGGTCGTCTCCATGCACACGGAGCTCGGGCACGGTGCCATCGAGTTCGCGCTCGCCCATGCGCCTGCGCTTGCCGCCGCCGACGGCGCCATGCGCGCCAAGACCTATCTGAAGGAGCTCTGCGCCGAGCACGGCATGATCGCGACCTTCATGGCCAAGCTCGCCGCCGATCTGCCGGGCTCGGGCGGCCATGTCCACCAGAGCCTCTGGCGGGACGGCGAGAACGTTTTTTGGGACGGCGCCGGGCTGAGCGAGACGGCCAGGCAGTATGCCGCCGGCCAGCTCGACCATCTGCCGGCGCTGGTCGCGCTCTGCATGCCCAACATCAACTCGTTCCGGCGCCGGGACTGGCAGCACTGGGTGCCCGAAAACGCGTCCTGGGGCGACGACAACCGCAGCGCGGCGCTCCGGCTGATCACTCGGCCCGTGCCGCACGGCACGCGCTTCGAGAACCGGCTGCCCGGCGCCGATTCCAACGCCTATCTCACGATTGGCGCCATGCTGGCCGCCGGCCTCGACGGCATCGAGCGCGGCCTCGCGCCGCCGCCGTTCTGCACCGGCAATGCGGCGCTGGACGAGCAGTACACGACGCTGCCCGCCACGCTGGAGGAGGCGGTCGATGTCTTCGCGGGCTCCGCCTTCCTGCGCCGCGCCTTCGGCGACCGCTTCGTCGATCACTACACGCTCTCGCGCCGGGCCGAGCTCGATTTCTGGCGCGCGTGGCAGAAGAGCCAGGTCAGCGCCTGGGAGTTCGAACGCTATTTCGAGACCGTCTGAAGCCCGGCGACGCGCCCCCTTTCGCCACCCGCTTGCCGTTCCCATATTGCTGGGGCAGGGAGCGGCCCCATGCCGGGCGCCGGCGCGCGAGAGACGGATGCGGACAGGGGAGGACGAATGACCGATCGGGAGCCGACCGAGCAGCGCCTGGAGGCGCTGCGCGCCGAACACCAGGCGCTCGACGCGCAGATCGACGCGCTGGCGGGTCAGGGCGACGATCTCGAAATCAAGGGGCTCAAGCGCCAGAAACTCCGCCTCAAGGACGAGATCGCGCGGCTGGAGAGCGAGCAGGCGCCCTCCGCCTGACCCGGATTATGTTGCCACGGTCACGGTCTGCGCATCGCGCCCCCACGCGCGCGATCCGGGGTATCGAGCCTGCGGAAAACTGGAATTTGCAAAACGATCCCAATTTCACGTAACGCATTGTTGCGCAACGTGAAATGGGCAATTATGCCGATCCTGGCTTGACGCCTGTGCCGATCCGCACATGGACGGCGAGGGGGATTTCATCCCCTTCCCTGAGGCGCTGAAAGCCCGCCTCGACGGCCGCTTTCAAGGCGCTGCGCTCGGCCTGCGCGGCGCCGTCCAGCGCCCGGCCGAAGGTCATGTCGAACTGGGCCTGCCAGAAGGGCGCCGCCGCCGGCACCCTGGGCGCGAAGCGCACTTCGCGCTCTTCGACCTGCGCGAGGCCGCCATCGCCCAACGCCCGCGCGAGCGCGCCGGGCGCGCCGAGCGAGAAGGGCCGGGAAAGGTCGATCGCATCCACCCCGTCGAGCGGGCCAAACACCGATTCGGCGGCGGCGACGAAGACGGTGAACAGGGTCGTCTCCGCGCGCGGCCCCCAGACGAGATAGGCGGCCCGCCCACCGGGCTTGAGCACGCGCGCCGCCTCGGCGGCGGCCTGCGCCGGCTCCGGGCAGAACATCAGCCCGAAGCGGCAGATCACCCGGTCGAACACGCCGTCCGCATCTGGGAGCGCCAGCATGTCGGCGGTGCGGAAGGCGATGTTGTCGAGCCCCCGCGCCGCGGCCCGGCGGCGGGCGCCGAGCATCATCTCCGGGCAGAGGTCGGTGGCGAAGACCCGGCCCTCCCCGCCCACCAGCGCGGCGACGCTGAGCGCGGGCTCGCCCGCGCCGGTGGCGATGTCGCAGATCCGCTGGCCCGGCGCGATGGCGGCGGCCTCGATCAGCGGTGCGTTCATGCGGGCCGCCTGCTCGGCGATCTCGTCCGCCCGCCGGTCCCAGTGGCGGCCGCGCGCGGCCCAGTCGGCCCGCACGAGCGCGGTCTCGCACCCGATCGCGTCTGCGTCCATGGCTGCGCACTCTCCCCGCCGGCGTGCCCGTGTCAAGGCCGGTCCGTCAGAGGAGTTGCACGGCGAGCAGGCCGGCGAGCAGGCCGGCGAGCAGGACGAGCAGGAGGGGCAGGGCGCCGCCGCCGCGCCGCCGGCCGGTCATCCCTTCGAGGCTCCCCGGCGCGATCCTCACGCCGTCTTCCAGCCCGTCCAGCACCCTCTCGGCGCGCGCGGCGAGGCGCGGCAGGCGGCCGGCCGCCTCCAGCAGCTCCGCCGCCGCGTCCCGCACCCGCGCCTGGACGCCGAGATTCTCCCGCGCCCAGCGCTCGATGAGCGGCCGGGTGAAGACCCACATGTTCTGGTCGGGGGTGAGCCGGCGGGTCAGCCCTTCGGCCATGAGCATGGTCTTCTGCAACAGCAGCAGTTGCGGCTGGGTCTCCATCTCGAAGGCTGCGGTGATCTGGAAGAGCCGGGCGAGCAGTTGGGCGATCGAGACCTCGTTGAGCGGCTTGCCCAGGATCGGCTCGCCGATCGAGCGCAGCGCCTGGACGAACGCCGCCTTCGAGGTCCGCCGCGGCACGTAGCCGGCCTCGAAATGGACGTCCGCCACGCGCTCGTAGTCGCCGATCAGGAAGCCCAGCAGCATCTCGGCCAGATAGCGCCGGGTCTGGGTGTCGAGCCGGCCCATGATCCCGAAATCGACGGCGACGACATTGCCGTCCGTGTCCACCAGCAGGTTGCCGGGGTGCAGGTCGGCGTGGAAGAAGCCGTCCCGGAAGACCTGGTTGAAGAAGGCGCCCGCCGCCTTGCCCAGCACCGCGTGCGGATCGTGGCCGGCGGCGATCAGGGCGTCGCGCTCGTCGATGGGGATGCCGTCCACCCGCTCCAGCGTGAGCACGCGGCGGCTGGTCCGCCGCCAGTCCACCGCCGGCACCAGGAAGCCGGGGTCCTCGGCGAAGTTCTGGCGCAGCTCCGAGGCGGCGGCGGCCTCGAAGCGGAGGTCCATCTCCACCATCACGCTCTGGGCAAGAGTTCGGATCACCTCGACCGGCCGCAGCCTGCGCCAGGAGGGCAATGCGCGCTCGGCGAGTTCCGCCATCCAGTAGAAGAGTTCGAGATCGCGCTCCAGGGCGCGCTCGACGCCCGGCCTGAGTATCTTGACCGCGACCGGCTCGCCCGCAGCGGTGACCGCGAAATGCACCTGCGCGATGGAGGCGGCGGCGACGGGCTCGTCGTCGAATTCGCGAAAGAGCGAGTCGAGCGGTGCGCCGAACTCGGCTTCGACGATGGCCCGCGCGGCCTTCGCGTCGAAGGGCGGCAGACGGTCCTGCAGCGCCGAGAGGGCGGCGGCGGCCTCCTCGCCCACCAGGTCCGGCCGGGTGCTGAGCGCCTGGCCGAACTTGATGAAGCTCGGCCCGAGCACCTGGAGCGCGCCGGCGAGGCGCTGCCCCGGCGAGCCCAGCCCCCGCTTGCGCGGCGCCATGCCGGCGAGAAAGGTGACCGGCGGCACCAGCCCGTGGTCGCGCAGCAGGAAGAGCGCGTCCCAGCGCCCCAGGGTCCAGGCGATGCGCAGCAACCGCCCGATATTTCTGAGCGCCCGCCGCATGGCGCCCGTGTCAGACGCGCCAGCCCGAATGGAGCGTGGCGATGCCGGCGGAGAGCGAACGGACGCGCACGCCGCCGAAGCCCGCGTCCTCCATCATCGCGGCCAGCCGCTCCGGCGGCGGGAAGCGCCGGATGCTCTCCACCAGATAGGCATAGGCGTCGCGCTCGCCCGTCACCACCCAGCCGAGCCACGGAATGACGGCGAAGGAGTAGGCGGCGTAGAGCCGGTCGAGGCCGGCGGGCGGGCGGGAGCCGAATTCGAGGCAGAGGAAGCGCCCGCCGGGGCGCAGCACGCGCCTGGCCTCGTCCAGCGCCCGCTCGATGCGGGTCAGGTTGCGAATGCCGAAGGCGATGGTGCAGGCATCGACCGAGCGCGCGGGCAGCGGCAGCGCCTCGGCGTCGCCGACCAGCCAGTCGATGCCGTCGAGGAGGCCTGCGTTCCAGGCGCGCTCGCGCCCCGCGTCCACCATCCTCTCGCTCGCGTCGCAGACGATCACCCGCCCGCGCCCCTCCCCGCGCCCGTCCCCCCGGCCCTCCATTGCCGCGCGCACCCTGCGCGCGATGTCGCCGGTGCCGCCGGCCACGTCGAGCACCGTCATGCCCGGGCGGGGCGCGAGCCAAGCCACCATCTCCCGCTTCCAGAGGCGGTGGATGCCGCCGCTCATCAGGTCGTTCATGAGGTCGTAGCGGCCGGCGACGCGATCGAAGAGGTCGCGGACGAGGCCCGGCTTCTCGTTCTCGCCGACGCGGCGGAAGCCGAAATCTGCGCCCTCCGTGGCGTCGTGCTCACCGCGCGCAGAAGCCATGACGGCGACCATAGCCCAGCGGCGGAAGCCGCGCTACCGTGGCCGTGGAATGCCCGAACTGCCCGAGGTCGAAACCGTGCGCCGCGGGCTCGCCGCCCGCCTGACCGGCCGGCGCATCGTGCGCGTCACGGTGAAGCGCGCCGATCTCAGGCGCCCTCTCCCGCCCGACTTCGCAGAGGTGCTCTCCGGCCGGGAGGTCGTGGGCTTCGGCCGGCGCGGCAAGTACCTGCTCGTCGACCTCGACGGCGGCGCTACCCTGATCGCCCATCTCGGCATGTCGGGGCGCTTCGCCATCGCGACCGCCCCCAGCGGCGGCGCCCACGAGCACGTCGTCTTCCACTTCGACGACGGCAGCGTCCTCGGCTACACCGACCACCGCCGCTTCGGCCTGATGGATCTGGCGGAGACCGCGCGGCTGGACGAGCACGCGCTGCTGCGCGGCATGGGGCCCGAGCCGCTCGCCTGCGGCTTCGACGGGCCCGCGCTGGCCGGGCGGCTCAGCGGCAAGGACACGCCCATCAAGGCGGCGCTCCTCGATCAGCGCGTGGTCGCGGGCCTCGGCAACATCTATGTGTGCGAGGCCCTCTTCCATGCCGGGTTGAGCCCGAAGCGCCGCGCCGGCTCGGTGCAGGGCGCGCGCGCGGCCCGGCTCGCCCGCGCAATCCGGGAGGTGCTGGAGGCGGCCATCGCGGCGGGTGGATCGACGCTCAGGGACTATGCGCAGGCCTCGGGCGCGCTCGGCTACTTTCAGCACAGCTTCGCGGTCTACGACCGGGCGGATCTGCCCTGCCCCGGCTGCGACTGCGCCGCCGCGGTGCGGCGCATCGTGCAGGGCGGCCGCTCGACATTCTATTGCGCGAAGCGCCAGCGGTGAGTTATGTGGCGAAGCCGACGCCCGTCGCGGCGCCCGGCCGGCTGCAGCCCGCCCGTCGAGAACGCAGGCCCCGGCCGTTTGAGGGAGAACGCAATGGCGTATGAAAACATCACCGTCGACCGGCGCGGCCGGGTCGGCCTGGTCACGTTGAACCGGCCCAAGGCCCTCAACGCGCTGAACGGCGCGCTGATCGGGGAGCTCAACGACGTGCTCGACAGCTTCGAGGCCGAAGACGAGATCGGCGCCGTCGTCATCACCGGAAACGAGAAGGCCTTCGCGGCCGGCGCCGACATCAACGAGATGCGTGTCTTGAGCTTCGTGGACGCCCACAGCAGCGACTTCATCGCCAAGTGGAATCGCATCACCGCGTTCCGCAAGCCGGTCGTCGCCGCGGTCGCGGGCTATGCGCTGGGCGGCGGCTGCGAACTCGCGATGATGTGCGATATCGTCATCGCCGCAGACAACGCCAGATTCGGCCAACCGGAGATCAAGCTCGGCGTCATCCCCGGTGCGGGCGGCACCCAGCGGCTCACGCGCGCCGTCGGCAAGTCGAAGGCGATGGAGATGATCCTGACCGGACGGATGATGGATGCCGAGGAGGCCGAGCGCAGCGGGCTGGCGAGCCGCGTGGTGCCGGTTGCCGACGTGGTGGACGAGGCGGTGACCGTCGCCCAGCGCATCGCACACTTCTCGGCGCCCACCGTCGCGCTCGCCAAGGCGAGCGTCAACCGCGCCTTCGAGACGACGCTCGGCGAAGGCGTGCTCTTCGAGCGGGCAGCCTTCTACGCCTGCTTCGCGACCGAGGACCAGAAGGAAGGGATGGACGCCTTCATCGAGAAGCGCGAGCCGGCCTTCACCAACCGCTAGGAGCCCCGGCAGCCGCCGGTGCCGCCGCATGGGCCGAAGGCGCCGTTGACGCGGCCGGCCGGCATGGTATAAGGCCGCCCGATCACAGGGGGGTGCCGCTCATGGCCCATTCGCGCCAGGCCCGCAAACGGATCCGGCAAAACACGCGCCGCGTCGCGGTCAATCGCGGCCGGCTCTCGCGCATCCGCACCTTCGTCCGCCGGCTGGAGGAGGCGATCGCGAGCGGCGACAAGCGCCAGGCGGAGCAGGCGCTGCGCGCGGCCCAGCCGGAGATCATGCGGGGCGCGACCAAGGCGGTGCTCCACCGGCGGACCGCGGCACGCCGGGTGTCCCTGCTCGCCCGCCGCGTGGGCGCCCTGCCCGACGCCTAGCCCGGCTTTCCCACCACGGTCACGGTCTGCACGGCGCTTTCCGTCCGAGGGGGGCAGGGAAGCCGCGCCGCGTTGCGCGGCCGTTCTCGGCGACCGCCGAAGGCAGACCGCGCCGCAGGCGCTTCCTTTCCGAATGCGATAGCCGGCATTCCTTGTTTCGATGGTCGGCCGCGCGCGCCGTCGCGATTCCAGGCACGGCGCCAAGCGATTGGCGCCCCCCCTTTATTCCGAAAGCCAAGAATATGCCGGAAGTGCTATAGCCAGATTTTTCGCCGGTTCCTATTTCGGACCCGTTGCCAGCCTCATCGTCGCGCTTTAGCCTGACTACCGCATGTCGCCGGTAGAGGCGCCGGCGACATTCAAAGCAAAAATCACTGTTGTTCGTGACGGCGTGGCAAACTCGGTTTGTCCGTGAGGGGAGAGCTCCATGCCGCCGGCTGGAGGCGCGCAACGTCGCGCCAGAACAAAATCGGGGTTTAGGGAGGCGTTACCCGGAACATTCGGTCCGCATCGGCGCGAAGGGCGCCATGGTGGGGCGCCGTCGCCGCCGCCGCCATGGTCCGGGCGCCGCAGCGCGCGGCCGCGGGGAGGCCGCCTGTGAGCGCCGCCCGGCCGCCGGGACGGGACGCCCGGGAGGCCTGGGAGCGGGTTCGTCTGCAGCTTCGCGCGGAAGTGGGCGAGGCCACCTTCGCGAGTTGGCTGGCGCCGCTCGTTCTGGTCGACATCGACGGCGATCAGGTCACCCTCGGCGTCGCCACCCGCTTCCTGCGCGACTGGATCGCCTCCCACTACGCGCACCGCATCGCCGCGCTCTGGGCCCGCGAGCGGCGCGGCATCCAGAGCGTCCGGATCGCGATTCATGCGGCCCCGCCGCAGGCCGGCGAGAGCGTTCGGCGCGCGGACGACGACGCAGCGCAGGCGCTTCGCGACGACCCCGCCGCCCGGCCCCAGGACGGGGCGCCGGCCGGGCTCGGCTCGCCGCTCAACGGCCGCTTCACCTTCCGCGAATTCGTGGTCGGCGAGACCAACGAGCTCGCCCATGCCGCGGCGCAGCAGGTCGCAGGGGTCGACCGCCTCCCCTTCAACCCGCTCTATCTCTACGGCGGCGTCGGCCTCGGCAAGACCCACCTCATGCACGCGATCGCATGGTGCCTGCGCGGCCGCGAGCCGGGGCGGCGCGTTCTCTACCTCTCTGCCGAACGCTTCATGTACCAGTTCGTTCAGGCGATCCGCCAGAAGGACACGGTGGCGTTCAAGGAGCGCTTCCGCTCCGCCGACGTGCTGCTGATCGACGACATCCAGTTCATCTGCGACAAGGAAAGCACGCAGGAGGAGTTTCTCCACACGCTCGACGCCCTCCTCGACCATCGCTGCCAGGTGGTGGTCTCCAGCGACCGTTCGCCGGCCCAGCTCGACGGCATGGGGGAGCGGCTCAGGTCCCGTCTTGCCGGCGGTCTCGCCGTCGACATCCTCCCCGCCACCTACGAGCTGCGCCTTGGCATTCTGTGGGAAAAGGCAGGGCCGCTCGGGATCGCCGATGCACCGCGCGAGGTGCTGGAGTTCCTGGCCCGGCAGATCACCTCCAACGTGCGCGAGCTCGAGATGGCCCTCCACCGCATTGCCGCGCACGCCGCGCTCCTCGGCGGCACGATCACGCTGCCGACGACCCAGGCGGTGCTGCGGGACGTTCTCGGCGCGAAGGAGCGGCGCATCACGATCGAGGACATCCAGCGGCGGGTCGCCGCGCACTACAACATCAAGACGGCCGAGATGGTGTCGAGCCGGCGCGCGCGCGCGGTGGTCGGCCCGCGCCATGTGGCGATGTACCTCGCCAAGCAGCTCACCACGCGCTCGCTGCCGGAGATCGGCCGCAAGTTCGGCGGGCGCGACCACACCACGGTCATGTACGGCATCCGCCGGATCGAGGAGCGCCGGCCCAAGGAGCCCGCCCTCGACGAAGACCTGGACCGTCTCAGGCGGAGCCTGGAAGACCCGGAGCGCTGACGCGCGCGCGGCATTCGGCGGCGGCGGCGGAACGGTCGGCCGCCGGGCTCCGCGATGCACCGATAGTTGTGCGGTATCCGGCGCTTCTCCGCTATAATGGAGGCGGATTCGGCGGCGAATCAGGAGAGATCGCAATTCGGGAGCGACAATGAAACTCACCATCGAACGCTCCGCACTCCTGAGCTCCCTGGCCCATGTGCAGAGCGTCGTCGAGCGCCGCAACACGATCCCCATTCTCGCCAATGTGCGCATCGACGCGCACGGGAGCGACCGGCTGCGGCTGACGGCGACGGACATGGACCTCGCCGTCGTCGACGAGGCCGAGGCCGCGGTCGAGCAGGAAGGCGCCGTCACCACGACCGCGCTCACCCTCTACGACATCGTCCGCAAGCTGCCGGACGGCGCCCAGGTCTCGATGCAGCTCGACGGCGGCGGCGGCGGGCAGCTCGATCTGGCGTCGGGCCGCTCGCGCTTCCGGCTCTCGTGCCTGCCGATCGCCGAGTTCCCGGTCATGGCCGACGGCGAGCTGCCGCATTCCTTCGCGCTTCCGCGCGATCATCTGCGGCGCCTGATCGACAAGACCCGCTTCGCCATCTCGACCGAGGAGACCCGCTACTATCTGAACGGCATCCACCTGCACAAGGCGGAGGATCAGGAGGGCATCGCCCGGCTGCGCGCCGTCGCCACCGACGGCCACCGGCTCTCCTGCGCCGATGTGGCCCTCCCCGAAGGAGCGCAGGACCTGCCGGGCGTGATCGTCCCGCGCAAGACCGTCACGGAAGTCCGCAAGCTGATCGACGACGGCGACGATTCGGTTTCCGTCGCGCTGTCGGAGACCAGGATCCGCTTCGAGGTCGGCGCGGCGGCGCTCACCTCGAAGCTGATCGACGGCTCCTTCCCGGACTATGAGCGGGTCATCCCGCGCGGCAACAACAACATCATGACGGTAGCCAGCGGCGGCTTCGCCGAGGCCGTGGACCGGGTTTCCTCGATCTCCACGGACCGCTCGCACGCGATCAAGCTCTCGGTCCGCCCCGGCCAGGTGACGCTGACGGCCAACAGCCCCGATACGGGAACCGCCACCGAGGAGCTGGACGCCGACTACGGCGCCGAGCCGCTCGAGATCGGCCTCAACGCCCGCTACGTGCTGGATGTCGCCGGGCAGATCGAGAGCGAGTCCATCCGCTTCTTCTTCGCCGACGCCGGCTCGCCCTCGCTCATCCGGGACACCGGCGACGCCGGCGCGCTCCACGTCATCATGCCGCTCCGCGTCTAGGTGCCCAATTCCATCACAAGTGCCGCGGCCGGGCCGGCAGCGCCGGCGGCGGCCCGCTTCGCGCTCTCCCGGCTCGTCCTCACCGATTTCCGCAGCTACCGCGCGGCGCGCCTCGCCATGGACCGGCGTCCGCTGGTCCTCACCGGCGCCAACGGCGCCGGCAAGACCAACCTGCTGGAAGCCGTCTCCTACCTCTCGCCGGGCCGGGGGCTCAGGGGCGCGCGCCTCGCCGATGCCGCACGCCTGGACGGGGCGGAGGACGCGGGCCGGGCGGGGGCCTGGTCGGTCGCCGCCACGCTCGGCGGCGACGACGGCGGCGAGACCGCGCTCGGCTCCGGCTGGCGGGCACCGGCCGAGGCGGGCGAGGCGGAGCGCCGCAGCGTCAGGATCGACGGCGCCCCGGCGCCGGGACCTGCGTCGTTCGCCGCCCATGTCGGCATGGTCTGGCTCACGCCGGCGATGGACCGGTTGTTCTCGGGCGCGCCGGCGGAGCGCCGGCGCTTCCTCGACCGGCTGGTCTACGCCATCGACGCCGGCCACGCCGCACGGGTCCAGCGCTACGACCGCGCGCGCCGCCACCGCGCCCGGCTGCTGCGCAGCGGCGCCGGCGACGACGCCTGGCTCGGCGCCGTCGAGCGCAGCATGGCGGAGAACGCGGTGGCGATCGCTGCCGCAAGGCTCGACCTCGTGCTGCGGCTCGAACGCTTCCTGCCCACCGGCAAGGACCCCTTCCCGAGGATCGCGCTCGCGGCGGACGGGCTGGTCGAACGCTGGCTCGCCCACGCGCCCGCGCTCGACGTGGAGGAGCGTTTCCGCGAGCATCTCGCCGCAACCCGCCGGGCGGACCGCGAGGGGGCAAGCGCCGACGGGCCGCAGCGAAGCGACCTGCTCGTCAGCGACCACGCGCGAAGCATGGCGGCGGAGCAGTGCTCGACCGGCGAGCAGAAAGCGATGCTGATCGCGCTGATCGTCGCCCATGCCCGCCTCGTGGAACGCCAGCGCCGCCGCGCGCCGGTGCTCCTGCTCGACGAGATCGCCGCCCACCTCGACGAGAGCCGCCGGCATGCGCTCTTCGAGATCATCGTCGATGTCGGCGCCCAGGCCTGGCTCACCGGCACCGAGCGGGCGGTCTTCGGCCCCCTCGGCGGGCACGCGCAGTTCTTCACGGTGCGCCCCGGCATGGTCGAAGGGGAGTAGGACGCGTGGCCGATACCGCCCGGAGCGGCCCTGCCGCGGCCGAAGGCTACGGCGCAGAATCGATCACGGTCCTGCGCGGCCTCGATGCCGTCCGCAAGCGGCCCGGCATGTATATCGGCGACACCGATGACGGCTCCGGCCTCCACCGGATGGTCTACGAGGTCGTCGACAATGCCGTGGACGAGGCGCTCGCGGGCTATTGCGAGCAGATTCACGTCGTGCTCGGCGCCGACGGCTCGGTCTCCGTCAGCGACGACGGGCGCGGCGTTCCCACCGATATCCACGAGGAGGAAGGGGTTTCCGCCGCCGAGGTCATCATGACCAAGCTCCACGCCGGTGGAAAATTCGACCAGAGCACCTACAAGGTCTCCGGCGGCCTGCACGGCGTCGGCGTCTCGGTGGTGAACGCGCTCTCGGAATGGCTGGAGCTCAGCATCCGGCGCGACGGCCGGGAATACGCCATGCGCTTCGCCGGCGGCGAGCCGGAGGCGCCGCTCCGCGTCACCGGCGAGACCGCCGAGCGCTCCGGCACCCGCGTCAGCTTCCTGCCGTCGAGCCGGATCTTTGCGAAGACCGAGTTCGATTTCGACGAGCTGGAGCATCGGCTGCGCGAGCTCGCCTTCCTCAACGCCGGGCTTGTCATCACGCTCCGGGACGAGCGCGCGGCCGAGCCCCGGATCGCGACCTTCCACTATGAGGGCGGCATCGAGGCCTTCGTCGGCTATCTCGACCGCGCCAAGCAGTCGCTGGTCGGCGGCGCGATCCTGATCCGGGACCGCCGGGGCGACGTCATCGTCGAAGCCGCAATGCAGTGGAACGACAGCTATCACGAGACCGTTCTCTGCTTCACCAACAACATCCGCCAGGCGGACGGCGGCAGCCATCTCGCGGGCTTCCGCGCCGCACTCACCCGCACGGTCAACGGCTATGCCGCATCCAGCGGCATCGCCAAGCGCGAGAAGGTGTCGATCACCGGCGACGACGCCCGCGAGGGCCTCACCTGCGTCCTCTCGATCAAGCTCCCCGACCCGAAATTCTCCTCCCAGACCAAGGAGAAGCTGGTCAGCTCCGAGGTCAAGCCGGTGGTGGAGGGGATCGTCGGCGAGGGACTCGGCCAGTGGCTGGAGGAGCACCCGACGCAGGCGCGCTCGGTCGTCGCCAAGGCGGTCGAGGCGGCGGCGGCGCGGGAAGCGGCGCGCCGCGCCCGCGACCTCACCCGGCGCAAGAGCGCGCTCGAAGTCACCAGCCTGCCGGGCAAGCTCGCCGACTGCCAGGAGCGCGACCCGAGCCGCTGCGAGCTCTTCCTGGTCGAAGGCGATTCCGCCGGCGGCTCGGCCAAGCAGGCGCGCAACCGCCGCTACCAGGCGGTGCTGCCGCTGCGCGGCAAGATCCTCAATGTCGAACGCGCCAGGCTCGACAAGATGCTGGGCTCGGCCGAGATCGGCACCATCATCACCGCGCTCGGCACCGGCATCGGCTCGGAGGACTTCGATCTGGCGAAGCTGCGCTATCACCGCATCGTCATCATGACCGACGCCGATGTCGACGGCTCGCACATCCGCACGCTGCTGCTGACCTTCTTCTACCGCAACATGGAGGCGCTGATCCGCGCCGGCCACCTCTACATCGCCCAGCCGCCGCTCTACCGCGTGAAGCGGGGGGCGAGCGAGATCTATCTGAAGGACGACCGCGAGCTTGAGGACCACCTCATCGCCACCGGCCTCGAGGACGCGGTGTTGCGGTTCCACGGCGGCGAGGAGCGCTCGGGCGCCGACCTCCGCGCCATCGTCGATACCGCCCGCGACACCGCCGCGCTGGTAAATGCGCTCACCCGGCGCGTGGCACGCCATATCGTCGAGCAGGCGGCGATCGCCGGCGCGCTGACGCCCTCCATCCTGGACGATCCGGAGAAATCGAAGCCGACGGCGGCCTATATCGCCCGCCGGCTGGACGCGCTTGCGCCCGAGATCGAGCGGGGCTGGCAGGGCGAGGTGGGCACGACACCCGCCGGCGCCGCGTTCCGCTTCTCCCGCACGCTCAGGGACGTGACCGAGAACCACATGATCGACCAGGTGCTGATCACGACGCCGGAGGCGCGCCGGCTCGACGACTTGGCCGCCGAGCTGCAGGAGGTCTACAACCACCCCGTCCTGCTGCGTAGGAAGGAGAGCGAGACCGAGGTCAACGCGCCGAGCGCGCTGCTGGAGGCCGTCTACGCGGCCGGGCGCAAGGGCCTCACGATCCAGCGCTACAAGGGCCTCGGCGAGATGAACCCGGAGCAGCTCTGGGAGACGACCCTCGACCCCGACGTGCGGACCCTGCGGCTGGTGGAGATCAAGCAGGCGCAGGAGGCGGAAGAAATCTTCTCGACCCTGATGGGCGAGGTGGTGGAGCCGAGACGCGAGTTCATCCAGCAGAACGCGCTCAAGGTCGTCAATCTCGACGTCTAGACGTTCGTCCGGCTCCGGTCGATGGCAGCACGCCGCCGCTCACCCCCGCCGAAGCGGCCCCGCACGACGGCGAAGCGCCCCGCGCGCGCGAAGCCGGCGGCGGGCGGCAAGAAGCAAAAGCCCGGCGCCACGAAGCCGATATCGGGCGGCGCGAAGCAGCGCAGGCCGGCGCGGCCCGTCCGGCGCCGCCGGCTTGGCTGGCGCCTCGCCAAGTGGGGCACCGTCCTCGTCCTCTGGCTGCTGGTGATCGGCGCCGGATTCGTCGCCTACTACGCGCACGACCTGCCCGATACCGACCACCTCACCGGCCCCGAGACGCCGCTCTCCATCACGGTGCTGGCGGCGGACGGGGCGGAGGTCGCCACCGTCGGCGAGATGTGGGGCGAGCTGGTCCCGGTAGGCGAGATGGCGCCGGTGCTGCCCGAGGCCGTTCTCGCCATCGAGGACCGGCGCTTCTTCGAGCATGGCGGGATCGACGCCTTCGGCGTGATCCGTGCGGCGTGGCGGAACGCGGTCGAGGGTCGCGTGGTCGCCGGCGGCAGCACCATCTCCCAGCAGGTGGCCAAGCTGGTGTTCCTGACGCCCGAGCGCAGCGTCAGGCGCAAGATTCAGGAGGCCATGCTGGCCTTCTGGCTGGAGCGCGAGTTCACCAAGGACGAGATCCTGACGATCTACCTCAACCGCGCCTATTTCGGGGCCGGCGCCTACGGTGTGGATGCCGCCGCGCGGCGCTATTTCGGGCGCTCGGCGCGCGATCTCGACACGGCGCAGGCCGCCATGATCGCCGGCCTGCTCAAGGCGCCGTCGCGTTACAGCCCCGCCAACGACCTCGCGCTCGCGCGCCGCCGCGCCGGCGTCGTCGTCGAGGCGATGGTCGCTGCGGGATTCCTCGGCGACGGCGAGGGAAGCAGGGCCAGGGCGGACGTGAAGGCCCTCTCGGTCGCCCGGCGCTCGGGCCCTGCGGCCGGCTACTTCGTCGATTGGGTGCTCGAGCAGGTGCCGGGCTATGTGGGGCGCGACCACGGGGCGCTGCACGTCCGCACGACCCTCGATCCCGCTCGCCAGCGGGCGGCGCAGGCGGCGCTCGCCGAGACCCTCGCCGCCGTGGGCAAGACGCGCAGGATCGGCCAGGGCGCCCTCGTCGCGCTCGATGAGAGCGGCGCGGTGCGCGCCATGGTGGGCGGGCGCGACCACGCAAGCAGCGTGTTCAACCGGGCGACCCAGGCGAAGCGGCAACCGGGCTCGGCCTTCAAGGCGGTGGTCTATCTCGCAGGCCTGGAGGCGGGGCTCGGTCCCGACGACGTGATCGAGGATGCGCCGATCACCGTCGCCGGCTGGTCGCCCCGCAACCATGACGGCGAATACCGGGGGCCGGTGACGGTGCGGGAGGGGTTCGCGCGCTCGATCAACAGCGTGGCGGTGCGCGTGGGCCTTCGCGCGGGCGTGAAGCGGATGCGCGCCACCGCGCGCCGGCTCGGGATCGAGAGCGTTCTGCCGGCCGATGCGAGCCTCGCGCTCGGCACCGGCGAGGTGACGCTGCTGGAGCTGACGAGCGCCTACGTGGCGCTCGCCAACGGGGGCGTGCGCGCGCTCCCCCACGGCATTGTCGAGATCCGCAACCGCGCGGGCGACGTGCTCTACCGGCGCTCGGGCTCCGGCGCCGGCCGCGCGGCCGACGATGCCGCGGTGGCGGCGATGCACGACCTGCTCGCCGCCACCGTGGCCGACGGCACCGGGCGCGCCGCCCGGCTGCCGCAGGGGCTGGGGCCCGCCCATGGCAAGACCGGCACCAGCCAGCGCTTCCGCGATGCCTGGTTCGTCGGCTGGGCGGAGGGCCTGACGGCGGGCGTCTGGCTCGGCAACGACGACAGCGCGGCAATGGACGGGGTCACGGGAGGCGGCTATCCGGCCGAAATCTGGCGGCGCTTCATGGTGGACGCGCTCCGCTGACCGCGCGGCCCCGGCCGTCCGGCGCCCGGTCTACGCCCGGTCGATCAGGTGGATGAAGGAACCCGAGACCAGGCCTGCGCTCATGCCGGCGTGGCCGAGCGGCGCGCCCGCCGCGTCCTCGATCGCGAACAGCGGCCGCTCGGCGTCCTCGGCGACCGCTCGGCAATAGTGGAACTCGTGGCCGCGATAGGCCGCCCCCGCCTTGCCGAGCGGGCCGTCCGCAGCGAGCCGGGCGCGCCGGTAGCCGAGCGAGAGGCGCCGGGCGCAGAAACTGCTCTCCAGCGGCAGCAGGCCGGCCATGGCGTGGCGGCGGCCGTCCGCGTCGATCAGGCCCCGGCCCAGCACCATGTAGCCGCCGCATTCGCCGAAGACGGCGGCACCACGCCCCGCCGCGTCGCGCAAGCCGCCCAGAAAGCGCGCAGCAACGGCGATGCGGCCCGCATGAAGCTCCGGGTAGCCGCCCGGCAGGTACACCGCGTCGGCGTCCGCGTCCGGCCCCTCGTCTGCGAGCGGCGAGAAGGGCAGCACGGCAGCGCCGGCGGCGCGCCAGTCCTCGATCAGCGCGTCGTAGCAGAAGCCGAAGGCCTCGTCGCGCGCCACCGCAATGCGCTGCCCGAGCGGCGGAATCGCCGCGCCCGCCGCCGCCGGCGCCGTCGTTTCGCGACGGAGCGGGCGAGCAAGGGCGGTCAGGGCGTCCCCATCGACCGAGTCCGCGACGAGGTCCGCGGCGCCCTCCAGCCATGTCCCCTCGCTCTCGCAGGCCTGCACGAGGCCGAGATGGCGGGAGGGCAGGCTCAGCGCCTCCGACCGCGGCACGGCGCC
Source organism: Alphaproteobacteria bacterium (assembly GCA_965218275.1). Lineage (GTDB taxonomy): Bacteria > Pseudomonadota > Alphaproteobacteria > UBA828 > UBA828 > WTGU01. The sequence continues at coordinate 829,656 of CBDCKM010000002.1, forward strand.
GAGGACCGCGATCGCGCGCGCCTCCAGGGCGTCGCGCAGCAGCCCTTCGTGCGCCGCGCCCGCCACCCGGTTGAGGATGACTCCGGCGACCGCCACCTCCGGGCGGTGATTGACGAACCCCTCCGCCAGCGCCGCCACCGAGGCGCCCTGGCCGCGCGTATCCACCACCAGCACCACAGGGATTCCGAGCCGGGCGGCGAGATCGGCGCTGGACCCGGTGCCGTCGCGGGCGCCGTCGAAGAGGCCCATCGCGCCTTCGCCGATCACCAGGTCGGCGCCTGCGCAGAGCGCCGATACCCGGCGCGCCAGCGTCTCGGGCCGCATCCCCCAGGGATCGAGATTGACGCAGTCATGGCCGCTTGCGAGGCGATGATGGCCGGGGTCGATATAGTCGGGCCCCGCCTTGAAGGCGCGCACGGCGCGGCCCTTCCTGCGATGGAGGGCGAGCAGGCCGGCGCACAGCACGGTCTTGCCGCTGCCCGAGGCCGGCGCGGCGAGGATGAAGCCGGACGCCACCGCGGCTCAGCCCGCGAGGGTCCGCTCGATCTCGAGTGCGATCTGCGTCGGCCCCCGCTTCGGCTCGAAATACCGGACGAACGCGCCGTCCGGCCCCATCAGGTAGAAGAGCGACGCGTGGTCCACGAGATACTCGGCGTCCTCCGGCCCCGCCGCGTGGGAGCGCCGGTAGATGCCGAAGGACTCGAGCGCCTGGGCCACCGCCTCCTCCGAGCCCGTGAGCCCGACCAGGCCGGGAATCAGCATCGAGACATAGTCGGCGAGCTTCTCCACCGTGTCGCGCTGCGGATCGACGGTGATGAAGAGCGGCTGGACCGTCTCGCCCTGCGCCGCCAGGTCCTCCAGCACCTGCGCCATGACCAGCATGGCCGAGGGGCAGACATCGGGGCACCAGGTGAAGCCGAAATAGATCAGCGTGTGGCTGCCGTGGAAGTCGCGGTCCGTGCGCGGCGCGCCGGTGTGGTCGGTCAGCGCGAATTCGCCGGTGATCTCCTCCGCCGGCAGCGCCATGCGCGAGACGTGGCTCTGGTCGATGGGGCCGAACAGCGAGCCGTCCATCTGCGTGTAGATCAGGATCGCACCGATCACCACGATCCAGAGCAGCGGGTTGCGCCGCGGGCCCGGCTGCTTCCCGCCACCCCCTGACTGCCGACCGCCGCTCCCCGGCTGCTGACCGAAGCCGAACCTGCCGAGATCCTTCCACATGGGCTCAGACTACATGGTCGAGAAACCTCCGGGGCGCCAGACTAACCCCGCCGCGCCCCGCGCGGCAAGGAATCGGCTCCAAGATTTCAGGGGAACGCGTCCGGTAACCAGGGGACGTCGCCATGACGAGGGCCGGTCGGCACACGGGATGTGACTGTAGGGCGGACAGCGCCGGCGCGCCGCAAGGCGCGTAAGCCAAGCGAGCGGAGCGAGCGCCCGGCGCCTGAGGGAAATGAAAAGAGTCCGCCTCAGACGGCGGCGCGGTGCCAGTGTTGGGCGAGCGCTGCGGCCGCCTCGGCCCGTGCCTCGACCGAGGCCTCCGGGTCGAGCGCCCGCCTGAGCCGCACCACGTCGCCCACGACCACCAGGCAGGGTGCTTCGATGCCTGCGCGCTCGGCCGCCGCCGCCGCCTCGGCGAGTCGTGCCTCGACCACGCGCTGGTTCCCGGTGGTGGCCTGGCTGATGAGCGCCACCGGGGTCTCGCCCGAGAGGCCGTGGCGGGCGAGCCGGGCTGCGATCGCGTCGAGCTGGCGCAGCGCCATGTAGAAGATCAGCACCGGCGCGCCGCAGGCGATCGCCTGCCAGTCGAGCCCGTCGGGCACGGCGCCCCTGGCATCGTGGCCGGTGAGCAGGGTGACCGCCGAGTTGGTGGTGCGATGGGTCATCGGGATGCCGGCCGCGGCGAGGGCGCCTGCGGCGGCGGTGACGCCCGGCACGAGGCGGAAGGGGACGCGGGCGGCGGCCAGCGCCAGTGCCTCCTCGCCGCCCCGGCCGAAGACGAAGGGGTCGCCGCCCTTGAGGCGGAGCACGCGCAGGCCCTGCCGGGCGAGCCGCACCATGCGGCCGCTGATGTCGGGCTGGCGCGCCGACGGCTTGCCGCCGCGCTTGCCGGCATATTCGAGCGCCGCTCCCGGCCGGGCCAGCGCCAGGATCGCCGGCGAGACCAGGGCGTCGTAGACGATGCAATCGGCAACGCCGAGCGCGTTGACGGCATGGAGCGTGAGCAGCCCCGGATCGCCCGGGCCTGCGCCCACCAGCCAGACCGAGCCCGGCTCGATCGTGGGCAGCGGCGGAAATTCGCTGGAGGGGCGAGCGTCGACCATTACCGCACTCTACACCGGCAGGCGTCCTGCACGGTATAACCGGCGGAATGACGGTGCGAGGAAAGGGCGGCCAGGAGCTCAGGCGGGGCTGGACCACCGGCGCCTGCGCCTGCGCCGCGACCCGCGCCGCCTACACCGCGCTGGTCACCGGGCGCTTCCCCGACCCGGTCTCGGTGACGCTGCCGGGCGGCGAGGCGCCCGCCTTCCCCCTGGTGGTGGCCGAGCTGGCGCGGGGCCATGGGCGCGCGGGCGTGCGCAAGGACGCCGGCGACGACCCCGACGTGACCCACGGGGCGCTGGTCGAATCCTGGGTGCGGCCCGCGCCGCCGGGCGCCGGGATCGTGTTCCGCGCCGGCGAGGGCGTCGGCATCGTGACCCGGCCGGGCTTGAGCCTCGCGGTGGGCGAGCCCGCGATCAACCCGGCTCCCCGGCGGATGATCGCCGAGATGCTGCACGACCTCGCAGCCGCACTCGGCGGGCCGGCCGACGTCGCCGTCGCCATCGCCATCCCGGACGGGCGCCGGCTTGCGCAGCGGACGATGAACGGGCGTCTCGGCATCGTCGGCGGCCTCTCGGTGCTGGGCACGTCGGGCATCGTCAAGCCCTATTCCTGCGCCGCCTGGATCGCGTCGATCCGTCAGGGGATCGACGTGGCCGCGGCTGCCGGCGCGGCTCATCTGGCGGCCGCGACAGGCCGCGTCTCGGAGGAGACGGCGCGGCGGCTCTACGGCCTCGACGAGGCCTGCCTGATCGACATGGGCGACTTCGCCGGCGCCACGCTCAAGCTGATCCGGCGCAAGCCGGTGCCGCGCCTCACCATCGCCGGCGGCTTCGGCAAGATCGCCAAACTCGCCGACGGCCACATGGACCTTCATTCCGCGCGCAGCACGGTCGACCGCCCAGGTCTCGTCGGCCGCCTCGCCGCCCTCGGCGCGTCCCGTGCGACGCTGGCCAAGGCAGGCGCCGCCGAGTCGGCCGCCGCAATCCTCGCGCTTGCGACCGAAGCCGATCTCCCGCTCGCCGACGCGGTCGCCGCAGAGGCCCGCGCACATGTCGAGGCCGCGCTCGCCGGCGCCCGGCCCAGGCCGCGCGTGGACGTGATCGTCGTCGACCGCGCCGGGTGCGTCGTTGGCCGCGCCGGACCCTAGCCCGCATTCCTCACCATGGTCACGGTCTGCGTCGCGTCCAGGCGTTCGATCCGCAAGGAGCGGGCCGAAGAGCGTAGCGGGGACTACGGTCGAGGCCTGCGACGCCGCGGGCGGGCGCCTGGGCGCGACCCGAAGGGCGGCGCTTTCCGACCGACAGCGGGCGTCAAGGCGCTTGCCCGATGCCCCGCATCGCGCTGCGCGCCTCTCCTACTCTGTCGGTCGGAAAGCGCCGCGCAGACCATGACCCTGGTGAGGAATGCGGGCTAACCGACTCCTGATCCTGGGCGGCACGGCCGAAGGCCGTGCGCTGGCGGAGGCCGCGCAGGCGCGCTTCGGCCCCTCGCTCGCGGTGATCTCGGCGCTCGCCGGCCGCACCCGCGCACCGCGCCTCCCGGCCGGCCATGTCCGCATCGGCGGTTTCGGCGGGGCCGACGGCCTCGCCGCCTACCTGCGCGCGGAGCGGATCGGCCTGCTGATCGATGCCACCCACCCCTTCGCCACGCACATCTCGGCGCACGCGTCCGACGCGGCGGCACGGGCGGGGGCGGCACGCCTGGCAATGGTGCGCCCACCCTGGCGCAAGGGTGCGGGCGACCGCTGGATCGACGCCGCCACGGTGGAGGACGCGGCGGCGGCGCTTCCGGCGTCGGCCACACGCGTCTTCCTCACCGTCGGCACCCGGTCGCTGGCACCCTTCGCAGCGCGCCCGGAGCTCTGGTTCCTGGTGCGCCTGGTGGACGAGCCGCCGAAGCCGATCCCCCTCGCCCGGCACCGGCTGATCTGCGCGCGCGGGCCCTTCGCGGAGGATGACGAGCGCGCGCTTCTCGCCGCGCACGGCATCGATTGCCTGGTGACCCGCGCGAGCGGCGGCGCGGCGACGGCCGGAAAACTCGCCGCCGCGCGGGCGCTCGCGCTGCCCGTGGTGATGGTGCGCCGCCCGCCGCCGCCGCCCGGCGACCGGGCCGCCTCGGTCGAGGAGGCGCTCGCCTGGATCGAGCGGCGGCTCGAACGCTGCGCCACGGAGACTTAGAGCGAATCCGTCTTTGGTGGACTCGCGACAGGCCGCGACTGCGGCCCGCCGCTCCTGCGGCGCCCTCGCGGAGGCGCCGGCCGGAGGCCGGCTGCCGTGAGCGATAAAGAGGCTGGAGCGTTTCCGTGCAAAACGGAAACGCTCCAGGTCACGCCTTCCGGCGCGGCCGCAGCACGTGGTGGTGGGCGGGGTCGTAGAGGCGGCTCTCGTCGAAGTCGGACCTGCCCAGGGCCTCGCCCACCAGGATCAGCGCCGTCCGCGTGAGGCCGAGGGGCTTCACCTTGTCCCTGATGGTGCCGAGGGTGCCGCGCACGATCCGCTCGTCGGGCCAGCTCACGCGGTAGGCGACGACCGTGGGGCAATCCGCCCCGCGATGGGGGATCAGCGCCCGGGTCACCCGCGCGAGATTGGCGATGGAGAGGTGGATCGCGAGCGTGCCGCCGGCGGCGGCGAGCCGCTCCAGCCCCTCGTCGTCGGGCATGGACGAGGCGCGCACGGCGGTCCGCGTCAGGATGACGGTCTGGGCGATGCCGGGCAGGGTCAGCTCCTGCCTCAGCGCCGCCGCGGCCGCCGCGTAGGCCGGCACGCCCGGGGTCACGTCGTAGGCGATGCCGAGGCGGTCGAGGCGGCGCATCTGCTCGGCGATGGCGCCATAGAGCGAGGGATCGCCGGAATGCAGCCGGGCGACCTCCTGGCCCCGCGCGGCCGCCTGCCGCATTTCGGCCACGATGGCATCGAGGTCGAGCGGCGCGGTATCGACGATGCGCGCACCCGCCGGCGCCTCGTCTAGGATCGGCGGCGGCACCAGCGAGCCCGCGTAGAGCACGACGGGAGAGCGCCGCAGCAACCTAAGCCCGCGCACCGTGATCAGGTCCGCGGCACCGGGCCCGGCGCCGATGAAGTGGACCGTCACGCGCTCTCGGACGCGCATGGCGCGGTAGCACCGGCCCGGTAGCCGCGAGGCGTGTAGAGCCAGGCCCGGCCGCCTTGCGCGAGCCGCCTTGTCCGGCTGCTGCCGGCGACGATGACGGTGAGCATGTCCACGCTCTCCGTGTCGAGCTCCGCCAGGGTCGTGAGCGAGACCCGCTCGCCGTCCCGCCCGAGATTGCGGGCCACCACGACGGGGCAGTCGGGCGGCCGCCGGGCGGCGAGGATCGTCCGCGCCTCGTCCAGCCGGCCCCGCCGCCGCCGCGACGCGGGGTTGTAGAGCGCCACCACGAAGTCGCCCGCCGCGGCGGCCTCAAGCCTGCGCTCGATCACCGGCCAGGGCGTCAGCAGGTCGGAGAGCGAGATGGCGCAGAAATCGTGGCCGAGCGGCGCGCCGGCTCGTGCCGCGGCGGCCTGGAGCGCGCTGATGCCGGGCTCCACCGCGACCTCGACGCCGCGCCAGCCTCGGCTATCGTCGGCGGCGGGCGCGCCGTCCAGCAGCTCGAAGAGCAGCGAGGCCATGCCGTAGACGCCGGCATCGCCGGAGGAGACCAGCGCGACGCTGCGCCCTTCGGCGCCAAGCGCCAGCGCGGCCCTGGCGCGCTCCTGCTCGGCGCCGATGGGGTAGGCGTGGCGGGCGCAACCCGGTGCCGGCGGCCCGATCAGGTCCAGGTAGAGGCCGTAGCCGACGAGATCGGTGGCGCCGGCGATGGCGGCGTCCGCGCCCGGCGTCCGCCACGCCCGAGCGCCGGGGCCGATTCCGACGACCGTGATCCGCCCGCGCCCACGCCCGCAGCGCTCCGGCGCGATGACCTGCGGCGCCCTGGCCACGGCGCAGGTGGCGCGGAGGCTCTTCGTCTTGGGCTGGGCGAGCACACCGGCCGACCCGGCGCAGGCGAGCGCCGCCGCTTCCGCCACGCCGTGGCAGCCGACGGCCCGGAACACCGCTTCGGACGGCGCGCTGAGCCTGGGGGTCTCGCGCTCCAGCGTCGCGGCGTCGAAGAGGCGGAGCGGCACGCCCAGCGCGTCCGCTGCGGCAATCACCGCCGGCTCGTCCGCCTTCAGGTCGAGCGAGGCGACGCAGGCCAAGGCCTCGCGCGCGAGGCCGGCGTCGTCGAGGGTCCGCTGCGCGAGCTGCACCAGCTCGTCCGGCGCGCAGCCCCGCTCGCAACCGAGGCCCAGCGCCAGCACGGCGGGATGGAGCACCACATCGCCCGGCGTGTCCCGCCGGTCAGTGTCGCCCGCTGACGGGCGCCGATCGGTAATGCGCAGCGTCAGACGGCCCTCATCCGCGAACGGCGCGCCTCCCGCCGTCAGCCAGTCGGCTGAGGCCGCCTCGCTCACGAGGCGGACCGGCTCGCCGGCGAGCAGTGCGGCGGTCACCGCCTTCACCTTGGCACCCGGCGCAACGCGCCAGCCGGGCGGGGGGGCGTCGAGGGCGAACCCCAGGGCCGTATCGCCCCCCGTGGTGATCGCCGCCCGCGTGCCGAGGGCCGCCGCGATGGTGCGGGCGAGCCGGTTCGCGCCGTGATGGCCGCCCAGCAGGGGCACGACGCTAAGCCCGTCCTCCGACACCGCGATCACCGGCGGCTCGGCGCTCTTGTCCGCGAGGTGCGGGGCGAGGAGGCGGACGAGGATGCCCGCGGCACAGATGCCGACGATGGGCGTGCCGGCGCGGAACAGCGCCGCAATATGCGACCCGAGCCGCTCGTAGGCGACATCGGCGTCGTCGCCGAGCGACACCGGGCCGTGGACGGCGGCGGTGGGCAGCACGGCCGCGATGCGCCGCGCGAGTGCCGCCTGGCGCCGGTCGAGGATCACCAGCGCGGCCCCGCTCAGCGCCATGCCGCGCCCCGCTTGTGGACGATCACCATGGAGAAGTAGGGGGCGGGCGGCTCGACCGCAGCCAGCGGCAGGATGCGCTCCGCCGCCATGGAGGCGCGCTCGACATAGTGCGCGCGATCCAGCAGGCCGAGACCCTCCAGCACGCGGCGCACCTTCTCCAGGTGGCGGCCGACCTTGACGATTGCCGCGGCATCGCAGTTGGCGAGATGGGCGGTGAGCCGCTGGGCATCGAGCGGGGCGGGAACGACCGCGAGCACATCGTTGCGCGCGGCCAGCGGCAGGCCGAGCGCGGCGGCGCAGGCCATGGGCGAGGAGACGCCGGGGATCACCTCCACCCTGTGGCGCCGGGCCAGGCGCTCGAAGAGGTAGAGGAAGGAGCCGTAGACGAAGGGGTCGCCCTCGCAGAGCACCGCCACGTCGCGGCCTTCCTCCAGCCGCGCGCCCAGCGCCGCCGCCGCCTCGTCGTAGACCTCCGCCGCCGGGAAGCGCGTGGGCTCCAGCGACATGCGGATGGCGATCTCCTCCTGCCCGCCGGGGAGATGGGGTGCGGCGATGCTGCGCGCGAGGCTCTCGCCCTCGGGCGGCGCGGGATAGGCCACGACCGCGGCCTGCCTGAGCGCCTTCAGCGCCTTGAGTGTGATCAGGTCGGGGTCGCCGGGGCCGACGCCGATGCCGCTGAGGAGGCCGGTCACGGTGTGCTCCGCGCGCCTTCGGCGCGACTTTTTACCAGCGCAAGCTGGGTGACCGGCATCAGCGGGCGCCAGGCGAGGTGGCGCCCCACCGGCTTGGCGCGGGAGATCGCGAGGCGGGTCAGCGTGCCGCCATGGCGCGTGCACCAGTCCGCAAGCACGGCCTCGCCGGCGACGGTGACGGCATTGGCCACGAGCACGCCGCCGGGCGCGAGCCTGGCCCAGCAGGTCTCGATCAGGCCGCCGACCGCAAGCCCGCCGCCGATGAAGACCGCGTCCGGCACCGGCAGAAGCTCCAGCGCTTCCGGCGCCGCGCCGTGCTGGACCTTGAGTCGCGGCACGCCCAACGCCGCGGCGTTGCGCGCGATCCGGGCGGCCCGCGCGGCGTCGCGCTCGACCGCCACCGCCTGCGCAGTGCGCTCGCTCAGCAGCCATTCGATCGCCACCGAGCCGGCGCCGGCGCCCACGTCCCAGAGCATGGCGCCGGGCCGCGGGTCCAACGCGCTCACGGTCTGCAGCCTGATCTCGCGCTTGGTGAGCTGCCCGTCGTTCTCGAAGGCGCGGTCCGGCAGGCCGGGCGTGCCCCAAAAACGCTTCGCCCGGCCGTCTGCCCGGCAGTCGACGGCGATGGTGTTGAGGTCGGCCACCTGCGCCGCGCGCCAGCCGTCGGCGCGCCCGCTCACGCAGGCCTCGTCCGGCCCGCCCATATGGGCGAACACGGTGAGCGTGCTGGCACCGTAGCCGACTGCCGTGAGCTCCGCCGCGACCGCCGCCGGCGTGGTGCCGTCGTGGGAGAGCACCAGCAGGCGCTGCCCCGGCGCGAGGTGGGCGCGGATCGTCTCGAGCGGGCGCCCGTGCAGCGTCACGCCCACGCTCTCCTCGGCGCTCCAGCCGAGGCGGGCACGCGCGTGGCTGAAGGCCGACGCTGCCGGGATCGTCACGATCTCCTCCTCCGGGAAGGCGCGCCGGAGCGCCGTGCCGATGCCGAAGCAGAAGGGATCGCCGGTGGCGAGCACCACGACGCGGCGGTTCCGCAGGGCGCGGATCTCGTCCATGGTCTCCGCCAGGGGCGTGCGCCAGGCGAGCCGGCGGGCGCGACCGTCCGGGATCATCGCGAGATGCCGCGTGCCGCCGACCAGCACCTCCGCCCCCTCGATCAGCGCGCGGGCGGCGGGCGCGAGCGCAGCCGGCCCCTCCTCGCCGAGGCCCACGACCGTGAGCCAGCCGCTCATGCCCGGCCCTCGCGCCCGATCTCAGGGAGAGCCGCGAGCGCGTTCACCGCCGCCGCCGCCATGGCACTGCCCCCCCGCCGCCCGTGCAGGGTGAGGAAGGGCACGCCGTGGTCCGTGCGCGCGAGCGCCGCCTTGGCCTCGCTGGCGCCGACGAAGCCGGGGGGCGTGGCGACGATCGCCGCGGGGGCGGGCGCGCCGTCTGCCAGAAGCTCCAGCAGGCGGAAGAGCGCAGTCGGCGCGTTGCCGATCACGCAGAGCGCGCCCTCGACGCGGGGCCGCCAGAGGTCCACCGCCGCCGCCGAGCGCGTGGTGCAGGCCGCCGCCGCGCGCTCGGCGAGGCCCGGCTCTCCCAGGGTGCAGATCACCTCGTTGCCCGCCGCGAGCCGTGGTCGCGAGATGCCCGACGCCACCATCCGGCAATCGGCCAGGATGGGAGCGCCCGCCGCGAGCGCGCCCCGCGCCGCTTCCGCGACATCGTCCGACCAGGCGAGGTCCGCCACCAGATCGGTCATGCCGGAGGCGTGCACCATGCGGTAGGCGACATCGACCAGCCCCGCCGGCAGGCCGCCCACGTCGGTCTCCCGCCGGATGATGGCGAAGGAGCGCTGCGCGATCCCTTGCGGGTCGCGCAGATAGTCAGCGGTGGCGGTGGCCGCCATGTCCGTGCGTTCCGTGGTGGCGGTGACGGTGCCCGCGGTCGCCGGCGTTGTCGGCGTTGTCGGCATCGGTGCCGATCCCCTCGACATGGTGATGATGGCCGACCTGGGGCGCGCCGAGGTCGCCTTCATGGCCGATGATCTGCTCGCGATACTTGCAGAGCCGGCAGTTCATGCGGTTGTCGCCTTCGGGAATCTCGGCGATCCGCGCGAGGAAGGCGTCCACCACCAGCGGGTGGTCGTTGAGGTAGGCGGCCTTGCGGAAGGTAATCGTCGGATTTGCGCGGGCGGCCGCGTCCACCGCGTCGTAGATGCGCCGCACCAGCACGCCGGTGAAGAGGAAGTAGGGAAAGACGACGATCCTCTTGAAGCCGAAGCCCGCAATGCGCGCGAGCGCCGGGCCCACCAGGGGCGTGGTGACGCCGCTGTAACAGGTTTCCGCCCAGCCGAAGCCCAGCCCCTCCCACAGCATCCGCGTGACCTTGGCGATATTGCTGTTGGCGTCGGGGTCGGAGGTGCCGCGCCCGACCACGACGAGGAGGCTCTCGGCGCACCCGGCGTCGCCGGGTGCGGCGGCGGCCTCGATGCGCTCCGCCGCGGCCCTGAGCAGCAGCGGGTCGACCGCGAGGTCGCGTCCGTAGCGGACGGGCACGCCGGGATTGGCGGCGGCGAAGCCGTTGAGCACCGAGGGGATGTCGTTCTTGGCGTGGCCTGCGGCGAACAACATGCCGGGGACCGCGTCGATGGCGTGCGCGCCCTCAACCCGCAGCGAGTCGAGCACGGTGCCGATGGTGGGCCGCGCGAATTCGAGGAAGCCGTGGCTCACCCGGCGCTGCGGCAGGCGCGTCGCGACCGCGGCGGCCAGGTGTTCGAACTCGGCCACCGCCGCCGCGTCGCGGCTGCCGTGGCCGCAGAGAAGCACCGCCGGCTCGCTCATCGTGCCCATGGTGCGCCCCCGTTCCCTCCATTGACCGCAGCACCTGCGCTTTTCATTGTGGCCCGATGCTCCTCTTCGCCGCGCCCGCGTGGCCCGTCGCCGGCCAGGCGGCGCCGTTCATCCTCCTGATCGCGCTCGCGCTCGACGCGCTCATCGGCGACCCGCGCTGGCTGCCGCACCCGGTCCGCCTGATCGGCGGGCTCACCGGCCTGCTCGACCGCACCCTCAACCGCGCGCGCTTCGGCGAGAGCGTGCGCGCGGTCCTGGGCGCTGCCGCCGTGGTGCTGGTGACGGGCGCGAGCGCCGCCGCCGGCTGGGCCGTCGCCGCGCAGACGGCCGCCCTCGGCTGGGGCTGGCTCGCCGAGCTCGCGCTGGTGACGGTGCTGCTGGCGCAGCGCGGCATGGCCGATCACATGGTGCGGGTGGCGCGCGCGCTGGATGCCGGCGTGGAGCCGGCGCGGGCTGCGCTGCGTCACATCGTCGGCCGCGACATCCGCGCGCTCGACGGCCACGGCGTCGCCCGCGCGGCGATCGAAAGCGGCGCCGAGAATTTCTCGGACGGCGTGGTGGCGCCGGCCTTCTGGTATCTGCTGCTCGGCCTGCCGGGGCTGCTCGCCTACAAGGCGATCAACACGATGGACAGCATGATCGGCCACCGCTCGCCCCGGCACCATGCCTTCGGCCGCGCGGCGGCGCGCATCGACGATGCGGCGAACTGGGTGCCGGCGCGCATGGCCGGCGCGCTGATCGCCGGCGCGGCGTTCTTCGTCCCCGGCGCCGGGCCGGGCCGGGCGTGGCGCACCATGTTCCGCGACGCGCGGCGTCACAGCTCGCCCAATGCCGGCTGGCCCGAGGCCGCGATGGCCGGGGCGCTGGGCCTCGCCCTGCTCGGCCCCCGCCGCTATGAGGGCGAGGCCGCGGCCGACGCGGCCTGGCTCGGCGACGGCCGGACGGAGGCGACGGCGGCCGACATGCGGCGTGCGGTGTGCGTCTTCGCGGTTGCCTGCGGGCTGGTCGCGGCGCTCACCGCCGGCCTTGCCGCGGGAACGGCGCTCGGCGCGGTCTGAACGCGGCGCTGCGTGGGAGTCCGGGCGGGGTTCAGCGCGCACGGGCCACCTGCAACAGGCGGTCGAGGTCGAGATGGGCCGCGAGATGGGCGCCGAGGGCATCGAGGGTCTCGTCCACGAGCGCGTCATAGGCGATGCCGGCTGTCTCCCGCCGCCGCAAGCGGCCCAGAAAAGCCCGGCGGAAGCCGTCGGCGGCGAAGAGCCCGTGCAGGTAGCAGCCCATGACGCGGCCGTTGACCGAGCGCGCGCCGTCCGGCCCGCTCTCAAGGCGGAGCAGCGGGCGTCGGGTGTCCGGGCCGGAGGTGCGGCCCATGTGCATCTCGTAGCCGGAGACTGGCTCGCCGCCCTCTTGCGCGTGACCCCGCGCCTGGACGAGGCGCTTGCTCCCGCCCAGCACCGTCTCGACCTCGAGCAGGCCGAGCCCGGGGGTCTCTCCCGCCGTCCCCTCGATCCCGGCCGGGTCGGCGACTCGGCGGCCCAGCATCTGGTAGCCGCCGCAGAGGCCCACCACCCAGCCGCCGCGCCGCACGTGCGCGGCGATGTCGAGCGCCCAGCCTTGCCCGTGCAGCGTTTCCAGATCGGCACGCGTGGCCTTGCTGCCCGGCAGCAGCACCAGGTCGGCGTCACCCGGCAGCGCCCGACCCGGCGGCACGAGGTCGAGCACGACATCGGGCTCGGCCCTGAGCGGGTCGAGGTCGTCGCTGTTGGAGATGCGCGGCAGGCGGGGGACGACAATCTTGATGGCGGCGCCGGCGGCCGCCGCCGCCGGGGCCGGCGTGGAATCGAGGCCGACGCTGTCTTCGGCCGGCAGGAGCCGCGCGCCCTCGAACCAGGGAATGAGGCCGAGCGGGGCCCAGCCCGTCTTCTCCTCGATGACCGCATTGGCGCCGTCGAAGAGGGTGGGATCGCCGCGGAACTTGTTGATGAGAAAGCCCCTGGTGAGAGCGCGTTCCGGCGCGGGCAGCAGCGCCGCGGTGCCGACCAGGCTCGCGATCACGCCGCCCCGGTCCACATCCCCCACCAGCGCCACCGGCACGCGCGCGGCGAGCGCAAAGCCCATGTTGGCGATATCGTTCTCCCGCAGGTTCACTTCGGCCGGGCTGCCCGCGCCCTCCACCAGGATCAGGTCGGCGTCCCGCCCAAGGCGCTCGAAACTCTCCAGCACGCGCGGCATGAGGTCCGCCTTGAGCGCGTGGTAGCGGCGTGCGTCGGCGCTGCCGGTGACGGCGCCCTGCACCACCACCTGGGCGCCGTGCTCGCTTTCGGGCTTGAGCAGCACCGGGTTCATGTGCGCGCAGGGCTCGATGCCGGCGGCACGCGCTTGCAGCGCCTGGGCGCGGCCGATCTCGCGGCCGTCCGCCGTGACGGCTGCGTTGTTCGACATGTTCTGCGGCTTGAAGGGGCGCACCCGGAGGCCGCGCGCGGCATAGGCGCGGCAGAGCCCCGCCACCAGCAGGGATTTCCCCACATTGGAGCCGGTGCCCTGGAACATCAGGGCCGGCGGACTCTGCTGGGCAGCGTCCGCCATCAGAACTCGATCCCCACCTGCGCCTTCACGCCGGCGCGGAAGGGGTGCTTGATCTCGGTCATCTCGGTCACGAGGTCGGCCATCTCGATCAGCGCGGGTCTGGCGTTGCGGCCGGTGACCACGACATGCTGGTCGGGATCGCGCGCAGCCAGGCCCGCGAGCACCGCCTCCAGGTCGAGATAGTCGTAGCGCAGCACGATGTTGAGCTCGTCGAGCACCACGAGGCGGTAGCCTGGGTCGGCGAGGAACTCCAGCGCCGCAGCCCATGCCGATTTCGCGGCGGCGATGTCGCGCTGGCGGTCCTGCGTGTCCCAGGTGAAGCCCTCGCCCATCACGCGCACCGTGACGAGGTCGGGGAAGCGCTCCAGCACCACGCGCTCGCCGGTCGCCCACTTGCCCTTCACGAACTGCACCACGCCCACCTTCATGCCGTTGCCGATGGCGCGGGCGGCGAGGCCGAAGGCCGCCGTGGACTTGCCCTTGCCCTTGCCGGTGTGGACGATGAGCAGTCCCTTCTCGATGGTCTTCTTGGCCAACATCCGTTCCCGCGCGGCCTTGCGCTTGCGCATTTTCTCGGCGTGGCGCTTGTCGAGCGCGGCCTCGGTCTCGGCTTCGGTCTCGCGTGCCATCAGATCGCCTCCTGCCGCCCGTCCCTGAGCGCGGCGAGCAGCGCATGGGCATGGTTGGCGCGGGGCCGCCAGAGGCTGCGCTCCTGCGCCTCCAGCAGGCGCTCGGCGAGCTCGCGCAGCGCCGCCGGGTTGGCCTCCTCCATGAAGTCCCGCACCGCCTCGTCCGCCACGTAAGCCGCGAACACCGCATCGAAGTGGTGGTCCTTCACGGCGCCGGTGGTGGCGGCGAAGGCGAACAGGTAGTCCACCGTCGCCGCGATCTCGAAGGCGCCCTTGTAGCCGTGCCGCATGACCCCCTCGATCCACTTGGGATTGGTCACCCTGGCGCGGACCACGCGGCCGAGCTCGTCGGCCAGCGTGCGGATGCGCGGGTTGTCCGGCACCGAGTGGTCGTTGTGATAGAGCGCAGGCGCGCGCCCGGCGTGGACCGTCACCGCCGCCGCCAGCCCGCCCTCGAACTGGTAGTAGTCGTCGCTGTCGAGCAGGTCGTGCTCGCGGTTGTCCTGGTTCTGCACCACCGCCTCGACGGCGCCGAGGCGGCGCTCGAAGAGCCTGTGCTCGGCCGCGCCGCCCTCGCCCGCGCCATAGGCCCAGCCTCCCCAGGCGACGTAAGCCGAGGCCAGGTCGCCTGCATCCGCCCAGCCGCGCTCGTCGATCAGCGCCTGCAACCCTGCGCCGTAGGCTCCCGGCTTGGAGCCGAAGACCCGATACGAGGCCAGGCGCCGGGCGCGCTCCTCGGGCGCGCCGTCCCCGGCGAGCAGGGCGGCGTCGGCGGCGACCTTGGCGGCCAGCGGGTTGTCCTCCGGCCCCTCGTCGAGGGCGGCGACCGCGCGCACCGCCGAATCGAAGAGGTCGATCAGCCCCGGAAAGGCGTCGCGGAAGAAGCCGGAGACCCGGAGCGTCACGTCCACCCGCGGCCGGTCGAGCAGACCGAGCGGCATGATCTCGAAGCCGGTGACCCGGCCGGAGGGCCCCTCCCAGCGGGGCCGCGCGCCGATGAGCGCCAGCGCCTGGGCGATGTCGTCCCCGCCGGTGCGCATGTTGGACGTACCCCAGGCGCTGAGCGCCATCGCCCGCGGCCAGTCGCCGTGGGTCTGCGCGTAGTGCTCCACCAGGAGCTGCGCCGATTGCCAGCCGAGCTGCCAGGCGGCTGCCGTGGGCACCTGGCGCGTGTCCACCGAATAGAAGTTCCGCCCCGTCGGCAGCACGTCTGCACGCCCACGCGTGGGCGCGCCGGCGGCGCCGGGGGCGACGAAGCGGCCGTCGAGGGCGTCCAGCAGGCCGGCGCTTTCGGCCCCGGCGCTCGCGTCCAGCGCAGGGCCGATGGTCTCCGCCACCTCGCGCAGCACGGCGGCGCTGGCTTTCCACTCGACCGGCAGGCGCGCGCTGCCGGCGATCAGGCTCGCCGCCAAGCCCTCCAGGCGCTCGACCGTGTCGCCGTTCGTTCGCCACGGCGCGCCGTTGGCGAGCGCGGCGGGCCGCGGGCCCTGCCAGGGCGCGCCGAGCGGCGCCGCGAGCGGGTCGATGCCGAGCGCAAGATCGTCGGCCAGCGCACGCAGCAGCGAGGCCTCACGCTCACCGGGGCCGCGCACGCTCCGCGCGATGGCACGGAGAAGCTCGTTGCGGCGTGCGGGTTCGGGCGCTTGCCCAAAAATGTGGAGGCCGTCGCGGATCTGCATCTCCTTGATCTCGCAGAGATAGCCATCGAGCTTGCGGAGCGCGTCGTCGCTGCCGTCGGCGGCCGAGATGCCGCAATCCTGGTCGAGCCCGGTGGAGGCGGCAAGCTCCAGGATGCGCGCGCTCAGCGGCGCACACCGGCGGGGGTCGAGCGAGGCGGCGTCGAAGAACTCGTCCACCAGCCGCTCCAGCTCCTCCAGCGCGCCATGGCTGCCGGCGCGCGTCAGCGGCGGCGTCAGGTGATCGACAATCACCGCGGCGCCCCGCCGCTTGGCCTGGCTGCCCTCGCCGGGGTCGTTGACGATGAAGGGATAGACGTGCGGGATCGGCCCGAGCGCGGCTTCCGGAAAACATGCGGCCGAGAGCGCCAGCGCCTTACCGGGCAGCCATTCCACATTGCCGTGTTTGCCCACATGCACCACCGCATGGGCGTCGAACGCCGTGCGCAGCCAGGCGTAGAAGGCGAGGTAGCCGTGGGGCGGCGGCAGGGCGGGATCGTGGTAGCTCGTCGCCGGGTCGATGTTGTAGCCCCGCGCCGGCTGGATCGCGACGACGACATTGCCGAAGCGCTGCGCCGGCAGCGCGAAGCACCCCGTGTCACGGAGGAAGAAGGGATCGGCCGCAGGCTCCCCCCAGCGCCCGGCGACGGCGTCCTGCACGGTCTCCGGTAGCGCGGAGAAGAAACGCGCGTAATCCGCGAGAGCGAGCGTTGCCTCGGACGCGCGGTCGCGGGAGTCGGCGGCGGACGGTGAGGCGTTGGTGGGGCCTGCCGTGAGCCGCGCGATCAGCGCGGCACCGTCCGCCGGCGCCGCGTCCACCCGGTAGCCGGCGGCGGCGAGGGTTGCCAGGATGTGTGCCGTGCTCGCCGGCGTGTCGAGGCCGACGCCGTTGCCGATGCGCCCGTCGCGGTTGGGGTAGTTGGCGAGCACCAGCGCCACCCGGCGCTCCGCCGGCGCCGCCCGGCCGAGGCGCACCCAGGCGGCGGCGAGCCGGGCGACGAAGCGGCAGCGCTCCTCATTGGCCTCCGAGACCACGATGGGCGCCTCTGTCGCCCTATCGAAGCGCGCCTCGGTCTTGAACGCCACCGCGCGGGTGAGAATGCGCCCGTCGACCTCGGGCAGCGCCACGTTCATGGCGATGTCGCGGGGGGAGAGGCCGCGCGTCGCCTCCGCCCACTGCCGCTCCGTGGCGCCGGCGAAGATCGCCTGCAGCACCGGCACGCCGGCCTCGGCGAAGGGGCCCGCGTCCGGCGCGCCGGGGCGCGACACCGCGAAGCCCGTCGCGTTCAGGACGATCGCTGGCGCGACGCTGCGCAGGAGCGTGCCGAGCAGCGCCGCCGCCGGCGCATCGCGCAGGCTGGTGACGAAGACGGGCAGCGCGTCGAGCCCCGCATCCCGCAGCGCCGCCACCAGCGCATCCACCGGCCCGAGCGAGCCTGCCTGCAGCAGCGCCCGGTAGAACACCACGCACACGCGCGGCACGCCGTCGCGCCAGCGCTCCATCACTGCTTCCAGGCTGACGACGCCCGCGCCCGGCCAGTAGAGGCCCGCATGGGGCACCGGCCGGGGCGGGCGCCACGTTGCCGCGCGCCCGATCAGCGACGCGGCGTAGCGGAGCGCGTGCTCGGCATTGTCGATGCCGCCATGGGTGCAGTAGCGCCACAGCGTCTCGGCCGCCTCCGGCACCGCGGTGCTGCGCGCCGCCAGCCCGGCGTCGGGCTTGTCGTCGCCGGGCAGCCAGGCGATGGGGATTTCGCGCATGGCGCATTCGGCGCTCAGCCGCTCGACGCCGTAGGGCCAGTAGCTCTCGCCGCCGAGCAGCCGCACGATCACGAGCCTGGCGTGTGCGATCACCTGCTCGGCATAGCGGTCGACCGAGAGATTGTGGCCGAGCTGCATCAGGTTCGCGAGCCGGAGCGTGGGCGCGGGCGCGGGCGCGCCGTTGCCGAGCCTTGCCTGCGCCTGGGCGAAGCAGGCGAGCTCGGTATCGGCGGCGGAGAGCAGCACGATGTCCCCCGGCGACTGGCCGAGGTCCACCGCGTCCGCGCCGTCCTCGATGACGCCCGGTTGCGCCGCGAGCAGGTGCAAGGCTCAGGCCCCCTGGCCGGCGAGCGCCGCCTCGATGGCCGCCCGGTCGAGCGGGGCCAGGCCGATCACCACCAGGCGGCCGTCGCGCGCCTCGCCCGCGCGCCAGTCGCGGTCGAAATGGCGGTCGATCCGTGTGCCGACCGCCTGCACCACCAGGCGCCGGCGGCGCCCTGCGACATCGAGAAAGCCCTTGGCGCGCAGCAGGCCGTGGGCGGCCGCCGCGTCCTGCAGCCGGGCCGCGAAAGCGGCCGGGTCGTCGATGGGGCCGGGCGCCATCACGAAGCTCTCGAACTCGTCATGGTCGTGCGGCTCGTCGAGGCCGTCGTGGTGCGAGCGCCGGCTCTCGAGATCGGCTTCCGCCCCGGCATCGAGGCCGAGCAGCAGATCCGGGGGCACGCGCCCATGGGCGGCCTTGACGACGCGGGCGCCGGGCCGGAGATGCGGCGCCATGCGCGCCGCGCCGGTCTCGGCGCCGTCCGCCGCCAGCAGGTCGGTCTTGTTGAGGATCACCATGTCGGCGCAGCCGATCTGGTCCTCGAAGACTTCGGCCAGGGGCGACTCGTGGTCGAGGGCCTCGTCGGCCTCGCGCTGGGCCTGGAGGGCGTCTTCGTCGTCGGCGAAGCGGCCTTCCGCCAGCGCCGGGGCGTCGACCACCGCGACCACGCCGTCCACGGTGAGCCGGGTGCGGATTTCGGGCCAGTTGAAGGCGGCGACCAGGGGCTTGGGCAGGGCCAGGCCCGAGGTCTCGATCAGGATGTGCTCGGGCGCGGGCTCGCGGGCGAGCAGCGCCTCGATCGCCGGCACGAAGTCGTCGGCGACGGTGCAGCAGATGCAGCCATTGGCGAGCTCGACGATATCGGTCTCGTCGCAGGCCGCGTCGCCGCAGCCCTGCAGCACCTCCCGGTCGATGCCGAGATCGCCGAACTCGTTGACGATGAGCGCGATGCGCCTGCCGCCGGCATGCCCCAGCGCATGGCGGATGAGGCTGGTCTTGCCGGCGCCGAGGAAGCCGGTGATCACGGTCGCGGGTATCTTCTGGTCCTGCATCGCTCCTCACACGGTCAAAGCGTTCCAGCCGGTGCCCCGATGGCCGAAGGAGAACGCGGCCGGATGGAGGATTTCGGCCAGGATTTCCAGGGACTCGACGAGCCTCGGCCCCGGCCGGTTGAAGAAGGCGCTGCCGTCGGTGGCGTAGACGGCGCCGTCGCGTGCCGCGCGCAGGCCGGCCCAGGCGGGGTCGGCCATGAGCGCGCGGCCGTCGGCCAGCGTGCGCGTGAGATCGTAGCCGCAGGGCATGAGCAGGATGGCGTCGGGGTCGGCCGCGGCCACCGCCTCGAAAGTGATTCTCGGCGAGTGACCGCCGTCCGCGCCCAGCAGGTCGATGCCGCCCGCCGCGGCGACCAGCTCCGGCACCCAGTTGCCGGCGGTCATCGGCGGGTCCGTCCACTCGACGGTGACGACGCGCTTGGGCGCGAGGCCCGTGGCGCGCGCGGCGATCGCGTCCACGCGCGCACGCAGGCGCGCGCACAGCGGCCGGGAGTCGACGCCGAGTGCGGCGCCCACCCGCGCGATGTCGTCCCACACGTCGCCGAGCCGTGCCGGCGCCAGCGAGACGATGCTGACCGGCGCGTCGAGAAAGCGCGCCGCCGCGGCCTCCACAACAGGCAGGTCCACCGCGCAGACCGCGCACCGGTCCTGGGTGACGATGTGGCTCGGCCGCGCGGCGCGCAGGACATCGGTGTCGAGGTCGTAGAGGCTGAGCGCCGCGGCGAGCAGCGCGCCGACTTCCTCGTGGATCGCGCCGCTCGGGAGCGACGTGTCGATGCGCGCGCGCGTGCACGCCCGTGCCCGTGCCACCTGCGGCGGCCAGTCGCATTCGTGGCTGCGGGCGACGATGCTGTCGGCGAGCCCCAGGGCCGCGACGATCTCGGTCGCGCTCGGCACCAGCGAGGCGACGCGGGGCGAGGCGACGCGGGGCGCGCTCATGGCTTCAGCGTCAGCGGCAGGCCGGCGGCGACGAACACCACCCGCCCGGCGGCGGCGGCCACGGCCTGGTTGAGGCGCCCGGCATGGTCGCGAAAGGCGCGGGCCGTGGCGTTCTCCGGCACGATGCCGAGCCCGACCTCGTTCGCGACCAGCACCGTCCGTCCTTCGAGCCTGCCGAGGCCGGCGGCGAGGCGTTCGATCTCGGCGGCGATGTCGCGGCCCGCGCCCATGAGGTTGCTGAGCCAGAGGGTGAGGCAATCGACCAGCAGCGCGCGTCCGGCGCTGTTTTCGGCTTCGAGGGTCTCCGCCAGCGCGAGCGGCGCCTCGACGGTGCGCCAGCCCTCGCCCCGGCGGGCGCGGTGCGCCGCGATGCGCGCCGCCATCTCGGCGTCGTGCGCTTGCGCCGTGGCGATGTAGAGGCGTGCGCCCTCATGATCGTCGAGCAGGGCCTCCGCATGGGCGCTCTTGCCCGAGCGGGCACCGCCGAGAACGAGGGTGATACGCGCCGGAACCGGCGCTGCGCCACGACCCGCCATGATCCTCCCTCCGAGGACGTTGCAGCCCTGTCGCGCAGCCGGTCTCCTGGCTCGGGGTCGTCGACGGAGCCCGGCCTTCCCGATCCTCCCGGATCAGTGGCCCGCGCGAGGCGCGCCCGGGTCAGTCTCGCCGCTCACAGTTGCGGGGGCAGCGCCGGACTGGCCCGTGCCTTCGCGACGGGCGTCACCGGCTTCCCACGCTGCGTGACGGCGCCACGCTAACGCAGGCGCGGCAGAAACGCCACCGCGGCGCGGGGCCCCGCCGCGACGCTGCCGCGCAGATATCTCCGGGCGGTCATGGACCATGCGCGCATCTCGATCTTCACCGGCCTGCTCTTGACGAGCGTTAGCCAGCTCGCGCTGCAGGGACGGATTGTAATTTGCAGCATCAAAGATCCCTCTGCAAAATCGTCAGCTCAGAGGAAACGCCCAATAGGTCAAACCTCTCTCGAAATATTTTCTGAAACATCAGCAGGGCGCATACTCCAACTTGAGGCACGACCTTTAGTGAGTAGTCGAGCACAATTCCGTCACCGTGCAGATAGATTAGGTTAAAACTACCCTGGCTATCACTTCTTTCAACTGTAATTCCGGTGGTTACGCTCATCTCATTGGGATGAGCGCCAAAGTCAATTGTCGTTTCGTAAAGCTCACAGAAGATACTCTTGAGACGAGCATCTGAAGAAGCGAGGGAAGATTTAATTTTGTTGAAGTTAAATTGTTGTTTTACTTTGTGACGATCAGCCTCACTCTTACGCCGATTTAGCCACACCTCTGCCAATCCGGGTTTCCGGTCAATCAGGAATGCGTATCCTCCACACTCCAGCGCTAGCCTAAGGAGCGGATGCAACTCAACTGATTGTCCCGCGAACGCGCAGCTTGCCGCTGCCCTGTATGCTGAGTGTGCCCTAAACATAAAGAAAACAGCGAGCATCACGTCGGGATCATACGTAGAGCCAGCAAGCAAACGCCAAAAGCACTTATCAACTTCAGTGATTTTTCTTGTTGCAGGAATTTTGTTGGCAAATGCTGCAAATTGGTGCTCACGGACGTTGTCCAGATACCTTGTCAGTTCATCGTTACCCCAATGTGGTGGGGACGGCATATTGTTTCTCATGGCGCTGCTGATTTGTTGACGGGCTTCTGTACACAAAGAGCTTTCAGACCAAGAACGGAGATTATAGCAGTTCGGCCACGTCCGCCCGACTGCGACTGCTCCCCGACACTCACGGCCCGACCGAGTATCGCAATCAGTTTGTCAAGGTGCTCTATGTCGAGACAAAACGTTGTCGCGTTGGATGAGAAAGGTGGCGCACCCGGCACGATTCGAACGTGCGACCTCTGCCTTCGGAGGGCAGCGCTCTATCCAGCTGAGCTACGGGTGCTCTGGGCGGTTCGCTGGCGCGCACCATAGGCAAGGCGGGCGGCGCCGGCAATGGCCGTGGCGATGAGCGCGGCGATGGCCGGGCCTTGAGACCTGCCCTTGTCGCCGCCGCGCGGTTCGCTATTCTGCCGCCGCCGCAGGCACGAGGGAGGGGGCGGACAATGCCGTCGATGCTGGTCACCGGTGCGAGCAGGGGTCTCGGCTTCGAGATGGTACGCCAGTTCGGCGAGGACGGCTGGCGCATCCACGCCTGCTGCCGCGACCCCGAGGGCGCGCACGCGCTGGCAGAGCTGGCCGCGCAATCGGCGGGCGCGATCACGCTGCATACCCTCGACGTGAGCAAGCCCGAGCAGATCGACGCGCTCGCCCAAGAGTTTCGCGGCACGCCGATCGACATGCTGGTCAACAATGCCGGCCTGCTCGGCTGCACGATCGACGAGCAGGAACCGGCCACCTTCGGCACCATCCGCTACGAGGCCTGGGCAGAGGTTCATGCCATCAACACGATGGCGCCGCTCCGGGTTGCCGAGGCCTTCGTCGATCATGTCGCGGCGAGCGAGATGAAGCTGATGTTCTTCATGTCCACCCATATGGGCAGCATCACCGACCTCGCCGACGGCGGTCTCTATCCCTACCGCTCGAGCAAGGCGGCGCTCAACCTGCTGGTCAAGGCGCTCTCCATCGATCTCGCGCCGCGCGGGGTGCGTACGCTCGCGGTCCATCCCGGCTGGGTGAGCACGGACATGGGCAGTGCCGCCGCGCCGGTGACGCCGCCCGAGAGCATCTCCGGCATCCGCCGGGTGGTGGCGGCCTACGGCGACGGCCAGACCGGCCGCTTCTTCCAGTATGACGGCAAGGAGCTGCCCTGGTAGCAGCCCGCCGCGGTGAGTCCGAGACAAGGGGTGTGAGGCGATGGCCGTGGACCTGGCGCAGGCCGCGAAACAGAAGAAAATCCGCTATTTCCTGATCAGCTTCGTGGACCTGTTCGGGGTGCTCAGGGCCAAGCTGGTGCCGGCGCAGGCGATCGCGGGCATGCAGGCGGACGGCGCCGGCTTCGCCGCCTTCGCCGCCTGGCTCGACTCATCGCCCGCCGAGCCCGACATGCTGGTCAAGCCCGACCCCGCGAGCCTGATCCAGCTCCCGTGGAAGCCCGAGGTCGGCTGGCTCGCCGGCGACTGCTGGATGAACGGCGCGCCCATGCCGGACACGCCCAGGCGCAAGCTCAAGAGCACGCTCGACGAGGCCAGGACGCAGGGCTACCGCGTCAAGACCGGTGTCGAGGCGGAGTTTTTCATCGTGAGCGCGGACGGCACCGCGATCTCCGACCCACTCGATATCCAGGCCAAGCCCTGCTACGACCAGGCGGCCCTGATGCGCCGCTACGACGTGGTGTCGGAGATCTGCGACGCCATGCTGAGCCTCGGCTGGGGCCCCTACCAGAACGATCACGAGGACGCCAACGGCCAGTTCGAGATGAACTGGGACTATGACGACGCCCTGGTGACCGCCGACCGCCACGTCTTCTTCAAGTACATGGTCAAGTCGCTGGCCGAGAAGCACGGGCTGCGCGCGACCTTCATGCCGAAACCCTTCTCCACGCTGACCGGCAACGGCTGCCATGCCCATGTCTCGGTCTGGAACAACAGCGGCAGGAAGAACCTCTTCCACGACCCCAAAGGCGAGCTCGGCGTATCGGCGCTCGGCTACCGCTTCCTCGGCGGCATCATGCACCGCGCGCCGGCGCTCTGTGCGCTCTGGAACCCGGCCGTCAACAGCTACAAGCGGATCAACGCGCCGGTCACGCTCTCGGGCGCGACCTGGTCGCCCAACGTGGTGGCCTATGGCGGCAACAACCGCTCGACCATGGTGCGGATTCCCGACGCCGGGCGCTTCGAGCTCCGGCTGATGGACGGCGCCGCCAACCCCTACCTGCTGCAGGCCGGCATCGTCGTGGCCGGGCTCGACGGCATCGGGAACGAGCGCGACCCGGGCGCACGCACCGACCTCGACCTCTACGCCGAGGGCCACAAGCTGCGCGGCGCCCGCAAGCTGCCGCTCAACCTGCTGGATGCGCTGCGGCTCTTCGAGCGGGACAAGGTGGTGCGCGCAGGCTTCGGCGAGAGCTTCGTCAAGAGCTACGTCAAGCTCAAGACGCGCGAGTGGAACGACTACGCCGGCGCGATCTCGGACTGGGAGCGGCGCAACACCCTCGACTGCTAAGCCGGGCCGGGCCTCCGCCCGCCGCCCGGTGGCGGCTGGTGCGGGCGGTGAGACTCGAACTCACACTCCCGAAGGAACGGGTTTTTGAGACCCGCGCGTCTACCGCTTCCGCCACGCCCGCACGAGGGCCACTCATAGCGCGCGGGCACGCGAAAGGCCATCGGCGCGCGGGCATTGCGCCTGATCGCGGGCACGGCGCCCCGCGCGCCCTCACCCGCCCGTTTCGATCGAGAGCGTGCAGCCGAGCGCGCGGGCGAGCGCGTCCGCCGCCGATTCCGCCTTGCCCGATGCGAGCGGCCGGTGCGCGGGCGCAAGGCTCAGCGTGAGCCGGCCGCCCCCTACCGACATCCGCGATGCGTCGAGCACCGCCGGCTCGCCGCAGGAGAGCCGCTCCGCCAGCCGGAGCGCGAGCCCGAGCGCACGGGCCTCGGCCTGCACCGGCGGCGGCAGCAGCCGGTCCACCGCCGGGCCGGCCTCGTTCGGCAGGCCGGACTTGTAGCGGGTCGCGACGGCCAGCGCGAGGAACACGCGCCCGGCATGGTCGATCCCGACGAAGGGTGCGCGCGAGATGCGCGCGAAGGCATCCGACGCGCGCAGGTCCGGATGCTGGCGCCAGGCGATCTCGGAGAGGAAGGCCGCCGCCGCTCCCAGCTCCCGACGCGCGGCCTCGGCGGGGAGCGCCGCACGTGCCAGCCAGGATTCGAGGGCCTCGGCATAGGCGAGCGAGCGGCCGTCGCGTGCGGCGATCGCCCGGCAGGCGTCGCGCAGCGGATCGAGCGCCCTGACCGCCGCCGGCAGGCTGTCGAAGAGCAGCCCTTCGCGCAGCCCGAAGGCGGAGAACGCAACCTCGCTCGGCCCCGCGGCCTTCAGCAATGCCCTGAGGACGGCGGCCCCGGTGGGCACGGTCGCGAGCCGCCGCGGCCACATCCCTTCCGGCCCCGGCCGCAGCGCCTGCGGATCGGCGGCGGCGAATGTCTCGGCCGCGGCGTGGGCCTCGGCCGCCGCCAGGCGATAGTGATGGACGACGGGGATGGGGTGCTGCCCCGCGGCCATGTGGAGCCGGGCGAGACCGCGCCAGGCGCCGCCCACGAGATAGACCGGCGTCCCCTGCACGGCGCCGAGCCAGTCGAGCGCGGCGAGCCGCGCCGCCGCGAGTTCCGTGCGCCGGCGCGGCGTGAGGCTGGCGAGGCGGAGCACGCCGAGCGGGAGCGTCGCATGCTCGGCGAGCCGCCCGCGCTCCAGGCGGACCAGCTCCAGGCTGCCGCCGCCGAGATCCGCCATCAGCCCGCTCGCTGCCGGAAAGGCCGAGACCACGCCGAGCGCCGCATAGCGGGCCTCCTCCTCGCCCGAGAGGACGCGCAGCGAGAAGCCGGTCTCGCGGGCCACCGCCGCGCGGAAGCGCGGGCCGTCGCGCGCGTCGCGCACCGCTGCCGTGGTCACGGCATCGAGCCGGCCCACGCCCAGCGCCGCGGCGGCGGCGGCGAAGCGGCGCAGCGCATCGAGCGCGGGCGCCACCGCGTCGGGCGCGAGCGCCCCGGTCTCGGCGAGGGTGGCGCCGAGACCGCACAGCTCGCGCTCGTTGAAGACCGGCGCCGGCGCCCGTGCCAGCCCCTCGAACACCACGAGGCGGATCGAGTTCGAGCCCACGTCGAGCACGCCGTAAGGCGCACCCGTCTCGGTCGCGACCGCCCCGGTCGCGTCCGCAGTGGCCGTGTCCGTGGCCGCGTCCATCCGGGCCGCGTCCGGCGCCGGGAAGGGCCGCGCCGCCAGCGCGGGCATTGCCGCCGCGTCGGCCGCGAGCCGGGGTGCGCTCGGCCGGTCCGTCACCCGTCCTGCGCTTCGCCGCTGCCGGCCACGGCGAGCCAGGGCTCGCGCCGTGCCGTGCCGCGTCCGGAGAGCGACGGGTTGGTCATGAAGAAGCGGTGGGCGTTGAAGGGCGCGCCGCTCGGGCCATCGCGCGAGAAGGCGCCGTCGGGCTTGAGGGTCCAGCTCTGTTCGTTGTCCCTGAGGTTCGCGGTCATGATCTGGTCCACGATCTGCTCGTGCACCGTCGGGTTCTCGATCGGCACCATGACCTCGACGCGCCTGTCGAAATTGCGCCCCATCCAGTCGGCCGACGAGATGAACAGCCTGGCATCGGGCGAAGGCAGGCCGTGGCCCGCGCCGAAACACATGATCCGGGAATGTTCGAGGAAGCGCCCGACGATGCTCTTCACGCGGATGGTCTCCGAAAGCCCCGGCACGCCCGGCCGCAGGCAGCAGATGCCGCGCACCACCAGGTCGATCGAGACCCCGGCGGCGGCGGCGGCGTAGAGCGCCTCGATCAACTCGGGGTCGACCAGGGAGTTGAGCTTCGCCCAGATCGCCGCCGGCCTGCCGGCGAGCGCGTGGGCCGTCTCCTCCTCGATGAGCGTGTCGAGGGCCGGGCGCAGGCCGAGCGGCGCCACCGCGATCTTCTCGTAGCGCTCGGGCGCGGCACCCCCGGTCAGATAGTTGAACAGCAGCGCCGCATCGCGGCAGAGCGCCGGGTCGCAGGTGAAGAACGAGAGGTCCGTATAGATCGCGGCGGTGATCGGGTGGTAGTTGCCGGTGCCGTAGTGCACGTAGCTGCGCAGGCCATCGGCCTCGCGCCGGGCCACCAGCGACGCCTTGGCGTGGGTCTTGAGGTCCATGAAGCCGTAGACCACCTGGACGCCCGCCCGCTCCATGTCCCGCGCCCAGCGGATGTTCGCCGCCTCGTCGAAGCGCGCCTTGAGCTCGATCAGCGCGGTGACCGACTTTCCCGCCTCCGCCGCCTCGATCAGCGCGCTGACGATCGGCGAATCGTTGCTGGTGCGGTAGAGCGTCTGCTTGATCGCAATCACGTCCGCATCCCGCGCCGCCTGGTGCAGGAACTGGACCACGACATCGAAGCTCTCATAGGGGTGATGGACGACGATGTCCTTGGCCTTGATCGCGGCGAAACAGTCGCCGCCGAAGTCGCGAATCCGTTCGGGAAAGCGCGCGCGGTAGGGCGGGAACTCGAGATCGGCCCGGCCGCACTTGATGAGCATCGCCGTGTCGGCGAGCCCCAGAATCCCGCCGACCTTGACCACATCGCGCGGAGCGACCCCGAGCTTGTCGGCGAGGAAGCCGAGCATGGATGCGGGCATCGCCGCGTCCACCTCGAGCCGGATGACGCTGCCGCGCCGCCGTCTCTTCAGCGCGCTTTCGAACGAGCGCACCAGGTCCTCCGCCTCCTCCTCCAGCTCGATGTCGCTGTCGCGGACGATGCGGAAGCGGCCCACCGCGCGCGGCGAGAAACCGGGGAAGAGCCGGTCGAGACAGAGCTCGACCACATCCTCCAGCGCGATGAAGCGAATCTCGCCCCGCTCGCCCTCGGGCAGGCGGATGAAGCGCTCGACCTGGCTGGGCACGCGCACCAGCGACGTCACCTGGCGCCTGGTGCTCTGCTCCACCAGTTCGAGCGCCAGGCTGAAGCCCAGATTGGGAATGAAGGGAAAGGGATGGGCCGGGTCGATCGCAAGCGGCGTCAGCACCGGGAAGAGGCAGTCGATGAAATAGCCGTCGAGCCAGCGCTGCTCGTCGGCACGAAGGTGCTCGGGCGAGAGGATGGCGATGCCCGCGTCGGCGAGCTCGGCGCGGAGCGCAAGCCAGCGCTCCTCCTGCTGCGCCATCAGCGCATTGGCGCGCTCGTTGACGGCGTGGATCTGCGCCGCAGGGCTGAGGCCGTCCTGCGACGCCTCGACGATGCCCGCCTCGACCTGGCCGTGCAGGCCGGCCACGCGGACCATGTAGAACTCGTCCAGGTTCGAGGCCGAGATCGAGAGGAAGCGCAGGCGCTCGAGCACGGGATGGTCGAGGTTCTCGGCCTCCTCCATCACCCGCGCATTGAAGGCGAGCCAGCTCAGCTCGCGGTTGATGAACTTGTCGGCCGGCGCGAAGCTGCCCGCTTCGGCGACCCGCTTGGCCCTGGCCATTCGGCTGCTCTTGCGTCCCGTCTCCCCGCCCGACTCCGGGGTGCGCCTACAATATGGCCATTGTCGCCGCCTGACAAAGCGGGCTGCGCCGGGCGTCGTGCGCGGCCGGGGCGCGCGGCGGCGGAACCGGAGTCAGGGGCGCGGCGGCGCTTCGGGCGCGGCCTCCGGGCCGGTCCCGGCCGCGCCGAGCACGCTGCGCGCGAGCGGCACGGTGACCGCCCGCCCTTCGGCGAGCGCGGCACGGTCCAGGCGCTCCACGAGGGTGGCCACGGCCGCGAAGGTCCGCTCGATGCGCGGCACGACATAGGCCGGCACCTCGGGCGCCACCGCGATCTGCCGGTCGGCGAAGAGCTTGAGCATGAGGGCGCCGAGCAGCGCATCGTCCGGCGCCCCGAGCGCCGCTACGGGCGCAAGCCGCAGCCTGGAGGCGAGATCGGGGAGCGCGAGCGGCCAGCGCGCCGGCGGTGCGGCGGCGGTGAGCAGCAGGTGCCCGCCGCGCTCGGCCACGCCGTTGTAGAGGTGCAGGAGGGCGCGCTCGTCGATCGGCCCGCCCAGCCCTTCCACGACCAGCGCCGCCGGCTCCCCCCCGGCGCCGGGCACGGCCCCGGCGAGGCGCGACGCCTCGACGATCTCGGCGCCGCTCCGCCTGCGCCACACCTCGGCGAGATGGCTCTTGCCCGCGCCCGGCGGGCCGTGAAGCGCCAGCGCCGGCCCCGGCCAGTCCGGCCAGCGGTCGATCCAGGCGACCGCCGCCCCGTTGCAGGGCGCCACCAGAAAATCATCCCGCCCGAGCGCAGGCCGGACATGCCACTGGAAGGTGCGCTGCCGCCCCGGGCCTGCCGCGCCCACCGCCGGCACCCTAGTCGGCAGCGCCCGCGCGGGGGCGCAGCGCCCAGCCGTCATCCGTCGGCGCGAGAGCGAGGTCCGCCTGGTCCAGGGCGAGGCGGAGCTGATCCGACGTGCCGTGGTAGCGGAGCGTAAGCCGGCCTTCCGTGCGCGAGAGCGAGTCGATCCCGACCGATGCGACCATGGCGAGGGCCGCGAGCCGTTGCTGGATGGAGACCCACGCGCCGAGGCTCGCGATCGGCACCATGGTCTGGAGCACCTGCTCCTCGTCGTAGCGGATCAGGTTGGCGGCCTTCCAGTCGTCCTCCAGCATGGTGACGATCCTCTCTGCACCGCGCTCCAGCAGCGCCCGCTCGCTCTCCCCCGCACGGCCGATCAGCGTCTTCTCGACGGCACGCCCGTCTGCGGCGCCGATCCGGCGAAGCGAGACGGTGAGTGGACGGCCGGCGGCAGAGCCCTCACCGCCGGCACTCTCCGTGCCGGGCGTGCCGGGCGTGCCGGGCGTGCCGGGCGCGCCGGGCTTTGCGACGGCAGCGCTCCCGGCGAAGCCGGCGACCGCCACCACCGCTTCGCTGGTGCCGTAGCGCTCTGCCAGGGCGGCAAGGGCGTCCGCGTCCGAGGCCAGTGCCCGCGCGGCGTTCACGGTGCCGAGATCGACGACATCGCCGAGCGGCAGCAGCAGCGGCACCAGGCCGCCATGGGCGGGGCGCTCTTCCCACGCCCGCCGCCAGCGGTTCCCGTCTTCCCACAGCAGGACGCTGCCGGGGTCGCGCTGGACCGCCACGATCAGCACCGGCCTGCTCCCGGTCTCGGCATAGGCGACGCCGCTGCCGCGCAGCAGGCGGCGCAGTGCGGGCGCATCGAAGTCCACCGTCAGCACGGCGCGATAGCGCGTGGCCGAGACCCGCTCGTCGTCGATCGCGAAGCCCGAGACCAGCGCTGCGACGGCGTCCGCGTCCGGCTCCGGAAGGGCGCTTCCCGCCACAGTGAGGCGGCGCAACAGGATCGCCAGCGCCGCGCGCTGGCCGTCCGCGATGGCAAGCTCCCGCGCCTCGGCTGCGGCTTCCGCCTCGGCGTCGATCGCGACTCCTGCGACGGTGAACACCGAATCGCCTTGCGCCGCGCCGCAGACGAGGAGCAGGGCCAGCGCGCAGACGCACGCGGCGTAGCGCACGGCGTCGCGCGGCCATGCACGGCCGCGCGCAGCTTGCATCCACGCGCGCGGGCGCGAATCGCGCGTCCACGCGCGCAGGCGCGCGATGCGTGCCGCTCCAGCCATGGCTCCGGCCTGTCATGCGCTCGAAGGGGCAGCCGGCGGCGGCCGGATCCCTGCCCGGCAGGGTATCATGGGGCAGCGGGCAAGGCGACCGGCTGCGCCCGGAGACCGGTTACGGCCGGAGACCGGTTACGGCCGGAGGCAGTGGGAGGACGACATGGCGCGGCTGAGAGTGGGTGTGCTGATCTCGGGCAGCGGCACCAACCTTCAGGCCCTCATCGACGCGTGCGCCCGCGCCGATGCGCTGAGCGAGATCGCGCTGGTGCTCTCCAATCGCGCCGACGCCTTCGGCCTCAGCCGGGCCGCACAGGCCGGCGTGCCCCATGGCGTCGTCGATCACCGGGACCACGGCTCCCGCGCCGCCTTCGAGCAGGCGTTGAGCGCGGCGCTCGAAGCGGGCGGCGTCGAGCTGGTCTGCCTCGCCGGCTTCATGCGCGTGCTCACGGCGGACTTCGTCGCCCGCTGGCGCGACCGGCTGATCAACATCCACCCCTCGCTGCTGCCCGCGTTCAAGGGCCTCGACACCCATGCGAGGGCCATCGCGGCCGGCGTTCGCGTCGCCGGCTGCACGGTCCACTTCGTGCGGGCCGAGGTCGACAGCGGCCCGATCATCGTCCAGGCGGCGGTCCCGGTCCGCGCCGACGACACGGCGGAGAGCCTCGCCGCCCGGGTGCTGCGCGCGGAGCATCGCTGCCTGCCGCTCGCCGTCCGCCTGATCGCCGCGGGCCGCGTCAGCGTCGCAGGCGAGCGTGCCGTCGTCGCTGCCGAGGCGCCGGCCGACAGCCTCATCAACCCGGCGCCGGGCGATTGAACGGCGAGGGCCCGGAACCGTCCGGTTCCGGGCACCCGCTGATGGGATGGCGTGCCGCGCCGCTAGATGGCGGGCTTGCCGTAGCGCTCGACCATGTCCTCGGTCCGCGCGCGCAGCGGCGCCATCGCGTCGCCGGCGGTCTTGACGCTCATGTCGGCGATGCGGTTGCCCGCGGCCAGCGTGCGCTCGAATGCGGTCTTCGCGTGCCCGGACTGCGCCTCGCCGAGCTCGGCCCAGCTGCGCGCCCCCATCAGCGCCTCGGCCGCACCGGCCTGGGCCGCCATGGCCTCCTTGGCGAAGTCGAACCAGGCGCTGCCGATCGCGCCATAGCCCTTCGCCGCGATGGTCGAGGCCTCGACGACGCTGTCGAAGCTCGCGCGGCTCTCTTCGGCGATGGTCTCGAACGAGAGGGTGCCGTTCCAGGGGGTATTCCCGCCGGGCGCGGCCTTGCCCGTGCTGTTGGATTTCGTGGTCATCGTTTTCAACCCGTTGCCTTGTTGCCGGTTCGCGTGGTGCACGACGCGCTCAGCGGAACCCGTCATGCTGCATCGCACTGTCATGTTGCGATGCAATATACTGCACTGCAACATAATGATCCTGCGCCGGCGGTCAAGGTCCTAATTTTTTCATTTCCCTCAGGCGCCGGGCGCTCGCTCCGCTCGCTTGGCTTACGCGCCTTGCGGCGCGCCGGCGCGGTCGCGTCGGGCGCCGGGCGCTCGATCGCGCCCTCCCGCACGCGCGTATGGCGCCGCTTGCGCGCCTTGTGGTGCGCCGGCCGGGCCGCTGCGCGGCCCGGTCCTGTTCACATCCCACGCCTCGTCGGTCGCCGGCCGCGTGGGCGCATGTTCGCGCGGCTGCGCACGTGGGCGTTTGCTGCGATCCGTTGCCGGCCGGGCGCCGCTGTGGCATGGTCGCGCCCGCGCCGCCGTAGCTCAGGGGTAGAGCACTCCCTTGGTAAGGGAGGGGTCGGAAGTTCAATTCTTCCCGGCGGCACCGGCACCCTGTCGGCATGGACGGACCGGCCTGCGGCAAGGAGTCCGGGCGGCTTCCCGCCATGCTTCCCGCCCCCGGCCTGCGTCGCCTATACTCCGGTCTTGAAGCGGGACTGCGGGGGCACGCATGCAGATCGCCATCACCGGCCGGCACGTCAGCGTCAACGACCGTTTCCGCGACCAGGTCACGCGCCGCCTCGAGGCGGCGAGCGACAAATTCTTCGCCTCCGCCATCGACGGGCAGGCGGTGTTCGCCAAGGTGGCGCAGATGATCGAGACCGATCTCACGATCCATGTGGGTCACGGGATCAGGTTCCAGAGCCATGCGGCTGCAGCCGACATGACGGCGAGCTTCAGCATCGCCGCCGAGCGGCTCGAGAAGCGCATGCGCCGGCACAAGCGGAAGCTGCGCGACCGCCACAAGACCCCGCGCGGCACGAAGGCCCTGGACGAGACCGAGCCTTCGCCGGAGTCCGCCGGCTGAGCGGCGGCGCGGCCGGGCGTCGGCCGCCGCCACCGGCGACCAACAGAGCGGCCGGGGAATGGAGATCGCGGACCTCTTGTCATTGAGCGGCGTCCGGGACGACCTGAAGGCGGGCAGCAAGAAGCAGGCCCTTCAGGAGCTGTCCGCCATCGCCGCGGCGCAGACGGCGCAGGACGAGCGGACCGTCCTCGATGTCCTGCTCGCGCGGGAGCGGCTGGGCTCCACCGGGGTCGGCGCCGGCGTCGCGATCCCGCATGGCAAGCTCGACGGGCTCACGCGGCTTTCGGCGGTGTTCGCCCGGCTGCGCGAGCCGATCGCCTTCGATGCGATCGACGAGCGGCCGGTAGACCTCGTCTTCCTGCTGCTCGCGCCGGATTCGGCGGGGGCGGATCACCTCAAGGCGCTGGCGCTGGTCTCCCGCCTGCTGCGGGACGAAGGCGTGCGCGCGCGCCTGCGCGGGGCCGACAGCGCGGAGGCGCTCTACGCCGTGCTCACCGATGCGGCCGGCGCGGCGCGGGCGTGAGCCCCTCCCGCCGCAAGCGCGCACGACGGCCGATCGAAAGCCGCCCCATGGTTCTGGTCCACGCGAGCTGCGTCGCCCTGGAGGGACGGGGCGTTCTGCTGCGCGGCGCGCCCGGCGCCGGCAAGTCCGATCTCGCGCTGCGCCTGATCGACGGCGGCGCGCTGCTGGTCGCCGACGATCAGGTGGCGCTGGAGAGCGGCGGCGAGAGCCTCCGCGCCGCGCCGCCGGCAGGCATCGCCGGCCTGCTCGAAGTGCGCGGGATCGGGATCGTGTCCCTGCCCTTCGTGCCGCAATGCCCGCTCCGTCTCGTGGTCGATCTCGCAGCAGCGGATGCGATCGAGCGGATGCCGGAGCGTGCGGCCGTCGAGCTCTGCGGCCATCGGATCGCACACGCCGTGCTCGCGCCCTTCGAGGCCTCGGCGCCGGCGAAGGTCAGGCTGGCGCTCGCGCGCGCCGCCGCCGGGCAACGCGCATGCGCACCGGGTGCGGCCGGCTGATGGGCAGCGCCGGCGCCGGCCCCGGCCCTGCCCCCGGCCCTGGCCCTGGCGCGCGCGCCCTGGTGCTGGTGACGGGCATGTCCGGCGCCGGCAAGTCGACGGCGCTCAAGATCCTGGAGGACCTGGGCTTCGAGGCGATCGACAACCTGCCGCTTTCGCTGCTCTCGGATATGGTCCGGGCGCGTGACGACGGCACGCGCCGGGGCCCGCTCGCGCTCGGCATCGATTCGCGCACCAGGGGCTTCGATGCCGCCCATATCGAGCGCTATGTCGGGCCGCTGCTCGGCCCGCGCGGGCCCGGCGGCATTTCCCTGCTCTTTCTCGACTGCGAGACGGAGACCTTGCGCCGGCGCTTCAGCGAGACCCGGCGGCGCCACCCGCTCGCCCACGACCGGCCGGTCGACGAGGGAATCCGGCGCGAGCGCGCGCTGCTCGGCTGGCTCCGCGAGCGGGCCGACCTCACCCTCGACACGAGCGCGCTCTCCGTCCGCGATCTGCGCGGCATCGTCGCTGCCCGCTTCCAGCTTCAAGCTGGGCGGGCGCCGGCGATCTTCGTTCTCTCCTTCGCCTACCGCCGCGGCGTGCCGGCCGAGGCCGATTTCGTGTTCGACGTCCGCTTCCTCGCCAATCCCCACCATGAGCCGGCGCTGCGCCCGCTCACCGGGCGCGCGCCCGAGGTCGCCCGCCGGGTGCGGGACGACCCCGCCTACGGCGCCTTCTTCGAGGGCATGGTGGCGCTGCTCGGCCCCCTGCTGCCGGCCTTCGAGCGGGACGGCCGGTCCTATCTCACCATCGCCGTGGGCTGCACCGGCGGGCGGCACCGCTCCGTCGCCGTGGCGGAGCATCTGGCCGGGGCGCTCGGCAAGGGCCGCTGGCGGGTCACGGTGCGCCATCGCGATCTCGAGGCCGACGACGCCCCGCCGGCGAAGCAGGCGAGCGGATGAGCCGATGATCGGACTCGTGCTCGTCACCCACGGACGGCTCGCCGAGGAGTTCGTCGCGGCGACCGAGCATGTCGTCGGCCCGCAGCCCGGCACACGCGCCATCTGCATCGGCCCCGACGACGACATGGAGCAGCGGCGCCGCGACATCCTCGATGCCATCGCCGCCACCGACGAGGGCCACGGCGTGATCGTCCTTACCGACATGTTCGGCGGAACGCCCTCGAACCTCGCGATCTCGGTCATGGACAAGGCGCATGTCGAGGTCATCGCAGGCGTGAACCTGCCGATGCTGATCAAGCTCGCGAGCGTGCGCGCGGGCAACGATCTGCGCCACGCCGTGGCCTCCGCGCAGGAGGCCGGTCGCACCTATATCCACGTCGCCGGCCGGCTGCTCGAAGGCGGCAAGGCGTGAGTGGGGCGGCGCAGGCGCCGGGCGAGGCGAGCCCGGACGACGGGAGCCGGCGGCGCACATGCCTGATCGGCAACCGGCGCGGGCTGCACGCCAGGGCCGCCGCCAGGTTCGTCAAGGCCGCCGCGCGCTTCGATGCGGAGGTGGCCGTCTCCTGCAACGGCACGCGGGTCTCGGGCCTCTCGATCCTGGGGCTGATGATGCTGGCGGCGCAGCCCGGCAGCGAGATCGAGATCGAGACTGCGGGCAGGGAGGCCGGCGCGGCGCTCGCGGCGCTCGCCCGGCTTGTGGACGGCGGCTTCGATGAAGAGTGAGGGGAAGGCAACGGCAGGGCGCCCCGAGCAACACTTCAGCGGGTTGGGCGTCTCCGCCGGCATCGCCGTCGGGCCCGCGCATGTGGTCGAGCGCGGCCTCATCGACGTGCCCGAATACCGCATCGAAGACGCAGCCGTCGAGGCCGAGATCGCGCGCTTCCACGAGGCCGTCGCCCTCTCCGCCGCGCAGATCCGCACCCTGCAGGCCAAGGCCGAGGCGCTGCCCGAGGAGGTTGCGGGCCAGCTCCGCCACCTGCTCGATGCGCACCTGCTGATGCTCTCGGGCTCACGCCTGGTGCGCGGCGTCGAGGCCCGCATCCGCGACGCCGGCATCAACGCCGAAGCCGCGGTCCAGGTGCAGCTCTCGGAGATCGCGCAGGCCTTCGCCGGGATGGAGGATTCCTACCTCGCCGGCAAGATCGACGATGTGCGCGAGGCAAGCGGGCGCCTCGTGCGCAACCTCACCCGCGCGGGCTACCAGGCCTTCTCGGGCCTGCCCCCCGGCACCATCGTCATCGCCGAGGAGGTCACGCCGGCCGATACCGCGCTCATGGACCCGGCCCGCATCGGCGGCTTCGCCGCGGCGCTCGGCGGGGCCGAGGGGCATACGGCGATCATGGCGCGCTCGCTCGGGCTGCCGGCGGTGCTGGGCGTCGCGGGCCTCGTGGGCGCCGTGCGCTCCGGCGATATCGTGGCGGTGGACGGCGTGCGCGGCGGGCTCGTGGTCAACCCCGGCGAGGCGACCATCGCGCGGCTCGAGCGACGGCGCCGCGCCCTGGAGCGGCGCGCGCGCCAGCTCGCCCGGCTGCGCCGGGTCCCAGCCGTATCGAGCGACGGCGCACGGGTGACTCTGCAATGCAATATCGAGCTGCCCAACGAGTTGCCGCAGGCGCAGGAAGCCGGCGCCGAGGGCATCGGCCTGCTGCGCAGCGAGTTCCTCTACATGAACCGCGACGAGCCGCCGAGCGAGGACGAGCAGTATGTCGCGCTCAAGGAGATCGTGGAGGGGATGGCGGGCGCGCCGGTGACGGTGCGCACCCTGGACGTGGGCTCGGATAAGCTCGCCTACTCCCTCGGCGAGCACATCGCGCCGAGCGTCAATCCGGCGCTGGGCTTGCGCGCCGTCCGCCTCTCGCTCAAGGCGCCGGCGCTGCTGGAGGCGCAGATCGCGGCGATCCTCCGGGCCGGCGCCCACGGGCCGGTGCGCATCCTGGTGCCGATGATCACCTCGATCGACGAGATCAGGCACGTGCGGAAGGCGGTGGACAAGATGGTCCGCAAGCTGACCCGCTCGCGCGTGGCGATCGCGGACTCACCCCCGCTCGGCATCATGATCGAGACGCCGGGGGCGGCGCTGGCTGCGGACGCGCTGGCCGGCGCCTGCGACTTCTTCTCGCTCGGCACCAACGACCTCACCATGTACACGCTCGCGATCGACCGCGGCGACGAGCAGGTGGCGCACCTCTACGACCCCCTGCATCCGGCGGTCCTCCGGCTAATCCGCTTCGCCACCGACGCCGCCCGGCGCGCGCGCCTTCCGCTCAATCTCTGCGGCGAGCTTGCGGGCGATCCGCGCTTCACCGCGATGCTGCTGGGCTTCGGCCTGCGCGATCTCTCGATGGCGCCGCCCCATCTGCCGCGCGTGAAGCAA
Organism: Alphaproteobacteria bacterium; assembly: GCA_965218275.1. Taxonomy (GTDB): domain Bacteria; phylum Pseudomonadota; class Alphaproteobacteria; order UBA828; family UBA828; genus WTGU01. The sequence goes on from CBDCKM010000002.1 coordinate 866,285, forward strand.
CGCATCCTCGCGCTCGATGCCGAGGCGGCGGCGCGCCATGTCGAAGAGCTGCTGAGCCAGCCGGAGGCGGGCCGCATCGCGCGGCTGATCGACGCCTTCCCCGAAGACGCGTAGGACTGCGGCGGTTGTGAGGCTATTGCGGCGGTGCTAAAAGCCGCGCCGGCAGCGGCGCGCTGGCGCGCGCGGGCCGGCGGAGAAGGGGCAAGGACGGGCGATGAAGGACGGCGCCGACTACAAGGTGAAGGACCTCGCGCTCGCCGAGTGGGGCCGCAAGGAAATCGCCATCGCCGAGACCGAGATGCCGGGGCTGATGGCGCTCCGTGCCGAATTCGGCGCGGCCCAGGTGCTGGCCGGCGCGCGCATCGCCGGCTGCCTGCACATGACGATCCAGACCGCCGTCCTCATCGAGACGCTCAGGGCGCTCGGCGCGGCGCTGCGCTGGAGCTCCTGCAACATCTTCTCGACCCAGGACCATGCCGCCGCCGCCATGGCCGAGGCCGGCGTGCCCGTCTTCGCCTGGAAAGGCGAGACCGAGGAGGAGTACGACTGGTGCATCGCCCGCACCATCGAAGGCCCCGGCGGCTGGCGCCCCAACATGATCCTGGACGACGGCGGCGACCTCACCAAGATCGTGCACGACGAGCACCCGGCGCTCATGGCGGGGATCAGGGGCATCTCGGAGGAGACCACGACCGGCGTGCTGCGCCTCTACGAGATGGAGCAGCGCGGCTCCCTCGGCGCGCCCGCCATCAACGTGAACGATTCGGTGACCAAGTCGAAGTTCGACAATCTCTATGGCTGCCGCGAGAGCCTGGTCGACGGCATCAAGCGCGCCACCGACGTCATGCTCGCCGGCAAGATCGCCGTGGTGAACGGCTACGGCGATGTCGGCAAGGGCTGCGCGGCGTCGCTGCGCGGGCAGGGCGCGCGCGTCGTCGTGACCGAGATCGACCCCATCTGCGCGCTGCAGGCGGCGATGGAGGGCTACGAGGTCTCGACCATGGACGACATGGCCGGCGGGGCGGACGTCTTCGTCACCGCGACCGGCAACGTCGCCGTCGTCACCATCGACCACATGCGCCGGATGAAGGACCGCGCCATCGTCTGCAACATCGGCCACTTCGATTCCGAGATCGAGATCGAGGCGCTGAGCAACTTCCCCTGGCACGAGGTCAAGCCGCAGGTGGACGAGGTCGAGTTCCCCGACGGCAAGCGCCTGATCGTGCTCGCCAGGGGCCGCCTCGTGAATCTCGGCTGCGCCACCGGGCATCCCTCGTTCGTGATGAGCAGCTCGTTCTCCAACCAGGTGCTGGCGCAGATCGAGCTGTGGCAGAACCACGCGAACTACGAGCACCGCGTCTACACCCTGCCGAAGCACCTCGACGAGAAGGTCGCGGCGCTGCATCTGGGCAAGCTCGGCGCCAAGCTGACCGCGCTCTCCGACGCGCAGGCCGCCTATATCGGGGTGCCGCGCGAGGGACCCTTCAAGCCAGATCACTACCGATACTGACCATAGGGCGCGCGGCGCCGGCGACGGGGAGCGCGCAGCGCCGCGCGACGCCCTGGCCGTGCGCACGCTCGCGCCCGCCGCCACCGCGCGGCTGGCCGCCCGCCTCGCCCCGCTCGCAGCGCCCGGCGACGTGATCGGGCTCAGCGGCAGCCTCGGCAGCGGCAAGACCACCTTCGCCAGGGCCTTCATCCGCGCGCGCCTGGACCGGCCCGCGGAGGAGGTGCCGAGCCCCACCTTCACCCTGGTGCAGCTCTACGAGCACGCGGCCGGCGCGATCTGGCATTTCGACCTCTACCGCCTCGGCGCGCCTGCCGACGCCTGCGAGCTCGGCATCGAGGACGCCTTCGCGGGCGCCATCTCGCTGATCGAATGGCCCGAGAGGCTGGGCGCTCTCATGCCCGACGACCGGCTCCGGGTGCACCTCGCGCAGGGCGAGGGCCACGGCGACGACGCACGGTTCGTGACGATCGCGCCCCAAGGCCCCCGCGCCCATGCCCTCGTCCGCGCCCTCGCCGACGCGCTCGCCCGTACCCGAGGGGCAAGCGTCGAATGATCCAATCGCCCGCCTGTTGCCGACGCCACGACCCCGCTTCCCCCGAGACCCGCGCCACGCGCCGCTTTGACAAATGCCATAGTGCGTATTACAATCGGTCGTGATACGCAGTTTTAGGAGCAGGGCGCTCAGGCGCTTCGTGGAACGCGGCGAGGAACGCCGTATCCACGCCGCCCACCGCGAGGCCGTGCGCGACATCCTCACCCGGCTCACCGCCTCCGCCGCCCCGGACGACATGGACCTGCCCGGCTTCCGGCTCCACCGGCTCAAGGGCGCGTACGCCGGGTTCTGGGCCGTGACGGTGCGGGCCAACTGGCGCGTCGTCTTCCGCTTCGAGGACGGCCATGCCGTCGATGTCGACTATCTGGACTATCACTAGAAGGGTCCCGCCATGCTCATGCACAATCCGCCCCATCCCGGCGCGTTCATCCGGCGCCAGTGTCTCGAGCCCCTCGGGTTGACGGTGACCGAGGCCGCGAAGGGTCTCGCGGTGTCGCGCAACACGCTGTCCATGCTGCTGAACGGCCGCATCGGCATCTCTCCCGAGATGGCCATCCGGCTGTCCCAGGCCTTCGGCGGCAGTCCGGAGAGCTGGCTGCAGCAGCAGATGCAGTACGATCTCTGGCACGCGCAGCAGAACCGGGAAGAGGTCGCGGTCCGCAAGTTCGCCGCCGCCTGACGGCAGCCCCGCAGCCGTGCCTCCCGCCAGAATCGGGCCGCGCCGGTGAGTCTCCGCGAGCGGCAGCGCATGGCCTTCGCCGCTCGTGCGGGCTGGGGCGATGCGGCGCACGCGCCGCTCGCGGGCGATGCCTCGGCGCGGCGCTACGAACGCCTGACCCGGGGCGGCGCCACGGCCGTGCTCATGGACGCGCCGCCAGCGCGAGAGTCCGTCGGCCCCTTCGTCCGTATCGCGCGCCTGCTGTGCGGCATGGGCTACAGCGCCCCGGACATCCTCGCCGTGGACGACGACCTGGGCTTCGTCCTGCTCGAAGACTTCGGCGACGACAGCTTCGATGCCCTGCTCGCCGACCCAGGCTCGCCCTCTCTCGAACGCACGCTCTACGAGGCGGCCTGCGACCTGCTGGTCGATCTCCAGCGCCGGCCGGTGCCGCATTGGCTCCCCCGCTACGACGCCGACTGGATGCTGGACGATGCGGTGCTCTTTCTGGAGAGGGCGCTCGACGAGACGGACGGAGAAGCGGCGGCGGAATTCGCGGCCGCCTGGCGCGGGCCGCTAGAGGAGGCGGCGGATGGGCCGGCGGTGCTTTGCCTGCGCGACTTCCACGGCGGCAACCTGATGTGGCTGCCGGCACGGGGCGATGGCGGCAACGGCACGGGGGGCGTGCGCCGGGTCGGGCTGCTGGATTTCCAGGACGCGCGCGCGGGCCATCCGGCCTACGACCTGGTCTCCCTGCTGCAGGACGCGCGGCGCGACCTCGGTGCCGGCTTGGCGGCGGCGCTGGTGGCGCGCTATCTCGGCGCGGTGCCCGGCCTCGACGAGGCGGCCTTCCGCGCGGCCTGCGCCGTCCTCGGCGCGCAGCGTGCGGTGCGGATCATCGGCGTCTTCCACCGCCTCGCGCGGCGCGACGGCAAGCCCGCGTATCTGGCCCATCTGCCGCGCGTGTGGGGACACCTCGACGGGAACCTCGCCCATGCCGCGCTGGCCCCGGTGCGGGCCTGGTTCGAGCACTGGGTTCCCGCGCAGGCGCGGCGCCCCGCGCCGTGAGCGCCCGACCCACACGCGGGATGGTGCTCGCCGCGGGCCTGGGCACGCGCATGCGCGCGGTGAGCGAGACCCTTCCCAAGCCGCTGGTGCCGCTTGCCGGCAAGCCGCTCATCGCCTACGCCCTCGAAAGCCTCGCGCAGGGCGGCGTGGACGAGATCGTCGTCAACACCCACCACCGGGCGGCGCAGATCGAAGCCTTTCTCGCCGCCCACGCCGCCCGGCCCGGCGCGCCGCGCATCCGCATCTCGCGGGAGGTAGTGCGGCTCGAGACCGGCGGCGGCGTCCGCCGGGCGCTGGAGATGCTGGGCGACGGCCCCTTCTACGTCCTGAACAGCGATGCCGTCATCGCGGACCGGGACACGCCGGCGCTGGCGCGCCTGGCCGAGGCGTGGGAGGACCGGGCGATGGATGCGCTCCTCCTCCTCTGCCCACGCGCAGGCGTGCCGGGCCATGACGGCAGGGGCGACTTCTTCCGCGACACCGACGGGCGCCTCAGCCGGCGCGGCGCGGCGCCGGCCGCGACCTTCACCTTCACTGGCGTCCAGATTCTGCACCCCCGGCTCTTCGCCGCAGCGCCGGCCGGCGCCTACTCGCTGAACCGCCACTATGACGAGGCCATCCTCGCGGGCCGCCTGTTCGGGCTGGTGCATCGCGGCCGCGTGCTCCATGTCGGCTCGCCGGCGGGGCTGGCGCAAGCCGAGAGCCACCTCGGCGGGCGGCGGGGAGAGGACGGATGACGACCGGCGCCGGCGCAGGGAGGCGCGCGCCCACCCTCTACACGGTGCCACCCGCCGTGTCCTTCGTGGATGCGCTGGCGGCCGGCCTCCTCGCGGGCCGGGTCATGCCGCTGGAGCGCGACGACCCGCTCGCGCTCAGCCGTTTCACGGTCCTGCTGCCGACGCGGCGCGCCTGCCGGGCGCTGCGCCTCGCCTTCCTGCGCGCGGCGCAGGCGCAGGCGCTGCTGCTGCCCCGCATCCAGCCCCTCGGCGATATCGACGAGAACGAGGAGAGCATCGGCGACGCGGCCGACAAGACGCTGACCGGTGCCGTCTCGCCGCTGGAGCGCCGGCTGCTGCTCGCGCGCCTGATCCTCAAGCTCGGCGAGACGGCCGGCGGCGCGGCGCTGACCGGCGCCGGCACGGTGGATCAGGCCTCGCGGCTCGCGCGTGCGCTCGCCGCCCTCCTCGACGAGATCCAGATCGCACGGCTCGACCCGGAGAAGCTCGCCAGCCTCGCGCCCGACGACTATGCGGCCCACTGGCAGCAGGTGCTGCGCTTCCTCTCCCTCATCACCGACACCTGGCCCGCAATTCTGGCGGAGCGCGGCCTGATGGACCCTGCGGCCCGCCGCAACGCGCTGCTGGCGCGCCTCGCCGAGCGCTGGGAGGCCGAGCCGCCGGCCCATCCGGTGATCGCCGCCGGCTCCACCGGGAGCATGCCGGCGACACGCGACCTGCTCGCGACCATCGCGCGGCTGCCGCAGGGCGCCGTCGTCCTCCCCGGCCTCGACAGCCACGCCGATGACGAGACCTGGGAGGCGCTCGGCCCTACCCACCCGCAATACGCGCTGAAGGGGCTGCTCGATCACATCGGCGTCGCGCGCGCCGACGTCCTGCCGTGGCCGGGCCACGAGGACGCGGGCGCCGACGGAGCGGGCGCCGGCGCCACGCGTGTCCGCGCGCGCCTGATTGCCGACGCCATGCGGCCGGCGGAGACCATCACCGCCTGGCGCACGCTGCCGGCGCGCGACGCGGCGGCACTGAGCGACATCTACCGCATCGACTGCGCGAGCCCGCAGGAGGAGGCGGGCGTCATCGCCATCGTCATGCGGCGCGCGCTGGAGACCCCCGGCCGCACCGCCGCCCTGGTCACGGCGGACCGCGCGCTCGCCCGCCGGGTCGCGGCGGAACTCCGGCGCTGGGCCGTCGCGGTCGACGATTCGGCCGGTGTGCCGCTCGGCGAGACGGCGCCCGGCGCCTGTCTCAGGCTCACCGCGCGGCTGGTGGCGGAAGACGCCGCGCCGGTCCCGCTGCTCGCGGCCCTCAAGCACCCGCTCGCCGCCGGCGGGACGGCAAGCGCCGCGTTCCGCCGCGCCGTGCGGGCCATGGAGCGGGCGATCCTGCGCGGCCCGCGGCCCGCGCCGGGATTCGCCGGCCTGCGCGCGGCGCTCCGCGACGGCGACCCCGCCATCGGCCGCTGGCTCAAGCCTCTGGCTGCCGCCGCGGCGCCCTTCGCCGCCCTCATGGCGCAGCCGCGTGCCACCCTGGGCGAACTCGTGCGCGCCCATGTCGGCTTCGCGGAGTGGCTCGCGGCCAGCGACGAGGAAGACGGAGCCGCGCGGCTCTGGGCCGGCGAGGCCGGCGCGCAGGCGGCGCGCTTCGCGGCAGAGTTGCTGGAGGCGGCGTCGGCGCTGACCGAGGTGGCGCCGCCCGCCCACTATCCGGCGCTGCTCGATGCGCTGATGGAGAACCAGGTGGCCCGCCCGCCCTACGGCCGCCATCCCCGCCTGCAGATCTGGGGCCCGCTGGAGGCCCGCCTGCAGCACGCCGACTGCATGATCCTGGGCGGCTTGAACGAGGGCGTCTGGCCGCCGGCGGCAGGGGGCGATCCCTGGATGAGCCGCCCCATGCGCGCGGCCTTCGGCCTGCCGCCGCCGGAGCTCCGCATCGGCCTCTCCGCCCACGACTTCGTCCAGTGCTGCGGCGCGGACGAGGTGTATCTGACGCGGGCGCGGCGCATCGAGGGGACGCCGACGATCCCGTCGCGCTGGCTCGCGCGCCTCGACGCCCTGCTGGCCGGCGGGGCCGGCGGCGGCGCGGCGCTCCGCGCCATGGAGCCTGCGCTTCTCTCCTGGTGGTCGGCGCTCGACCGGCCGGCGCAGGCGACCGGCCCCCGGCCGGCGCCGGCACCGGCGCCGCCGGTCGCGGCGCGGCCGCGGCAGCTCCCGGTCACGCGCATCGAGACCTGGATCGCCGATCCCTATTCCATCTATGCGCGGTACGTCCTGCGCCTGAAGCCCCTCGATCCCATCGACGCCGACCCGAGCGCGGCGGAGCGCGGCATCGTCATCCACCGCATCCTGGACGCCTTCGTGCGCGCCCATCGGCACGCGCTCCCGCCCGACGCGGAGGAGCGCCTGCGCGCGCTCGGCCGGGCGCACTTCGAGGCCGCGCACACGCGCCCCGGCGTGCTCGCCTTCTGGTGGCCGCGCTTCGAGCGCATCGCCCGCTGGTTCGTCGCGGAGGAGCGTGCCCGCCGGCCGGCATCCCGGCCGCTGGCGAGCGAGGTGGACGGCACCCTCGACCTGGACGCGCCGGACGGGCTCTTTCGCCTCACCGCCAAGGCGGACCGCATCGACCGGACCGAGGCGGGCACGCTGGAGATCATCGACTACAAGACCGGCGGCGTTCCGGCGAAGAGCCACGTCGCGGACGGACGGCGCCCGCAGCTCTCGCTGGAGGCGGCGATCGCCGGCGCGGGCGGCTTCGAGGGCATCGCCGCCGCCGAGGTCGCGGCGCTCGCCTACTGGCGGCTGAGCGGCGCCGAGAGCGCCGGCGAGATCGTCGCCATCGGCGATGCGGACGGCCTCGCCCGTGCCGCCGCCGCCGGCCTGCAGGCGCTGATCGCCCGCTTCGACGATCCGGCCACCCCCTACCACCCCGTGCCCCGGCCGGCGCTCGCGCCGGCCTGGAACGACTACGCCCACCTCGCCCGGCACAAGGAGTGGTCGGTGCCCGGTGGAGAGGCGTGATGGACGGGCGCGGGCCCGGGACCGCGCAAGGGATGACGCCGGCGCAGCAGCGGGCGTCAAACCCCGCGGCCTCGGTCTGGGTCGGCGCCTCGGCCGGCACCGGCAAGACCAAGGTGCTGACGGACCGCGTGCTGCGCCTGCTGCTCGGCGGCACCGCGCCGGAGCGCCTGCTCTGCCTCACCTTCACCCGTGCCGCCGCCGCCGAGATGGCGCTCAGGATCGCGCGCGAGCTGGCGCGCTGGACCGTCGCCGACGACGAGGCGCTGGCTGGCGCCCTCGCCGCCCTGACCGGGGCGCGGCCGGAGCAGGACACGCTCGACCGCGCGCGCCGCCTCTTCGCCACCGTGCTCGACGTGCCCGACGGGCTCAAGATCCAGACCATCCACGCCTTCTGCCAGTCGCTGCTGCGGCGCTTCCCGCTGGAGGCGGGCGTCGCGCCCAACTTCCAGATCGCCGACGAGCGCATGAGCACCGAGCTGCTGGGCGCGGCGCGCGCGCGCCTGCTGGGCGCCGCCCGGCCGGGGGCGGCGGGTACGCTCGCACCCGCGCTCGCCGCCATGACCGCGGTCGTGGGCGAAGAGGGCTTCGGCACCCTGCTGGCGACGCTGAGCCGGGAGCGGGATCGCTTCGCGGCGCTGCTCGCGGGTCACGGCGACATCGCCGGCGCCGTGGCGGCGCTGCGCGACAGGCTAGGCGTCGGCGCGGGCGTCACGGCGGACGGCGTGCTCGCCGACGCGAGCGCCGGGGACGCCTTCGAGCGTGCGGGCCTCGCGCACGCGGCCCGCACGCTCGCCGGCGGGACGGTGACGGACCAGCGCCGCGCACTGAAAATCACGACCTGGCTCGACGCCGACCGCGCGCAACGAGCGGCGGGCTTCGCCGCCTATCGCCGCGCCTTCTTCCGCCAGGACGACACTCCCCTCGCGAAGCTCATCACCAACAAGCTCGCCGCCGCAGACCCCGAGGCAGCCGACGCGCTCGGCCGGGAGCAGGCGCGGCTCGGGGCGGTCACGGAGCGCTGGAACGCCGCGCGCGTCGCCGAGAGCAGCGCCGCCCTGATCGCGGTCGCGGCCCACCATCTCGCCCTCTACGACGACGAGAAGGCGCGCCATGCCGTGCTCGACTACGGCGATCAGATCGCGATCAGCCGCGGCCTGCTGGCCCGCGCGGGCATCGCGCCCTGGGTGCTCTACAAGCTCGACGGCGGCCTCGACCATCTGCTGATCGACGAGGCGCAGGACACCAGTCCGGCCCAATGGGCCGTGATCGCGGTGCTCGCGGACGAGTTCTTCGCCGGCGAGGGGGCGCGCGCCGCGCCGCGCACGCTGTTCGCGGTCGGCGACGAGAAGCAGTCGATCTTCAGCTTCCAGGGCGCCGATGCCCGCGCGCTCGCCGCCGCCCATCGGCGTTTCCGCCAGCGGGCCGGGGCGGCAGAACGGCCGTGGGAATCGCTGCCGCTTGCCGAGTCCTTCCGTTCGACCGCCGCGGTGCTGGGCGCGGTCGATGCGGTGTTCGCCCGGCCGGGGGCCCGCGCCGGCGTCGCGGAAGGGGAGACGCCGATCCGCCACACGGTCCACCGCCGGGGCGCCGCCGGCCGGGTCGAGCTGTGGCCGCCTCTCGCACCGGAGCCGAAGGAAGCGCCGGCGCCGTGGGCGCTGCCGCTGGCGCGCGAGGCGGCCGACGATCCGGCGGCGCGGCTCGCAGCACTCATCGCAGAGCGCGTCCGGGCGTGGACGCAGGCGCCGGCGGCGGAAGGCGGCGACGCCTGGCTGGGGGCCCGCGGCCGGTCGATCCGGGCCGGCGACGTGCTGGTGCTGGTGCGCCGCCGCGGCCCCTTCGTGGATCACCTGCTGCGCGCCTTCAAGGCCCGCGCGGTGCCGGTGGCGGGGATCGACCGCATGGTGCTGACCGAGCAGCTCGCGGTCATGGACCTGATCGCGCTCGGCGCCTTCTGCCTGCTGCCGGGGGACGACCTGACGCTGGCTGTGGTGCTCAAGAGCCCTCTGGTGGAGCTCGACGACGACGCGCTGTTCGCGCTCGCGCACGGGCGCGGCGGCGACAGCCTGTGGGCGACGCTCGCGCGGCGGCGCGGCGAGAGCCCGTCCTTCGACGGCGCCTACCGGATGCTGGCCTCCCTGCTCGGCGCGGCCGACGCGATGGCGCCCTTCGCCTTCTACAGCGAGGTGCTGGGCGCGCGCGGCGGACGGGCGGCGCTGCTCGGCCGCCTCGGCCCGGAATCCGGCGATGCCGTGGAGGAGTTCCTGGCGTTGGCGCTCGCCTACGGCCGCACCCACCCGCCCTCGCTCCAGGGCTTCCTGCACTGGGTCCAGGACGGGCGCGCAGAGGTCGCCAGGGACTTCGAGCAGGGCCGGGACGAGGTGCGCATCATGACCGTGCACGGCGCCAAGGGCCTGGAGGCGCCGGTGGTCTTCCTGCCCGACACCATGCGCAAGCCGCGCGGGCAGGAGCCACTCGTCTGGCTGGAGGAGGAGCGGCCGGATAGCGGCGCCGGCGCGGTGGAAGCACTGCTCTGGCCCGGCCGGACGAGCCGGGAGGAGTCCGTCACCCGCGCCGCCCGCGCCCAGGCGCGGGCGGCCCAGGACGAGGAATACCGCAGGCTCCTCTACGTCGCGATGACCCGCGCCGAGGACCGACTCTACGTCTGCGGCTGGCAGGGCCGCGACACCCCGCCGGAGGACTGCTGGTACGCGCTGGTGCGCGCTGGCATGGAGAGCCTGGAGGGAGTCGAACCCCTGGCGATGCCGGAGGGGGCGATGCCGGAGGGCGGCGCCGGCCTGGTCTATGCCACGCCGCAGACGGCGCCGCTGCCCCCGCCCGCCGAGGCTCCGCCCGCGCGCGACGCACCGCCGCCGCTGCCGCCGGAGCTCACGGCGCCGCCGGCCGCCGAGCCTCCGGCGCCCCGCCCGCTCGCGCCGTCGCGCGCGCTGCCGCAGCCGGCGCCGCGCTCACCGCTCGACGAGGCCCGGCGCCAGGCGCGCGAACGCGGCATCGCCGCGCACACGCTGCTCGAGCATCTGCCTCGGCTGGAGCCGTCGGCGCGTCCCGCCGCCGCCCGCCGTCTGCTGGAAAAGTACGACCTCGACGACGGGGAAGGGGAGGCGCTGGCGGCGGCCATGATCGCGCTCATCGCCGACCCGGCGTTCGCCGCGCTCTTCGCACCGGGCGCCCTGGCCGAGGCGCCCATTGCCGCCACCGTCGGCGGCCGGACGATCTCCGGCCAGATCGACCGGCTGCTGGTCAGGGAGCGAGAGGTGATCGCGCTCGACTTCAAGAGCGGCCGCGCCCCGCCCGAGGGCGACGACACGGTGCCCGAGGCCTATCGGGCGCAGATGGAGAGCTACCGTGCGGCGCTTGCCGCGGTCTTCCCGGAGCGCGCCATCGCCTGCGGCCTGCTCTTCATCGACGTCCCCCGCCTGATCTGGCTGCCGGCGGGCGCATGATGCGCTTGCGCCGGCGCCCGCGCCCTCAGCCGGCGAAACGGGTCTCGGGCAGGCCGCGCACGCCGAGGCCCGAGACCGCCAGGATGCCCCCGCCGTGGGGCTGCGGCCTGGAGGCCTCGCCAAAGATTTTCTGGGCCTCGGGGCCCAGAAAATCGGTGCGGCCCATGGAGGTGAGATAGGCCACGTCGAGGTCGTCGCCGCCGAACATGATGCTGGTGATGGTGCGCGTCGGCACCGGCACGCGGCGGTCGACCGTGCCGTCGGGCGCGTAGCGCACGAGCTGGCCGGAGACGATCTGCGCGTTCCACAGATACCCCTCCTCATCGACCGTCGAGCCGTCGGGAATGCCCGGCTCGTCCACCGTCGTGGCGAAGACCCGCTTGTTGGAGATCGCGCCGGTGTCCACGTCGTAGTCGTAGGCGTAGATCTCTTGGCGGTAGGAATCGGTGTGATAGAAGGTCCTGTTGTCGGGGCTCCAGCTCGGCCCGTTGTTGCAGATGATGCCGCGTTCCAGCTCGTGCACGCTGAGGTCGGGGTCGAGCCGGAAGAGACCGCAGATGGGCGATTCGGAAATCTCGTCCTCGCCGCCGGCGAAGAAGCGGCCGCGCCGGTCCACCTTGCCGTCGTTGAAGAGCGAGCGCGGCTCGTCGGCATCGACCAGGGCGACGAGCTCGGTCTCGCCGCTCGCGAGATCCATGAAGTAGAAGCCGTCGCGCATGGTCACCACCCCGCCCCCCTGCTCCCTGAGCGCGAACGCGCCGACCGTCTTCGGCAGCGTCCAGGTGCGGGTCCTGCCGCTGCGGGGGTCGAGGCGCCAGACCTCGCGGTCCAGCATGTCGACCCAGTAGAGGACGCCGTCCACCGGGTCCCAGACCGGCCCTTCGCCGAGATAATTGTTTGCCTCCACGACGCATTCGATCCTGACCATCGCGGCCTCCCTCTGCCTTCCGAACACTCCCCGCGCGCGCCTGCGGGCGGGAGGGGAGCCGGCACAGGGCAACTATACGCCCGCGCCCGGCCATCGCACACGCGCCGCGGGACGCACGCGGGGCGCACGTCGCGCGGGACGCGCGCGGGGCACACGATACGAGGGCGCCGCAGGAGCGGCTGGCCGCAGTCGCGGGCTGGGCCGAGCCCGTCCTGGACGGACTCGGGCTAGGACCTCACAGGCTCGACGACGACACGGCCATGGCCGCGTCTGACCAGATAGCCGCCGCGGGGGATCGCCAGCCTGCCCTCCTCGATGAGCGACCAGAGAATCTCGGCGACCAACACCGCGTTTTCGTCCGCCTTGCCCTTCGCCGCCGCCGGCTTCCGCGAGGCACGCCACGCGTCGAAGGCCCGCTCGCCGATCTCGTCGCCCACCGATTTGCGCAGTGCGTCGAGTTTGCGGCGCTGACCTTTCGTGAGAGTGCTCTCGTCGATGCCGCTCGAAGATTTCTTTTCCATGAACCTGCCTCCCGCGGATTGTCGCCGTATTCCTGCCGATATGCGTATAGCAGATATGGGGCGGATTGTGAGCGGAATAAGCTCCGATATGACTATTTGGCATAACGATAGTTACCGGAGGCAATCCCGAATTCCTTTGGCGCAGGAAGCCGGCGCGTTGCCCCGGTATTGCGGCGACCAAGTCATGCGTCCCGTGCCGAAGCCACCTCACGCACGATGCCCCTGAAGAGCCCGAACGGCGACAAATCCTCGGAGGAACGCCGCGAGACGATTCCCGCCCGGTAGCTGTGCGTGCCGAACGCGACCGGCAGCGGCTTCAACGGATGTCCGGGAAGTCTCTCGAGGAATGTCAGCGATAGCCAGGAGAGATAGGGGCCCGTTTCCATCAGGTACAAGCCGGCGGATCCTGCACGCATGACGGTTCTCACCCGCCTGCCCGTTCTGTCGTGCAACTCGCGGAGGACGCCGGCAAGCGAGGGCGATGGCCGGCCGGCGCCGGCCGGCGTGCGCAGGGACGAGTCGTAGTCGATCCAGGGATAGTCGGCGAGCGCATCGTCGCTCACCGTCCCCGAATGCAGCGGATGATCTCTGTGGGCGACGACACCCCAGGTCATGTCGAGGAAGCGATCGAGCCTGAGAAAGGGCGGCAGCGGCTCATCGGAGTCGATGCCGCCGCAGTGAAGATCGCTCTCGCCGCTGGCCAGGAGGCGAATGCCCTCCGCCCAGGGGGTGGTCTGCAGCTTGAGCTCCATCCCGGGGAAGGTCTCGTGGAACCTGGCGATGGCGGCGGGAATGACGGCCCCCATCCACATCGGACCTGCGGTCACGCGCAGGCTGCCGGTGCGGCCGGAGAGCGTCGCATTGATCTTCTCTTCGGCGGCGTCGATCTCGTAGAGAATGTGGCGCGCCAGCTCGGCGACCACGGCTCCGAGGGGAGTGAGGCGCACGCCCTTGGGCAGACGCTCGAACAGCCGGCCCCCGAACTGGCGCTCGAGCCTTGCGACCACCCGGGAGAGGGCCGGTTGCGTGACACCGAGCTCTTCCGCAGCGGTGAGAATGGCGCCGGCTTCCGAGACGGCGAGGAACTTGATCAGGTCTCTACGCTTTTCGAACATCATGCCGCTCCCCCTTCCCAGGGGCCTCATTTCGTGTCCTTCACACATGGATGTGACGACGCATGTGAATAGTGTCCAGTAACGATTTCCGATTCGTTCGATAAGATGTTCTTATGGATTTTGCGGCTTCGTGCAACATGACCGCAATGTCCGGAACGGTGGAACGGCGCACGAACACGGCTGCTTGCGGCCTGCAGGGAGCGATCCCGTGCGCGGCGACCGGGCCCGACCCGACGAGAGGAGTCGCGGCCTGCTCCGGCCATGCCATTGCGGTCCGTGTCGCGGGGCGCGGCCGCTGCGCGTGCTGCGCCGAACCTAGCTATACCATTACGGCATAGTTATTCCACAGTCAGGCATTCGATGCCGGCCGCGAGCCGCCGATGGATTTACGCCGTCGGGCGGGGCAGCCGGCAGCGGCTGCGGGCGTCCGCGGCGGGAGGGCAGGCGAGCAACGGTGCGCCGGGCCGCAGTCGCGGCCTAGGCCGAGCCCGTCCAGGACGGACTCAGCCCAGATGCGCTGCGCGCGTCATTCGTGCCAGTACTCGCCCATCTCGCGGCGGAACTGCCCCAGCCGTTCGACATTCTCGACCGCCGCTTGACCGCTGCGCGCCAGGATCATGCCGGCCAGCACTTCGACCAGGGCTGCCGCGCCGACATAGGACGGGAACATGCCCGGGCTCTCGACGGGAAAGAGCAGGATGTCGTCCGAACAGGCCGCCAGGGGGGAGGTGCGTCGATCGGTGATGCCGACCACCCGTGCGCCGGCCTCGCGGGCGCGCCGGGCAACTCTGATGGTGTCGGCCGCGCAGGGGTCGATGGCGATGCAGATGGTCACATCTGCAGAGCCGAGGTCCTCCAAGAAATAGGAAAGCTCGCCATTGTGCGGGACCAGGAGGTGCCAGTTGCGGATCCCCTTGGAGGTCACGTAGTGCAGGTGGTTGGCGAAGGAATGAGACGAGTGCCTGCCCACAACGAGCACGTTGCGCGCGTCCGCCAGCGCCTGGACCGCCCGCTCCAGCGCGGCCCGGTCTATCTGGTCGAACAGAGCGTTGATATTGCCGATCGCCGCCTGTTGGAACATGCCGAGGGAACGGTCCAATCCGCTCTCGCGCGCGACGGCGCTGAGCTGTCCCGTCTCGAACGAATAACCGGCGGATTGCTCGTTCATGCTGTCCCTATACAGGGCGCGGAACTCGTTATAAGTGCCGAAGCCGAGCGCCCTGGCCAGGCGGTTCATGGTGCTGGGGGGGACGTCTGCTCTGGCCGCCACTTGACGCATGGATAATGTGGCGACTTCGCTCGGGTGTTCCAGGATATAGGCGGCACATTTCTTGAGCTGGCGGCTGAGCTTCGGATAAGCCCACGTCAGGCGGTCGGCCCCGGCGCTGAATTGCACGCGCATCGCTATCTCCGCGAGCGCACGTCAGCGCGCGGAGCGGGGTTCCAGGCACGGCCCGCCGTCATCCGCCTCCGCTCCGCATTCCTCTTGGACGACGACCGTCGGCCGCAGGTCGTGCGTGACCTTCTGTCCGCTTCCGCTGCCAATGCGCACGCCATCGGTCTTGACTGATCGCAGGAAATCGTCAGCGAGCGTCGCAAATCCCGGAGCATCCGTCAATGCAACCTGTCGACAGGCGGCCGGTGGCCGATGGCGCTACGGACCATTTGCGCCACAGGTATTTTATTGACAATGCAAACAGTCCGACCAATGCTTGGACGGCATAAGGCCGTGTCCGCCGTCACATAGCAACCGTTGCCCGGCTTCCCCGACGGCGATGAGCCGGCGAGCGGCAGGAGGCGGCGGAGGACGGGGCGGAGGACAGGGCGGACGGCCGGCGCGAAGACCTGTTCGCGACCGGGCAGGCGCTTCGATCGATCGTCAGGGGTTCGACATTCGTAAGGGTGCGGCGGATGAGCAGCGCTGACGACGGCGTTGAGGGCCTTTCGGCCAAGGTCGGCCGGAGCGGAGCGGATATCGGCAATTCCGGGCTTGACCATGCTCTCGATACCTTCCAGCTCACGGCGCTGAGCAATCTCAACACCCTGTTCGACCAGATAGACCGGGCCGCGCTGGAGCGGGCGGTCCAGGCGCTGGCGGACGCGCGCAACGTGCTCGTGGTCGGCATGTACGCGGCTCATCCGTTCGCCACCTACCTGCATCATGTTGCGGCGATGCGCTTCCGCAACTGGCACGCGGTGGACTGGCATGAGCGCGGGCCGGACGGCATCCTCGGGACTCTGACGCCGGCGGATGCGGTCGTCGTCATCGCCGCCGCGCCCTGCGCGACCGGCCCCGTCGAGGTTGCCCGGCAAGCCCGCGCGGCCGGCGCACGCGTGGTCGGGATCACCGATCGGCGCGCGTCTCCCCTGGCCGACTGGGCGAACGATGTGCTGCTCTTTCCCTGCCGCAGCCCGAGCGTCTTCACGTCCTATGTCGGCGCGACGGCCCTTGTCGAGATGCTCGTTTCCATGGTCGCGGCCCGCAGCGGCGGCGCGGCGGGCGCGACGATCGACGGTGCGGAACGCGACCGCCGCGGGATGGACGCGGAGCGGTAGACGCGGGTATCGGCGCGACGAACAGGCACTGCACGACGCCATGGCGTCGTCGCGGCGACGCGGTTGGCGCGCGGGCGCAGGCCTGCCTGCGTGCTGTGGCTTCCCTCGACCAAATGACATAATGCCCTGCCGCAAGCGCGGCAGGGGAGGGAGAGACCATGGCCGGCGCCAGGCCGCTGAAGACGCTCCGCATCGGGATGATCGGCGCGGGCTTCATCGACTACATCCCGCCGGTGGCCCGCGCCCCGTCGCGCTAGCCCGACCACGGCGCACGACCATGTGAACGTTTCGCCATCGGAGGCCTCCATGATCAGGACGTACAATCCGGACGCGATCGCAGCGCCCTTCGGCCATTACGACCACGGCGTCGAGGCCGTGAACGTGTCGCGCCTGCTGCACATATCGGGTCAGATCGGCGTCGACCCCGACGGCAGCGTGCCCGACTCCGTGGAGGCACAGATCGAGCGTGTGTGGCTCAACATCGAAGCGGTGCTCGAAGCCGCGGACATGAGCGCCGCCAACATCGTGCGGACCGTCACCTACATGCTCGACGCCGCTTCCGTGCCGCTGCTGGCCGCTGCGCGCCGACGGCACCTGGGCGCGGACCACAAGGCCGCGTCGACGACCATTGTCGTGGCCGGGCTCGTGCATCCGGCGTGGAAGGTCGAGATCGACGCGGTCGCCGTGGCCTGACGCACGTGGTGAATCCCGGCGGCAGCGCACGACGGTCGTCCGGGCGAGCCGCGCCGATGCCGGAGCTCCCCCGGCGATGACTGCCCGCTATGCCGTCTATTTCGCACCGGCTGCGGAGACGCCGCTCGCGCGCTTCGGCGCCGCCTGGCTCGGGCGCGACGCGGAGACCGGCGCGCGCCTCGCGCGACCTGCCGTGGAGGGTTTTTCCGACGAGCGGCTCGAACGCATCGCCGAGACGCCGCGCGGCTACGGCTTTCACGCGACCCTGATGCCGCCCATGCGCCTCGTCGAAGGCTGCACGCGCGGAACCCTCGACGCGGCGCTCGCCGCCTTCGCCGCGGCGCGGCGGCCCTTTCGCGCAGCGCCGCTCAGGCTCGCGGAACTCGACGGGTTCCTCGCCCTGGTGTTCTCGGGCAGGAGCGAGGCCATGCAGGCGCTGGAGGACGACCTCGTCCGGGCGTTCCGCCGCTTTCGCGCGCCGCCGGATGTGGGCGCGCAGGCGCGGCGGGAAGCCGGGGCGCTCACGCCGCGGCAGCGGACCCTGTTTCAGGAATGGGGCTACCCTTACCTGCTGGACGAGTTCAACTTCCACATGACGCTCTCGAACACGCTCGATGCGGGCGAGCTTCGCGCGCTCCGGCGGGCGCTGGCGCCGCTCGCCGCGCCCCACTGCGCCGCGCCGCTCACGGTGAGCGGCATCGCGCTCTTCGAGCAGGCGGCGCACGACGCGCCGTTCACGCTCGCCCGCCGCTACCCCTTCGCCGCCTGACTGCGCGCGGGACGGCAGGCATCGCGCCGCTGCCCGGCGACCTTCTCAGTCCCCCGCCGCCGGGCCGCTGCCGCCGCCGTCGCCGCCGTCGGTGAGCGCGGCCATCATGTTCTCGATCAGCCTCATGCCGATGCCGTCGTCGAGGGAGAGGATCGATTCCGGGTGGAACTGCACCGCGGCGATCGGCCTGGCGCGGTGTTCCAGCGCCATGACGACGCCGTCGTCGGTCTCGGCGGTGACGCTGAGAAGGTCGTCGGGCAGCGACGCGCGCCGGGCGTGGAGGGAGTGGTAGCGGCCGACCCGGAAGCACCCCGGCAGCCCCCGGAACAAGGCGCCGCCCAGCACCGTGACCTCGGACGGCTTGCCGTGGACGGGTTCCGCAAGCTGGTCGAGGCTGCCGCCGAAATATTCGGCGACGGCCTGAAGCCCGAGGCAGACGCCGAAGAGCGGCAGCTCCTTCGCGAGCACGAGCGCGATGGTCTCGGCGGTGCCGAAATCCTCGGGCCGCCCCGGACCGGGCGAGAGCACGACGAGATCGGGCGTCTCCTCCCGCAGCATCCGGCGCGCGAGCGGAGGCCGGAGCGTCTCCACCTCGGCCCCGGTCTGGCGCAGGTAGTTGGCGAGCGTATGGACGAAGGAATCCTCGTGGTCGACCAGGAGCACGCGGCATGTGCGGGCCGGCCGGGCGGCGCGCACACGCTCGGGCGCGGCCGCCTGCTCAGCCCGCAGCGCGGCGAACAGCGCCGAGGCCTTGAGGCGGCATTCCTCGTCCTCGGCCTCAGGCTCGCTGTCGTAGAGCAGCGTGGCGCCGGCCCTGATCTCGGCCAAGCCCCCCTTCATGCGGACGGTCCTGAGGGTGAGGCCCGTGTTCATCGCCCCGTCGAAGCCGATGCGGCCGATGGCGCCGCCGTACCAGCGCCGCGCCGAGCGCTCGTTCTCCTCGATGAAGCGGATCGCCCAGTGCTTGGGCGCGCCGGTGACCGTCACCGCCCAGGTATGGCTGAGGAAGGCGTCGAGCGCGTCGAACTCGGGGCGCAGGATGCCCTCCACGTGATCGACCGTGTGGATCAGGCGCGAGTACAGCTCCACCTGGCGGCGCCCGATCACCCGCACCGAGCCCGGCTCGCAGATGCGCGACTTGTCGTTGCGGTCGACGTCGGTGCACATGGTGAGCTCGGCCTCGTCCTTGGCCGAGTTGAGGAGCTTCGCGATCTGCGCGGCGTCGCCCAGCGCGTCGCTGCCGCGGGCGATGGTGCCGGAGATCGGGCAGGTCTCGACGCGGCGGCCCTCGACCCGCACATACATCTCCGGCGAGGCGGCGACCAGGAACTCGCCGGCGCCGAGATTCATCAGCGCGCAATAGGGCGCCGGGTTGATGGTGCGCAGGCGGTCGAACACGACGGAGGGCGCGTCGGCGCAGGCCTCGCTGAACTGCTGGCTCAGCACCACCTCGAACAGGTCGCCCCGCAGGAACGCCTGCCTGGCGCGCTCCACCGCCGCCGGATAGGCGCCCGGCGGGTGGTCGTCGGCCGGCGGCGGGCCGCCTTCGGGCGCCGGCGCGTAGGCGTCCTCCTGCGGGGCGCGGGCCATGTCGCGGGTGTCGCCGGCCGGGGTGACGAAATCGTAGCAGTGCCACACGGCGCGATCCGACATGTGATCGACGACCAGGATCTCGTCCGGCACGAAGAGCACCAGGTCGCGCTGGTCGTCCGCCCGCGCGAGCCGCGTCTCGATCGGCTCGAACTGGTAGGCGAGGTCGTAGCCGAAGGCGCCGTAGAGGCCGAAATGCTGGTCCTCGTCGTTGCCGAAGAGCGCGATGACCGCGCGCAGCAGGCTGAAGATCGAAGGCTGGCGGCTGCGCTGCTCCTCCGGCACCGTCTCCGCCGGCCGGTGTATGCGGCCCACCAGGCGCCCCGGCTCCGCCGCGAGCGCGGCGACGGCCTCCAGCGGCTCCAGCGCGGCGCGGATCGGCTCCAGCAGCACCCGGCCCCTCGGCTCCAGAGCCGCAACCTCGAAATCCCGCCCACGGCAGGTGAGGCTGAGCGGCGGCGCGGCGAAGCCCAGGTCCCAGCGCGTGTAGCGGCCGGGGAACTCGAAGCAGGACGACATGAACACGCCGGGATAGCGATCCAGCCGCTCCACCAGGGCCGCGGCCTCCTGCCCCACCGCCGCCTCGCGGTCGCTGCGATGCACGGCGATGCCGCCGCGGGTGCGGTAGCTGCGGTGAAGGGTGGCGTGCTCGCTCATGGCCCCTTATGCCGCCTGCCGCCACCCCCTTGTCAAGGTGGGGGCGATATCAGAGGCGGCGCAGCTCCACGATGGATTCGTAGAGCGCTCTGCCCGCCGCCTTGCCGGCGCGGACGCTGGACTCGACGATGCTGCTGCCGACCCGGGTTTCACGCGGAACGTGAATCCCCGAGACCCGGAAGCCCCGCGCCGCGGCAATGCTGGCGAGAAAGCGGTCGGTCGGGATCGGCACCCCCTGCAGGATGGAGTTGCCGATCACCACCAGCGCCGTCGCCCCCGGCCGCAGGCACCACGCGGCGCCGTCGAGGAAGCGGGCGCAGTCGTTGAAGTAGCGCGCGGCGTAGTTGGCCCAGCCGTTGCCGCCATAGACGCCCTTGTCAGGGTTCCGACGTCGCACCTGATCGAGCGCCTCTTTGATCGCGCCGTCACAAATGGAGCGATCAAGGTCGATCCGCGCCTCGTCGCGCGCGTTCTGCCAGAAGGTGCCGAAATTCAGCTCCTCGAGACGCTTCAAGTCGCGCGGCGCCGAGCAGAACCCCAGCCAGTAGAGGTGTGGGCGGGTGTTGCGGTTGTAGTGGTAGTTGTTCAGGTAGGGCGGGGAGGTGACGAGCAGGTCGACACTGCCCGCGTCGAGCGCGGCGTAGCCCTCGAAGAAGGACTGTTCGACGATGCGCCCGTTTTCCCGCTCGGGAGTTTTGCGCGCGCTGCGATACCAGGCGGCATCGTCCGCCATCTGGCGGAGCTTGGCCGCGATGACGCCCGCCACGTCGTCGTCCTCCACATCCGGCCGTCCGACCGACGCCTTGCGCCCCAGGCTCGGCTCGTAGGAGTAGTTGGAGTAGCCCACCATCGTCGCCGCGAAGGCGAGGCGGAAGAGCGCAGCGACGGGCGCCTCCTGCGTTGCCATAAAATCGAAGGCGAGCAGAACCTTGCACTCGACCGCCGGGCTGTAGAACGGCGCCCGTGTGCGGAAGGCGGCGGGCGCCTGCGCCTGCGGCGCACTACGGGCACGCTCGCTCTCGTCCATGTGCGTCAGGAACGCCTCGGCGGCAGCCCTGAACCGCGCCGGCTCCAGCCGATGGGCCCCCAGCTTCGCCCGCGCGGCGAAGGCAGCGTAGGGGTTGATCTCGAAGCCAATCGCGTCGTGGCCCGCGATGTCCGCTTCGATCAGCGTCGTGCCGACACCGGCGAAGGGGTCCAGGACGACGCCCGGCCGCGCCCCAGGCAGGTGGCGGGCCAGCGCGTCCCGGACGAAGTGCCCGGAGAACCCCGCGATCCAGGGCACCCACCGGTGCACCGGCGCACCCCGGTTGGCCATGAAAGCGGGGTTGCGGAAGCCTACACCGTCCCGTGCGACCGCACGATCCTCCAATCGAGACTTTTCCTGTCGCCGATGTTGCGACATGCCTTCCGGTCGACTGTCAGGGGACCAGGATGGTCGAGCCCGTGGTCTTGCGGGCCTCCAGGTCGCGGTGCGCCTGGGCGGCGTCGGCGAGCGGGTAGGTCTGGTGGATCTCGATCCTGACGGCGCCCGCGCGCACGACCTCGAAGAGGGCACCGGCCGAGTCCTCCAGCTCCGCCCGCGTCGCGTTGTAGCCAAAGAGGGTGGGCCGCGTGATGTAGGCGCTCTTCGGCGCGAGCTGGGCCAGGTTGAAGGCGGTGATCGGGCCGGAGGCGTTGCCGAAGCTCGCCAGCACGCCCAGCCGCGCGAGGCTCTTGAGCGAGCCTTCCAGCGTGTCAGCGCCGATCGAATCGTAGACGACGGGCACGCCCTGGCCGTCGGTGATCTCCATCACCCGCGCGGCGAAGTCCTCCGTCCGGTAGAGGACCGGGTGGTCACAGCCATGGGTGCGGGCAAGTGCCGCCTTCTCCTCCGAGCCCACGGTGCCGATCACCGTCGCGCCCAGATGCTTGAGCCACTGGCACTGGATCAGCCCGACCCCGCCGGCGGCGGCGTGCACCAGCACGGTGTCGCCCGCCTTCACCGGATAGGTGCGGCGGATCAGATATTCCACGGTCATGCCCTGCAGCATCATCGCCGCGCCCTGCTCGAAGCCGATGTCGGCGGG
This sequence comes from Alphaproteobacteria bacterium, assembly GCA_965218275.1. Taxonomy (GTDB): domain Bacteria; phylum Pseudomonadota; class Alphaproteobacteria; order UBA828; family UBA828; genus WTGU01. The sequence continues at coordinate 888,184 of CBDCKM010000002.1, forward strand.
GAGTTCCACCAGCGCCGACGCCGGCATCACGCGGGCCTCGGCATAGCCGCCGGGCGGCGGCGGGCTGGCATAGGCCACGCGCGCACCGGCGGCAACCTTGCTCACGCCGTTGCCCACCGCCTCGACCGTGCCCGCGCCTTCCATGCCGATGGTCCACGGCAGCGAGGGCACCGGGTAGAGGCCGGTGCGGTGATAGACGTCGATATAGTTGAGGCCGATCGCCTCGTGGCGCACCAGCGCCTCGCCGGGGCCGGGCTCGGGCAGCGCCACATCCTCGTAATGCAGCACCTCGGGCCCGCCGGCCTCGTGCATCCGCACCGCCTTGACCATGATTCTCCGTCTCCTGTCGAGGGCGCCCGCCCGGCCGCGGCTGCCTCAGGCCGAAGCGGCCGGCGGCAGCGCGCCTTCGAGGGCGAGCAGGTGGCGCTTGGTATCACAGCCGGCGCCGCCGGAGAACCCGCCGAGCGCGCCGTCCGCGCCGACGACGCGGTGGCAGGGGACGATGAGGGCGATCGGATTGGCCCCGCAGGCCCCGCCGACCGCGCGGGGCGCGGTGCCCAGCGCACGGGCGAGGGCGCCGTAGCTCATGGTCTCGCCATAGGGAATGGACTGCATGGCCGCCCAGACCCGGAGGCGAAAGGGGCTGCCGGCGGGCGCGAGCGGCAAGTCGAAGGCGCGGCGCGTGCCGGCGAAATACTCCGTAAGCTGGCGCGCGGCCTCCGCCAGCACACCGCCATTCGGGCGTGGGCCGCCGCCGGCAGCGAAGCCCACGGCAACGATCGCGCCGTCCTCGGCCGCGATGGTAAGCGGGCCGACGGGGCTGTCTACGGTGCAGCGGGCGGCGGCCACCGGCCTCAGCCTTCGGCCGGCGCGGCGGCGGCAGCGGCGAGAGCGGCCCGCAGTTCCGCCGCTTCGGTCACGGGCAGCGAGCAGACGGGACCGACGCAGACGTAAGCCGTGGGCCTGCCCTCGTGCAGCCCCTTGCCGGCAGCCGGGTGGCCGGCCGGCAGCGCATCCCCCGGCGCGAGCATGCTCAGCACCCGGTTGGGCAGGCTCACGGCATACACGGCGTCCAGCAGCGCCTGGGTGCCTGCGTCCGCACGCGCCCCGCACACCACGACCTGGACCGCGCGGCGCAATGTTTCGCTGCTATTGGCGAGGGTCGCGAGCGGCGAAAAATTCCGCTCCAGCTCGCCGGAGAACGCCTTCACCAGCGCCTCGGCGCGCTCCCGGTAGGCCGCCTCTCCGGTGAGGTGGTGGAGACGCGCGAGCACGCCCACCATGGTGCCGTTGCCGGCGGGCGTCGCCGAATCATGGGCCGTCTTGGTGCGGCTGATGTTCGCCTCGCCGTCGTCCGGCGCGTAGAAATAGCCGCCCTCGGCCGCGTCCCAGTAGTGTTCGTCGAGCACCCCGACCCAGGCGCGGGCGCGGGCGAGATAGGCGTCGTCGCCGGTGGCTTCCGCCAGCATCAGCGCAGCGCGGGCCATCTCCGCATAGTCGTCGAGGAACTCGATGTCCTTGGCGCGGCCGTGGCGGGCCGCGTGGCGGAGCCGCTCGCCGGCCGCCATGGGGCCGGCCACATAGTCGAAGGCCTCCCGTGCGGCCTCGAGCCAGGCCGGCTCGCCGAAGACCGTGGCGGCATTGGCGAGGGCCGCGATCATCAGGCCGTTCCAGTCGGCGAGCACCTTGTCGTCCCAGCCGGGCCGCTCCCGGCCTGCGCGGCGGGCCAGCAGCAGCGTGCGCATCCGGGCGAGGCGGGCCTCGTCCGGCGCCTCGTCGTTGCCAAGCGGCGTGAGCCGGTTGAGGATCGTCTTCCCCTCCCAGTTGCCGCCCGCGCTCACGTCGTAGACGGCCTTGAAGTAGGCCGCATCCGCGCCCAGAACCGCGTCGACCTCGGCCTCGTCCCAGACGTAGAACTTGCCCTCCTCGCCCTCGGAATCGGCGTCGAGCGCGCTGGCGAACGCCCCTTCCCCGGTGCGCATCTCGCCCAGCACCCAGGCCGCGGTCTCGGCGGCGCGGGCGGCGAAGAGCGGCTCGCCCGTCTCCTGCCAGACATGGCAGAGAAGGTCGAGGAGCTGGGCGTTGTCGTAGAGCATCTTCTCGAAGTGGGGCGCCAGCCAGCGCTCGTCGGTAGAGTAGCGGGCGAAGCCGCCGCCGAGATGGTCGTAGATGCCGCCCTGGCACATGCGCTCCATGCTCAGCACCACGGCGGTCTTCATCAGCAGCGACCCGGTCCGGTGGTAGCTGCGCCAGAGCAGCTCCAACATAGAACATTGCGGGAACTTCGGCGCGCCGCCAATGCCGCCGTGCCTTCCATCCACCTCTCGCAGCAGCGTCCGCGCTATGTTCTCGGTTTGTGCGTCCGTCACGGCGTCGCCCGGCCTGCTGCGGGCGAGTCCCTGCAAGGCTTCTACCAGAGATGTTCTGTTTTTGTCCACCTTTTCGCGATCGTTGCGGTAGGTCTGCTCGATCAGGCGCAGCACGTCCTTGAAGCCGGGCCGGCCGAAGCGCGGCTCCAGCGGGAAGTAGGTGCCGCCCCAGAAGGGCTCGGCCCCGGGCGTCAGAAACATGGTGAGCGGCCAGCCCCCCTGTTGGCCCATGAGCGCCAGCGCCCGCTGGTAGATGGTGTCGAGGTCGGGGCGCTCCTCCCGGTCCACCTTGATGTTGACGAAGAGCCGGTTCATCAGCCCGGCGGTCTCGTCGTCCTCGAAGCTCTCATGGGCCATGACATGGCACCAGTGGCAGGCGGAATAGCCCACCGAGAGCAGGATCGGCTTGTCGGCCGCCTTCGCCTCGGCCAGCGCGTCGGCCCCCCACGGGCGCCAGTGGACCGGATTGTCGCGGTGCTGCAGGAGGTAGGGGCTGGTCTCCGCGCCGAGCCGGTTCTCGCTCATGGCCCTTCCCGTGAGGTAGCGGGCCGCGCGGCAGGGGGACGGAGCGGCCTCGGTTGCAGCATAGGGCGCCGCCCCCGCCGCCGCCAGCCCGGCGGCCCGGTGGCCCGGTGGCCCGGTGGCCGATCAAAGTCCCGGCAGGCGAGGACCCGCGTCAGACGATACCGCCGGCAACGCGTAAGGGTCTTGTACAGTCCTGTCGCGCCTTGCCCTGTCTCTCGCCTCTCTCAACGCCTGGCCGGCCCTATAATATCGGCCCCGTTTTTCGCCAATCGGGGTGAGAATCTCCAAGTCCGCCAACGCCTTGAGGTCGCGTCCGGAGACATGGACGCTCTCCCCCGTTTCTTTCTGATACCTCGAATTCGTCACCCTTACACCCAGCGCGGCATTGAAGAGCGGAACCGTCATTCTTTCATTCAACCCCTCTCGCTCAATGAGTCTTTCAATGCTGTCGAAAACGGCCCCATATTCTTCATTGCGGCGGATCAATGTATTGGCCTGTTGATAATGGGCCTTGAGGCAAAACTTGACCCATGGCAGTGCACTGTTCGAGGGATTCCACGCGCCTTCCCCGACTTCGGCGAGAACGCTGTAATAGTCCTGGGTGTTGCGCCCCAGCCATTCTTCGATGCTTGAAAAGAGTGGGTGAATCAAGCCCTCTCGCGCGAGGACCAATGTCTGGAGCGCTCTCGCCATCCGGCCGTTTCCGTCCCTGAACGGATGAATCATGGTCAAATTCAGATGCGCCATTGCGGCGGCAACGACGACGGACTGATGGCTCTTGCGATCCAGATGGTCGACCAGCGCGCGCATGAGAGGGTCGACCGCTTCGACCTCCGGCGCTTCATAGACAATGGCGCCGGTTTCGTTGTCGACGACGCGAACGGCGCCGGGTCGCCATTGCCCCGGATGCGCCGACAGATCGAACTCGGTCATCATGAAATGCAGGCTCTTGAGAAACTGTCTGCTGAATTCGAAATAGGGATCTACCGCGGCCTGCATGATACAAGTCATGGCGGTCCTGTAACCATCGAGTGCGCGCAAGGTTTCAGTCTTTTCGTCGAGCGGAGGCTCGTCTTCCACGGCCGCCATGGCCTCATCCATCGTGGCGTTGTAGCCTTCGATGGCGTTCGAGCCCTGGATCAGGCGCGCGAACGTGCTCTGCCGCAGGGTCCCGTGCCAGCGGCGCGGGTTGTGCTGCGTGGCGAGTCTCAGGCGGCGCCTCTGCCCCTCCAGTATATCCAGCACCTTGCGGTCTTCCCTCGACAAGGTGGGTTCGGCGAAGATCATGCCCGATATCCCGTTTCAAATCTGCGTGTTGCACATGCATATCATGCGTTTTGCAGATGTCAATCAATATATCTCGCAACGGCGGGGCTCGCGCGCGGCCCGCCATGCGATCACAGACCGGCGCGGAGACGGGGCCTGTTCAAGGGCAGGCCGGCGCGGTATGGTCCGGCCCGCCGTCTCGCGGGCGGCGCGGCGAGCGAGGTCCCCATGAAGGTCAAGATCGAGATCGACTGCACGCCGGAGGAGGCCCGCGCCTTCTGCGGGATGCCGGACCTGACGGCGGCCCACGCCGCCATGGCCAAGGGGCTGGAGGCGCGCATCGCCGAAGCCGTCGGCGCCATTGACCCGGAAGCGCTGCTGAAATCCTGGCTTCCCGGCGGACTCAAGGGCTTCGAGGCCATGCAGAAGGCGTTTTGGGAGGGATTCGGCGAGGCCGGCGGGGCGGCGCCCAAGGGTGGGGGCGGAGGCGGACGCGGATGAGCCGCCCGGACCCGCCGCTCTACTACCGGGCCCACGTCTTCTGCTGCGTCAACACCCGCGCGCCCGACGATCCGCGCGGCTGCTGCAGCGCGCGCGGCTCGGTCAAGCTGCGTGCGCACATGAAGGCGCGTGCCAGGCAGCGCGGCCTCGACGGCGTGCGCATCAATGCGAGCCAGTGCCTCGACCGCTGCGAGTTCGGGCCCACCATGGTGATCTATCCCGAGGGCGTCTGGTACACGGCGCGGACGGTGGCGGACGTGGACGAGATCGTCGAGACCCATCTCGTGGGCGGCGGCCGGGTCGAGCGGCTCATGCTGATGCCGGACCGGCCGCTCCCCGACGAGGCGGCCGAGGCAGACGCGCCGGGCGCGGCGGCGCCCGCCGGCGCCTGATCCGCTACCGGCCGGCCGCCGGCCGGCGCAGGGTCGAACCGTCGGCGCCATGAGCGGCGACACCATCTTCGCGCTTTCCAGCGGCGGCGGCCGCGCCGCGATCGCGGTGATCCGCGTTTCGGGCCCCGCCGCAAGAGACGCGCTCCTGCGGATCGGCGGCCAGCCCTTGCCCAGGCCGCGCGAGGCGGCGTTCCGCCGCTTCCGTGCGCCCGATACGGGCGAGCCGATCGACCGGGGACTGGCGCTTTGGTTCCCGGGCCCCGCCAGCGCCACCGGCGAGGATGTCGCGGAGTTCCACGTCCATGGCGGCCCCGCGGTTCTCGATTCGCTCCTGGGCGCGTTCGCGGCGCTGCCCGGCCTGCGCCCCGCCGAGCCCGGCGCGTTCACCCGGCGCGCCTTCGAGGCCGGCCGCCTCGACCTGACGGAAGCCGAGGGCATCGCCGACCTGGTGGCTGCCGAGACCGAGGCCCAGCGCCGCCAGGCGCTCACCCAGATGGAAGGCGGGCTGCATCGCCTCTATGACGGCTGGCGCGCGCGCCTCATGGAGACGATGGCCCATGCCGAGGCCGCCATCGATTTTTCGGACCAGGACTTGGGAAGCGATCCCCTGGCGGCGGCCGGCACGCGCCTCGCGGCGCTGGAGGCGGAGATCGCCGCCCATCTCGACGATGCGCGGCGCGGCGAGCGCCTGCGCTCAGGCTTCACCATCGCCATCGTGGGCGCGCCCAACGCCGGAAAATCCAGTCTTCTCAATCGCCTGGCGGGGAGGGAGGCGGCCATCGTCTCGGCCCGCGCCGGCACCACCCGCGATGTCGTGGAGGTGCGCCTCGACCTCGCCGGCTGGCCCCTCACCCTCGCCGACACGGCGGGCCTGCGCGAGAGCCGCGACGAGATCGAGAGCGAAGGCGTGCGCCGCGCGCTCGACCGGGCGGCGAGCGCCGATCTCACCCTGGTCGTCTTCGACGGCGCGCTCTGGCCCGAGGTCGATGCCCCGAGCGCGGCCCTGCTGGGCGAGGCGGCGCTGCCGGTGCTGAACAAGACCGATCTCCTCGCGCGCCCCGCCCCCGCGCCCGCCGCCATCGGCGGCACCAGGGTCTGCGCGGTCTCCTGCCTCAGCGGCGCCGGCATCGAGGCGCTGCTGGAGACGCTGGCGGACGAGATCGCGCGGCGCTACCCGGCCGGCGGCGCCCCTGCCCTCACCCGGACGCGGCACCGGCAGGCCGTCGCCGAATGCCGGGCGGCGCTCGCCCGCGCCATCGCCGGGCCGGCCGACGAGCGCCTGGCCGAGGAGCTGCGTCTCGCGGCGCGCGCGCTCGGCCGCATCACCGGGCACGTGGACGTGGAGGCCGTGCTCGACCTCGTCTTCCGCGATTTCTGCATCGGCAAATGAGCGCAGCGCCCGGCGCTTAGCCCGGCTTTCTCACCAGGGTCATGGTCTGCGCGGCGCTTTCCGGCCGACAGAGTAGGAAAGCCGCGCAGCGCGATGTGGGGCATCGGGCAAGCGGCTTGACGCCCGCTGTCGGCCGGAAAGCGCCGCCCTTCGGGTCGCGCCCAGGCGCCCGCCCGCAGCGTCGCGGGCCTCAACCGTATTCCCTGATACGCTTTTCGGCCCGCTCCTTGCGGATCGAACGCCTGGACGCGACGCAGACCGTGACCATGGTGAGAAATCCGGGTTAGCGCTTTACCCGTGCGGGAGTCCGGCCTATAGGGGGCGCCGTCGGGGCGAGACCGGCCTTGGAGACGGCGCGCGGGAGGGCGGCCATGGGTGACGCCAGGCGCTTCGATGTGATCGTGATCGGGGGCGGGCACGCCGGCTGCGAGGCCGCGGCGGCAGCCGCGCGCGTTGGCGCCGCGACCCTGCTCATTACCCAGAAGCGCGCCACCATCGGCGCGATGTCGTGCAACCCGGCGATCGGCGGCCTCGCCAAGGGCACGCTGGTGCGCGAGGTGGATGCGCTCGACGGGCTCATGGGCCGTGTCGCCGACGCGGCGGGCATCCAGTTCCGCGTGCTCAACCGCAGCAAGGGGCCGGCGGTGCGGGGCCCGCGCGCGCAGCAGGACCGCGCGCTCTACCGGGCGGCCATGCAGGCGGCGCTCGACGCCCAGCCGACGCTCACGATCCGCGAGGGCACGGTCGAGGACCTGGCGCTCGATGCCCGCGTCCGCGCCGGCGCCCGGCCCCAGGCGCGAGGCGTGGTGCTGGGGGACGGAACGCCGATCTCGGCGCCCAGGGTGGTGCTCACCACCGGCACCTTCCTGCGCGGCCTCATCCATATCGGCGAGCGTCGGATTCCGGCGGGGCGCGTGGGCGATGCGCCGGCGACCGGCCTCGCGCTCACCCTGGAACGGCTCGGCTTCCGCCTCGGCCGGCTGAAGACCGGCACGCCGCCCCGGCTGGACGGCCGCACCATCGACTGGACGGGACTGGCGGCGCAGGCGGGCGACGTGCCGCCCGAGCCCTTCTCCTTCCTCACCGATGCCATCGCCAGGCCGCAGGTGCGCTGCCACATCACCGCCACCGGGCCGGCGGGCCACGACCTGATCCGTCGCAACCTCGCGCGCTCGCCCATCTATTCGGGCGCGATCATAAGCCGCGGCCCCCGCTACTGCCCCTCGATCGAGGACAAGGTGGTGCGCTTCGCCGACCGCTCCTCCCACCAGATTTTCCTGGAGCCGGAGGGCCTCGACGACCACACGGTCTATCCCAACGGCATCTCGACCGCGCTGCCCGAAGACGTGCAGCGGGCGCTGGTGGCGACGATTCCGGGGCTGGAGCGGGCAGATCTGCTCAGGCCCGGCTATGCCATCGAGTACGACCATGTGGACCCGCGCGAGCTCGGTCCGGCGCTGGAGAGCGCACGCGTCGCCGGGCTCTATCTGGCGGGCCAGATCAACGGCACCACCGGCTACGAGGAGGCCGCGGCCCAGGGCATCGTCGCCGGCATCAACGCCGCGCGGGCGGCCGGCGGGTCCGCGCCGTTCACCCTCGACCGCGCCGACGGCTATATCGGCGTGCTGATCGACGATCTGGTGACGCAAGGGGTGAGCGAGCCCTACCGCATGTTCTCCTCCAGGGCCGAATACCGGCTGAGGCTCCGGCCCGACAACGCCGACCGCAGGCTCACCCGGCGCGGGATCGACGCCGGCTGCGTCGGCCGCGCCAGGGCGCAGCGCTTCGCCGCCAGTAGTGCGGCGCTGGAGCGGGCCGAGCGCCTGCTCGACTCGCTCGACGCCACCCCCGACAGGCTCAGGCGCCACGGGGTCCCGGTGAACCGGGACGGGCGCCGGCGCACGGCGCGCGAGCTGGTCGGCTATCCGGCCGTGAGCTTCGAATCGCTGACGGCGCTGTGGCCGGCGCTGGCGGCGCTTGACCGGAGCATCGTCCGTGCGCTGGAGAACGACGCCCACTATCGGGGCTATGTGGAGCGGCAGGAGGCCGACATCGCCGCCTTCCGCCGGGACGAGGCGCTCAGGCTGCCGAGGGACCTCCGCTTCGACCGCGTCGGCGGCCTCTCCCACGAGATGCGCCAGCGGCTCGTCGCCGCACGCCCGGCAACGCTGGGCGCGGCAGGAAGGGTGCCGGGGGTGACGCCGGCGGCGCTGACGGCGCTGCTCGCCCACGTGCGCAAGACCGATGTGCGCAAGAGCGCGGCGGAGGCCGGGCGCCGGTAGGGCGGATGGAGCCGGGCGAGGCCTTCCGGCGCGATGTTTCACGTGAAACACGCGCGCGGCTCGACATCTACGAGTCCCTTCTGCGCCGGCGTCAGCGGCGCACGAACCTGGTCTCGAGCGCCTCGCTGCCGGCCCTCTGGACCCGTCACTTCCTCGATTCGGCGCAACTCGCCCCCCTGCTCGCGGCGGACGCGGCGGGGCAGACCGTCGATGTCGGCAGCGGCGCAGGCTTTCCCGGCATGGTGCTCGCGATCCTGGACCGCGAACGCCGGGTCGCCCTGGTCGAAGCCAACGGCAAGCGCTGCGCCTTCCTGCGCGAGGTCGCGGCCGCCACCGGCACGGCGGTCTCGGTGATCGAGGGCCGGCTCGAGGACCCGGCGGTGCAACGGAGGCTCGCGCCCTGCGGCACGGTCACGGCCCGCGCCTGCGCGCCGCTGGTCGACCTGCTAGGTCTTGTTTTCCCTGTGCTGGACTCCCATACATGTTGTATATTCCCGAAGGGACGGCGCTACCGGAGCGAGCTGAAGGCAGCCCGCCTGCGCTGGGACTTCCGGGCAGAGATCGTTCCCAGCCGCACGGCGGCGGAGGCGCGTATCTTGAGACTCAGCGATGTCGAACGCCGCCGCCCCTGAGGCCCCCGCCTCTGAGGCCGCCGCCTCCGAACCCGGCGCGCAAGGCGCACGGGGGCGGCCCCGGATCGTCGCCATCGCCAACGAGAAGGGCGGCGTCGGCAAGACCACCACCGCCATCAACCTCGGCACCGCGCTGGCGGCGGCCGGGCGGCCCGTGCTGCTCCTCGACTTCGACCCGCAGGGGAACGCCAGCACCGGCCTCGGCATCCCGCAGGCGGGGCGCGCGCCGGGCTGCTACGAGCTGCTGCAGGGTACGCCGCTCGCCGCCGCGACGCGGCGGACAGCGGTGCCGGGGCTCTCCGTCGTGCCGACCACCCGCGACCTCGCCGCCGCCGAGATCGAGCTGGCCGGCAGCGCCCGCCCCCAGCATTGCCTGAAGGAGGCGCTGGCGCCGGCGCTCGCCCGGGACGGCGCCCTCGGCGGCGGCCTCGGCCATGTGCTGATCGACTGCCCGCCGGCGCTGGGGATGCTCACGGTCAACGCGCTCGTCGCGGCGGACGCAGTGCTGGTGCCGGTGCAGTGCGAGTTCTTCCCGCTCGACGGGCTGATCCATTTCCTGAGTACCGTCGAGCGTGTCCGCGCCGCGTTCAACCCGGCGCTCCGCATCCAGGGCGTCGTGCTCACCATGTACGACAAGCGCATCAACCTCGCCGCCCAGGTCCGCGACGACGTGCGGGCCCATCTGGGCGATACGGTCTGCGACACCATCATCCCGCGCAATGTCCGCGTCTCCGAGGCGCCGTCCTACGGCGTGCCCGTCCTGCTCCACGACTTCCGCTGCCCCGGCGCCCAGGCCTATGCCCACCTCGCGGGCGAGCTGCTCCGGCGCGAGCGAAGCATGAGGGAGAGCGCAGCATGACACCCGACCCCGCCAGCCAGCCTGGCGCCCGCGGCCTCGGCAAGGGCCTCGCCGCCCTGCTCGGCGAAACCATGGAGCAAGGCGGCCCCGGCGCGCGGGAAGGCGCGCTGCTCTCCATCCCCATCGAGCATCTGGCGCCGCATCCGAATCAGCCGCGCCAGCGCTTCGACGAGGCGGAGATCGAGAGCCTCGCCGCCTCGATCCGCGAGAAGGGAATCGTGCAGCCCCTGGTGGTGCGGCCGGCCGATGGCGGGGACACACCCTATCAGATCGTCGCCGGCGAGCGGCGCTGGCGGGCGGCGCAGCGGGCGGGCCTCCACGAATTGCCGGCGCTGGTGCGCCACCTCAGCGATGCCGAGAGCATCGAGATCGCCCTCGTCGAGAACCTGCAGCGCCGCGACCTGGGCGCGCTGGAGGAAGCCGCCGCCTACCGCCGCCTGATCCGGGAGTTCGACCACCGCCAGGAGGACGTGGCCCAGGCGCTGGGCAAGTCGCGCAGCCATGTGGCCAACATGGTCCGCCTCCTCGACCTGCCCGCGCCGGTGCAGGACCTGATCGCCGACGGCACGCTGAGCGCCGGTCACGGGCGGGCGCTGCTGGCTGCCGCCGACCCGGCGGAACTCGCGAAGACGGTGGTGCGGCTCGGCCTCACCGTGCGCCAGACCGAGGCCCTGGTGCGCCGCGCCGGACAGGCCAAGGCAGCAGCGGCGGCGCGCACGGGCGACCCCAACGTCACGGCGCTGCAGAAGGACCTCAGCCGCGCGCTCGGCCTCAAGGTCACCATCGCCAGCGCCGCGCGCGGCAAGGGCGGCCGCCTCACGATTGCCTATCGGGATCCGGAACAACTCGACTCGCTCATCGGCCGCCTGCGAGCCCTCCCGCGCGCCTGAGCGGCACGCCTGCGGCGCTCGCCAGGCGCGCCGCCCGAAGCCCTTGAGGCGACAAGGCCGGCTCGATATATTTATGAACAACATCAGTGATTTAGTGGGTCGGCCGGCGTTTTTATTGTCTAGCTAATGGTTCGGGCCGCGCCCCGGCTCCTTCGGCGCCCGTGGGGGCCGGTATATTCTTATCATGCTCTGTGTGGTCGCGCTTCCCGCGCTGGGGGGTGTCCCGTGGAGCGCGTGTTCACGAGCTCGGTGGCCGGGCCGAGCGGCCGGCCTACGTATTCATCGAGGCGAAGAAATCCTCGTTGGTCTTGGTCGTCTTGAGCTTGTCGACCAGGAACTCCATGGCGTCCACCGTGCCCATCGGCGAGAGGATGCGGCGCAGCACCCACATCTTGGCGAGCGTCGCCTTGTCAACCAGCAGCTCCTCCTTGCGGGTGCCGGAGCGGGCGATGTCCATGCTGGGCCAGGTGCGCTTGTCGGCGAGCTTGCGGTCCAGGATGATCTCCGAGTTGCCGGTGCCCTTGAACTCCTCGAAGATCACCTCGTCCATGCGCGAGCCGGTGTCGATCAGCGCCGTGGCGATGATCGTGAGCGAGCCGCCGAACTCGATGTTGCGGGCGGCGCCGAAGAAGCGCTTGGGCCGCTGCAGCGCGTTCGCGTCCACGCCACCCGTCAGCACCTTGCCCGAGGACGGCACCACGGTGTTGTAGGCGCGCGCCAGCCGAGTGATCGAATCCAGCAGGATCACCACGTCGCGCTTGTGCTCCACCAGGCGCTTCGCCTTCTCGATCACCATTTCGGCGACCTGGACATGGCGCGTGGCCGGCTCGTCGAAGGTCGAGCTCACCACCTCGCCCTTCACCGAGCGGTCCATGTCCGTGACCTCCTCGGGCCGCTCGTCCACCAGCAGCACGATGAGGTAGGCCTCGGGATGGTTCTCCTCGATCGAGTGCGCGATGTTCTGCAGCATCATGGTCTTGCCGGTGCGCGGCGGGGCCACGATCAGCGCCCGCTGCCCCTTGCCGAGCGGCGCCACGATGTCGAGGATGCGGCTGGTGGTGTCCTTGCGCGTGGGGTCGGGGACTTCCATGCTGAAGCGCTGCTCGGGGTAGAGCGGCGTCAGATTGTCGAAATTGACCTTGTGGCGCAGGCTCTCCGGCGGGTCGAAATTGATGTTGTTGAGCTTGAGCAGGGCGAAATAGCGCTCGCCGTCGCGCGGCGCGCGGATCTGGCCCTCCAGCGTGTCGCCCGTGCGCAGGCCGAAGCGGCGGATCTGACTCGGGCTCACATAGATGTCGTCGGGGCCGGGCAAATAGTTGGACTCCGGCGAGCGCAGGAAACCGAAACCGTCCTGCAGGGTCTCGAGCACGCCCGAGCCGAAGATCGCCTGGTCGTTCTCGGCGAGCTGCCGCAGGATCGCGAACATCAGGTCCTGGCGGCGCATCGAGTTCGCGTTCTCGATCTCGAGCTCTTCGGCGTAGTCGATCAGCTGAGTCGGGGTCTGGGTCTTGAGCTCTTGCAGATGCATGGCGGGGACTGCCGTTGTGGGGCGGAGGATGAGCGCCGCCGGACGGCGGCACGTGAGCGGCACAAACCCGGTGAGGATCGGCGGATGACTTTTTCGAGAGATGCGCCGGCGGCGGGCGGAGAGATCACCCGCCCGTTCCGTCGGGCGCTTGGCCTACCCTATCGGCTGCCCTTCGCCGGAGTCAAACGAAGATTCGGCTGTAGGCGCGCGCCGGCCGGTCAGGCCGAAACGGCGGGATCGAGCGAGGGCTGCCTGAACTGCCTGGCGAGCGCCAGCCCCTGGCGCTGGTAGGAGGAGCCGATCCCCCGGCCGTAGAGTGCGACCGGGCGCTCGGTCAGGGGCTCGAAGAGGAGCCGGCCGATGGTCTGGCCGTCCTCGATCACGAAGGGCACGTCGTGGGAGCGCACCTCGAGCACCGCGCGGGTGCCGCCGGCGCCGGCCTCGTCATGGCCGAAGCCCGGATCGAAGAAGCCCGCATAGTGCGCGCGGAACTCGCCGACGAGCGTGTCGTAGGCCACCATCTCCGCCGCATGGTCCGGTGGGATGCGCACCGATTCCTTCGAGGCCAGGATGTAGAAGTCGTCCGGGTTGAGGATCACCCCGCCGCCGGAGGGCCGCGCGATCGGCTCCCAGAATTCGGCCGGATCGTAGCGGCCGACGGCGTCGAGGTCGATCAGGTCGGTGTGGCGCTTCGCCTTCCAGCCCACGAGGCCGCCGCCAGCGCCGCCACCGACGCCCGAGAGGTCGACGCTGAGCGGCAGGCCGCCGGCGAAGCCGCCGCGCGCGACCTCGCCTTCGATCAGCCGGCGCTCGGCGTGCAGGCGCTCCAGCGCGCGCTCGGAATAGCCCGGCGCGCCCCGCTTGAAGCGGAGCTGGTTCAGCCGGCTGCCGGCGCGGACCACGATGCTGAAGGTGCGCGGCGAGACCTCGGCATAGAGCGGCCCCCGGTAGCCGCGCCGCACCCGGTCGAATTCGTGGGCCTCGTCGGCGATGAGGCGGGTGAAGATGTCGAGCCGCCCGGTGGAGCTCTTGGGGTTGGCATGGGCCGCGATGTCGGGCGCGAGCGCCAGCCTCTCCATCAGCGGCACGATGTAGACGCAGCCCCGCTCCAGCACGGCGCCGGGCGCGAGGTCGATCTCGTGCATGCCTAAGCGCGCAATCTTCGCGCCCACGCTCTCGCGGCCGGGCAGGAAGCTCGCGCGCACCCGGTACGCCTTCGGCCCGAGCCGCAGATCCAGGCTCGCCGGCTGAATCTGGGCCGCGCCCACCGGCAGATCGGCGCTGACCGCGCCCTGCTCGATCAGCGCGCCGATCGCGGTGCTCGACAGGACTCCCGGCTCACCCGCCATCGCTCACGCTCCCGCCCGCTCAGAAGGGCCTGACGATAACCAGCACGACGATGCCGATCATGGCAAGCGTCGGCACCTCGTTCGCCCTGCGGTAGAAGCGCGCGCTGCGGCGGTTGCGGTCGCCGGCGAAGTCCCGGCGCCAGCGGGCGAGCAGCCCGTGGAACGCGGCCAGCAGCGCCACCAGGGCGAGCTTGGGATAGATCCATATGTCGCCCGACCAGTCGACCGTGCCCGGCTGGGCGAGCAGGGCGCCGCCGAAGCCGAAACTCGCCACCATGGCCGGATTGACGATCGCCCTGAGCAGGCGCCGCTCCATCACCTTCAGAGTCTCCGAGAGCTCGGAGCCCGGCTGCGCGCCCGCGTGGTAGACGTAGAGCCGGGGCAGGTAGAGCATCCCCGCCATCCAGGCGATCACCGCGATCACGTGGAGCGCCCGCAACCAGGTGTGAAGATCGTCGGCCATTACCCGGCCGCCAGCGGGCAGCCTCTGTGGCCGGCCGGGCAGAGCCGCCCGCCCGCGCCGGAGTCGAGGGCGGCGCCGCCTGCGCCTGCCGCATCCATGGCAGCGAGGGCGCCGCGCACGAGAGTGGCGAGCGCCGCGATGAACGACGGATGGGTGCCCGGCGCCGGCACCCGGTGGTAGGCCGGCACGCCCACCCGCTCCGCGTGTGCGCGGCAGGTGACGTCGAGCTCCACCAGGGTCTCGCTGTGCTCGGAGACGAAGGCGATCGGCACCGCCACGACAGGCACCCGGTCACGGCCGGCGCGCTCGATTTCCGCCACGGTCGAGGGCTCCAGCCAGGCCATCGGCCCGACCTTGCTCTGGTAGCAGAGCGTCCAGTCCAGACCCGCGCGGCCGAGGCGGGCGACGATGCGCCGCGCCGTCTCCTCCACCTGCCACTGGTAGGGATCGCCCCGGGCGACCACGCTCTGCGGCAGGCCGTGGGCGGAGAAGAGGAGCCTCGGGGGGCGGGAGTGTGCGGCCGTCGCCGCGTCCAGCAGGGGCTCGATCAGCGCCGCATGGGCCTCCACCAGCCCCTCGGCCTGCGGGTAGCAGCACAGCGCGCGTGTCGGCGCGGCGATGCCGGCTGCGGCCGCCGCCTTGCGCCAGGCGCCGAGCGACGATGCCGTCGTGGTTGTGGAAAACTGCGGGTAGAGCGGCAGCAGCACGATGCGCTCCGGCCGGAAGGCCGCGACCCGCTGCGCCGCCGCGTCGCTCAGCGGATGCCAGTAGCGCATGGCGACGGCGACCTCGACCGCGCCGAGGCCGTCCAGCGCCCGGCGCAGCGCCGCCGCCTGCACCTCGGTCCCGGCAAGCAGCGGCGAGCCTCCGCCCAGCCTCCGGTAGATCGCCCGCGCCTCCGGGCCGCGCCGGCGCGCGATCCAGCGGGCCAGCAGATAGCGTACCGGCCCCGGCGCCCGGACGATCGCCGGGTCCCGGAACAGATTGCGCAGGAAGGGCTCCACCGCCTCCGGCGCATCCGGCCCGCCGAGATTGAACAGGACGACCGCCACCCGCCTCATCGGGCGCCTCCGGCGGGCCAGGCGTGCACCAGGTCGCAGAGTGCCGCGACGTGCTCGGGCGGGGTTGCGGGCAGAACGCCCTCGCCGAGATTGAAGACGAAGGGCCCGCGCCCGAGCGCCTCCAGGATGATGCCGGCGGCGCGCCGCAGCGCAGCGCCGCCGGCCAGCAGCGCCGCGGGATCGAGGTTGCCCTGGACCGTGCAGTGCGGCTGCAGCCGTGCCGCCGCCCAGGCCGGCGGCACCGTGCTGTCGATGGAGACCGCATCCACGCCGGTCTCCGCCGCGAAGCGTTCGTACGAAAGCGCGGCGCCGCGCGGATAGCCGATGAGCGGCACGCCGGGGTACGCCGCCTTCACCTCGGCCACGAGCTGGCGCACGGGCGCGATACACCAGCGCGCGAATTCCGCCTCGGCGAGCGCCCCCGCCCAGCTGTCGAATATCTGCACGGCCTCGGCGCCGGCGTCGAGCTGCGCGATCAGGTGCGCCGCGACCGCTTCCCGCAGCGTCCCGATCAGCCGGGCGAAGTTTTGGGGGTCGCGGTAGGCCCAGCCCTTCACGACGGAAAAGTCGCGGCTCCTGCCACCGCCGACCATGTAGGTGGCGAGGGTCCACGGCGCCCCGGCGAAGCCCAGCACCGCCACACCTGCCGGCGCCGTCGCCGCCAGCCGCTCCATCGCCTCGTAGACCGGCGCGAGATGGCGGCGCTGGCGCTCCGCATCGAAGACCGGAAGGGCATCGCCCTCGCGGATCGGCTCGAGGCGCGGTCCCTCCCCCTCCTCGAACCAGAGCTTGACCCCGAGCGCCTCGGCCACCACCAGGATGTCCGAGAACAGGATCGCCCCGTCGAAGGCGAAACGGTGCAGCGGTTGAAGACTGGCCTCCGCCGCCAGCGCCGGGTCGTAGCAGAGATCGAGGAAGGACCCCGCCCGTGCCCGCAGCGCGCGATATTCCGGCAGGTAGCGCCCCGCCTGGCGCATGAGCCAAAGTGGCGGACGCTGCTGCACCTCCCCCCTGAACGCCGCGATGAGCGGCTTGGCGTCTGCCCCTGCGCTCACGAATCCGCCCTTCTCCCCACGACTGTCAGACTAGCTTCATTAAATATCTATTGATAAGGGTTGTAGTAGTGGTTGTTGGCGGCGTAGACGCAGGGATTGGCTTGTTCCTCAGCGGTCTTTGCCGAATTGGCGCTCAGGCTTCGCGCAGGCCGTGCCGGCGGGGGAAAAGCGGCGAGAGCCCTTGTCCCTGCGGCGGCGGAGCCGGCGGATGAAAGCGGGAAGTGTGTGGAGGAGCGCTGGACGCGGCCCCGCCGCCGGCGTTATCCCTGTTGTGACGGTCCTGTGACAGGAAGGGTCGAGCAGGGTGGGGAGAAGCGGAGGAATGGCGGCCGGAACGGGCGCGCGCAGGCATTTTCCACAATTCCATGCCGCCGGCGTACGGTGACGGCGGCGCAGCCAGGAGGCCTGAACGAACCCATGCGGAGCTTCCATCTGCACCTGGTCTCCGACGCCACCGGCGAGACCTGCATCACGGTGGCGCGGGCGGCGGCCGCCCAGTTCCAGGGCGTGGACGCGGTCGAGCATCTGTGGTCGCTGGTGCGCACCGAGAGCCAGCTCCGCCGCGTTCTCGCCCATGTCGAGGCGGAGCCCGGCGTGGTGATGTTCACCCTGGTCGACCCGGCGCTCAGGACCCTCCTGTTCGACGAATGCCGCCGCATCGACGTTCCCTGCATTCCCCTTCTCGACATGGTCATTGCCGCGTTGAGCGGCTTTCTCGGGATCGAGAGCCGCAACCAGCCCGGCCGTCAGCATGTGATGGATGCGGCCTATCTGAAGCGCATCGAGGCGATGAACTACGCGCTCGGGCACGACGACGGGCGCGCGCCGGCGACGCTCGGCGAGGCGGACATCGTGCTGGTCGGCGTCTCGCGGACATCGAAGACCCCCACATGCTTCTACCTCGCCAATCGCGGCCTCAAGGCGGCGAACGTGCCGGTGGTCCCCGGTTGCCCCCTGCCGGCGGAACTGATGCTGCCGACGGATGCGCTGGTGGTCGGCCTCACCTGCCACCCCGACCAGCTGGTCGATGTCCGCCGCAGCCGGATGCGGATGATCGGCGAGATCGGCGAGACCGCCTATGTCGACCCGCTCCGGGTCGAGGAGGAAGTGAGGCAGGCGCGGCGCCTGTTCGCCGAGGCGGCATGGCCGGTGATCGACGTGAGCCAGCGCTCGATCGAGGAGACCGCCGCCGCGATCCTGCAGCTCCACGGCCGCCGGGCGCTCTCGGGCCAGCCCGGCGAGGGTGGGGTATAGTCTGCGGCGCGGCGGGACCGGACGGGACCAAGCGGGAGGAAGGCGGACCCATGGCGACGGTCGATGCGGGCCCGGAGTCTGCCGGCACGGCCGGCGCCGGGCCGCTGGTGCTTGCGTCGGCGGCGGCCGTGCGGGCGGCGATGCTGCGGGCGGCAGGCCTGTCCTTCACCGTCCGTCCGGCGCGGGTGGACGAGGGCGCGGTCAAGGCCGCCATGCGGGTCGGCGACCCCGAGGGCAGGGCAACCGCGCCGGCGCTCGCCGCCCTCAAGGCGCGGCGGGTCAGCGCCGAGGCGCCGGGCGCCTTCGTCGTCGGCGCCGACCAGCTCCTCGTCTGCGGCACGGAGTGGTTCGACAAGCCGGTCGACATCGACGACGCGCGGGGGCAGCTGCGCCGGCTCAGGGGCCGCCGCCATACCCTGGTCACGGCGGTCTCCGTGGTCCGCGACGAGACCGAGCTGTGGTGCGGCCTGGCCTGTCCCGAGCTCGCGATGCGGCCCTTCACGGACGCCTTTCTGGAGCGTTATCTGGAGCGCGCGGGCGCGGGCATCCTCGGCTGCGTCGGCAGCTACGAGGCGGAGGGCCTGGGCGCCCAGCTTCTTGCGGAGATCGACGGCGACTGGTTCGCCGTGCTGGGCCTGCCGCTGCTGCCGCTTCTCGCCTTCCTGCGCGCGCAGGGGCTCGCCGGGACATGATCCTCTCCGGTGCTGCGCGTCTGGCGGGGGTCATGGGCTGGCCGGTGGCGCACTCGCGCTCGCCGCGCATCCACGGCTACTGGCTGGAGGAGAAGGGGATCGACGGCGCCTATCTGCCGCTCGCCGTCCGGCCCGAGCGTCTCGCCGCGGCGCTCGCCGCGCTGCCGGCGCTGGGCTTCAGCGGCTGCAACCTGACCGCGCCGCACAAAGAGGCCGCGCTCCCGCACATGGACACGCTGTCGGAGACCGCGCGGCGCATCGGTGCCGTCAACACCGTGACGGTCGGCGCGGACGGCGCGCTCCACGGCGACAACAGCGATGGCTACGGTTTCATCGGCCACCTGCGGCAGGAGGCGCCGTGCTGGGAGCCGGCGGCGCCGGTCGCCGTGCTGGGGGCGGGCGGCGCGGCGCGGGCGGTGGTGGACGCGCTCGCCGGCGCGGGCGCCCCTGACATTCGCCTCGTCAATCGCTCGCCCGCGCGTGCGGCGGCCTTGGCCGAGGCGGCCGGGGCTCCCGTCTGCGCCCACCCCTGGAGCGAGCGGGCGGCGGTGCTTGCGGACTGCGGCCTCCTGGTCAACACCACCACGCTTGGCCAGGTCGGCCGGCCGGCACTGGATCTCGATCTCGGCCGGCTTCCGGCGGAGGCTGCCGTCTACGACCTGGTCTACGCGCCGCTCGAGACCGGCCTGCTGAAGGCGGCCCGCGCCGGGGGGCACAGGGCGGTGGACGGGCTCGGCATGTTGATCCATCAGGCGCGGCCCGGCTTCGCCGCGTGGTTCGGTGCCGAGGCGGAGGCGACGGCGGCGCTCCGCTCCTTCGTGGCGCAAGGGCTCTGAGGGGCGGCGGCCATGGTCGTTCTCGGCCTCACCGGCTCGATCGGCATGGGCAAGACCACGGTGGCGGACGCGCTCAGGGCCTGCGGCGCCGCGGTCTACGACGCCGACGCGTCGGTCCACCGGCTGCTCGCGCCCGGCGGGGCCGGGGTGGCGCCGGTGCTCGCGCGCTTTCCCGATGCGGCCGACGCCGCCACCGACGCCACCGGCCGGGCGCCGGGGGTCGACCGGGGGGCGCTCGGTGCGCGCGTCTTCGCCGACCCGGAGGCGCTGGCGCGCCTGGAGGCGATCCTGCACCCCCTCGTCCGCGCCGGCGAGCGGCGCTTCCTCGCGGCCAGCCGGCGGCGGGGCTGCCGCCTCGCGGTGCTCGATGTACCGCTGCTCTTCGAGACCGGCGGCGAGGCGCGCTGCGATGCGACGCTGGTGGTGTCGGCGCCGGCCTTCGTGCAGCGGGCGCGGGTGCTGGGGCGGTCGCGGATGACCGAGGCGCGCCTCGCCGCCATCCTCGCCCGCCAGATGGCGGACGCGGAGAAGCGCCGGCGCGCCGATTTCGTGATCCGCACCGGGCTCGACCGCCGGGCCTCGCGGCGCGCGGCCCGGCGGGTGGCGGCGCGCCTCGCCTCGCTCAGCGGCGCCCGCTGGCCGCACTGCTGGGCCGGGGCGCTGGGGCAGGACACGCGGGGCGGACATGCGTGAGGTCGTGCTCGACACCGAGACCACCGGCCTGGAGCCCGCGCAGGGCCACCGGGTCGTCGAGGTCGGTGCGGTCGAGCTGGTCAACCACATCCCGTCGGGCAAGAGCTTCCAGCGCTATCTCGACCCCGAGCGCGACATGCCGGAGGACGCCGAGCGGGTGCACGGGCTCACCCGCGCCTTCCTCTCGGGCCACCGGCGCTTCGCCGAGGAGGCCGACGCGCTGCTCGCCTTCATCGGCGACGCGAAGCTGGTCATGCACAATGCCCCCTTCGATCTCGGCTTTCTCAACGCCGAACTGGAGCGGATCGGCAAGCCCCCCATCCCGCCGGCACGCACGCTGGACACGTTGGCGCTGGCGCGGCGCAAATATCCCGGCGCACCCGCCAGCCTCGATGCGCTCTGCAAGCGTTTCGGGGTCGACCGCTCGGCGCGCGAGAAGCACGGCGCGCTGCTCGACGCCGCGCTCCTCACCGAGGTCTATCTG
This sequence comes from Alphaproteobacteria bacterium, assembly GCA_965218275.1. Lineage (GTDB taxonomy): Bacteria > Pseudomonadota > Alphaproteobacteria > UBA828 > UBA828 > WTGU01. The sequence continues at coordinate 908,705 of CBDCKM010000002.1, forward strand.
GAACTGATCGGCGGCCGTCAGCCGGCGCTCGGGCTGCAGCGGATGGCTGCGGCGGCGCCGGATGCCGCCGGGACGCCCCGTGTCGCCCGCGCACGCACGCCCAGGCCGCACGCGCCGAGCGAGGCCGAGGCGGCCGCGCACGCCGCCTTCATTGCGACGCTCAAGGACCCGATCTGGAACGACTGAGCTGGGGCCGGCGCCCCGGCGCGGGAGCGCCCGTCAGCCGATCCGGGCCATGGTGCCGCCGTCCACCGGCAGCGCTACGCCGGTGATGAAGCGGGCGGCGTCGGAGGCGAGGAAGAGCGACGCCTGGGCCACGTCCCAGGCGCTGCCCATGCCGCCCTTGAGCGGCACGGTGCGGTCGCGGGCGTCGGCGATCTCCTGGCGCGGCCGGCCGGTCCGGCGTGCCTGGGTGTCCACCGCCATGGGCGTGTCCATGTAGCCCGGCAGGATGGCGTTCACGCGCACGCCGTCGGCCGCGCAGTCCAGCGCCAGCTGGCGGGAGAAGGCGATCATGCCCGCCTTGCTCGCCTTGTAGGTCACCGACTTGTAGTCGACCGCGGCTGCGATCGAGGAGATGTTGGTGATCACGCCGCTGCCCTGGTCGCGCATGACCGGGACGACATGCTTGCAGGCCATCACCGTGCCGCGCAGGTTGATCGCCATCACCCGGTCGAAGCTCGCCTCGTCGAGGTCCGCGAGCGGCGAATCCCCGCCGGTATAGGCCACGCCCACATTGTTCTGCAGCACGTCGATGCGCCCGTGCCGGCCGACGATGGCGCGAACCGCCGCGATCAGCGCCTCCTCCTCGGTCACGTCCGCGACCAGCGCCTCGCCGCCGCCGCCGTCACGACCGCTGGCATCGGCGGCGATCATGGCGACGGTTTCCTCGGCCGAGGCACGGTCGCGGTCGAGCGCGATCACGTGCGCGCCGGCGCGGGCGAAGAGCAGCGCCGTCGCCCGGCCGTTGCCGATCACCGGCCCCGGCGTCTGGCCGGCGCCGGCCACGATCGCCACCCGGCCGGCGAGGCTCAGCGCCGGGCTCTGCAAGGGCGCCGCGCTCGCGGCGGGGGTCTCGTCTGTCATGGCAATGTACGCGGCTGTGGCGAAGGCGGGGCGGAAAGGCTGCGGGCGCGCCCCCGCCTTGTCAAGGCGGGGGCCCCGTGAGGTGACGTGCGTGATTATGTGTCAGGCGAGAAAGGGGTACTCCCTGTGGTTATCCAACAGCCACGAACAGGAGCACCCCGATGCCACAGCGAACTGCGACGATTGAGAGTCTAGCGAAGGCCTTTGCGGTCGTGAAGGAGATGCAAGCCGACGGTCTGGAATGGGGCGAGGGCTACCGCCCGCTCGGCCGCCAGGCGCTGACCGAGATCATCCAGGGCCGGATGGCCGAGGCGGTCGATTACTGGCTCGACGGTCTCGACGGCCTCGCTACGCGCGACCGGCGCAACGGCTCCTATCCGCGCCATCTGTTGAGCGCGCTCGGCGACATCGAGCTCAGCGTGCCGCGCACCCGGCGCTTCTGTCCGACCGAGGTGCTGAAGAGCTATGCACGGCGGGCGCCCGAGATCGACCGCGCCATCCTGGCCGGCTTCGTGCTAGGCCTCAGGGTCTCGGCCTCGACCGTGAGCCGCGTCGCCAAGACCCTGGATGGGGCGGTGGCGGCCTTCCATGCCCGCCCGCTCGCCAACCGCTACAAGGCGCTCATGCTCGACGGCGTGGTGCTGGCGCGCAAGACCGGCGCCGGCGCGCTGAAGCGCCCGGTCCTGGTGGCGCTGGGCATCCACGCGGACGGCAAGAAGGAGATCATCGACTTCCGTCTGGCCGCCAGCGAGAGCGCCGCCGCGTGGGAGCGCTTCCTCACCGATCTCCACCGCCGCGGCCTCACCGGAGAGGGCCTTGAGGTGATCTGTGCCGACGGCGGCCAGGGCCTGATCGCCGCCCTACCCACCGTCTATCCCGGCATCCCCCTGCAGCGCTGCTGGGCGCACAAGATCAGGAACGTCCTCGACAAGGTGCGAAAGGCCGATCGGGACGCTGTCAAGGCCTGCCTCCACGCCGTCATGAACGCCCCCAACCGGCCCAAGGCGCTCAGCGCCGCGCGCCGCTTCGCCGATGCCTGGGAGAAGACCTACCCCAAGGCTGTGGCCTGCCTGCGCAACGACCTCGACGACCTCCTCACCTGCTTCCAATACTCAACCCTTGCCGAGCGCAAGCAGGTCAGGACCACCAACGCCATCGAACGACGCTTCCGAGAGGTCCGAAGACGGACGCGGCCCATGGGAACCTTCCAGGACCGAACATCCATGGACCGCATCCTCTTCGCCGTCTTCAGCTACGAAAACAAATCGCAGGGAACCGCCACCCCTTTCTCCCTGACACATAACTCGTGACGTTGCCCCCCGTGAGAGCGTGCGCCGCCGCCCGTATCGGCATAGGAGTGCGGCTGGACAGGGCTATGCTCGCGCCCTATCCTGAGATTCGGCGTCAGCACCGGGAGCGATTCCCATTGCTGACAGGGCAGATGGCTATTGTAAGCAGCCTTCTGCTCCGACCGACGAAGGTGGTCCCCCGACTGGGATTCGGACCCAGATCTCCCGCTTGTAAGGGCGGGCGTCCTTTCCGTTAGACGACCGGGGGGTCTATTTTTCGGAAGTGCCGATTAGGGGTCGCCGTCCTCCTTGCTAGGGGCTGGAACGGCGACCCCGCCTGTCTGTCTTCGCCCTCAGCGTCGGTCGGCCAATCCGCCGAGGGCTCGTCGCTCTTCTGCTCATGCGCGCCTCCACCAAGTCACGAGTCGCATTCTACGGAATTTCGTATTGTCATACAAGCACGCACTGGCGTCTGACTCCTCGCGGCCGGGAGTAATGCGAAACCGCGCACTTTCACTTGCAAGACGATCCCAGCCCCGCTATGTAGTACCCATCCACACGACTGCGAATGGGCAGAAGGAGCCTTGAGATGAGCGCGGATGAAGGCGAGCGTGTTGAGGTGGCGGCCGAATCCCAAGAGGTTGTTTCCGAGAATCGGAAGCGAGAGCGGTCCTCTATCGAGTTCCCCTACAGCGATCTCGGTAGCGCGATTGAGATTGCCCGTACCATCAACGACAGGGCTGGTGTCGAGTGCGACGTGGCCCAACTGGCCGCGTGGTTGGGCCAAAGCTCTACGAGCGGGACGTTTCGCGCACGGTACTCGGCGGCACGCATATTCGGCCTTACCGAGACGGAGCGAGGCGGGCGCGTTAAGCTGACTTCTTTGGGCCGGGAGGTGCTAAGTCCGCAGAAGGCGGACAAGGCGAAAGCGCAGGCGTTTCTCAATGTCGAGTTGTTTCGACAGTTGTACGATACACACAAGGGGCACGTACTCCCACCGGCCGACGCGCTGGAGCGCATGGTGACGAGTCTCGGTGTGGGTTCCAAGCAAGCTGATCGCGCGCGCCAGACGTTCCTCAAGTCGGCACAGATCGCTCGTTTCATCGACCAGCAGACAGGAGCGTTTATCGAACCGGCATATCCGTCAACGAACGAACCGGACCCAGTGTCGCCGGCGGAAAGGGCCAGTGCTCAGCTTGAAAGGGATGGCGGAGGAAGCGGTGGCGCTGTTGACACGCTTCCCAAGATAGACCCAATCATCAAAGGGCTGATAGATCGACTGCCAGAAACCGGATCGGTATGGCCGTCCTCGGAACGGAAGCTTTGGCTGGGAATCCTCGAAAATTCATTCCAGCTTGTCTACAAGAATGATGCTGATGAACAACGTTCGCCAGCAGAGCGCACAGATTCGCCAGCAGAGCGTACAGAACAGTGGCGCGGTACGGGACACCCCGGCTCTACTTGAGACAGTGCCGATCTACGCCGGCGGCTCGTCAAGGCAGGCCGTGCATGAGAGCGTGCGCCGCGCCGCCCACCCCGCGATCCGACACCGCACCCGGAGCACACAGAGATGAAGATCGGCGCCGTCATCTTCGCTACCGACTATTCGATTGCGCTCACCGCGCTCGCGCCCGCGCTGGAGGAGCGGGGCTTCGATTCGCTCTTCGTGCCCGAGCACACCCACATTCCCACCAGCCGGCGTTCGCTCTGGCGGGGCGGCGGGGAATTGCCGAAGGAGTATTCCCACACCCTCGATCCCTTCGTCGCGCTGACCGCCGCCGCGGGCGCGACCGGCACGCTCCGGCTCGGCACCGGCATCTGCCTGGTGACCGAGCGCGACCCCATCGTCACCGCCAAGGCGGTGGCGAGCCTCGATCTGGTCTCCGGCGGGCGCTTCGAGTTCGGCATCGGCGCCGGTTGGAACGCCGAGGAGATGGCGCATCACGGCACCCGCTTCGAGACCCGCTTTCGCCTCATGGAGGACCGGGTCAGGGCCATGCAGGCGATCTGGACCGCCGACGAGGCCACCTATGAGGGCGAATTCGCGTCGTTCGAGCCGCTCTGGTCCTGGCCCAAGCCGGTGCAGAGGCCGCACCCGCCGATCCTGCTGGGGGGCGAATCCGTGCATACCATGCGCCGGGTGATGGATTTCTGCTCGGGCTGGCTGCCGCGCGGCGCGCTGCTGCCCGATCCCGCCGACGGCATGGCCCGGCTCAGGGCTGCGGCCGACGAGGCCGGGCGCGATCCCGCGACCGTCTCCGCCACCGTCTTCGGCGCCGCACCCGCCGCCGCCTATCTCGACGCCTGCCGGGCGGCCGGGATCGACCGGGTCCTGCTGATCCTGCCCTCGGAGGGGCGCGAGGAGGTCCTGCCGCTGGTCGACCGCTACGCCGCCCTCATCGGCTGAGCGGGCGCCGGCCGAGGGGAGCCGGCGTCAGAGAGCGAAAGGCGGCTCTTGCAGCCTCGGCTCCGAGCGCGCCCCAGAGAGCACTCCCGACGACAGCCCCACGCGCGCCCCACGGCTTCCGTTCCGCGAGCGGCTGCTCGGCCCCGCGCCGCCCCCTGACGCGGACCTTGAAGGAGTCGTCCGGCGCGGGCAGGGGGATCTGGGTGGTCTTCAGGCTGTAGTCGGTCCGGTCGAGGGTGAGGTCGACCTCGTGCAGGATGGTCGCCATGGTCGCGGCGATCTGCACCTCGGCGAAGCCGTTGCCGAGGCAGCGATGGGCGCCGAGGCCGAAGGGCGCGTAGGCGTAGGGCTGGCGGTGCTCCGCCCGTTCCGGCCCGTAGCGGTCGATATCGAAGCGCTCGGGCTCGGGAAAGCATTCCGGCAGGTAGTGGGGCACCGCGGTCGCGATCATCACCCGCTCGCCGGCGGGAATGCGATGGCCCGCGAACTCGAAGGAGTTCGCGGCAGTGCGGACCAGGAGCGGCGTGACCGGATACATCCGCATCGTCTCCATCGCCGCGCGGTGCATCGTCTCCATGCCGCGCAAGGCCTCGCACGGCGGCACACGGCCGGTGAAGAGTTCATCCGCTTCCGCCTGCACTCGCTCCAGCACGTCCGGGTGGCGCAGCAGCGCGTAGAGCATGAAGGCGCAGGTGCCCGCCACCGTGTCCAGCGCCGCGACGAAGGGGCCCATCGCCGCGATCTTCAGGTCTGCCTCGGGGAAGAAGCGCGGGTCCGATTCGTGCAGATCCAGCAGGTCGTCGATCAGGTCCGGCTCGGCGCCGTGCCGATCCCGCATCGTGCCCGAATGGCGCTCGATCACCTCGTGGTAGAGCCTGTCCACCTGCGCCGATGCGCGGCGGAAGCGCGGCGACCAGCGCAGGTACGGCCGGGGGACGATGGTGGCGGACAGCAGCCCGTGGATGTAGCAGACCAGGTCGTCGTTGTAGGCGCGGGGCGAGACGCCGGCGACCAGCGTGCCCACCTGGTCGGTAACGATGCGCTGCAGCGCCGGCGCCGCGGCCATCGGCCGGCCCAGCGGCCACGACCCGATTTCCCGGCGGGCGATGTCGATCATGCCCGGCATGTGCTCTTCGGCATACTGGCGCGAGTAGCCCCGCTTCAGCGTGCGCCGGAACGCCGCATGCTCCGGCCCGTCGGCGCTGAGCGTCGAGCGTGCAGCGCCGAACCAGGCGTTGAAGCCGCTCCAGAACTCGAAGGAGCGGAGGTGGCCGGCGCCTTCCCGCGAAAGGAAGCGGTTGGCCTCCACACCGGCGAGCACGGTGAAGCGCCGGTTGAGCAGCCGCATGGCGAAGACCGGCCCGTGCTCCAGGTAGCTTTCCGTCAGGAAGGCGCGCGTGTCCCGCGCCATGTCGAAGACGCTGCCGATACCCGGCAGACCGCGCGCCAACGGTATCGTCGCGGACTCCATGTCGCTGCTCCCTGCGGTCAGGCCCTTCCCCTCCTCACGCGGGATCGCGCGAGACGGGGAACGCCGCCACCGCTTGTTCGGATAATGGGGCGTGCGGGGCCGGAATGCCAGTATTTCCGCCATGCCGGACGGGATCGGCGGCCCTCTCGTCCCCTCTCCGTGCGCCTGCGTGCCGAGGGGGTATCGGGGCTCTTCACGGACCATCAAATCATCGTCAACGGCGGGCTTGCGGCTCTCATTGTCGCATCTGCGGGGCTTGGCAGGGGCCGTGATCGCTCGTATCGTTCGCCCACGCCGAGGACGGGGGCTGGCCGAGGAGACTCGATCTCCGCCGCAAGCCACCGGCGGTGCCCGGACTTGCGGGAGGAACGTGTGGAAACGGGTCGCGTGGTCATCCAGGTTCTGGAGTACTACGGCTATGTCGGCCTCGCCGTCGCCGCCGCCTTCCTGCTGATCGGCATCGAGCGGGTGGATGCAGGCGCGCGCCGCTCCTATGCCTTCCGGCCGCTCCTCATTCCGGGCTGTATCGTGCTCTGGCCGCTGGTGATCGTTCGCTGGGTCGCGGCGGAGCGGCAGCGCGGCTGAAGGCTCCCGTGCAGCGCCGTCACCGCACCGTCCACGCCTGCATCTGGAAGGCGCTCGCGATCTTCCTGCCGGCGATCCTGATCGCGGCGCTCGCCGTTCGCCAGCACGGGCCGATGGAGAAGCGCGCCGTCCAGCTCGAGACGCCCGTCGTGATGATCGAGAAGCCCGGTGTCCCGGTCGGGGGGACACCCGCCGACAAGGCCGAGCCGTGAGGGAGGCGGGCGAGCGATGAGCGTGCGCTACGCGCCGGTCGGCTGGAACCGCAACAAGATCGTCTACGATCTCGTGCTGCTCGCCGCGGTGGTCGCCTACCTCCTGCTGTTCATCAAGATCGCGCCGGGCTTCCAGGACGTCACCCGGCCCACCAGCGGGGCGATCCTGCGGGCCCAGGCCTTCGGCACCTGCGCCTTCCTGATGCTCACCTTGATCCTCTGCATCGGGCCGCTCGCGCGGCTGGACACGCGCTTCCTGCCGCTGCTCTACAACCGCCGCCACTTCGGCGTGATGACCTGCGCCGTGGCCTTCACCCATGCGAGCCATGTGGTCAGCATCTATTTCTCGTTCAGCCCGCTCGACAAGTATGTCGCCGTGCTCGCGAGCAACACCAGTTACGACCGCTTTCTCGGCTTCCCCTTCGAGACCTTCGGCATCTTCGCGCTCTTCCTTCTACTGGTGCTGGCGGCGACGAGCCACGACTTCTGGCTCAAGTTCCTGACGCCGCCGATCTGGAAGGCGATCCACATTTCCGTCTATGTCGCCTATGCGGCCATCGTCTGCCATGTGGCGCTCGGCTCCCTGCAGTCGAAGCAAAGCCCGCTCCTCGCCGTGGTCGTGGGCTTGAGCGTGGTGGCGGTCACCGGCCTCCACCTCGTCGCCGGGCGCATCGAGCGGCAGAAGGACCGCAGCACCGCCGAGAGCGCGCCCGAGAGCAGCGACGAGGCGCCCTGGGTCGTGGCCGGCGGTGTGGACGAGGTGCCCGACGGGCGCGGCATCGTGGTGGCGCTGGAGGACGGCGAGCGGGTCGCGGTGTTCCGCCACGGCGACAAGCTCTCGGCGCTCGCCAATGTCTGCGCCCATCAGAACGGGCCGCTCGGCGAGGGGCGCATCATGGACGGCTGCGTGACCTGCCCGTGGCACGGCTTTCAGTACCGGCTCGAGGACGGCTGCGCGCCGCCGCCCTTCACCGAGAAGGTCGCGACCTACCGGCTCAGGCTCGACGGCAGGCGGATCATGCTGGATCCGCGGCCGAACGCGCCCGGCACCCATGTCGAGCCGGTGCGCGTGGGGCAAGCGTAACATGGCAGGCCGCGCGCCCGACCCCGGCTTCTTCGTCGGCTATCTGAACGCCGTGCCGCGCCCGCTCGCGATTTTTCTGGTGGTCGGCGCGGCCCTGCTCGTGGGCGGCATGGCCGGACTGGCCTTCGCCCTCGGCACCAATTCGAACGACCCGGGCGACGGCGCCTTCGCCCGCAAGCTCGGAAAGCAGGAGATGACCGGGGTTCTGCTGGAGAAGCCCTACCCGATCCTCCGCGTGCGGCCCGATGCCAACAATCCCGAGCCCCGCACCGTCATGCTCACCGTGCCCGGCAAGCGCCACGTCAAGCGGCGCGGCAAGAAGTTCTTCGGCCAGGTGGTCGACGTGAAGGGTTTCATGTTCCAGCGCGGCGACATCGACATGCTGCAGATCCAGGGCAAGAATTCGCTGAAGGCGGCGGAGGCGGCCGAAGGCGAGCCGCCGCCATCGTTCACGCCGGCGCCGGCCGAGCCCCTCGGCCGCTGGCGGCTGATCGGGGAGATCTGCGACAGCAAGTGCCATCTCGGCGCCATGCGCCCCGGCGACGGGCTGGCGCACAAGGCCTGCGCCAATCTCTGCATCTCCTCGGGCGCGCCGCCGATCTTCGTGACGGCCGACGAAAGCACGGTGGAGGGCGAGACCTTCCTTCTGATGGCGGATCAGGACGGCGGGCCGCTGCCCGACAGCTTTCGCGACTATGTGGCGGTGCTCGTGCAGCTCGAAGGCGAGGTCGAGCGCCTCGACGATCTTCTGGTCTTCAAGGTCGACATCGACCGGACCAAGGTGTTCTGAGCGATGCAGAAGGTCGCCTGGATCGTCGCCGGCATGATCGTGACCGCCGGCCTCGGCTATGCCTCCTGGTGGGTCTACCTGGAGGTGCAGCAGCAGATTCGCGGCACGCTGATCTCGGGCTTCGGCATCTTCGCCGGCGTCATGGGCGCCTTCGCCCTGCTCGGCGTGGCGCACATCGTCTCCACTCAGGCCGAACGCCTGTTCTGCAAGCGCAAATCCCCGCCGGCCGACGCAGGTAATTCCGGGGGCGCGTGACCATCGACGAGACGCCGCGCAGGTGCCCTGCGGCGGCAAAAGGTGTGGGCAGATGAACAAGATCGCGATCAAGACGCTCGACGAGCTGGAAGACCGCAAGCCGGCCTATGCCCTGGTCGGCGAGGTCGATCTCTGCGTCGTGCGCTACGACGACGAGGTCTCCGTCTTCTACGGCCGCTGCCTGCACCGGGGCGCGCTCATGGCCGACGGTTACGTCGACGGCGAGAACCTGATCTGCGGCGTGCACGACTGGGACTACCGCCTGGATACCGGCGTCAGCGAATACAACAACGCCGAAGTCCTGCCCAAGTTCGCCTCGTGGGTCGAGGGCGGCCAGATCCTGGTCGATGCGGACGAGATCGCCGCCTGGGGGACGGACCACCCGCAGCCCTTCAGGCGCGACGAGTATCTGGGCCTCTACGCCGACACGCACCCCGCGCCCGAGGAGCCTCATGTCGGGCTCATCCAGGGCTACGCCAGGGACGGCCTCAAGAAGACCGGCCATCACGGCGTCGTCGTGGCCATGGGCGTGCCGCGCCAGGAGCTGCCGAGCTGGGACGACATCCAGTTCGTCACCGCGCAGCTTCACCGCATGCCCCATCTCGACGACGAACCCGTGGGCACCGAGGTGGCGATCGGGCCCAATGCGCAGAAGCCGCTGGTGCTCGAGATTCCGCTCCTCGTCTCGGACATGAGTTTTGGGGCGCTGTCGGAGCCCGCCAAGGTCTCGCTCGCGCGCGGCGCCGAGCTTGCCGGCACCGGCATCTGCTCGGGCGAGGGCGGCATGCTGCCGGAAGAGCAGCAGGGCTGCAGCCGCTATTTCTACGAGCTCGCGTCGGGCCGCTTTGGCTTCTCCTGGGACAAGCTCGCGCACGTGCAGGCCTTTCACTTCAAGGGCGGGCAGGGCGCCAAGACCGGCACCGGCGGGCACCTGCCGGGCGACAAGGTGAAGGGCAAGATCGCCGCGGTGCGGGGCCTTCCGGAAGGTGCGCCCGCGGTCTCGCCGCCGCGCTTCCCGGACTGGACGGACTGGCGCCAGGTGAGGGACTTCGCCGACGAGGTGCGCAGCCACACCGGCGGCATCCCGATCGGCTACAAGCTCTCGGCCCAGCATATCGAGAAGGACATCGACGCGGCGCTGGAGGTGGGCGTCGACTACGTCATCCTGGATGGCCGCGGCGGCGGCACCGGCGCGGCGCCGCTCATCTTCCGCGACAACATCTCGGTGCCGAGCATCCCGGCGCTGGCCCGCGCGCGGCGCCACCTGGACACGGCGGAGCGCAAGGACGTGACGCTGGTGATCACCGGGGGCCTGCGCAAGCCCGCCGACTTCGCCAAGGCGCTGGCGCTGGGCGCCGATGCGGTCGCCGTCGCCAACGCGGCGATCCAGGCGATCGGCTGCCTCGGCATGCGCGCCTGCCACACCAACAACTGCCCGGTCGGCATCGCGACGCAGAAGCCCCATCTCACCGCGCGCATCGAGATCGAGAAGTCCGCGCGCCGCCTCGCCAACTTCTTCGAGGCGAGCGTCGAGCTGATGAAGATCATGGCGCGCGCCTGCGGGCACACGCACCTGAACGAGCTCGCGCTCGACGATCTCGTGACCTGGAAAGAGGACATGGCGCGCCTCTCGGGCGTCGCCTACGGCGGCGTCGGCGCGTAGCACCGGTCCGTCGGCGCCGCGTGGCGCCGCGCGGTGCTACAGGTGCTTGGAGAACTCCTTGTTATCGGCCGGGATTTCCCCCGACGTGCCGTAGTAGGCATGCATGGACATGTCGGGCGAATACCTGCTCGCCGCCGGACGGCGGCCGAGGGCTTCCGCCATGCTGCGGATGTGGTGGGGGCCCGCACCGCAGCAGACCCCGAGATAGGTGACGCCGAGGGCCTGCGCGGCCCTGGTGAATTCCTCGATCTCGTAGCGGTTGCAGACGAAGGGGTCGAGCGCGGTGGGGAAGGGGCGCCCCTCGGGCAGGCAGCCGCAGCCCGGATCGCTGAGCGACTGGAAGGTCGGCTCGGCCTCGGTGGTGCGGTAGGCCACGGGCACCGCCGAGACGGGGCAGCTGACCGCCTCGCGGATCGGCCCCAGCAGCGGCAGCATGGTGGCCGGGCCGCGCGCGCAATTGAGCCCCACCACATCGGCGCCTGCGTCTTCCAGGCGCTTGGCCGCGTCCGCCAGGCTCAGGTCCTCGCGGGTGCGCGGATTCTGGTGGACGGCGAGGTTGATCACCGCCGGCAGGCCGGCTGCCTTGATCGCTTCGAGCGCGAGCAGGGCCTCGCTGACATAGGAGATGGTCTCGGCGACGATGAAGTCCACGCCCTCGTCGACGGCCCAGCCCACCTGCTCGTCGAACATGGCGCGCACGATGCGGGCGGATTCGGCGTCGCCGTGGACGATGATGTTGGAGTTGCACACGTTGCCGGCGACCAGCGCGTCGCTCCCGCTCGCCGCGTCCCGTGCGATGCGGAGCGCGGTGCGGTTGATCTCCTCCAGCACGTCCTCCTTGCCGATCACCCGCAGCTTCTCGCGGTGGGCGTAGTAGGTGAAGGCCAGCATGACGTCGGAGCCCGCGTTCAGAAAATCCTGGTGAAGCCGGGCCACCGCGTCGGGGTGCTCCAGCACCGCTTCCGGCACATAGGCGCCGGCGGAGAGATAGCCGCGCCGTTCGAGCTCGAACAGATAACCCTCGGCGCAGATGACCGGCCCTGCCTTGAGTCGGTCAAGCAGACGCGAGCCGCCAGCGGTTGCGGCGTCAGTCATGGGGCAGCTCCTCTTCTTGGTATCAGCCGGCCGGGCCGGGATGCAGCGGCGAGTCCTTCTCCCGCCACAAGAACCGCCGCACGATATCGCCGTAGCCGGCGAACAGGAAGCCTCCGTTTTCGGCCAGCACCCGGTCCCGCTCCGCACGGTAGGTGCGCGGCAGCTCGTACCACGGGATGCCCGGCCGTTCGTGGTGGAGCGCGTGGAAGTTGTTGCCGAGATAGAGCAGCGTCATCAGCGGGCCGGCCTCGACGACGGCCGTGCGCTGCGCTGGGTCCGCCGCCGGGCGGTGCTCGTAATAGGAGCGCAGCAGGATCAGCGCGGTGCCGGGATAGACGTAGAGCAGCACATAGGCCCAGAGCGGGATACCGCAGACGCCCATCACCCAGGCCAGCAGCAGCGCCGTCAGCACCGCATGGGAGACCCAGATGCGCACGCATCCCGGCTCCCGGCGGATGAGCCTGGCGCCTTCCTCCCACCAGAAGGCGAGAATTGCCAGCGCCGGCCCGATGAGAAGCCGGCCGGCCAGCGTGTTGTTGACCCGCAGCACCAGCCGCCGGCAGGGTCCGAGGCGCTGCCAATCCGCGGCCTCGACGTAGAAGCTCTCGGTGTCGTCCAGCGGATCCGTGAGGTGCGGAGTGGCGTGGTGGCGGAGGTGGCGGCTGCGGTAGAGGGGAAAAGGAAGCCACAGCATGAGCGGCGCGAGCGCCAGCCCGGTGTTGAACGCCTGCGAGCGCGTGGGATGGCCGTGCAGCACCTCGTGCTGCAGGCTGCCGTGCCAGGCGACCAGCCAGCCGCCGAGCGGCGCGATCAGCCACCAGGGCAGCGCGTGGTGGTACCAGGTCAGCGCCAGCCAAGCGCCGTGAACCGCCGCCGCCACGAGCCAGGTCGGCCCCTCAAGACGGCGCCAGAGGGCAGGGAGGCCCGCTTGTGCACGGGAGGAGTCGAGGGATCCAAGCACGACGACCTGACTGTGGCGGCGACGATGGCCCACTCTGCGCCGCGTCCCTCTGTTGAAACAACGTGGGAATGCGCTCGCCTCGTCACAATGCGCGACGCATTCTCGGGCGCTGCGACTGAAATCACCACTATGTGATATTATGCGCCAACAGGGAGAAAACGCACATGGACCGGCGCGATACGGCGCAGCGCTTCCGCGAGCGGCTGCGCGAGGCCATGGCGAGCGGGCGGGTCAACCGCTCGACTCTAGCCGCGCGCATCGGCATCGACCGGTCCACCCTCTCGCAGCTTCTGTCGCCGGAGACCGACCGCCTGCCGCGCGCCGATACCGCAGCGTTGATCGCGGCCGCCCTCAATGTCAGCCTCGACTGGCTGCTCGGCCTCAGCCAGCAGGCGAAGCTCGGCGCCGACATCCTGCACGAATCGGTGGAGGTGAAGGTAAGCGCCGGCGCGCGCGTGGATGAGAGCCTCACCGCCTGGTACGCCGAAGCGGTCGGCTACAAGATCCGCCTCGTGCCGGCGACACTGCCGGACCTGATGAAGACCGAGGAGGTCCTGGACTACGAATATCGCGACTTCGCCGCCAGGACGGCCGATCGGGCCATCGCCGTCTCCCACGGCCGCCTCGCCTATGTGCGGCTGCCGGAGACGGACATCGAGATCTGTCAGTCCCGTCAGTCCATGGAATCCTTCACACGCGCCGAGGGCATCTGGAGGGATCTGTCATTGCCGGCGCGGCGGGAGCAGCTCGATCACATGATTGCGCTCATGGACGAGCTCTACCCCACGCTCCGTATCTTCTTCTTCGACGGCCGCGCCCAATTCTCCGTTCCCTACACGGTGTTCGGGCCGCAGCGCGCGGTGGTCTATGTCGGGCAGATGTTCTTCGCCTTCAACACGATCGAGCATATCCGCGTCCTCACGCGCCACTTCGATTCCCTGGTGCGGGCCTCGACCGTGCCGGCCCACGTCGCAGCCGACTTCCTGCGCGGCCTGCGCCGGGAACTGGATGGAGGCATGGAGCCGCCCAGATGCGGGAGATGAGCGGGACCGGGCCGCACAGCGGCCCGGCCGGCGCGACCGCGCTGGCGCGCCGCAGGCGCGTAAGCGTCGCGCGTCCACGCGCGCGGGGGCGCGCGATGCGAGCGGAGCGAGCGCCTGGCGCCCCCCCCAGGTGTAGACTGTGAACGGGACCGGGCCGCGCAGCGGCCCGGCCGGCGCGACCGCGCCGGCGCGCCGCAAGGCGCGGAGCCAAGCGAGCGGAGCGAGCGCCCGGCGCCTGAGGGAAATGAACGGAGTCCAGGGCCGGGGGGACCGCGTGGGAATTCCGCCATAGACTCTGCCGGCTCCTGTCGCCAGGGGCGTGCGGCCAAGGAAGCGAGGACGAAATTGGCACAAATTACAAAAGGAACCCAATGTCACGCAACGCTTTGTTTCAACACATGAAGTTACCAATTTCTCTCATGCCGGCTCCGGACCGGAGCGTCGCGCCGCGTTCGCGGCCTGGAGCGAGTCCGTCCTGGACGGGCTCGCTCTAGCGCTCGCGCCGCCACCTGATCTCGTCGAGAACGAGGCGGGCGCGCACGCCCAGGTCGCAGAAGGGGGCGGGCGGCAGCGGGGCCGGCGTTCCCTGGTCCTCCATGTCGGCGATGAGCGGGTTGTCCTGGCCGCTGGCCATGTCCGCGGCGAGGACGCCGCCGATCGTGCCCTTGGTGACGCCGATCGCATTCTGGCAGACCGCGGCGAAGGTGTGGGGCCCCACCTTGCCGAAGCCCGGCGCGTGGTTGCGCGAGAGGCACACGTAACCGCGCCAGGTGTGCTCGATCTCGACCTCCGGCAGCATCGGGAAGCGCTCGTGGAAGAGCCGGCGATGGTCGCGGCGAAGCGTCGCGTATTCGGCGTCCGGGCGCCGGAGCCTGGGCGCGTAGCTGAAGCGCTGGCGGACGAGGATGCGCCGGTCGGTCGTGTAGCGCAGGGTGACGCCGACATGCGAGTTGGCCGGCGTGAGCCCCCAGTCCTCGACGCCGCCGAGCGCCCGATGCTCGTCCTCGGTCAGCGGCCGGGTCAGGCTGCCGTGGGCGGCGAAGGTCAGCAGTGCGCCCTTGAAGACGCCGAATTGCGGCGCATAGCCGTTGACCGCGAGCACCATGGTCTTGGCGTCCACGCTGCCGGCAGGCGTGACCGCGTGGATGCCGTTGCGCTGCTCGATCCCGGTCACCGGGGTGTGCTCGTGCAGGGTCACGTTCTCCGGCAGCGTGGCGGCGAGGCCCCTGGTCAGCCCCGCCGGGTTGAACAGCCGCCCGCCCGGCGTATGCAGCGCGGACGAGTGATAGGGGGTGCCGACCTCCTTCCTGAGCTCTGCGGCGTCGAGCCAGCGATGGGGCTCGCCGAGCGCCTCCAGCGTGCGTGCGAAGGGCACGAGGACCTTCCTGCGCCCGAGCTCGGAGACGGCGGTGTGATACTTGCCGCGACGGGTGTAGGCGCAGTCGATCCCGTGCCGCGCCACGCACCCGTCGAGATAGTCGATCGCGGCCCGGCTGAGGCGGATGAACCCTTGCGCGTTCGAGAGTTCCTGGAATTCGCCGCCGACATTGTGCGGCAGGTCGATGGCGAAACCCGAATTGCGCCCGGACGCGCCTTCGCCGACCTCGTGCGCCTCCAGCAGGACGACGTGATCGTCGGGACGGTTCTCGGCCAGCCTTCGTGCTGCGGCGAGGCCGGCGAAGCCCGCACCCACCACCAGCCAGTCGGCGCGCCCGTCGCCCTCGAGTGCCGCCGCAGGCTGGCGCGGGGGCAGGATGCGGCTCCACCCGTTGGTGGCGTCTTCCTTCGGCAGAATTCGAACCGCCATGAGCAGGCCTCCGCGCTGGTGACGGGACGTGTCCCAACCAGGCTGGGCTTATCCGAATACGCGCGCCGTTTCTAGCGTGCGTTGGGGATGAACAGCCGTTCGCCGTCGATGGTGAAGCGGTCGATCGCCGCCTGGCCTGCCGGCGAGATCAGCCATTCCGCGAAGCGCCGGGCGGGCCGGGCCTTGACGTGGCCGTGCCGCTCCCGGCTCACCAGGGTGACGCCATACTGGTTGCGCAGGCGCGCATCGCCCTCGACCAGCAGGCGCAGGTCGAGACGCGCCCGCATCTTCAGCCAGGTGCCGCGGTCGGTCAGCGTGTAGGCCTCCATCATTGCCGCCGTGTTGAGCGTCGCCCCCATGCCCTGGCCCGCCTCGCGGTACCAGGTGCCGGACGCGCCGGTGGGGTCCAGGCCTGCGTCCGCCCAGAGCGCGCGCTCGCGCCGGTGGGTGCCGCTGTCGTCGCCGCGCGAGAGGAAGGGCGCCTGCGCCGCCGCGATCCGGCCGAGCGCCGCCGCCGCGTCCGCCATGCCGGCGATTCCGGCCGGGTCTGCCGCCGGGCCTGCGAGGACGAAATCGTTGTACATCAGGTCGAAGCGCTCGCTGCCGTAGCCGTCTGCGACGAAAGCTTCCTCCGACGCCCTGTCATGCACCAGCAGCAGGTCCGCATCGCCGTTGCGCGCGAGCCTGAGCGCCTGGCCGGTGCCCACGGCCACGACCCGCACCTCGATCCCCGTCGCCGCCTCGAACAGCGGCAGCAGATGGTCGAAGAGGCCGGCGTTCTGGGTGGACGTGGTGGAGGCGACGGTGACGACGTCGCCGGCCCGTGCGTCCGGTGCCCCCAGAAGCAGCGCGAGCGCGAGCGTCGCGGCCAGCCGGAGGAGGCGTCCTCCGCACACGGGGCCGCGCGGGCCTGCGGGCCGGTGTCGCGGGGACAGTGTTCTCAGGGGCCGGGTTCTCGGGAGCGGGTCTTCGGCGGGGTGAGCTCGCGGCGCTCCCACCAGAGCAGCTCGCCGCGCAGGAAGGCGCGCGCCATTTCGTTCTCCGGTCCGGCGAAGAACGCGCGCGCCGGGGCATGTTCGAGCAGGCGCCCCCGGTGCAGGAACATCACCTCGTCCGCGAGCCTGCGCGCCTGGCCGAGGTCGTGGGTGGTCATGATGATCTTGGTTCCTTCCCGGGCCATCGCCACGATCGCGCCCTCTATCACGTGGGTCGCCGCCGGGTCGAGGTTGGCGGTGGGCTCGTCGAGGAAGAGCACCTGCGGCCCGAGCGCCCAGGACCGCGCCAGCGCGAGGCGCTGCTGCTCGCCGAAGGAGAGCACGCGCGCCGGCACCCGCGCGAAGGCGCCGAGCCCGGTGCGCTCCAGCGCTTGCCCGATCAGCCGCCGGCGCTCGCGGCGGGGGATTCGCCGCAGGCCGAGCGCGAAGTCGATATTGGCGGCGACCGAGCGGCGCAGCATGACCGGGCGCTGCATCACCATCGCCTGGAAGCGCTGCGGGTCGCGGCCAGCGGCGCCCTGCCACAGCACCGCGCCCTCGCTCGGCGCGATCAGCCCGTGGCAGAGCCGGAGCAGGAGGCTCTTTCCCGCGCCGTTGGGGCCGAGAATGACGGTGTTCGTCCCGGCGGCAAGCCGGAACGAGACCGATTTGAGCAGCCGCTGCCGGTCGCGCTCGAAGCTCACGGCGCGGAGCTCCAGCGGCAGGATGGAGGGCGCCGTCATCGCACCTGCGCCTGCGCCAGCGTGCCGCGCAGCAGCGCTGCGGCGGCGTTGACAGCGATGGAGAGCGCCACCAGGACGATGCCGAGGCCGAGCGCGAGCGCGAGGTCGCCCTTGGAGACTTCGAGCGCGATCGCCGTGGTCATCACGCGGGTCACATGGTCGATGTTGCCGCCGACGATCATCACCGCGCCGACCTCGGCCACGGCGCGGCCGAAGCCCGCAAGCACCGCGGTCAGCAGGCTGTAGCGCCCATCCCAGAGCAGCGCCGTCAGCGCCCGGCGCGGCGTCGCGCCCAGCGAACGGAGCTGCTCCTCATATTCGCCCCACAGATCCTCGATCACCTGGCGGGCGAGCGCCGCGATGATCGGGGCCACCAGCAGCACCTGGGCGATGACCATCGCGGTCGGCGTGAAGAGCAGCCCGAGCACGCCGAGCGGCCCGGCCCGGGACAGCACCAGATAGACCAGCAGGCCCACCACCACCGGCGGCAGGCCCATCAGCGCATTGAGCAGGACGACGATCCCCCCCCGGCCGGGGAAGCGGAAGAGCGCCACCGCAGCCCCCAGCGGCAGGCCGATGACGCTCGCCACCGCCACCGCGCCGATGCTGACCTGGAGCGAGAGGAGCACGATCTCGCCCAGGTCCCGGTCGAGGTGGTAGACGAGGGAGAAGGCCGCCGCGAAGGCCTCGCCAATATCGGTCACACTGGCGCTCCGCCGCCTGCGGTCTTTTTGTTTTCCCTCACGCGCCGGGCGCTCGCTCCGCTCGCTTGGCTACGCGCCTTGCGGCGCGCCGGCGCGGTCGCGCCGGCCGGGCCGCTGCGCGGCCCGGTCCTCCCCATCTCTCACGCCCGGTCTGCCGCCGGGCAATCTTTTTCATATACCTCACATGCTGGGCGCGGTCTTGTTCATACCCCTCAGGCGCCAGTCGGTAGACTCTATTCATTTGGCTCAATTAGTGAATCGTATGCGTTACTTCATCACGGCGGCGGCAAGGCAGGCGCGATCATTGGCGCCGGGGGCGAGGCCGACGAGGTGGAACCAGCTCAGATAGTTGTCCAGATAGCGGGTGGCGACGCCGCGGCGGGGTCGCAGGAAGTCCTTCCAGCGGCTGTGGCGGCTGTTTACCGTCTGCACATGCAGATCGCCCCGGACCCGTTCCCCCATCGACCGGTTGAGGCTCTCGTGGCTCACTCCGAGCGCGGCGGCGCACGGCGGGTAGCTGGCGCCGCCGTCGGAGACCAGCAGGGCGTCCCTGGCGACCACCGGATCGAGGGCGGCCGTGAGCACCATCGCATCGACCCTGGGCAGTACCGCGCTGAACGTCGTCCCGCCACGGTCCACCGCCATGAGAACCGGCACCTGCTCGCGCGAGAGACCGCGCTTCTTCGCCTTGCCGCCGCGCCGGCGCGCCTTGCGCCCCAGCTTGCGCGTGCCCTTCCGGCTCTCCAGCATGTACGTCTCGTCCGCCTCCACGATGCCCTTGAGCACCCCCGAACCACCCCGCGCCGCCGCCAGAAAGCGATGACGCCAGCGGAACGCCGTGCTCACCGCCACATCGCACCGCTCCGCCGACGCCTTCACCGTCTCGCCTTCCGCAAGCGAGGCCCCGAACGACAGCCAGCGCTCCTTGTGGTGCAGGCCCGACAGCGGCGTGCCGGTCAGCGCGTTGAAGGTCTTGCCGCAGCCCTTGCATTGGTAGCGCCGAAGACCGCGCGCCTTGCCCCGCGAAACCGCCCCCTCGCGCGCGCAATGCGGACAGCGCCGGGCCTCGTCCACAGCGAGTTCGATCGCCGCCTTCGACGCCTCGCCCTCGGGTCGGCCCGAAAGCACCGCAAGCGCCTCGCGCACCTGTGGGCGCGTCAACTCGTCCGCCGCCGAAAGCCACTCCTGGAACCCCTTGCTGTCCATAACCCAACCTCCTGAACCCAACCCCTTGAAGTTCCCGGAACTATACCACAAATGCATACAATTTACGAATTGAGCCATTCATTTCCCTCAGGCGCCGGGCGCTCGCTCCGCTCGCTTGGCTACGCGCCTTGCGCCGCGCCGGCGCGGTCGCGCCAGCCGGGCCGCTGCGCGGCCCGGTCCCGTTCACATTCCACACCTTGGGTCGCTGGTCGCTCGCTTGGATGTGGCCCTCCGCCCGACCCGCCGGCCGTCGCGATAGCCGGGGTGGGCGGGGGAGTGCTATAACGGCGCGCTCTCGATCGTCGCGCGGCGGGACGCCCCATGAACCTCCACGAATATCAGGCCAAGCAGGTGCTGGCGGGGTTCGGCGTGCCGGTGCCGCGCGGTGTGCCGGTGCTCGCACCCGACGGGATCGAGGCCGCCGTGGACGAACTCGGCGGCCCGGTCTGGGTGGTGAAGGCGCAGATCCACGCCGGCGGGCGGGGCAAGGCGGGTGGCGTGAAGGTCTGCGGCGGCCGCGACGAAGCGGTGGCGGCGGCACGCGGCATGTTCGGCACGGTCCTGGTTACCCACCAGACCGGCCCCGGCGGCCGCGAGGTGCGCCGCGTCTATCTGGAGGAAGGCGCGGCCATCGCCCACGAATACTATCTCGGCGCCGTGGTGGACCGCGAAAGCGGGCGCGTCGCGCTGATGGCCTCGCGCCAGGGCGGCGTGGACATCGAGACGGTCGCGGCCGAGAACCCGGAGGCCATCGTGACGGTGGCGGTCGACCCGGCGAGCGGCTTTCAGCCCCATCACGGGCGTGTACTGGCCTTCGGCCTCGGGCTTGCGGGCTCCGGCGCCAAGGCGGCCGCCCGGCTCGCGCGCGCCGTCTACGACGCGGTGCTCGGCAGCGATGCGAGCATGGTCGAGATCAACCCGCTGATCGAGACCGCTGAAGGCGCGCTCGTCGCCCTCGATGCCAAGATCGGTATCGACGACAACGCCCTCTTCCGGCAGCCCGAGATCGCCGCCCTCCGCGACGCGGACGAGGAAGACCCGGCGGAGCGCGCCGCCGCCGGGCACGGGCTGAGCTACGTCAAGCTGGACGGCGCAATCGGCTGCATGGTCAACGGCGCGGGCCTCGCCATGGCGACCATGGACATCATCAAGCTGCACGGCGCCGAGCCCGCCAACTTCCTCGATGTCGGCGGCGGCGCCACCCGGACGCGGGTCACCGAGGCCTTCAAGATCATCCTCTCGGACGCCAACGTGCGTGCCATCCTGGTCAACATCTTCGGCGGCATCATGCGCTGCGACGTGATCGCCGAAGGGATCGTCGCGGCTGCGCGGGAGGTCGCGCTCGATCTCCCGCTCGTGGTCAGGCTCGAAGGGACCAACGTGGAGAAGGGCAAGGCGATCCTGGCCGGCTCCGGCATCGACCTGATCCCGGCCGACGATCTCGGCGATGCCGCGGCCAAGGCGGTCCGGGCGATCGGGCGGGCGGGCTGATGGCGGTTCTCGTCGATCGCGCGACACGGGTCATCTGCCAGGGTTTCACCGGCGCCCAGGGCACCTTCCACGCGGAGCAGGCGATCGCCTACGGCACCCGCATGGTGGGCGGCGTCACCCCCGGCAAGGGCGGCGGCAGCCATCTCGGCCTGCCGGTGTTCGATACGGTGGCCGAGGCGCGCGCCGCGACCGGCGCCGACGCCTCCGTGATCTACGTGCCCGCACCCTTCGCGGCGGACGCGATTCTGGAGGCCATCGACGCGCGCGTCGGGCTCGTCGTCTGCATCACCGAGGGCATTCCGGTGCTCGACATGGTGCGCGTCAAGCGCGCGCTCAGCGGCACAGGCACGCGCCTCATCGGCCCCAACTGCCCCGGCGTGATCACGCCGGACGAATGCAAGATCGGCATCATGCCCGGCCACATCCACCGGCGCGGCCGGGTCGGCATCGTCTCGCGCTCGGGCACGCTCACCTACGAGGCGGTGGGGCAGACCAGCGCCGCCGGGCTCGGCCAGTCCACCTGCATCGGCATCGGCGGCGACCCGGTCGCCGGCACCGACTTCATCGACTGCCTCGCCCTCTTCGCACGTGACGACGAGACCGAGGCCATCGTGATGATCGGCGAGATCGGGGGTGCGGCGGAGGAGAGGGCCGCCGACTTCGTGCGCGCGGAAAAGCTCGCCAAGCCCATCGTCGGCTTCATCGCCGGGCTGACCGCGCCGCCCGGCCGGCGCATGGGCCATGCCGGCGCGATCGTCGCCGGCGGCAGAGGCGGCGCCCAGGACAAGATCGAGGCCATGCGGAGCGCCGGAATCACGGTGGTGGAATCGCCCGCCGCCATCGGCACCACGGTGCAGGACGTGCTGGCGCGCGGGCGGCGCCCGGAGCGGGCCGCGTGAGCGCCACCTTCGACGGGGCGTCGGCCGTGCTCGGCGGGGCCGATCCCGCCGTCATCGAGCAGCTCCATGCGCAGTATCTGCGCGACCCCGGCTCGGTCGATCCGAGCTGGCGCCGCATCTTCGCGAACGAGGAGGGCACGGCGCAGGGCGCGGCGCAGCGCACGGTCCAGCGCACGCCGGAGCGCATGCCCGAGAGCGTTCCCGCGGCCGGCCGGGCGCCGGGGCTGCCCGAGCCCCGGCCCGCCGTCGCGCCGCCTGCCGCCCCGGCCGCGGCGGATGCCGATCCCGAGGGCCCGGTCCGGGCGGAGACGATCGATTCGATCCGCGCGCTGATGATGATCCGGGCCTACCGGGTGCGCGGCCATCTGATCGCGAGCCTCGACCCCCTCGGCCTCGAAGGCGAGCGGCACCACCCGGAGCTCGACCCCAGGAGCTACGGCTTCTCGGAGGCCGACTACGACCGCCCCATCTATGTCGACGGCGTCCTCGGGCTCAAGCGGGCGACGCTGCGCGAGGTGCTGGCCATCCTCAAGCAGACCTATTGCGCCCGCATCGGCGTCGAGTTCATGCACATCCAGCACCCGGACCGTAAGTCCTGGGTGCAGCTGATGATGGAGGGCGAGCGCAACCGGCAGTCGCTCTCGCCCGGCGAGAAGACGGAGATCCTGCGCCAGCTCTACGAATCGGAGGGCTTCGAGCGCTTCCTCGACGTGAAGTATGCAGGCGCCAAGCGCTTCTCGCTGGAGGGCTCGGAGAGCGTCATCCCCGCGCTCGAAGCGGTGATCGCCCAGGCCTCGGAACAGGGGGTCGAGGAAATCGTCATCGGCATGGCTCATCGCGGGCGGCTCAACGTGTTGACCAGCATCATGGGCAAGTCCTATGCCGCGGTCTTCTCCGAGTTCCAGGGGGGCGTCACCGCCGCCGGCGACGTGCAGGGCTCGGGCGACGTGAAGTATCACCTCGGCACCTCGGCGGACCGCGATCTCGGCTCGGGCCGCAGGCTCCACATCTCGCTGACGCCCAACCCGTCGCACCTCGAAGCCGTCAACCCCGTGGTGCTGGGCAAGGTGCGTGCCAAGCAGGCGATGCGCGGCGACAAGGCCCGCCAGCGGGTCATGGGGCTCCTCATCCACGGCGACGCCGCGCTCGCCGGCCAGGGGCTCTGCTCCGAGGTCTTCGAGCTCTCGGAGCTGCGCGGCTACCGCACCGGCGGCACCGTCCACATCGTCGTCAACAACCAGATCGGCTTCACCACGAGCCCCAGCCAGGCGCGCACGTCGCCCTATCCGTCGGAGGTCGCGAAGATCATCCAGGCGCCGGTCTTCCACGTGAACGGGGACGATCCGGAATCGGTGGTGCGGGTCTGCCAGATCGCCGCCGACTACCGCCAGCGCTTCAAGGCGGATGTCGTGGTGGACATCTTCTGCTACCGCCGCCACGGCCACAACGAGGGCGACGAGCCGGCCTTCACCCAGCCGGCCATGTACCGCGCCATCGGCGAGCGGCCCACGACCCGCCAGATCTATACCGAGCGCCTGGTCGCCGAGGGCGTGCTCACGGTCGCGGACGCCGACCGCATGATGGAGGCCTTCCGCGCCCGGCTGGAGACCGAGCTCGAAGCGTCCAGGAGCTACCGCCCCAACAAGGCGGACTGGCTGGAGGGCGACTGGGCGGACATCGAGGCGGCGCCCCGCGACCACAGGCCGGGGGATACCGCGGTCGCGCCCGAGATTCTGGCCGAGGTCGGCCGCGCCATCGCCCGCGTGCCGCACGATTTCGCCGTGCACCCGCGCATCCGCCGCCAGCTCGACGAGAAGCGCGAGAGGATCGAGGCCGGCGGCCCCGTCGACTGGGCAACCGCCGAGGCCCTGGCCTTCGGCTCGCTGCTGCTGGAAGGGAAGCCCGTCCGCCTCTCGGGCCAGGACTGCTCGCGCGGCACCTTCTCCCAGCGCCATGCCGGCCTCGTGGATCAGGAGAACGAGACGCGCTACATCCCGCTCAACCATGTCAGGCCCGGCCAGGCCCGGCTCAAGCTCGCGGACAGCCTGCTCTCCGAGGTCGGCGTGCTCGGCTTCGAGTACGGCCACTCGATCGCGGACCCCAACGCGCTCGCCATCTGGGAGGCGCAGTTCGGCGACTTCGCCAACGGCGCCCAGGTCGTCATCGACCAGTTCGTCTGCGCCGGCGAGACCAAGTGGCTGCGCATGTCCGGCCTCGTCATGCTGCTGCCGCACGGCTTCGAGGGGCAGGGGCCGGAGCACAGCTCGGCGCGGCCGGAGCGCTATCTGCAGCTCTACGCCGACGGCAACATCCAGGTCGTGAACTGCTCGACGCCGGCCTCCTATTTCCACGTGCTGCGCCGCCAGCTTCGCCGCAGCTTCCGCAAGCCGCTGATCGTCATGTCGCCCAAGTCGCTGCTGCGCCACCGGCGCTGCGTCTCTGCGCTCGACGAGATGAGCGGCGGCACCCGCTTTCATCGGGTGATCGGGGAGGCCGATCCCGAGATCACGCCCGAGCGCGCGCGCCGCGTCGTCTTCTGCTCCGGCAAGGTCTACTACGACCTGCTGGCGGCGCGGGAGGAACGCGGCAGCGGCGACGTGGCGCTGCTGAGGCTCGAACAGATCGCGCCCTTCCCGGCGCGGAGCCTCACGGTGGAGATCGCACGCTACCGCGACGCCGAGGTGGTCTGGTGCCAGGAGGAGCCCGAGAACATGGGCGCCTGGAGCTTCGTCGCACCCCGCATCGAGGCGGTGCTGGCCGAGCTCGACGGCACCGTGCGCCGGCCCCGCTATGCCGGGCGTGCTGCCGCCGCCTCGCCCGCCACCGGCTTCCTCGTCCAGCATCAACGCGAGCAGCGGGCACTGATCGACGAGGCGCTCGGCGGGGAGGCGGCGCCGTGACCATCGACATCACCGTTCCCGCCCTCGGCGAATCGGTCACCGAGGCGACCGTCATGCGCTGGCTCAAGGCGCCGGGAGACGCGGTCGCGACCGACGAGCCCCTGGTGGAGCTGGAGACCGACAAGGTCGCCGTCGAGGTCACGGCCGAGGCCGCCGGCACGCTTGCCGAGATCACGGCCGCCGAGGGCGCCGACGTCGAGGTGGGGGCGCTGCTGGGCCGGCTTGCGCCTGAGTCATCTGTCGCGCTCGGGACGGTTCCCGCCCGAGAGTCTCCTAACGCGCTCGGGACGGTTCCCGCCCGAGAGTCTTCTAACGCGCTCGGGACGGTTCCCGCCCGAGCGACTGTGCCCGCGCCCGACCCATCTTCGGGGCGCGATCCACCTTCGGGGCGCGCGTCTTCGGGGCGCGCGGTACCGCCGCCGTCGCCGGCTGTGCGCCGCTTGCTCAAGGAGCACGGCCTCGATCCGGCCGCGACAACCGGAACCGGCAAGGGCGGCCGCCTGCTGAAGAGCGACGTGCTGGCTGCGGTGGTGGCACGCGCCAGCGCGGCTGCGAAGCCGGCATCTGCGCCGGAGTCCGTGCCGTCGCCCGAGCCCGCAGCGCCCGCCGCTCCGGCCCCCGCCCCGGCGCCGCCGGCGAGTGCCGCGCCGCCGCCCGCTCAGGAGCGGCGTGAGGAACGGGTGCCGATGAGCCGCCTGCGCCGCCGCGCCGCCGAGCGGCTGAAGCTCGCCCTCGACACGGCGGCGATGCTCACCACCTTCAACGAGGTGGACATGAGCGCGGTCGCGGCGCTGCGCGCGGCCCATGGCGAGGCCTTCGAGCGGCGGCACGGCGTCCGCCTCGGCCTCATGTCCTTCTTCGTGCACGCGTCCGTCGCCGCCCTCGTCGAATACCCGGCGGTCAACGCGCAGATCGAGGGCGACGACATCGTCTACAAGCACCACCACGACATCGGCGTCGCGGTGAGCGCACCCCGCGGCCTGGTGGTGCCGGTGCTGCGCGACGCCGGCCGTATGGGCTTCGCCGAGGTGGAGCAGGCGATCCGCGCCTATGCGGCCAAGGCCCGCGACAACAAGCTCGCCCTCGACGACCTCATCGGCGGCACCTTCACCATCTCCAACGGCGGAGTCTTCGGCTCCCTCATGTCCACGCCGATCATCAACCCGCCGCAGTCCGCGATCCTGGGCATGCACAAGGTCCAGGAGCGCCCGGTCGCCGTCGCGGGCGCAGTGGAAATCCGGCCGATGATGTATCTTGCGCTGAGCTACGATCACCGTCTCATCGACGGTCGCGAGGCGGTGAGTTTTCTGGTGCGCATCAAGGACTGCATCGAGGATCCGCAGCGCATCCTGCTCGACCTCTAGTGCCGCATGACCGGCCGGAGCATCCATGAGTGAACACGACTTCGACGTTCTGGTCATCGGCGCCGGGCCCGGCGGCTACGTCGCCGCCATCCGTGCCGCGCAACTGGGCCTGCGCACCGCCTGCGTCGAGCGCACGCCCGCCCTCGGCGGCACCTGCCTCAATGTCGGCTGCATCCCGTCGAAGGCGCTGCTCCACACCTCCGAGGAATACGCCAACACCAAGGCCAGGCTCGCCCGCCACGGCGTCAAGGTGTCGGGCGTCGAACTCGACCTCCCCGCCATGATGGCGCACAAGGACAAGGTGGTGGGCGATCTCACCAGGGGCGTCGCCGGCCTGCTGGAGAACAACGACGTGACCCGCCTCGAGGGCCACGCACGCCTCGCCGGGCCGGGCAGTGTCGAGATCGAGGGCCCGCAGTCCCGCACCGTCTCGGCGCACGCCGTGGTGATCGCGACGGGCAGCGTCTCCGCGCCGCTCGCGGGCGTCGCGGTCGACGAGGAGCGCATCGTCACGTCGGCCGGCGCGCTCGCACTGGCGCAGGTGCCGGCACGCATGGCGGTGATCGGCGCCGGCTATATCGGCCTTGAAATGGGCTCGGTCTGGAGCCGCCTCGGCGCCAAGGTCACGGTCATCGAGTTCCTCGACCGCATCCTGCCCGGCATGGACGGCGAGGTCGCGACCCAGCTTCACCGCCTGCTTCGCCGCCAGAAGATCGCCTTCAAGCTCGGCACCAGGGTCACCGGCGCCGAGCGCACCAACGAGGGCGTGCGCCTCGCCATGGAGCGGGTCGCCGGCGGCGAGGCCGCGACGCTCGACGTGGACGTGGTGCTGGTCGCGGTCGGCCGCCGGCCCAACACGCAAGGCCTCGGCCTCGACGATGCGGGCATCGGGCTGGATGCGCAGGGCCGCATCGAGGTGGACACGCGCTTCGAGACCGGCGTGCCGGGGATCTACGCCATCGGCGACGTGATCGCCGGCCCGATGCTTGCGCACAAGGCGGAGGAGGAGGGGATCGCGGTCGCCGAGATCGTCGCCGGCAAGGGCGCGCAGGTGAACCACGAGGCGATCCCCGGCGTGGTCTATACCGCGCCCGAGGTCGCCTCCGTCGGCCGCACCGAGGAGGCGCTCGAGGCGGCGGATATCGACTATGAGGTCGGGCGCTTCCCCTTCGCCGCCAACGGGCGGGCGCGCGCGATGTCGGCAACCGACGGCTTCGTCAAGGTGCTCGCGGACGCGGAGACGGACCGTGTGCTCGGCGTCCACATCATCGGCCACGACGCCGGCACCCTCATCGCCGAGGCCGTGACGGTCATGGAGTTCGGCGGCTCGGCGGAGGACATCGCGCGCACCTGCCACGCCCATCCCTCGCTCAACGAGGCCGTCAAGGAGGCGGCGCTGGCGGTGGCCGGGCGGGCGATCCATGTCTAGGCAGGGCCCGGGGGGAGCGGACACAGGATGAGCAACGGCGCACCCGCCGCCACGCTGCGGCGCATCAGCGAGATGACGGAGACGCACTTCGACGGCGTCTCCAAGCCCTACGTGCCGCCGGCGCAGCTCTCCATCTCGGACACGCTGACGCTCCACCGCGACTGGGAGACCGAGATCGACCCGGTCACCTACGAGGTGATCCGCCACAATCTCTGGAACATCAACGAGGAGCACGGCGCCACCATCCAGCGCATCTCCGGCTCGCCGGTGGCGATCTACGCGCTTGACCTCAACCCCTCGATCCTCACCGAGGACGCGGAGTTCGTCTATTTCGGCCCCTACATGCAGTACATGTCCGGCGTCACCGACACGCAGGTGAAGTGGATCCTGGAGTACCGCAGCGACAATCCGGGTATCCGCGAAGGCGACATGTTCCTCGCCAACGACCCCTGGGTAGGGGCCGCGCACCAGATGGACGTGATGGTGATCTGCCCGGTATTCTGGGAGGGCGAACTCTTCTGCTGGATCACCAACTGCCTGCACCAGTACGACATCGGCGGCATCACGCCGGGCAGCTTCTGCCCCGCCGCCGAGAGTGCCTTCGACGAGGGCATCCTGATCCCGCCGGTGAAGATCGTCGAGAACGACGTGGTGCGCCGGGATATCGAGGAGCTCTACCTGCGCTCGTCGCGCAAGCCCGAGATGGTGGCGCTCGATTTTCGGGCCCAGCTCGCCGGCAACATGAGCGCGCGCGCCAGGATGCTGCAACTCGTCCGCCGCTACGGACCGCGCACCGTCAAGGGCGTGATGAAGCGGATCATCGACAATGCCGAGGCCGCTTTCCTGGCGAAGCTGGAACGCCTCCCCGACGGCGCCTGGAGCGACCGCACCTATGTCGAGGCCTGCCGGCCGGGGGACCGGCGCACCCACCGGGTCCGGATCACCGTCACCAAGCGGGGCAACCGGCTGATCTTCGACAATGACGGCACCGCGCCCCAGGACGGCGCCATGAACGCCACCTATTCCGGCTGGCGCGGCTCGGTCATGGTGGCGATCAACGAGTTGCTGGCGTGGGACCAGTATTTCGCGGTGGGCGGCGCGCTCCGCCATATCGACTTCGACCCGACGGCAGGCACGCTCAACTGCGCGGACTTCCCGGCGAGCGTCTCCACCGCCCCCACCCAGTCGATGGAGATCTCGCTCTACCCCGCCTACAACGCGATCTCCAAGATGCTCTATTCGGACGAGACGCTGCGCGGCGACATCATGGGCATCGGCGGCACCAGCCAGTGGCCGGCCACCATCTTCCGCGGCATCGACCAGTGGGGCGAGCGCTACGGCTATCTCCTGATCGACCCGATCGGCGGCTCCATCGGCGCGTTTGCGCATGGCGACGGCATCAACACCGGCGGCCAGGCGCGCACGCCGATCTGCCAGCTTCCCAACGTGGAGCACAACGAGCAGAACTTCCCGCTGCTGGTCCTCTACCGCAAGGAGCTGCCGGATTCCGGCGGCGCCGGCCGGTTCCGCGGCGGCCTCTCCGCCGAGACCTGCTTCATCCCCCACAACACCGAGCGCATCACCCAGGACACGCTGTCGTCGGGCAACGCGACACCCACCTCCACCGGCATGATGGGCGGCTACCCCTCCACCACCAACGCCTACCAGTTCATCCGCGAGAGCGACATCCTGGAGCGCATGGCCGAGAGCCGCATGGTCGACGACCATACGGAGGTCGCCGGCCGGCGCGAGCATCTGGAGCTGCGGCAGGAGAACTTCGACCAGCACCCGGCGGACGTCTACGCCGTGCGCTGGTCCGGCGGCGGCGGCTTCGGCGACCCCATGCGGCGCGACCCCGCCAAGGTCCAGCACGACCTCCTGCACCGCAACATCTCGGCGGGAGCCGCTTGCGCGCTTTTCGGTGCGGTGCTGAGCGATGACGGCACCGCCGTCGATGTCGAGGCGACGCAGCGGAAGCGCGCCGCCATCAGGGCCGGGCGGCTCGCCGAGCTCGCGAACGGGACGCCGTCGCCGGCTCCGCGCGAGGGCGGGCTCCGGCTCAACGCGACCGACGCCCTCGACGTGCGGCAGGACGAAGCCGGCGCCTACTGGGCCTGCGGCGAGTGCGCCGCGCCCCTCGGCGCGCTCGACGAGAACTACAAGCTCGCCTGCCTCCAGGACGTGCGCCCGGTCTCGGAGTCCAACCCGCTGATCGGCGACCCCGCCCTCTTCGTCGACGACGCGGTCGAGTTCCGGCTCTTCTACTGTCCCGGCTGCGGCGCGCAGATCGAGAACGAGATCGCCGTCGCGACCGACCCGATCCTGCGGGATATTTCCCTCGCGCTCCTGACCACTCCCGGTGCGAGCGATGGCTGACCCCCTCTCCGACGCTCCCTCCCACGCGCCGTCCGACGCGCACGCCGACCTGACGGCGCGTGATGCCGCCAGTATTTACGGCTGGCGCTACCAGCCGGCCATCCAGTTCGAGCGGGGCGAGGGGATCTGGCTCTTCGACGTGGACGGCAGGCGCTATTACGACCTGACCGCCGGCATGATGTGCAACGTGCTGGGCCACTGTCACCCCGAGCTGGTGGAGGTCATGCGCACCGAGGCCGGGCGGCTCTGGCACGAGAATTCCTGGTACTCGAATCCCCATCTCGTGCGCTTCGCCGAGCGCATCGCCTCTACCCTGCCGGACGGGCTGGAGGTGGTGAACTTCGCCGTCACGGGGTCGGAGGCGAACGAGATCGCCATGCGCATGGCGCTCGGCGTCAGCGGCAAGCACGACATCCTCTCGGTGATCCGCGGCCTCCACGGCGGCAGCCTCGCGGCCGAATCCGTGACCACGATCGGCGGCGCCCGGCGCCGTCATCTCGGGCCGCTGCTGGCGCCGGCCAACGCGCCGGCGATCCATGCGCCCTTCTGCTACCGCTGCCCGATCAACCTCGAATACCCCGCCTGCGACGTGGCCTGCCTCGACCGCTCGCGCGAGCTCATCGACCACATCACCAGCGGCGACATCGCCGCGCTGCTGGCCGAGACCATGCTGGTCGCGGGCGGCATGGTGGTGCCGCCGCCGGAATGGCTGCCCCGGCTCAAGCGCCTCGCCGAGGCGGAGGGCGCGCTGCTGGTGCTGGACGAGGCGCAGCTCGCGCCGGCGCGCACAGGAACGATGTGGGGCTTCCAGCATTACGACGTGACGCCGGATATCGTCACCTTCGCCAAGGGCATGAGCGCAGGGCTTGCGATCTGCGGTGCCGTGACGACGCGCGAGATCGCGGAAGAGGCGCGCGGCAAGGCGGGACTCCCCTGGGCCGGCACCTATTCCGGCGACCCGCTGCCGGCGGCGGTCGCCGACAAGCAGCTGGAGATCGTGCTGCGCGACCGGCTCGACGAGCGCGCCGCCGCCACGGGCCAGGTGCTCAGGGCTGCGCTGGAGCGCCTGCGCGAGGCCCACGCGGTGATCGGCGACGTGCGGGGCATGGGCCTCTACCAGATGCTCGACATCGTGAGCGATCGGGAGACCCGCGCGCCCGACCCCGCCATGGCCGAGCGCATCCGCCTCAACGCGGCGCTCGACGGCGTGATCGTGATCTGCGTGAAGAACTTCTTGCGCATCTGCCCGCCGCTCACCGTGACCGAGGCGGAGATCGCGGCCTTCGCCGAGCGCCTCGACCGCGCCGTCCGGCTCAGCCTCGACGGCCATCCCAAGGACGTGGATTTCCGCGCCTCAAGCTCGCTCGCCATGGGGAGCGTCGCCGGATAGGCCAGTCGGGGGGGACCATGAGGAGGCGGGTCTTCCTCAGGGAGGAAATGGGGGCTGCCGTCGCCCGGCTCGGCGCGCGGTTTGCCCTCGCGCTGCTCGGGCTCTGCCTCGTCGGCGCGGCCGCGGCACCGGCGGCGGCGACCGAGGAGTCGCTTGACGCGGCGCTCGCCCGCGTCATCGCCGCGCGCGGCCTCAGCCCCCTGGAGGCGCCGCCGCTGGTGCTCTCGCCCAGGTTCCGGCTGGGGCAGATGCTGTTCTTCGACCCCATCCTCAGCGGCACCCGCGACGTGGCCTGCGCCACCTGCCACCTGCTGGGCCGCGGCACCTCGGACGGGGTCGATCTCGCGGTCGGGGTGGACGCGGCGGGGCTGGCGGAGGAGCGCCGCCCGCGCGGTGTGCCGCGGGTGCATCCGCGTAACTCGATGGACCTCTGGAACCGCGGCCACCCGAGCGTGCGCAACATGTTCTGGGACGGGCGGGTGAGCGAGATCGAGGCGCCGGTCAGCCGCTTCCGGACCCCGATGGGGGACTATCTGCCGGACGGGATGGAGAGCGTGCTCGCCGCCCAGGCGCTCTTCCCGCTCGCCGGCGAGGAGGAGATGCTGGGCCTTCCGAGCGACCGCTCTGCCGCGGACCTCCCCGGCGGCCACGGCGACCGGCCCAACGAGATCGCCCAGGCGGCCGCGGGTCTGGACGAGGACGAGCCGGCGCTCTTCGTCGCGGTCCACGACGCGCTCATGCGCAGGCTCCTGGGAGAGGCCGGCACGCCGCTCGCCGACTGGCAGATCGCCTACCGCCGGCTCATCGGCCGGGCCTTTCCCGACACCCTGCTCGCCGATGTCACGATGGGCACGCTCGCCAACGCCATCGGCCACTTTCAGGCACTGGCCTTCGTCACGCGCGACACGCCGTGGGACCGCTATCTCGCAGGCGACGAAGACGCGGTCGGCGAGGAGGCGAAGGCGGGCGCGCTGCTCTTCTACGGCAAGGCCCGCTGCGCCGTCTGCCACAGCGGCCCGCTCTTCAGCGACTTCCAGTTCCATTCCCTTGCCGCGCCCCAGACCGGCCCCGGCATCGACGAGAGCGGCGACGACCGCGGCCGCTACGAGGCGACCCGCATCCCCCGGCACCTCTACCGCTTCCGCACGCCGCCGCTGCGCAACGTCACCCTCACCGCGCCCTATTTCCACAGCGGCGCGGTGGCGAGCCTGGAAGCGGCGATCGACCGCCACCTCGCAGCGCCGGCCGATGCGCTCAGGCGGGCGAGCTTCACGCCCATCCTCAGGCGCGGCGTCAGGCTCCACCCGGCGGAGCGCGCGTTCCTCCTCGCCTTCCTCGCAAGCCTGGAGGACGACCGGGCCGCAAGCCGCGCGATGATCGTCCCGGCGCAAGTGCCGAGCGGACTCCCCGTGCCGGCGCTGCCGGCCGGAGGTTGAGTGCCGCGCCGGCCTTGACATCCGATCCCACCGAAAGGAGGTATCCTTCCCAGGCGCGGGTCGATACTGTCGCTCCCGGCGTTGAACGGATCAGGCTGACAGTGGGGCAATCGCGTGTTCACCAGTAATCCCTTCGCCGCGCTTTCGGCGTCCATACCGTCCGCCGCCATCCAGGCATACGTCGTCGTCATGATCGTCCTGGTCGTGGGCGGCACCCTGTTCGACATCTGGCACAAGAAGAGCGCCATCTATTTCGTCGCCAGCTGGCGGAACGCAAGAGACAAGGGGACGCGGCAGGTCGGCGGCGGCAAATTGGCGGCGCTCGCGATCCGGACCGCTCTGTCCGAGGGCCTGACGTCCGCTGAATTCGGCCACGGGCGCCGCCGGGTCGTACACCTGCTGACGATGTACGGTTTCCTGCTTTACGTCGTGACCACCGTCGTCATGGTGTTCTGCTACTCGACGCCCGCCACGCCGACGCCCGCCATCCTGCCCCAGCTCTGGATCGCCGGGGCCTTGCTGATCTGCGTCGGCGGCTACTGGTTCTGGTTCTTCATCCGGGTCGACGTGGCGGCCGAGGGCCATACGCCGTTCCGCATCGTGCGCGCCGACCTGTTCATCCTCTCGCTTCTCGCCAGCGCGACGCTGGGACTGATCTGGGCCGGCCTGCAGTCGATCGAGAGCGCGTGGACGAACACGGTGCTCGGCCTCTACCTCATCGCCACGACGGTGCTGTTCGGCTCCGTTCCGTGGTCCAAGTTCTCGCACATGTTCTTCAAGCCCGTGGTGGCCTTCGAGAAGCGGGTGTCCGAGGCGACCGGTTCGAGCAGCAACCTGCCGGCCCCCGCCGACAAACCCGAAACCTTCGGCAGTGCCCGCGAGAGGCCCCGCCACTACTGACCGGCCCATCGTCGCTAGAGGAGACAACGGAAGCACATGCCGACATTCGTCTATATGACCCGTTGCGACGGCTGCGGATACTGCGTCGATATCTGCCCGTCCGACATCATGCATATCGATAAGACCTATCGGCGCGCCTACAACATCGAGCCCAACATGTGCTGGGAGTGCTACTCCTGCGTGAAGGCGTGTCCGCAGAATGCCATCGACTGCCGCGGCTACGCCGACTTCGCGCCCCTGGGCCACAGCGTTCGGGTGCTGAGGGAAGAGGCGAAGGGCACCGTTTCCTGGAAGATCAAGTTCCGGGACGGCACGGAAAAGAATTTCGTCTCGCCGATCCGGACCACGCCGTGGGGATCGATCAAGTCGCCGGCCGACTACGCGGCGCCCACCGCGCAGGCGATGAAATCCCAGGAACTCGCGCACGAACCGGACGCGCTCCACGTAGACGCGTTGCCCGCGATGGCGCCGGATCGATTCAAGGAGGGACTCCTCTAGTGGGTTTGTTCTCGCGCCGGAAAACGGTCTTCGTGGACGCGGACATCCTGGTCGTCGGCGGCGGCATGGCCGGCTGCGGGGCGACCTACGAAGCCGGGTACTGGGGGCGCGACCTGAAGGTGGTCTGCGTCGAGAAGGCGAACATCGAGCGCAGCGGCGCCGTGGCCCAGGGCCTCTATGCGATCAACTGCTACATGGGCATGCAGTGGAACGAGAACCAGCCCGAGGATCATGTCCGCTACGCCCGGAACGACCTCATGGGTCTGGTGCGGGAGGATCTGGGCTACGACATCGCCCGGCACGTCGACTCCACGGTGCACAAGTTCGAGGAGTGGGGCCTTCCCTTCATGAAGGACCCGGAGACCGGGCGCTATCAGCGCGAAGGCAAGTGGCAGATCATGATCCACGGCGAGAGCTACAAGCCGATCGTCGCCGAGGCCGCCCGCAAGGCCGCCAGCCAAGTCTACAACCGGATCATGGTGACCCACCTGCTGATGGACCGGACGAAGCCCAACCGCGTCGCCGGCGCGGTCGGGTTCAACGTCCGCACCGGGGATTTCCACGTCTTCCGCGCGAAAGCCGTCATCGTCTCCGCCGGCGGCGCGTCGCACATCTTCAAGCCCCGCGCGGTGGGCGAAGGCATGGGGCGAACCTGGTATGCCCCCTGGAGCAGCGCGTCGGCCTATGCGCTGCCGCTCCTCGTCGGCGCCAAGATGACCCAGATGGAGAACCGGATCGTCCTCACCCGCTTCAAGGACGGCTACGGTCCGGTCGGCGCCTATTTCCTCCATCTCAAGACGTACACCGAGAACGCCTACGGGGAAGAGTACGAGTCCAAGTGGTACCACCAGACCAAGGAGCTGGTGGGCGACTACATCGACATGCATCCGGTGCCGACCTGTCTGCGCAATCACGCCCTGCTGGAGGAGGTCAAGGCCGGCCGGGGGCCCATCCGCATGGTGACGAAGGAGGCCTTCGCCGATCCCCACAACGAGCAGGTCGGCTGGGAAAATTTCCTGGGCATGACGATCGGGCAGGCGGTCGTCTGGGCCTCTCAGAACATCGATCCCAAGCACACCAACCCGGAGCTGACCACCTCCGAACCCTACGTCATGGGGTCACATGCCACGTGTTCGGGCGCCTGGGCGAGCGGTCCGGAAGACTGCGCGCCGGCGGACTACCAGTGGGGATACAACCGGATGATGTCCGTCGACGGGCTGTTCGGCGCCGGCGACACCATCGGCGGCTCCGCCCACAAGTTCTCGTCGGGGTCCTTCACGGAAGGCCGGATCGCGGGAAAGGCGGCGGTCAACTACGTCAACGACCTGAAGAGCGAGCAGCCGCAAGTAAGCGAGAAGGAATACGAAGACCTCAGGAAGGTCGTCTTCCGGCCCCTGGAGACCTACCGGGTCGGCCGCAACGAGATCGTCGCGGGAACGGTCTCGCCGAGCTACATGCTGCCGCTTCACGGCCTCCAGCGTCTCGAGAAGATCATGGACGAATATGTCGGCGGCATCGGCGCCCACTACACGACCAACGAGCCCATGCTCACCCGTGGGCTGGAGCTGCTGGACATGCTGAAGGAAGACCTCGACCTCCTCGGGGCCGAAGACCTTCACCAGCTTCAGCGGGCGTGGGAGCTTCACCACCGGGTCCTGGCCTCGGAGGCCGTGACCCATCACACGATGTTCAGGACGGAAACGCGGTGGCCGGGATACTACTATCGGGCCGACCATCCGACACTGGACGACGCCGACTGGCACTGCTTCACCTTGTCTCGCTACGATCGGGAATCCGGAGAATGGGCCATGGAGAAAGCTCCCGTCTACCACATCGTCGACTAGCCCGGACTTCTCGCCACGGTCATGGTCTGCGCGGCGGCGGTGACGCCCCATGTCGACGTTGATTGCCCCGCACGGCAACGCCGCCCTGAAGCCCCTGCTGCTGCCCTCCGACGAGCGGGACGAGGCGCTGAAGAGGGCGCGCACCCTGAAGAGGCTGCCGCTGTCCTCCCGCGAGGTCTCGGACCTCTTCATGCTCGCCATGGGCGCCTACACGCCGCTGGCGGGCTTCATGGGCGCGGCCGACTGGCGCGGCGCGTGCCTCGAGATGCGCCTGGAGAACGGGCTCTTCTGGCCGCTGCCCATCACCCTCTCCTGCGGCGAGGACGTCGGCGTCGCCGTCGGCGACGAGGTGGCGTTGACGGGCGCGGAGGGGGAGATTCTCGGTGTCCTCGCGGTCACCGAGACATACGCCATCGACAAGGACCTCGAGTGCCGCCAGGTCTACCGCAGCGCCGACGCGGCCCACCCGGGCGTCGCCAAGGTCATGGCGCAGGGCTCCGTCAACCTGGCGGGCCCGGTCTCGGTCCTCTCCGAGGGCCGCTTTCCCGAGATCTACCGGGGGCTCTATCTGCGCCCCGCCGAAACCCGGGCGCTGTTCGCCAAGAACGGCTGGTCGACGGTCGCCGCCTTCCAGACCCGCAACCCCATGCACCGCAGTCACGAGTTTCTCGCCAAGGTCGCCATCGAGGTGTGCGACGGGGTGCTCATTCACCAGGTTCTGGGCGCGCTCAAGCAAGGCGATATCCCGGCCGAGGTCCGGGTCCGCGCCATCGACTGGCTGGTCGCCAACCACTTCGCGGAAGGACGGGTGATCCAGGCCGGCTACCCCATCGAGATGCGCTACGCCGGCCCCAGGGAGGCGCTGTTGCATGCCCTCTTCCGCCAGAACTTCGGGTGCTCGCACCTGGTGGTGGGGCGCGACCATGCCGGGCTCGGCGGCTACTACGGTCCCTACGACGCGCACCGCATATTCGACGAGATCGGCGCCGACAGCCTCGCGATCCGGCCCCTCAAGATCGACGACACGTTCTATTGCTTCGACTGCGGGGGCATGGCGACGGGGAACGTGTGCTTCGCTGCCGACGGGGGGAAGGACCGTTTGAGGGAGGAGGAGCGCTATCGCGCGGTGGCGGCGGTGGCGACGGGCACCGCCGGGGGCCGGCCCTGCCGCCACGACGACGATGGAAAGCTCCGCATCTCAGGCACCCGTCTGCGCGAGATGTTCGCGGGCGGCGAGGCGATCCCGCCCGAGTTCAGCCGCGACGGCGTGCTCGCCATCCTCCAGGCCTATTACGACCGCACCCAGTGACGCTCTATTATGAATGGCGATGAAGACGGGTGCGCGCGCGGCTGACGCGCGCGACGGGGGCAAGCGGAGACGAATCATGGCGGACACATCTTCCGGCGGACGCGATCTGGTGGGCTATGGCGCGAGCCCCCCGGCGGTTCCCTGGCCCGGAGGCGCACGGCTCGCCGTCTCGGTCGTCGTGAATTACGAGGAAGGGTCGGAATACAGCCAAGCCATGGGCGATCCCGACCAGGAGGGGCTGACCGAGTTCGGCAACTACCCCCTGCCGCCCGGCTACCGCAACCTCGCCATGGAATCGATGTTCGAGTACGGCTCGCGCGCCGGCGTCTGGCGCATCCTCCGGCTCTTCGAGGAGACCGGGATCAAGTCCACCTTCTACGCCTGCGCCGTCGCCTTCGAGCAGAACCCGGAGGTCGCCCGCGCCGTCGTCGCCGGCGGCCACGAGGTATGCAGCCACGGCTGGCGCTGGGAGGAGGTGTTCCGCCTCTCGCGGGAGGAGGAGCGCGCGCATATCCGGCTCGCCGTCGAATCCTTCGAGCGCACCTGCGGCAAGCGGCCGGTAGGCTGGTACTGCCGCTTCGGCCCCTCCGTCCACACCCGCGAGCTGGTGGTCGACGAAGGCGGCTTCCTCTACGATTCCGACGCCTACAACGACGACCTGCCCTATTTCGTCGAGGTGGCGGGCAAGCGCCACCTGATCGTGCCCTACACGCCCGACGCCAACGACTTCCGCTTCTGGACGACGCCGGGCTTCATCACCGCCGAGCATTTCTACCAGTATCTCAGGGACAGCTTCGACACCCTTTACGCGGAATCGGCGGTGTGCCCGAAGATGATGTCGATCGGCCTCCATGCCCGCATGATCGGCCGCCCCGGCCGGCTGCCGGGCCTCGCCCGCTTCATCGAGCACGCGCAAGCGCACGAGGGCGTCTGGTTCGCGACCCGCGAGCAAATCGCCCGCCACTGGCTCGCGGCGGCGGGTTAGGGAAGATCAGCTGAATGGGGCTTCTGGCAATAATTATTTGTGAACCTGAAAACTGATGCTTACGCAGTTAGCTGTATCTCAGTAAGAAATTCGCGAAGTTCCGGTAACACCGTCGCGGCACGCGCAACTGCGGTCAGATCGAGGGTCGCTCGCAATTCATTCGCTGACATACCTTTGTGATATCCAGGCCAGCGATCCTGGAGTTGCTGAAGAGCCAGAGCCGATGTCGCCGGCTGTAAATGTTCGCATCCGTCTAAGTGTTTCAGCAGCAGGACCTCGAAAGCTGGTTCAGACCAAATCCCGAAAAATCCGTGTTCGAGTATCAATCGATCTGCCCGGGCGGTCCGATCGGGAACATCGTTACGTCTATCAGCGTCTAGGAAGATCGCTTGGCCAATATACACCCCACGTCGAGTTCTCCTGGTATTCAGTTCACGAACCGCCGTTTCGACGATCGCCAGTGGATCGCCGCCGTGGCATCGTCGAATGTCCAGATGTATAGCAAGACCTGAATCGTCTGCAAGGCGTTGGAGCAATGCGGCGTACCCGACTTCAGAATCACCTTCACAGGCGACGAGAAAGCGGCGGCGTTGTGGTCTGCGGCCAAACGCTCTCGGCATTAGCCTATCCGCGGTACGGCGCCGAAGAAGCCGCCAAGGTACTTCTTGTAGTAGTTGTCGTCTCGTCGAACAGCCTTGACATCGTTAAGACAATAAATTTCTGTTCTGCCCTGCCGATCCTTTTCACAAAACACAATTTCGTCCTTTGATAGCTCTTCGAGTAGGGATGCGTTGTGGCAGCTCATCCAAAGTTGCGCATTGTTTGGGTTGCGAACGGCGTCGTGAAACCAACCGATGATTTCCGGCAGGATCATAGAGTGAATTGCAGCATCGAGTTCATCGATTATTGCGATGCTGCCCGTTGCGAGCGAATCGGAAATCAATGGAAACAGCTTTAGGAATTGGCGGGTTCCGTGACTTTCCAAAAAGAATGGCATCGGTACGGCGAGCCCTTCATGCTGGAAACGCAGCTGTGGCCCGTCATAGCCTTGATGTACTTCAAGGCCACGGACCCCGACATCCACCCGGCTTATTTCTCGATTAAACTCTTCTGTCATATCCGGGCGGGCAATATATTCTTGCAAGATAATATCGTCCTCAAATTCCAATTTTTCGATAGCAATATTGGACCTAACCAAGCTTGCTGATAGTGCCATTTTGGACGCGACTGGATGATTGAGTTGGGCAAGAGTGGAGATGACGCTCGCGTTCGCTCGCAAGATTTTCTCTAGAGCCCCCCTGTAGCCAGAAAGACCAAAGACTTTGCCCGCCTTTAGGATTTCATCGCCATGTCTTTCGATCAGGCGCGTTTTTCTCCCTGAAGAAGTCGGCCAATAGAAGATACTCTCGCTTACAACATGCCGATTGTCTCCATTGCTAATCGTCAGCTCATAACAGTACGGACACTCCGCACCATCATCCTGTTCGGCTGCGGCGAGAATTTCTTTCCCCGAGAACCAGAGCTTCAGCCGGGTTGGCTTCTCAAACGAGGCATCATCGTTGAATGGTTCATGGGGGATACGAGCATTGGGTGCCAGAGTGAAACTCGACCCGACAAACCAAATGACGAATGACAGCGCTCGCAAGAGGTTGGATTTTCCCGAGCCGTTCGCACCGAAGACAGAAACCACCTTGGGCGCGCGTTCACGCGATCCGTGCCAACAGGGGGCTAGCCGGCGGGTGTCGGTCGGCGCATTGGCCGGAGCCCTCAGATCGAGGACCTGCCTGGTGCGGATGGAGTGAAAATTCTCGACTTCAATCTTGTAAATCATCTCAAACCCTCCGCTGGGTGATCACAGCATAGGGCGTCAGAGGGCGCAGTCAACGATTTTTCGTTAAAGTCATCATCCGAACGGCGCTATATGTCGGATTGTAGGGCAATACCGATGTATCAGCGGGGGGCACGCCCGTGGGAGCCCTTGATGCCGCCCGCCGTGAAGCCCCGGACGGCCTGTAGAGGCTCGTGCTTCTGTCTGGTCGGATGCGTTGGAGGGGGCGGGGTATGAGGTCTGTAAGCGGTGCGGGTCAGGCGGAGAGCTTGCCCACCGCGTCCACCAGCGTCCGCACCGCGCCGACGGAGCGGTCGAAGGCCGCCTGCTCGTCGGCATCCAGCGTGATCTCGACGATGCGCTCCACGCCGCCGGCGCCGATCACCGCCGGCACGCCGACATAGAGGCCGTCCACCCCGTATTCGCCGTCGAGCCAGGCGGCACACGGCAGCACGCGCTTCTTGTCCTTGAGGTGCGCCTCGGCCATCTGGATGGCGGCCGACGCGGGCGCATAGAAGGCCGAGCCGGTCTTGAGAAGGCCCACGATCTCGGCGCCGCCGTCGCGGGTGCGCTGCACGATCTCCTCCAGCCGCTCGGCGGTGAGCCAGCCCATCGCCACCAGATCGGGGAGCGGGATGCCGGCGACGGTGGAATAGCGCGGCAGCGGCACCATGGTGTCGCCGTGGCCGCCGAGCACGAAGGCGCTCACGTCCTCCACCGAGACATTGAGCTCGTCGGCGATGAAGTGGCGGAAGCGCGCGGAATCGAGCACGCCGGCCATGCCCACCACGTGACTGTGCGGGAGCCCGCAGGCCTTGCG
Source organism: Alphaproteobacteria bacterium (assembly GCA_965218275.1). Taxonomy (GTDB): domain Bacteria; phylum Pseudomonadota; class Alphaproteobacteria; order UBA828; family UBA828; genus WTGU01. The sequence goes on from CBDCKM010000002.1 coordinate 949,549, forward strand.
CAGCACGTAGACCATCGCGTCCAGCGGGTTGGTGATGCAGATGACGAAGGCGCCCGGCGCGTGGTCGCGGATGCCGGCGCCGACCTGGCCCATGACCTTGGTATTGATCGAGAGCAGGTCGTCCCGGCTCATGCCGGGTTTTCGGGGCACGCCGGCGGTGACGATCACCACGTCGGCGCCGGCGATGGGCGCGTAGTCCTGGGTGCCGGCCAGGCCTGAGTCGAAGCCCTCGACCGCGCCGCTCTGGGCGAGGTCCAGCGCCTTGCCCTGGGGGATGCCGTCCACGATGTCGAAGAGCACGATGTCGCCGAGCTCCTTGAGCGCGGCGAGATGGGCGAGCGTGCCGCCGATATTGCCCGCGCCGATCAGCGCGATCTTGCTGCGTGCCATGGGAGGTCCTTGGGGTTGTCCGGCGCCGCCATCGCGGTTGTCCTCAGCGGCGGGCGACCATCATCTTCTTGATCTCGGCGATCGCCTTGGCCGGGTTCAGGTGCTTGGGGCAGGTGCGGGTGCAGTTCATGATGGTGTGGCAGCGGTAGAGCCGGAAGGGGTCCTCCAGCTCGTCGAGCCGCTCGCCCGTCGCCTCGTCGCGGCTGTCGACGAGCCAGCGGTAGGCCTGCAGCAGGGTCGCGGGGCCGAGGTAGCGGTCGCTGTTCCACCAGTAGCTCGGGCAGCTCGTCGAGCAGCAGGCGCAGAGGATGCACTCGTAGAGCCCGTCGAGTTTTTGGCGGTCCTCCGGCGCCTGCAGCCGCTCCTCGGACGCCGGCGGCGGCGTATCGGTCTTCATCCAGGGCTCGATCGAGGAGTACTGGGCATAGAAATCCGCCATGTCGGGCACCAGGTCCTTGACCACCGGCATGTGCGGCAGCGGGTAGATGCGCACCTCGCCCCTCACCTCGTCGATCGGCTTGATGCAGGCGAGCGTGTTGGTGCCATCGACGTTCATGGCGCAGGAGCCGCAGATTCCCTCGCGGCAGCTGCGGCGGAAGGTGAGGGTGGAATCGGTCTCGTTCTTGATCTTGATGAGGGCGTCGAGGACCATCGGCCCGCAGCGCTCGAGATCGAGGTCGTAGGTATCGGTGCGCGGGGTCTCGCTGCCGTCCGGATCGTAGCGGTAGACCTTGAAGCGCCGGGTCTTGCCGGCGCCCGCGGCCGCGGGAAAATGCTTGCCCTTGCGGACCTTCGAGTTCTTCGGGAGCGTGAGTTGCGCCATGGATCGACCTTGCCGGACGGGCCCTAGTAGACCCGTGCCTTGAGGGGGACGGTCTCGACCTCGTTGCTCAGCGTCTGCAGGTGCACCGGCCGGTAGTCGAGCCGGGGCGTGGCCCCGTCGCCGTCGAGCCAGGCGACGGTGTGCTTCAGCCACGTGTCGTCGTCGCGGTCGGGGAAATCCTCGCGGGCATGCGCCCCGCGGCTCTCTTCGCGGTTGAGCGCGGAATGGAGCGTGACGCTCGCCTGGCGCATCAGATTGTCGAGCTCGATGGTCTCGGCGAGGTCCGAGTTCCAGATCAGCGAGCGGTCGGCGACGGCGATGTCGTTGCTGAAGCCGTCCCAGACGCCCGCGAGCTTGCGCGCACCCTCCTCCATGATCTCACGGGTGCGGAAGACGCCGGCGTGCTCCTGCATGGTGCGCTGCATGTCGAGGCGGATCGCCGCGGTCGGCGTCGCGCCCTTGGCGTGGCGCAGCCGGTCGAACCAGGCGAGGCTCCTGTCGAGCGCGCCGTTCTCCATCGGCTTGTGCGCAGCGCCGGCCTCCACGATCTCGGCGCAGCGCTGCGCCGCCGCGCGGCCGAACACCACCAGATCGAGCAGCGAGTTCGAGCCCAGCCGGTTGGCGCCGTGCACCGAGACGCAGGCCGCCTCCCCCACCGTCATCAGGCCGGGCACCACGGCGTCGGGCTCGCCGTTCCGCACCGTGACCGCCTCGCCGGTATGGATCGTGGGCACGCCGCCCATATTGTAGTGGACGGTCGGGATCACCGGGACCGGCTCCTTCGACGCATCGACGCCGGCGAAGATTCTGGCCGTCTCGGTGATGCCGGGGAGGCGCTCGTGCAGCACCGCGGCGTCGAGATGGTCCATCTTCAGGTGCATGTGGTCCTTCTCGGGCCCGACGCCGCGCCCTTCGCGGATCTCCATGGTGATCGCGCGGCTCACGACATCGCGCGAGGCGAGGTCCTTGGCGCTGGGCGCATAGCGCTCCATGAAGCGCTCGCCCTCGGAGTTGACCAGGTAGCCGCCTTCGCCCCGCGCGCCCTCGCTCATCAGGCAGCCGGAGCCGTAGATGCCGGTCGGGTGGAACTGCACGAACTCCATGTCCTGCAGCGGCAGCCCCGCACGCAGAACCATGGCGTTGCCGTCACCGGTGCAGGTGTGGGCCGAGGTCGCGGAGAAGTATGCGCGCCCGTAGCCGCCCGTCGCCAGGATCACCATGTGGGCGCGGAAGAGATGCAGCGTGCCGTCGTCGAGGTTCCAGGCGAGCACGCCGCGGCAGGCGCCGTCCTCGTCCATCACCAGGTCGAGGGCGAAATACTCGATGAAGAACGCCGCCTTGTGGCGCAGCGACTGCTGGTAGAGCGTGTGCAGGATGGCATGACCGGTGCGGTCGGCGGCGGCGCAGGTGCGGTGCGCCTGCTTTTCGCCGTAGTGCGTACTCATGCCGCCGAAGGCGCGCTGGTAGATCTTGCCGTCCGGCGTGCGCGAGAAGGGCACGCCGTAATGCTCGAGCTCGATGACCGCGCGCGGCCCCTCCTTGCACAGATACTCGATCGCGTCCTGATCGCCGAGCCAGTCCGACCCCTTGACGGTGTCGTACATGTGCCAGCGCCAGTCGTCCTCCTCCATGTTGCCGAGGGCGGCCGAGATGCCGCCTTGCGCCGCCACCGTGTGGCTGCGGGTGGGGAAGAGCTTGCTGATGCAGGCGGTCTTCAACCCCGCCTCGGCGAGGCCGAGCGTCGCCCTGAGCCCGGCGCCGCCGGCGCCCACGACCACCACGTCGTCGTGGTGCTCGGCGATCGGGTAGGCGGTCATGCCGTCAGCTCCCCAGCGCGATCGCGATCACGGAATAGAGCGCGGCGAGGCCGAGCGCGAGGCAGAGCAGCGTGTTGAGGATCAGCAGCGCCCACTTGCAGCGGCCGTGCACATAGTCCTCGATCACCACCTGCAGGCCCAGCTTCAGGTGATAGAAGGTGGCGCCGAGGAAGAGCAGCATCAGCACCGCCGCGATCGGGCCGGAGAGCCAGTCGACCAGAGCGTCGCGGTCGGCGCCCGCGACCACGATCGACCAGAGCGAGCCCACGAACCAGAGCGAGAGCGGCACCAGCAGGATCGCGGTGAGCCGCTGCCCCCACCAGTGGCTCACCCCCTCCTTGGCGGCACCCAGATGGCGCACCCTGGCGAGCGGCGTCTGCATCGACATGGCGCGCCTCAGCCGGCGAGGTTGCAGGCGAGGCCGAGGCCCCAGGAGAGCCCGGTGAGCGCGAACGAGGCTGCGACCACGGCGGCGCCCGAGGCATAGGTCTGCCGGATCGAGAAGCCGAGGCCCGCGTCCCAGAAGAGGTGCCGGATGCCGTTGCAGAGATGATAGAAGAGGCACCAGGACCAGGCCGCCAGCAGCGCGTAGCCGAGCCAGGATGTCAGGAACCACTCGGTCCAGGCGTAATAGCGCTCGCCTGCGGCGGCGGTGAGCAACCAGGCGCAGAGCATCGCCGCGCCGGAGGCCAGCACGACCCCGGTCAGCCGGTGCAGGATCGACAGCACCGACGTGAGCTGCGGCCGGTAGATGGTGAGGTGGGGCGAGATCGGCCGGGCGCGGGCGCCGTTGCCGCTGGATTGCTCTGCCACGATTTCACCCCTGCGATCCGGCCCTCCGGCGGGCCCTGCTAGTGCGTCCGGTTTAGCCCCGGCGCCAGAACCGAGTCAACAATGCCGCCCGCCGGCCGCCGGCAGCGCGATCCCGAAATGACGCCGCAGGATGTCGGCGATGAGCTCGTAGCAGGCACCCGCCCGGACGACCTCCAGCGTCATCACGTCGAGCAGTGTCGAGGACGCCCTGTAGCGATGGTACTTTCGCAGGCCGTGATCGATCACGATATCGGCAATGTCGGTGATCGCCGCTTCGATGTCCTCGACCCGGAACTTGGTTCCCGACATCGACAGGTTGGCCGATGAGCCGAACAGCGGATGCTCCTCTTCCCGGCTCAGGCGGCAGATTTCCCGATGGAAGGGGCCGGCGTTGAGCAGCATGACGATCGTGCCGTCCTTCTGGCTGGCAGCGATGGCCTCACCGGGCAGCTTCATGAGCAGCGGGTGATCCATACGAGCCGGCGCCACGGCGCCGAGCGGCAGGTCGTAGTCTTCCGTGATGCAAGCGACGATCTCCGCTGCGCGCCGGTCGACGAGATGGATTTCCCGGTGGATCCGGTTGTCCGCCACCATTGCGTTCAGCTTGGATGGCGCGCGCCGCTTGGCCTCGAAGATGCGCGTCAGCGACGCGGCGCTGCCGCCGATGACCGAGTAGCCGACATCCATCGGCAGGATACCGATACCGCCGGCCCTGACGACATCGAAGGCACGCCTCGCATCGGCCGCAATATCGGGTCTGCCCATGGTTGTTCGCCTCGTCTTCTCTGCAATTGCCGGGATCGCTTCCCGGACCGGGCTTGCACCGTTGCGTCGCCGCGAACTCGGGCGGGTGCGCGGTGCCGGCCTCGGGCCTCAGCCGTCCGGCGCTGGGGGCGTGCGGTCGCAGCGCATGCCGAGGCTGTAGCGTTCGGCCGTGATGCGATCGAGGAAGTGGAAGGGCCGGTCCCTGGCCCCGGCATAACCCGGCGCCCGCATCAGGATCGCATCGCCCGGCCCGGCCGCGAGCACGCGGGCGCCGACGCCGCTGCGGTCTTGGCAGAGGCCGAAGCGGCCGTCCCCGCTGAGCTGGACGATCACCACCAGGCCGACATAACGCACATGGTCGCGGTGCGGCGTGATGCCGCGCGCACCCGGCGGGTAGCGTTGCAGCACCAGGTCGTTGAGCGGGAGGTCGTCCAGCGGCGGCGCGCCCATGGCGCCGAGAGCGGCGGCGATGAGGCGCTCCACGGCGTCCGTGAGCTGCCAGAGCGGGTGCGGCCGGGGGATCGAAAGGCAGATGTCGAAGTCCTGATGGACCGCGCGCTCGCCCTCGCCGATGACCGGCCTGGCATTGCGGAAGGAGAGGTCCGCACCGGAATTGATGTAGGGCCGGCAGTCGGCCGGCGCCAGAAGCGGCACCACCGCGGCATCCTCGCGCGCCACGCGGTCGAGGGCGGCGATCATCGCGGCGGGGCTCGCGCGGAGCGCCGGCGGCCCGGTCTCCTCCGCGTCGGCTGCGGCCCTTCCCGCCTCGCTGCTTGCCGTCATGGGCTTCCCTCAATGCGGGGCACCACCGGCGCCTGGAGCCGCGCGCAAGGCCCCGGCGCCCCATCCGCCCGACTATCGCGGAAGCCGCCGCGCCATGCCAGCCCGGCACCGGCTTTGCCGCCGGCAGACGCCCCCCTATAGTCCCGCCGCCCCGTGCAGGAGGAGACGGATGAGGCAGGTCGACCTGGATGTCGTCGGGATCGGTAACGCGATCGTCGACGTCGTCGCCGGCGCGGACGACGCCTTTCTGGCCGACGAGGGCCTTCCCAAGGGCTCGATGACCCTGATCGACGGCGCCCGCGCCGACCAGCTCCGCGCCCGCATGAGGCCGGCGGTCGAGGTCTCAGGCGGTTCCGCCGCCAACACCATGGTGGGGGTGGCCAGGCTCGGCGGCGCCGCCGGCTATGTCGGCAAGGTGCGGGACGATGCGGCGGGCGCGGTCTTCCGCCGCGACATCGAGGCCGCCGGTGTCCGCTTCCCGACACCGGCCGCGAAGGATGGCGCCGCGACCGCGTACTGCCTCGTCTTCGTGACCCCCGATGCCCAGCGCACGATGACCACCCATCTCGGCGCCTGCGTCGAGCTCGGCCCCGCCGACATCGACCCGGACTTCATCGCCCGTGCGGGCCTCCTCTACATGGAGGGCTATCTGTGGGACCCGCCGGCGGCCAAGCAGGCCTTCCGCAAGGCGCTCGGGATTGCCCATGCCGCAGGCGGGCGGGTCTGCCTCTCGCTCTCCGACCGCTTCTGCGTCGAGCGCCACCGGACGGAGCTGCGCGATCTGGTGGCGAACCATGTCGATGTCCTGTTCGCGAACGAGGAGGAGGCGATGGCGCTCTACGAGGTCGCGGACTTCGGCGCCGCCCTCGCGGCCGCGCGCGAGGACTGCGCCGTCGCCGCGCTCACCCGGAGCGCCGAGGGCTCGGTGGTGGCGGGCGAGGGCGCGGTCCACACCATCCAGGCGGCGCCCATCGCCCGGGTGGTGGACACCACCGGCGCGGGCGACCTCTACGCCTCGGGTTTTCTCTCAGGCCTCGCGCGTGGCTTCGACCTCGCCCGCTGCGGCCGGCTCGCATCGCTCGCGGCCGGCGAGATCGTCGGCCACATGGGCGCCCGCCCCGAAGCCGACATCGCCCCCTTCGTGGATGCGAGCCGGCGCGCGCCGGCTGCGTAGGCGGCGGCCCGGCGGCTAGCCGACCTTGGGCAGCACCTCGTTCCTGAGCAGCGCCATGGACTCGTGCCAGGCGCCGTAGGGCTCCCATTCGTGACCCATGGCGAGCAGCGTTCCGAAGGGGCCGATCTCTCCCCGCAGGTCGTTCAGCTTCTGGGCGACCTCGTCGACGCTGCCGACGATGAAGACGTTGTCCACCAGATAGTCGACGGTCACGTCCGCGTCCGCCATGTCCGGATCGTTCTTGAGCAGCGGGAGCATGCCGACCTTCGGCAACAGCCGGAGGAAGTAGTCGCGGAAATCACGGGCGAGGACCCCTTCCAGGGCCATCTTCCGGGCCTTGACGCCGCTTTCCGCCACCAGGACCTCGCGGGCGACGCGCCACACGCAATGGTCAGGCGCGCGGCCGGCCTCGCGCGCGCCCTCCTCGATGGCGTCCCAGTGGGTCTTGAGGAGGACGGGGGGGACGAGGTTGATGGACATGGGCATCCAGCCCCGTGCGGCCGCCATCTTGAGTGTGGAGGAACGCGGGGAGACGCCGGCGACGCCGATGGGCGGATGCGGCGTCTGGTAGGGGCGGATGTGCGCCCGCAGCCCGATGTCGGTCTCGGTCGCAGGCACGGTGAAGCGATAGCCGTCGCTCTCGTAGACGCCCGGCGCAGGATCGGTCCAGAGCGTCAGGATCGTGTCCAGGGCGGCGCGCGTATAGCTCTGATTGTCGATTGCGGGGTTGTCGCCCCAATAGCCGAAGACCTTCATGTCGCCGGGGAAGCTGCCCGTGCCGACCCCCCAGTTGAAGCGGCCCTCCGCCATGTGGTCCAGTTGCGCGATGCGGTGGGCGAGGACGAAGGGATCGTGGTTGGGGATGCAGCTTACGCCCGTGCCGAGCCTGATCTGCTTCGTGAGCGGGAGCGCCTGGGCGATGAGCAGGTCCGGCGCGGGGATGTTCTCCCACTCCGACGTGAAGTGCTCGCCGATCCAGGCCTCGGCATAGCCGAGCGCGTCGAGCGTGACGATCTGATCCAGGTCCGCCTTGAGCGTCTCGGTGAAATTCGCGCCCGGCGGGTGCAGCGGCATGGTGAAGAGGCCGAGTTGCATCGAAGCGTCTCCCGCACTGAGGCCTACGGACGCCGCCAGCATAGCGGGGCGCTCAACCGGCCGCCAATCCGGGCGACGCCCGCTCGCGGTCTCTAGCCCGGCTTTCTCACCATGGTCATGGTCTGCGCGGCGCTTTCCGGCCGACAGAGTAGGAAAGCCGCGCAGCGCGATGTGGGGCATCGGGCAAGCGGCTTGACGCCCGCTGTCGGCCGGAAAGCGCCGCCCTTCGGGTCGCGCCCAGGCGCCCGCCCGCAGCGTCGCGGGCCTCAACCGTAGTCCCCGCTACGCTTTTCGGCCCGCTCCTTGCGGATCGAACGCCTGGACGCGACGCAGACCGTGACCATGGTGAGAAATCCGGGCTAGCTCGGCGGCGGGGCGCCGGCCTTGGCGGCGATGGTGGCCCGCGCCACCTTGGCCTCGCGGTAGGCGAGATAGAGCGTGCTCGCGAAGATGATGACGCCGCCGATCCAGACGAAGAGCACCGGCACCTCGTTGAACAGCAGGTAGCCGTAGAGCGACGACCAGATCAGGCGCAGGAAGTCGACCGGGAGCACGACCGTGGTGTCGGCCTCCCGGAAGGCCTGGCCCAGGCAGAGGTGGGCGACGGTGCCGAAGCCCCCCATCAGCGCGAACCAGCCGAGCTCCGCCAGGGTCGGCCATTGCCAGACGAAGGCCGCCGCGATGGAGGAAAGCGGGGTCAGGAAGACCGCCATGTAGGCGGCCATCGTCAGGCTCGATTCCGTGCGCGAGAGCAGCTTGATGAGGAGCAGCGCGCCGGCCCAGACGGCGGACGAACCCAATACCAGCAGCGAGCCGGGATCGAGCGTCACCATGCCCGGCCGGATGATCACCAGCGCGCCGACGAAGCCCGCGACCAGCGCCGCCATGCGCCGGATGTGCACCGTCTCGCCCAGCAGAAGCACCGCGCCCACGGTGACGAAGAGCGGCGCGGTGAAGCTGAGCGCCGCGACGGTGCCGAGCGGCGTGATCGGCACCGCGAAGAAGAACATCAGCATGGCCGAGACGTGGACCGCGCCGCGCGCGGCGTGGAGCGGGAGCCGGCGCGTGCGCAGCGCGCCGAAGCCGTGGCGCAGCAGGAAGGGTGCGATGAAGATCAGGCCGAAGAGGTTGCGGAAGAACGCGACCTCGAAGGGGTGCTGCTCGCTGGACGCGATGCGGATCACCGCATGCATCGACGCGAAGCCGATGGTGGCCCCCAACAGCAGCAGCATGCCGCGTGCCGGCGGCGGCAGGGCGCCATAGGCGGCGAGCAGCGGCGCGAGCGGGCCGGCCCGGCGCGCCGGGAGCTCAGGGACGCGGCTTCTCCTCGGTCGGGCCGCCGGCTTCCTTCCAGGCGCCGAAGCCGCCGGCGATGTGGGCGACGGGGTTGAGCCCCATGGTCTGCGCCGCCTGCGTCGCCAGCGCCGAGCGCATGCCGCCGGCGCAGAAGAAGACGAACTTCTTGCCGCTCGCGAAGAAGGGCTTGTGATAGGGGCTCTCGGGGTCGATCCAGAACTCGACCATGCCGCGCGGCACGTGACGGGCGCCGGGGACGGCGCCCTCGCGCCACAGCTCCCGAATGTCGCGGATGTCGACGAGCTCGACGCCCGGATCGTCGATCAGCGCGATGGCGTCCTCGGCCGAGAGGGTCTCGATTTCGGCCTCGGCCTCGGCCACCAGCAGCTTGATTCCCTTCGTGATCATGCGTCTCTCCCTCAGGCCGGGTCGAGCGGCGACTCCGGCCTCTCCAGCGCCGCCAGCAGGGCCAGCAGCCGCGAATCCCGCTCGACCGCGAGCGCCGGGATCGAGTGGCCGTCCAGCACCTCGTCCACGGCACGGCTCAGCGCCTCGATCGCCTCTCCGTCGAGCCGGGGCGTGCCGAGATCGGCCCACCAGCTCTCCAGCGCTGGCCCGAAATGGTCGAGCGCATGGCGCATGCCGCCCTCGCCGCCGGCGAGATGCATGGTGAGGAAGGGCCCCATGAAGGCCCAGCGCAGGCCGGGGCCGTGGGCGATGGCCGCGTCGATGTCCGCAGCGCTGGCCGCGCCCGAGAGCAGCAGGTGGAAGGCCTCGCGCAGGAGCGCCGCCTGCAGCCGGTTGGCGATGTGGCCGGGCACCTCGCGCTCGACCCTGATCGCCCGCTTACCGTGGGTATTGTAGAAGGCAAGCGCCCACGCGACCGCCTCCGGGTCGGTGCCGCGGCCGCCCACCACCTCGACCAGCGGGATCAGATGAGGCGGGTTGAAGGGATGGCCGACGACGAAGCGCGCGCCGTTGCGCAGGCCTTCCTGCAGCGTGCTGATCAGGAGGCCCGACGAGCTCGATGCGACCACCGCGTCCGGGGTGAGCACGGCGTCGATGCGCCGGTAGAGGTCGCGCTTGAGCGCCTCGTCTTCGGGCCCGCTCTCCTGGACGAAGACCGCGCCGTCCACCGCGCTCTCGGGCGCGTCGACCACGCGGACCCGCGCAGGGTCTGCGCCGGGGCCGAGGCCGAGCCGCTCCATCGCAGGCCATGCCGCGTCGATGAAGGCGCGCAGCCGAGCATCGGCGTCGGGCGCGGGGTCCCACGCCGTGATCGAGAGGCCGCGTGCGAGGAAATATGTCGCCCAGCTTGCGCCGATCGTCCCGGTGCCGAGCAGGGCGATGTCGCCGACTTCCGTCGGCGCGGGCATGGAGCCGACCGCCGTCGGCGCGGGCCGTGCCATGGGGGTCTCCTTCCCTCTCCGGCGGGCCGTCCATGGGGCGGCGTTGTCGAATTTGCCGCCGGGCCGCGCCGCCCGGCGCTATATATACTGCGCGTGCCCGGTGATCGAGGGAACATGACGAGAATTCCGGGCCGGGGAGGCATCATGGTGGACAAGGTGGTGAAGACGGATACGGAATGGCGCGCGGCGCTGACCGAGGAACAGTATTACGTGACCCGGATGAAGGGCACCGAGCGGCCCTTCACCGGCGCCTACTGCAACGACAAGACGCCGGGCGCCTATGCCTGCGTCTGCTGCGGCGCCCCCCTCTTCAGCTCCGGCGACAAGTTCGAGTCCGGCACCGGCTGGCCGAGTTTTTCCCGGCCGATCGACCGGGCCAGCGTCGGCACGGTGGAGGACACCAGTCATGGCATGCGCCGGGTCGAGGTCGTGTGCAGCCGCTGCGACGCCCATCTCGGCCATGTCTTCCCGGACGGCCCCGCACCGACCGGGCTGCGCTACTGCATGAACTCCGCCGCCCTCGTGCTCGCGCCCGGCGAGGACGGCGGGGCGGGGGGCGGCTGAGCCGCCCAGGCGCGAGGCCATTGCCGGCGGCGGCGGCGGCGTAGTCTCGCCCACCACCCGGCGCCGCTGCGGGAGCGGCGCTCCTCCGAGACGAACCGCGATGGCCCTTGAGCAGGCGCCCGGCCGCGGGCAGGCCCGCGTTATCGGGCTGATCGCCCTCGCCCACGGCGCGAGCCACTTCTACCAGCTCGCCCTGCCGCCCCTCTTCCCGCATCTCAAGGAGGCGTTCGCGGTCGGCTACACCGAGCTCGGCACGCTGATGACGGTGTTCTACGTGAGCTCCGGCGTCGCCCAGACCGCGGCGGGTTTTCTGGTCGACCGCTTCCCGGCGCGTGCGGTGCTGCTCTCGGGGCTCGCCCTCCTCTGCACCGCGACGGCGCTGACCGGGCTCGCGCCGTCGTTCTGGATGCTGTTCCCGCTTGCCGCGCTGGCGGGGCTCGGCAACAGCGTGTTCCACCCGGCCGACCTCTCCATCCTCACCGCAAGCGTGCGGCGCGCCCGCCACGGCCGGGCCTACGGCTTCCATACGCTGGGCGGCAATCTCGGCTACGCGCTCGCGCCCCTCGTCATGGTGGGGCTCGCGCTGGAGCTCGGCTGGCGTTCCGCCCTGATCGTGGCCGGCGCGGGCGGCCTGATCCTGTTCCTGGTGCTTTTCCTCAACCGCACCCTGCTCCTGGACGCCGACGACGAGGCGCCGCCTGCGCCCCGCCCGGCCGCCGGGCACGGCGTCGGGGCGGCCGGGGCCGGGCGGGGGCCCTTCGCCGCGCTGAGGCAGGGAATCGGCCCCCTCCTCTCGCTTCCGGTGGTGCTCTGCTTCGCCTTCTTCATCCTGCTGAGCGGGGCCACCATCGGACTTCAGTCGTTCTTCCCGGCGCTCATGGACCAGCTCTACGGACTGCCCATCGCCGAGGGCGGCCCGCTGCTCTCGGTGTTCCTGTTCGGCGCGTCGGGGGGAGTCCTGCTCGGCGGCTTCCTCGCCGAGCGCGAGAGCGCACGGCATCAGGTCGTCATCGCTGCGGGCCTCGCGGCCGCGGCGGTGCTCTTCGTCGCCATCAGCCTCGGCCTCTTCCCGGCCGCGGCGCTCGGCGCCCCCTTCGCCCTCGCCGGCATCCTGGTCGGCCTCACCATGCCGTCCCGCGACATGCTGGTGCGCGAGACCGCGACGGCCCACGCCAGGGGCCGGGTCTTCGGCTTCGTCTATTCGGGCCTCGACACGGGCGCCGCCGCCGGGCCGCTGGTCGTGGGGCTGCTGCTCGACCATGGCGACCCCCGCGCGGTGCTGTGGCTGGTCGCGGCGTTGCTCCTGCTCGCCATCGTCGCCGCCGTGGCCGCGCGCGGGCGCAAGGGATGAACGCGCCACGCGCCCGGAGCGCCAGGGCCGCTTCGCGCGAAGGCGCGCGAGGACGCGCATCCATGGGCTACAATCGGGACGGCCCGGCGCGCGGGCGTCTCCTGCGGCAATCGGTGAATCGCATGGTCAGCTTCGGCTTGTTCTGCCTCATGGGCTACCGGGACCGGGGCAGCCCGGTTGCGGAGGTGCTCGGCGACGCGGTCCGCATGGTGCAATGGGCGGAGGAGGCGGGCTTCGAGGCCGCCTGGTTCGCGGAGCACCACTTCTCCAACTACTGCGTCTGTCCCTCGCCGCTGCTCATGGTCGCTCACTGCGCAGGGCGGACCCGGCGGATCAAGCTCGGCCCCGCGGTGGTCGTGGTGCCGCTCTATCATCCCGTCCGCCTCCTCGCCGAGATCGGCATGACCCAGGCGCTCTGCGGCGACCGCTTCCTGCTCGGGCTCGGCAGCGGCTACCAGCCCTACGAGTTCGAGCGCTTCGGTGCCGACCTCGACGAGTCCAAGGCGCGGCTGGACGAGTTCCTCGCGCTCATGGAGCGCGCCTATGCGGGGGAGACCTTCGCCTTCGACGGCAGCTTCACCGCATTGCCCGAGACCAGCATCAGCACGCGCGCGCCGGGCGGCGCGCCGCCGATCTGGATCGCCGGCGATTCCGAAGCGACGCACAGGCTCGCCGCGCGACGCGGCTTCGTGCCGATCATCACCGGCCGCAGCCAGGGCGCGGACTATCTGGCCGAACAGCGCGAACGCATCGACGGGGCCTACGCCGCGGAAGCGATGGGCGGCCCGGGGCACGAACTCGGGGTTCTGCGCTTCGCCTGCGTGACGGAGAGCGACGAGGAGACGCGGGACTATCTGGTCAATGCCCGCCAGCAGATGCGCTTCGCCGCCGCGCTGCGCAATCGCCAGGAGGCGATGGAGGGCGGGATGCTGATCGAGCGGCCGGCCCCCGGCGAGGCGTCGCTGGACGAGATGGCGGACAACCTGCCCGTAGGCGACGCCGCCACGGTGGCTGCGCGGCTCAGCGCCGACATCCGCGCCTCGGGCGCCACCCACATGATGCTCAACGTGCAGGCTGCGGGCTCCACCATGGTGCAGGCCGATCGCACCATCGCCGCCTTCGCCGGCGAGATCAGGCCCCGGATCGAGCGCGCCCTCGCCGAGGACCGGGGCGCCGCCTCCTGACGACCCCGCCTCACGCTTGCCCTCCGGTCCATGCACCGGACAAATCGTGTGTCAGCGACATCGCAAGACTCCTGTTGCCATATCCGGTCAGGCGTGTCGTCAATTGAACAGGGCGCGCGCACGCCGCTTCGGCGTACCGCCGTTGCGGCGTGACGCGGCGCTCCGGGGGGCGCCGCGGCGGCGACGATGCCATGCGGATCACCGATCCCGGATGCCGTTTCGGCTTCCTGATGGTTCCGAAATTCTCGCTCGGCGCGTTCTCGAGCGCGATCGAGCCGCTCCGGCTCGGCAACTATGTCAGCGGCAAGACCCTATACGAATGGCGCACGATCTCCATTGACGGCGAAGCCGTGGTCTCGTCGGCCGGAATCAGTGTCACTGCCGATCTGTCGATCGGCGCGGTCGAGCGGCTCTCCACCGTCTTCGTGTGCGGCGGCATCGAGACCCACCGCTTCGAGGACAGGCGGCTGGCGAGCTGGCTGCGGCAGATCGAGCGCCGCGGCACCAACATCGGCGCTCTCTGCACCGGCACGCATATTCTCGCCCGCCTTGGGCTTCTCGACGGCTATCGCTGCACCATTCATTGGGAGAACCTGCCGGGCTTCGTCGAGGATTTTCCGGATATCGACGTGAGCGAGGACATTTTCGTCGTCGACCGCAACCGCTACACCTGTGCGGGCGGTATGGCGGCGTCCGACATGATGCTCGGCTTCATCAACCGCCACCACGGCTACGAACTGACCGCCGCGGTCTCGGAATCGCTGGTGTGCGAACGGGTCAGAGACGAGGACGACCACCAGAGAATGGCGCTGCGCCTGCGCCTTGCGGTCAGCCAGCCCAAGCTCCTGGCCAGCATCAACATCATGTCGGACAATATAGAGGCGCCGCTCAGCCAGACCGAGTTGGCGCGCAAGATCGGTCTTTCGACCCGGCAGATCGAGCGCTTGTTCCTGAAATACCTGGATTGCGCACCCAGTCGCTACTACCTGGAGATGCGGCTGGACCGGGCGCGCACGCTTCTGCAGCAGACCTGCATGTCGGTGACCAATGTGGCACTGGCGACGGGGTTCGTGTCGGCGTCGCATTTCTCCAAGTCCTACCGTCTGCGTTTCGGCCACGCGCCGCGCGAGACCAGGCGGTTGACCAGCGGCTCGACCCCCTTTCGCTCGATCGATGGCGCCTTGCCGGCAGCGGGGCCCGTGTAGCGCGTCCGCGTGCCGGACGCCGGCAGCGCGCAACGCGACCGTGGCGGAGGCGGCTAATTGTGGGAGTTTGTCGCGAACCGGCCAGCCTGTGTCGTGTTGGGGACTGTTTGCGGAGGCTCCTGCAATTGAATAGAAGCCGCGTTCAGGCATTGCGCGGAGTGCTTGCGGGCGTGCTCGCGCCCGCGGCGTCCCGTACGATTGCGCAAGCGCCTGGCGCCGACATCTTCGGGACAGGACGGGGCCGATGCCGGACGACGATCTCGATCTGACGACGCTGAGCGACGCCGACCTTGTCGAGCAGATGCACGACGATCTCTATGACGGCCTCAGGGAGGAGGTCGTGGACGGCGTGAACATCCTGCTCGCCCGCAGCTGGGCGCCCTACAGGGTGCTGACCGAGGCGCTGGTCGAGGGCATGCGGATCGTCGGCATCGATTTTCGGGACGGCATCCTGTTCGTGCCCGAAGTGCTCAAGTCCGCCAACGCCATGAAGGGCGGCATGGCGATCCTGCGACCGCTGCTGGTCGAGACCGGCGCGCCGCGCGCGGGCAAGATGGTCATCGGCACCGTCAAGGGCGACATCCACGACATCGGCAAGAACCTGGTGACGATGATGATGGAGGGCGCCGGCTTCGAGGTCATCGACCTCGGCATCAACAACCCGGTCGAGAACTACCTCCAGGCGCTGGAGGAGCACGAGCCCGACATCCTCGGCATGTCGGCGCTGCTGACCACGACCATGCCCTACATGAAGGTCGTGATCGATACGCTGAAGGAGAAGGGCATCCGCGACGACTATGTGGTGATGGTGGGCGGCGCGCCGCTGAGCGAGGAGTTCGCCACGGCGGTCGGCGCCGACGCCTATTGCTCCGACGCCGCGATCACGGTCGAGACCGCCAAGGAACTGATGCAGCGCCGGCACAACCTGCGCGCCGCCGGCGCGTCGGCCGCCTGAGTCTCTCCCATGACCACCACGAAGGCAGAGACCGTGCAGCCGGACCTCTCGGTCGACGACGAGGCCGCGTTCGCGAGCGCCGGGCCCGCCCGTGCCCTGGTCATCGCCTGCGGCGCGCTCGCGCGCGAGATCGTCGATTTCCGCGCCGCCAACCGCTTCGACCACCTCGACATCACCTGCCTGCCTGCCAAGCTGCACAACCGGCCGCACCTGATTCCCGAGGCGGTGCGGGCGAAGATCCGCGCCAACAGGAGCCGCTATCGCGCGATCTTCGTCGCCTACGGCGATTGCGGCACCGGCGGCGCGCTCGACAAGGTGATCGAGGAAGAAGGCGTCCGGCGCATCGAGGGGCCGCACTGCTACGCCTTCTACACCGGCCAGGATGCGTTTGCCGCCATCACTGACGACGATCCCACCCAGTTCTTCCTGACCGACTACATGGTCCGCCATTTCGACCGGCTGATCGTCGAGGGGCTGGGGCTGGACCGCTACCCCGAGCTGCGCGACGACTACTTCGGCAACTACACCAACGTCGTCTACATCTCTCAAATTCGCGACGCGGCGCTGGAAGCCAAGGCCCGCGTGGCGGCCGAACGGCTCAAGCTCGGCTATGTCTATCGCCATGTGGGGTATGGCGAGCTGGCGACGTTCATCGAAGCGGCGGCAGCAGCCGGCGAGGAAGCGGGGGCGCCATGACACGCACCGTCGTCAGCTCGGCCACGAAGGAGGTGGCGATCGGCTTCGACGAGCCCTTCTGCATCATCGGCGAACGGATCAATCCGACCGGCCGCAAGCTGCTGATGAAGGACATGGCGGCGGGCGACTATTCGCGAGTCGAGGCGGATACGCTGGCGCAGGTTGCGGCCGGCGCGCACATGCTCGATGTCAATGCGGGCGTGCCGCTGGCGGACGAGCCCGGGATTCTGGCCGATTGCATCAGGCTCGTGCAGTCGCTGGTCGACGTGCCGCTCTCCATCGACAGCTCGATCGTCGCCGCGCTCGAAGCGGGGCTCGAGGCGTACGAGGGCAAGGCGCTGCTCAACTCCGTCACCGGCGAGGAGGAGCGGCTCGAATCCGTGCTGCCGCTGGTGCAGAAGTACGGCTGTGCCGTCGTCGCCATATCCAACGACGAGAGCGGCATCTCCGAAGACCCGGACGTGCGATTCGGGATCGCCAAAAAAATCGTCGAGCGCGCGATGGACCACGGCATCCCCAAGGAGGACGTGGTGGTCGACCCGCTGGTCATGCCGATCGGCGCGATCAACAGCGCCGGCGTGCAGGCCTTCGCCATCATGCGCCGCCTCAAGGAGGAGCTCGGCGTGAACTCGACCTGCGGCGCGTCGAACATCGGCTTCGGCCTGCCCAACCGGCCCAGCGTGAACGCGGCCTTCCTCAGCATGGCGGCGCGCTCGGGCCTCACGTCGGCCATCATGAACCCGCTGCACGAGGCCGAGGTCGCCGCGGTCATGGCGGCCGACATGATGAACGGCAACGATCCCGACTGCGCCCGCTGGCTGCTGCGCTTCCGCGAACCGGCGGGCGAGAACGGCAAGGGCGGTCGCGGCCGGCGCGAGGGGCGCCGGCGCCGGCGGGAGGGTGCCGCCATCAGCGCGTGACGGCATGAGCGAAGAGTCGTTCGTCGTCTTCACCCCATCCGGCAAGCGCGGTCGCTTCCCCGTCGGCACGTCGATCCTCGACGCCGCGCGGTCGATCGGCGTCGATCTCGATTCGGTGTGCGGGGGCCGGGGCCTCTGCGGCCGCTGCCAGGTGGCAGCCGGCACCGGCCACTTCGCAAAATTCGGGATCGACAGCGCCCCGGATCACTTGAGCCCGCCGGGCGAGAAGGAGGCGCGCTATGCCGGGCGGCGCACCCTCCCGGCAGACCGCCGGCTGGGCTGCTCGGCGCGCATCCTGGGCGACCTCGTCATCGACGTGCCGCCCGAGAGCCAGGTCCACAAGCAGGTCGTCCGCAAGCGCGCCGAGGCCCGCGATTTCACCATCGATCCCGCGATCCGGCTGCACTATGTCGAGGTCGCCGAGCCCGACATGGACAATCCGCGCGGCGATTTCGAGCGCCTGGCCGACGCGCTGCGCGACCAGTGGAGCCTCTACAACCTCACCTGCGACCTGCGTGCCCTGCAGGACCTCCAGCGCGCCCTGCGCGATGGCGCCTGGTCGGCGACGGTCGCGGTCCACCAGGGGCAGCGCATCGTCGCCGTCTGGTCCGGGTTCCGCGACCAGGCCTATGGGGTCGCCTTCGACATCGGCTCGACCACCCTCGCCTGCCACCTGGCCGAGCTCTCGAGCGGTGCCGTCGTGGCCTCCGCCGGGCGCATGAACCCTCAAATTCGCTTCGGCGAGGACCTGATGAGCCGGGTCTCCTACGTGATGATGAACCCGGGCGGCGAGGTCGAGCTGACCGAGGCCGTGCGCGGCGCGGTGAATGCGCTGATCGGCGAGGCTGCGGACGAAGCGGGCATCGACCGGCGCGACATCCTGAACGCGACCGTCGTCGGCAACCCGATCATGCACCACCTGCTGCTCGGCATCGACCCGACCGAGCTGGGCGGCGCCCCCTTCGCGCTCGCCGCGTCGGGTGGGCTGACGCTCAGGGCGGGCGACATCGACCTCGATATCAATCCCGGCGGGCGGCTCTACGTCCTGCCCTGCATCGCCGGCCATGTGGGTGCGGACGCGGCGGGCGTGGTGCTGTCCGAAGCCCCGCACCGGGCCGCCGACACCGTGTTGGTCGTCGATGTCGGCACCAACGCCGAAATCGTCCTCGGCGACAGGACCAGGCTGCTGGCCGCATCCTCGCCCACGGGCCCGGCCTTCGAGGGCGCGCAGATCGCGGCCGGCCAGCGCGCGGCACCCGGCGCGATCGAGCGGGTGCGCATCGACCGCGACACGCTGGAGGCAAAGGTCAAGGTCATCGGCTGCGACCTCTGGTCCGACGAGGAGGGTTTTTCCGAGGCAACCGCCGCCACCGGCGTCACCGGCATCTGCGGCTCGGGCATCATCGAGGCGCTGGCCGAGATGTACCTCGCCGGCATCCTGCGCACCGACGGCACCATCGCCGGCGGCGCCCGCGCCAGGAGCGCGCGCATCGTCGAAGACGGGCGGACCTTCGGCTACGTGCTGTATCCGGGCGAGCCGGCGCTCCGCATCCACCAGAACGACGTGCGCGCCATCCAGCTGGCCAAGGCGGCGCTCATGGCCGGCGCACGGCTGCTCATGGACCGCTTCGGGGTGGCCTCCGTCGACCGGATCGTGCTGACCGGCGCCTTCGGCAGCCATATCGACCCGCTCTATGCGATGGTCCTCGGCATGATCCCCGACTGCCCCCTCGACAAGGTGAGCGCCGCCGGCAACGCCGCCGGCACGGGCGCGCTGATCGCGCTGCTCGATCGCGCGGCGCGCGACGAGATCGAAGCGGTCGTTCGCCGGATCGAGAAGGTGGAGACCGCCGTCGAGCCCGCGTTCCAGCGCCACTTCGTCGACGCCATGGCGATCCCCCACGGCACGGCGACGTACGCCCACTTGCCCAAGCACGTCACGCTGCCCAGCGCAGAGGCGCAGCCGGCACCCGCCGCCCGCCGTCGCACCGGCCGCCGCAAGCGGGGATAGATCAGGCGAAGGCGTCCGGCATCGAGGCCTTCTTCTTGGCGATGAACTCCTTGAGGGCCTCGTCCACGCCGGGGTCGATGGGCGGCGCCTCGTAGGCGGCCAGCATCGACTTGTACAGGTCATGTGCCCGGACCGCCGCGTCCTTCGAGCCGTTGGTCTGCCATTGCTCGTAGCTCGAATTGTCGGCGACGGCGGAGCGGTAGAAGGCGGTCTCGAAATTCGCCTGGGTGTGGGCGCAGCCGAGATAGTGGCTGCCCGGACCGACCTCGCGGATCGCGTCCATCGCCTGGCCGTTGGCCGAGAGGTCGTAGCCGCTCCCCAGCACCTGCATCATGCCGAGCTGGTCGGCGTCCATGATGAACTTCTCGTATCCGCTGGCCAGCCCGCCTTCGAGCCAGCCGGCGCCGTGGAGCACGAAGTTGGCGCCTGCGAGGACGGTCGGCAGCAACGTGTTCGCGCTCTCGTAGGCGGCCTGCGCGTCCGGCAATTTCGACGCGGTGAGCGCGCCCCCGCTGCGGAAGGGGACGCCGAGGCGACGGGCCAGCGCCGCGAGGCCGAAGATCGCGAGCGTGGCCTCGGGCGTGCCGAATGTCGGCGCGCCGGTCTGCATCGACATCGAGCTGAGGAAGCTGCCGAAGATCACCGGCGCCCCCGGCCGGCAGAGCTGGACGAGCGCCATGCCCGCCATGGCCTCCGCGAGCGTTTGCGCCATCGTGCCGGCGAGGGAGACCGGCGCCATCGCGCCCGCCAGGATGAACGGGGTCACCAGGGTTCCCTGGTTTGCGCGGGCATAGACCTTGAGCGCGCCCAGCATGGTGGCGTCGAAGGTCATCGGCGAGTTGGCGTTGATAAGGCTGACCATGACGGTCTGGCTGTCGACGACGTCGGCGCCGAAGAGGATCTTTGCCATTTCGACCGAATCCGCCGCGCGCTCGGGATGCGTGACCGACCCCATGAACGGCTTGTCGGAATAGCGCATGTGCGCATAGACCATGTCGAGATGGCGCTTGTTGACCGGCACGTCGACCGGCTCGCACACGGTGCCGCCGGAATGGTGCATGGCCGGCGTCATGTAGGCGAGCTTGACGATGTTCCGAAAATCCTCGAGCTGGGCGTAGCGCCGCCCCTTCTCGATGTCGTAGATGAAGGGCGGGCCATAGACCGGCGCGAAGACCGTGTTGCGGCCGCCCATCTCGACCGAGCGCTCGGGATTGCGCGCGAGCTGGGTGAAGGTGGGCGGTGCCGTCGATACCAGGTGACGAGCGAGCCCGCGCGGAAAGCGCACGCGCTCGCCGTCGATATCGGCGCCGGCTTCCTTGAACAGGTCGAGCGCCTCGGCATCCTCGCGAAAATCGATCCCGATTTCCCCGAGGATCGTCTCCGCGTTCTCCTCGATCAGGGCCAGTCCCTCGTCGGTGAGCAGTTCCACCGAGGGAATATCGCGCGTGATGTAGCGCAGGTGCTTGATCTTGCCGCCGGTCCGCTCCGCGCGCCGCGCCGCGCGACCGCCGCCGCGCCGGCCGCTCCGCCTCGCCCCGCTCGCGCCTTCGTCCGTTTCTGGCGTCATTCCAACAACCCGCCCTTGTTCGCCCCTGTCCGTGCCTTCCGGGAAACGGTGCGCACGGGCGCTCCCCCACACTATCGGAATTCCGACCGAAAAACGCCAGACCGCGCCCATTGCGGCCCTGTCGCCGGTGGGCGGGTGAGCGTCGTTCGTGGCACAGACCCTGCGGCCGCCATCCAGCGCAATCGAGGGGCGGTGAATTCGGACCGCTCGACCGGTTCCACGATCCGGCCCGGACGGGCTATTTTCGCCGTCCGCCCCCAACCGAGGGAGTGTTGCCATGCCCGAGATCATGCGAGACGAAAGCGCCGCGCCTGCCGGCAAGGCGCTTCCGAGCCACGCCAGGGTCGTCGTCATCGGCGGCGGCGTGGTCGGTTGCTCGATCCTGTTCCACCTCGCGAAATTCGGCTGGAAGGACGTGCTTCTGCTGGAGCGTTCCGCGCTCACCGCGGGATCGTCGTGGCACGCGGCGGGGATGATTCACACGCTGTCGTCGGACCCGAACATCTCCCGGCTGCAGGGCTATACGATCAACCTCTATCGCGAGATCGAGGAGACCTCGGGCCAATCCGTCGGCTTGAACAGGACCGGCGGCTTCTACCTCGCCTCCACCAGGGACTGGTACGACTATCTCAAGCGCGAGCGCTCCAAGGCGCGCTACATGGGGCTCGACCAGGAGTTCATTGCGCCCGCCGAAGTCGCCCGGCGCCATCCGCTGATCGAGCCGAAGCACTACTACGCCGCCCTCTGGGACGAACTCGACGGCGACCTCGACCCCTCCGGCGCGACCTATGCCTTCGCCAAGTCCGCCCGTGTCCACGGCGCGCAGTACGTCACGCAGACGCCGGTGGTCGAGACCAACCAGCGCGCGGACGGCTCATGGGACGTGGTCACGCCGCGCGGCACCGTCAACGCCGGGCAGATCGTGAACTGCGGCGGGCTGTGGGCGCGCGAGGTGGGCCTCATGGCCGGCGTTTCGCTGCCGGTGCAGCCGATGGAGCACCACTACCTCATCACCGAGCCGCTGCCTGCGATCGCGGAGCGGATGGCGGAAGGCGGCGCCGGCCGCCTGCCGGCGGGCATCGACTACGAGGCCAACATCTATTTCCGCCAGGAGCGGCACGGCATGTTGCTCGGCACCTACGAGCCCAAGTCGACACCCTGGAACGTCGCCGGCACACCCGCCGATTTTGGCCAGGAGCTGCTGCCGCCCGACCTCGACCGCATCGCCGACCGGCTGGAAATGTCCTTCGAGCGCATTCCGGCGATCGGCGAGGCCGGGATCAAGGATGTCATCAACGGCCCCTTCACCTTCGGCCCCGACGGCAATCCCATGATCGGCCCGGTCCCGGGGGTGCGGAACTACTGGGTGGCGGTGGGCGTCATGGCGGGCTTCTGCCAGGGCGGCGGCGTCGGGCTGACCATGGCGGAGTGGATGATCGACGGCGAGCCCTCCATCGACGTGTGGGCCATGGACGTCGCCCGCTTCGGCGCGTTCGCGACGCCCGAGTGGGGCACGGTCAAGTCGTCGGAGAACTACGAGCGCCGCTTCGTGATGACCTTCCCCAACGAGACCCTTCCCAAGGGCCGGCGTCAGAAGACCACGGCGCTGCACGACCGGCTGGTCGCGAGCGGCGCGGTGATGGGCCAGGGCTTCGGGCTCGAGCACGCACTCTGGTTCGCGGACGGGCCCGAGGACGCCCACGAGGACCCGTCCTTCCGCCGCTCGCGCGCGCATGACTATGTCGCGCGCGAGGTGAAGGCAGTGCGCGAGGCGGTGGGCTGCATCGAGATCGCCAACTACGCCAAGCACGGGTTCACCGGCCCCGGCGCCCGCGCCTTCCTGGACCGCGTGCTGGCCGGCCGCGTGCCCAGGCCCGGCCGCATCGCGCTCGCGCCGATGCTGACGGAGAAGGGCAGGCTCTACGGCGACCTCACCGTCGCCTGCCTTGCCGAAGACGACTTCCTGGTCGTCGGCTCGGGCGCGATGCAGGAGGCGCACCGGCGCTGGTTCGTGCAGCGCCTCGGCACGGGCGTCGACTACCGCAACCTCTCCGACGCGCTGCACGGCATCGCCGTATCGGGCCCGCGCTCGCGCGCGTTGCTCGCCCGCATCACCCGCGACGACGTGTCGGCGGAGACCTTCCGCTTCCGCGACATTCGCCGGAGCTTCGTCGGCGGGGTGCCGGCGATCGTCTCCCGCATCGGCTTCTCCGGCGAGCTCGGCTACGAGATCTACGTCGCGCCGCAGTTCCAGATCGCGCTGGCCGAGGCGATCGAGGCCGCAGGCGCCGATCTCGGCCTCCGCTGGTACGGCGCGCGGGCGCTGATGTCGCTCAGGCTGGAGAAGGCCTGGGGGATCTGGACGCTCGACTACCGCCCCGACTTCACCGCGGCCGAGAGCGGGCTCGACGCCTTCATCCAGTGGGACAAGGAGTTCGTCGGCAAGACGGCGGCGCAGGCGGAGCGGCAGACGGGGCCTGCGAAGCGTCTGGTGCCGCTGGTCATCGACTCGCCGGCGATCGACGGCGAGCCCATCGACGTATCGAACGACGAGGCGATCCTGAGGGAGGGCAGTGCGGTCGGCTATGTCAGCTCCGGCGGCTACGCCCATCATGCCGGCTGTTCCATGGCGATGGGCTACGTGCCGGCGGAACTGGCGGCGACCGACGAGCGCTTCGAGGTCGAGATTCTGGGTGAGACGTTCCCCGCGCGCGTTCGGACCGCACCGCTCTACGACCCCAATGGCGGGCGCATGCGCGGCTAATCCCGGCGACGGCAGGCGCCGGTCGGCGCCGGCGTTCACGCATCCGCCCGCACCTGCTGCCGCCGCAGCGGCGGGCCTCTCAGCCCTTGCCGGCGGAGTCCGCCGCGGCGCCGATCCGCGCCGCGAGCGAGGCCGCGAGAAAGGAGTCGATCCCCCCGTCGAGCACGGCGTCGGGGTTGCTGCTCTCGATCCCGGTGCGGAGGTCCTTCACCATGCGATAGGGCTGGAGCACATAGGAGCGGATCTGGTGGCCCCAGCCGATGTCGCTCTTCTGCTCGGCGAGCACCTGCGCCTCGCTCTCGCGCTCCTGCAGCGCGCGCTCGTAGAGGCGCGCGCGCAGCATTGACATGGCCTCCGCCTTGTTGCGGTGCTGCGAGCGTTCGGCCTGGCACTGGACGACGATGTTGGTGGGCAGGTGGGTGATGCGCACGGCACTGTCGGTGCGGTTGACGTGCTGCCCGCCGGCGCCCGAGGCGCGGTAGGTGTCGATCCGCAGGTCCTTCTCGACGATCTCGATGTCGATGGTCTCGTCCACGACCGGGTAGACCCAGACGGAGGCGAAGCTCGTGTGCCGGCGGGCGCCGGCGTCGAAGGGCGAGATGCGGACCAGGCGGTGCACGCCGCTCTCGGTCTTGAGCCAGCCATAGGCGCTCTCGCCGGAGACCTTGACGACCGCCGACTTGATCCCCGCCTCCTCGCCGGGGCTCTCCTCGATCCACTCGACCGCGTAGCCGCGCCGCTCCGCCCAGCGCACGTACATGCGCAGCAGCATCTCGGCCCAGTCCTGCGATTCGGTGCCGCCGGCGCCGGCATGGACCTCGAGGAAGCCGTCATTGCCGTCGGCCTCGCCCGAGAGAAGGCTCTCCAGCTCGCGCCGCTTCGCCTCCTCGCGGGTCTGGGCGAGCGCGGCCTCCGCCTCGCCGTAGGCTGCCTCGTCGTCTTCCTCCTCGGCGAGCTCGGCCAGCGCCAGGCCGTCCTCCAGCTCCCGCTCCAGCCGCCGGTAGGTGCCGAGGGCCGTGTCGAGCCGGGTGCGCTCCCGCATCACCGCGCGGGCGCGCTCGGCGTCGGCCCAGAGGTCCGGGTCCTCGGCCTCGCGGTTCAGCGCCTCCAGGCGGCGTCGGCTGCCGTCGAGGTCAAAGGTGCCTCCTCAGCAGCGCGAGCGACTGCTTGATGTCGTCGCCAAGCGACAGGATTTCGGCGCGCATCGTGGGGACCCCTGCGGCGAGCCGTCAATATACGTCGCCCAGCCCGTCGAACGAAACCGCCCCGCTCTCGCGCGCACCGTCCGCACCGTCGCCCTCTTTCAGGGCCGCCCGTTGCGTGGGCTCGGTGCCGGGGAGAAACGCCTCGACGATGATGTTGTCGCTGTCCGGCCCGGCCAGCGTGCCGCTCTCATGCTCGATCCGCACGAAGCGGATGCCGGGCGGCACCCGGAAGGGCACCGCCGGCCTGTCGCGGAGCGCGTCTGCGAAGAAATCGCGTACGATCGGCGCCGCCACCCGGCCGCCGGATTCCTTCCGGCCGAGCGATTGCGGCTGGTCGTATCCGACATAGGCCGCGGCCACCAAGTCGGGGGTGAAGCCGACGAACCAGGCGTCGCGGAACTCGTTGGTGGTGCCGGTCTTGCCGCCGATGGGCGCGCCCAGCTCCCGCAGCGCCCGGCCGGTGCCGCGCTGCACGGCGCCCTCCAGCATCGAGACTACCTGGTAGGTGGTGCGCGGGTCGGCGATCACCGGGCGCGTGTCGCGCAGCACAGGCGGCAACTGGTGCCGCCATTCGCGTTGCCTGCAGCGCTCGCAGTCGCGCGCGTCCCGGCGGTAGACCGTGCGCCCGTTGCGGTCCTGGATGCGCTCGACGAAGGCCGGCTCGATCCTGCGCCCGCCATTGACCAGCATGGCGTAGGCGACGGCGAGATCGAGCGGCGTCGTCTCCAGCGCGCCGAGCGCGGCCGAGGGCATGTCGGGCAGGTCCGGGTGGAGCCCGAAGCGCGCGGCATAGTCGGCCACGGTCTTCATGCCGAGGGCCTGGGCGACGCGGAGCGTCATCAGGTTGCGCGACTGTTCGAGCCCGACCCGGAGCGTGCTGGGGCCGTAGAAGCGCTGCGTGTAGTTCTCCGGCTTCCACTTGCCGAGGTGGGCGCCCTGGTCGATCACCACCGGCGCATCGAGCACGATGGAGGCCGGCGTGTAGCCGTTGTCGAGCGCGGCCAGATAGACGAAGGGCTTGAAGGCGGAGCCGGGCTGGCGCCGAGCCTGGGTCGCGCGGTCGAACTCGCTGGTGGCGAAGTCGAAGCCGCCGACCAGCGCCAGCACCCGCCCGGTGTGCGGGTCCAGCGCCACCAGGGCGCCGGAGGCCCTGGGAATCTGGCGGAGCGCATAGGCGCCGTCCCCACCGACCGCCGGCTCGACCGCCGGCTCGACCGCCACCACGTCGCCGGCGCCGAGCACCTGGTCCGCGGCGGCGATTTCGGGTCCGAGCCGGCCCTTGTCGCGTGCCTTCCGCGCCCATCGCAGGTCATCGAGCGCGATGGTGCCGCGCGCGCCGTCGGCGAAGCCGATATCGGCACTTGCCGGTCCCGCCGCCAGCACCGCCGCGTGCCGCCACGTCGCCGGCAGCGGCGGCAGTTCCACTTCCGCGAGGGCCTTCTGCCAGTTCCCGGCCGGATCGATCCGGGCGAGCGGGCCGCGCCAGCCGCGCCGCGCGTCATAGGCGACGAGGCCGCGCCGCAGCGCCCGGTCGGCCATCGCCTGCAGGGCCGGGTCGACCGTCGTGCGGACCGAGAGGCCGCCTTCATAGAGCGTGTCGTCGCCGTAGCGGTGCTGCAGCCAGCGGCGCACCTCCTCGGCGAAGTGCGGCGCCTCGACGTAGGTCTCGGTCGCCCTGGCGCGCGTGCGGAGCGGCGCCTGCATCGCGGCCTCGGCGTCCGCCGCGCCCACCGCGCCGTTCGCGACCATCTGGCCCAGCACCCAGTTGCGCCGCGCCACCGCGGCCTTGCGGTTGCGAACCGGATGATAGTTGTTCGGCGCCTTGGGGAGGGCGGCCAGATAGGCGGTCTCCGCGAGCGTGAGATCGTTGAGCGAGCGGTCGAAATAGTTGAGCGCAGCCGCCGCCACCCCGTAGGAGCCGCCGCCGAAATAGATCTCGTTCAGGTAGAGCTCGAGGATCTGGTCCTTGGTGAAGACGTCCTCGATCCTCATGGCGAGGATGGCTTCCTTGATCTTGCGGGAGAAGGAGAGCTCGCCCGACAGCAGGAAGTTCTTCGCCACCTGCTGGGTCACCGTCGACGCGCCGATCGGCCGGCGATCCGCACCCAGATTGACGAGGTTCGTGACGACCGCGTTCGCCACACTCAGCGGGTCGACCCCGAAGTGCTCGTAGAACGCCTTGTCCTCGGCGGCGAGGAAGGCCTGGATCAAGCGGCGGGGCATGGCGACGAGGGGCACGAAGAGCCGCTTCTCGCGGGCATGTTCGGCCAGCAGGCGCCCGTCGCCTGCGTAGACGCGGGTCATCACCGGCGGCTCATAGGCCGCGAGCTGGTTGTGATCCGGCAGGTCCCGGCCGTAGTGGAAGAACACGAAGGCGATGCCGCCGCCCGCGAGGGCGGCGAGCAGGACGAGGCTGCCCAGGACGATGCCGAGGGTCTTCATGCGGGCAAGGACCTAGCGATCACCGGAATCGAGGGTGCCCCAGCCTAGCACCGATCGGATGCGGCCGGTCATGGTGGAGCTCAGCGGCCGAGCAGACGGCACGAATGAGGCGATAGCGCGGCAGGCTCAGCAGGGCGTGCGGTAATAGTTGTCGAGCGCTTCGATGATTGCGCCGGCCAACGCGGCCCGGTGGCTCCTGCGTCTCAAGCGCTCGGCGTCCCGATCGTTGGAGAGGAAGCCGAGCTCGATCAGGACCGAGGGGATGTCCGGCGCCTTGAGGACGCGGAAATCGCCGAAGCGATGGGGGTGGTTGACGAGCGGCGCCACGCGGTCGAGCGCCGGCACCAGCAGGGCCGCGAGCGCCGCGGAACAGTTCATCGTGTTTTGCTGGACCAGCGAGATCAGCACCTTCGCCACCTCCGGGTCGTAGCCCTCGGAGAGATCGACGTCGGCGACGATGTCGGCCCTGTTCTCGCGCGCAGCCAGCGCGGCGGTTTCCGTATCGGACGCCTCGGCCGAGAGCGTGTAGACCGACGCGCCCCGCACCGAGCGTGCGTCCAGACGGTCGACATGGATCGAGAGGAAGAGATCCGCGCCGGCGTTGCGGGCGGTGACCACCCGCCGCCGCAGCCCGATCTTGTGGTCGCTGTCCCGGGTCAGGACCGCCCGATAGCGGCCGGAGGCTTCGAGTGCCGCGCGGAACTCGCGTGCAAAGGTCAGCACGATGGTCTTTTCCCGCAACCCGCTCGCCGACACCGCGCCGGGGTCGCGGCCGCCATGGCCGGCATCGACCGCGATCAGCGGGCGCACGGGCTTCGCCCGCGGTTTCAGCTGCGGCAGGGGTGGCGGTTCCCGAGGGGCGGCCCTTCTCGCCTGCGGCAGCGGCTCCGCCGGCGCCGCAGGCCGGTCGACGTGGGCCTCTCTCCGCTCCCCTTCGACCGGCGCGGCCGGTTGGGCGCCGGGCGCCGCTCTCCGCTCCTGCCTGGCGGGCTCGGCCGGCTGGCCGGCGGCGCGAAGCGTTGACAACGACACCGGGCCGAAGTCCACCACCAGCCGGTGAACGGGCGACCCGCCCGCGCTCGGTGCCAGCACGAATGTCCGACGCACGGCAACGGGCCGGATGAGATCGAGCACGATGCGGGCCGTGTCGGCCCGGAACTGGCCGAAGCGCACCCGCGACACGCCGGCGCGGCCGATGGCGAAGTTGCGCTCCGCCAACCCCCAGTGCACCGGCGGCAGGTCGATCACCATGCGGTCCGGCCGCGCCAGGGTGAAAATCCTGAACGTTGCCGCCTCGGTGAGGTCCAGGATCAACCGGGTCATGTCGTCGTGCCGGCCGATTCGAACGCCCGTGACCGTCGGCGTAGCCAGCGCCTCGTTGGCGGCGACCGCCGTGAGCAACGAAACGAGAAACAGGACCGCGACCCGGCGCCGCCACATCACCTTATCGCACCGTGCCATTCCAGCATCGGCATTTCTCATAGCGGCAATCGCCGCGCCTCGGCAATGATCTCCTCAGCCGCCGCACGGGCCGGCGTGCCCGGCCCGGGCTGTACCGGGAGGGAATCCGTCATGCCGAAAGGAGCCTCTCATCGAGAACGTCGCACGGATTCCGTCCGGCCAATCCAGATCAATGAAAGTAGGCGCCGCCATCGACGACGAGCGTTTGCCCCGTGACGAAGGCGGAGTCCCGCGACGCAAAAAATATCACTGCGCCCACGATGTCTTCCGGATGCTGATCGCGTTGCAGGACACGTGCCTGCCGTGAGACTTCCTGGAGCTTGTCCAGCTGATGGGGATTCGCGAGTACACCGTCGGACAAGGTGAATCCGGGCGCCACCGCATTGACCCGTATGTCGGCGGCGCCGAGTTCCTTTGCCAAGGCCCTGGTCATCGCGTTGACGGCGCCTTTGCTCGCCACGTAGTGCAGCATGAATGGAACACCCTTGAACGGCGTCCCGGACGAGACGTTGACGATCGAGCCTCCGCGCTGCCGACGCATGGCAGGGACGACCGCGCGGGTCGCCATCGCCTGCCCGATGACGTTCACCTCGAGGACGCGCCTCCACTCGTCGACGGTCAGGTCCTCGAAGGGCGTCATCTTCAGCGAGGCGTAGATCCCGGCGTTGTTGACCAGCACGTCGATGCGGCCGAACGCCTCCAGCGCGGCGTTCGCCATGGCCTCCGTGTCGATGTGGCTCGACACGTCACAGGGGACGCCGATGACGCTGTTTCGAGCGCCCTTGAGCGCCTCCGCGGCTTCCGCAGCGCCAGCGCGGTCAGCGATGACCACGTTTGCCCCTTCCGCGAGGAGACCTTGCACGATCGCGTGACCGATACCCATCGCCCCGCCGGTGACAATCGCGATTTTCCCGCTGCAACGCATGTCCCTTTCCTTCCGCTTACCCGTAGTTCCCGATCTCGCTCAACGTCCGACAAGGCGTGACGGCATCGAGATCGAACCTGAGTCTCATGAGAGCCGTCTATGCCGGATCAAGGTCTATGGGTTTCTCGGAAAACACCCGATAGGTCTGCGACTTCGGCCTGTTCCGATCTTCGTCGTTGACGTAGCGAATGGACGACGCGCCGAGCAGGGATCGTGGCAGGACCATCGTTCGAATGAAACGGCTGGGGACATTGATCGAAGCCTGCGCAAAGACGGGTTCCGGTCCGCTTTCGAACCAGGCGCCGCCGGGACCATAGGAAGAGGAACGGCCTTCCGTATCGATTCTTATTTCCCCCTCTCGCAGGCATCTGATTCCGGGACCTTGGTGGGCGTGAAGAAGAGCCGTTCCTCCGGGCGGGAACGCGACACTATCGAGCCGAATCAGGAGTTCATCGGCGATTGCGGCCGCATCGATCCGGCCGGCAAGACGACGGGCTGTCCGATGTCCGTATACGTCAGCTTTCACACCGGAAGACCTGACCTCCCAACGCCAGACCGTGGCGCCGTCAGCGCCGGCGCACAACATCGCCGCGTCCGTCAAGACGACTCCTCCATCCAACGGGACATCCTCTCCATCCACGGAGACACTGCCGGCCGAGACGTAGATCGCCCTCGGCGCGGGATCTTCGAAGCGAACTTCTTGGCCGCCGAACAGGGTGTCTTCGAACAGTCGCATTTCATAAGGCATTCTTTGTGACCTCACAGACATATTCAGGACACCCAGGACGGCGCGGCCAGCCGAGGCCTATAGCGCATCCGTTGGTACCGGGTGGAATAGAGCCGGTGTCACGATTTTGTTTTCCTGTACGAGGACCAGCGGTCGGATTTTCTTGACCTATTCGTTACCGTCCGCATTCGCGACGAGTGCCTTGCGGCGTTCCATCCCATCCGGGAATTCCTTGAGAGACCAAATGATCGAAGGTGGACGACCTGGTTCTGCGGACCGCACTCGGCCTCGCCGACGCCGATGCGCACCTCGTCAAGGCCGAGCTCGTCACCCGCATTGACGCCATCGTCCGGCAGCGCGGCATCACCCAGGCCGAGGCCGGGCGGCTGCTCGGCCTGTCCCAGCCCGACGTGTCGCGGTTGCTCAGGGGCGACTTCCGCGAGTATTCGCTGGAGCGCCTGCTCCGCCTCCTGACTTCGCTCGGCCGTGATATCGACATCGTCATCCGCCAGCCGCGCTCCGCCGCCGGTGGGAAGCTGCGCGTCACCGCGTCCGAGACCGCCTGACCGCATCTCCTTTCCGTCGGTGCGCTGGCCGCCCTGCTGGGCAGCCGGCCGGCAGGCGTCCGCCGGCACTGCCTGGAACGGCGAAGCGTGCCGCCTCGCCTAGGTCGATCGTCCGGGCATGCCCTCGTCCTTGGGGAGGTCCGGGTGCATGAGGTTCCAGGGCTGCGCGCTCGACACGTAGATCTCCCGGCTCGGCCGGTACCAGCTCGGATCGTCCAAGGTTCCCGCATACAGCACCCGAACCGCCGTGTTCGCTCCGTTGAGCAGGAACAGCGGTGAGCCGCATGCGGGGCAGAAGGCGCGGCGCATGGGGTTTCCCCTGTCCGAGGGTCTCTCGAACCAGATCGGCTCGCCGCGCAGCAGGGAGAACTCGTTCTCCTTCACCAGCACGGCCGGCAGATAGGCGCTGCCGGTCGCCTGCTGGCAGTCACGGCAATGGCAGTTGCCCATGTAGCGCGGCGCGCCCGCACACTCGTACCGAATTGCGCCGCATGCACAGCCGCCCGCAAACGGGACGTTCATGACCGTTTCTCTTCTTGCGTCATTGGCGGAGTATACTCACGTCTGTGGCTCGGTGTCGAATTGTTGCCCCTGTGGTTCGTGTCAAATCAATGACTTAGCGTGCGGATCGGCGTCGATTGGCTCCTGCGGCAAGGATGCGCGCGGGCCACTGTCCCATCGTCCCGAGCATCGGCCGGTCTCCGGGAGGCGGAGCGGCCTCAATGGCCATCGTCGCCGCCGCCCCGCTCCTCGACCGTGACGGTGGCCGTGATGGCGCCCGCGCGCTCGAAGGTGAAGGTGACGGGGATCGTCTCCTCCGCCATCAACATGAAGGTGAGGCCGATCAGCATGACATGGAGGCCGCCGGGGGCGAGTTCGGCCTTGCCGCCCGCCGGCACCGCGATGCTCTCCACCTTCTTCATGCGGTGGATGCCGTCCGTCATGGTGCTGCGGTGGAGCTCGGCCTTCGCGGCAAGCGGGGTGCTGACGGCGACCAGACGATCCTCGGCCACGCCCCGGTTGAGGATGTTGAGATAGATCACACCGTTGTGCCCCTGCGCCGCCGGCCGCGACCAGGGGTGGATCAGGGTGATGTCGGCGATCGTCTCCTCGTGCGCCGGCGCCGGTGCCGCCATGGCGGCAAGGGCCAGCGCGGCAACCAGCGCGGCGGCGGCGACTCTCGGCCAGGCCATCTTGCGTCTCCTCATCTCTGGTAAGCGCTACCCCGGATTTCTCGCCAGGGTCACGGTCCGGCGGCAGGCGGGGCCTCGATGTCGGGGACGAGGCCCGGGGCCAGCGCCTCGCCGGGCACCTCGATCCGCTCGGCGGGGATGGCGAGGCGCCAGTCGTGATCGACCGGGATCAGGCGCGTGAGCCAATCCTTGCCTAGGCTCCGTGCCCCGATCAGCCGGGCGCCGGCATGGCGGCGCAGCAGTGCCGCCAGCACCTCCGCACTGCTCGCCGTGCCGGGGCCGATCAGCACGTCGAGCGCCGCGGTGTCCAGGGCGCGAAGCGGCGCAGGCAGCGCCACGTCGGTCGCGCCATCGCGGCCGAACAGGCGGATCGCGCCTTCCCTGGGGCCGGTGAAGAGGCTCGCGACCCGCCGCATGCGGTCGAAGTCGCCGCCGCCGTTTTGGCGCAGATCCAGCACCAGCCGCGCCGGCGCTGCGGGCGCGCGGGCGGCCACGGCATCGGCGATCTCGCGGTCGGCGCTGCGACCGAAGCGGTCGAGCACCACGACAAGCGCTGCATCGTGCCTGCGCTCCACGGCGGTGACCGAGGGCACGGTGCGGGCCCGCCGGATCGTATCGCTGTCGGGGTGGTTCACCCGCACCAGGCGGACGGACGGCATGTGACCCGCGATGAGCCGGGCGGCACAGCGTGTGCCGGCCGGTGGGCAGCGCCGCTCGATCGCCGCACCGAGTGCCGCGGGGAGAGCGGCATGGCGCGCCACGGCGCCGAGCAGGCGGTCGCGCGGTGCCTCCACCGCCGCGCCCGCGCCGGCGCTTGTGCCGATCGCCGCCAGCGCCAAGACGACCACGACGGGCAAAGCGCCGAGGATCATCGAGACCGCGCCCGGCGCCTGAGGGAGATGAGCGGGACCGGGCCGCGAAGCGGCCCGGCCGGCGCGCCCGCGCCGGCGCGCCGCAAGGCGCGCAAGCCAAGCGAGCGGAGCGAGCGCCCGGCGCTTGAGGGATATTGACAGACTCTTCGCGCCCGGCGCCTGAGGGATATGAAAAAACGTCAATGGCAGTAGTTGACCGCTCCCGCCATGTGCGCACCCCAGGGCTCCTCGCCCACGCCGTCGATGGTCGCGACGACGCTGCGCGCCTGCACGTCGATCACGGCGACCTTGCCGGCATCGCTGAGCGCGACATAGAGCCTGGTTCCGTCGGGCGTGACGACGCCGGTCTCCGGCGTGCCCGGCAGGGCGATCTCGCCGGCCGCGCTCATGGTGGTCAGGTCGATGACGAGCACCTTGTCGTCGCCCCGGCTGATGACGAAGGCGAGCGAATCGAACCAGGCGGTATTCACGCCGGTCATGTCCGCGGCGCCGGGCAGCCGGGCGATTTCGTCGAGGCTCGCGGTCGAGACCACCGAGACCGTCTCGTCGCCATTGTTGGGGACGATCATGTAGCGGCCGTCGCCGCTGGCATAGGCGCGCCAGGGCGTGTCGCCGAGCGCGAGGGTCTTGAGCGTCCGCCCCTGCACGAGGTCGATCACGGCCATGTTGTCGCCCTCGCCGTAGGCCGCGAAGCCGAGCCTGCCGTCGGGCGTCGCGGTGACGTTGATGATGCCCTGATAGGCGTCCTCGCCGACGCTGCGGGCGGCGAGCGCACGGTCCGGCCCGACGGGAATCTCGCCGGCGACCGTGGCCAGCGGCACGTCGATCACGCTGACGAAGCTCGCGCCGAGATTGCCGACATAAAGGCGCGTGCCGGAGGGGTCGAAGGTCATGTTGTGGGGCTCGTGCAACCCGTCCACGCGCGCGAGTTCGCGCTCCTCGCCGAGCGAGACGAGCGAGACCGTGCCCTCGCCGATATTGCCGACGGCCAGCACGTCGCCCGACGGGTCGATCTCCATGTGCTCGGGCGCATGGCCGAGATGGATGGTGGCCGTCGCGGTCAAGGTCCCGAGATCGATCACCGTCAAGGTGTCGTCGGCGCTGTTGCTCACGGCCATCTTGTGGTGGGTCTGCGAGACCGCGACCTGATGCGGCACCTCGCCCACGGGCACGTGCGCCACCACCGTGTCGGTCCGCGTGTCGATGACCGCCACGTCGGCGGACGCCCGGTTGGGCACGAACACATAGTGCGAGAGGTCGTCCAGCGCCTGCGCACTCGGCACCGTCATGGCGAGCA
Organism: Alphaproteobacteria bacterium; assembly: GCA_965218275.1. Classification (GTDB taxonomy): domain Bacteria; phylum Pseudomonadota; class Alphaproteobacteria; order UBA828; family UBA828; genus WTGU01. The sequence goes on from CBDCKM010000002.1 coordinate 983,819, forward strand.
CGGCGAGCGCGCCGAGGCCCGCAGGCAACAACTTGGTCATTCCTTCCCCTCCCCTGGGTGCGCGCGGGCCGCCGATGGGGCCGCCAGCGGCGGCATGGACAGAACGGCAGCATAGGAATCACGGCGCATGGGGGTCAAGCGCGCGTCCCGGCGCTGCCCGGCGGACCCGCCTGCGCATCGTCCCGAGCATCGTCCGGTGCATCGTCCCGCGCCCTGCCGAGCCGGGCGATTCTGAGCACGTTGGTGGTGCCGGGCGTGCCGAAGGGAACGCCGGCGGTGATGACGATGCGCTCGCCGGGGGCGGCGTGGCCGGCGTCGAGCGCCTGGGCGCACGCCTTCTCCACCATGTCGGTGAAGTCGGTGGCGTCGTCGGTATGGATGCAGTGGACACCCCAGAGGAGCGCGAGGCGGCGCGCCGTGCCGCGGTCCGGCGTCATGACCAGGATCGGCACCTGCGGCCGCTCGCGCGCCGCCCTGAGCGCGGTCGAGCCCGAGGTGGTGTAGGTCACGATGGTGGCGGCGTCGAGGGTCTCCGCCACCTGGCGCGCGGCGGCGGTGATCGCATCGGCCGAGGTCGCCTCCGGGTCCTGCTGTTGCCAGTGGACATAGCGCCGGTAGGCGTCGTCGCGCTCCACACGTTCGACGATGCGGTTCATCATCGCCACCGCCTCGCGGGGATAGCGCCCGGCGGCGGACTCGCCGGAGAGCATGAGCGCATCGGCCCCGTCATAGACCGCGGTCGCGACGTCCGAGGCTTCGGCGCGGGTCGGCGCCGGCGCGTTCATCATCGAATCCAGCATCTGGGTCGCGATCACCACCGGCTTGCCGGCGCTCCGCGCCGCGCGCACGATGCGCTTCTGCTGGGCCGGCACGTCCTCGGGCGCGAGCTCCACGCCGAGGTCGCCGCGCGCCACCATGATCGCGTCCGAGAGTGCGACGATCTCCTCCAGGCAGTCGAGCGCCCTGGGCTTCTCCAGCTTGGTCACGATGGCCACGCGATCCGGCACGAGGTCGCGCGCAGCCGCGATGTCCTCCGGACCCTGGACGAAGGAGAGCGCCACCCAGTCGACGCCGAGGGCGAGGGCGAAAGCGAGGTCGTCGCGATCCTTGGGCGTGACCGCGTCGATGGGCAGCGTCACCCCCGGCAGGTTGAGGCCCTTGCGGTCGGAGAGGACGCCCGGCGTCAACACCACGGTCTCGGCATGGTCCGGCCCGCACGCGGCGACGCGGAGCCGCACCTTGCCGTCGTCGAGCAGGATCTCGGCGCCGGGCGCGAGCGCCGCGAAGATCTCGGGATGCGGCACGGCCACCCTGGCGCGGTCGCCCGCTGCGGTGCTGCGGTCGAGGGTGAAGCGCTGGCCCCGGACGAGCGCCACCGGCCCGTCGCGGAAGGTGGCGATCCTGAGCTTCGGCCCCTGCAGGTCGGCGAGAATGCCGATCGGCCGGCCCGCCTCCGCCTCGACGCTGCGCACGAGGGCGTGGCGGGCGCGATGCTCGGCGTGGCTGCCGTGGCTGAAATTGAGGCGGAAGACATCCACGCCCGTCTCGAACAGCGCGCGGACGGTCGCCTCGTCGGAACTCGACGGCCCGAGTGTCGCGACGATCTTGGCGCGGCGGTGGCGGCGCACGACTCGTGCCCCTGCGGTAGTTCGCTCCCTTATCGACAAGGCGCCGCCGCCGGTCAACGGCGAACGAGGATGGCGCGAAAATCGTTCACGTTGGTGAGCGTCGGCCCGGTCATCACCAGGTCGCCGAGCGCGGCGAAGAAGGCGTAGGCGTCGTTGGCGGCAAGGCGGGCGGCGGCATCCTCGCCCGCCGCGCGGACGCGGACGCCTGTGTCCGGCGTGACCAGGGCGCCGGCATTGTCCTCGGTGCCGTCGATCCCGTCGCTGTCGCAGGCGATGGCGAAGATGCCCGGTGCGCCGTCGAGGGCCAGTGCAAGCGCCAGCGCGTATTCGGCATTGGGGCCGCCGCGGCCGCTGCCTGTCACGGTCACCGTGGCCTCGCCGCCGGAGAGCAGCACCGTGCCAGGCGCGGCGGCCAGCGCAAGCGCTGCATGATCGCGCGCGAGGACGCGCGCCTCGCCTTCCAGCGCATCGCCGAGCACGACAGGCGCGTAGCCGGCCTTGCGCGCAGCATCGGCGGCGGCGGCAAGCGCCATCGCCGGTGTGGCGACGATCCGTGTTGCCGCGCCGGCGAGCCGGAGATCGCCCTGTTTCGGTGTCTCTTCCCGCCCCTGCTCGAGGTGGCGGATCACGGCGGCGGGTTGGTCGATCCCGTACTTGCGGAGGACGGCGCGGGCGTCGGCGCAGGTGGTGGGGTCGGGCACGGTCGGGCCTGAGCCGATCACCGCGGGGTCGTCGCCCGGAACGTCCGAGATCAGGAGGCTCACGACCCTGGCCGGATGGCAGGCCGCGCCCAGCCGCCCGCCCTTGATGGCGGAGAGGTGCTTGCGCACGCAGTTGATCTCGCCGATCGCGGCGCCCGAGCGCAGCAGCGCGCCGGTCACCGCCTGCTTGTCCGCAAGCGCGATCCCCGGCGCCGGCAGGGTGAGCAGCGCCGAGCCGCCGCCGGAGATCAGGCAGAGCGCGAGATCGTCCGCACCCAGCGCCTCGGCCTCGGCGAGGATGCGCACCGCCGCCGCGCGGCCGCCGGCGTCCGGCACCGGGTGCGCCGCCTCGACCACGTCGATCGCGCGCGTCGGCACGCTGTGGCCGTAGCGGGTGACGACGAGGCCTTCCAGCGCGCCGTCCCAATGATCCTCCACGGCCCGCGCCATCGCCGCCGCCGCCTTGCCGGCGCCGACGACCACGCTGCGGCCTGCGGGCGGTTCAGGCAGGTGAGGGGGCAGGCAATGGGCCGGCTGCGCGCTCTCGATGGCCGCGTCCAGCAGGCGGCGCAGCAGGGCCCTGGGCTCCGCGCTCATGCCCCACCATGCCAGAGCCGTCGGCAGGCGTCATTCGCGCCGGACCCGCGCACGGCAGGGCGAGCGCCGGCGCCATGTTACGGCGAGCACCCGGCGGCGCTTTGTCGCGGCGAGCGCCTGGCGGCGCTTTTGTCGCGGCGAGCGCCTGCCGGCGCTACGGGTTACCATGCCGGCGCCCGGCGTCGCGCAACGATACGGATCGGGTGACACGGGAGCCCGTCCATGACCCCTGCCCGCCGCCTCGTCTTCGGCGCCCTCCTCGCACTCACCGCCGGCCTCTGCTTCAGCAGCGGCGGCTTCTTCGTCCGCTCGGTGTCGGTCGATCCGTGGGAAATCATCACGGTCCGCTGCTTCTTCGCCGCGCTCGGCGTGCTCCTGATCCTCCTCGTGAGCGAGCGGGGGCGCGTGCTGCCGCTGCTGCGCGCCTCGGGCTGGCCGGTGCTCGCGGTGGGCGTCGCCACCGGCTGGGGGATCATCGCCTATGTGCTGGCGTTGCAGTACACGCTCGTCGCCAACGTGATCGCGATCATGACGACCTCCACCGTCATGGTCGCGCTGCTGGCGAAGCCGGTGCTGGGCGAGCCGGTCGCGCTGCGGACATGGCTGGCGCTGCTGGGGAGCCTCTGCGGCGTCGGCGTCATGTTCTGGAGCGACGTGGGAGGCGGCGGCGTCATCGGCAATCTGCTCGCCCTCTCGATCGCCGCCGCGATCGCGCTCCAGACCCTGATCGCGCGACGCTTCCGCACCGGACGGATGGAACCGGCGGTGCTGCTGGCGGCGGTGATCGCGGGCCTCGTCTCGCTGCCGCTTGCGCTGCCCTTCGAGGCCACGGGGCGGGAAGTGGGGATGATGGCGGCGCTCGGCATGGTGCAGCTCTCGGCGGCGCTGACCCTCTACTTCTACGCTGCGCGCTATCTGCCCGCCCCGGTCCTGATCTTCGTCGTGCTGATCGACGCGGTCTTCGCCCCGATCTGGGTCTGGCTCGGCTTCGGCGAGGTGCCCGGCACGCTGGTCTTCGTCGGCGCCGTGGTGATTCTGGTCTCGGTGGCCGGCAACGCGCTCTTCGGCGTGATGGCGTGGCGCCGGAGCCCGCCGGTCGCGCCGTAGGGCCTTGGAGTTGAAAATTTAGTTGGAATCAATCGACTGGATGAATATTGAGCACTATGAATGTATTACTTTCATTTTGCTCGACTGCGATGGCGACTCTCGGTGCTCGCATTGGGGCACGTCTGGCACTGCTCCGTCTGTCCAGGTCCCATTCTGCGGCGACCGCGACGGCCTCAGAGCAGCTTGAGCAGGGCGACCACCAGGCCGGTTTGCGCGATCGCGATCAAGACGATGCGCCATGTAAGGCGGACCTCAAGCAAAGCGAGTTCGGCTTTGGCGACGAGTTCGCCTTGGCCGCTCCGGACGACGGTTGCGATAGCCTCCGCCTGTGCGCGATCGAGGCCGGCGGATTCGAGGTCGCGGGCTGCGGAGAGCGTGTCGAAGACACGGTCAGCCATGTCTCATCCTGCCCGAATACCTTCTGGTCTTCAACGGGTCTCGCACCAGCCGGGTCTCGCACCAGCCGGTCGAGCGGACAATGATCCCGCGGCGGACAGGGCGGGGGCCGGTTCCGCGCTCGCTAGCGCCGGTGCATGACGCCGGCTGCGAGGAAGCCGCCGTCGACGGCGAGCACGTGGCCGGTGACGTAGCGGGCCTCCTCGCTCGCGAGGAAGAGCGCTGCCGCCGCGGTCTCCTCCGGCGTGCCGTAGCGGTCCAGCGGGATGCCGGCGCGGTAGACCGTGCGCGTCTCCGCCGAGTGCATCCTGGCCACCAGCTCGGTCTCGATCGCGCCGGGTGCGAGCGCGTTCACGGTGATGCCGTGGGGCGCGAGCTCGACCGCCATCACCTTGGTGAGCGCGATGACGCCGCCCTTGGCGGCGCCGTAGGCGGCGCGCCCGGTGCCGCCGCGCACGCCGGCGGTGGACGCGAGGTTGACGATGCGGCCGTAGCCGCGCCCGACCATGTGACGCGCCGCCGCCTGGCCGCAGTAGAACGTGCCGGAGAGGTCGATATCGAGGATGCGCCGCCATTCTTCAGGCGTCGTGTCGAGGACGCTGCGCTCGACGCCGACGCCGGCGCTGTGCACCAGGATGTCGACGGCACCGAACGCGGCGACCGCCCGTGCGATCATCGCATCGGCCTGCTCCGGCCGGCTCACGTCGACGGCGATGGCCTCCGCTTTCGCGCCTTCGCGCCCCAGTGATGCGGCGACCTCTTCGGCACCTTCGCGGTTGATGTCGGCGATGGCGACCGCCGCGCCGTGCCGGGCGAGCTGGCCTGCGATCTCGCGCCCGATGCCGCTGGCAGCGCCGGTCACCACGGCGGCCCGGTTGACATAGATCATCGTTCGCTCCCGCGGCGCTTGCCGCGCCCTTGCGCCTGTTCTAGCGTGGCGACTTGGCGTGCGCCAGGGTGCGGCAAACAGGGCGCCGCTGCCCCGGCCGGGCACGCCCGGACCGGGATCGAACAACCGAACGTGCGCCGGCGCACGGCGCGACGACCCGATGGGAGGGAGAACGCAGATGAAGATTGGCAAGACAGTCCTGGCCGGCGTGGCCGCCGGCGTGTTGTGCGCGTCGGTGATGACGGCAAGCCTCGCCCAGGCCGAAGACGAGCGTCTGCGCTGGAACATGGCGAGCTGGTTCCCCAGCAGCCTCACCCAGCTCGGCACGCTCGGCAAGAGCATGGTGGACCGCCTGGATCGCATCTCCGGCGGCAACATCCAGATCAAGTTCTTCGAGCCCAACGCGCTGATCCCGGCGAAGGAATGCTTCGACGCCGTGGCCGCGGGTTCGGTCGATGCGTGCTGGTCCACGCCCGGCTACTGGTACGGCAAGGAACCGGCGCTCGCCATGTTCGCGGCGGTGCCCTTCGGCCCCAGGGCCGGCGAGTATATGGGCTGGATCTTCTACGGCGGCGGCTACGAGCTGTGGGATTCGATCTACGAGCCGCACGGCCTGAAGTCGTTGCCCTGCGGCGTCATCGCGCCCGAGGCGTCCGGCTGGTTCCGCAAGGAGATCAAGTCCATCGACGATCTCGCAGGGCTCAAGATGCGCTTCTTCGGCCTGGGCGCCAAGGTGATGGAGAAGATCGGCGTCTCCACCCAGCTCATCGCCGGCGGCGACATCTTCCCGGCGCTGGAGCGCGGCTCGATCGACGCCACCGAGTACTCGATGCCGGCGATCGACCTCAATCTCGGCTTCTACCAGGTCGCCAAGCACTACTACTTCCCCGGCTGGCACCAGCAGTCGACGCTGTTCGAGCTGCTCATGAACCGGCCCGCCTGGGATGCGCTGAGCGACACGCAGCGGGCGCAGATCGAGGTCACCTGCGGCGATGCCTTCCGCGAAGGGCTGGCGGAAGGCGAGGCGATCCAGGGCGCGGCGCTTGCCGAGCTCCAGGAGAAGGGCGTGACGATCCACCGCTGGTCTCAGGATATCCTGGACACGCTGGAGGAGAAGTGGAACGAGGTCGCGGCCGAGGACGTGGCGCGCGACGCGAACTTCGCCAAGGTCTGGGAGTCCTACACGGCGTTCCGCGCCGAATACAAGGTGTGGAACGACCTCGGCTATCTGAACTAAGGCCGAGCTGAGGCAGCGCGCGGCGACGCGCGCGTTCTCCGTAGCCGAGGGGCGCCGGAACCGGGGAAACCGGGTTCCGGCGCTCCCCTTCTTTTCTCGGCGGGCCGGCGGGAACCGACGCCATGCGGTATCTCCTGAGGGTCGAGGGAGCCCTCAACGCGGTGACGACCTGGACCGGGCGCATCGGCGCCTGGATCTCGGTCCCGCTGATGATCATCATCGTCTTCGACGTCATCACGCGGCGCTTCCTGGTGCTGGGCTCGACCAAGCTGCAGGAAGGCGAGTGGCACCTGCACGCGGTGCTGTTCCTGCTCTGCCTCGGCTTCGCCTACCTCAGGAACGCCCATGTGCGGATCAGCCTTGTCCACGAGCGCTTCAGCCCCAAGGTCCAGCGCTGGATCGAATTCATCGGCTGCCTGATCTTCGCCATTCCCTATTGCGCCATCGTCTTCTACTTCGCAACGGACTTCGTGGAGCGCTCCTGGGCCGTGGGCGAGGCCTCGGACTCCGCGACCGGCCTGCCCTACCGCTGGGCGATCAAGGCCTTCCTGCCGGCCGGGATGCTCCTCCTCGGCCTGGCCGCGATCGCGGTGCTGCTGCGCAAGTTCGTCGAGCTGTTCGGTCCGCCCGAACTCCGGCCCGCCGCCGAAGAGGGCGGCAGCGGCGGCGCGGGCGAGACGGAGCGGCGCGACTAGACCGCGCCGGGCCGGAAACAGCAGCGCATGTTCTACATCGAAGACTATCTGCCGGCGTTCATGTTCGCGGCGCTGGCGGTGCTGCTGTTCTCGGGCTTCCCCGTCGGCTTCGTTCTCGGCGGCGTCGGCCTCGCCTTCGGCTTTCTCGGCGTCGCGCTGGACGTCTTCCATACGATCCAGTTCTTCAACCTGCCGCTGCGCATCTGGGGCATCGCCGACAATGCGGTGCTGGTGGCGATCCCCATGTTCGTCTTCATGGGCACGATGCTGGAACGATCCGGCGTCGCCGCCGACCTGCTCTATTGCCTCCAGATCCTGCTGCGGCGGACGCCGGGGGGGCTCGCGCTCGCGGTCACGGTGATGGGCACCATCCTGGCTGCGACCACCGGCATCATCGGCGCCTCGGTGGTGATGATCAGCCTGATGGCGCTGCCGGTCATGCTGCAGCGCAAGTACAACATGGAGCTCGCCACCGGCACGATCGCCGCATCCGGCACGCTCGGCATCCTGATTCCGCCCAGCATCATGCTGGTGATCATGGCGGACCTGCTGGGCCGCTCGGTCGGCACGCTCTTCGTCGCGGCGGTGTTCCCCGGCCTGATGCTGGCGGGCTTCTACTTCATCTACATCTTCACGCTGTGCCGCTTCAAACCGCACCTCGCGCCGCCGCTGCCCAAGGAGATGGGGCCGAAGAGTAATCGCGAGCTCCTGCTGCTGGTGCTGCGGGGCTTCATCCCGGCGATCTTCCTCATTCTGCTGGTGCTGGGCTCGATCGTGCTGGGCTGGGCGACGCCGACCGAGGCGGCGGGCGTCGGCGCCTTCGGCGCGGTCCTGCTGGCGCTCGTGAACCGCAAGCTCTCATGGAAGACGCTGCGGGACGTGGTCGAGCGCACGGCGCTCACCAACGGCATGATCTTCTTCATCTTCGTCGGGGCCACGGCGTTCTCCTACGTGTTCCGCTCGCTCGGCGGTGACCAGTTGATCGAGGATGTGGTCTATTCCGCCGGCGTCGGGCCCTGGGGAATCCTGGTCATCCTCATGCTGGTGACCTTCCTGCTGGGGTTCTTCTTCGACTGGATCGAGATCACGCTGATCGTGCTGCCGGTGTTCGCGCCGATCCTCGCCGGGCTGGATTTCGGCGAGCACGTGCCCAAGCTCGAGGTGGTCTACTGGTTCTCGATCCTGATGGCGGTCAACCTGCAGACCTCGTTCCTGACGCCGCCCTTCGGCTTCGCCCTCTTCTACATGAAGGGCGTCGCCCCGCCCGAAGTGCGAATCCAGCAGATCTACCGCGGCATCATCCCCTTCGTGATCCTGCAGCTCATCGGGCTCGGGCTGGTCATCGCTTTCCCCGAGATCGCCATGTGGCTGCCGCGCACGTTGCTCGAGTGACGCCGCGCCGATAGGACGTTGCCCGCCCCGGCGGGCGACCCTCGCCTTCAGCCGTTTGGAATTCTCGGAAAGAAGCGCTGTCGCTGCGCCGCAGCCGCCCGCGGCGGGCCGTGGTCAGACGACGACCACCTTGCCCGGGTTCATCAGGTTGTGGGGGTCCAGCGTGCGCTTGATCGAGCGCATCAGATCGACGGCGCCGGCGCCGTGCTCGGCCTCCAGATAGTCCAGCTTGCCGCAGCCGATGCCGTGCTCGCCGGTGCTGGTGCCGCCCATGGCGAGCGCCCGGTCGATCATCAGCCCGTTGAGCCGCTTGGCCTCGGCCATCTCCGCCGGGTCCTCCGGGTCGATGAGGAAGCAGACGTGGAAATTGCCGTCGCCCACGTGGCCCACGATGGGGGCCAGCAGGGGCGAGGCGTCGAGCTCCTTCTTGGTCTCGATCAGGCATTCGGCGAGGCGCGAGATCGGCACGCAGACATCCGTTGCCCAGCCCTGCTTGCCCGGCTGCAGCGCGAGGCAGGCGTAATAGACATCGTGCCGCGCCTGCCAGAGCGCGCTGCGCTCCTCGGGCCTGGTCGACCACCGAAAATCCGAGCCGCCGAACTCCTGGACGATCTCGCGCACCTGCTCGACCTGCTCGGCGACGCCGCGCTCGGTGCCGTGGAACTCGAAGAAGAGCGTGTCGCGCGCCGGGTAGTCGAGCTTCGAGAACTTGTTGCAGGCGTCCATCTGGATGTCGTCGAGCAGCTCCACGCGGGCGATCGGGATGCCCGACTGGATGGTGAGGATCACCGTGTTGACCGCAGCCTCGAGCGAGGGGAAGGTGCACACCGCCGCAGACACCGCCTCGGGGATGCCGTAGAGCTTGAGCGTGATCTCGGTCATCACGCCGAGCGTACCCTCCGAGCCGACGAAGAGCCGGGTCAGGTCGTAGCCCGCCGCCGACTTGCGCGCCCGCCCGCCGGTCGTGATGGTCTGCCCGTCCGGGAGCACCACCGTGAGCCCGAGCACGTTCTCCTTGAGCGTGCCGTAGCGCACCGCGTTGGTGCCGGACGCCCGCGTCGCGGTCATGCCGCCAAGGGTGGCGTCGGCGCCGGGGTCGATGGGGAAGAACAGCCCGGTATCGCGCAGGTGGGTGTTGAGCTGCTTGCGCGTGACGCCGGCCTGGACGGTGACGTCGAGGTCTTCCTGGCTGACCCGGAGAACCCGGTTCATCCGCCCCATGTCGAGGGTGACGCCGCCCTCCAGCGCGCAGACATTGCCCTCGACCGAGGTGCCCACCCCGAAGGGGATCATCGGTACCCCGTGTCCGGCGCAGATGCGGACGATCTCGGCGACCTCTTCCGTCGTTTCGGGAAAGGCCACCGCGTCCGGCGGGTGCGGCGCGTGGTAGGTCTCGCCGGTCGCGTGATGCTCGCGCACCGCCTGCGAGGTCGAGAGCCGATCGCCGAGGAGCGCGCCCAGGGCCTGAGTCGCGCTCTCCGTGTCGGTCATTCCGAGTGCCGTTGCCATGGCGCCACTATAGCGCACCCGGCGGCGGCGATCACCCGGCGCTAGCGGCGATGTCGCCCACCCCGCCCGGCGACGGCCAATCCTGCGCGGCAAGGCCCGGATGGCGGCCATTCTCCGGACCCTCGTACGCCGGTCCGTTTCAGAAGCCGTAGTCCAGGTTCACCCCGATATAGCTGTCGCGCCGCACGGCGTATACGACGTCGTCCTCGTCGATCCCCACATAGGCGGAGGCCTCCACGTGCAAGGACAAGCTGTCCGAGAGGCGGCGCTTGAATTCGGCGCTCAGGACGCGGCTGCCGTTGTCGAGGGAGTTCAGAGCGCTGACGGAGAATTCGGTGCTCGGTTCGTCGTTCAGCCCGAGGCGCGCGGCAAGGAGTATGTCGTTCTCGAATGCGTTGGTCGCCCAGCGGCCTCGCTCGTCGCGAGCCCATTCGGCGATCAGGCTCAGATCGGCGTCCGACTCCCACAGGGCATTGATCGTGTATTCGCCGCCCGCGATGAAGGCCGCGTAGTCTTCTTCCTCGTATTTGAAGTCTTGAATGAGTTCCAGGGGGCTGAGGTTCGGATCGGGCCGGCGGTTCTGCGCGCCGGCGCGGTGGATGGCTTCCAGCTTGAGAAGCCAGGGGCCGGTGGTGAGCTGGGTATCCAGACCGAACTGGCGGATCTTCTCGTAATGCGGCGCCAGGACGATTTCGGAGCCGTCCAACGTCGGCGTCGGCAGGAGGGTGGGCTCGCGGCTGGTGCCGTCGAACACGCTGAGCCCGACGTCGACCGGCCCGAAGCTGCCGCTGTAGCGGCCGGCGAGATCGAGATGCCACTCTTCCGCGGCGGATTCGTACGAGGTCCGCTTGGGGTCCATGACAGGATCGGGACGCAGGCGGCCGTGCCGGCCCGGAAGGGTGCGCTCGCGGTGCCCGGTCAGCCCGAACAACTCCAGCGCCCCCCAGTCCCCCGACCAGGTGAGATGGACCATCGGCTGGCCCAGCTTGGTCTTCTCGTTCGGGTGTTCCACGAGGTCGGTCTGGTTGACGATATCGACCAGGGAACGCGATTCGACGACGCCCCAGAAGACCCGATCGACGCCCAGACGCAGTTCCCATTCGTCGTCGCCGACATCGCCGTAGAGGAGAAGATAGGCCTCGCGAAGATCGCCGTGGGTGCGGTCCGGATCCCCGGCGTCGTACCGGTAGAAGGGCGTTATCGTAATGCTCCTGCCTTCGTCGTCCTCGCTATAGGCCGTTACCTCCGCGGCAAATCCGCTCGCATGGGAGCGCTGGCGGGGATGCGCGGCAGTCTCGGGGTACAGCCGGGTTTCCGTAGACAGACGCCCGGAAAACTCGATCCGATCGCCGATCCCATTTTCGGCGTGCGCGCCGGTCGCGAGCACCGAAACCAGCATCAACAGCGCCGCCGGGAGAAGGACGGGGAGGCGCGCGATCATCGCGCCCGCGCCACCTCCGGCACGCGGGGAGAACGAGCTCTCGACAACCGGGCGCCGCGTCGTTCCGGGCGACACGATCCTAGGGAATCCGGCAGGGCACGCGGCGCCGGCGGATGCGACCCGGTGGCCGCTGCGCCCGATGGCCGACGAAAGCGGGCTGCCGCCTGCGGCGGAGCGGCGCGTCTGCATGTCGAGGCCGTCGGCGATGCAGCGATCGATCCGTCCCCGACTGACCACTGCTCTCCCCGCTCGACATACCGTCCCGTCTCATCTTCAATCCCAATAAATCGATCCGGGCAATCGCATCTGCCGGCTCTATTCAATGGCCCTCCGCACCTGTATCCCCGGCCTGCTTGCTCTTTTTTCCGAATCCGTCGAGCAGCATCAGCAACGGCGGGAGGAACAGCAAGTCTGCCAGCAGGGCAATGATAACCGTTGTTCCGACCAGCAGACCGAGCGCCTGGTTGCTCGACATCCCCGACGCTCCGAACACCATGAATCCCAGCGCAAACACCACGGTCGTCGCCACCAGCGCCTTGCCCACCGAGCGAAAGGCGGATCGGACGGATTCCGAGGGCAACGACCCGCTCTTCCGGGCTCTCAGATACTTGGTCAAGAAATGAATCGTGTCGTCCACGATGATGCCGAACGCGATGGCGGTGACGACCGAGGCCGGGACTCCGACTTCTCCAACTGCATACCCCCACAGGCCCATCGCCATGGCAGCCGGGACGAAATTGGGTATCAGACTGATCAGGCCGAAACGCACGCTTCTGAAGACAAAGATCAGAAGAAACGAGACGATTCCCATCGCTATGATGGTGCCGAGCAGCATTTTTTCTATGTTCCGCTGAACCGAGTGAGCCCCGACAATCGTCACTCCGGCAGCCCCGGTTTCCAGACCAGGGGCGTTTTGACGGAGCCAGGCTTGCGCGCGATTGTCGAGCTCTATCTTCTCATTGGCGGACAGGCTTCTCAGCACGACCGTTACCCGCGTTGCCGAGCGTTCAATGTCGATGAGATTGTTCAGGTCGAGGCCGACCGGCAGAGAGAACTCGTAGAGCAGCAGATACTGTGCAGCGAGATCGGAGTCGTCCGGAATACGGTAATGGCAATGAGCGTTTCTCTCGTGAAAATGGTGCCGTTCTGCGGCGCTACGGCAACAAGCGCGGTGTCGGAAATCGCGTAAGTGTCTTCCAGCTGTTCGAGCGCGATAAGCTGCGGGTCATCTTCGCTAAAATGATTGCGGTAGTCGACGTCGACCTGTACGATATACAGGGTACCCGCAGTGAGGGCTAATACGACAAGCAAAGAGAGCAAAATGGTCAGCCATCGGCGACCCATAACCAGCGCGATGCAGGACTCCAAATTCATATCAACATGCCGTTTTGCGGGTAGGCTTCAGGAATAGCATCTCCTGTTCACCTTGCCACGGACAATTCCCTGCCGCCCAAAGTGCCCCCTTTCGGTTCGGCTGGATGCTTGCCGCTCGTGTGCCGTTTGCTTCGCGGACATCGAAGTCCCTTACTGGCTACGACGGCATGAGACCCGTTATCAAGGTCACGCGAGCTGCCAGGTCGGATCAACCGCAACCACCTGGAGCGTTATCCCACCGGGTTGCGTTGAAAAGAAGTCCCAGGGCCTTGCCCCTGCAATTCACAGTGTCCGCCGGGGAAGGAGGCCGGCGGACATGGCGAAAGCGCGTTCCCTCGATCTGCGGGTTCGGGTGTTGGCGGCTGTTTTCGCTGAGCGCGCGGCGCGCGTCGGCCGGTGGCGCAGGCAGGCCGGGATGCGGGGCGATCCTCGTCCGGGAGCGCCGGGCGGGGACCGCCGCTCCAGTCTCGACGATGTGCGTCGTGCATCGCGCCGATCTTCGGCGTGCCTGCAGACTCCCCCGACATCGCCATCGGCGGCGTTGCGCCGCTCGCTCGCCGGATGCGGCCTCGGCTTCGGCACGATCCGGCGCGTCCCAGCTCGTCACGGGATGACCGCGCCGCATGATGACGCGCAATTGGCAACGCTCTCGCGCGCCGGGGCTAGGGAGACGAACGCACGCCAATTCCTTCGTCCCGATGTCCGGCAATTGTCACGCATTCGTCGGCGGCACCCGAGTCGCTCGTGGCCGGTTTTGCAATTTTAGTTCACATGAATCATACTATGCTGTAACAGAGGCAAACCGGTCCGTCCAACGTCGGCGTGATGGGGTTGGGGTGCCGATCCTTCATGGGCATACGCTATCGTGCACGCCCGGCTGATTGATCTTGCCATACAGAAGCATAGACACAGGCGGAGAACTTCGCAAGACGTGAGAGGTTGTTGCGGCGTGAGTGACATTGATCTCCCTCTTTTCCCCTTTCCCGAAGGATGGTATTTCGTTGCCAGCCGCCGCCTAATAATAGAGGAAAAACTGATCGAAAAGCAGTGGCTCGGGCAGGACATTGTCGCTTGGTGCGACAATGAGGGGGCCATCTGCGTCGCCCAGTCGATATGCCCTCACATGGGCTCCTCTTTGGGGCCTGTTGCCGGCGGCCGTGTGCGCGATGGCCATCTCGTCTGTCCCTTTCACGGCTTCACCTACGATGTCGCCGGCAACTGTGTTGCGACTCCCTATGCTGCGCCGCCCGCATCCACGAGGCTGAACGTCTTCGACACACGGGAGATTCTCGGCCTCGTCTTCGCCTGGTGGGGCATCGACGGACGCCCGCCGCAATGGAACCTTCCTGAAGAGCCGTCGGCTGGAGCCGGGTGGAGCGGCCTGGAATACCGGACCTTCCGCTTTCCCGGCCATCCCCAGGAGACGACGGAGAACGCGGTGGACCTGGCCCACCTGCGCTATGTGCACGGCTATGACGATGTAAAAGATGTCGAATCGGCAACGGTGGACGGGGCACGTCTCGTGAGTCGCTTCGATTTCAGGCGTCGCCGGCGCATCGCCGGATTCATCGACTTAGTCTGCGACGCTTCAGCCACTACCTACGTCCATGGGCTGGGTTACTCGTTCGTCGACATCCACGAGCGCACGATCGGCATGGACTCTCGCCTGTGGGTTCTGGCCACGCCAGTGGACGGCACGTTCATCGATCTGGTTCTGGTCGCACAGGTCCGGGAATTACGAAAGCCCAAGCGTCCCATCGCCGGCCTCGCATTCCTGCCGCTGAAGTTGCGCACCAGGATCATGAACAAGCTTCTGATTTCGACACAAGAGCGGGATGTACTCCAGGATGTCGCGATCTGGGGACGAAAGAAGTACCGGCCTCATCCGAGTTTGTGCCGGTCCGACGGTGCCATCGGCAGATATCGGCGCTATTGCCGACAGTTCTATCCTCACGGAGGCAGATAGCGGTCGATGCCGAAGGAGATCGGGCCGCCGCCGTCTTGCGCTGGACGGCCGGCGGATGGTAGGGGAGACGGGTATCCTCGGTCATGGCGGGCGCGGCGTTTTCGTTGTGCGGGGAGAAAGACGCCGCGACAACGAATTGCGACCCGATGGCGACGAGTCGCGCCATGTCCGCCGCCTCATGATCGGACACGCCATGACCAGGCCGGGCTAGAATGGTCATGCATGGCTTATGGACTCTGCTCGTTGGGAGGTAAGCGCATGGCTCGTCTCACGAGGATTGCAGCCGCCGGCCTGGCGGCCACGGCCCTTGGTCTCACCGTTGCGGCATGCCAGCCGCAGGAGATGGCTGCGACGGTTCAGGAGGCTGCCGCTCCGGCCGATGCGATGACCGTCGCCGAAGTCCGGGCGCTTGTCGTGGGCAACACCGCTATCGTCAGGGACGAAGGTAGAAAAGTGAGTCGGGCCGAGTATTTTTCTCCAGATGGAACGGTAAAATTGAAGGCGAAGCCGGACGCCTTCGGCATGTCATTCAGCTATGTTGGTACATATTATTTCAACGATCAGGGAAAATTTTGCGCGAATTACCCCACTCTGCCGGTCAGCCAGAAGGAATATTGCGAGCATATGGTCCCGCTGGGCGACGGACGCTATGAGCTGAGCGACGGGAGCATCTATGAGCGGGTCCTCGACGGTGAGCAGTTCGGCGAGCTGAAATAGCGTTTTGCGGCCCTGCAGTGTCGCCGATTACAGCCGGTGCCGGGCCGTTTCACCAGGTCGGACGCTGCTCCGGGGCCATTGTGAATCGACAAAGCGCCGGTACACCTCACTCGTTTGCCAGGATTGGACGGCAGTGGTGTCGAGACGGTCGGACCTGAAGAGAGTCGATCGCCTGTCTCGACGCAGCTTCATGGCCGCCGCCTTGACTGCTGCCCTCACGGTCGCGGTCGGAGGACAGCGGGCGGGCGCATCCGACGACCCGGCGGTCGCCTTCGTCAAGGGTCTCGGCGAGGACGTCATCGCCGTCCTTGGGGACAAGACCAGCAGAACCTTTGCGGAGCGCGAGGCCGCGTTCCGTGAGTTGATGGTCAGGGGCTTCGACATTCCGACGGTCACCCGCTTCGTGCTCGGGCGGCACTGGCATTCGGCAAGCGATGAGCAGCGCGCGGAATTCTCAGCGATCTTCCTCGACTTCCTCGTGCGCGTGTACACGGTCCGCTTCGATGCCGATGCCTATGGCGGCGAGCAGTTCGCGTTGCGTTCCGCCATCGCCGACGAGAGCGGCGACATCATCGTGCGCGCGCAGGTCGTCCGGCCCTCGGGTGTCGCTCCCATCGCGCTCGATTTCCGCGTCCGCTCGAAGGACGGGAACCACAAGGTCATCGACCTCTATGTCGAAGGCATCGGCATGCTGATCACGCACCGGCTCGAATTCAGCTCGGTCGTCAATCGCAAAGGCATCGACGGCCTGTTGAGCGACATCCGGGCGCGCCTCGAGGCGCCGGTCGGGGACGCGGCGGAGTAGCGCGCAGGCGCGGCCGAGAGGTCGCCGCCGTCGGGGACAGCGAAGCTCAGTCCTCCGTGAACCCCAGCGCGCTCTCGTCCAGCTTGAGATCGCGTGCGTTCGCCTTGACGGTATCGACCACGTCCTTCGGGTAACCTTCGTCTCCGGCACGGGCATCGAGGTCGAGGGTCAGCCGCAGGCTGCTGCCCGGCGTGCGGGTCAACTCGACCAGCAGGCCGTCCATGATGCGCGCGACGTCGAGGCCTGCGCGCTCGGGGTCGATCTCAACGCTGGCGAAGAAGCGCGTCGGGTGCGGTGCCGCGGGCGTCGGCGGCACGTCGCCGCCGGGTTCCGGCGCCGGTGAGGGCGCAGCGGTCGCCGCTCCCGTACCGGCGTCGGAAGCGGGCATCGGCGTCTCCGTCGGGATCGCCCCGCGCCGCACCAGCAATCCGCCCTCGAAGCTCGGGAGCGTGAAGGCCTTGCCGTCGACGACGCCGTCATAGGCGTTCGTGTCGTCATCGAACGCGGTGGCGAAGGCGTAGTCGTAGGCGATGTCCTCGACCAGGCGCTTGAGCGCGCCGTCGAGCGTCGCGTCGTCGCGCAGCCGCGGCAGATAGACGAAGGAGGCGAACCAGTCGCGGATGTCCTCGACGGGTATGTGCGGCCGCTCCCCGGGCCAGATGGGTTCGAGGCTGCGCAGCAGATTGTCGGGGCCGATCTCGCCGAACACGGTGCCGTCCGTGCTCACGCGCTCCCACACGGCCTGCGGCACGCTCTTGCCCCCGCCCCGGTTCACCAGCCGGGTCGAGCGCACCGCATAGCCGGCGGCGACGCCCTTCCCGTCGTCCGCGCCGTCCTCGGGACCCGGATGGAGGATGTGCACCCAGGCTCCGCGAATGCTCCGGTGCAGGGCGTCGCGGCTGCGTCCCGCCTCCTTCTCGGCATTGCCGATCTGCGCCTGGGTGAGGTTCTGCCTGAGATCGGCGTCGTTCAGGATCGAATGCCAGGCCCGCTCGCGCCGGGCGTTCTCGCGGGCGGCGTCGATATTGGCCGCATCCGCCGCGACGAAGACCAGCGCATTGCGATAGCGGCGCTGTCCTGTGCCTCTGCGGGCGATGGTTTCACGCGCCAGCACCGCCGCCGGTGACTGCGTGCCACTGCTGGCGTCATGGCCGGTCGCAGGCGGCAGGATCACCAGTGCTGCATGTCGGCGGTCCTCGATGTCGGTGGGGTCCTCCGGCACCGCGTGCACGCGCGGGAAGCCGGCTGCGCCGCGCCTCTCCTCACGAAGTATCTCGACGATTCGTTGGTCGGCTTGTTCCACCGTCACGTCGCGCGCGCGGTCCGCCACGAGCTTGTTGAGCGTCGGCTGCGGCGAGAACCAGTAGCTGTCTCCGTCGCGGTAGAGATGCGCCGCCCGGTCGGCGATCTCCTGCAGCGCTTCGCCGTAGATCGCGATCTGGTCGCCTGGCTGGGCGCAGGCAAGGCGCAGGTAGGTCCCGCTCAAACCCCCGCCTGCCGCGCCGGCATGGGGCGCGGTCGCGAAGAACACCGCGCGGGCGGCGAGCGTCGCCGCGCGCGCCTTGAGCAGGCGCGGACGCTGCGCCTCGATGCGCGCGGCGAGCGACTGATCGCCGTCCACCTCGGACTGCAGGATCGGCCCGAAGGCACGGTCGAGCGGCTCCAGCAGCGCGGTGCGCAGCTTGGTGTCGCGGAAGGGTAGCAGCGCCGGGGTGATGAGCGGCGCCGTGCTCTCGCCGCTCCACAGCCCATAGACCGCGCTGGCCATGATCTTGAGGATGCCCCGCGTGCGCTGGAACTTGTCCAGCACCGACCAGTCGCCCGAGAAGCGCCGCAGCACCTCGGGGTGGATCGGATAGGCGCGCCGCATCAGCTCCTCGTAGGCCGCCTCGCGGACCTCCGGCGGGAAGTCCGCGCGGTTCTCGCGGTAGAGCCTGCGGAATGCCTTGATGGTCTCGTCGCGCGCCTTCTCGCCGGCCTCGTCCAGCGGCTGGAAGAGCCGGCGGCGCACGATCTCGAAGGTCTCGATCCCGCTCGCAGGCGTCCAGGCGGACTGCACCCGCCCAAAAATCTTCTCCAGGCGCCGGAGCGCGTCGAGGCCCTGCTCGTCGCCCACCTCGAAGCCCGACTCCGGCAGCGACCCCACGACCACGGCGCCCGGCACCGCGGCGGCGGCTTCGGTCAGCGACTGGACGAAAGCGTGGAAGGCGTCGTAGTCGAGGCCGCGAAGCTGACGCGCGAACGCCACCACCTCGTCCAGCAGGATCAGGCACGGCGCGGCGCCGCGCAGGATCGGGATCAGCCGCTCGGACCCCGGATTTGTGCCGGCGGCCTCCGACTTCGCGATGCTCTCGACCGCCTCCCAGCCGCCGAGGCGCCAGGCGAGATAGCCCCACACGGTGCGGATCGCGCGCTCGCCGTCCGCGTGCATCGTCTCGGCCGCGCCCTTGTGGGTGCCGACGAACACCGCGCGGTTGACGGGCCCGAGGGTGTCCACGCCGGCCTCCGCGAAGATCGGCGCCATGCCGTGAAGCTCTTGCGGCCGGTAGCCTGCGTCCGCTGCGCCGGCCAGATGGTAGAGCGCCAGCATGGTATGGGTCTTGCCGCCGCCGAAATTGGTCTGGAGCCCGATCACCGGCTCGCCGCCCGCGCCGGAGAGACGCGCGACGGTCGAGATCAGCACGCGGCGCAGGCCTTCGGTCGCGTAGGTGATGCGGAAGAAGGCTGCCGGGTCCGTGTATTCCTCGCTGCCCTCCCCCTGGTCCACCTGCGCCAGGTTCGCGGCGAACTCGGAGTCGGAGAAGCGTGCGTCCAGCACGTCCGGGTGCGGCTCGCAGACCTCCCGCCAGGGGCGGAGCGCCGCCGCTGCTGCCGGCGCCGCCGGCGCGGGCGACGCGGGCGCCTCCAGCCTCGGCGCCCTGGCTTCCGGTCCGGCCGTGCCTCCGTTCGCCGCGTGCTGTTCCCCGTAGAGCTTTTCGAGGACGCGTGTCTGCGGCCCGGCGCCGACGGCAGCCAATAGCTCGCGCATGGCGTCGAGGTAGCGCAGCGCCTCGCGCGCGCTCATGGTGCCGGAAAAGTGCGCGGCACTGTTGCGGGCGTCCATGGCGAGCGAGATGAAGCTCCGCGCCTTCCTGATCTTGTCGTCGAAGCGGAACAGCTCGCTCCAGTTGTCGAGCAGCGTCTTCAGCAGCGCGTAGGCATCCAGTTCCCCGCCGGCGTCGTCGCCGCGCGCGCGGCTCGCATGGTGGCGCCAGTGGGTGCCGTGGCGGTCGCGCATGTGCTTCGCCACATAGGGCCCGAGCCCGACGCGCAGCGCGTCCAGGCCCGTCTCGATCCGCTGCCGCGCCGCCTGCGCCCGGTCCGCCTCGCTCATGACGCCATCTCCACGCCGATCGTCTCGCTATGCATACTCAAGTGAAGTGTCCCGGAAATAGACTTGAACAATGCCGGCACCCCCCTTCCCGTCATGGCCGGGCCCGCCCGGACTCGTTCCGGGTACCCGGCCATCCACCGGGGCCCCCGGCCTCGCCCGGCGCGACGAGATGCCCGGAGCAAGTCCGGGCATGACGGTGGGAGGCTAACGTTGCTCATACGTATTTCCGGGACAGGACACCAGCTTGCCGGCCGGCGCCTAGCCGACGCCCGGCAGCGCCAGTTGCGGCTCGGCGCCGGGCGCGAGGTCGGCCGCGGCCGCTTCGAGCGCCGGCCACTCCTGCGCCAGCATGTTCCAGGTCTGGGCTTCCTTCGTGCGGTCCTTGCGCTCGCAGATGTCGTAGAGGCGGTAGGCCAACATGCGGGCCGCTTCGCTGCGGGCGGGGTCCATCGTCGCCAGCAGGCCCGCCGCCGCCTCGATCCCGCCGCCGGGCGATTCCAGAACACGCGCCAGATGCTGCGCACACTCCCAATCGGTCAGTCGCTTGTCCGTCGTGGGGTCCCAGTTGGTCGGCAACTCGTCGCGCCGTAGGAGTCGCGCGTCGCCGCCCTTGGCGCTGAACACTTCGGCATTCTTCAGGTCGCGGATGCCGATATCGTAGGCCTGTGCCATGGTGATCGCGTCGCCGGCCTCGCCCCGCTCCATGCCGAAGGCCTCGAACCAGTCGATGCAGAAGCGCGTGTCGGGGTCGTAGCCTGTGGCTTCCTCGCCGGAGATTTCGTCCCGCACCTGGTTGATGAGCGCGATCGCGGTGCGCACCGTCATCGGCGTGTCGTCGGGCTCCAGCACCCGCGCCGCGGCCGTGAAGACCCCCATGCCCGGCCCCAGCGCCGCCTGCGCCATGTCCACCGGCCCGGCCCCGCCGGCGCGGATATGTGCCAGCGCTGTTGGCAACTCGGCCCGCAGCCGGGCGACGAACTCGCGCCGGGTGAGCACCCGCGCCTCGGCCGGCCGCTTGCGGCAGACCAGGACGATGGAGGAAGCGAGGGCGTTGGCGCCGAGCCCTCGGGTTCTATTGGATAACTCGGTCCTCACCGGCCACGTGCCATCGATCACATAGCCGGCGTCCACCACGCCTTGCAGGAAGGTTGCCCATCCGGGCGAGGTCAGCCCTTCCTTCGCGACCTCCGATTGCTTGAAGGCGTAATATATAGAAGCCGGAAATTTGTCTGTTCCCGATGAATGGGTGTTGGCTAATGCCTTACGCATACCGTCCAAGAAAAACTTCTCGGCAGCGCTCTTGCTGTCGTGGCGATGTTCAAATGCAACGAGCTCTTCATTCTTGGGCGTCAGCACTCGGCGAAACAGGTCTGACCATACATCACGAAGCGTACGCCGCTGCCACACATAGAAAAAGTCTGAAATGTCGGCGTAAGGAACATTATCGTAGTAGGGAGGATCGGTTGCGATGATAGCATCAGAGACTAATCGCGTATCCGCCGCAGCATCTTGCTGTATTGCCGAGCCTTGCGTTCCTTCTGCTGGAGAAGCGCCAACGACCTTCCAAACCCAATCGACGCAAGCGACCCAGTTACCAGTCGATTCAGAAAACGGATTTGTTTCCGCATAATCCCAGACCATGGGAATAGCTTGCCGGCTAAAAGTATTTCGTATCTTTTGGCCAGATGAATGCCAACTACAGATGCTACTCCAGTAGTCCGCTGCCTTATCTTCTGCCAACCCCAAATACGTTGCTACAGCATCCGCATAGGCTTGAGCGCCGGTGCCGCCGTCGGCGAGGCGGGATGCGTCGGCATCCATACCGGCGACGAGCGCATCCGCCTGTACCTTCTTGTGCGCTTCTTGAGCCAGGTCCGAAAAGGTGGTCAACGCGACCAATTGCCGGTCGGTAAACAACTGATCAAACCTTTCCATACCATAGGGTTTGACGACGAGATACCGAGTGCTGCCCGATATTGTCTCCTCCGGCTTCCAAATCGGCTCAGCAGTTCGTGCAGCCTCTTCCATCTCGTCCGCAGGATCGAGGTAGACGCGGCTGCGCTTGCCCTCCGCGACCACGGCCAAGAGCCGGGCGCCCATGCGTCCCGCCATTCCTTCGGCCTTGATGTGCTCGCCCGATATCGGTGCCCCGGAGACCAAACACCTAAAGTTCGCGCCGCGCCCGGTCTTGGTGCCCGACTTTGCGCGGGCCAACTCATCGGGCGAGATACCATTCGCTTTTACGGTAAACCGATAGCTCCCCTCAGCGCGGTTCACCACCGGATGGACGATGACTTCCCTGCCCTTCTTCGACGACAGCACGAAGGAACTTGCGAGCGGCACGTGCGCGCCGCGCATCTTCGGGTCGGGCGAGGCGACGGTGCGGGCCCAGAGCCAGGCGATGACGGTGAGCTCCTTGCCCACGTAGGGCTTGAGGTCGTCGCGCCCGGAGGCCATGGCCTCGTCGATCGCGACCTTGGGGTAGAGATGGCCGATCCTTGCGCGGGCCTCGTCGCGCATCCAGCGGCCGTAGTAGCGGATGTCCTCGGCGAGGCCCCGGGCGCCCTTCCAGGCCACATGGGGGTCGCGCTCGGGATTGACGGGCGGGCGGCCCGCGAACTTCGGCGGAATCTCGCAGGTCGCCTTCGAGACCAGCACCGCCACGGGGTTGAGGTCCGAGCCATGGGCGCGCAGGCCCAGACGCTGCGCCTCCAGCGGGATCGACCCGCCGCCGCAGAAGGGATCGCACACCGGCGGCGCGGTCGCCGCCAGATAGACCAGCACGGCGTCGGCATCGTCGCGTGCCGGCGGGGCCTCGGCGCGGCCCCGCGCGAGGGAGCGGGCGATCTCGTAGCGCGCCCTGTTCAGGAAGTACGCGTTGTTGGTTGCCTCCCACGGCACCATCTCGGCGATGATCTTGTGCAGCCGCGCCCGCTCCCGCGCCTGATCCTCTTCCGTCGGGAACTCTTCCGGCCAGGCCGAGGGGTCGTCCACCAGTTGCGCGAACAGCACCGCCCGGCACGCCGCCAGCGGCCGCCGCGCCCACCACAGATGCAGCGTCGAGGGATGGCCGTGCCGGATCGACTTTTCGCGCGCCGACGCCCTGTTGATGGCCTCCAGCGGCAGCGACACCTCGATCAGCTTCTTGCGGCCGGCCGTCATCAGTCGGCAGCCTTTGCCGATAGTTCGAAGACTCGTTTGACAGGCAGGTCGTCAAGAGCGTCGAGCGTCTTAATATCTGGCGAGTTCAGCCGCCGATCACCAATAAAGCTCTCTATGTGGTTTTCAAAGAAATTTGGTAAACTGTGGTCATATAGATCGAAGATGTGCCGCGACCGCAGTCCAAGTATCGAGATTGCAGGACATATCCTTATTCCTCTAATTCGGGAATAAATGAAGACGAAGGAAGCCGGCGTACGTTTAAGCATCGTGTCGCATTGTGAACGCAACCTCTGCCAGTCTCTTGACGAAAACAGACGATATGGCTCTGCTTTCTTCGCTTGGGCGAGGAAGCCTTTTTTTACTTGGTATTCGGGAAGGTCGATATTGAGCACACCCATCAGGTCCGCTCCGTGGCGCTCTTCTTCCGCGGCCGTGCCCGGACCGGTTCGGAGCACGTGCGCCGTCCAGGCTATGCCGCCGAACGATCTAGAGCGGAGGCGATCCCCCATGGCTCCCAGGATGTGACCGGTAATCTGGGGTTCCTCCACGTCGCCCCCCTTTCGATAGGCGTCAAACGCTCCATCCGCCGCGTCCGATATCTCTCGTGCGACCTTTCTCACTACCCGTGGATTTCGTAACATAGTTTCCCTCTGTCGCTTGGCGTGTCACAACACCGGTATTGCCCGGTCGAACAATTGCAGGTCACATTGGCCGCGTCGAAGCCTTGTTGATGGTCTCCAGCGGCAACGACACCTCAATCAGCTTCTTGCGCGACGTGCTCATTGAATACACTCGGCAGTCTACTGCGGTAAATCGGGGTTCTGTGCTGGTGCGGGACCGTCCGCGATGATCGAGGGGATTCCGAATTGGACTGCCGGCATGGGTGCTACAACCTGCTGCCTGATGAACTTCTGGCAGATTAACAGAAATTGGAAGAGTTCGTTGTCGTGGTCCGACGAGCTTCTTTCGTTGCCGAGCGATAGACGTCGAGTCCCCGGTCCTTCTCCCGCCAGCCGCCGTAGACCTGCATGGCTTCGCGGACGCCCGGACGGGCGAGCGCGGCCTCAAGCATCTCGGCGTGTTCGCGCTCGCGTCTGGACTCCGGGCGCTTGCGCGGCTCCCGCTTCGTCATTTCACCTCTGCTCCTCCGGTTGTTGCACTAACGATCCGGCATTTGGAAACGGCCGTGTCTCACGGCCGGATCGTTGCGCTGCCTCAGTTCGGCCAATGCCTCGCAAATGAAACCGTCAGGCAGCCGACTCGAGTCGGAATAACGCGCTCGCCTGTGCTCGCCGTTCATATTGACCAAACAAAGGGCGCCGCCATCCGAAGCGCAAAGCAGCAGGACCGAGCGTCCAGGCCCGCCCGGCGCATCAATGGCAACTTCCCCGTCCGGCGTGGGGTGGACCTCGAAGCGCTGGGGCGAAAGCTCGTATATGGCCGTCAGCAGCCGGCGAGCACTCGACAACGCCGCATCCGACGGCACCGGGAATTCCTCCTCCCGCGCTTCGGTTGCCGTTTCGTCCAGGTCATGCAACGCTTCGCGCAGCGCGGTACTGCATCGACGAGATCGCTTCGATGCTCGGCGGTTCGCGGTCATGCGCCGTTCCCTCCCCGCCCTGCAATCGAACGCCCGCGCCCTCTGACTGTGTGGAAGCGACACATTTGCGGACGATAATGCCATACCGGCCGAGCGCGCAAATCAGGGCTCTTCCTTGGCGTTTCTGGCCGCCCGTCTGATTGCGTCCACCGAAATTGCCCGCGAGACCTCGGCGAAGCCCGGTTCCGGCCCGAACACCGGCGCCGGGTTCGGCAGGTAAAGGGGCTTGTGGACGAAAGCGCGGTCCACCGGCACCAGCGCCAGAATGTACGCGTCGCCTGCGTTGAAGGCCGCCAGCATCTCGTTCCGCGTGATGGTGACGCTGTCCGCATCGGCGCGGCGGCCCTTGACCTCGATGAAGCGCAGGCGGCCGGTCCCGGGATCGCGGCTCTCGATGTCGTAGCCGCGGTCCTCGCCTGAGACGTCCTGCGGCGCGTAGCCCAGTGCGCGCTCCTGCTCCATGACCGCAGCCATCGCCTTGGCCTCGACCTGCGCGCGGCTCGCCGCATCGGCCGTGCTCTCGCGTGCCGTCGCGGTCTTGCCGTCCCCCTCCTCTTCCGGCCGCAGCCAGTCCGCCGGGACGACCAGCGCCGCGCCGCAGATCTCCGGCGGCAGCGGCGCGATATCCCGCTGCCGCGCGATGTCGGCGAGGCGCAGCGCCAGCCGGTCGGTCAGGGTCTGGGCCTGGCGCCGCACATTCTCCGAATTGAGGCGCGGCCGCTTGCCCGCCTTCTCCTCCGCTTCGAGCTCGAGGGCGCGGTGCTGAAGATGCGCGATCTCGCGCCGCATCCGCTCCTTCACCGCAGCCTCGATCCTGTCGAGTTCGGGCACGCGCCGCTCCTTCACCTCACCCAGGTGACGCGGCACGAGATCGGCGATGGCGAGGGTGCGCGCGCGCTCCTCCAGCTGCTCGGCGAGCCACGCCTCGTTGAATAGCGCCGCAATCCTCTCGCGCTCCTCAGCGCTCGCGGCCCGGCAGTCGAGGTGAGGGGCCGGCCCGCCGTCGCTGGCGCCTCCCGTGGCGTCGAGCCAGACGAATTGCAGCCGTTCGGAGATCGTCTGCGGCTTGCCGTGCCGCGTCGTCCGCCCGTCGCGGATCGCGTGGCGAAGCGCGATCAACGCGCGCGGGGCGTCGTGCCGGTTGCCTTCGTCGACCAGCGTGGCGCCGCGGGTCAGCAGCGCGCGGTAGCGCTCCAGCGTCAGGTCCACCAGCGCATCCAGCAAGGGATGGCCCGGCGCCACCAGGACGGCCTGCGGTCGACCCGCAATGTCCTTCTTGTCGAAGCAGATGCGCCGGTACCGCGCCAGCACCGGGTCCGCCCGCCCGATCAGGCGGTCCCGGTCCCGCAGGCTCGGCGGCACCCGCGTGACCTCGGCGCGGCCCTTCTCCCGCGCCCGCAGGACGCCGCCCGCCTCCGCAAACGCGGCCTCGAAGAAGGAGCGGATGTGGTGCGGCTGCAGGCGGCGCGCCGCGGCCCGCTCGATCTCGTCGCGCACGCCGCGCAGCGTCGCCGGGTCGAGCCCTTCGCGGGCAAGCTTGCTGCGCGCGACGATGGTATTGATGTTGTCGACATCCACCGCGCCGTCGATCGCCCGGAACAGGCGCGCGCGGACCTCGGGCCTCTCGCCGTAGCGGATCGCCTCCATGAACAGCTCCCGCAGGGGTCGTGCCTCGAAGAGCTCGCCGAGAACGTCGTAGACCTTGCCGCCGAGCGTCTTCCGCGCCGTTTCCAGCTTCTCCAGGAGCCGCTCGTAGACCGCCCCTTCGCGCGTCTCGCTCGCGACCAGGTTCCACAGATGGCAGACCTCCGTCTGCCCGATGCGGTGGATGCGGCCGAAGCGCTGCTCCAGCCTGTTGGGGTTCCACGGCAGGTCGTAGTTGACCATCAGATGCGCGCCGCGCTGGAGATTGACCCCTTCGCCGGCGGCATCGTTGGCGAGCAGAAAGCGCACCCTGGGGTCGTCGTTGAAGGCGGCGATGGTCGCCCGGCGCCGGTCGCGGGGAATGCCGCCATGAATGACGGCGACGCCCTCCGGCTCGCCGGTGCGGCCGCGTATGCGGGTCGCCAGATACTCCAGGGTGTCGCGCGCTTCGGTGAAAATCACGATCTTGCGGTGCACGTCCCGTGCGGGGTCGTGCACCAGGGGATCGTCGAGGATGCGGTCGAGTTCGCGCCACTTGGTATCCGCGCCGGAGCGCCGCAGCGCGTGCGCCATCGCCTCGAGCCGGCGCAGCTCCGCGATCTCCGCCTCGAGCTCGGCGATCGTCCGGGCCGCGGTCGCACGATCGAGTAGCCGTTCCTCCTGGGCTTCCAGCTCCGCGCCGGGGGCCTCTTCGAGGTCGTCCTCATCGAGCGCGCCCTCCGGCTCGGCGGGCGAGATCGCGTGGTCGGCCTCGCGCCCCGTACGGCCGCGCTTCTCTTCTTCGAGGCGCCGCTCCAGGCGCGTCAGACGCCGCCTGAGAGATTCGTGAATGGCCGCCGGCGACGACGCCAGCCGGCGCTGAAGGATCTGCAGCGCGAAGCCGACATTGTTGCGCCGCCGCGCGCCGTCCTCGCCGATCCGGTCGGCCCGGTTCATCTCCTCGCGCACATAGTGGGTGACCGCCTCGTAGAGCCCGTCTTCGTGCGGCGAGAGCCGGTAGGAGACCGTGTAGGCGCGCCGCTCGGGAAACAGCGGGCTGCCGTCGAAGCGGCGCAGCTCCTCCTTGGTGAGCCGGCGCATCATGTCCGAGGGGTCGACCTTGTGGACGCCTTCGCGGAAGCGCCCTTCGAAGCGGTCCGCGTCCAGCAGCCCCATGAAGAGCTGGAAGTCCGCTTCCTTGCCGTTGTGCGGGGTCGCGGTCATCAGCAGGAAGTGGCGCGCCATCCGGCCGGCCAGCGCCCCCAGCTGAAAGCGCTTCGTGTACTTGACCTCCTGGCCGAAGTAGCTCGCCGACATGCGGTGCGCTTCGTCACAGACCACCAGGTCCCACTCTGGCGCCGCCTCCAGCCGGGCCTTGAGCGCGTCGTTCCGCGCCAGCATGTCGAGGCGCGCGATCAGGCGCGCTTTCTCGGCGAAGGGGTTGCCGGTGACCGCGGCCTCGGCCTGCTCCCGGCTCAGGATGTCGAAGGCGAGGTCGAACTTCTCCGACAGCTCGTCCTGCCACTGCTCGACCAGGCTGCCGGGGGCGATGATCAGGCAGCGCTCCAGGCTGCCGCGAATCAGGAGCTCCTTGATCAGCAGGCCGGCCATGATCGTCTTGCCGGCCCCGGGATCGTCCGCCAGGAGGAAGCGCAGCGGGTGCCGGTCCAGCATCCCGCCATAGACGGCTGTCAACTGATGGGGGAGGGGCTCGATCAGGGAGGCGTTCACCGCCACATGGGGATCGAACAGGTGAGCCAGGCGAAAGCGAAGCGCCTCGGCGGCCAGCCGAAACATCTGCCCGTCCCCGTCGAAGGCGAAGCGGCGCGACGGCGAGACCTCCCGCAGCCGGGGCTCGTCGTCGCGTTGCAGGATGCGTTCGCCGAGACCGTCCGGGCCCCTCCAGACCACCTCGACCGCATCCGTGCCGTAGGCGCGCGTGGAGACGATCTCCACCGTCTCGTCGCCCAAGACGCCGGCCAGGCGGCTGCCCGGCACGATGCTCTCCAGCTTCACCATGGAAACCCGACGTGCGATTCGGGGCTCTCGCGCCTTTGACGCTTCGCCGCTACGGCTCGGGACACTATGCCCTGCGGCCGGCCGGCCGCAAATCAGGTGCGTCCGCGCAGGCTCCCCCTTGCCGCCCGGCGACGCTCAACCCTGCGCGAGCGCGATCGTCCCCCGGAGAGACGCCGCCCCGATGCCCGCCACCATGCCGGATGCCGGGCCGGCGCCGACATCGTTCCGGGTCGATCTCGACGCTGGCGAAGAAGCGCGTCGGGTGCCGGCGAGCCCGCTCCGGCGTAGATAGGGGCCGCGCGAGAGGCTGCCGGCCTGCGGAGGGGTGCCGGAGCGGTCGAACGGGGCGGTCTCGAAAACCGTTGTACGTGCAAGCGTACCGTGGGTTCCAATCCTACCCCCTCCGCCAATATGTCTTATTAGCATATTGATGTAGCATCATTTTAACGGCCTCATTGTACTGCCTCTGATTGAAACGACGGAATCCGGGCGCGATGCACCGCCACCTGATCATTGCCCTATTTGCTGCGATTGGAGCGGTTGTCTTCTCTACTGCCCATGGCAAGTCAGCAAAGGAAGTCTTCGCAGAGGTGTCCGGCGGCATCGTTGTCGTGATAGCCATGGATGCGAGCGGTGAGGAAATCGCGCAGGGCAGTGGGGTCGTAGTCAGCAAGAACAGCGTAGTGACGAACTGCCATGTCATTGCCGGTGCGCCGAAAATTGCCGTGCGCCAAGCGGCAGATTCGCGAGGCCGAGAGACCTATCGGATGGCGGCTAGGCTCACCGCACAGAATGAAACGCGTGATCTTTGTATTCTCTTCGTGGACGAGCTTTCCCTTCCGCCAGCGGCGACGCCGGTTCCCCTCGGGGCCGCACGCGACGTTTCGGTCGGCGAGGAAGTCTACGCCATCGGTGCCCCGCGGGGACTGGAACTTTCCCTCTCCCGCGGTGTCGTCTCACAGTTGCGCGGCGAAAGCGGCAAGCGTGGCGCCCCGATCATCCAGACCGACGCGGCAATATCGCCGGGCTCGTCCGGCGGCGGGCTCTTCGACGAAAAAGGGAAGTTGATCGGAATCACGACGTTCAAGGCCTCAGGCACCCGCACCGAAGGGCTTTCGTTCGCCGTCCCGGTGGAGTGGGTGACAGAACTAACAGCATCACTCGAAATTCGCCCGTCAGACGAGCAAGAGCGCTTAGCGCTGGCCCAGCGCACGCTTGAGCAGCGAGAACTCCGCCTCGTCGAGGTGCAGGCCCTCCACCTCGCAGCTCAGGCCTCGCTGGCCGAGAGCGAAGCTGCACTGAGCGAGAACCGCGCTCTTGTTGCGCAGCAGCAGAACCAGATTGCCCTGCTCAATCAACGGATCGAAGCGCTTCAGGAACTTCTCGCGAGGCTCAAGGAGGACACCCAAGTCTCGCATCAAGAGGGCCAGGAGAAAGATTTTGGCGTAACCGCCGAGGCACTAAAAACGCGACTTGCCCAGTTGCAGGTCCTCTACCTGGAGGCCTTAGCCTCTCTTGCCGAAAGCGAATCCGCGCTGAGCGAGAACCGTCGGCTCAGCGCGCGGCAGCGCGATCAGATCGGCCTGCTCAATCAGCAGATCGCGGCGCTCAGGGCGCAACTTGCACGGATCGAGCAAGCCCTCGAAATCTCCGAGCGCAAGAGCGAGGAACAGCAGGTGGCGATCGCCAATCTGGGCCAGCGCCTCAACCAGGCGCTCGCCGCCAAGGTCGAGGAGCTCGCCGCCTACCGCTCCGAGTTCTTCGGCCGGCTCAGGCAGGTGCTGAGCGACCGGCGCGACTTCACGATCATCGGCGACCGCTTCGTCTTCCAGTCCGAGGTGCTGTTCGCCTCCGCCTCCGACGAGCTCGGCGCCGAAGGCCAGGACCGTCTGGCGAAGTTCGCCGAGATCCTCAGACAGGTGATGGTCCGCATTCCCACGGACCTGCCGTGGATCCTGCAGGTGGACGGCCATACCGACCGGCGTCCCATCCGCACTTGGCGTTTTGAGTCGAAC
Organism: Alphaproteobacteria bacterium; assembly: GCA_965218275.1. Classification (GTDB taxonomy): domain Bacteria; phylum Pseudomonadota; class Alphaproteobacteria; order UBA828; family UBA828; genus WTGU01. The sequence continues at coordinate 1,014,065 of CBDCKM010000002.1, forward strand.
TGGGAGCTTTCAGCCGCGCGGGCGATCTCGGTGGTGAACTTCCTCGTCGATCAGGGCATTCCGCCCGAGCACCTGAGCGCCGCCGGCTACGGCGAGTTCCAGCCCCTCGACACGCGCGGGGACGAGATCGGCTACCGCCGCAACCGCCGTATTGAGCTTAAGCTGACCCAAAGATAAGCGATTTCGCCATCCCGGATCGTGTTGAACGCGCTACGAGGCGCCTCTGACTGGCTGCAAGCGGGTGTTTCAGCCACTACCGGGCCGACAAACGCCCGACGCTCGGCTATAGGAACCATCCAGTGCGAGAGTGCCAAGTCACGCCGTCTCCCGCCCCCGTAGCATGTCGCGCAGCGTGCAGAGCTCGTCCAGGACGCGTCCGGCGCGGGCGCGGCTTTCGGGGTCGAGCGGGCCCTCCGCCCCGTTTGCGTCCCGTGCGGCGGGCGCAGGCGCGGCCCTGGCTCCGCGTTCGCGCAGCAGTTTCTGGACGCCGCGCACGGTGTATCCCTCGGCATGGAGCAGGTGCTGGATGTGCCGCAGCAGCGCGACATCCTCGGGCCGGTAGTAGCGCCTGCCGCCGCCCCGCTTGAGCGGCCTGATCTGGGGGAACTTGGTCTCCCAGAAGCGCAGCACGTGCTGGGGCACGGCGAGCGCCGCCGAGACCTCGCCGATGGTGCGGAAGGCGTCCGGCGATTTCGGAATGCCCGCGCCTTCGGGCTCCGCACCCTCCATCGTCTAGGAAGCCGCCGGCCCGTCGGGCCCGCCGGCCTCCGCCGCCGCGTCCTCGCCGGCCCCGGCAGGGGCGAGCAAGCGGTTGATGCGGTCCTTCAGCACGTGGGAGGCGCGGAACACCAGGACCCGGCGCGGCAGGATGGGCACCTCCTCGCCGGTCTTGGGATTGCGGCCGATGCGCCGGCCCTTGGTGCGCGCGCTGAAGCTGCCGAAGGACGAAATCTTCACCGGCTCGCCGCGCTCGAGCGCATCGGCGATCAGGTCGAGAACGGATTCGACCAGATCCGCGGAGTCCTTCCGTGACAGGCCGATTTCGCGAAAGACAGCCTCGGCGAGATCGGCGCGGGTGACCGTTCTCCCGGCCATTGTCTCCCGCCTCCCTTATGCCCGCGCCACGGTACCGCCTTGCGGGCATAGCGTCAACCGCAGCGCGTAGGCCTCGGGATTACAATTGCCGGTCGCGTTCAGCGCCTTACAGGCGGACGACGCCGGCACCCCAGACGAGGCCGCCGCCGATCGCCTCAATCACCAGCAGGTCCCCCGGCTTGATCCGCCCGTCGTCGATGCCGGCGCTGAGCGCGAGCGGGATGGAGGCCGACGAGGTGTTGGCGTGGCGGTCGACGGTGACGATCGTCTTCTCCGCCGGAATCCCGAGCTTCTTGCCGGTCGCGTCGATGATGCGCCGGTTCGCCTGATGGGGGACCAGCCAGTCCACGTCGGCGGTGCCGAGCCCGGCGGCCTCCAGCGCCTCGCCCGCGATCTCCGCCAGATTGGCGACCGCATGGCGGAACACCTCCCGCCCCTGCATCCGCAGGTAGCCGGCCGTCTGGGTAGACGAGACCCCGCCGTCCACATAGAGCGCTTGGTAGTGGCGCCCGTCGGAGCGCATGCGCACCGCGAGCACGCCCCTGTCGGCTGTGCTGCCGCTGCCCTCCTCCGCCCGCAGCACCGCCGCCCCCGCCCCGTCGCCGAAGAGCACGCAGGTCTGGCGGTCGTCCCAGTCGAGGATGCGCGAATAGGTCTCGGCGCCGACGATGAGCGCGGTGTCGGCGGCGCCGCTGCGGACCATGCTGTCGGCGACCGAGAGCGCGCAGACGAAGCCCGCGCACACGGCCTGTACGTCGAAGGCGACGCCGCCGGTCATGCCGAGCTGCGCCTGCACTTTGGTCGCGGTGGCGGGGAAGGTGTTGTCAGGCGTCGACGTCGCCAGCACCACGAGGTCGAGCGCGTCCGCGCGCACGCCCGCCGCCGCCAGCGCCGCCCGGCTGGCCGCGCAGGCGAGGTCGGAGGTGAGCTCGTCGTCCGCCGCGACGTGGCGCTGCCTGATGCCGGTGCGGGTCCTGATCCACTCGTCGCTGGTATCGATGCGCGCCGCGAGGTCGTCGTTGCCGAGCACCCGGTCGGGGAGATAGGCGCCGCAGCCCACCAGCCGGGAGCGCCGCATGGCTAGAGCGCGGCCCGCTTCGGCTCCGGCAGGGCGGCGAGCTGGAGGCGCGTGAGTTCTTCGATGATCTTGGGATTGATCCCCTGGCTCACCATGTCGAAGGCGACGCCGATGGCGTTGGCGAAGCCCTTGTGGTCGGTGCCGCCGTGGCTCTTCACAACCACCCCGTTCACCCCTAAGAACATCGCGCCGTTGTAGGCGCGGGGATCGACCCGCTCTTTCAGCAGCCGCAGCGCCGGCCGCGCCAGCAGATAGCCCACGCGCGAGAACAGCGAGCGGCGGAAGGCGCTCTTCAGATACTCGGTATAGAGGCGCGCCGTGCCCTCCGCCGACTTGAGCGCGATGTTGCCGGCGAAGCCGTCGGTGGCGATCACGTCGACCGTGCCGGCGGCGATGTCGTCGGCCTCGACGAAGCCGTGGAACTTGATGGGCAGGCCGGAATCGCGGAGCGTCGCCGCGGCGGCGCGGATGGTCTCGCTGCCCTTCAGCTCCTCGGTGCCGATGTTGAGGAGGCCCACCGTCGGCTCGCTGACGCCGAGGACGTTGCGGGCGAAGACCTCGCCCATCACGGCGAACTGCGCGAGCGTCATCGAGTCGCAGTCGATGTTGGCGCCGAGGTCGAGCATGACGCTCTCGCCCCGCACCGTCGGCACGATCGAGCCCATCGCCGGGCGGCCGATCCCCGGCAGGGTCTTGAGCGCGATCTTGGAGAGAGCCATGAGCGCGCCGGTGTTGCCGGCCGAGACGACGCCATGCGCCGCCTTCCCGCCGACCGCGTCGATCGCGAGCCGCATGCTGGAGCCATGACGCTTGCGCAGCGCCTGGACGGGCTTGTCGTTGTCGGCCACCACCTCGTCGGCGTGGTGGACGGTGCTGACCTGCTTCAGCTTCTTGAAGCGCTCCAGGCCGGCGGCGACGGACTTCTGCTTGCCGAAGAACATGAAGCGGAGCTGCGGGTAGCGCACACGGGCGACATTGGCGCCGCGGATCACCACGTCGGGTGCTCCGTCGCCGCCCATGGCATCGAGGGCGATCACGATCTCCGAGTTGCTCATCAGCGGGGCTTCGCCTCGGCCCGATGCGCTGCTAGGCCTCGCCCTCGATCACTTCGCGGCCCTTGTAGTAGCCGCAGGCCCGGCACACATGGTGGGGCAGCCTGTGCTCCCCGCAATTGGGGCACTCCGCCGGGTTGGCCTTCGCCAGCGAGTCGTGGGACCGGCGGCTGCCGCGCCTGGCGCGGGATACTTTCTTTTTCGGGACGGCCATCGACAGCTTCTCACCGCTTGAGTGCGCCGGCGTCGCGCCATCGGGTCAACCGAATCGCGGCGACCGCGCAGGCACTACAGCATCGTGCTGCACATTACAATTTGCTTTTCAGTTGGCCAAGCGCCGCGAACGGCCCGGCCGGCGAATCGGCGCCTCTTGCGTCGTCCTCCGACCCGTCCTCGCCCGCCGCGTATGTGAGGGGGCCTTCCGGCGCATCGGGATGGCGCGGATAGGGGTCGATCAGGAGGGCGAGATGTTCCGCCACCACCGCGTCCGCATCGATGCCCTCTTCCGGCAGCGGCTCGGGCGTCTCGCCCTCCACCGCCACCTCGACCTCCTGCGCGCACCGATCCGCAGGCTGCGGCGCGTAGAGGACGGAGATCCGTTCGTGAAGGTCGCGGGGCACGGGCTCGAGCGTCGCCACGCAGCGCTGAACGAGCCGCGCCCGGATCGTCCCGCTCACGCGGACGGCGCCGGCGCCGTCAGCAGCATCCGCCGGCGCGAAGCGGAGCTCCGCCGCGAGCGTCTCCAGCGCCAGCAGGTCGAGGCGGCGGGCGAGCGCCTCCCTCTCCCCCGCGCCGGCCTCGAACGCGAGCGCGAGGCCCTCCCGGCCCAGCGCGTCCGGCACGATCAGGCGCCGCTGCCGGGCGCCGCTTGGCGGGCGAGCGCTCACCGGCCGGAGTCCGGCGCGGACGCTGTCGCAAACGGGGGCACCGGCGGCAGCCCCGCCTCGCCGCCCAGCAGCGCCGTCGGGCTCTGGCCGTCGAGCGCTTCCAGAAGCGCCTCGACATAGCACGCCATGGCCTGCACCCGGGCGCCGGGCGGGGGGTCGTCATTGAAGACGTTGCGCTCCAGCGCCTGGGCGATGGCGCGCCGGCGGTCCGCGCCCGGCGCCCGGTCGAAGGCCCGGTCGTAGGCCATGGCGCGGCCGTAGAAGGCGCGCGCCATCTGCTTCACCCGCTTGCCGACGCGCAGGTCGCCCACGCCCATCTCGCGCAGGCTCTGATCCATGTCGTCGAACATCACGTCGAAGAGTGCCTGGCTCAGATGCCGGCCCCCCTCGCTGCACTGGCGCAGTCGCCGCATCAGCGGCACCACGTGCAGGACGATCAGGTCGAAGCGGCCGTCGAGCGTGTCCGCGACGCCGCCGGCGGTGTAGAGGGTGGGGTCGCGCGCCTGGCGCACCGCGGCCATATAGAGGCGGCGGGCGGCCTCGCGCCGGCGCCCGCGCGCCTTCAGACGGCGCCAGATGCGCCCGACCGGCATGACCACCCGTTCCTCCCGGCCCCGCCCGCACCCCCGCGCCCGGCCCCGCCCGCACCCCCGCCCGCACCGTTGACAGGGTCTCGCAACGCGCGCAGGTTGGCGCCGCTCAGCGGGCGGAGGCGGCGTCCATGACTCTCCGGCACGAAGCGGCGGGAACCGGCAAGGCAGAGAAGCGCGGCCGGCGCGGCCGGCGTGTCCTGCTCGGCTGTGTGCTGGCGGCGGTCCTTGCCGCCGGGTGTACGCCGCGGCTCCACGTGGAAGGCCATGTGTACGATCCCGACGTGCTGGCCGAGATCGAAACCGGCGTGCAGACCCGGGCGGAGGTGGCGCAACTGCTGGGCACGCCGTCTGCGGTGGCGACCTTCGACGACAGACGCTGGTACTACATCTCCCGCCGGACCGAGACGACCGCGTTCTACGATCCCGAGCTCATCGAGCAGCAGATCACCGTGATCGACTTCGACGAGAACGGCGTGGTGGCGCAGGTCGCCTCGCTCACGGACGATGAGGCCCGCGAGATCGATCCGGTCGCCGAGGAGAGCCCGACACGCGGCCGCACCATCGGCCTGCTGGAGCAGCTCATCGGCAATCTCGGCCGGCCGGTCGCGTCGTCCGGCCAGTAGGGCGCCGCACCGCGGCGAGATTCCTTCGGCGCCGCGCCGCATCAACCGGCGAAGAACTTCGCGATGATGGCCAGCAGCAGGATCGCCACGATATTGGTGATCTTGATCATCGGGTTGATGGCCGGCCCGGCGGTGTCCTTGTAGGGATCGCCCACGGTGTCGCCGGTGACCGCGGCCTTGTGGCTCGCCGAACCCTTGCCGCCGTGGTTGCCGTCCTCGATGTACTTCTTGGCGTTGTCCCAGGCGCCGCCGCCGGCGGTCATGGCGATGGCGAGGAAGAGCCCGGTCACGATCGTGCCCACGAGTGCAGCGCCGAGCGCCGAGAAGCCGGCCGACTGGCCCGCGATCGCCCAGATCACGATATAGAGCAGAATCGGCGCCAGGATCGGCAGCAGCGAGGGCAGGATCATCTCGCGGATGGCCGCCTTGGTGAGCAGGTCCACCGCCCGGCCGTATTCCGGCTTGCCGGTCCCTTCCATGATGCCGGGGATCTCCCTGAACTGCCGGCGCACCTCCAGCACCACGGCGCCGGCGGCCCGGCCGACCGCGAGCATCGCCATCGAGCCGAAGAGGAAGGGGAGCAGGCCGCCGTAGAAGAGGCCGACGACCACGTAGGGGTTGCTCAGCGAGAAGTCGAGCTCGACGCCGGGGAAGTAGCGCGTCACGTCCTCCGTGTAGGCGGCGAAGAGCACCAGCGCGGCGAGGCCGGCCGAGGCGATCGCGTAGCCCTTGGTCACCGCCTTGGTGGTGTTGCCGACCGCATCGAGCGCGTCGGTGATCTTGCGCACGTCTTCCGGCAGGTCGGCCATCTCGGCGATGCCGCCGGCATTGTCGGTGACCGGGCCGTAGGCGTCGAGCGCCACCACCATGCCGGCCAGCGCCAGCATCGCCGTCACCGCGACCGCGATGCCGAAGAGCCCGGCGGCGAGATAGGCGAGGATGATGCCCGCCGAGATGATGAGCGCCGGGATCGCCGTCGCCTGCATCGAGATCGCGAGCCCCTGGATGATGTTGGTGGCATCGCCCGTCGTCGACGCCTTGGCGATGCCGCGCACCGGGCCGAACTCGGTCGAGGTGTAGTACTCGGTGACCCAGATCATGAGCCCGGTCACCACCAGCCCGATCAACCCGCAGAGGAAGAGGTCGAGGCCCGAGGCCGTCACGCCGCTCACGGTGAACTCGGTGTTCCAGCCCACCACCCAGTCGGTGATCGGATAGAACGCGACGGCCGACAGCACGGCGGACACCAGGAAGCCGCGATAGAGCGCGGGCATGATCTTCTGGCTCTTGCCGAGGCGCACGAAGAAGGTGCCGATCACCGTGGCCAGGATGCAGGCGCCGCCGATCGCCAGCGGATAGAGCATCAGGGACTGCTGCAGCGGCCCGGTGAAGTAGACCGCGGCCAGCAGCATGGTGGCGACGATGGTGACGGCATAGGTCTCGAAGAGGTCGGCCGCCATGCCGGCGCAGTCGCCCACATTGTCGCCCACATTGTCCGCGATGACGGCCGGGTTGCGCGGGTCGTCCTCGGGGATGCCGGCCTCCACCTTGCCGACGAGGTCGGCGCCCACGTCGGCGCCCTTGGTGAAGATGCCGCCGCCGAGGCGCGCGAAGATCGAGATCAGCGAGCCGCCGAAGCCGAGCGCCACGAGCGCTTCCAGCACCGTCTTCGTCTCCACCTCGGCGATCACCAGGATCGCGTAATAGACCGCGACGCCGAGCAGGCCGAGGCCCACCACCAGCAGGCCGGTGATCGCGCCGGAGCGGAAGGCCACGCCCAGCGCCGGCTTGAGCCCGCCGGTCCTGGCCGCGTCGGCGGTGCGCACGTTCGCCCGCACCGAGACGTGCATCCCGATATAGCCGGCAGCACCCGACAGCACCGCGCCGATCAGGAAGCCGATTCCCACCAGATGGCCGAGCAGCCCGGTCAGGATGCCGAACAGCACCAGGCCGACGAGGGCGATCGTCAGATATTGGCGGTTGAGATAGGCGCGCGCGCCTTCCTGCACGGCGCCGGCGATCTCCTGCATGCGCTCGGTGCCGGCGCTCGCGCTCAGGACCGAGCGGGTGGCGTAGAGACCGTAGGCCAGGGCGACGAGCCCGCAGGCCACGGCAAACCACAGGATTGCTGACATGGTGGCAACCTCGTTGGGCGATGGGGAGATTAAGACGCTCGCGCACACGCTGGCGCACGCCGGGGCGGCCCTCCGGCGCGGCGGAAAATGACAGAACGGCGCGGCGAGCGCAACCGGGCGGCGGTGCCGCCGGTGGCCGTCCTCAGCTCGCTTGAGACGGCGCCACCCGGCGTCTGAGCACGGCGATGAAGATGAGCGCGGTCGCGAACATGATCAGGCTGTAGGTGGCCGCAGGCACGGCGACGAGGCCGCCGCCGAAGAGAAGCGTCGCCACGGCGATGGCGAGGGTGCCGTTCTGCACCCCGCACTCGATGGAGATGGCGATGCGCTGGCGCGGGCCGCTCGCCAGGAAGCGCGCGAGAAGGTACGCCAGCCCCATCATCGCGAGGTTGAGCACCAGCGTGACCGGGCCTGCCTGGGTCATGTAGGCGACGACGTTGTCGCGCTCCTGATAGACCGCGGCGGCCAGCACCAGCACGAAGAGCAGCAGCGAGATGCGGCGCGCGGTGGGCTGGACCCGCAGGGCGAAGCCCTCGGCCCAGCGCCGGATCGCGAGTCCGATCAGCACCGGCAGGGTGACGATCAGGAAGAGGCCGAGCGCGGTGCTGGCGACGGAGACATCGCCCGCATCGCCGCCCACCAGGCGGGCGTGGGCGAACACGACGATGAGCGGGACCGTGACGACGCTGAGCAGACTGACGACGGCGGTGAGCGATATGGACAAGGCCACGTCGCCGCGCCCGAAGGCGGTGAGCAGATTGGAGGTCACCCCGCCGGGCGCCGCGGCGATGATCATGACGCCGAGCGCGAGCTCGGGCGCGAGCGGCCAGAGGCTGACCAGGGCGAAGGCCACCGCAGGCAGCAGCACCACCTGCGACACGGCGCCCACCAGGAAATCGCGCGGGCGCTTCGCCACCCGGGCGAAATCGCCGAAGGAGAGCCCGAGCCCGAGCGCGAGCATGATGAAGGCCAGCGCGATCGGCAGCACCACATCCGTCACGATCCCCATGCCTGCATCCCCCTCGCTGGCGGAGCCGAAGCGGCGCCGCGAGAGGGTGCGCCATGCCGGGCCGTGTCACAAGGACTCCCGCGCCCCGGCCGGGGTGGTGCCGGCGCGGGGCGCTGCTATAGTGCGTGCCGTTTGCGATCCGGGAGGCCAAAATGAAGCTGTTGCGTGTGGGCGAGGCGGGCGCCGAGCGGCCGGCCGTGAGGTTGGAGGACGGACACATCATCGACGTGTCCAGCGCGGTCGGCGAGATCGACGGCGCCTGGCTCGGAGGCGGCGGGGTCGAGCGGCTGGCGGCGGCGCTGGCAGACGGCGCCGAGCGCTTCCCCACCGTCGATCCCGGCACGCGGATCGGCCCGCCCGTGGCGCGGCCTGGCCACATCCTCGCCATCGGTCTCAACTACGCCGACCATGCCAGGGAAGCGGGCATGGACCCGCCGACCGAGCCGATCATCTTCTCCAAGGCGCCGAGCTCCTATAGCGGGCCGGACGACGACGTGTTGATCCCGCGCGGCAGCCAGGAGACCGACTGGGAGGTCGAGCTCGGCATCGTGATCGGCCGCAACGCCGAGTATCTGCCCGACGACGAGGCGGCGCTCGCCCACGTCGCCGGCTACTGCATCTGCAACGACGTCTCCGAGCGCGACTTCCAACTCCGTCGCGGCCCCACCTGGATCAAGGGCAAGTCGGCCCGGACCTTCTGCCCCACCGGCCCCTGGCTGGTCACGCCCGACGAGATCCCCGACCCGCAGAGCCTCGCCATGTCGCTCACGGTCAACGGCGAAGTGCGCCAGAACGGCACCACCGCCACCATGATCTTCGGCGTCGCTCACCTCGTCCGCTATATCAGCCAGTTCATGGTGCTGGAGGCGGGCGATCTGATCGCGACCGGCACGCCGCCCGGCGTCGGCATGGGCATGAAGCCGCCGGTCTTCCTCGAGCCGGGCGACGTGATGGAGCTGGAGATCGAGGGCCTCGGCCGCCAGCGCCAGGCGCTGCGCCAAGCGTAAGCGGGAGCGCGGAGTGGAGCACGTGGTGACACATAACGCCGCCGACGCGAAGGTGTGTCCTGAGTGCTTGCATATCTTTCAAGGCAACGGGTGGGATGGCATCGACGCGCATTGGCGGTCCAAGCACGAAGACATCATGCCTTACGAAGAGGCTTGGCCGTTGCTCCGAGACGGCACTTACGAGGTTAAGTCGTCACTAGGCAGTTGAGCTAACGCGCCGCTCGAAAGGCCGGGGCCGTTTGACAGGAGAGCGGGCGCTCCCTATGGTGCGCCGCCCTTCCCGAGAGGACGCCATGAAGGTCTTTAATTCCCTCCGCGCCGCCAAGCGGCGCCACAAGGACTGCCAGATCGTGCGGCGCAAGGGCCGGGTTTTTGTCATCAACAAGCGCAACCCGCGCTTCAAAGCGCGCCAGGGCTGATCGCGCCGGGCCGTCCGAGCCGCGCGCACGAAGCCCGCGCGCATTGACGCGCGCTGCATGCGCGCCGACAATCAGCCACTCCCACGCGCAAGGGTCCGCACCAGGCCCGGAAAGGTGCTGCCGTGATCGCCATGCCCGAGCCCGACGCGGGCGTCATCAGCCAGCGGCAAGATCTGGTGGCGGCACTTCGCAAGCTGCTGCCCGAGGACTGCGTCATCGACGACGAGCGCGGGCGGCGCGCCTTCGAGTGCGATGGACTCAGCGCCTATCGAGCGCTGCCGATGATCGTCGTGCTGCCGCGCGACACGGGCGAGGTGAGCCGCGTGCTCGCGCTCTGCCACGAGCGCGGCGTCAAGATCGTGCCGCGCGGCGCCGGCACCGGGCTCTCCGGCGGCGCGCTGCCGCTCGCCGACGGGGTCACCGTGGGCTTCGGCAAGCTCAACCGGATTCTCGACATCGACAGCGCCAACCGCTGCGCCGTTGTCCAGTCGGGCGTGGCCAATCTCGCCATCAGCACGGCCGTCGGCCCCTACGGCTACTACTACGCCCCGGACCCCTCCAGCCAGCTCGCCTGCTCGATCGGCGGCAATGTGGCGGAAAATTCCGGCGGCGTGCACTGCCTCAAATACGGGCTCACCACCAACAACCTGCTCGGCATCGAGATGGTGCTGATGGACGGCGAGGTGCTCCGCCTCGGCGGCAAGCACTTCGATGCCGAGGGCTACGACCTGCTCGGCGTGGTGACCGGCTCGGAGGGGCTGCTCGGCGTGGTCACCGAGGTGACGGTGCGGATACTGCCCAAGCCCGCCACGGTGCGCGCGCTGCTGCTCGGCTTCCCCGACAACGCATCCGCCGGCGCCTGCGTGGGCGCGATCATCGCCGCCGGGATCATTCCCGCCGGGCTCGAGATGATGGACAGGCCGGCGATCGAGGCGGCCGAGAGCTTCTGCCACGCCGGCTATCCCCTGGACGTGGAGGCGATCCTGATCTGCGAATTGGACGGCCCTGCGGTCGAGGTCGAGGAGCTCGTGGCGCTCGTCGGCGACCTCGCCCGCAAGGCAGGGGCGACCACGATCCGCACCAGCGCGGACGAGGAGGAGCGCCAGCGCTTCTGGCTCGGCCGCAAGTCCGCCTTCGCCGCCGCCGGCCGCATGGCGCCCGACTACTACGTCATGGACGGCACCATCCCGCGCGCCCGCCTGCCCGAGATCCTGACCCGGATCGGCGAGCTCTCGCGCGAATACGACCTGCCCGTCGCCAACGTCTTCCACGCCGGCGACGGCAATCTGCATCCGCTCATCATGTACGATTCCAGCATCCCCGGCGCCCTCCGGCGCACCGAGGAGATGGGCGCGGCGATTCTCAAGCTCTGCGTCGAGGTAGGCGGCGTGCTGACCGGCGAGCACGGTGTCGGCGTCGAGAAGCGCGACCTGATGGGCACGATGTTCAGCGAGGACGACCTCAAGCAGCAGCAGCGGATCAAGTGCGCCTTCGATCCCGACCAGCTTCTCAACCCCGGCAAGGTCTTCCCCACGCTCCACCGCTGCGCCGAGCTCGGCCAGATGCACGTGCACCGCGGCGAGACGCCGTTCGCCCACCTACCCCGCTTCTGATGGCCGACAGCCTGGCGCCGGCGGACGCGGACGGCCTTGCCGACGCCGTGCGCTGGGCGGTGTCGCACGAGCGCCCGCTGGAGGTGGTCGCCGGCGGCTCCAAGCGGCGCCTCGGCCGGCCGGTGCAGAGCGCGGCCACCCTCTCGCTCGCCGCGTTCGACGGGATCGTCGACTATCAACCCTCCGAGCTGGTGCTGACGGCCAAGGCCGCGACGCCGCTTGCCGCCATCGAGGCCGCAACGCAGGCGGAGCGGCAGATACTCGCCTTCGAGCCTGCGGACTATGCGCCGCTGCTGGGCGCGCCAGGGGGCGCCACGCCTGGGGGCGCAACTCTCGGCGGCGCCCTCGCCTGCAACCTTTCCGGTCCGCGCCGGATCAAGGCGGGCGCCGCGCGCGACCACTTCCTCGGCGTGCATGCGGTGAGCGGGCGGGGCGAGCGCTTCAAGGCTGGCGGCCGCGTGGTCAAGAACGTGACCGGCTACGATGTCTGCAAGCTGCTGGCGGGCTCCTACGGCACGCTCGCGGTCATGCACGAGGTGACGGTCAAGGTCCTGCCCGCGCCGGAGCGCACGCGAACGGTCCTGCTGTTCAGCCTGGAGCCGGCCGCCGCCATCGAGGCCCTCGGTGCGGCGCTCGGGAGCGCCCATGAGGTCTCGGGCGCGGCCCACATGCCGGCCGGAGTCGCGGCGCGCTCGGCGGTCTCCTACGTGGCCGACGCCGGCGCCGCGGTCAGCGCGGTCCGGGTCGAGGGCTTTCCGGCTTCGGTGGGCGCGCGCTGCGAGGCGCTGCGCGCGATGCTCGGCCGCTTCGGCGCGGTCGAGGAGCTTCACTCGAAGAACTCGGCGACGCTGTGGCGCGAGATCCGGGACGTCCAGGCCTTCGCCGAAGACGAGGGGCCGCTCTGGCGCCTCTCGGTGCCGCCGGCCTCGGGCGCGGCGGCGGCGGCGCAGGTGGCGGCGGCGGCAGAAGCGCGCGCGCTCTTCGACTGGGGCGGCGGCCTCGTCTGGCTCGCCGTGGACGGCGCGGAGGACGCGGGCGAGGCCGCCGTGCGCGCGGCCGCCAAGGCGGCGGGCGGGCACGCGACGCTGGTCCGCGCCGAGGCGCCGATGCGGGCGGCGCGCGCGGTGTTCCAGCCCCAGACGACGGGCCTGGCTGCGCTCAGCGCCCGCATCAAGCGGGCCTTCGATCCGGCCGGTGTGCTCAATCCGGGCCGCATGTACGCGGGCGTGTAGCGGGGATGCAGACCCGGTTCTCCGAGAGCCAGCTTGCGCTCCCGGCGCTGGCCCAGGCCAACGAGGTGCTGCGCACCTGCGTCCATTGCGGTCTCTGCCTCGCCACCTGCCCGACCTACGCGCTCCTCGGCGATGAGCGCGACAGCCCGCGCGGGCGCATCTACCTGATCAAGGACATGCTGGAGGAGGACGGCCCGGCCGACGCCACGGTCACCCGCCACATCGACCGCTGCCTCTCCTGCCTCTCGTGCATGACCACCTGCCCGGCAGGCGTGGACTACATGCATCTGGTCGACCATGCGCGCGGCCATATCGAGCGGACCTGGAAGCGACCGCCTGCGGAGCGCGCGCTGCGCATCCTCCTCAGCGCCGTGTTGCCGCGTCCGGGCCTCGCGCGCATCGCGCTCCTCGCCGCGCGCGGGCCCGCGCTGCTGGCGCCGCTCTTCGGCGGACGCATCGGCGCCCTGCTCCGCCTCGCCGGCCGGCCTGCGCACGGGCCGAGCTGGGTCGAGCGTCCGCAGGTGATCCCTGCCCGGGGCCCGCGGCGCAAGAGGGTGGCGCTGTTCACGGGCTGCGTGCAGTGCGTGCTGGCGCCGGAGATCAACGAGGCGGCGGCGCGGCTTCTCACCCGCCAGGGCTGCGAGGTGGTGGTCGCGCATGGCGCCGGCTGCTGCGGCGCGCTCTCGCATCATCTGGGCGACGAGGCCCGCGGCCTGGCCCAGGCCGGGCGCACGGCGGCGGCCCTCGCGCGCGAAGCCGCCACGGGCGGGCTCGATGCGGTCGTCGCCACGGCGTCCGGCTGCGGCACGATGCTCAAGGACTACGGCCACCTGCTCAAGGACGACGAGGCCTGCGCTGCCGACGCGGCGCTGATCGCAGGCCTCGCCCGCGATATCAGCGAAGTGCTCGACGAGCTCGGGCTCGACTGCACCGGGGCGCCGCCCACGACCGCGCCCGTCGCCTATCACTCGGCCTGCTCGCTGCAGCACGGTCAGCGGATCGAGCAGCAGCCGATGGCGCTCCTTCGCGCCGCCGGCTTCACCGTGCAGACGGTTCCGGACGGGCATCTCTGCTGTGGTTCGGCCGGCACCTACAATATGCTGCAGCCGGAGCTCGCCGGTGCGCTCGGTGCGCGCAAGGCGACGGCGATCGAGGGCACCGGTGCCCTGCTGGTGGCTGCGGGAAACATCGGTTGCATGGTGCAGATCGCCGGCCACACCGCGCTGCCGGTGGTGCATACTGTGGAACTGCTCGACTGGGCGACCGGCGGGCCGCCGCCGCCGGCGCTCCACAGGCTCGCCGCCGCATGACGAGGCGGCATGGGGTCCAACCCCGATCGGATCATCGGTGGCCGGACAGGACGTGATGGACGTAGCGACGGAACGCATGGACGGCGTGGTATCGGTGCTCGTGGACGGGCGCATCGACGGCTCCACCGTCTTCGCGTTCCAGGAGGCGATCGAAACTGCGATCGAGGACGGCGACCGCGCGGTGATCGTGGACTGCGAGAGGCTGAGCTACATCGGCAGTGCGGGGCTTCGCACCGTGCTGGCGATCGCCAAGGCCGTCTCGAACCGAGACGCGCGCTTTGTGCTCTGCTCGCTCTCGGATCAGGTCAGGGAGATCTTCGAGCAAAGCGGATTCGACACGATCATCGAAATCCATCGGTCGCGGGCCGAATCGCTCGCGTCGCTCGGCCACTGACCGGACGCGATCGACGATCCCCGCGCCCTGCGCCCGCTCCACGCCCGCCCTGGCGGCGGGCAACAGGCGGAGCGGTTCAGGCCTTGATCGCCTTCCCGGCCTCTTCGGCGAGCGCCTGGCCGGCGCCCGCTGCGGCCTCGGCCAGCAGTTCGATCCAGCGTTGGCCATGCGCGGCGACGCGATGGGTGATACCGATCCGTCGCGAGGGTTCGGGCGCGCCGAAACGAAGAAAGCTCAAACCGGGAGAGGCGGCGCGTTCGCAGAGCGCGGCCGTTTCCGGAACCAGCGTCAATCCCGCGCCGCTGGCCACGAGCCTCGACAGCGTGGCGAGCGAGCCTGCGCCGCGGCGAACCTCCTGTATGCGCCACATCCGGCAGGCGGCCAGAACCTGGTCGGCCAGGCAATGGCCGTCGCCGAGCGTGAGAAGCGGCCCGAGATCGGCCCGTGCCAGTTCCTCCGGATGCAGCTCGTCGCCCAGCGCGCGACGGACCGCGGCGAGCCGCTCGGCCCGGCCGGCAAGCAGCAGACGGTCCTCGAACAACTCTCGTTCGGGCAGCTCCAGCATTCCCAGCGGGAGCGAGACGATCGCCGCGTCGAGGCGGCCGGCGAGGAGGCGGGAGACGAGATCCTGGCCCGCCCCCTCCTGAACGTCGATCTCGATGCGGGCCGAGGAGTCGTGCAATCGTTCCATGATCCCCGGAAGCAGGTAGGGCGCGAGCGTCGAGACGATACCGACGGCGACCTTGAGCGACCCTGCCTCGAGGCGCTGGCCCATGTTCTCGAGGAGCAGCGTCTCATCCAGGACGCGCAACGTCTGCTCGTGCGCCTCCCGTCCCAGCGGGGTGAGGTGGACGCCGCGGCTCTCGCGATCGACCAGAGGGCCGCCCAGGGAGCCCTCGAGTTCGCGAACCTGGAGCGAGAGCGCCGGCTGCGAGACGTGAACGCTCTCGGCCGCCCGGCTGAACGAGCCGTGCTCGACCAGTGCCTGAAAATAGCGCAGCTGACGCAGGGTTACAGGCATGTTCGATCCCTTCCGTCGCGAGCGCAGCGGCAGCGAACATCGGGTCGTAGCCGGCGGGAGAGCCCGCTCTGACCGTCACCCGGCTACACGATTGCACTGGTTGCGGCGGGGTTCGGGCCACACATGGTCCTTTATCGCCGCGTGACGGCACGATATCCAATAACGTTTTCTTCGTCCTTCTATAATGTGAACTTATACAATCCGCCGCTGCCAGAAGTCGGCTGCGCGGCGCGTCAGGCTGGGGCGCCGTCGTCATCCTTGCCGTCATAGCGCAGCACGATGCAGGCAATGTCGTCCGATTGCTCCGCGTCGCCGACGAAGCTCACCACCGCGCTGGTCACGTTCGGCCACGATCGAGGTGCTGGCGTGCACCAGTTCGGGCAGGGCGAGGGTGCTTGCCAGGATCGAAGCCGACGGCGTGATGCGCGCCGGCACCAGGGCGAGCGCGCCGCCCTTCGCGCGCACGCTGGCGTCCGGGGAATTCGAAGGCTTTTCGGTCGACCTGCTGGAGGAAATCCGCGCCGACGTGGAGAGGAGGGTCGGCCGCAATAGCGAAATCCTCTACCCGCTCGACCGCGACAACCGCACCTATCTGAGCACCGTGTCGATCTGGGCGCGCTGACGGCACGCGCAGGCGCCGGATGCGGCGCGGACCGCCGCGTCGATCGCCCCAGGGATCGCCACTGAACGGCGGCTGCAGGATGTGCGGGAAGAAATGCTATAGTGTAACCCAGCAGCGGCACCCTGCGGCGTGACCCAGGGTGGCGCGCGTTGCGGCGCGACCCAAGAGCGGCGCGCCTTGCGGCGCGACCGGGGACGGGGAGGACGAGGAGCGCATGGAGACCCAGGCCGGCGAGAGGCTCGCCTTCCCCGATGGCGGGCACGAGCATCGGAGCTGCATCGAGGACGCGCTCGCCCGCGCCGAGGCGCTCTGCCGCAGCCGCGGGGTCCGCTTGACCCCGCTGCGGCGCAGGGTCCTGGAGCTGGTCTGGAGCGGCCATCGCGCGGTCAAGGCCTATGACCTGCTCGCGGCGCTCGGCGATGCGCAGGCCACGGCGAAGCCGCCGACGGTCTACCGCGCCCTCGAGTTTCTGATGGGCCAGGGCCTGGTCCACCGCATCGACAGCCTCAACGCCTTCATCGGCTGCCCGCAGCCCGACCGGCGCCACAGCGCGCAGTTTCTCATATGCGCGGGCTGCGGCGAGGTCTCGGAGCTGCACGCGGCCAGCATCGAGCGCGCCGTCGCGGAGCAGGCCGCCGATTCGGGCTTCGCGCTCTCGCGCAAGATCATCGAACTGCACGGCAGATGCCTGCGTTGCACGGCGCCTCCGCCGCGCGCCTGACCGGCCGCGCCGGCGCCGCCGGCGGCGCCGGTGCGCCGCTCGCATCGGGCGAGGGCCTCGTCGTGCGCTACGGCGGCCGCACGGTGCTGGACCGGGTCTCGATCGAGGTCCGCCGGGGCGAGGTGGTGAGCCTGATCGGGCCGAACGGCGCCGGCAAGACAACCGCTGTGCGTGCCTTGCTCCGTCTCATCAGGCCGGACGCCGGCACCGTCCGCCACGCGCCTGGCCTGGCGGTGGGCTACGTGCCCCAGCGCATTGCGCCGGAGGAGCTCCTGCCGCTCACGGTGCGCCGCTTCCTGGCGATGGCGGGGCGGCGCGCGCGTGCCGCTGCCGCCGCGGCTCTCGACGAGGTGGGGGTGGGGGCAGCGGCGGTCATCGACCGCCAGCTGAGCGGCCTCTCCGGCGGCGAGTACCGGCGCGTCCTGCTCGCCCGGGCTCTGCTGCGCGATCCCGACCTGCTGGTGCTGGACGAGCCGGTGCAGCAGGTGGATTTCGCGGGTCAGCTGGCCATGCACCAGTTGATCGGCCGGCTGCGCGACCGGCGCGGCTGCGGCGTCCTGATCATTTCCCACGACCTCCACCTGGTGTTGCGCGCGACCGATCGCGTCGTCTGCATCAACGGCCATGTCTGCTGCGCCGGCGAGCCGGAGGCGGTGAGCCGGCACCCCGAATATGTCTCGCTGTTCGGCCCCCACGCGGCCAACGCGCTCGCGGTCTACACCCACGACCACGACCATCGTCACGACTTGCCGGTCGCGATGGCGCCGGTCGATGCCGACGCGCCTGACGCCAACGCGCCCGACGCCAACGCGCCCGACGCCAACGCGCCCGCTGCCGGTGCGCCGGCCGGCGGGGCCGACTGAGCGCGCGCGATGTTCGACGATTTCTTCGCGCGCGCGCTCGCGGGCGGCATCGGAATCGCGCTCGCCACCGGGCCGCTCGGCTGCTTCATGGTGTGGCGGCGCATGGCCTATTTCGGCGATTCGGTCGCCCACAGCGCGCTGCTCGGCGTCGTGCTCGGCGTGGCGCTCGGCATCGAGCTCAACATCGGCATCGTGATCGTGTGCGTCGCCCTCGCCCTGCTGCTCCTGCTGCTTCAGCAGCAGCGGCGGCTGGCCACGGACACCCTGCTCGGCATCCTGGCGCACGGGGCGCTGGCCCTCGGCCTGGTCGGGATCAGCTTCTTCGAGGGCGTGCGGGTGGACCTGATGAGCTACCTGTTCGGCGACATCCTGGCCGTAAGCAGCCGCGACCTGCTGTGGATCTACGGCGGCGGCGGCGCCGTGCTTGCAGCGACGGCGCTGATCTGGCGGCCGCTGCTGGCGATGACGGTCCATGAGGAGCTCGCGCGCGCCGAAGGCGTGCGGGTCGGCCTCGTCCGCATCGCCTTCACCCTCCTGATCGCGCTTGCGGTCGCCATCGCCATGAAGGTCATCGGCCTGATCCTGATCGTGGCGCTTCTGATCATTCCGGCGGCGACGGCGCGCCGGCTCGCGCGCTCGCCCGAGCAGATGGCGCTGCTCGCCGGCCTGATCGGGGCGGCGGCGGTGGCCGGCGGGCTGCACGGCTCCCTCGCCTGGGACACGCCCTCCGGCCCCTCGATCGTGGTCGCGGCGCTGGCGCTGTTCGTGCTCGGCCAGGGCGCCGCCGCGCTGGCCTCGGCCTGTCTCGGACGGGTCGTCAAGTCGGCGCGGGCCGAGCGCTAGCCCCCCGCGTCGGGAGAGCGCAGATGGCGACCAGCTACGACACGGCCCGACAGGTGATCGAGCGGCTCCGCTTCGACGATGCCGGCCTGATTCCCGCGATCGCGCAGGCGCACGAGACGCGCGAGGTCCTGATGCTCGCCTGGATGAACGCCGACGCGGTGCGCGAGACGCTGGCGACCGGCCGGGTCTGCTACTGGTCGCGCTCGCGCCGGCGGCTCTGGCGCAAGGGCGAGAGCTCGGGCCACACTCAGCGCCTGGTCGAGATGCGCTTCGATTGCGACAGCGACGCCCTGCTCCTCCTGGTCGAACAGACCGGGCCTGCCTGTCACACCAAGCGCCCGGCCTGCTTCTTCCACGCCGTGCAGGGCGGCGCGGTCCGCGTGATCGCCGAGCCTGTCGAATAGCCCGGCTTTCCTGCCCTGTCGGCCGGAAAGCGCCGCGCACACCATGACCGTGGCGAGACATCCGGGCTAGAGTGGGGGACGGTGCGCACGCGGGCGGGCGCTGACGGGCGGATCGCGGCCTCGGGAGGGGGGCCGGACGGCATGGAACTCGGGATGCTCATGATGCCGCTGCACCGGCCCGAGAGGCCCTTCCTGACCGTCCTGCGCGAGGACCAGGAAGCGATCGTGCTCGCGGACGAGCTGGGCTTCGCGGAGGTCTATGTCGGCGAGCACTACTCCAACAAGCCGGAGCAGATCACCGCGCCCTTCGTCTTCCTCGCGACGCTGATCGAGCGCACGAAGCGCATCAAGCTCGGCACCGGCGTCATCAACCTGCCGCAGCAGCACCCGGCGATCGTCGCCGCCCATGCCGCGATGTTCGATCAGCTCGCCGAGGGCCGCTTCATCTTCGGCATCGGGCCCGGCGGCTCGCCCGGCGACTTCGAGATGTTCAAGCTGAACGATCCGGCGGACCGCCCCAGGATGATGCAGGAATCGATCGAGACCATCCTCGGGATATGGTCGCAGGAGCCGCCATACGAGTTCCCCGGCGGCTACTGGGATTTTCGGGTCAAGGAGGCCTACCGGGCCGACCTCGGCGTCGGCGTCATGGCCCGGCCCTACCAGAAGCCGCACCCGCCCATCGCCGTCTCGATCATGAGCCCGCGTTCGCGCAGCGCGCGCACGGCGGGCGCGCAAGGGTGGATCCCGATCTCGGCGAACTTCACCCCGGCCTGCCACGTCAGGACCCACTGGGAGGCCTATGAAGAGGGTTGCGAGGCGGCGGGGCGCGCGCCAGACCCCGCGATCTGGCGCGCGGCCCGCAGCATCCTCGTGACCGAGAGCGACGCCGAGGCCGAGGACTATCTGGCCGACCCGGAGAACGCGCTCGCCTTCTACTTCAACTATCTGCGCACGGTGCTGCTGGACGCCGACTTCGGCGCGCTGCTCAAGGACGACCCCGCCATGCCGGACGAGGCCATCACCACCCGCTACATGCTGGACGCGATGGTCGTGGCCGGCAGCCCCGGCACCGTGACCGAGAAGCTCGCCGCCTTTCGCGCCGAGGTCGGCGCCTTCGGCACGCTGATCGCGACCGCGCACGACTGGGACGACCGCGCCCGCTGGCGGCGCTCGATGCGCCTGCTTGCGAGCGAGGTCCTGCCGCGCCTGTAGAGGGAGCACGCCATGGCAGAGGCCCGCTACGATCTCGTCATTCGCGGCGGCACGGTCGCGACCGCAGCGGATACCGTCGCCTGCGACATCGGCATCCGCGACGGCCGCGTGGTTGCGCTGGCGGAAGGCCTCGGCCCCGGCGCGGACGAGATCGACGCGCGCGAAAAGCTCGTGCTGCCGGGCGGGGTCGACAGCCACTGCCACATCGATCAGCCCTCGACCATGGGGGCCACGACGGCGGACGATTTCCGCTCCGGCTCCATCTCCGCGGCCTGCGGCGGCACCACCTGCATCATCCCCTTCGCGGCGCAGCACCGGGGACAATCGCTCCGCGCCGTGGTCGAGGACTATCACGACCGTGCCCGGGGCAAGGCGGTGATCGACTACGCCTTCCACCTCATCGTCTCGGACCCGAGCGAGCAGGTGCTCGGCCAGGAGCTGCCGGCGCTGATCGCGGACGGCTACACCTCGTTCAAGATCTACATGACCTACGACGCGCTCAAGCTCGACGACCGCCAGATCCTCGACGTGCTCGCTGCGGCGCGGCGCGAGGGCGCGATGGTGATGGTCCACGCCGAGAACCACGATGTCATCGCCTGGCTGACGGAGCGGCTGATCGGGGCCGGCCGGGCCGCGCCGCAATTCCATGCGGTGGCGCACGCGGCGGCGGCCGAGCGCGAGGCGACCCACCGGGCGATCGCGCTCGCCGAGATCGTCGACCTGCCGATCCTGATCGTGCATGTCTCCGCCCGCGCGGCGATCGACGAGATCGCTGCGGCCAAGGCACGGGGGCTCAGGCTCTATGCCGAGACCTGCCCGCAATACCTCTTCCTCACCGCCGCCGATCTCGACCGCGAGGGCTTCGAGGGCGCCAAGTATGTCTGCAGCCCGCCGCCGCGCGACGCGGCGAACCAGGCTTTCGTCTGGCGCGGGCTGGAGAGCGGCCTGTTCGACGTCTTCTCGTCCGACCACGCGCCCTTCCGCTACGACGACCCGCAAGGCAAGCAGCTGCACGGCAAGGGCGCGCCCTTCAACCGGATTGCGAACGGGGTGCCGGGGCTGGAAATCCGTATGCCGATGCTGTTCTCCGCCGGCGTCCGCAGCGGGCGTATCGGCCTCGACCGCTTCGTCGATCTCTGCTGCACCCGGCCGGCGAAGCTCTACGGCCTCTATCCGCGCAAGGGCAGCATCGCGGTGGGAAGCGACGCGGACATCGCGATCTGGGACCCCACGCTGGAGGTGACGATCTCCCAGGCCATGCTGCACGACAATCTCGACTACACGCCCTATGAGGGCCGGGTCGTGACCGGCTGGCCGGTGACGACGCTCTCCCGCGGCACGGTCGTCTGGCACGACGGCGCGGTGCTGGGGGAGCCGGGGCGCGGCGAATTCCTGCGCTGCGAAGCGCCGCCGGCGGCGCGCCCCGCGGGCCGGCGGGTCCACGGCTTCGCGCCGGAGAGCGGCGACTACGACGCCGCCTGGAGCGGGGAGGGCGGGGAATGAGCCGCATCGTCACGGTCGCGGCCGCTCAGCTCGGCCCGGTCGCGCGCAGCGAGCCGCGCGCGAGCGTCGTCCGGCGCATGACCCGATTGATGCGCGAGGGGGCGCAGCGGGGCGCCGACCTCGTGGTCTATCCGGAGCTGGCGCTGACCACGTTCTTCCCGCGCTGGCTGCTGGAGGACGCCGAGGCGGACGCGTTCTTCGAGGCGGAGATGCCCGGCCCCGAGACCCGGCCGCTGTTCGAGGAGGCCGCCGCGCTCGGCGTCGCCTTTCACCTCGGCTATGCCGAGCACACGCATGAGGGCGGCGCGCGGCGGCGCTACAACACGGCCATCCTGGTCGAGAGGACCGGCACGATCGCCGGCAAGTACCGCAAGGTCCACCTGCCGGGACACGCCGAGCACGAGCCTGCGCGCCAGTTCCAGCATTTGGAGAAGCGCTATTTCGAGGTGGGCGATCTCGGCTTCCCGGTGTGGGAGGCGCTCGGCGGCCGCGTCGGCATGTTGATCTGCAACGACCGGCGCTGGCCCGAAGCCTTCCGCGTGCTCGGCCTGCAAGGGGTGGAGCTGGTGCTGATCGGCTACAACACGCCGGCGCTCAACGGCCTCGCCTTCGAGCCGCCGCACCGGCGGGCCTTCCACAACCACCTCTCCATGCAGGCCGGCGCCTATCAGAACGGCACCTGGGTGGTGGGCGTCGCCAAGGCGGGGCGCGAGGAGGGCGTGGACATGCTGGGCGGCAGCGCGATCGTCTCGCCCAACGGCGAGATCGTGGCGCAGGCGCGGACGCTGGGCGACGAGGTCGTCGTCGCTCCTTGCGACCTCGACGACGGCAGCTTCCTCACGTCGAGCATCTTCGACTTCGCGGCGCACCGGCGCACCGAGCATTACGGCCTGATCGTGGAGACGACCGGCCCCGTCCCGCCGCGCGGGAGGGCCCCGTGAACGGGCGCATCCTCGTCGTCAACCCGAACAGCAGCACCGGCGTGACCGACGACATCGCGCGGGCGCTGGACGGCTTCCGCTTCGAGGACGGCCCTGCGATCGACTGCACGACGCTGGCGGAAGGCCCGCCCGGCATCGAGACCCAGCGCCATGTCGACGAGGTGGTGGCGCCGCTCTGCCGCGCCATCGAGCGGGAGCGGGCGGACGCTTTCGTCATCGCCTGCTTCTCCGACCCCGGCCTCCATGCCGCGCGGGAGGCCACGCCTGCGCCGGTCTTCGGCATCGCCGAGTGCGGCCTGCTGGCGGCGCTCTCGCGCGGCGAGCGCTTCGGCATCGTCGCGATCCTCGAGACCTCGATCCCGCGTCACCGGCGTCATGTGGCGGCGCTGGGCTTGAGCGCCCGCATGGCCGGCGAGCGTGCCATCGGCCTGGGCGTCACCGAGCTCGCGCAGGAGGAGATCGTCGCGGCGCGCATGACGCGGGCGGCCGAAGAACTCCGCGACGAGGACGGCGCGGACGTGATCGTGCTGGGATGCGCCGGCATGGCGCGCTACCGGGCGCCGCTCGAGGCGCATCTCGGCTGCGCCGTCATCGACCCGTCGCAGGCGGCGGTCGGCATGGCGCTCGCCCTGCTGGCCGCGCCTCGATTGGACCGTGACTGAATAATCTGGGTCTGATCGCCCGCGACCTGATCCCGGACGGGCAGGGCAATGCGGTGCAGGGAGAGCGGGTGAAGCGCTCTTAGCCCGCAATTCTCACCGCGGTCACGGCCTGCGTCCAGGCGTCCGCTCCGCGGGCGGCACATGAAGCGTGAAACGAAAGCGGGATTCGCCGGGATTAAGCGGGACAAGTGGGATGCCGCAAGACAGTCGCCGGCCGCCCCGGACGCCGGCGGCAACGGCGTCGCGGCACGCAGGCGCCGGCCGCAGGGCCGCCGAGCGCCCGCTCATCCCCCCTGCCGTGGCCTGCTCGCTCTCGCGCTGCATGGGGCGATCCTGGCGCGAGCATTGCGCCCCGTGCACCGCACCATAGTAACTGGCGCAACGAGCATCGCCATCCCATGTACTATAGGGTGATCATATTAATCTTTATTTGACAGCATGTTATGGATCATCCCCTCTCCTCATGCGGCTTCGGTCTCAACTAACAGATACCAAATAGGCACCACTTCACTTCGATCTGATGCGTACTCGCGTCGCTTCAACGCTACGGATGCTCGTGCGAACATTTCGAATTTCGAAACTCCCAGCAGACACGAGCGCGATGGCGCCAAAGCTTCCGCCAGTCCCTGCAATCTGTCGTTCGGCTGTTCGAGCGCGTGCCCGACAGGGTGTTGTTAAGCGTGGAACATTGACCCCCTGTTGGGGGTAATCGGCGTCCAAAATTGACCCCCTCATGGTTTGTGCCCATGAACGCGCCTTGTCATTGGACGGACGGGGTGAGGGGGAGATGCTGGTTGTGGAAACGATTGCGCGGATCCGTCGGGATCATCTGGTGAGGGGCGTTCCGATCAAGAAGATCGCCCGGGATTTGAGGGTTTCGAAGAACACGGTGCGCAAGGTGGTGCGGGGCGATGAGACCTCGTTCAGCTACGAGCGCAAGATCCAGCCGATGCCGAAGCTTGGGCCGTGGGTGGAGGAGCTCGAGCGCCAGCTGAAGGCCAACGAGAAGAAGCGGCGCCGGGATCGCCTGTCCCTGCTGCAGATCCATGAGGACCTTGGCGAGCTGGGCTACAAGGGCGGCTATGATGCGGTGCGGCGCTACGCCAAGGCGTGGCGGCGCCGGCGCCGTCTGTTATCGCCGTCGCAGGCCTATGTGCCGCTGATCTTCGATCCGGGCGAGGCCTACCAGTTCGACTGGAGCCACGAGTATGCGCGTCTGGCGGGTGCGACGACCAGGGTGAAGGCGGCGCACATGCGGCTGTGCCACAGCCGGATGTATCTGGTCCAGATCTTTCCCCGCGAGAGCCAGGAGATGGTGTTCGAGGCGCACGAGCGGGCCTTCCGCTTCTTCGGCGGAGTCTGCCGGCGGGGCATCTACGACAACATGAAGACGGCGGTGAGCACGGTGTTCGTGGGCAAGAAGCGTGACTACAACCGCCGCTTCCAGGAGATGTGTTCGCACCATCTGGTGGAGCCTGTCGCGCGTCCACGCGCGCGGGAGCGCCAGGAGCGGCCCTTCCTGGTGGCGTATCGCGGCCCCTTCGACGGCTTCCACGCCAGCGAGGTAGCGGTGTCGAAGACCTGCCTGGTGCGCTTCGACAACAACCAGTACAGCGTGGCGGCCCGCGCCGTCGGGCGGCCGGTGGACGTGCGGGCCTATGCTGAGCGGATCGTCATCCGCCAGGACGGCGAGACCGTCGCCGAGCATCCCCGCAGCTTCGGGCGCGGCCGGTTCGTCTACGATCCCTGGCATTACGTGCCGATCCTGACGAGGAAGCCCGGCGCACTGAGGAACGGCGCACCCTTCAAGGACTGGCAGTTGCCCAACGCGCTCGGCCGCCTGCGAACCCGGCTTTCCTCCCACGACGACGGCGACCGGCAGTTCGTCAAGGTGCTCGCGGCCGTGCTGGAGGACGGGCTGGAGGCGGTCGAGGCGGCCTGTGCCGAAGCGCTCGAGTGCGGCGCCTGCAGCGCCATCGTGCGCTCCGCGCGCGTCCCGCGCGACGTCGTGCTCAACATCCTCACCCGGCAGCGCCAGCCGGCGGCGGCGGCGGCGATCCCGACGCCCGAGAGGCTGCAGCTTCGCCACCAGCCGGTAGCCGACTGTCAGCGCTACGACAGCCTGAGGGAGGCCGGTCATGGAACGTCATGATGTGCTGGCGATGATGACGGCGCTGAAGCTCGCGGGCATGCGTGCCGCCTACGACGACATCCTCGCCACATGTACGCCGAGGGGGGCTCAAGCGCCGTCATCCGGTGCAGCAGATCATCGGTACGCTGCTGCAGGTCGAGATCGCCGACAAGAGGGCACGCTCGATCAAATACCAGATGGCGTCCGCCAAGCTGCCGACGGCCAAGGAGCTGGCCGACTTCGACTTCGCCGCCTCGCCGGTCAACGAGCCCCTGATCCAGGAGCTCGCCGGCGGCGGCTTCCTCGAAGGGCAGCGCAACATCGTGCTGGTCGCGGCACCGGCACCGGAAAGACCCATCTCGCCGTCGCCATCGCGCGGTCCTGCATCCGCAAGGGCGCCCGCGGCCGGTGCTACAACGTCGTCGACCTGGTCAACCACCTCGAGGCCGAACTCCGCGCCGGACGCCAGGGCCGCACCGCAGACCAGCTCGTCCGCCGCGACTTCGTCATCCTCGACGAGCTCGGCTACCTGCCCTTCGCTCAGGCCGGCGGGCAGCTGCTCTTCCACCTCATGAGCCGGCTCTACGAGCGCACCTCGATCGTCATCACAACAAACCTCGCCTTCGGCGAATGGCCTTCCGTCTTCGGCGACCCCAAGATGACCACCGCGCTGCTCGATCGTCTCACCCACCATTGCGAGATCATCGAGACCGGCAACGAGAGCTGGCGCTTCAAGAACCGCTCCTGACCTGGCGCCGGCCGTCCCTGCGGCCCGGTTGCCCCGGTGGGCCAACAGGGACCCCCCACGCGGCTTCGCTCCGCGTAACGCGGGGCGCTACACGAAGCCGCGCGGGTCCCCCCTATTGACTACCGGGACAACCTCCGCCGTGCCGCTCAGGGGGGTCAATTTTGCACGCCGATTGGGGGTCAATACTGAAAGCCGATTGACACGCTGAGGCGTTCTGCACGGCCTGTACTCGCTCAGGGCTCGCGCTCGCAGGCGCGCGCTCAGGCATCAACACACGATCCAATTCAATGGACGTTCGGTGCGGCGGCCAGGATTCTGTCTACGTTCTCTTCGGCGAAGAACTCGGGGGTGGACACGGTTTGGGCGATCAGGCCCAAAAAGTGATTGGTATCCGCCTGGTTGCCGCGAAGGGCTTCCAGGAGCTGTCGCCTGTCGGGCGGCAGCGGCGCGAAGGGAGCCATCTCGCAGGTCAATTCGTAGATCGGCACGATCGCCGCGTTGCGTCGTTGTTCGTACTGGGCCAGCGCTTCATCCATCGGTCGTTGCCCGGAGAGGCCCTCGTCCAGGGCATCGGCGATGAAGTCCGCGTCGCGCAACGCGTTGGTGATACCCTCCGCCGTGCACGGGTCCATGGTGACCCCGGCATCGCCGACCAGCGCCCAGCCCGGTCCATAGGGCTTGCGAAGGAAGTTTGGAATGGGGCCGCCGAGCCAGCGGTCCTCGCGCGTGCCATCGCGGACCCGCTCCGCCAGCGACGGTGCCCAGGCCTCCAGCGTCGCGAGGTAGTTCGTCTCGATGTCGGCCTTGACGTCGCGAACATCCCGAGCGGTCCAGTTCGCGCCGACCACCGTCATGCCGTCGTTGGTGGGGAACGCGTATGCTCCTCGCCATTCGCCAACGTAGATCTCCACGCCATGGGACGGCACATCGCTCCAGTAGGTGAAGTAGGTGCCCTGGAGACGCGGCTTCGCGTTGTATTCGGTCGCTTGCACCGCGCGCGCCACCAGCGAGTTCATGCCGTCCGCACCGATCACGATCCGGGCGCTTTCTCGAACGGTCGAGCCAGTCTTGTCCGTTCCCGAGATTCTGGTCACGCGGTTGCCGTCGCCTTCGAGCTCACGGACGAAGACGCCCTCTCGCACCTCGGCGCCGGCCTCTGCCGCGGCATCGACCAAGATCTTGTCGAGCACGAAGCGCCTCGGAGAGAGCGCGTGTTTCTGACCGTCCGCCGGAGGCGGTTCGCCGTCGAGCAGGTAATCCCCGAAGTCGATGAAAAAGGAAGACATCGGCGGGCAATTCGACGCGACGACCTTGTCGAGCAGGCCCCACTTCCGCAGACGGCTCGCCCCGTTCTGCCAGACGAGATGCGTCGACATGGTCTGATCGCTGGGAAAGCTCGCCCGATCGACGAGCAAGACGCGGCAGCCGTTGCGGGCGAGAAGCATCGCAAGGGAGGCACCCGCACACCGCGCCCCCACAACGATCGCGTCATACATAGCGCAGCTCCCGTCGATCAGCCGGGTGCAGAGATGAGGCTAGCGCCGATATCGAAGCATTGCCAGGGCCTCACGAGCCGCCCAAGACTGTCCTCTGGAACAACCGCCTCATGCATAACCGGCTGGGCCCGTGCTCTCTCTTCGGCGTATCCGTCCCGCGTCACCGACGGCGGGCACATCGCCGTGCCACACCGTACCCGTTCACCTCCATCGAATGATCGAGGGATGCCGGAGGCGGACGACGCGCATGGCCCGACATGCTATCCTCGGGAACCACATCGGTCGGCGTGTCTGGATACGCGCTCCGGGACCCACCAGCCCCCAATTCGTGCGGTGGGCCATCTGATGGAGGCAGGCCGCGAGCGAGGGCATACGCCATGAAGGATTACACCGTAAAGACCTTGCCCGATGTCGTGCTGACCGATCACCTGCGTTCCATCATCGACCGGCTCGACGCATCGAACGCCGATATAGAAACCTGCATCACGTTGCCTTCCGAGGTCTATACGTCGGAGGCTTGGTTCGAATTCGAAAAGCGCGCCGTGTGGGATCGCGAGTGGGTGTGTCTCGGCCACATCGGACAAGTCCCGAAGGCCGGCGATTACTTCTCGATCACCATCAACAACGACCCGTTGCTGGTGTTGCGCGACGACGCGGGCGAGGTCCGCGTCATGACGGCGGTGTGCCAACATCGCGGCCATATTCTGGGCGAGCACGCCGGAAACACGCATGTGTTCACCTGTCCCCATCAC
Organism: Alphaproteobacteria bacterium; assembly: GCA_965218275.1. Lineage (GTDB taxonomy): Bacteria > Pseudomonadota > Alphaproteobacteria > UBA828 > UBA828 > WTGU01. The sequence continues at coordinate 1,042,434 of CBDCKM010000002.1, forward strand.
GGCTGGTCCTACGATCTCAGCGGCACCCTGATCAGCGCGCCGCAAATGGATGCGCATGCCTCGTTGGAGGAGCTGCGCCGGACCAGCTGCCTGCCGACACTCCGCACGGAGATCTGGAACGGTTTCGTCTTCATCAACATGGACGGCAATGCGCCACCCCTGAATCCGCGGCTCAAGCGGCTCTCGAAGGAGATCGCCAACCACCATCTTGGCGACATGGGAGCGACGCCGACGTGCGATTTTTCCGGTTATCCATGGAACTGGAAAGCCATGCAGGAGAATGCCGTCGAACCCCACCACACCTGGTTCGTGCACAAGGGCCCGCACGATTTCGCTCCGTCCAGGCTGGCATCGTTTGTGGAGTGGGATGACGACGATGACGGGGCGGTCTATCACCCCACGGGATTTCTCTACAAGGACGGCGGCTTCACAGCCGGGTTTCAGTCCCTGTTCCCGATCATCGAGACGTTGACCGACGCCGAACGTCAGCGGGTGATGTTCGCGAGCATGCTGCCGAACCTCTTCATCGGCACGGTGCCGGACGGCTGCCTCTACTACATGATCCTGCCTGACGGAGCCAACCGCCTGACCCTGCGCGTGGGGTACCTGTTTCCCCATTCGACCCTGGCCCTGGACAACTTCGACATAACGTTCAAAGCCGTCGTCGACGGCATCGTCGTCTACAACGACCAGGACACCGAGGCCAACACTGCGGTGCACAGGGGATTGCGGTCGCGTTTCGCAAATCGCGGACGCTACGCGCCGCTGGAGGGAACCTTGCCGCAGATAAACCGCTGGCTGGTCAAGCGGTACAAGGCGTATGCGGCGGAACTGGATGCGAGAGCCGCAGGCTAAGCAGCTCGGAGGGGCGACCGTTGTGATTCCCCTCGATGGACAGATGGATGTGCCAACGTTCTCGGCGATGACGGCGACTGCCTGACCGACAACGCTGCCAAGCAGTCTGGGCGCGGTATCGTCCTGCCCCAGTCCCCTACGCCGCGATGCCCGCAGCGCGGCGCTCCAATGCTGTAATGGCGTCCGCGGCGGTGACAGACCGGCCGGCGTTGGTAAGGGCACGAATGACCGTAAGTGCCGCTTCGTGGCCTTGCGGGCTGGTGCCGGCCACGCAGTCCTCGAGCACGTGCACCTTGTAGTCGCGCTGATGGGCGTCACCCGTGGTCCACAGAACGCAGACGTCGCTGCAGACGCCCGCGATCAGGAGCGTGTCGACCCCTAGGCGACGCAGGTTCATGTCGAGCTCGGTACCGACGAAAATGCTGAAACGCCGCTTGAGGATGCGTATGTCGCCCGGCTCGGGCGCCAGCTCGTCGACGATCTCGAAGCCCCTTGTGCCTTCAATGCAGGGCGGTGCCGGCGGCTCTCCGGGCGCGGCGCTGGGATGCTTGCCAGTAACCCAGCCTCTCCGCCCATCCCAGAGGAGGCGCCCACCGTCCAACCCGTCGGCCCGGTGCACCTCCTGGCTGAACACGATCGGCACTTGCGCGCACCGGGCTGCGGCAATCACCCGGCCAATCCTCGTCACCATCCGCTCTGCTCCGATCGCGTAGGAGCCGACATCACGGTCGACGAAATCGTTCTGCATATCGACCACAGCCAGCGCGGGCTGTCCGATCTCCAGTACGTCCATCCGTGCTTCCCCCCATCCCTTCGACCAGTGCACGACATAGTTGCCGGAAACCGGCGAAAGCGAAATCGTGGGCTCGCAGCCGACATGATGCGGCCTATCGACCGGACGTACGATCCCCATTGGAACGGGCAGTGGTCGCCAAATTTTCTTGTTCTTACCTAGTCGCCGTTGTCGGAGCCCCACGTGCCCATTTCAGCGTGGCGAGCGAGGTCGGACCAGCCATACGCGCACTCGCTAAGAACGACATCGTGGAACGGCTCCTCGCGTATCGCGATGAATGTGCCACCCATGGCCTCGTAGAAGAAACGCGCCGGATTCTTCGCCAAGACCCAGACCAGCGCGCTTCGACTGCCGGCGGCGGAGAGTGCCGAGAACAGCGCACCGAGCAGACGCCGACCGTTGCCCGCACCCTGGTGATCCGGCAAAACATAGAGCGTGTAGACCTCCCCGTCATAGGACAGGTTCGTCGGGCGCGAACGGCCGGCATTGGCGAAGCCGACGACGCGGGAGTCCGGCCCCTCGGCCACGCGCGTGATAGATTCCGCCCGTGTGTCACGCAGGATCCGGCGCCAGCTCTCGATGTGGCTCGTGCGGGACAGGCCCAGAAGCGTCCGATCAGGAATCAAACCGGAGTAGGTGTCACGCCACGTTTCGACCTGGATGTCGGCAATGGCGGAGGCGTCCGATAGGCGCGCTGGCCTGATCCGTACCATGGCCCCGGGATACCACAAGCGAGCGCCGTTGCGAACGCCGCGGACAAGCCGGGCCCCCGGGTCCCTTCGGCTCGTGGATCACCGCCCTCGGACTGAGCCTGAGCAGCTCACGACCACTCCATCGAAAGGCAGCGGCCAGGGGCGGGATGTCGAATATCGCCCTGCAATGGACCGACACTGATAGAGTGGCGGTGCCGCCGGTCCCCCTCCCTGGCGTCGGCGGCATGGCCTCGCTTGAAGCGGAGCGGCGGCGGAGGCGGCCGGTGGAGGGAACGGAACAGTCCCCGATCCTGGAAAGCCGCGCGATGCGGCTCTTTCCGACCGTCGTGTGGAGGGCCGAGGTCAGGCCCGGCGCCTGCCGCCGCATCAACGAGGCGATCGTTGCCAAGCTCGCCGCGTTGCGACGCGGAACGGCCAACCCCACCGCAGGCCGCGGCTGGCAGTCGGGCCACAACTTGCACGAGCTGGAAGATTTTCACGAGCTGATCGAAAGCATCGGTGTGACCGTGAAGGACATCCTTGACTATCTGCGTGTCGCCGAGGTGGCGTTCGAGATCACCGGTTGCTGGGCCAACGTGAATGCGCCGGGCGCCGCACACAGGCTCCACAGCCATCCCAACAACTTCCTGAGCGGCGTCTACTATGTGTGTGTGCCGAGGGGCGGGGACACCATCAATTTTCACGATCCGCGCAGCCAGGCGGGAATCCTGCGGCCGCCGGTCGTCGAGCTCACCGCCGACAATACCGACCAGGTGGTCGTGCGGGTGAGCGAGGGCACGGTCCTGCTGTTCCCGGCGTGGCTGCCGCATTCGGTGGACGCCAACCGCGGCGATCGAGACCGGATCAGCGTGAGCTTCAACATCATGCTGTCCGATTACGCCGCGGAGCTGAGCGCGCCGCTATGGCAGGGCGAGCGCCGCTGACGGGTGGATCATGAGGGCCTTGGACTATCACGAGTCCACCAAGCATTCGTGGGAGCGCATTCGCGCCAATCCCCACTCGCTCGACTTTGCCAACATGCCGCTCCCCTTCAAGATCTATTCCGGCGTGGCGCGCCAGCCGCTCTCGACTGATCTGCCGGACTCGGCGGTTCCGGCGCTGGCCGCGCTGGCGGAACCGGGAGCACACGCCGGCGGCGACCGGGTCCCGGGCAGGAGTGAGCTTGCGCACTTGCTGTCGGCGGTCGGCATCACCAAGCGGCGGCGCTATCCGGGCGGCGAGATGCTGTTCCGCGGTGCGCCTTGCACCGGCGCGCTCTACCACATCGAGGTCTACGTGGTCTGCGCCGACCTCAAAGACCTGCCGGCCGGCGTCTATCAGTTCCAGCCGAAGGACTCCTCGCTGTGCCTGCTGCGGGCCGGCGATTGCCGGCAGGTCCTGGTCGAGGCGAGCGGCGCGCACGCCGCCGTGGCCGACGCGCCGATGGTGCTGGTGCTGACGAGCACGTGGTGGCGCAACGCCTGGAAGTATCAGGCGCGTGCCTATCGCCACGCCTGGTGGGATTCGGGCTGCATGGCGGCCAACCTCCTGGCGCAGGCGGCGGCCCTGGAACTCCCGGCCGCCTTGGTGGCCGGCTATGCCGACGCCCCGGTCAACCGGTTGCTCGACGTCGATCCTGAGAAGGAGGCGTCCCTGATGTTGGTGCCGATCGGGCGCGGCGGTCCGGCTCACGCCGCGCCCCCTCCCCGGCTTGCCCCGCTCGGACTCTCGACGGAGCCGCTCTCGCGTCACGAGGTGGCGTACCCGGACATTCCCGCGGTTCACGCCGCTTCCTGCCTGAACACCGGCGCCGAGGCGGCCGCGTGGCGCGGGGCCATGGACGAAGGCACCGAAGCCTCTCCAGACCGGCTCGTCCCCCTGCAACCAGCGTCGGACGATGCGGTTCCGGCCGAGCCGCTGGAGGCCGTGATCCGGCGTCGCGGATCGACCCGCCGGTTCACCGGCAAGAGCATCTCCTTCACCGCGCTCTCGACGATCCTGGACCGGACCGACCGCGCCATCGCCGCGGACTTTCTGGCCCCCTCCGGAGCGTCCCTCTGCGACCTCTACCTGATCGTCAACGCCGTCGACGGGCTCGCTGCGGGAACCTATGCATACAGGCCCTCACAGGGCGGGCTGGAGCCGCTCCGCGAGGGAACGTTTCGGGAGGAAGCGGCAGCCTTGGCGCTGGGACAGGGACTGGCGGGCGAGGCCAGCGTCAACTTCTACTACCTCGCCGACCTTCAGCTTGTGACGGCGCATTTCGGCGACCGCGGCTATCGTGCGGCCGAACTGGAAGGGGGCATACGGGGCGGCAAGGTTTACCTCGCCGCCTATGCGTTGGGATTGGGGGCCACGGGACTGACCTTCCTCGACGACAACGTGACCGCATTCTTCTCGCCCCACGCGGCCGGAAAATCGATCATGTTCCTCGCGGCCGTGGGCCGGCCGGGCCGGCCTTACGCCTTTTCCTGAGCGGGGCATCTGGTGTCGAGCCGATGGCATCCAAACGCGTAACGGTGTTCGGGGGATCGGGATTCCTCGGCCGCCAGATCGTCAAATACCTGGCCGAGGCGGGAAACGATGTGCGTGTGGGCGTACGCCATCCCGACCGCGCATCCTTCCTCCAGCGGCTCGAAGGGGACGGCCGGATTGAGCTCGTGCACGCCGATGTATGGGACGAGTCCACTGTTGCACAGGCGGTGGAACGATCGGCCTCGGTCATCAATACCGTCGGCCACTACATCGAGAAGGGCGGCGCGAAATTCGAGAGGGTCCACGGACAGGGAGCCCTGCACGTCGCCCGACAGGCGAAGCAGGCGGGAGCTGAGCGGCTCATCCATATCTCGGGTCTGGGCGCCGACCCCGGGTCGAGTTCACCCTATGTCCGCGCCCGGGGGATCGGAGAGCGGCTCGTCAAGGAAGCATTCGATGGCGTCACGATCCTGCGTCCCGGCGTGATATTCGGTCCGGGTGATTCCTTCCTGAACAGGCTTGCCACGTTGGCGCGGCAAAGCCCGGTTCTGCCGCTGTTCGGAACGGGCGGCACGAGACTGCAACCCGTGTATGTGGGCAACGTCGCGGAAGCCTGCGTGAGGATCCTGGCCGAACCTTCCACGCGATGCCGCGTCTACGAAATCGGAGGGCCGCGGGTCTACGCCTACAAGGAGCTTGTACGATTGGTGGTTGAGCGGATCGGCAGGCGAACGGCCATGATGCCGGTCCCCTTTCTCGTGTGGGATATCCTGGCGGCCGTGATGACATTGCACCCCGACCCGCCGCTGACCCGTGATCAAGTGAAACTGATAAAACGCGACAATGTCGTTGGGAAGCAGGCGTTGACCCTGAACGATTTGGGCATTCGCCCTATCCCGCTGGAAGAGGTCTTGCAAGACTGTATCAGCGTGACAGCTTCCTGATAGCCCGCACCGTCCGCGCGCGGCCTCACCCGCGCAGCATTCGCAACCGTGAGGTCGCGGCGCTGAGCGCGACACGGTGCGCCCGGGGCGCATTCTCCAACGTTTCGATCTCTTGCGCGTCCGGCGTTTCATTTGCCCGGCCGTTTCTCGCTTCGCCGACCGATTCTCGAGATAGTCGTCGAATACCTTCTGTGCCGCCCGGTGCTCCGACGCCGGCGCCGACGGCAAACAGCGCCATTGCTCTCCTCGCCCGACTTCTCCTCAGCAACCGACATCAGCTAGGTGTCCGACAAGCTCCAAGTCGACACCTACGCAGTCCCCCTTACAGATCGCTCAGCCTGCCCAATCTTATCCGATCGGAACGGGCCGCCTTCCCTGGAGGGTTACAGCATGCGCCCGCACAGGACAGTCGACTTGCGCGCGACAGCCACGGCGGCGACTTGGTGACTCACGAGAGGAGATCAAATGCTTAGCGCGCCGATCAGCGTTGGACACTCCCGACGGCTCACAATCCATAGCGCCGCACGCACCGACCCCATGCCCCATCGCCTCCTCATCGCAGGAAGACTATCAGGGATAAGCAGGCAACCAATTGACTTTACTTGGGTCAAAGGAGTCAAACCACGACGCTGAACCACACGAGGTAAATAGCAAGCGCACCGGGTCGGCTGTTCCGCGGTCGCGCGCCTTTGAGTGGCGCATTACAACCGGCCCGATCGCGGTCGGCATTTCTCGTTCGTGCCGTGACCATCACGTACCGCGCACCGCACACCGTCGACCGGCGACCGTCTGCAGGTGCACATGTGCCGTCAGAAAGTCTTGAACCTGCGCTTCGACGGCATAGACCAGCAGGGTGGTCAGCACATATTTGTAGCACGCGTTTGTTGCGACGACCCCAGTTGTCTCACACCGGTCTGAGTGCATTAGCGATAATGTTCGGCGATTGCGATGTCCGACAGTCGCTGAAAACGAGCGGCGCTGTTCGTCTCTTCGAGAATACCGGTCGTAAGACAGACCATGATCATATCTCGCGTCGGATCGACCCACATATTGGTCGAAGCAGCTCCGAAGGCACCGAATGTTTCCGGGCTCGACAGATGCCCAAAATGCATGGGGATCATGCCCTCTCCACGAATAAAGAAACCGAGTCCAAGATTTGCAGGGAACGCGGGCCAGCCTCTCATCTCGCGAGCAAAATGCCATTGGGTGTTGATCATCGTCCCGGTATGAACCTTGGTCGCGAACGCCACCATGGCAGGGGAAAGCACACGCGCTTCGCCTCGCTTTCCACCGCCCCGGAGTGCCTCGGCAAAAGCGTAAATGTCGTTCAGCGTCGAGACAAATCCGGCAGCAGGCATCTCATGATCGAGCGCAGGATCCATGATGTCTTGCGCCGCCGCGATGAGGGCATCCGGATCGAACAGTCCAGGGCTGCGATCCGTACAACGGGGGACAATGCTGCGGGCGGCGAGATCCACACGCATGCCGAGGCACGTGTCCGTCATACCGAGCGGAGCGAGGACGTCGCGCATCACGATGTCGCGAAAGCGAAGCCCGCTCCCGTCCAGTCTCCGGACACTCTCCGCCGCAACCGCGTGTGCCATGATCTGCGAATAACTCGCCTCTTCTCCGGGCACCGAAACCGCAGGCGTGGCGCAAACGGCAGCAACGACCGCCTCCAGATCGCCTTGCTGATCCGCGGGGACAGCCGGAAAGCCGGGCGCTACCCCCGCAGTGTGACAAAGAAGCTGGCCGAGCGTGGCGCGCGCCTTCCCTTTGACGCCAAACTCGGGAATCACCTCGCAGACTGGGGTGTCGAGTCTGGCCTCGCCGCGCTCTATGCGTTGCAAGAGCGCAACGGAGGTCAGCGCCTTCGAAATCGAGAACACTGGGAAGACGCTGTCATGGCGGAGCGGCGTCTCGTTAGCGCGATCGGCGTATCCGATTGTCTCGTTGAGCGCGATCTCGCCGCCGACGGCAACGATCGTCGCGGCGCCGTCATAAAGGCCGGACTGGATGTCGGCTTCAATCGCTCGCCGTAACCGGCTTGCCATAGTCGGGCCTCGCGTCTAGAAATTTTAGCCCTAAGCGAGAAACGTTGGGCTTCGGCGCCAAAGCTCTTCGGTGGCGTAGGCTTCCCCGCGAAACTCGTACTCTGCAAGATCGATCACAGCGGTTGCCAATTCTTCGGGGTGACAGTTGAAGCAGCAGTGGGCGCCAGGAACCTCCGCGTAGCTAAAGTCGCCGAGTCTTCCAGACAATCGTGGGTCCCAGGCCCAACGCCATTCCCAATCGAAGGTCATGTCCTTTACCCCGTTAATGAAGCTCTTCGGGATAGCTCTCACTCGGTCATCTTCAAAGAAGTGCTTCAGATCCGCTTTGTCGGTAAAAGATCGGAGCGGCTGCGGCTGCCATCTTTCAAGATCAGCGGTTTGCTCTTCGCCAGTCATGTCCTGCATCCAGCGTGAGCGGATCACTTCGTGGGGTGGAACAGGGTACCTGTTGTCGTCGATCGTCGGAACGACCTCCGAGAAATCGGGGGGACAAGCATCGAGAAGGCATTCTCCGTCGGCAAGGACAAATGCCATATACCAGATTCCATGAACGACCCTCTCCGGGATCTCTTGCATCGTCAACTGAACCATGAGACCGCCAATACTATTTCCGACAAGCACGACACGATCCAGCTCGTGCTCCTCGATGAACGCCTTGTAGATACGTGGGTAGTCGGCGAGCGTGACGCTTTCGATCTCGTTGAGTCTCGAGCCGTGTCCAGGACCATCGGGAGCGTAGGCTTCACGCCCCCATGCCTTCATGACCGCGATGACCTTGTCCCAACACCAACCGCCTCGCCACGAAGGGTGGATAAATACATATTGAACATTGTGCTTGATCCTGGCCACGTGTTGCGCTCCCGCGGTGTCGATCCCCTACGATTCAACTCTACAGTGCACCCTTATGCTAAGAAACCTGCCCAGAGCGCCGCATCGGTGCACGTCACGGTGAGAACGTCAACACGGAAATGGCAGGAAGCGGCCAGAGGAAGGCGCCTCTAAACGATTGATTTAGAGGCGCTTTTGGTTGCGGGGGCTTGCAACCACCGAGACCGACACTCGCTAACGATTTCAATCTGATCTTCCGCCAAGCAAACGGGGGCCGAGACGGTGTAGTCAGCCATTCCCCGTGCGGGCGATAGTTTCTGGACCATCACCGGCAAGCTCCCAGGCTCCCAGCCCGTTCGTAACTCCATGCGGACCGCCGCATCACACATCACCGAGAGCATCGGTGGGAATCTCTTGGGCGAGCAGGACGAGCGAGCGCTATAGCCCTCGAAGCCAGCCACCACTCTGGTTTGACTTTCCACTGCCACACCTGCTCCCCCGTTTCGGATTGGCTCAACGTCGCTATCGTTCCACAATTGTGACCGCAGCAAGCGCCCTGCCATTGGGTTATTCGTATGTAGTCTGAGTGACGCGTGGCGTTATTGAGACATCTCGAAATGGGGCAGGCCAATCCAGCGCGGGAATACCGGCGGGTGCGAGAGCACGAGTGCAGCCGGCGAGCCAGTTCGCGCTTTCGTGCCGTTGCCGTTGTCACCAAACCCTGCGCTGTGCCCTCAAGCCGACGTCTACCCGAATTCCCGTGGGGCCCGCCCGGCGCCTACGTCCTCCCCCTGCGAGCGGCGCCCCGATTCCACTGGAGGCAGAACCGATCATCATCTAAGGTCCATCTAGAGTGCATGACCCGGTTGGGAGCTGGCCGGGGGAGGGCGGGCGCCATGAACGAACGCCGGAATCCATCCCTGGTCAGGCCATCAAGCTGTCCAACAAGCCGGGGACATCTCGTATTGGCAGCTGTGTGAAGCACGGGAGACGAGCAATGACTTTCGAAAACCAACTGCGGAAATTGGCTACCGAGAGAGGCATGACCCGTCGCGGGTTCATGCAGCGGGCCCTGGCGCTCGGCGCCACGACGGCCCTGGCGACGACCCTCGCCGACCAGGCCTTCGCGGAGGCGACGCAGGGAGGACGCTTCCGTTGCGGACTCGGGCACGGGTCGACTGCGGATTCCCTGGATCCGGCGACGTTCCTGGACCTCTACATGCAGACCGTCAACGCCGCCGCGCGGAACAACCTGACGGAGATTGCCCAGGACGGCAGTCTGATCCCCGAATTGGCCGAGGCAATCGATACCGCCGACGCCACGACGTGGACTTTCAGCCTGCGCCAGGGCGTCGAGTTCCACAACGGCAAGACGCTCGACGCGAACGACGTCGTGGCGTCGCTCAACCACCATCGCGGCGAAGAGTCGAAGTCGGCGGCGAAGGAGTTGCTCAAGCCGATCGTCGACATGAAGGCGGACGGCGCCAACGCGGTGGTTATCACCCTGAGCGAGGGCAACGCGGACTTCCCGGTCGTCCTCAGCGACTACCACTTGCCGATCATGCCGGCGGACGGCGACGCGGTGGACTGGCAATCGGGGACCGGCACCGGCGCCTACGCGCTGGAGAGCTTCGAGCCCGGTGTGCGCACCACGCTGAAGCGGAACCCCAATTTCTTCAAGTCGGGGTTCGGGCACTTCGACGAGGTGGAGATCATCACCATCGCCGACGTGGCGGCGCGCACCAACGCGCTGACCACCGGCGAGATCGACGCCATGGACCGAGTCGATCTCAAGACCGCACACCTGCTCGAACAGCGCGAAGGGATCAACATCGTCGAGACCAGCGGCACGCAGCACTTCACCTTCGCGATGCGCTGCGACACGCCGCCCTTCGACAATGTCCATGTGCGGCTCGCGTTGAAACACGCGATCGATCGCGACGCCATCGTCAGGACGATCCTGCGCGGCCACGGCACCCTCGGCAACGACCACCCGATCAGCCGCTCCAACCGCTATCACGCGGACAACCTCGAGCAACGCGCCTACGACCCGGACAAGGCCATGCACCACCTCAAGCAGGCGGGCATGGAGGGTCTGTCGATCGACCTGAGCGCCGCCGACGCGGCGTTCGCCGGCGCGGTCGACGCCGCGGTGCTGTACAAGGAGCACGCGGCCAAGGCAGGCATCAACATCAACGTGGTCCGCGAGCCGGACGACGGCTATTGGTCCAATGTCTGGATGCAGAAGCCCTACTGCGCGGTGTACTGGGGCGGACGGCCGACCGAGGACTGGATGTTCTCGACCGCCTATGCGGCGGACGCGGCCTGGAACGACAGCTTCTGGAAGCACGACCAGTTCAACCAGTTGCTGCTGGCAGCCAGATCGGAGCTGGACGAGGCGAAGCGTCGCGGCATGTACGAGGAGATGCAGTCGATCGTGAGAGACGACGGCGGCGTTCTCATCCCCATGTTCGCCAACTACGTCATGGCGCTTTCCGACAAGATCGGCCACGGGCAGATGGCGGCCAACTGGTCGATGGACGGCTTCAAGTGCTCCGAGCGCTGGTGGTTCGCATAGGCTAGCCGCCGCCCCCGTGGCGGCATGACACATATCCTCACCATGGTGGCCCAGCGCCTTGCGCTGGGCCTCCTCACCCTGTTCGCCGTTTCACTGATCATCTTTCTCGGCGTCGAGCTGCTGCCGGGAGACATCACCCAGGCCATTCTGGGCCAGTCGGCAACCGAGGAGACGGTTGCCGCATTTCGCCGGGAGCTCGGGCTCGACCTGCCGCCGCACGAGCGCTACGTCGCCTGGCTCGGCGGCATATTGCAGGGCGATCTCGGCCGGTCTCTCGCCAACAAGCGCGAGATCGCCGAGCTCATGGGCGTGCGGCTGCAGAACACGCTGTTCCTCGCCTTCATCGCCGCGATCATCTCGATTCCGCTGGCGCTGGGCCTCGGAATCCTGGCGGCGCTCTACCGCAACACGCTGTACGACCGCATGGTCAACGTCTTCACGCTCAGCTCGATCTCCTTTCCGGAATTCTTCGTCGCCTACATCCTGATTCTGGTTTTTGCTGTCCAGCTCGGATGGTTCCCGAGCATCTCCAACATCGGTCAGGAGCTGGGGCTCTGGGACCGGGTCTACCGCAGCATCCTGCCTGCGCTGACGCTGACGCTGGTGGTGGTCGCACACATGATGCGGATGACGCGTGCGGCGATCATCAACCTGATGGCCAGTCCCTATATCGAGATGGCGACCCTCAAGGGCCTGCCGCGGGCGCGCATCATCGTCAGGCACGCCCTGCCCAATGCCCTGGCGCCGATCATTAACGTCGTCGTCATCAATCTTGCGTACCTGGTGGTGGGCGTGGTGATCGTCGAGGTCGTCTTCGTCTATCCGGGGCTGGGGCAGCTTCTCATCGACGCCGTGCGCTCGCGCGACATTCCGGTCGTGCAGGCCACGGGGCTGCTCTTCGCCGCTGCATACATCCTCCTGAACCTGACTGCGGACGTGCTGTCGATCACGACGAATCCGCGCCTGCTGCATCCGCGCTAGGAAGCGTGGCAACGATGCGGGGCGCCCTCGATCTTCTCCGAAAGTCGCCGTGGAGCGGCCGGTTCGGGATTCTCGTCGTCGCCTTCTACGTGTTCGTCGCGATCTTCGGCCCCCTGCTGACCCCCTACGGCGAATCCGAGATCGTCGGCTTCGAGTACGAGCCCTGGGGCGCCGAGTTCCTGCTCGGCACCGACAATCTGGGCCGGGACATGCTGACCCGCCTCATCTACGGCGCCCGCAACACCATCGGCATCGCCTTCATCACGACGCTGCTGGCCTTTCTCATCGGCTGCGTGGCTGGCTTCATGGCCGCGACGGTGGGCGGATGGACCGAGCAGGCGATCAGCCGTTTCAACGACATCCTGATGGCGATCCCGCAGCTCATCTTCGCATTGTTGATCCTCACCATCGCTGGCACCTCGGTCCCGGTGCTGATCGTCGTCATCGCGATCCTCGACTCCACCCGCGTCTACCGCCTGGCGCGGGCGGTGGCGATGAACATCGTGGTCATGGACTTCGTCGAGGTCGCCCGCCTCCGGGGCGAGGGGCTGTGGTGGATCATGCGCAGCGAGGTTCTGCCCAATGCGCTGCCGCCGCTGATCGCGGAATTCGGGCTGCGCTTCTGCTTCGTCTTCCTGCTGCTGAGCGCGCTCAGCTTCCTCGGCCTCGGCATCCAGCCGCCCACGGCCGACTGGGGCAGCATGGTTCGCGACAACGCCACACTGATCACCTTCGGCGACTTCACGCCCATCTTGCCGGCGGCCTCCATCGCGCTGCTGACCATCGGCGTGAACTTCATCGTCGACTGGCTCCTCCACAAATCGTCCGGACTCAAGGATGGCTAACGGGGACACCACCGAAGGCGCGCGCGAGCCCCTGCTCACGATGACGGGTCTGCGCATCGAGGGGCAGGCCGGCGACGAATGGCACGAGATCGTTCGCGGCATCGACGCGGTGCTCCACCGCGGCGAGGTGTTGGGGCTGATCGGCGAGTCCGGGGCCGGCAAGTCCACCATCGGGCTGGCGGCCATGGGATTCGCCCGGCCGGGCTGCCGGCTCACCGGTGGCGATATCGTGTTCGACGGGGTGGAGCTGCGCGGCGCCTCGCGGGATCACACGCGCATGCTGCGTGGGGCGCGCATCGCCTACGTCGCACAGAGCGCGGCGGCCGCCTTCAATCCGGCACACCGCCTGATCGACCAGTTCACCGAGGCGCCGGTTCACCACAAGGTCAAGTCCCGCGCCGCGGCGGAAGCCGACGCCAAGGACCTCTACGAGCGGCTTCGGCTGCCCGAACCGGAGAAGATCGGGTACCGCTATCCGCACCAGGTGTCGGGCGGTCAGCTTCAGCGCGCCATGGTCGCCATGGCCATGGCATGCCGGCCCGACCTCATCGTCTTCGACGAGCCGACGACGGCGCTCGACGTCACGACACAGATCGAGGTGCTGGCGGCGGTCAAGGACGTCGTCAGGCAGTTCGATACCGCCGCCATCTACATCAGCCACGACCTCGCCGTCGTCGCGCAGATGGCCGACCGCATCATGGTGCTGCGCCACGGCAACCTGGTGGAAGAGGGAACGGCCGACAGCATCGTCAATCATCCGAGGCAGGACTACACGCAGAAGCTGCTTGCCGTGCGCTCCTACCGCAAACCCACCGCAGAGGCACCGGCGGAGGAGCCGCTGCTGCGCATCGAAAGCGTGTCCGCGCGCTACCGCCGATCCGCGCGTGTCCTGGAGAGCATCGATCTGGAGATGGGCCGGCAGCGCACGGTCGCGATCGTGGGCGAGTCGGGCAGCGGCAAGAGCACGCTGGCGCGCGTCGTCACCGGGTTGCTGCCGCCGGAGGAAGGCCGGCTCCTGTTCGACGGCGAGGTGCTGGCGCCGGCGCTCGCTCAACGACCGCGTGAGCAGCTCCGCCGCCTGCAAATGATCCATCAGATGCCGGACACGGCGCTGAACCCGCGCCAGCGCACGCGCGACGTCATAGGCCGCCCCGCGACATTCTACTTCGGGTCGACCGGACGGAAGCGCGAAGACCGGGTGCGCGAGCTTCTGGACATGGTCGAGCTCGAGCCCGGCGATTTCATCGACCGCTACCCGGCCGAGCTGTCGGGTGGCCAGAAGCAGCGGGTCTGCATTGCCCGCGCGCTCGCCGCCCAGCCGGATCTGATCATCTGCGACGAGGTGACGTCGGCACTCGACCAATTGGTTGCCGAACGAGTCCTGAAGCTCCTGCAGCGCCTGCAGGACGATCTGCGCGTGTCCTACATGTTCATCACACACGATTTCGCGACGGTGCGGGCCATTTCCGACGAGATCGTGGTCATGCTCCAGGGGCGCATCGTCGAACACGGCGCCAGGGACGAGGTGCTGACGCCCCCTCATCACGCGTACACGGACCTGCTGCTCTCGTCGGTGCCCGAAATGAAGATCGGCTGGCTGGATCAGACGCTGGCCGAGCGCGCGGAGCGCCAAGGCCGCGGCGAAACGGTCCCGGACCGGACACCGCCGCCCGGTTAGGCGCATGGCCGTCCCCACCACCTGCATCGGCGCCTATCCGAAGCCGGCGTGCCTCCCGAGGTTCGCCTGGTTCCAGACCGAACCAGGCACGGATGCGGCCTACTCCACGGCCCACTATGAGGGCGCGCTCGCCGAAATGGGGGCCGAGGCCGAGGCTCTCTTCGCGCGCGCCGCGCAGGAGGTGATCGCCGATCAGGCCGAAGCCGGCGTCGATATCGTGACCGACGGCGAGGTGCGGCGCGAGAATTACATCCACTACTACTGCCGCCATCTCCAGGGGTTCGACTTCGCGAACCTGGTGGAGAAGGACGCCCGCGGCGGCGGCTTTCGCACCCCTCTGCCCTGCATCCGCGGCGCGGTCGCGGCCGGCGAGCCCTTCCTCCCCCATGACTGGCGCGTCGCCCGGTCGCTCTCGGACCGGCCGGTCAAGATGACCCTCCCCGGCCCCTTGACCATCGGCGACACCGTGGCCGACGCCTACTACGACGATCCCCGGACCAGGGGAGAGGCGCTCGCGGCGACGATCAACCGCGAGGTCCTGGCACTGGCGGCGGCAGGGTGCCGGCATATCCAGATCGACGAGCCGGTGTTCGCCCGCCGCGTCCCCGATGCCCTCGCCTTCGGAATGGACCACCTGGAGAGATGCTTCCACGGCGCCCCGGAAAGCGTCGTCCGCACGCTTCACATCTGCTGCGGCTATCCCGACCGTCTGGACAATGAGGACTATCCCAAGGCGCCGCCGACCGCCTATGTTGATCTCGCTGACGCGATCGATTGGTCATCTATTCATGCCGTCTCGATCGAGGACGCGCACCGTCACAACGATCTGAGCCTTCTGGAGCGCTTCCGCTCGACGACGGTCATTCTGGGCGTTGTCGCGATTGCGCGGTCCCGCGTCGAATCGGTGGAGGAGATCCGCGAGCGACTGCGGGTGGCGCAGGCGCATATCGATCCCGCCCGCCTGGCGGCGGCGCCGGATTGCGGCCTCGGCCTTCTCAACCGCGAAACGGCCAAAGCCAAGCTTGCCAGCATGTGCGCGGCCGCGCGACTCGCCGCGCCGCCACGTACCGGGTGATCTTGGCCGCAAGTGATGAGCGAGCGGCCCCGGAGCGCGTCAGATGCGAGCGCGCTGTCCCGCGCGTGTCGAGAACATTCTGAACTGACCGGTTTATGTACCAGATGAGTTGACCGCTTCGGTTGTGGTTGTTGGGCCTGTGGGGAAGTGGTCAGGCGCGTAGCGGCTGTCCACTTGTCCACAGGCCCGTGGCCGGTCGCGTCGAAGCGGATCACGCGGCCTGCCGGGTTGAGGTGTCGATGAGCCCGCGTCACGAGAACGGCCTGTTTCACTTCCACGAGATGGTGCGCCAGGCTGTCGAGTTCGAAGCGCGGGACGACGGTCACGCCTTAAACGCGTCGCCCTGAGCGGCGGAAGTCCCGCTGATTGACCCGTGGCGCTTCCGACGGCAGAGGATCAGAGTTCGCTGGCCTGATGGACTGACTTCTCCAACCATTCCTGGCGGACTGTGATCCCCCAGCCGGGCCCGCCCGGGATTTCGACTTTTGCGTCGCTCGCGACCGGCATCTCGTCGTAGATGCCGTACTGTCACGGATAGAAGTCGGCTCCCTCGATGGAGAATTCGACGTAGGGCCCGGCGTTCTCCAGCGCCCCCATCAGGTGCAGCGTGAAAATCGTGACCAGGGACATGTTCGCGGCGTGCGGCGTGACCGGCATGCCGGCATCGCGCGCCATGCGGGCTACGCGAAGGAAGCGGTCGACGCCGCCGACAAATGCACGGACGCCGATCCATACCGGCGCATGAGTCATCACCGCCTCTCGACTCGATTCCGTTGACTCAGATTTTTGCATTCACGTCCGAGGGGCGCTTGGCGCTCGATGGACATTCGGCCCCACACGGATCCTCAACGAACCCACACGTGACACAGATTCCGCGCTCGCGCACTCGTGTTGACCATGTGTTGACCGTACAATTTCTGGCCAACTCCCGGAATCAAAAATTCCCAGAAAACACCAGTGTTTTCAGTGTCTTACTTGGTTGCTGGGGCAGGATTTTAACCTGCGACCGGCAGGTTATGAGCCGACAGCATCCGCATCTATGACCCACAACTCACGCTCACGGCTACTCTTTGAGTGGTGCCCACGTTGTCCAGAGGACCAGGCTCAGATGACGGCATCTTGAGGAAATCGCGACCTGCGTCGGCCGAGGCGACACGGGGGCAGAGGACGCTCCCCGGCGCAATCTCCCGCGAGACTGCCAACATGGCCGACATCAGCGTCACCGAAGACCACCGCCAGGCCTTCAAGTCTTGGACCGGCCGCGAAACCTACAGGTTCCGTTTGATTTCGTGGTGCTGTAACGAAGTTCAAGACCCTCCGCTTGCGGTCAGCCTGGCCGTCTATTGCAGCCCGCGCGGTTATCACTCTGTGCTGAAGTTGAGTGCCGAGACTCTTATCCCGCGACTTCGGCAATTCGGCCGGCAATACGGTTTGCGGCGGCCTTGAGAGGATCGTTGGCCAAGTGCGCATAGCGGGCCGTGGTCTGTACCTTGCTGTGGCCGAGTAGCTTGCCAATCATAGGCAGTCCTTCACCGACCAGCAGGCCACCGCTGGCGAAGGAATGCCGCAGATCGTGGATACGCAGATTCTCGATCCCGGCGCGGTCGAGAATGCGACGCCACGAGTCGTGCAAGTAGGCAATGTGCTTGCCGAGCTTGACGCCCGGCAACACCCAGGGATTGCCGTCCTTGCGCGGGATACCGCGCAGCACGGCGATGGCCGGATCGCCCAAATGCACAACCTTGGCGCCGGTCTTGGAATCGGGCAACCGCAGCTCGCCCACGTCCAGATCGACGTATTCCCAACGCAGGCTCATGATCTCCCCGCTCCGGCACCCGGTCAGCATCAACAGGCGGATAGCGGCGATCGCCGCCGGCGAGGCGAAGCCCTCCCTCTCCGCGTCACGCAGCGCGGCGCCAAGACGGCCGTACTCGTCGTCCGAGAGAAACCGCTCGCGCTTGTGCTCAGGATACTTCTTGACGTGCCGGCACGGGTTGACGCCCTCGGCACGCATCTCCCAGACCTCGGCCAGGATCAGCATGCGCGAGAGTACACCCAGCATGCGGTTGGCATGGCCGGGAACGTCGCGCATGTCGTGATGGAGGGCGACAACATCGCTCTTGCCGATATCGCTGACGCGGCGCTTGCCGAGACGGGGGAGGATGCGCCCATCGATGATCCTGCGGTAAAGCGACGCAGTGCTGGGCTTCAGGTGGGCGGGAGCGTACTCATCCATGAAGCGCCCGGCGAGGTCGGCCATGGTGGCGCTTCCCCTTGAGCGGGGCGCCCGCCCCTCAAGGTCGCGGCCGGTCTTTGCGAGGGTGACGATCTCGGCGGCCTTGGCCCGCGCGGCTGCCGGTGTGACTGGTCCGTGCGGTCCGATGGTGACTTTGACGGAGCGTCCCTCATGCCGGTACTTGACGATGTAGACTTTTCGTCCTGTCGGGTGGACGCGGACACCGAAGCCTTTGATGTCGTCATCCCAGACGACTCGCTCTCGCTCGGCTGGGACGAGGGCATCGACGGTGCGCTTGATGATTTTGGGCATGGTGCGTTTTCTTTGCGCCGCATTTGGGAACCGAATAGGTACCCATGGGAAGCGAATGGGCGCGTATTCTAGTCTATGTTCGTGACCGTGAGAATACGTCAATTCATTGAAACACAGCAATTAATCGTACTTCAGCGTACCCCTGTCATACAATACCTAATACTGCACCATGGTCCGGGGTGGACCGGCTAGACCGGCACGGCAACGCCTGCGCGCGGGGCGGCGAGAAAATCGAGATCGCAGCCGCGGTCGGCCTGCTCGACATGGGCCAGGTGCAGCGCCAGATAGCCGCGCTCCGCGCCCGGCGGCGGGGGCGGGGGGCGCCACGCCGCCCGGCGTGCGTCCAGCGTTTCCTGCGGCACCTCCAGCACGAGCGCGCGCGCCGCCACGTCCAGCGCGATCGGATCGCCGGTCTCGACCAGGGCGAGCGGCCCGCCCACCGCCGCCTCAGGCGCCGCGTGGAGCACGATGGTGCCGAAGGCGGTACCGCTCATGCGGGCGTCCGAGAGGCGCACCATGTCGGTGACACCCGCCGTGGCGAGCTTGCGCGGGATCGGGATGTAGCCGGCCTCGGGCATTCCCGGCGCGCCCTTGGGGCCGGCGTTGCGCAGCACCAGCACGTCGTCCGGCGTGACATCGAGAGCGGGGTCGTCGATCCGCGCGGTCATGTCGGCGAGCGAGTCGAACACCACCGCGCGCCCGCTGTGGCGCAGGAGCGCCGGCGTCGCCGCCGACTGCTTGATGATCGCCCCGTCCGGCGCGAGGTTGCCGCGCAGCACCGCGATCCCGCCTTCCGGGTAGATCGGGTCGTCCGGCGGGCGCACCACCTCCTGCGGCCAGGGGGCGGGCGCGGCGGCGATCTCCTCGCCCAGGGTGCGCCCGGTCACGGTCAGGCAGTCGAGGTCGAGCCGGGGGCTGAGCGCGCGCAGCACCGGCATGAGCCCGCCGGCCTTGTTCAGGTCCTCCATATAGTGCCGGCCGGAGGGCTTGAGATCGACCAGCACCGGGGTCTCGCGGCTGAGCCGGTCAAGACGGCCGAGGTCGAGGTCGAAGCCGCAACGCCCGGCGATGGCGGCGAGGTGGATCACCGCATTGGTCGAGCCGCCGACCGCCAGCATGACGCGGAGCGCGTTGGTGAAGGCGGCGGGCGTGAGGATGCGCTCAGGCGCGAGCCCCTCTGCCGCCAGCGCCACGGCGCGCGCGCCGGTCTCGCGGGCTGAGCGCATCCGGTCGGCGAGCACCGCCGGGATCGCGGCGCTACCCGGCAGCATCATGCCGAGCGCTTCGGCCGCGCAGGCCATGGTGCTGGCGGTCCCCATCACCATGCAGGTGCCGGCGGACGGCATGAGCCGGCCGCCGACCTCGGCGATCTCGTCCTCGCCGACCCGGCCGCCCCGGTGGGCGCCCCAGTAGCGCCGGCAGTCGGTGCAGGCGCCGAGGCGCTCGCCTCGGTGACTGCCCGTCAGCATCGGCCCGGTGACGAGCTGGATGGCGGGCACGCCGGCGCTCGCCGCCGCCATGAGCTGGGCCGGCACGGTCTTGTCGCAGCCGCCGATCAGCACCACCGCGTCGATGGGGTGGGCGCGGATCATCTCCTCCGTGTCCATCGCCATGAGGTTGCGGAAGAGCATGGTCGTCGGGTGCATGAAGGGCTCGCCCAGCGAGATCGTGGGGAAGGCGAGCGGCAGCCCGCCCGCCGCCGTCACCCCCCGGCTCACCGCCTCGATCAGCGCCGGCACCGTGCCGTGGCAGCTCACCAGGCCGCTGCCGGTGTTCACGATGCCGATCACCGGGCGGTCGAGCTCCGCGTCGGTGTAGCCCATCGACTTGGCGAAGGCCTTGCGCAGGAAGAGCGAGAAGCCGGGGTCGCCATAGTCGGTGAGCGCGCGCCCGAGGCCGCCGGGTTTCTCCGTCACTCCGGCACCAGCCCGCAACTCACGCCGCCGTCGATGGTGAGCGCGATGCCGGTGACCCAGCGTGCCTCGTCCGAGGCGAGGTAGGCGAAGCCGGCGGCGATGTCGGCCGGGTCACCCACGCCGAGCGGATGCAGCCGCGTGAGCCGGGCCTTGAATCCCTCCGGATCGTCGAGCTGGGAGAGGTGATAGTCGACCATGGGCGTCTGCACCCAGCCCGGGCAGACGCAATTGACCCGGATCTGGTCCTTGGCGCCGTCGAGCGCCAGGCACTTCGTCAGCGTGACGGCGGCGCCCTTGGAGGTGGCGTAGGCCGCCTGGCCCGGCGTGCCGATGAGGCCGGCGACCGACGCGGTATTCAGGATCGCGCCGCCGCCGCGCGCCCGCATATGGCCCCAGACCGCCCTGGCGCCGCGGTAGATGCTGGTGACGTTGATATCCATCTGGCGGTCCCAGTCCGCCCGCTCGACCTCCTCCACGGTGCCGATCACGGCCTGGCCGGCATTGTTGACGAGGATGTCCACATGGCCGAGGGCATTGATCGCGCCATCCACCATCCCCGTCACGTCGTCGTCCTGCGTCACGTCCGCCTCGATGGCGACGGCGTTGCCGCCCGCCGCCTCGATGTCGCGAACGGTGGCGACATTGGCCTCGGCGCTCAAGCCGGCACAGGCGACCGCCGCACCCTCCCTGGCGAAACGCAGCGCCGTGGCGCGGCCGATGCCGGAGCCCGCGCCCGTGACGATGGCCGTCTTGCCCTCAAGCCTCACCGCGCCCCTCACCAAGCCCCTCATTGAGCCCGGCGCAGGATAGCCTGGCCCCCGGCGGGCTGCGAGGGTTGACTCCGGTCCCCGCCAGCCGATAGGCCGGGCCGCGAACGGGACGGGATGGGGCGATGAGGCGCACATGAGGCTCGACGGGAAACGCGCGATCGTCACCGGCGGCGGGCGCGGGATCGGCCGCGAGATCGGCCGCCGCTTCGCCGCCGAGGGCGCCCATGTGCTACTCGCCGACATCGACGGCGAGCGCGCCACGGCCGCCGCGCACGAGATCGGCGCGGCCGGCGGGCAGGCCGTGCCGTGCACCGCCGATCTCGGTCGGCCCGAGGGGGCGGCGCACCTGTTCGAGACGGCCTGCGCGCGCTTCGGTGGGCGCCTGGACATCCTCATCAACAATGCCGGCATCGCCCATCACGGCGCCTTCCTGGAGCTCACCCTGGAGGACTGGGAGCGCGTGCTGCGCAACAACCTCACCAGCGCCTTCCTCTGCGCGCAAGGCGCGGCGCGCATCATGGCGGCGGCGCAAGGCGGGCGGATCGTGAATATCGGGTCGATCTCGGGCCAGCGCGGCAGCTACGGCCGCACCGCCTACGGTGTCACCAAGGCGGGCATCCACCAGATGACGCGGATCATGGCGGTCGAGCTCGGCCCGCGCGGCATCGCCGTCAACGCCATCGCGCCGGGCCCCATCGACACCGGCATCACCAGCATGGGCCCGGACCAGGAGCGCCGCTATCTGGAGCGCATTCCGCTGGAGCGCTTCGGCCACGCCCGCGACATCGCCGGCGCGGCGCTCTTCCTCGCGAGCGACGAGGCCGCCTACCTCACCGGCAGCGTGGTGAACGTCGACGGCGGCTTCGATGCCGCCGGCCTCATCTTCAGCTACACTGAGCTCACCACGGTCAAGAGCGATGTCCGCGACCCCATCAAGAGCGACTGAGCCCATGCACGTGAACGGATGCGAAGCCCTGGTCACCGGCGCCGCCGGCGGCATCGGCGCCGTCCTCGTCGAGGCGCTGGCCGCGCGCGGCGCGCGGCGCATCCATGCCGCCGACCTGCCGGCGGCGCTGGCGGGTGCGGCGTTCCCGGAGGGCGCGACTGTCGAGCCGTTGCCGTTGGACGTGGCCGACGCGGCGGCGGTCCAGCGCGCCGCGGCTGCGTGCGCGGGCGTCGCGCTGGTCGTCAACAATGCCGCGATCGTCGCCTGGGAGGGCGTGATGAGCGCGCCGTCCCTCGGCCCCGCGCGCGCCCAGTTCGAGGTCAATTTCTGGGGCTATCTCCACGTCGCCCGGTCCTTCGCCCCGGTGCTTGCGCGGAACGGCGGCGGCGCGCTGGTCAACGTGCTTTCCGAGGTGGCGCGGGTGAACGCGCCCTTTTGCGCCGCCTATTCGGCGTCCAAGGCGGCGGCCTGGTCCGCGACCCAGTGCATGCGGGCCGAGCTCGCCGCCCAGGGCACGCATGTGCTCGCCGTCTTCCCGAGCTCCACCGACACCCCGATGGTGGCGGGCTTCGGCGGCGAGAAGCAGCCGCCCGAGGCGGTCGCCGGCGGCATCCTGGAGGCGCTGGAGCAAGGCGTGGAGGACATCTGCATCGGCGCCCACTCGATCCAGACCGAGGCGCTGATGCGCTCCGACCCCAAGGCGGCCGAGCGCGAGTTCGGCGCGCTCCTCCCCGGCGCCGGCGCGATCCCCGACTAAGTTTCTGCCGCCTTAGAGCGCCAGGGCGGCGCGATGGCCGTCGTGGATGGCCGACGCCGCGTCCCTCGGCAGCAGGCAGTCGCCGATGAGCGTGACCGGGACACCGGCCTGCGCCAGTTCGCCCGCCAGGTCGTCGCGCGCCAGCCGCGGCGTCGCGTAAGCGAGCAAGGCGACTTCCTCGATCGCCGTCTCCGCGCCGGTGATGACGTGGCGGCAGGTGACGCGGTCGCCGTCGCGCCCGACCGGCTCGGTGAGCCGGCGCACGTCGATGCCGAGGAGCGCGAGCCGCCGCTCCACGCCCATGCGCGACATCAGGTTGACGAAGCGGGCGATCTCGGCCGCCGGCGTCAGCATGACCACATGCGCGTAACGCTGCGCCAGGAGCTCGACGGCACCGTAGAGGGCGGGCGTCTGGTCCATGTCGAGCAGCACCGCCGTGCCCGGCGATTGCGTGGGCTTGCTTTCGACCAGGGCCGCGACGGCCGCCCTGAGATCGACGGCGTCCGCCTTGCCCGCGAGTGCCGGCGGCCGGCGCATCCGGGAGCCGGCGGCCAGGATCACGGCGTCGGGGCCGCAGTCCAGCACCGCGGTCGCCGTCGCGGCCGCGCCGAAGCGGAATTCGGCGCCGGCCTCGGCCGCCTTCCGCTGCTGGAATTCGGCCGTCTGCACCACCTCCGCCCGGCCCGGCAGGCAGGCTTCCAGCCGTGCCGCACCGCCCGCCTCGGTGCCGCCCGAGAACACCGTGACCGCATGACCCCGCGCCGCCGCCACCCACGCCGCCTCCAGCCCGGCGAGGCCGGCGCCGACGACCGCCACGCGCTTGGCACCCGCCGCCGGCGGCGGGCGCCAGCCGGCCTCGTCCGCATGCGCGAGCATGGGATTCTGGAAGCAGCGGATGGGTTTGCCGGCGTGAATCTCGCCCCAGCAATAGTTGCAGAAGGTGCAGGTGCGGACATCGCCGGCCCGGCCGGCCCGTGTCTTGCGCGGCCAGTCGGCGTCCGATATCAACAGCCGGCTGAAGCCAACCATGTCGCAGGCGCCGTCGGCAAGGGCCGCCTCCGCGGCTTGCGCCGATTCGATCCGGCCGAGGCCGATCACCGGGAGCCCGCCGGCAACAGCGCGCAGCCGCGTGTGCAGCGGCAGGAAGGGCCGCGGCGGGTAGTGCATGTCCGGCAGATGGGTATCGAAATCGGGACCGAACGCCCCCTGGCTGAAGGAGAGATAGTCGAGCGCCTGCCCGCCGATCTCCGGGGCCGCGACGGCGCCGGCGATGCGCTCCGCCTCGTCCGGGTCGATGCCGCCCGGCACGCGCTCGTCGGCCGGCAGCTTGATGCCGACGATGAAGTCCACGCCGCAGGCGGCGCGGACCGCCGCCAGCACCTCGCGCAGGAAGCGCAGGCGGCCTTCGAAGCTGCCGCCGTAGCCGTCCCTGCGGTCGTTGCAGGCGGGCGAGAGGAACTGCGCGATCAGGTAGCCGTGGGCGCCGTGCAGCTCGACGCCGCTGAAGCCGGCGCGCTTGAGCCGCTCCGCGCTCTCCGCATAGCCCGCGACGATGCCGGGAATCTCGTCCCCGGCGAGCGGCCGCGCGCTGTTCCAGTAGAGCGCGTCCGGCTGCGACGACGCGCCGCGCGGCACCGAATCGAGACCCCAGAGCTGCTGGCGGCCGATATGGCCGAGCTGGCCGATGAGCCGGCAGCCGGCGCCTTCCACCGCCTCCGCCCAGCGCGTCAACCCTGCGAGGTTGCCCTCGTCATGGACGCTCACCAGGATCGGCGCGCCGCTGCTGGTCGGGTGCACGTTCATCAGCTCGCTCACGATCATCGCGGCGCCGCCCTCGGCGCGCGCGACGTGATAGGCGATCAGGCGGTCGGTCACGGCACGGTCACGGCCGAGGCCGGTCACGGTCGCGGTGTGGACGATGCGGTTGCGCAATTCGCGTCCGCCCACCGCGATCGGGCTGAAGAGCGTGTCGAAGGCCATGGTGCGGTCGGTCCTGAAGGGTGCGGGCGGCGCAGTCTAGGGCACACGGTGCGTCAGTGCAGGGGGAAGGATGGCCCAGGAGCATGATTTCGTCGTGATCGGCGGCGGCACCGCCGGCTGCGTGCTGGCGAACCGGCTCTCGGCCGATCCGGCGAACAGCGTCGCGCTGCTGGAGGCCGGCGGCCATGCGCGCCATCCCTTCATCCATATCCCGCTGATGGCCGGATTGGTCTACTTCATGCGGTCGATCAACTGGAACTACGAGACCGAGCCCGAACTCCATCTCGACGGGCGCCGCATCCCCTGGCCGCGCGGCAGGGTGCTGGGCGGCACGTCGGCGATCAACTGCATGATGTACATGCGCGGCAACCGCCGGGACTATGACGGCTGGCGGGCGCTGGGCCTCGACGGCTGGGACTATGCGAGCCTGCTGCCCTACTTCAAGCGGGCCGAGGGCCACGGCAGCCGGCGCGACGCCTGGCACGGCAGCGACGGGCCGCTCCGCGTCAACCGCGCCGCCTCCGACAATCCCCTCTACGCGGTCTTCCTCGAGGCCTGCGAGGCCCTCGGCATGGCCCGCAACGACGACTTCAACGGCGCGGAGCAGGAGGGCATCGGCCGGCAGGACTTCTGCGTCGAGCGCGGCCGTCGGGTGAACACCGGCCATGCGTTCGTCATTCCCGTACGCCACCGCCCCAACCTGCGCGTCATCCTCCGCGCCCAGGCCGAACGCCTGCTCTTCGAGGGAAAGCGCTGCGTGGGCGTCGCCTTCCGCCAGGGCGGTCGGCTCCGCGAGGTGCGGGCACGGCGCGCGGTGATCCTCTGCGCCGGCACCGTCAACTCGCCCCAACTCTTGCAACTCTCGGGCGTCGGCGCGCCGGAGCATCTCGTCCCGCTCGGCATCCCGGTCGTGGTGGAAAGCCCCGATGTCGGGCGCAACCTGCAGGACCATGCGGGCGTCTACGTCCAGTATGCCTGCACGCAGCCGGTCGCGCTCTACGGCCTGCTGCGGCCGGACAGAGCGGCGCTGGCGTGCCTGCGGGCCTATCTCTTCGGCACCGGCCCCGGCACCTCGATCGCGCTGGAGGCCGGCGGCTTCGGGCGCAGCCGCGACGGGCTCGACGCCCCCGATCTCCAGATCACCTTCCTCCCCGGCCTCACCCTCGACGTGACGCGCGCGAAGCAGGGCCGGCACGGCTTCCTCACCCATTGCTATCAGTTGCGCCCCGAGAGCCGCGGCGCGGTCCGCATCGCCGCCGCCGACGGCCGGGTGCCGCCGGCGATCCACGCCAACACGCTGGCCGCGGGGGCCGACCGCCGGGTGGTGCGCGACGCCGTCCGGCTCGCCCGGCGGATCATGGCCCAGGCGCCCTTCGCGCCCTACAGGGGCGCGGAGATCGCGCCCGGCGGCGCGGCGCAGTCGGACGCGGCGATCGACGCCTGGATCAGGGCCAACCTCACGACCGTCTGGCACCCGGTCGGCACCTGCCGCATGGGCACGGACGAGACGGCCGTGGTGGACGGGGTGCTGCGCGTGCGCGGGGCGGAGGGGCTCCGGGTGGTCGACGCCTCGGTCATGCCGCTCATCACCAGCGGCAACACCGCCGCGCCCACCGTCATGATCGCGGAGAAGGCGGCTGATCTGATAATGGGCAAGCCGCCGCTATCGGCCGAGAGTCCCGCGGGCGCCTGAGAGCCCGGCCCGGCATGGCCGCCCCCCGCTCCGCCTCCAGCGCGCCGCTCGTCGGCGTCCTCTACATGTGCGTGGCCGCCGGCGCCGGGCTGCCGGCGCTCAACGCCATCGTGAAGCTCCTCGTCGCCGACTATCACATGGCGCAGATCATCTGGTTCCGCTGCGTCGTGCATCTGGGTTTCATGGTGGCGCTCTTCATGCCGGCGATGGGCTGGCGGCTGTTCGCGACCCGCCGCCCGTGGCTGCAGTCGATCCGCTCGCTCACCCAGCTCGTCACCTTCACGCTGATCTGGGTTTCGCTCATCTGGACGCCGATCACGACCGTCACCATGGTGCTTTTCACCGGCCCGCTGATCCTGGTGGCGCTCTCGGTGCCCTTCCTGGGCGAGCGGGTGGGGCCGCGCCGCTGGGCGGCGGTCTTCGTCGGCCTGGCCGGCGTGCTGATCGTGCTGCGGCCCGGCGCCGACGTGGCGCACTGGGGCGCGCTGCTCGTCCTCGGCGGCGCGTTCTTCTACGCCATCTACCAGATCCAGACGCGCAAGCTCGCGGGCCACGACGATCCGCGCACGACCGCGGTCTATACCATCCTGGCCGCCTTCATCGTGGCTACCGTCGCCGTGCCCTTTTTCTGGGAGGCCCCGCGCGGCACGGTGGACTGGTTGCTGTTTCTCGCGCTCGGCGTGGTGGGCGGGCTCGCCCACTACTTCATCATCAAGGCCTTCCAGTTTGCCGAGGCCTCGCTGGTGGGCCCCTTCGACTACAGCCAGCTGGTGGGCGCCAGCGTCCTCGGCTTCCTGGTCTTCGGCGAGGTTCCCGACCTCTGGACCTGGGTCGGTGCCGCCATCATCGTTGCGAGCGGCCTCTACGTCGCCCACCGCGAGGCGCGCGCGAAGCGGGCGGCAGCCTGAGTGGCGCCCCGCTCTGGCACGGCCATGGGCGATCCCATAGAAGAAGACGATGAACACGGGGCCCGCGCGATTCGACGATTCGCTCCGGGGCATCCTCTTCATGGGCCTCGTCGCGGTCGTCGTCTTCCCGCTGCTCAACGCGCTGGTGAAGTATCTCCTGGCGAACGACTACTCGGTCGTGCAGGTGATGTGGATGCGCTCGGTTGTCCATCTGGTGTGGATGCTCGCGCTCTTCCTGCCCTATGGCGGCTTGCGCATCCTGCGCAGCAACCGGCCGGGCCTGCAGCTCGTCCGCTCGTCGCTGCAGTTCGTCGCCCTGGTGCTCTACATCATCGCGCTCTCCCACGTGAAGCTCACGGCGGTGACGATGGCCTTCTTCACGGCGCCGCTCATGGTCGTCGCCCTGTCCGTGCCGATGCTGGGGGAGCGCGTCGGGCCCAGGCGCTGGGCTGCCGTGGCGGTCGGCTTCGCCGGCGCGGCGGTGATCTTCCGGCCCGGCGGCGAGGTCATCCACTGGTCCTTCCTGCTGGTGCTGGGCGCCGCCGCGGCCTACGCCCTCTTCCAGATCCAGACCCGCCAGCTCGCGGCCCAGGACGACTACCGCACCACCGCGATCTACACGATCGTCGTGGCCCTGGTGGCGACCACCATCGCAGGGCCCTTCTTCTGGACGTGGCCGACGGAGCTCGCCCACTGGGCGGCCTTCATCGGCCTGGGCCTGCTCGGCGGCTTCGGCCACTTCCTGGTGATCAAGGCCTACCAGTACGGCCGCGCCTCGGTGGTCGGCCCCTTCGACTACGGCCAGCTGATCGGCGCGGCGCTGGTCGGCTTCCTCTGGTTCGGCGAGGTCGTCGATCTCTGGACCTGGCTGGGTGCGGCGCTGATCGTCGCCAGCGGGCTCTACATCGCCCGCCGCGAGGCGCTGCAGGGCGGCGGGGGCCGGGGGCCGAAGGCGAGCCTCGGGCCGTGAGCCGCGCCAGCCGCCGCCGGCGTCAGAAGCGCTGGCTGCTGTCGAGGCCCGCGACCCAGCGCTTGTAGTTGCGCACCGAGAAGCGCTGGTACTCGACGACGTTGTAGAGGTAGGTGCCGTCCTCGATCCGCGCCGCCGCCTGCTCGTAGCCCTCCTGCGTTACGGGGACGAACTTGATGCGGTCGCCCGGCTGGAACAGCACGATGTCGCCGCCGAATACGTCGAAGCGCTTCTCGGTGTCCCAGATCGGCACCGGCGTGCGGCCGAGGAGTTGGTAGCCGCCCGGCGTGTTGACCGGGTAGATCGCGCTCGCCGAGCCGCCCATGCCGACGGTGCCCTGGGGCGTCCAGGTGCGGGGCGGGTTGTATTTGGGCACGGTAATCATCGCTCTCGGGTCGAGCGGCTGGCAGAAGGGCAGGCCCGGCCAGAAACCGAGGGAGGCGACCCAGTATTCCGAGCTCGAATGGACGCGCACGAGTTGCTCGCGGTCGGCGAGGCCGTTGAGGCGTGCCACCAGGTCCGGGTCGTACTCCTTGGGCGTGATCTTCTCGGCATAGTCGTCGATGCATTCCTTCGTCCAGGGGTCGAGATACATGGTCTCGAACAGGAAGAGCCGGCTGTCGAGCTCGATGTCATCGGTGGAGCCGAGGCTCGCGATCAGCGCCTTCAGTTCCGTCACCGCATCGTCGTAGGAAATCTCGCGCGGCTCGTAGTGGACCAGCATCGAGGCGAAGCAGGGCGCGGTCTCGACGATGCCCCTGGTCTTGTCGGCGACGATGCGCGCCGCGAGCCCCTGGGCGACGAAGTTCAGCTCGAGGTTCATCTCGTTGCCGAACTCGATCAGCACGTAGCGGTCGCCGCCGGGCAGGAATTGGGGTTCGTCGTAGATCATGGCGCGGCTCTCTCGGTCAGCTCTCTGGGGCGGGCGCTCGGGCAGCGCTCAGGTCGGACTTGTGCTCGTCCACGAATCCCGTGTGGGTCTCGCCGGCGCGGAAGGCGTCGTGGGCGACGACCCGGCCCAAAAAATCGATATTGGTGACGATCCCCTCTATACGGAATTCGCCGAGGGCCGTCAGCATCCTCTCGATGGCGCCGGCGCGGTCCGCGCCGTGGGCGGCGAGCTTGGCGATCATCGGGTCGTAGAAGGGCGTGATGCGGTCGCCCTCGGCGACGCCGGTATCGAGGCGGAGGCCGTCGCCGGCGGGCGGCGGCGCGAAGCGTTCCAGCAGCCCCGGCGAGGGGAGGAAATTCCTGTCCGGGTTCTCGGCATAGATGCGGCACTCGATCGCGTGGCCGCCGGGCGCGTCTTCCGGCAGCGACAGCCCGGACAGATCATCGCCCCGCGCGAGGCGCAGCTGAAGGGCGACCAGATCGACCCCGGCGATCATCTCCGTCACCGGATGCTCGACCTGGATGCGCGTGTTCATCTCCAGGAAGTAGAAGGACCCGTCCGGCGCCAGGATGAACTCGACCGTGCCGGCGCCGCGGTAGCGCTCGCGCTCCACCAGGGCCAGCGCCGCGTCCGCCATGCGCGCCCGCAGCACAGGCTCCACCGCAGGGGACGGCGCCTCCTCGACGATCTTCTGGAAGCGGCGCTGCACCGAGCACTCGCGCTCCATGAAGTGGACCCCGCGCCCGTCGCCGTGACCGAAGACCTGAATCTCGACATGGCGCGGGCGGGGCACGAGCTTTTCCAGGTAGACCGTGCCGTCGCCGAACGCGCGCTCCGCCATGGTCTGGGTGGCGCCGACGACCTCGGCGAGTTTTTGGGGCTCGTCGACCCGGCGCATCCCGATGCCGCCGCCACCGGCAGACGCCTTCACCAGCAGCGGGTAGCCCACGGCTTGGGCGGCCTCGTCGATGCCGGCAAGGTCCGCCGGCGCAATTCGCCCGCTGCCGGGGACGATGGGGAGGCCGGCGGCCTGGGCGAGCGCCCGCGCGCGCTCCTTGTCACCCATGGCGGCGATGCTCTCGGGCCGGGGACCCACCCAGACGAGGCCGGCGTCTTCCACGGCCTGCGCGAAGGCGGCGTTTTCGGCGAGAAAGCCATAGCCCGGATGGATCGCGTCGGCGCCGCTCTCGCGCGCAGCCGCGATGATCCTGTCGGCGACGAGGTAGCTTTCCTTCGCAGCCGCAGGGCCGATCGGCAGCGCCTCGTCGGCCTCGGCCACGTGGCGCGCGGCGGCGTCGGCTTCCGAATGGACCGCGACCACGCCCATGCCGAGCGCCCGTGCGCTCCGCATGATCCGGCAGGCGATCTCGCCCCGGTTCGCGATCAGGAGTTTCTGCATGGGCACCGGGCTCTTGGGCGGGCGAGAGGCTACCCGCCTGCACAGGGGGTCGCAAGCGTGCGGCGCGGCATTCCCCGCCCTTTCACACGGGCGGCAGCGCGCAGACAATGACCGCTGTGCGGATTCCGAGCTAGAGTGCGCCATCGTTGCGCGCGGACTGATCGCGGGGAGCCGAAGTAGAGGACGGAGGCATCGTGGCCGCAAGAGCGATGGACCTGCCTGAAGAGCCAAGCGCTATGCCGGCAACATCTGCGCGGGCGACAGTGGAAGACGGATCATTGAGCGCCAGGAGGCTGGCGTCGGCAGTCGAGCGTGAAGACAGGCTGAATTTCGCCCGAGCGGTAGTCTTTAGGGTGGTGTCTTCGTACTGGAGGGAACTGCAAGCCGAGTCCGGTCGAGGTTGGTTGCTGTGTGGACTGCCGCCTGAAGTCTCGCTCTCTCCGTTATCCGAAGAGGCCTGTGGACTTGCGGAGAGCATCGGAACGGCTGCGAGCGAACTAGACGTTCTAGATGCCAGCTACATGATCGGTGTGCTCTACACTGGAATGATGCCGGGCGGGCTCCGGGCTCAGCTGGGGGCCTACTACACGCCGCCGGCGCTGTGCGAGCGGTTGCTGGACATGGCCACGGAGGCCGGTGTCGATTGGTGTTCGGCGCGAGTGTTGGACCCGGCCTGTGGAGGGGGCGCTTTCCTTGCGCCGGCGGCGCGGCGCATGGCGGAGAGCCTGAAGAACAGCAGCGCTAAATTTGCGATGAAGAGCATTCAACGCCGGTTAAGCGGGTTCGAGCTGGACTCTTTTTCAGCGTGGATGTCTCAGGTATTCCTCGATGTGATTCTCAGCGACTTGTGCGGCGAGTCAGGGGTAAGACCGCCGTCCGTCGTACGTGTGTGCGACAGCCTTGAACAGACTTCTAAGGATGAAGGCGTTGATCTTGTGGTCGGCAATCCACCCTACGGGCGTATCACGCTGTCGCCGGAGTTGCGAGATAAATTCCGACGCAGTCTGTTTGGGCACGCAAACCTGTACGGCGTGTTCACCGATTTGGCGTTGCGGTTCACTCGGCCGGGTGGCGTCATCGCATACGTAACACCGACGAGTTTCCTTGCCGGGGAGTATTTCAAGGTACTGCGCGGCCTACTTGGCCGGGAAGCGCCGCCGGTGAGCATCGACTTCGTAGGGGAGCGCAAGGGCGTCTTTGCCGACGTGCTACAGGAAACACTATTGGCGGCGTATCAACGTGGTGGCGACCCAGGTGCAGGGAAGGTTCACTTCATCTTAGCAGGGCCGAACGGCTTGATCGAAAGGAGTACAGCGGGGTCGTTCAATCTGCCTAAGAACCTGGATCAACCGTGGCTGATGCCGCGGACGAAAGCACAGAGTGATTTGATGCGGCGGGTTGGCGATTTGCCGTACCGGTTGGCCGACTACGGCTACACGGTAAGCACGGGACCTCTAGTGTGGAATCGGCATAGGCCGAGCCTGCGGGATCGACCTGGTAGGGGACGGTATCCATTGGTCTGGGCAGAATCGGTAAGCTCGGGAGGTGTGTTCGAGTTCAAGGCAGAAAAGCGAAATCACAAGCCTTACTTCGAGCCGAAGCCAAACGAACTCTGGGTCGTGACAGATTACCCGTGCGTGTTGTTGCAAAGGACGACAGCGAAAGAACAATGCCGGCGCTTAATCGCAGCGGAACTGCCTGCCGCGTTTATCGAGGAACACGGATCGGTGGTTGTCGAGAATCACCTGAACATGATCAGGCCGCTCAACGGTGGAACGCGCCTGAGTCCGGCGGCGTTGGCTGTGCTCCTGAATAGCGACGTGGTCGATCAAGTGTTCCGATGCATCAACGGCAGCGTAGCCGTGTCGGCCTACGAGTTGGAAGCATTGCCGCTGCCACCACCAAAAGACATGGAGGAAGTCGAACGACTAGTGAAAGAGAAGGCCAACCGCGAGACTCTGGAGCGTGTAGTGGAGCGTCTATACATGGACAGGATCCAATGATGGCAATGCCGCCACTGTTGCCAATCCCGGATATCCACGAACGGCTTCAGATGATTTTCCCCGATGGAACGGCGAATCGCAATTATGTAGGCTCAATTCGTAAATTGTATGCATTTGTGGTATAGTTCCGGGAACTTCAAGGGGTTGGGTTCAGGAGGTTGGGTTATGGACAGCAAGGGGTTCCAGGAGTGGCTTTCGGCGGCGGACGAGTTGACGCGCCCACAGGTGCGCGAGGCGCTTGCGGTGCTTTCGGGCCGACCCGAGGGCGAGGCGTCGAAGGCGGCGATCGAACTCGCTGTGGACGAGGCCCGGCGCTGTCCGCATTGCGCGCGCGAGGGGGCGGTTTCGCGGGGCAAGGCGCGCGGTCTTCGGCGCTACCAATGCAAGGGCTGCGGCAAGACCTTCAACGCGCTGACCGGCACGCCGCTGTCGGGCCTGCACCACAAGGAGCGCTGGCTGTCGTTCGGGGCCTCGCTTGCGGAAGGCGAGACGGTGAAGGCGTCGGCGGAGCGGTGCGATGTGGCGGTGAGCACGGCGTTCCGCTGGCGTCATCGCTTTCTGGCGGCGGCGCGGGGTGGTTCGGGGGTGCTCAAGGGCATCGTGGAGGCGGACGAGACGTACATGCTGGAGAGCCGGAAGGGCACGCGCAAGCTGGGGCGCAAGGCGCGCCGGCGCGGCGGCAAGGCGAAGAAGCGCGGTCTCTCGCGCGAGCAGGTGCCGGTTCTCATGGCGGTGGACCGTGGCGGGACGACGTTCAGCGCGGTACTGCCCAGGGTCGATGCGATGGTGCTCACGGCCGCCCTCGATCCGGTGGTCGCCAGGGACGCCCTGCTGGTCTCCGACGGCGGCGCCAGCTACCCGCCGTGCGCCGCCGCGCTCGGAGTGAGCCACGAGAGCCTCAACCGGTCGATGGGGGAACGGGTCCGGGGCGATCTGCATGTGCAGACGGTAAACAGCCGCCACAGCCGCTGGAAGGACTTCCTGCGACCCCGCCGCGGCGTCGCCACCCGCTATCTGGACAACTATCTGAGCTGGTTCCACCTCGTCGGCCTCGCCCCCGGCGCCAATGATCGCGCCTGCCTTGCCGCCGCCGTGATGAAGTAACGCATACGATTCACTAATTGAGCCATTATGTAACCCGTGATATCGCGGTGAAGACAGTATTCGTCATGCTGTATATCGGCGCGGTCCAAGGTGCGGAGTGCTGGCTACGACCGGATCAAGTGACGCGAATGACCGCCGCTCAGGCAGGATTGTCAGAAGACGTAGACCGGAAAGCCTGGTTGGAAGAGTCGATGCGCCCGGCGGCGGGCTATGTCGAAGGACGGTGGTACGCAGCGAACACCCGGGAGCCGATCCGTGACGAGACGTTGCGCGAGGGGCTGGTACGACTGGGCGCGGTGAAGGAGCGAGATGGTTTGCCGACGACATCGCCGCGGCCGCGCTATGCATTGGCTGAGGAATTCGCACGGCTGTTCGATCCCGGTTTGACCGGACAGGCACTGCAAGCAGGGATCGACGAATGGCAGACTACAAACCTATCCAGGGGCGCACTGGCACGGGTGGCGATCATACGCCGCGGCGCTGTTGCTCGCGAGGGAACAGTGCTTGTGACGTTCCCGAGCGGCGAAACCCGACATATGGAGCCGGGGCCGAGTTCCGTGATCTCAAGAGCCGTGGTCGAGGGATTTGCTCCACGGTTCCTTGAACAACCAGGCGTGATCTGGTTGAGCGAGAGCCGGAATCAGGTGGTGGCACGTGATGACCGACTGGCCCAGGACATCGGCCTGACGATCCGGCCAGACCGGAGTCTACCGGACCTGATTCTGGTGGATCTCGGACCGGCCGAGCCGCTTCTGGTGTTTGTAGAGGTAGTCGCAACGGCCGGACCGATAAGCGAACCGCGGCAGAAAGCGTTGATGGCGATCGCGAAGGAAGCCGGGTTCAGCGAGAGCCAAGTGGCGTTCCTAACAGCCTACGCAGACCGCGACGATGCAGCGTTCAAGTCCTCGGTGAGTGAGCTGGCATGGCGTTCGTTCGCGTGGTTCATGTCGGAACCGGACCACATCGTGGTGCTGCACGAAGGTACCGGTATGGAGCAAGTGCGGTTGTCTGACTTGATGCGAGTTTGATGGGCAAAATCGGGGGATAGGCTCTGCGGACAGCAACCGTGGTCGTTGAAGTGAACGCAGTAGTAGATGAGCAACAATTCTGTGGCGAATTGCGTCAGTGGGTAGGAAAACAAGAAGC
Organism: Alphaproteobacteria bacterium; assembly: GCA_965218275.1. Taxonomy (GTDB): domain Bacteria; phylum Pseudomonadota; class Alphaproteobacteria; order UBA828; family UBA828; genus WTGU01. The sequence goes on from CBDCKM010000002.1 coordinate 1,077,264, forward strand.
AGTACGTCTGCCCCCTCGGGCGCTCAGCGCCGCGCAGGTGTCAGGTCGCGCGTTCGCGCAGGGTCAGCACGGCGCCGAGGACGACGATGCCGAAGATGATGTCGCGCCAGGCGAAGTGAAGCTCCGAGCCGGAGACCAGGGTGCCCACCGCGGTCAGCAGCAGCGCGCCGCCGAGGATGCCGAGATAGTGCCCGCGCCCGCCGGTGGCGAGTGTGCCCCCCACCAGCACGACGGCGATCACCGGCAGCAGGAAGCGCTGGCCCATGTTGAGGAAGGAGACGGTGGAGAAGCCGGTCATCAGAACGCCGGCGAGCGCCGAGCAGAAGCCGCTCATCGCATAGACGCCGAGGACCGTCCAGTCGACCCGCACGCCCGAGAGCCGCGCCACCCGCGCGTTGTTGCCGACCGCGAAGACGCGCCGCCCGAAAGTGGTGCGGTGCAGCACCACATAAGCCACGCCGGCGAAGCCGATGAGAAACCAGGAGGCCGGGGCGAGGCCGGCGAGCCGCTCGGTAAAGAACCACACCAGCGTCGGCGGCGAGCGCCCGGTCGGGATGCCGCCGGTGAAGAGCAGGCCGGCGCCCTGCATGATGCCGTTGGTGGCGAGCGTGACGACGATCGCCGGCATCCCGAACAGCACCACGCCGATGCCGTTGAAGAGACCGACGCCGACGCCGATCGCCAGCACCATCGGCACCGCCCAGTAGGCTGGCCCGTCCATCCCGTTGCAGACCGCGGCCAGCACCACGCCGGTAAAGGCCAGCGTGTGCGGCACCGAGAGGTCGAGCCCGCCGGTGAGCACCACCGCGCCCTGCCCCAAGCCCAGGACGGCGAGGAAGAGCCCGAGCGTCAGCAGCGAGTTGAGGTAGTGGACGCTCACGCTCTCGCCGCCGATCACGCCCACCACGAGGATGTAGACCACCACCAGGAGCGTCCAGGCCGGCACCATCAGGCGCAGCACGTCCCAGTTCCTGGTCGTCCATTGCCAGAGCGCCGGACCCTTGAGCTCGTCGCTCGCGCGCGGGGTCCAGCGCGTCGCCGGCCGGCCCGCATCCGCGCCCGCATCCGCCCGTACCCCGCGGTGGAAGGAGGGCAGGCTGCGGTGGCGCAGCCCCGATATCTTGAGGCCGGTCACCCGCCAGTACTCGGCCAGGGACGTGTCGCGGCCGATCGAGGCGCCGATCACCGCCAGCAGCAGGATCACCGCCTCGGTGATCGGCATGACGTGGGGCGACCAGTTGAGCACGATCAGCACGTTCGAGATCAGCATCAGCGTGAAGGCCGCGAACACCGTGCCGAGGCAGCCGCCCTCGCCGCCGCCGATGCGGGTGCCGCCAAGGATCGTCGCGGCGAAGATGAGGAGCAGCATGCCGCTGCCCACCAGCGGGCCGCCGGAGCTCGTCTGGGCGCTGAGGAAGACCCCGCCGGCGCCGTAGAAGGTGCCGGCCAGCGTGTAGCCGAGGAACTTCGTCCGCGCCACCGAGATGCCGTTGGCGAAGGCGGCGTCCTCGTTGCTGCCGACGGCATAGAGCGCGGTGCCGAAGCGCGAGCGCTTGATGAACGCCCAGAAGCCGAGCGCCAGCAGGATGACCAGGAGCGCGGCGGGGAAGCCGTCGGGGATCAGGTCGCCGGTGAAGACCATCGAGAGGCCGTAGGGGATGTAGCCCCCCGGGTCCGGCATGAGCAGCAGGTTGAGGCCGAGGATGATGAACATCACGGCCAGCGTCACGACCACCGGCTGCAGCCGGCCGTAGGCGATGAAGAAGCCGTTGACCGCGCCGACCGCCGCCCCGATGCCGAGGCCTGCGAAGCACATCAGCACCTGGCTCCAAAGGGAATCGCCGGTGTGCAGCGCCATGATGACGTTGACGAGTGACAGCACGGCGCCGCAGGAGAGGTCGAAGCCGCCGATCAGGAACACCACGGTCTGGCCCATGGCGGCGAAGGCGAGCGGGCCGGTGTTGGACGAGATGAAACTGATCTCGAAATAGCTGATCGGGCCGGGCGAGATCACGTCCAGGCAGATGACGATGCCGGCAAAGGCCGCGACCGCGACCAGCAGGCGCCGGTTGCGGGCCAGCCCCTGCTGCCAGGAGAGGCGCGGCAGGGACCCGAGCGGCATGTCGCTCACCCGCCCGCCCCCGCCGGTGCCTGCGTCTGCGTCCCGTCCGCGTCCCGTTCGGCGCCGAGCGCGTAGCCCATGATCGCCTGCTCGGTGATCGCGCCGCCCGCCAGCTCCTTGACGATGCGCCCCCGGTACATGACCAGCACCCGGTCGCAGATGTTCACGAGCTCCGGTATCTCGGTCGTGTAATAGAGGATGGCGGCGCCGGCCTCGGCGAGGGCGCGAATCAGCACGTAGATCTCGTGCTTGGTGCCGATATCGACGCCGCGCGTCGGGTCGAAGGTGAGCAGCACCCGGCTCCGCGCCAGCAGCCACTTGGCGATGGCGATTTTCTGCTGGTTGCCGCCGGAGAACGACGAGACGGTCTTGTAGAGCGCGCGCGGGTGCACCTGCAGGTCGTTCAGCACCTCGTCCACCGCCGCGGCCTCGGCCTTGCGGCGGATCCAGCCTGCCGCAGCGAAGCGGTCGATGATCGGGATCGAGGCGTTGGCGCCGCCAGTGAGCTTGAGAAAGAGCGCCTCGGTCTTGCGGTCCTCCGGCACCATGCTGATGCCGACGCGCACCGCGTCCGCCGGCGAGGCGAGGGTCAGCGGCCGGCCGGCGAGCCTGACGGTGCCGCCGTCCACGCCGCGCTCGCCGAAGAGCGCCTCGAACAGCTCGCGCTGGCCCATGCCCTGGAGCGCGCCGATGCCGAGCACCTCGCCGGGCCAGAGCTGGAGGGAGAGATCGTCCAGCGTGCCCGCGATCCTGAGCCCCTCGCCGGCGAAGGCCGGCACGTCGGCGTCGGCACGGCGGTAGTCCTCGCGCTCGGGATAGATCGCGCCGAGAGAGCGGCCGATGACCAGGCGCACCACCTCGTCGTCGCCGACCTCGTCGATGCCGTAGGAGCCGACGTGGCGGCCGTTGCGGAGCACGGTGAGGCTCTGGCAGAAGCGCCGCACCTCGGCCATGCGGTGCGAGATGAAGACGATGGTCACGCCGTCTTCGTGCAGGCTCTCGATCAGGCCGCCGAGCCAGTCCACGTCGGCGGCGGACAGCGTCGAGGTCGGCTCGTCCAGCAGCAGCACCCGGGGCTCGCGCGCCACTGCTTTGGCGATCTCGATCTTCTGGCGGGTGGACAGCGCGAGGTCGCCCACCAGCGCGTTGGGGTCCACCTCGTCGAGGCCGAGGCGGGCGAAGTGGCGGACCACCGCGCGCTTGCTCCCGCGCCGGTCGATCTGCCCCGCCACCAGCGGCTCGTAGGGCAGCAGCATGTTCTGGGTGACCGTCATGTCGTCGATCAGGGTCATTTCCTGAAAGGCGGTCTGGATGCCCAGCCTGTGGGCGCGGGCGGGGCGGCCGATGGCCGCGTCGTCGCCGAACATGCGGATGGACCCCGAATCCTCGCGGACCAGTCCGGCCAGGATCTTGACGAGGGTGGACTTGCCGGCGCCGTTCTCGCCGATCAGCGCGCGGATCTCGCCCTGCGGAATCGAGAACGATACATCGTCGAGGGCGACGGTCGCGTCGAAGCGCTTGGAGAGGCCGTCTACCTCGATGGCGGGCTCAATGGCGGGCGCCGCATCGTTCATGCGCGCCCGCGTGGAAAAAGTTGCGCCGGGGCGCCGCTGGTCTCGCGGGCGGCCCCGGCGCGGCAGTGGTGGATCATGGCGGACGAGCCGCCGGACCCTCAGCTTTCGTCGTCCAGCATCCCTTCGGTGGCCGCGCGGAAGCCGAGCTCGGGCACCTGCGGCGACCAGAAGTCGATGGCATAGTCAGGGGGCACGATGCCGGGCTTGATGGTGTTGCACCCGGCCGCGAACTCCTCGGCCGTGCCGTTCTCGCAGAGCTTCACATTGTCCTGGGTGACCTCGACGCCGGTGTACCACCGCAAGTGCGGCACCTCTTCGTTGCCGTCGAGCACCTCCATGGCGGTCTTGAAGGTGTAGGACACCGCCCAGAGGCCCGAGCCGATGGACTGGCCGACCTTGCCGAGCGCCCCTTCGACCCCGGAATCCACGGGAAGCATCTGCAGCCTGTTGCCGTTCGCCGACTCGCCCGCACACGGGATGATCGGGTTCTCGGGCCACCAGCCGTCCTCCACCTGCATCTGGGAGACGGTGTAGCAGCCGGTCTGGGCCACGATGCCGTCGATCTCGCCCCAGTTCTTGGTGGCCAGCAGCTCGCGCATCTTGAGCCGGGCCTCGGAGTGGCTCCACATGCCCACCAGCTCGGCCAGCACGTTGACGTCGGGGCTGCGCTCCACGGCCTGCTTGACGCCCTTGTGGTGGTCCTCGCCGTAGGAGACGCCGGGCACGCCGGTAATGGCGACGATGTTGCCCTTGCCGCCCATCCGGTCGATCACGTACTGGGTGCGGTAGTCGCCGAGAGCCACACCGTCGATCTTCACCACATAGGCGCAGGGCTCGGTCACGCCGTTGATCACGGCCACGACCACGCCCTTGTTGCAGGCGTTCCTGATGACCTTGTTGAGCGCCGTCGGCGAGATCGGGAAGGCCACGATGGCATCCGCGCCGGCCGCGATCATCGCGTTCATCTGCTGGATCTGCTTCTGCGCGTCGGCGCCCGAGGCCTGGACCCGGAGCTCGACCCGGTCGCGGTACTGCGGCGCCTTGGCCATGGCGATGACGGTGTTCTTGGCTTCCGTCTGCCAGGCGTTTCCGACATAGCTCATGCTGTAATAGACGAGGAACTTGCCGTCGTCGGTCTTGGCCTCGGCCTTGTCGAGCGTCACGCCGGCGGCGAGGGCGATACCCACGCCGGCGGCGACCGTCCAACGGACGAGCCCTTTCGTTGCCATGATCCTCACGTGTCTCCCTCCCCTTATGTTTTCCGTTATTGGGTGTCTGTCCTCCGCTTGCGAGTGTGCCGCCCGCAGCCGGGACGAGTCAATCGCCGCCCGTTTCGACCGGCGCCCGTTTCGACCGGCGGCGGAATCCGGGCTAGACTCCCGCGCGAGTTGGGGGGGCGGACATGACGGACGCGCGCGAGGCCGCCGGGATCGTGGTCGAGACCGACGTTCCGGTGACGATGCGGGACGGCGTGCGCCTCGCCTGCGACATCTGGCGCCCGGCCTCGGGCGGGCCGGTCCCTGCCCTGGTCCAGCGCCAGCCCTACGACAAGCGCGTCGCCCAGACCTACGTCTACGACCATCCGGCGGTCTATGCGCGCCACGGCTACGCCGTGGTGATCGAGGACAGCCGCGGACGCTACGCCTCGGAAGGCGAATTCTACCCGCTCCGCCTCGATGCCGAGGATGGCTACGACACCATCGAATGGTGCGCAGGCCAGCCCTGGTGCGACGGCAGGGTGGGCAGCTTCGGCTTCTCCATCCCCGGCGTGAACCAGCTGCTCGCCGCCGCCCTCCAGCCCCCGCATCTCGCCGCCATGGCGCCCGGCTTCTACCCCGGCGGCATGTACGAGGGCTTCACCCATGTGGGCGGCACCTTCGGCCTCGCCGCGGTGATGGACTGGGCGCTCATCCTCGCAGGCGACGCGGCGCGAAGACGCGGCGACAGGCAAGTCCTCGGCGCCATCGGCGCGGCGCAGGCGTCGGGCGGCTGCTGGCCGGCGGCGCTCTCGCTCAGGGACATCCCCTTCCTCGAGACGCCGGACCTGCTGCCCTTCCTCAAGGACTATGTCGACCACCCGGCCCTGGACACCTATTGGGAGGAGTGGGAGCTCGGCCCCCGCCTCGGGCGGATCGACGTGCCCTGCCTCCACGTCAGCGGCTGGTACGACAGCTTTATCCCCCAGACCATCGCGGCCTACGAGGCGCTGAGCGCCGCCGGCCGGGCCGAGCACCGGCTGATCGTCGGCCCCTGGTATCACATCCCCTGGACGCAGCAGGTCGGCGAGATCGACTTCGGCGACGAGGCGAAGAACACGATCAGCGTCTACGAGCGCGCCTGGTTCGACGCCTGGCTCAAGGACGACCGCAGCGGGCTGGAGGCGCTGCCTCCCGTCCGCCTCTTCGTCACCGGGGAGAACCGCTGGCACGACGCCGACGCCTGGCCGCTCGCCGGCGCAGGCAGCGAGCGCTGGTATCTGCACAGCGCAGGCCGCGCCAACTCGCTGAGCGGGGACGGCGCCCTCGATCGCGAGGCGCCGGGCGACGAGGCGCCGGACTTCTTCGTCTACAACCCCTTCGATCCGGTGCCGAGCATGGGCGGCCACTCCTGCTGCCTGCCGGCGACCGCGCCCATGGGGCCGATGGACCAGCGCCCGGTCGAGTATCGCAACGACGTGCTGGTCTACAGCTCGGCCCCGCTGGAGGCGCCGCTCTTCGCCGCCGGCTTCGTCACGGCGCGCCTCAGCGCGGCCACCAGCGCCGCCGACACCGACTTCACGGTGAAGCTCTGCGACGCTGAGCCCGGCGGGCGCTCGATCAACCTGTTCGAGGGTGTGATCCGCGGCCGCTTTCGCGAGAGCCGCGCGGCCGCGCTGCCGCTGGAGTCCCACCGGGTCTACGCGTTCAGCGTCGATGTGGGGGTGATCTGCCACCTCTTCCGCGCCGGGCACCGGGTCCGGGTCGAGGTGTCGAGCAGCAACTACCCCGCCTTCGACCGCAACCCCAATACCGGCGGGCCGATCGGGGCAGAGCACGCCTTCGACCTCGTGCCCGCGCACCAGACCCTGTTCCACGACGGCGCCCGCCCGTCCTTCATCGACCTGCCCGTCGTCCGGCGCCCTTAGCCGCCGAGAGGAGGACCCCAGGATGGCCGACGATCGCACCCATCTCACGCCCGCGAGCGAAGCCTGGATGAGCGGACGGCCGGCCTCGGCGGCGGTCGGAGCCGGCGATCTGCTGTTCCTCTCGGGCCAGGCGAGCCTGACCGACGACGGCCGGGTGACGGATGCAGGCGACCCCGCCGCCCAGACGCGGAACGCCTTCGCCCGCGTGCGTGCACTGCTGGAGGCGGCGGGCGCCGGCATCGACGACGTGCTCGACGTGATGTCCTTCCACAAGGACCCGCGCACCATGGACGCCGCCTTCGCCGTCGGCCGCGAGGTGTTTTCGGCGCCCTACCCGGCGTGGACCGCGCTCGGCATGGTCGGCGCGCACGATCCCGGCATCGAGGTGGTGGTGCGCGTGATCGCCCATCCCGGCGCCGGCCGCAAGGAGGGAGTGACGCCCGCCGGCTTCGGCTGGATGGCGGACCTGCCGATGTCCGCCGCCTGCCGCAAGGGCGACACGCTCTTCACCAGCGGCATCGTCGCCGCCGACGATGGCGGCGCGGTGGTGGCGCCGGCCGACCACATGGCGCAGGCGCGCTTCTGCTACGACCGGCTCAAGGATGTGATGCGAGCGGCGGGCGGCTCGCTCGACGATATCGTCGACATGATCTGCTTCAATCACGACGCCCGCGGCATGGACGCCGCGGTGGACACCTGGTGCAACGAGACGGTCGCGGGGCTGCCCATCGGCGAGGCCACCTCCTACACGGCGATCGGCATGACCGGCCTGCACCGGCTGGGCCAGGTCGGCTGCTACCGGGCGATCGCGGATTTCAGCGAAGGCCCCCGCGTCGCGCACAACCTGCCGAGCATCCACTGGCACACGCAGCGCATCTCCGGCGCGAGCCGCAAGAAGGGCGGGCGCCTCATCGGCATCTCGGGCCAGGTCGCCTCGGACGGACAGCAGAACATCATCGCCCGCGGCGACACCGCCTCCCAGGCCCACTACTGCTTCAGCCAGATCCGCGGCGTGCTGGAGAAGCACGGCGCCGGCCTCGACGACATCGTCGAGATCGTCTCCTTCCACAAGGACCCCAGAGCCTGGGAGACCGTGATGGCGGTGGGCCACGAGCTGTTCCGCCCCGGCCGCGGCCCCGCCTGGACCCCGATCGGCTGCACCGGCCTCTACCTCGAAGGCTACCTGCATGAGATCTACGCGATCGCCATGGTGTGAACGGGGCGTCCGGCGTCGCGGGCGGCGCGGCTTCCGGGTGCCTGTCAGCCGCGCATGTTTCCGAAGGCGAGCAGTCCCGTCAGGTAGGTATCCGCCTGAATACTCCCGCGGACACGGTTCCAATCCGCGAGCGCCTGCTCCGCCCGGCTCACCAGGTCGAGAACTTCGCCGCGCGTGAACCGACGCGCGCGATCGTAGTCGGCTTCGTGGCGGGCCTGCTGTAAATCGACAAACGCGCCCGCAACCCCGACGAGTGCCGGTTGCAACGGTTGGCCATTCAAACCGGGATGGAGTTTTCGTGACACATTGTTGTCCGAAAACCGCTGTGCTACCTGTCTCATGTCGCCGTGGCCGAACGCACGCGCCAGGCAGTGGCGGAGAGCGGCCCGATCATGGCCAGGAAGCATGCGCCTCGTCGCTTCGTCGACCAGAAAGTGAAAAAGAGCGTAGTAGGACGCCGACACCGCCCGACGCAGGCTCGCCTGCAACGGCCGCCGCGGTTCCTTGACCGCGAGCTGTCGGGCTTGCGTCAACAGGTCCGCGTGCAGGCTCACGACGCCTGTTCGACCTCCGAAGCCCAGCGGAAGCGGACATAGACCCAAATATCGGTCCCGGTCTCCCGGCGCACCAGATCGCGCACCATGTCACGCAGTCGCGACCGGATCCCGAAATCGACTTCCTCGTTCTCGAGAATGACCCACACCCAGACGGCCGGGTCGTCGGTGGAGTCGGGCCCGGTCTCGACCTGCCACCCGCTGACCGGGGTCGGCAGATCCTGCAGCGTTCCCAGAGCGGATCTGATGCTGGTTTCGGTGATTTCCATGGCGACCGCCCGATCGACCTTGTCAACGACGCTTCATCATACGCGACGATAGTCGCGGCACGAAGATCGGGGAACCGTCAATGGCGGGCGCATCCCGCCTGTCCGCCGATCTCCCGCGCCTTCTCCGGCCCTCATCCCCCGTGGCAGTATGACCGACCGCGCCGCGGCGGCGCCTGGCAGGGAGGGGATCGATGATCACGCTTCACAATCCGGATGGCGTCGCGTCGCCCGCGTCGTTCTACAGCCAGGCGGCGGAGGTGGGGCCGGGCCGGCGCTGGCTCCACATCTCGGGCCAGGTGGGCGCCGCCCCGGACGGCACGCTGGCGGACGGATTCGAGGCGCAGAACGCGCAGGTCTGGCGCAACATCGCCGCCCTGCTCGCCGCCGCCGGCATGACCATGGCAAACCTGGTGATCGTTCGCGCGCTGCTGGTGGACCGCGCCCACCTCGCGGCCTACCGCACCATCCGGGACCGCCACCTGGGGGGCCATCGGGCGGCGTCCACGCTGCTGATCGTCGCCGGCCTGGCCGATGAGCGCTGGCTGATCGAGATCGAGGCGCTGGCCGCGGCCGAGGCGTGATCAGGGGCCGTCGGCGTCCGCCCCGGCGGAGCCCGCGCCGGCGCCGTTTGCGGCCGAGGTGATGGCACATTCGGATTCGCGCCACCACAGCGCCCGCAGATCGGCGACATCGACGCCGCGGTCCCAGATGCGCGCCTTGACCGGGCCGATGTCGGTCTCCAGCGTCTGGTCGAGATACTTGCCCTTGTAGATCGTCGCCCCGCTGGTGCAGGGCAGCCGGTTGACGCCGGGCTCGTCGATAGCGGTGCCGCGAGGGGCAAGCCTGACCCGCTCCGCCCGCACCGCGATGCAGGCGGGCGCACCGGTCTCGGCCGGGCCGGTGCCGCTCCAGGCGCCGCTGATGAGATGGGCGCCGATGCGCACGCTGGCGGTGCCGTCGGCCACGCTCTCGACGGTGCCCTCGAGCAGGTTCTCCACCCCCATGAAGTCCGCGACGAAGCGGGTCGCGGGGCGGTCGAAGAGATCCGTCGGCGGCCCCTCCTGCACGACGCGCCCGCGCCGCATCAGGATGATCCGGTCGCTCATGGTGAGCGCCTCTTCCTGAGAGTGGGTGACGTAGATGAAGGTGAGGCCGAGTTTCTCGTGCAGGTCGAGGAGCTCCACCTGCATGTCGACGCGCAGCTTCTCGTCGAGCGCGCCGAGCGGCTCGTCGAGGAGCAGGATCGCGGGCTCCGTCACCAGCGCGCGGGCCAGCGCCACCCGCTGGCGCTCGCCGCCGGAGAGCTGGTGCACCCTGCGCCCGTACTTGTCCAGCAGGCGCACCAGGGCGAGCGCGTCCTCCGCCCGCTTGCGTCGATGCTCCCTGTCGATGCCGCGCACGCGCAGGCCGTACTCGACGTTCTGGCCCACCGACATGTGGGGGAAGAGCGCGTAGTGCTGGAACACCGTCGTGCAGTTGCGCCGCGACGCGGGTATTGCCGAGACATCCTCGCCGTCGATGGCGATGCGCGCGATCCGGGTCGGGTGCTCCAGCCCGGCGACGATCCTGAGCAGCGTCGTCTTGCCGGAGCCGCTCTCCCCCAGCAGGGTGAGGAACTCGCCCCGCCGCGCCGTGATCGACACGTCGTCGAGGGCGACCACATCGCCGAAGCGATGGGTCGCGTGCTCGACCTGCAGGATCTGCTCGCCGCCGGGCGCGGCGGCGTGCGGCGCGGCTGCTTCACTGTGTGCCATGTCGGCCTCCTCCGAAGGCAAGCTTGATCGCGAGGAAGGTCAGCCCGATGCTCGCGATCGTCACCAGCGTGCTCATCGCATAGATCAGCGGTACGGTCGTGTTGTGCGCCCCGATTGTATCCACAAGTAGAGCGGCAGCGTGTCCTGCCCTGCGCGCATGAAGATGCTGAAGGGCAGCTCGTTGAACGATAGCAGGAAGCCGAAGAAGCCGGCGGCGAAGATGCCGGGCTTGAGGATCGGCACCTCGATCTGCCAGAAGCGCTGCCAGCGGCTGGCGCCCAGATCCTCCGCCGCCTCCATCAGCCGCATGTCGAAGCGCGCGGCGACCACCAGCATCGCCAGCAGCGCGAAGGGGAAGGCCCAGACGAAATGGGCCAGCGCCAGCGACCACACCCCCATCTTCACGTGGATCACCAGGCGGTACCACATGAAGAGCCCGACGCCCGCGACGATGCCCGGCACCATCAGCGGCATCAGGAAGCCGATGAGCAGCGGCCCGCGCCGCTTCACGCGCGGCAGCACGGGGCCGACGATCAGGACCCCGATCACGCACGCCGCCGAGGTGGCGAAGGCGAGCGCGATCGACAGCAGCAGCGGATCGCCCACGCGGAAGTTGCTGCCATAGGCCTCGCCGTCGCGCTGGGCGATGTCGGCATAGATCACGTCCTCGTACCAGGTGAGCGTCCAGTCGCCGGGAATGCCGGTGAGCGGCTCGCCGCTGATCGAGAGGATCATCAGCCAGACGATCGGCAGGTACAGGATGAAGAGCACGCCGTAGCCGAAGAAGAGGCCGGTGCCGCGCGGCAGGCCGTCGACGACGCGCCGCCAGAAGGGCGGGCGCACCCGTGCGTAGGCGATGGCGTCGGCGGCGGGCACGGTCATCGGCAGATCATCGGCGGAGGTTCGCGAAGACTTCGTTGAGCCCGCCCACGGGCCGGAGCGCGGCCCAGAGCAGGACCTGGAAGGCCAGCATGATGGCGAGCACGACCGCAGCCAGCGCGGCCGCCACCAGGAAGTTGGAGACCCCGATCAGGCTCTGCACCTGGGCGCTCAGCATCAGCACATTGTTGCCGCCCATATGCTGCGCCACCACCGTGTCGCCCAGCATCGGGATGAAGGTGAAGACGAAGCCGGCGACCACGCCGGGCAGCGCGAGGGGGACGATGATGTGCACGAGGGTCCTGAAGCGATGCGCGCCGAGGTCGTAGCTGGCTTCGAGGAAGTCGTTGTCGATCAGGCTGATGGAGAGGAATATCGGCCACACCATGGTCGGGAAGAAGGCGCCGAGGAAGCCGAAATGCACGGCGAACTCGGAGAAGATCAGCCAGGTCACCGGCTCGTCCACCGCGCCGGACGCCAGCAGCGCCTGGTTGACCACGCCGTTGATGCCGAGGACCGAGCGCCAGACGATGACCCGCGCCGCCGGGCTCAGGAAGAAGGGCACGGTCAGCGCGGTGAAGGTGAGCAGGCGCACCGTGTTGTTCCTGCAGCCCTTCGCCAGCCACAGCGCGAAGGGGAAGGCGATCAGCAGCTCGATGGCGGTGATGGTCGCCGCGATGCGGACCGAGCGCGCGAGCAGATCGCTGCCGCCGTAGGAGAAGAAGCGTTCGTATTGCAGGAAGGTGGGATCGACGTTGATCCTGATCCCGCGGCCCTGGAAGAACGAGACCAGGATGATCGCGAGCAGCGGGATGACGATGCCGCCGAACCAGACCACGCTGAAGCCCGACAGCGACCAGACGCCCGCCGGCAGGCGCGGCAGCAGGCGGCGCAGGATGTCCTCGTTGGCGGTCGGCGCGGTGGCCATCGCGGCTTGGCTTAGGAGGGCCGAGGCCCGCCCCGCCCTCTCGTGCGGCGGGGCGGGCCCGGTGCGGACGCGTGCCGGGATTTATGCGTTGAGCACGCGGTCCATCTGCGCCTGCATTTCCTGCAGGTTCTCGGGCACCGCGCTGAACCAAAAATCCTCCTTGGCGAACTTGTGCTTCATCTTGTCCTGGGCGGCGGCCATCTCGGTCGAGATGTCCTCCATCCCGTTGCTGTCGGCGTATTCCACGGCGAGGTCGGGGCGGCCGTTGAGGTGGCCCCGGAGCGGCGTGATCGTCGACGCGTAGCCGCCGCTCAGGAACCATTCGAGGGCGGTGTAGACCTCTTCGAGATTGCCGCGGTCCTCGACCTGGGACGGGATGTAGGCCGCGTGGAGCCACTTGGTGTAGAACTCCTTGGCGTTGGCGTAGACCCAGTCGCCGCCGGCCTTGTTGGCCTCGCGCACCGCCGGCTCCCAGCAGCGGATGGCATCGACCTCGCCGTTCTTCATGTCGGCGACCTGGTCGTCGAAGATCTTCCAGAAGTTGCGGAACTGCCCGGCCTGCTTGCGCTCGATCAGGAAATCGGCGGTCGCCCGCGCCTCGTCGGGCGAGGGGTTGAGGATGTCCGCCCCCTCCAGCTGGCCCGAGTTCTTGAGATAGGCCAGCGCCTCCCACAGATAGATGTAGTTGTCGCCGGTCGACGAGCGCCCCATGGTCTTCTCGCTCTCGAACACCAGCGACCAGGAGGCCTCCTCCGGCGGGCGCGGCTCGTTCAGCTTGGCCGGCAGGCAACCGAAGCTGTCGGCGTTCATGGCGAGCGGCATGCCCCAGACCTTGCCGCCGTCCGGGCTCAGGTCGCGCACCAGATAGGGGATCCCCTTGATGCTGTCCGGCATCCCGCCCCAGTTGGAGACCGCGCCGGTCTCGGCCTGGGTGATGTAGCCGCCGTCGATCAGGCTCTGCTCCACGCCGGAGAGGGTGGAGATCAGGTCGAAGCGGTCGCCGGCGTCGTTGACCTCGACCTCGGTGAGGAAGATGCCGGGGTCGTCCTTGATGACCGTGTCTTCCATCTTGAGCCCGGTGTCCGCCTCGAAGCGGGTCCAGTCGCCCGGGATCATGGTCGGCGCCGTGAAGAGCATGCGGATCACGCCCTTCTCCTGCGCCCTGGCCCGGCGCGTCAGGCCCTGCAGCACCGCCGGTGCCCCAATGATCGCCGCGCCCGCCGCGCCCGCGATGAAGTGGCGCCGCGAGAGCGGAAATTAGAGATTCCTGCTGCGCTTACCCCTGCGCTCGGCCATCAATGCCTCCCTGGACCGTTGTCGTGGTTCGTGCGGACACTGCCCGCGCCTGCGCCCGTGCGAGGTGTATCCACGCGCGCGGGGCGCACGATGCGCCGCAGGCTCCCGCATGGTGACCCCTTTGACGACGCCGAACAAGCCCGCGGCCCGCGGCGATGGTGAGTGTCGGGCCGGACCAGGGCCGGGGGGAGCGCGTGGGAATTCCGCGATAGTCTCCTCCGGCTCCTGTCGCCGGGGGCGCGTGGCCAGGGAAGCGAGGACGAAAATTGCTGAAATTACAAATCGAACCCAATTTCGCGTAACGCTCTGTTTCAACAAACAAAGTTAACAATTTTGCCGATCCCGGCTCCCGACCGGGGCGCCGCACCGCGGCCGCGGCCTGGGCCGGGTCCGTCCGGGACGGGCTCGGGCTGGCCCGGCTTTCTCACCATGACCATGGTGAGAAAGCCGGGCTAACGCTCGAAGTGATAGACGATCTTGTCGAAGCGGTCGCGCGGGAAGGAGAACACGAAGACGAGCGGCTCCGTGCCGGCGCAGCGCAGCGCGTGCAGGGCGTCGGGCGGGATATAGACGGCGCTGCCCGGCCCCACCTGCGTCGCGCGACCCTCGATCTCCATCTCCCCGCGGCCGCCGACGATGTAGTAGGTCTCCTCGGGCTCGTGGCGGTGGCGCAGGAGCTGCCCGCCGGGCAGGATTTCCGCGATCCCGGTGACGAGGCCCGTGCTCTCCGTTCGCTCGCCGGCGATCAGCAGCTTCCAGCGTATCTCGTTGCCGGCGGCGAGGCCGCCGTCGTGCGACCCCTCCCAGCCGAGGTCGGCCTGATCGACGATCGCGGGCTTGGGCGCGGTCATCGGCCCCTCCCTATCCCTGTCCGGCGCGAGTGTATGCCGGTTCTTCCCCGGCATGGTCAATCGATCCGGTTGCACGGGTTGTTGCACGGGTTCTGCGGCGCGCCGCCGGCGAGCACGCGCACCACCTCCTCGGCGCCGCGCCGCCTGAGCTCCGCCAGCGAGGCGTCGGAGGAGAAGGCCACATGCGGTGTCGCGATCACGTCCGGCCGGGCGACCAGCGCCGCGGGCGGGCTGGGCTCGCCTTCCACCACGTCGAGGCCGGCGCCGGCGAGCCGGCCGTCCTCCAGGGCGGCGATCAGCGCGTCGTTGTCCACCACCGGGCCGCGGCTCACATTGACGAGGAAGGCCCCCGGCCTGACGCGGGCGAGGAAGGCCGCATCCACCAGATGGTGCGTCGCCTCGGTCAGCGGCAGATGGACCACGAGGATGTCGGACTGCGCGGCAAGCCGGTCGAGGCCGACGCGCTGCGCCGGCACGTCCTCCGGCACGGCGGCGATGTCGTGGCCCAGCACGGTCATGCCGAGGGCCGCGAGCTTGCGTGCGGTGCGGCGCCCGATCCGCCCGAGGCCGAGGATGCCGGCGCTGAGCGTAGCCCCCCGCCGCAGGCGGGCGCCGGCGGGGTCCCATTCACCCGCCTTCACCGCGCGGTCGAAGTGCACGATGCCGCGCAGCCAGGCGTATGCCATCGCCACCGCGTGGTCCGAGACCTCCTCCACGCAATAGTCCGGCACGTTGGCGACCCAGGCGCCGCGCGCGGTCGCGGCGTCGACCGCGATATTGTCGAGCCCCACGCCCAGCCGCTGCACGAGCTTGAGCGCCGCGGGGCGGCGGATCGCTTCCGCCGAGATGTCCGCCCAGCAGGTGAGGATGGCGGCGGGATCGTGCGCGGCGACGAGGGCCTCCACCGCCGCCGCCGGGCTCGGCGCAGAGGGGCCTGCGACCAGCCTGTGGCCGGCGCCTTCGATCACCTCGCGTTCGATGCTCACGTCGGGCCAGGCGAAGTCGGTCTGGAGTACGGTCGCCATGGGTCTCTCCGTCCTGCTGCAGTTGCGCCGACGCGACGGCCGATCATGCGCCAAAGCGGTCTGGCAGGGAATGCCCGCTCGTGAGACCATGACCGCCCGGCTCATCCCCGCGAGAGGCGCCGCCATGACTCCCGAGCAGGTGCTCGCCCATCCTCCCAAGGTCCTGACCGAGGCCCGGCGCGAGGCCTATTTCCGCGACGGCTACCTGCTGCTCGAACGCTTCGTGCCGGAGGACTGGCTGGCGACGCTGCGCGGCCTCAGCGAGCGCTTCATCGAGGAAAGCCGGAGCCTGAGCGCCGCCACCGAGAAGTTCGATATCGAACCCGATCATTGTGCCGAGAGGCCCCGGCTCAGGCGCCTGATCCAGCCGGTGGCGCATCACGCCGACTATTGGCGCTTCGCCCGCGATTCCGTCATCACAGACCTGGCCGAGGACCTGCTCGGCGCGGACGTGATGTTCCACCACTCGAAGCTCAACTTCAAATGGTCGGGCGGCGGCGAGGAGGTGAAGTGGCACCAGGACATCCAGTACTGGCCGCACACCAACTACAGCGTGCTCACCATCGGCGTCTATCTGGAGGACGTGGACGACAGCATGGGGCCGATGGGCGTGATCCCCGGCTGCCACGAGGGCGAGCTGTTCGACCTCTATGACGGCAACGGCTGCTGGGCCGGCGCCATCGGCGAGCGCGACCTCGCGCGTGTGCCGGTCGAGAAGGCGGTCTATCTGCAGGGACCGGCCGGCTCGGTGACGGTCCACAATTGCCGCATGATCCACGGCTCCCGCCCCAACACCAACCCGGAGCGCTCGCGCCCGCTCCTGCTCAACGCCTTCTCGTCGGCCGACGCGCTTCCGGTGACGCCCTACGTCAACGAGTCGCGCCAGAGCGGGACGATCGTGCGCGGCCGGCGCACCCGCTGGATCCACTTCGACCCCCGGCCCTGCCTCATGCCGCCGGACTGGTCCGCCGGCTACACCTCGATCTTCGCGGTGCAGCAGGCGGAGGAGGACGCGCCGCAGGCAGCGGCTGCGGGCGCGGGCGGCTGAGCCGTCCACGGCGGCGCCGCCGCTTGACCGAACACGCCGGACCAGATAGGGAACGGCGCGGCGACGGGGCGGCGCGACGACGGGCGGCCGCAGCGCTCGCGGGGCGTTCCTGCGGGCGCTTTGCTTTGGCCGCCGGCGGCGCGCGCGCGGAGGGGGCGATGGGCAGCAACAGGCGGGTTCTGATCCTTGCCGGCGACGGCATCGGGCCCGAGGTCATGGCCCAGGTGGAACGGGTCATGGAATGGCTCGCGGCGCGGCGCTCGTTCTCGTTCGAGGTGGGGAGCGGCCTCGTCGGCGGCGCCAGCTACGAGGCCCACGGCACGCCGCTCAGCGACGAGACCATGGCGGACGCGCTCGCCGCCGACGCCGTGCTCTTCGGCGCCGTGGGCGGGCCGCAGTGGGACGATGTACAACGGCACGCCAGGCCCGAGATGGGCATCCTGAGGCTGCGCAAGGAGATGGACCTCTACGCCAATCTGCGCCCCGCCCTGGTCTTCGATCCGCTGGTCGAGGCCTCGACGTTGAAGGAGGAGGTGGTGCGCGGCCTCGACCTGATGATCGTTCGCGAGCTCACCGGCGGCATCTATTTCGGCGAGCCGCGCGGTGTGGAGACGCTGCCCGACGGCACCCGGCGCGGCTTCGACACCGAGGTCTACAGCACGCCCGAGATCGAACGGGTCTGCCGGGTCGCATTCGAGCTCGCGCGCAGGCGCGGCAACCGGGTGCACTCGGTGGACAAGGCCAACGTGATGGA
Organism: Alphaproteobacteria bacterium; assembly: GCA_965218275.1. GTDB lineage: Bacteria > Pseudomonadota > Alphaproteobacteria > UBA828 > UBA828 > WTGU01. The sequence continues at coordinate 1,094,658 of CBDCKM010000002.1, forward strand.
ATCCGGCAAGTTCTGGCGCGACGAGGTGACCGCGCTGCACGCAGCCGACTATGCCGACGTCGTACTGGAACACATGTACGCCGACAATTGCGCCATGCAGCTCGTGCGCCGGCCCGGGCAGTTCGACGTGATCGTCACCGGCAACCTGTTCGGCGACCTGCTCAGCGACTGCGCGGCGATGCTGACCGGCTCGCTCGGGATGCTGCCGTCGGCCTCCCTCGGCGCGCCGGACGAGAGCGGGCGGCGCAAGGCGCTCTACGAGCCGGTGCACGGGTCCGCCCCCGACATCGCCGGCCAGGATCTCGCCAACCCGCTCGCGGCGCTCCTCAGCTTCTCCATGATG